>NZ_FNCB01000006.1 GCF_900100855.1 Idiomarina zobellii
TAAGTGGGCGACACTCTCAGCGTATTTTAAATATCCGGATTATGTTCGGACCGTTATCTACACAACCAATGCCGTTGAGGCGGTACACCGCCAGTTCAGAAAACTGACCAAAACCAAAGGCGGTTTTAGCAATGAGAGTAGCTTGCTTAAGCTGCTGTACGCGGGTATGTTAAAAGCAACTGAGCGCTGGTCGCACCCGGTGCAGAACTGGAATCTGACACTGTCTCAGCTAACCATCCACTTTGAAGGTCGACTGGATGGCCACATAGATTTATGAAAACTTGGCTGACACAGAATATTGAACACTCTCGCAAATGCAATTCACATTTGGTCATGAGTATAGTCACTACTTATGCGGCCATTTAAAAGAAGCAGAAGTAGTATCCTTTTCGCTTAGAAACAAAGACCGTAATGTTGTTATATACAATCATGAGTTGGAGTTTGAGGCAGATTATTTTTCACTAAAAAATATTATTCATAATAAAAAGTCATTTACTAAAATATCTCACGGTGCTTTCTCTACCTTACTTTATCTGCATTTTGTTGAAGAGTGCTTGGAAGAGCTTCATATAAGAAAATTTTCAATTTCAAATACTCATCCAAGAGCTCGGGATAGGTTGTCCAGATTGCATGACCGACTTGGGGAAGATTCGCCATTAGATGATTCCATGATAGAGCATATGCTAAATGTATCTGAGCAATTAATGGAAATAATAAAAGTAACCAAGAAAGATCAAAGAGAAGATCTATTTACTTTTCATGGCTCAGTGTCAATGTCCAATTACGTAAATAGGCGTATTGTCGATCGTGTTGAAAACTAAAGGTAATTCTAACAAGGCAATTAAAAATCGCCCACAAAAGGCGTGGGCTGGACTCGCTAACGCTCGCCTTTTATTGCAGCGTTGTGCATATGGGTGAGCAATGAAAGCAAGAGAATGGTTGCAACGATCACGCGAGGCTAAAGATCCTATCGATGGATTCTCAAATGCTTGGCGCGCCTTCAATCATTTGTATTTCCGGTTAAACGGACAAAATGAAAGAGATAAGATTCGGCGTTATATCGAAGAGAGCGTTGATGAGGTGGTGGCTGAGCGCATACTAGAAGAGCATAAGGGTGAACTGGGTTACCTTACGGCTGTGCCTGTGATCGACATGCGCGGCAATGGTCGAGATACTGCCGGTAACATTGAAGAATTTCAGCGTGAAGGCGCAGCTGTCGGGAAACTTCAGGAGATTTTTATGATTATTTACCAAGTTAGGTGCAATCTTGAGCACGGCCAGAAATCACCGTCTAGGGAGCGAGATGTTGAGCTTTGCAGGTCGACGTTCCCGCTGATTGAACGCATCGTGGATGAAAATGCATAACTCAGCGCTCAAGTTCGCTCCCTGCGGGCGTTATGCACTTACAGAAAGTCGAGGATTGGATGGAAGACAAAACATGGATTGACTACTTAACAGCCATTGGCTCTGTTGCAACTCCTTTGCTTGTAATATTGCTTTCGGCTGTTGGCTGGAAATTTAAGGCAAGCGTTGAGCGAAAGATTGACCTTGAAAATAGGCTGCGTGATGACAGAATAGAAATTTACAACCAAATCTTGGAGCCATTTATCATCTTGCTTATGACAGATGCTGCCTGGGCCCAAGACAAGAGAAATAAAAATAAAGACAAAAATGAGTTTGCAATTAGCAAAATGTTAACTTTGGATTATCGAAAGCTAGGATTTAAGCTTTCTCTTATGGGAGCAGACCCTGTAGTCAAGTCCTATAACAATTTAATGCAATACTTCTATAACATGGAAGAAAAAAAGTCTGCCGAAAGCCCAAATTTTTTAAAAGAGATGCTAATTCTACTCGGTACTTTTTTGCTTGAAATACGGAAGAGTATGGGTAATGAGGCAACAAAGCTAGATCACTGGGATATGTGCGAATGGTGGATGTCTGACACGCGGAAAATCAAAGATGGAATTTACAACAATGTATAACCAATCAATTAAATTCGCTCCCTGCAGTCGTCGGACGTTCGTTCCTTGCGCCATTTATTGCGGGCGTTATGTGAAAGGGTGTCATCAGATATGAGCAACACCCAATTAGAACAAGCCGCCCAAGGTGAGGATTCGAACGAAAAAGATGATCGATTATACGAGGAGTTTTGCGAGTTCATCGAGGAATTCAAAGGTGAGAGTGATCGCGCCTGCGTAATATTAGGAGCATCAAAGCTGGATCAGATTTTGGGACTGATTCTGGAACGATTTCTTTTGCCTTGCCCAAATAGCCAAGATCAGATTTTCACTAACAATGGTCCGCTTGGAACCTTCAGTGCAAAGATAGACATGACATATAGGTTAGGCCTAATAGATTCTGAGGCTTGCCGTGCAATTCATATGGTTAGGAAAATACGAAACACATTTGCCCATGAAGTATATGGCGCGAGTCTTGCGAGTGGCAGTCATAAAGACCGAATTAAAGCACTGGTTCTGCCGGCTAAAGAAGACCACCATTTTAAGTGGCTTCGTGATAATTTCTTCAGCGGAGTGCCTGCTTCACGTGCAAATTTCTCGACCATGCTAGGCCTTTTAGTTGCGCGCCTCGAAGGGCTCGCCGATAAATTGGAGCCGGTTTCAACAGCGCAAATCCAGCATTTACTACCGCAATCACATAACAAGAAAATGCAGCCAGCGCAAAAAACGCGCGGCTGATTTGGGAGTTAATTGTACACGAGAAGTTGAATTTAGATGATTGAGCCTTGGATTCGGTACGAAGACCTAGAAGAAAAGAGACGTGGATATTATGTTGAATACAGCCCTGTTTTTACAGGGCAAGAGTTCGCAATACTAAAACTGAATCTTTACGATTCTAAGGTTGCAGATGATATAAAAAATATTGCTGAATCTGAGTTGGCGTATTGGGCATTAAAATATCATACGCCAATCATGCTGATGGTCTCGAACGTGACCGATGAAAATTGGACGACTAAGGAAAAGATCGGTCACGATTACTTGTTAGGGTACGCAAAATCTGGGAGAGTGGTAGCGTACTGGGATAAGTATCCTGAGTCTGAAGAGCCAGAATTTGATCTCTCAAAAGACTACTTAGCCAAGGTATACTCTGGGCTAAAATTATAGAGTGTCAACTATCTTGACCGACCGGTCAGGTTAATTGTCGCTTAATAGACTCTAATCGGGATAATCCAGATATTGACTCCTGCGGATTTAAGCAAGGCAACTATTGAGGCAATAACAAGTAATACATTTGATGAGTGTAGACGAGGATCAGTCCAAGAATACCGTGTCATGCAAAACGACTTTTGAATACTATGAAGTAGTAGTGGTCCTGGAAAATGTCTAAACGTTAGACTTTTAGACATTCAAGCTTGCCCAATGAGCTAAATGAATGAGTTGAAGAAAACTAATCTCAAGCGGTAGTTACAGCGGAAGTTAAGATCAAAATCGTCAAAACCGCCGTCGGATCAAAAACATCGATAAAACACATAACCACATGAAAATCTGAGGATTTTCGTCCGAAACCGTATATTAGAAAAACCACCAATACAGGACTCATAATCGGTTGGTCCCCAGTTCAAATCTGGGAGGGGCCACCATCCTGCACTTAAAAGCACTATGTTAAACAACTCCGACATTGATCTGCGTCGACCACATTGCCCTATAGTTATTTAATAACGCCTTAAAAGTAGTACCATGCCAGCACACTACTGAAAACTAGGTGAGTATAATGTCAGCTGATATAAATAGCCGTTATGGTCTAAACCCCGCGCACAGTGAAATTGTGAAAACAAGCGAGGTTGTAACTCCGTGTAAGGCGTTGGATATGGGCTGTTCTAATGGCCGTAATGCTTTGTATTTAAGCGAGCGTGGCTTCAATGTGACTGCAGTAGACAATAATCCTGACGCTATCAATATGCTACACCAAATTGTCAGTGAAGAAGGCATCGACAATATCGACGGGCGAGTCTACGACATTAACGATGCAGCTTTAGGCGACGACTATGGGCTTATCGCCTGCACGGTCACTTTAATGTTTCTGAACCCTATGCGTGTTGATGCAGTTATTGAAAATATGCAGTCGCATACCTTACCGGGTGGTTACAATTTAATTGTTTGTGCTATGAATACTAATGAGCACCCATGCCCGGTTCCTTTTCCTTTTACGTTTAAAACTGAGCAGTTGCGTGACGCCTATAAAGGGTGGGAGTTACTGAAGTACAACGAAGATCTTGGAACCATGCACAACGGAGCGCAACTTAAGTTTGCAACCATGCTAGCGCGTAAACCCAGCCAGTAAACTGCGCAAGGCTATTTTATTAAGGAGTTCTTATGAAATATTATCGGAAACTCGTTTCTGTCGGTTTGGCATTGACCGCAATTGGTTTGTCTTTAGCTGCTTTGGCGGCAGAGCCTGTCACTCCCAAGCTGACCGATAAGTTAAGTCGGTTATTGCAACAAGAAATGCGCTCGGTTCAGTCTGCAATGGCCACTATCCATGTTTCTATGGTGACCGGTGACCATAAACAGGTAGAAGCTCAGGCACAGCAAATACATGACAGCTTCATACTGAAACAGTCTTTAACTGAGCAGGACAAAAAAGATTTAATGGCAGCTGTTCCTGAGGGCTTCGTAACACTGGATAAAGACTTCCATCGACTGGCAGCTGGTTTGGCGGACGCAGCCAAAAACAAAGATACACAGAAGCAATACAAGCTTTATAACAAAATGACGGGTAGCTGTATTGCGTGTCATAGTCAGTATGTTTCTGATCGCTTTGATGGACTGACTGAACAGTAACTGTTGCGATGGTTGCTGTAGCCGAATAGTTTGCACTGACTCATGCCGTTGAGTTAATAGCCATTAAACTGCAACAAAAACCCGTCTAAAATGTAACAATCCTAAATCAACCAATCCTTATAGGTGTGAATGTGGCGAACCAATTAGTCAGGGAAACCGGCTTAGGTGGCGCATTAATCATTGGCCTAGGCTCTATTCTGGGTACCGGCGCCTATGTCAGCGTAGGACTCAGTGCGACCATAGCCGGCGATATGCTGGTTTGGGCAATTGTACTGGCAGCGATAACTGCACTGTTTAATGGATTGTCTTCTGCGCAGCTGGCAGCTGCCCACCCTGTCAGTGGCGGCACTTACGAGTATGGTTATCAGTTTTTGAATCCAGCCAGCGGTATCATTGCAGGCGGACTCTTCATTGTGGCGAAAAGCGCTTCGGCGGCAACGGCGGCATTGGCGGTGGCATGGTACATCAGTGCCAGTTTTGAGGTGTCAGAAATCACGGTAAAAGCGGTTGCCATAGGCCTCTTATTGCTGTTTACCGTATTTGTGTTATCTGGGGTGCGCAGAACCAACTGGCTGAATATGCTGTTAGTCACAGTCAGTATTATTGGCTTAATTGTATTTATTGGCGTCGCTTTAGGAATTGAGTCAGCAGCACCGGCAGTTGGTAATGAGTCGGTTTCAACTAGCCATTTGTCGCTTTTCCATGCGGCGGCTTTAATGTTCGTTGCATTTACCGGCTACGGACGCATAGCCACAATGGGGGAAGAAATAACCGAACCCAGACGCAATATTCCCAGGGCGGTGGTATTGACGTTAGCGGTGGTCAGCGCATTATACATTGCTGTTGGTTTGGCTATTCTGCATGTAGGGGGCCTTAATACATTTGAAGAGAGCCACTTCAATATCGCTAACCTAATCAGTGACTCTCCGTGGCAGTGGGTGGTGATTGTCGGCGGAATACTAGCTATGGGCGGCGTGGTTTTAAACTTATTACTCGGTGTCTCGCGTGTCATTTTAGCTATGGGACGCCGTGGTGACTTGCCTCGCGTTTTGGGCGGCCTCGATAAAGCCCAGAAATCGGCACCTGCTGCAACCTGGCTAACCTTCCTGATCATGGCCGTTATCGCTGGGTTTGGGGGGATAGAATCTGCCTGGACGTTAAGCGCATTTACCGTGCTTATTTACTATGGCATCACTAACGTTGCTGCCCTTAACGTCAGTAAAGAGCAGCGTTTTGTTCCTAAATTTGTGTCTGTGCTTGGGCTAATAAGCTGCTTCGGGCTTGTTGGGTTAGCGGCTATTGCTTAGCCGCTCTTTCAGCCCGAGCACGATGTAGCTTTTTGTAGCTGTCCAGCAGCTTCAAGTGACGGTCGATGCCTTCCAGTTGCATATTGGTTGGCGTCAGGCCGTAGAAGCGTGTGGTGCCTTGTACGGAGCCGATAACCGCTTCAATCACTTCTTCACTATACATACGGCCCAAGTTATAGCGATAATCATCCAGCTCTAGTTCGTCATCCAGCGTAATTTCCAGTACGGCTTCAATCGCACGATAAAACAGCACGCGCTCTGGTGTGTTGTCGTTATACTGCAGAAACATTTCAACGTACTCTTGAGCGTCTTCATGACGTTGCAGTGCCAGATAAATAAGCAACTTAAGCTCTAAAATAGTGAGCTGACCCCATTCGGTATTTTCATCAAACTCAATACCAATCAGCGTAATAATATCCATATAGTTATCGAGCTGGCTGTCTTCTAATCGCTCCACCAAGTCTTCCAGCTGCTCGTCTGACAGGCGGTGCAGGTTCAGAATGTCCTCACGGTACTGCAACGCGATATTGGTGTTATCCCAGACGAGATCTTCAACCGGATACACTTCGGAGTAACCCGGCACTAATATGCGGCAAACCGGAGCGCCAAGGTCTTCGTGCACCATAATGTAGGCTTCTTTGTCCAATTCCTTCAGAATACTGAACAAGGTATCGGCTTCTTCATCATTGGTTGGGGATGCAAAGTCCCACTCTACAAATTCAATGTCTGACTTGGCACTGAAAAAGCGCCAGGACACGACACCAGAGGAGTCAATAAAATGCTCTACATAGTTGTTTGGCTCGGACACCGCCATAGAATTAAAGGTTGGCGGTGGTAAGTCGTTCAGTCCTTCAAAGCTGCGACCTTGTAATAGCTCCGTTAAGCTGCGCTCTAATGCCACTTCAAAGCTCGGGTGCGCGCCAAAGGAAGCAAATACGCCGCCGGTACGTGGGTTCATCAGCGTCACACACATAACCGGGAATTGTCCGCCAAGTGAAGCGTCTTTTACCAATACCGGGTAGCCTTGCTCCTCAAGTGCATTGATACCGGCAACAATATCCGGGTATTTATTCAGAACGTCTTGTGGCACGTCGGGTAGAGTAATCTCATCTTCAATAATTTGCTTCTTAACAGCCCGCTCAAAAATCTCTGACAAGCACTGCACTTTAGCTTCCGCCAATGTATTGCCGGCGCTCATACCGTTACTTAAGTATAAGTTCTCAATGAGGTTTGACGGGAAATAGATAGTTTCTCTGTCGGAATGACGCACAAACGGTAGTGACACAATGCCTCGATCGACACGTCCTGAATTGGTGTCAATTAAGTGAGAGCCGCGTAGTTCGCCTTCAGGATCATAAAACTCGCGCGTTCGCTCATCGAGTATTTCGGCCGGTAGTTCATCATTTGGCCCGGGCTGAAACCATTTTTCTTGCGGGTAATGAACAAAGTCGGCATTGGCAATTTCTTCACCAAAATACTGGTCATTATAGAAAAAGTTGCAGCTTAAGCGCTCTATAAATTCACCCAACGCCGAGCATAATGCACTTTCTTTGCTGGCGCCTTTGCCGTTGGTAAAGCACATGTGCGACGCGGCGTCACGAATATGCAGTGACCAAACGTTTGGCACAATGTTGCGCCAGGAGGCCACCTCTATTTTCATGCCCAAGTCAGCTAACAGCTTGGTCATGTTGTTAATGGTGTCTTCTAAAGGCAGGTCTTTGCCTTCAATGTAGGTTTTCTCGTCACCGCTGGGGTCAATAGTGAGTAATGCCTGAGCGTCCTGCGTGATGCTTTCCACAGCTTCAACGTCAAACGCCAATTCGTTCTCAATAACCCGCTTAACCGCGCAGCGTTCAGCCGCACGAATAATGCCTTTGCGATCTTTCTCGTCGATGTCCGCCGGCAGCTCAACCTGAATTTTAAACAGCTGTTGATAGCGGTTTTCCGGGTCGACAACATTGTTCTGGGAAATGAGAATGTTCTCGGTTGGAATGTCGCGCGCATCACAATACAGGCGAATAAAGTGAGCCGCGCACATGACCGATGACGCTAAGAAATAGTCAAACGGCCCGGGTGCTGAACCATCGCCTTTATAACGAATGGGTTGGTCAGAAATGACGGTGAAGTCATCAAACTTCGCCTCAAGGCGCATGTTTTCGAGAAAACGAACATTGATTTCCATAGAGAGGGACTTTCGCTTGTAAATAGAAGAGCTGAGAAAGTGCGGGATTATCCCACACTTTCAGTCATTGATCATTATCGGCGTAGCCACTGCCATAGGCGGAGTTACTCAAAGTCGCTGGCGCTGTGACGCTCGCGTAATTGTTCGCTTTCTTCGCCCCAAACTTTGTTCACACGACGACCGCGTTTTACGGCCGGACGCTCGTTGATGCGCTTCGCCCAGGCCACCACGTTTTTGTACTCATGCGCTTGTAAAAATTCAGCAGCCTCGTAGACCTCGTTTAACACAAGCGCACCGTACCAGGGGAAAATTGCCATGTCGGCAATAGTGTAATCGTTGCCGGCAATATAGTCGTTGTCAGCCAGTTGCTTGTCGAGCACATCAAGCTGGCGCTTTACTTCCATTGTGTAGCGATTGATGGGGTACTCCAGTTTTTCCGGTGCATAGGCATAAAAATGGCCAAAACCACCACCTAACATAGGTGCACTGCCCATCTGCCAGAAGAGCCAGTTTAGGCACTCGGTACGTTTGGCAGGCTCATTGGGTAAAAACTCTCCAAACTTTTCCGCTAAATAGAGCAGTATTGAACCTGACTCGAATACGCGGGTTGCTGGCGTTGTGGAGTTGTCGAGCAGTGCCGGAATTTTTGAATTCGGGTTTATCTCTACAAAACCACTGCTGAACTGTTCACCCTCAGTAATATCGATAATATAGGCGTCGTATTCGGCAGCATCTATGCCTTTCTCCAACAGCTCTTCAAATAAAATTGTGACCTTCTGTCCGTTCGGGGTTGCCAGCGAATACAACTGATGCGGGTGCTTACCCACAGGTAATTCTTTGTCATACGTAGCGCCAGCCACAGGGCGATTAATACTGGCAAACTTGCCGCCACTTTCTTGCTCCCACTTCCACACTTTAGGTGGTTGGTAGTCATTTCCTGATACTGTATTTCCCATAAAGCCTCCAAAATAGCGTTTAAGTGACTGCCAGGCGCTCTGCGTAACGTGACTCTTTATACGCATCTGTTTGCATGACGTTTCGTATTTGCTCAACAGCGCTCCATACATCTTTATAGCTGTTATAAAGTGGCGCAAAGCCAAAACGAATAAAGTGCGGAGCTCGATAGTCCGCAATGACGCCCCTGTCTATCAGCGCCTGACACAGCTCGTAAGCATACGCGAACGAGTAACTCAGTTGGCTACCTCGCTCTTCAGCTGATGCCGGAGAAAGACGTTGTAGCTGGTCATTTAAACCGTATTGATTGATTAAGTCGTCAAACAATGTCGTTAATGTCACTGACTTTTTACGCACGGTTTGCAAATCTAGATCGTCAAACAGCTCCAATGCAGCATCGATTGCTGACATTGAAATAATTGATGGTGTACCAGCGAGGAACTGTTTTATGCCGCTTTTAGGTTGGTACTGTGGGTTAAATGCAAACGGGTTTTGATGACCAAACCAGCCGGTAATGGGTTGTTGTAATTTATTTTGCAAGGCGTTGTTTACGTAAACAAACGCCGGAGCACCTGGCCCACCATTGAGGTATTTATAGGTACAACCGACGGCCATATCGACGTTCCAGTTATCCAGGTGAACAGGCATAGCACCGGCACTGTGCGCTAAGTCAACAATAATAAGCGCACCATGCTGATGAGCCCTTTCGGTTAACGATTTAATGTCCAGCCGTTTACCGCTGCGGAAGTTCACTTCGGTGACCATAACGACAGCGGTTGAGTCGTCGATACTGCGAAGCAAATTATCTTCCTGAACGTCAACGAATTGGCAGCGCTGTTCACCCAGAAGCCCCTGCAACCCCTGAGCTATGTAAAGATCCGTAGGGAAATTGTCGTGGCTTGAAATGACTTTGTTGCGGCTGTTTGTGCCGTTAAAACTAAGCGCAGCGCTTAGCAGTTTGAATAAATTGACAGAAATAGAGTCGCAGCATATTACCTGACCTTCCGACGCGCCTATAATTGGCGCAATTTTTTCGCCAACTTGTTGAGGTAAATTGACCCAGTTATGTTGGTTCCAGCTGCTTATTAAGTCGTTACCCCATTGTTGCTCGGTAACCTCTTTGACCCTTTGTTTGACCCGTTTGGGTAGCGCACCGAGTGAATTGCCGTCCAGATAAATGGTGTTTTCAGGAAGGTGAAACTCATCACGATATTTGGCCAACGGGTCATTGCTATCTAAGACTTCTACATCAGTTACATTCATGGTTTCAATTCTTTGTTCAGCTGCTGAATAATGATTGTCCAGGTATCGGTTTTAGGGTGAATCATGTCGAAGTGGCCTGCGTCGTTTTTCGCTGGCCAATACTCAAAGAACTGAGAGGGGTGGGTGCCATAACTGTGTTTTTTAACGGAACTACCTGAGGAAAGTTCAAGCACCTCTGAAAAGGAGACTTGTTTAAGTTTCTCTGCTTGAGCGCTGAGAGCAAAAGAGCAAGTTAAAAAAATGGCCAGAACGATAAATATTAAGCGCTTCATTAAGTCATACCAATATTTTCTATTAATCAGTTTTAGGTGTTGTTGGAACCATACAAGTTTAAAATTTTAAGGGCAATAAAATACTTGATTGATTACTAAAGAGATTTAGTTGAGGCGAAAAATTGAGCAGATTCTATACTCAGTAATGAGCGGTTTAGACTGTTCAGGAGGTAATTATGTGTATTGGGTGAACCCACCGAGAAAAGAGAAAAGCTTAAACACCGAAGACAACTAAGTCATTAGTGAATATTCAAGGCTGACTTTAACCAAGCCAGCCTTGGGACTTATTGTTCTAATTGACGCTCAACGTCGGCTTTTAACTCTTTTCGCAAGCCCAGCATAAATACAACTTCGGTCACGACAAATAACGGACCGACGGCTAAGCCCATAATGTCATCAACAAAAGCCGGTTTGCGACCTTCGAAGTAATGGCCAATAAACTGGAATACCCAACCTACAACAAACAAGCCAATGGCCCAACTGAGCCATAGCTCAGTTGGCATAGCCGCAAAGTATCGGCCGGCAGCCAACGCAAACCATAGCAAAACCGTCATAAGCAGGCCTAACGGGATATCCAGCCGAACATAAAAAATAATCGACAGAAAAACGGCAATGCTGGCAGGCGTAATAATCATAAACTCCATGGGCAAAACTGGCCGCGAAAGCAGCGTTAAAATACCCACAACAATCATCGGAATACCAATTAAGTGTGTTGCAACGTTCTTACGGTTGCGGTGGTAAGCGGCGTATTGAGCTAAATGTTCTACAATTGTTTTCATAGCTTTTCGTTTAGGAAGAGATTCGTTTTAGATTGATACGCATCGTTACCATTGTCAATTAGCTGTCTACATACTAATGTGAGTTGACTTTATGGGTTGAGTCACCTATTCCCAACGAATCCAATGTTCGCTCAACCTGATGTTGGGCTTTACCAAACTCATAGCAGAACTTGTTGAAGGGCACTATCTCGGTGTCGATATGTTCGCTTAAAACCGACTCCTTTAGCGTTTTTTTTATTTCAGCAGGAGGAAGGTGTGCATTTTTTTTGTTATTTGCTAAAAAGAAGCTCATTTCATCTGCAATCATAATAGCAGTTAATAACTGTCTGTTTTCTTTCGACAAGGCTTTACTATTAAATACTTCGGGTGTGTGATGGTACTGAACGGCTATACCGATAACCCTTGGTAAATGAAGTTTTTTACAAGCGCTCAACCCGACTTCAGCATGAGTGTGTCCTGTTATTTCTTTTTCGACATCAATAAGCTCATTTGCTGTGTGCCAACCTTTTTCTTCTGTTTTGTCTATGGCGTGAGGTGCTAACTGCAATATGACAAAACGGCCAATGTCGTGAAGTAGACCCGCCATATATACTTGTTGAGGGTCGACATATTGGTGCTCTGATCTCTCGACTAAATAACTGGCGAACTGAGCTACTTGCAGTGAATGCTTCCAAAGTTCTCGGTGTTCTGCTTTGCGTGGCAGGAAAACCCGGGTCACTGACTGTGCAAAGAGAAGCTCAAATAAACGTTTGGCGCCGACGCGAGAGAGAGCGGCTTTAACACTGGAGACTTTTGTCGCTTCATGTTGCGCGAAAGCGGCAGAGTTGGCGTACCCTAGCAATGCGGTGGCAAGCGGCGGATCGGCTTGAGCGAGTTTTAAAACAATATCGTAAAAGTCTTTGCTATCAGGGTTGTACTTCATGAGTTCATAGACAACCACTGGCAGCATTGGCAGCTTTTCTATATTTTTGCGTATACTTTCAATATCGACATTATTAATGCTACTAAGACTCCGGTTTGAAGGTGATGTTGTCATAAACTCATTATTGACTATTCTGAGTGGTTGTAAACTGCGAAATTAATGTTGATTACCCCTGCGACAATATGTCTCAAAAATTCCAATAGAACTAAACAGTATAAACATATAACCTAAACGTAAAATTCAACTGAGAGGTTAACTATGTTCACTGTATCGCGTCTTATATCTGCAATAGTGTTTCTTAGTATATCAACATCCGCGTTTGCTAGTGAAGAAAATTACGAAGAGGCGGCGAAGCAGTTGCAACAGCGTTTAGGTAAGGTGCTTATGTCGACCATTCAGAAAGACGGTCATGTTGCTGCAATTTCTGTTTGTAACGAGCAGGCACCAGAAATTGCCAGTGCGGTGAGTGATGAACTAAACCTAAGCGTTGGACGTACATCTTTGAAAGTGAGAAACCCGCAGAATGAACCGACTAAAAAGCAAGAGCAGGTTCTAAAAGAGTTCGAGCGGTTATGGAACAAAACGAAAGAAAACGTACCGACTCAGCGCTACACGAATGAAGAGGGGCAAACGGTTTGGATGAAAGCCATCGTTATGCAGCCACAGTGTGCGGCGTGTCATGGCTCGAGCATTGAGCCTGAGCTAAGAAAAGTAATTACCGACAAGTACCCAAACGATAAAGCGACTGGATTCGAAGTTGGGAAGATTCGAGGCGCTTTTTTAGTTAGATCAAAAAATTAAAGCCAATAACCCTTGATATTGTAAGGTTATTGTTTAGAATGACTTAAATCCTTAGTTAGGAGATGATGTGATGGAACTTGACCCGCTGTTCCTCTCGCGAATTCAATTCGCATTTGTTGTGTCTTTCCATGCCATTTTCCCGGTATTTACTATCGGACTGGCGTCTTATATTGCACTCATTTACGGCCTTGCATTCAAAACCAATAACCCGAAATGGGAACGTTTAGGCGCGTTCTGGACGCAGGTTTTCGCTGTTGTTTTTGGCATGGGAGTTGTGTCAGGCATTGTCATGTCGTTTCAGTTTGGTACGAACTGGAGTAATTTCTCTCTGGCAACCGCAAACTTCCTGGGGCCTGTGCTTAGTTACGAGGTTGTGACAGCATTCTTCCTTGAAGCTGCGTTTCTAGGGGTATTGCTATTTGGTCGAGGCAAAGTGCCTAACGGTGTGCATTTCTTTGCGGCGTTGATGGTCTCTATTGGTACCTTTATTTCGTCATTCTGGATCCTCTCGGCTAACAGCTGGATGCAAACGCCTGCAGGGGTAGAGATTCGTGACGGTATCTACCATGTAGTCGATTGGTCGGCGGCCATCTTTAACGAGTCTTTCTGGTATCGATTTGCTCACATGGGCTTGGCTTCATTCTTGACCGGTGGTTTTGTGGTTGCAGGTGTTAGTGCCTGGTTCCTGATTCAAAAGCGGGACACGGAGTTACATCGTAAAGCATTATCGATGACGCTTTGGCTGCTATTATTCCTGACGCCACTACAAGTCTTTATTGGCGACCTGCACGGCTTAAATACGCTTGAGCATCAGCCAACTAAAGTGGCGGCGATGGAAGGTAACTGGGAAACGCAAAAAGGCGCGCCTTTGTTATTGTTTGCAATTCCAGATCAAGAGCAGCAAACCAACCACTTTGAAGTGGGCATTCCGAAAATGGCTAGCTTCATATTAACTCACGACTGGGACGGTGAAATTCCTGGTGTGAAAGAGCAGCCACCGGAGTTACAGCCAAATGTACCTATCGTATTCTGGTCCTTCCGGATTATGGTGGCTATGGGTTTGTTAATGGTGTTGGTTGCTGTTATTGGACTGTTCCTGCGACGTAACAAAGCCTATATGCATAAGCGTTGGTACTTACAAACACTGCGTTTAATGACGCTAAGTCCGTTTATTGCTGTATTGGCCGGCTGGTTCGTCACCGAGGTGGGTCGCGCGCCTTATTTGATTTATGGGCAAATGACGCACGCAGAGGGAGTTACTCCATCGTTAACGGGTGGGATGGCACTGTTTACTTTGATTGGGTACTTCTTAGTTTATGCGTTTGTTTTCGCTGCTGGCGCTTACTATCTGACGCGAGTTATTCGTACAGGTACAGAAGGTACCGAACAACACGATGATGAGAAACATCGTCCGAAACGCCCACTGTCTGCTGCTGAAGCAAGCTTTGATTAAGGATGTCAGTTATGAGTGAACCCGTTTTTGACTTAACCTATATTTGGGCTGCAATCATTGCCTTTGGTGTCATCATGTATGTACTGATGGACGGCTTTGACTTGGGGCAGGGTATCCTGTTTATGTTCGCACCGAGCGAACAAGGTAGAGATATTATGATGAATTCGGTTGCCCCTGTTTGGGACGGCAACGAAACCTGGTTAGTGCTTGGTGGAGCCGGGTTGTTGGCTGCTTTTCCTTTAGTCTATTCAATCTTCTTACCTGCACTTTATATTGGTGTGTTTTTACTTCTGGCAGGGCTCATTTTCCGTGGTGTAGCCTTTGAATTCAGGTTTAAAGCGCATTCGTCCAGGTACTTATGGAACTGGTCATTCGCTATTGGCTCCACCGTTGCAGCGTTTGCACAGGGCGCGGTAGTGGGCGCTTACATTCAAGGTTTTGAAACAGAGAATATGCGGTACGTTGGCGGTGCATTAGATTGGCTAACACCTTTCACTGTTTTGACCGGTGTAGGTTTGGTTGCGGGTTATGCACTGCTTGGTGCAACCTGGTTAGTGATGAAGTCAGAAGGAGCGACTCAAGATTGGGCTTACAAGCTTGTTAAACCACTATTGGCAGCTGTGTTAATCATTTTCCTTGTCATTAGCGTTTGGACTCCGTTTGTCGATGCATTTGTGGCTGAGCGCTGGTTTAGTGGCTTCTCTGCAATTTGGCTACTGCCTATACTCGGTTTACTCAGTGCATTCTGGATTTATCGGTCTGTTAGTCAGCGTCGCGAAGGCACGCCATTTATTGCGACCATGGCGCTATTTATCTTTACGTATTTAGGCTTGTTGGCAAGTAAATGGCCTTACGTAGTACCGCCGAATTATACTCTTGCGGATGCGGCGTCAGCACACGAGTCTCAGCTGTTTCTGTTAATAGGGCTGCTATTCGTTATTCCAATTGTACTGGTCTATACCGCTTGGACCTATTGGGTATTCCGAGGTAAGGTCAAAGCTGACCAGGGTTATCATTAGGAATGGTGAATGAACGCTGATTTTGCGTCTGCTTCAGCCTATTTAAAGCAGCTTGCTGCTTACGTAAAACGCCCCATTCAGTGGGCGTTTTTGTTAGGTTTATTAAAAACAGTGGCTGTCATCGGGCAGTTATCATTCCTGGCACTATTGGCCGAAAGATTATTTGTGAGTGGACACTCACTTTGGTCTCAGCCAATGCTATTGAGCGGGTTATCGCTCACCAGTTTGTTAAGAGCAACGCTGCCGCAAATACAGCAACAGTTTCTGCGCAGAGCGACATTATTGGCAAGCCAACAAGCTCGTCAGAAGCTTGCTGACGACTGGCAGCGAAAAGTGTTAGCGGGAAAGCCGTTAGCGGCAGCAGACGGTTCGTTGCAATTAGAGCCTATTGAATCTTTGAAGGGCTACTTCAGCCGCTATTTGGTGCAACAGTATTTGGTCGTCACCTCTCCGTTACTTATTTTACTGGTGTGCTTTTACTTAAACCCAGTTGTTGGTGCTTTACTCCTAATTTCAGGACCGATTATTCCGGTTTTTATGGCGCTTGTTGGTATAGGGGCTGAAAGGTTAAGCCAAAAACATGCACAACAAACGTTTGCGTTGAGCCGTGTATTTACTGACAAATTACGCAACCTAACGACGTTAAAGCTATTTGGTGCCGGTACTGCTGCTGTTAATGATGTCGCAGTAGCGGGCGAAGATTACCGCAAAGCCACTATGTCGACTCTTCGTATTGCGTTTTTATCGTCAGCTGTGCTGGAGTTTTTTTCCAGTGTGGCGATTGCCGGTGTTGCTTTGTATGTGGGCTTTGGTCTATTGGGTTATATCGACTGGTTAGGCGCTGACCAATTAACCTTATTTACAGGGCTCTTCGTTTTGCTGCTGGCGCCGGAATACTTTGCGCCACTTCGACAATTTGCGCAAAGTTACCACGATCGCGCGGCGGCTGTTGGTGCCGCGACCTTATTGTGCGAGTTAAATAAAGATAGCCTTACCGCTGAAGAAAGCTCTGGTACTAGTGATGATTTGCGCAAAGACACTCATCTTTATGCTTGGAATAACCTAAGCGTGACATTTGGCAGTAGCGGAGCTAATAAGCAATTAAAGTTTCCTGATAGCGAGATAGCGCGGGGGGAGCTTTGTGTAATAACAGGTGACTCAGGCAGCGGTAAAACGACGCTAGTCAAAGTTCTGTTGGGGCAGCTGCCGTTTCAGGGACAGTTATCTCAACAAGTCGAAAGTACTCACCAAATTGCCTATTTTGCTCAGCAACCATTCCTAACCGCAGGCAGCTTGCGTGCTAACCTCAACATATTCGAGCATCACAGTGACGCACAAATTTTCGAAGCATTAGCACAGGTGCGTCTTGATAAGCTTCTGGCAACGCTCCCTGAGGGACTTGGCACTAAGCTTTCAGAGCACGGGGTCGGACTATCTGGAGGTGAGCAGCGTCGGCTTGCGTTAGCACGTTGCCTATTATCTCAACGAGCTGTCATTATCGCCGATGAGCCGACGGAGAATCTTGACGAAGTGTCTGCGGAAGCTATTAGAAAGTGCTTACAGAGTTATGCCCATGATGGCAATACCGTCATTGTCGCAAGTCATGATCCATTACTTATTAAACGGGCTACGCAATTAATAAAGGTGTCGGCATGAATCACCGTGACTGGCAATATTTAAAGCCCTGGCTTAAGCAGCTTAAAAGTGTCCGGCTTCAGATTTTTATTGGCTTGGGGCTTGCGACAGCGACTGCGTTATTTGGTATTGGTCTATTGTCATTGTCTGGTTGGTTTATAACAGCCGCCGCTTTATATACTGCATTTGATATTTACACACCGGGGGCCGGAATTCGCTTTTTTGCTGTGACGCGTACTCTGAGCCGCTATGTAGAGCGTTTGATCAATCACGATGCTGTTTTAAAGCTACAAGCGCGCTGGCGTGTCGCGCTGTTCAAAAGACTACAAGGCCGTTCGCTGGCAAGCTTAGCCCCTTTGCGAGTTGCCGACGGCGTGCAATATTTAACGCGTAATTTGGATGCCATGGATAACCTGCTGTTAAGGCTTATGGCGCCGGTGTTGGTTTTCGTATTATCGTCGTGTCTGTTGATTCTCTTTTGGGGAATCTGTATTCCTTCGGCAGCGATAGCACTGGCAATAGCGGCATTGCTTGTGCTCTTTGTCAGTGTTCGAATGGCAAAGCAAACACGTGCTTTGGCAATGCAACAACTGCAATCAACACAGCGTTTGCGGCGGCAGTCGATGGCGTTTACTGAGTCAGCTACTGAGCTACTCGCATGGGGGGCGTATAAAACCCACCGGCAGGCGTTACTAAAGCAAGCCCAACGACAAGAGCAGCTCGACGACAAGCAGCTGGCAATTCAGCATAAAACATTATGGCTTGTCGAAATATTCTCTCACAGCGTCTTTTTGCTAGCGGTGATACTTTCAGGCTTTGCTTTTGAGACGGGTATGATAAGCAGCGCTGAAATGATTATGTTGGTGCTCTCAGCGCTAGCATGGCAAGAGATTGCAGCGGAGTTACCGTCTCAATGGGGAGGCTATGGAAAAACGGTAGCGGCAGCGAAACACTTGTTAGCTAATGAAACCTCAGTGCGGAAGCCAGTAAAGAGTCACAGCAGCAAGCCTCTGAAAAAAGCCGTTTCCTTGACGCTGGATAACATCAGTGTCAAACGAGGCAAGCGAGTCCTGATAAGGCCGGTATCGGCACAGTTTAAACCCGGTTATGTACATTGGCTGAATGGTCCGTCAGGCCTTGGTAAAAGCTCGTTAGCCGAAGCCATTATGGGGTGGCTGCCCTGTTTCACCGGAAAAATCACCTTATCGCAAGGGGCGGATGTAGATAACCATATCAGCTTTTTAACGCAAAGAACGGAAGTATTGGATGGGTCGATAAGAGAAAACCTGAACCTATCGCATCAACCTATCGGCGATGAAGAACTCTGGGCGGTATTGCAGTTAGTGGAACTGGATAATGTAGTAAGGGCCTTACCGGAATCACTGAATACCCTAGTTGGTGCCAGAGGCGTGATGCTATCAGGCGGTCAATTACGGAGACTTGTGTTAGCAAGAGTTTTATTACAAGGGCGTCCCATTATTTTGTTAGATGAGCCTTTTGCGGGGCTCGAGCGTCAACTGGCGAAAAGAATGCTGGAAAATATCGTTGCTGCCTACAAGGACAAAACGTGGATTATTATTAGCCACCTTGGGCCAAACGAACTTGATAACCCGAAAATTCCACAGGGGGAAACGGTAGTACTTAAACCGTTTTAACTAAAAAGCAGCGACTACCGGAGAGAATGAGTAGCCGCCACTAGGTTGGGAAAGGTTTATTTCTTTTCTTCGAAATTGCAGGCGTCAGGTGCGCTATGCGGTTCAGGTCGGTGACTGAGGTGTTTAGGCTTGGCTAGCCATTCCTTGCCTTTAAGCATGATATCCCAATATAGCCACGGCAACATTTTCTCTTTTAGGAACCAAGCCAAGCGAGTCGGTTTTGTGCCGTCAACTAACCAGGCTGGGAAGGTAGGTTGTAATTTTCCGCCATAACCAAATTCAGCCAATACGATTTTTCCGCGCTCTACCGTCA
The DNA here is from genome assembly GCF_900100855.1 of Idiomarina zobellii. GTDB lineage: Bacteria > Pseudomonadota > Gammaproteobacteria > Enterobacterales > Alteromonadaceae > Idiomarina > Idiomarina zobellii. The sequence goes on from NZ_FNCB01000006.1 coordinate 19,355, forward strand.
ATGGACAAGAGCCATAGCCTTCGTAAACCGCCATTGCGGGTTTACCTGCAAGCGTCGACAGTACATTTTCGGCAACGACCGGGGCCTGTTTACGAACTGCTGCAGCGGTTTTCGCATTAGGTGCGTTAGCCACATCTCCAACGGCATAAATGTTGCCATACTGTTTGTGCTGCAGTGTTTCTGCACTGACATCGACCCATCCTACTTTATCGGCTAATGGGCTCTTGGCAATAACGTCAGGGGCTTTTTGCGGCGGACAAACATGTAACATATCGAATGACTTCTCTACTTCAGAGGTACGGCCGCTACTGTCAGTTACTGCAAACGTTGCTTTTTGATTGGGACCGTCTACAGCAATTAAATTATGCTGAAACTGTAAATTGATGCCATAGCTATCAACGTATTTTTGCAACGCCGGTACGTAGTCTTTGACGCCGAAAAGAGCTGCGCCTGCCGTGCAAAACTCAACATCAATGTCTTTTAGAAAGTTACTACGCTTCCATTCGTCGCAAGATAAATACATTGCTTTTTGTGGAGCTCCAGCACACTTTATCGGCATTGGCGGTTGCGTGAAAATGGCTTTACCCTTGCGGGTGGCCTGTACTAATTTCCAAGTGTACGGTGCAAGATCAAACCGATAGTTTGAAGTGACACCATGCAGCCCCAGACTTTCTTTTAATCCCGGAATTGCTTCCCAGTCTAGTTTGAGTCCGGTTGCTACAACCAGACTTTGATACGCAATTTGGTCACCATTTTCGAGGACGATGCGTTGCTGCTCAGGCAGGAACTGACTGACTGCGGTTTGGTACCACTTGGCGGCCTTCGGCATGATGTCGCGCATCTGTCGTTTGGTTTGCTCACGCTCAAAAACGCCACCGCCGACTAGGGTCCATCCAGGCTGGTAATAATGTGCTTCAGCCGGCTCAACAATAGCAATATCGGTTTGCGGTTGGCGCTTTAGAATACTAGCGGCAACTGACTGGCCACCGGCTCCGCCGCCAACGATGACCACTGTATGTTTGTTGACCGAAGGGGCGTTTGCTTGAGAAGTGTCAGCAGTGCTTTGCTCAAAGCGTTGCTGCATACGGGATTGCTGACCTGAGAGGTCGTAGCCTGCTTCTTGAGCTGTATCGAGTAACGTTTGTGGAGCTAGATGAGCAGCCTCTGCCAACGCCCACAAGGTACATGAACGAGTGCCGGTGCGGCAATAAGCGAGTACGGGGCCTTTGATATCGGCCATCAGCTTCGCAAACGCACTTACATCATCGTCGGTGATATTCCCGGAAACTACGGGTAAGTGTTTAAATGTTAGTCCATTTCTCTCAGCTGCCTGCTTAATTTTGTCGGCATTGATTTGATCGTCGCTTTCGTTATCAGGGCGATTGCAGACGATGGTTTTGAAACCCAGAGATGCAGCAACACCGACATCCTCGACAGAGATCTGTGGTGAAACACTGATAAACGGGCTGAGTTTACGACGTTCCATAACAAGACCTCATTTAGAATAGGTTAAGCGGAATTTTCAGGTAACGTTGGTCGTTATCTTCCGCTGGCGGCATTTGCCCTGCGCGCATGTTGACTTGTACTGAGGGGAGGATTAACCGGGGCATACCCAGTGTCGCGTCGCGCTCGGTACGCATTTTCACAAACTCTTCTTCGGTTTTTCCGCCACCGACATGAATGTTGTTTTGCTTCTCTTCTGCAACGGTTGTTTCAAAGGCATACTCATCGCGATCGGGGGCTTTGTAGTCGTGGCACATAAATAAGCGAGTGTTGCCCGGCAAAGCAAATACTTTCTGTATAGAGCGGTACAACGTGCGAGCGTCACCGCCAGGAAAGTCACAGCGCGCGGTGCCATAGTCGGGCATAAATAGGGTATCGCCAACGAACGCGGCGTCGCCGATGACATAGGTAAGGCAGGCCGGCGTATGACCCGGTGTATGTAGTACTCTTGCCTCAATATTACCGATATTAAAGGTATCTCCATCGGCAAACAGCCGGTCAAACTGACTACCGTCACGAGCAAACTCGGTACCCGCATTAAATGCTTTACCGAAAGTCTCCTGAACGGTCTTAATATGTTCTCCAATACCCAGTTTTGCACTGGTTTTCTCTTGCAAATAAGGAGCCGCAGATAAGTGGTCAGCGTGAACGTGGGTTTCTAAAATCCAGTCCACGGTAAGCTGCTTTTCTTTTACAAAAGCCAATATAGCCTCAGCTGACTCTGTGTTAGTGCGGCCTGCGGCGTAGTCAAAATCGAGTACGGAGTCAATGATAGCGCAGTGTTTAGATTCTGGATCCTGCACAACATAGCTGTATGTGTTTGTCGGTTCATCGAAAAAGTGAGTAACGACAGGATTCTTTGATGACATATATAAAGCCTCTTCAGTAATATATAACCAAAAGCAATATCTATATAACCAACACTAACTCCAAAGAGAGCAATGGGCAAATAACAATAAGTTATAGTTATCAATTCTATTAGAACAAAATTTTAAATCTAAAATAACGATTAAAGTAATCGTTTTTCAAATGGGCTGATCGCTTGAAGTAATTACTTTTTGTTATATGCTTATAACCAAACTCAAGCGAGGAGGTCATTATGACAAGCATCATTCGCAAAAGCCCATCGACAGGTGGAAGTTCTCCTGATGTATGGGGAATCTACGAAAAAGACACTGGATCTGTTCAGTATATCGTTGCAGATCCTAATACCAAAAAAGCGGCGCTTATTGACGTTGTTCAGAACTTCGATCCGCGCAGCGCAAAAACGTCATTTGAGAGCGCTGACGAAGTATTGGAGCTGGCGAAAGACAACGGTCTAACCATCGAATGGGTTTTAGATACGCACCCGCACGCTGACCACTTGATGGCATCAGCTTATTTAAAAGAGAAAACCGGTGCACCTAATGCTATTGGAGAGAAGACCTGTGAAATAGCAGAGCTATGGAGCGATTACTACAACGTATCAGGGCTCTTCGATCCGAAAAAGGATTTCGATCGGTTATTTAAAGAGGGGGATACCTTCAGCATTGGTGATCTTGAAGTCAAAGTCTGGTTATCACCGGGTCATACATTGGGTTCAATTACTTATATTGTGGGTGACGCCGCATTTGTGCATGACACATTTATGTATCCAGACAGTGGTACGTCACGCGCTGACTTTCCCGGTGGTTCTTCAAAAGATTTATGGGAATCATTGCAGCGTATCTTGAGCCTTCCCGAAGAGACACGCTTGTTTGTTGGGCATGACTACGGAAAAGGCGGACGCGAGGCTCAGTGGGAAGCCACTGTGGCGCAGCACAAACAAAGCAATGTGCATTTATCGGGTGATGTCAGCGAGCAGGAGTACCGAAAGGTACGAGACGAACGCGATGAAACCTTGGCGCTGCCAGACAGAATGTTACACGCTCTGCAAGTTAACTTGCGTGCAGGGCAATTACCACCTGCCGAGAAAGATGGACAGCATTACTTCAAAATTCCGGCGAATAAATTTTAATTAATTGAATTAACTAAATGACGACAATCGAAAGAGAGGAAATACTAATGAGTTTACGTATTGGCACTATCGCACCTAACTTTAAAATTGAAACAACCACAGGCCCCATCGACTTTCATGAATGGGCTAAAGGGTCTTGGACGTTTTTCTTCAGTCATCCGGCCGACTACACGCCAGTATGTACGACTGAAATGGGTCGCACTGCGCAGTTAGCTCCAGAGTTTGCTAAACGCAATGTTAAGCCACTAGGCCTTTCAACTGATACGGTTGAAGAGCACCTAGGTTGGATTAAAGATGTTAACGAAACACAAAATACTGTGCTTGAGTTTCCTATTGTTGCTGACAAAGACAAAGCAGTGGCTGAACTGTATGACATGATTCATCCGGATGAAGATGACAATGCGGCTATCCGCTCGGTTTACATTATTGACCCGGATATGAAAATTCGCCTGACGATGACTTACCCAATGACTGTAGGTCGTAATTTCGCCGAAATCTTGCGTGTAATCGATGCACTGCAAACAACGGATAGTCAAGAAGTGGCTTGCCCTGCAGATTGGGAGCCCGGTAAACCGGTTATTATTCGTCCAAGTGTTTCTGACGAAGATGCAAAAGCGAAATTCCCGCAAGGCTGGGAGACACTGCGTCCTTATCTACGCTTGACGGACCTTAAGTAATTTCTGCGGGTTAGCAAGTAATTTACAGGTTAAAGGTCGCGTACTAAGCGCGGCCTTTTTTGTTTTAATTCTTTTTTGTTATAATCATATTTCAAATAAGAATATGAGGTAAAAAAATGCTGCTAGCGATTTTAGGTGCTGTGATTATTGGTTTGAGTTTAGGCCTATTTGGCTCCGGGGGCTCAATACTAACTGTTCCTGTGCTGATGTACTTAGTGGGTATGCCCGCAGGTGAATCAATTGCCTCGTCATTATTAATTGTTGCCGGCATCAGTTTGTTTGGCTCAATTTCCTACATAAGACGGAAAAACGTAAGCTGGCGCCACTTCTGGGTATTTGGTATTCCCGGGATGATAGGTACATACGGTGGTGCGTGGATAGGCACATTAGTTGATAGCCGCTGGCAGTTACTTGTCTTTTCTCTATTAATGATAGTTGCAGCATTACTTATGTGGCGCAGTAAGCCTAAGCCTCCTGGCCAGGTTACTGAAATGAACTATGCCAAAGTAACGCTTGAGGGCTTAGTGGTGGGTGTGATAACCGGTTTTGTTGGGGTCGGCGGAGGCTTTCTCATTGTACCCGCACTGGTTCTTTTAGCCGGACTATCAATGCCTGTGGCAATTGGTACAAGTTTGTTAATTATCGTCATTAAGTCTATTGCCGGCTTCTTTAAATATTATGCAGTCATGTCAGCTAACGACGTCGAGTTTAACTGGTTTATTATTTCTATAATGATAGCCGGCGGAATTCTCGGGAGTATTTTTGGCTCTAAAATCGGCCGTAGCTTACCCAAAGAAAAGCTCCAGAAAGGATTTACTGTGTTTCTTGTGCTAATGGGCATTTTTGTGATTACCAAGTCGGTGATTTAAAAAGAAAACTGAGATATTTTCGTTGCTCAAAAGTTTACGAGCCGTTAACCTTTAACCTTTAGTTTTGTCTAAAGCGAATAGGGGATTGTCAGTGGCTTTTGATTACGGCTCCATAGATCTAGGGCTTAAAAACCCATTTAAAACAGAGGGACTTGTCACCGCCTTGCGTGGCGGTATACAGCTAGTCGCGGCTGTCTTTTTGCTGGTATCGGCGGCCGGCTCAGTCAAAGAAGACGCGCTTACCGGTTGGGTTCTGGCTATATTCGGTGTACTGCTGCTGATTGCTGGCATAAAAGTCATCAGTGGCGGTATTATGGCCATGCTTCGCTATTTTGTAGGCCGTAACCACCCAACGTCTCTGGCTCGAAACTTTAGTAAGTCGGAGCGCAGTACCTCACAAGAAGAAATGCCTTATGTTGGCTATACCGATCGGGGCTTGGAAGAAATGCTTATGGGTCGTAAAAATGCGACCTTTGTAGAGCCTAAAGGACTGTTGGCGCGCATTGCCCATACGGTTTTTCCTAAGCTGCTATTTATGCCATACCCCGTGCGTAATATGGCGCAGCGTTTGCTTGGCGCCTGGGTTCGTACTATTACCGCCATGATCGCATTCGGTTTTGCTGCGTTTGTGTCTTTGGCAGGTTTCGCCGGAGAGGCTGGGGAACTCGCCTTTCCGGTTTATACCGTATTGCTGACGCTTTATTTAATTCAAGTATGGCGCAAGGCGGGAACATCAATTTCACGAAATGCAGAGCAGTCCATTGACTCAATGGGCGCAGGAGCTTTGGCAAAAACGGTTGTTTTCTCACTGCTACTGCCGGTTGTCGTGGGGCTCGTATTTTCCTGGTGGATGTCTTCTGAAAGCGTGACAGCCTCAGAAGTGGAAGTTTGGTTTTCTGCGTTGCCTTCGTTTCATGCGGGGCTTTATCTAACAGGCATCGCATTGGGTGCATTAATATCTACTGCCATTTCAGTTTTGCTACTTAAAAAGCGCCTTGCAAAAGCCAACCCGGTATCAGAAGTATCAGAGCTGCGGGAAAACTGGCAGGAGTCAGTGCACCCGAAGGAAATATTTATCAACCTCGACAACCTGGTCATGGCGAATCGCCGTTACAAAGAAGTGCCGAATCGTGTCTATCGTGAACTGAACCCTAGCTTGCAAGAGCAAGTAGATGGTAAGGGCGCATTTAATGGTGAGATGATCCAGGAAATACAGCCAAAAGTGAAAGATATGGAATTGGGTGCATCGTTTGGTCAGTTCCGTTTTATAAGTCTGCTGCTGGGCAATTTGCTGTTTGTTGGCGGTATTATTGCAACCTTTCTCTTGGCTTATGAAGTGACAGAAGTTGCTGCCTTCTTGCGAGGCATTGACTATCAAGTGAATACATCTGCTGAGCTTTTAGCATTCGCGACTGTGGCGGTTGGAGCCATTCATGTTTTTTTAATTGGTTATTTGTTGAAGGCCTTTGCCCACTTGCTGGCGAATGTAGCACACCTATTCTTCGCGGAGATCCAGTTTGAGTCGTTACTTATTTATTTTAAGTGTGAAGGTACATTCACCGAGTCTAAAATATCAACCGGAACCGGTATTCACGACAGCACACGCTCTGAAAATACGCTGGTTAGAAGCAGTATTACCCCTTGGGTTATTGTTTCCCGATTAGTAACGACGACCTTTGCTGCTACCGGTATGAGAAACCTCGAGCACCCGCGGCATATTCTGGAAATGCACAGAGCCGATGCGGAGCTCGAGAGTATACGAAACGATGTGATAGACTTTTTGAAAGACAGAGAGTCAATAGCGTCGCTGACGAGCAAGCGTGACTTGGGTAATGCGTCGCAAATTCATCAGCTTAATGAGCAGACTCGCGCGATTCCAGGCTCTCAAGAACGTTTAGATGAGAAGCAGCAAACGTCTGATGAGGAAGCCGCCGGTTACCTCCGACAGGAAGAAGACTTAAATAACGACAGGCCGTAACGGGAGAAGTATGTCGCAAAACACCATAGCCGAAAACAAGAAACGTCACGACTTAAGTGGTCATAGCGAGGTTTGGCTGTTCGGCTATGGGTCGTTGATTTACAAGGTCGACTTTCCTTACTTAGAGCGCGCACCGGCTTACATTGAAGGTTGGTCGCGACGTTTTTGGCAGGGGTCACACGACCACCGTGGTACGCCGGAAGCACCGGGGCGCGTTTTGACATTAATCGAAACGCCGGGAGAAAAGTGTACGGGTATGGCCTACAAAGTAACGCCCGATGTGTTTGAGCACTTAGATCATCGTGAGAAAAACGGTTATTTACGCTTTACCACACCCATGACGTTTCGAGACGGCAGCCAGCATGAAGGGCTTGTCTATATTGCAACCGAGGACAACGAAGCCTTCTTAGGGCCTGCCAGCAGTAAAGAGTTGGCTGAGCATATCGGGCAGGCGTCAGGCCCAAGCGGTCCAAACAGTGAGTATTTGGTGAAGCTACAGCTCGCGCTTGAACAGTTAGATGTTCACGACCCGCATGTTTACGACATTTACCAAGATTTAATAAATAGTTAGGGAATATCACCATGCGTGAGTCTATTGAAAGGCGTTCGTTCATACTGGCTTTGGCGCTTGTCAATGTTGTGTTTGCCTTGGTACTGAAACCGTTCTGGGGAGCTATATTTTGGGCTTGCGCAGTGGCGGTTATATTCTTTCCTCTTCAGGAAAAACTGAAAAGTATTTTTGGCGAGAAGCCAAACCGAGCGGCCTTAAGTACGCTGATGGTGGCCTTGTTCATTGTTGTATTACCGGTGTTAGGCATTGCTTATTCGTTTGTTCAGGAAGGTCTGAGCTTTTATCAAAAGCTTGACTCAGGCAAGGTCAACCCGGGTGAGTTTTTCGAAGAAATTAGAACCGCATTTCCTTTTATTAATGACTTACTGGCTCAGTTCGATATTACGCCAGCCGACGTTAGAGAGCGCCTGTCATCATTCGCTGTGACGGCAAGCCGAATGTTCGCGGAGCAAGCTTTAAGTATTGGTCAAAATACGTTTGCTTTTATTATGAGTGTCGCACTTATGCTGTATTTGACCTTCTTTTTGCTTCGCGACGGTAAGCAGTTGCTGTATGTCTTGATGAAGGCATTGCCACTGGGTGACGAACGTGAACGCCAATTGTTTCAAAAGTTCGCCGAAGTGACTCGTGCGACAGTAAAAGGAAACATTGTCGTTGCTATGGTGCAAGGTGCGTTAGGTGGCCTTATATTTTGGTTGTTAGATATTCCCGGCCCGATTTTATGGGGTGTGGTTATGGCGTTCTTGTCGCTAATACCTGCAGTGGGAGCAAGCTTGGTGTGGTTGCCGGTATCGATTTACCTCTTTGCGACGGGAAGTTGGGTTGCTGGCTCTATACTAGTAGCCTACGGCGCAGTGGTCATTGGTCTGGCCGACAATGTACTGCGTCCTCTTTTAGTGGGACGTGATACCAAACTGCCGGATTATTTAGTGTTGTTTTCAACGCTGGGCGGTATTGCATTATTTGGTATTACCGGCTTCGTTTTAGGGCCTCTCATTGCCGCGCTATTCTTGGTGTTTTGGCAGCTGTTTATGTCCGAGTTTAATACCACCGATGTCTATGAAGACGATAAACCGCAGCGTTAAAGCTGCGGTCTTAAATAACCGTCGAGCTGACCTTTAGGCGATAATACCCACTGCCAAAGCTGAATGTCGCGAGCGCGGAAAGCACCGGCGCAAGACAGCAGATAATATTTCCACATGCGATAAAACTCATCATCAAACTGGCTTTTAAGCTGCGGCCAGGCCGCATCAAAGTTCTCAAACCAAGCCATGAGCGTTTTATCGTAATACGCCCCAAAGTTATGAAGATCTTCGCAGACAAACTTCTGTTCCAGCGCTTGTCCAATTTGAGAAATAGAAGGAATTTCGCCGTTGGGGAAAATGTATTTGCTTATCCATGGGTCTGCCGCCGTATCACTGACGTTTTTACCAATAGTGTGAAGCAGAAAAAGTCCGTCAGGCTTGGTGCAGCGTAATGCCACATCCATATAGTCGTCGTAGTTTTTCTGCCCAACGTGCTCAAACATGCCCAAGCTAATGACTCGGTCAAACTGCTCGTTTAAGTCACGGTAGTCCTGTAAACGGAACTCGACAGGTAGCCCCTCACAGCGTTTCTCGCCCAGCGCCACCTGCTCTTTGGAAATGGTGACGCCCACACATTTCACACCATAGTTTTCAGCAGCGTATTTCATGAAGCTACCCCAGCCGCAACCAATATCCAGCACCGTCATGCCTGGTTTCAGCCCTAGCTTTTGGCAGCATAGCTCTAGCTTGTCACGTTGTGCGTCGTTTACGTTATCCGCTTTTTCCCAGTAACCGCAGGTATAGACCATGTTGTCATCAAGCATGGCTTGATACAGGTCGTTGCCCATGTCGTAGTGGTGTTGTCCGACTTTCCAGGCACGCGACTTGTCCTGTAAGTTAAATAAGCGGCTTTTCAGAGAGTGAAAAATGAGCCGGGCAGGGTTTACTTCGTCCTGAATGCCAGAGCGCAGCAGCTTAAAAAAGAACTGATCCAATGACTCGGCGTCCCACAGCCGAGCCATATAAGACTCACCAAGTCCCAGGTTGCCACGCGAAAGAGCCTCATCAAAAACAGACTCGTCATGAACTTGCATATCCCAGGCGCGGTTTCCGTTAATGCGAATATCGGCCTGGGCTAATAATTCCTCAACATATGCCTTAGAGGTTGCCATAACATTTGGTCCATTCTTTCCAGAAATGTCGCATTAACTTAACAGGAAGCTATAACCCTGACAATGAGTAGTCACTGTCCTTCCGGAGAGCGAATAAATTCAGGGTAAGCCTCCACGCCGCAGTCCACTTTATCTAAGCCCGCATACTCTTGTTCTTTGGTGACCCTTATTCCGATTGTGAATTTCAGTAACCCCCAAAGGACAAAGCTCGTTAAAAAGCCCCAGGCCAGAATGACGGATGCTCCTATCAACTGGTTAAGCAGAGTTGCCCCCGAGTCACTGATTGGAACGACCAGGGTACCGAATATTCCCACCACCCCGTGAACTGAAATAGCCCCAACAGGGTCATCGATATGCAGTTTGTCCAGAAAAATAATGGATAGCACAACCAGTATTCCTGCCGTAAAGCCAACAATGGCCGCCAGCCAACTTGGTGGAGTAACGGGTTGTGCTGTTATAGCAACTAAGCCTGCGAGGGCGCCATTTAGAATCATCGTGAGGTCAGCCTTTTTAAAAAAGACTTTGGTAAACAAATAGGCCGCGACCGTTCCTCCCGCTGCTGATATGTTGGTATTCACAAAGGCGGAAGCAATAGCATTGGCATCCGCGGTAGAGCTTAATGCAAGCTGAGAGCCGCCATTAAAGCCGAACCATCCGAACCATAAAACCAGAGTTCCCAAAGTGGCCAGTGGCATATTAGCGCCTGGAATGGCCATTACGGCACCTGATTTAGAATATTTGCCCAAGCGTGGACCAAGTAATAGAACAGCGGCAAAAGCGGCGGATGCTCCGGTTAGGTGAACAATACTTGAACCGGCAAAATCAACGAAGCCAAGTTCTGACAGGAAACCGCCACCCCAGCTCCATGCGCCCTGGATTGGGTAAATAAAGGCGCTTAATGCAACACAAAAAAGTAAAAAACTATTGAGTTTCATGCGCTCTGCAACAACGCCCGAAACAATAGACATTGCGGTGGCAACAAACACCATTTGGAAAAAGAAGCCGGCGTCAGCTGCGTGGGCTGTTGGCGCGGCATCTGGGTACATGATGGCATAACCAATAAACAAATAGCTGAGGCAGGCTAACGCATATAGGGTGATATTCTTAGTCAGTATCTCTGTCGTGTTTTTAGCTCTGACCAAACCGGCTTCAAGCATAGAGAAGCCCGCCGCCATCCACATAACAAAGGCGCCGGAGATTAATAAAAAGAAAGTGTCTAAAACATAAGGCAGTTGCGCTAAGTGCTGTTGAGATTCCATGAGTGCTTCCTCTATAAAGCTTGTTCGTTCGTTTCTCCAGTGCGAATGCGTATGCAATGCTCTAAAGGGGTGACAAAAATTTTCCCATCGCCAATGGCGCCGGTCTGCGCCGCTGACTGAATGACTTCTAACGCTCGCTCTAGCTGCGCGTCACTAACCGCAATTTCGATACGAATTTTAGGGAGAAAATCAACGGTGTATTCGGCGCCTCGGTAAAGTTCGGTGTGTCCTTTTTGACGACCAACACCTCTGACTTCCGATACGGTTAGTCCTTGGCAGCCTATCTCGAATAAAGACTCCTTCACGTCGTCCAATTTAAACGGCTTAATTAATGCGATAATCATTTTCATGGGCTTTACCTTGTTAATGCAGTGTTAACTTTGCCTTTCACGAACCATGCCAAAAAACAAAGTGTTGATTTTTAAGGTTAAATTTCTTTTTAAGAGCTTATTAAAGCGGAAACTTGCACTAAGCGGGTGCATTGCACCAAAAAGTCCTATTGATGCGGTGTGCTCAGAAGAGATACTATTTACCAACACTATTGAATGATTAAAGGGTTTAGCCATGCTGGTAGGTGAACGTCAGAGTGACTTAATTGGGCAGACCGATCTCTTACGTATTCCGTCATTATCGGATTTGACGGGGTGCGACATATTCCTGAAGTGCGAGTTTCAAAACCCGGGCGGCTCTATTAAAGACCGTGCGGCAAAGCAGCTTATTGAAGATGCCATGGAACGTGGCGAGCTGAAGCCGGGAATGACCGTTGTTGAGGGTACTGCGGGTAACACTGGCATTGGTTTGGCTGTCGTTGCTAAAGCTTACGGGCTAAACATGCTGGCGGTGATGCCCAATGACCAGACTCCGGAAAAAGAGCGAATGATACGCTTGCATGGCGGTGAGTTGATGGCAGTGGACCCGGTACCTTTTAAAAATGAAAACCACTTTTATCATACGGCGCGTCGTTTAGCAGAAGAGCGCGATGATTGCTGGTGGGCGAATCAGTTTGAAAATACCAGTAACGCACGGGCGCATTACCTGCACACCGCGCCTGAAATTTGGGAACAAATGAACGGTAATATCGACGTTTTTGTGTCGGTGGCAGGTACGGGCGGTACTATTGGCGGTAATTCTAAGTTTTTCAAAGAGCAGGACTCGACCATTGATGTGTGGCTGGCAGACCCTGACGGCTCTGGCATTTATGAGTTTCTGAAAACCGGCGAATATGTGTCACATGGCGGTTCGATGACTGAGGGTATCGGTATTATGCGTTTGGTCGACAATTTTAAGCAGGCAAAAATAGACCATGCGGTTAACTTGCCGGATCAGGATTTAGTGACTATCTCCCGTTACGTACGCGACCATGACGGCATTGTACTCGGCAGCAGCTCTGCACTGAATGTTGCGGCTGCTTTAGCTGCAGCTCTGAAAAAAGGGGCTGGACAACGTATTGTGACTTTCGCCTGTGACTTAGGTGAACGTTCAGCCAGTAAATTGTATAACCCGGAATACCTTCGAGGCCGCGAGTTGAGCCCTGAACCGGAGGCGATAGACGCATTGTTTGAGCGCTATCGTTCATTGGGCGATAAGGTATTAAATGTGAGCTGGAATAATGACTAAAATACTTGTCTATGCGGTAAGTTTTCTGGGCGTTATTGTCTCTTCGGCAACGGCAGAAGTTCTGCCGCAGCAAGGGTCACTGTCCGATCTGAAAATACCGCAGTTCATAGACATTGCACACCGGGGAGCATCGGGGTATGTGCCCGAGCACTCGCAAGCCAGCACCGTTATGGCGCATGCAATGGGCGCAGACTATATTGAGCAAGACATACAGTTAACCCGTGACAGTGTGCCTGTTGTGCTGCATGACGAAGTGCTGGACTACATTACTGATGTTTCCCAGGTATTTCCGGAAAAGCACCGCCCCGATGGTCATTATTATGTGGTGGATTTTTCCCTTGCTGAGTTAAAACAGCTGTCAATAACGCCACGGCATAAGGACTATGAGCTGGTATATCCTAAGCGCTTCGCAAATACTGAGGTTCGCTTTCCTATTCAAACCCTGGACGAGCAACTCAAATTAATTCATGAACTGAACCGGAGTCGCGAAGAAAACACAGGTATATACGTTGAGATAAAGTCGCCGCGTTGGTACCAGCAACAGGGATATGATGCAACGGCTGCGGTTATGTCGGTACTCGCTCAAAATGGTTATCACGACACTATGGCGACCCCAATTTATTTGCAGTCGTTCGACCCGGAAGTGCTACGCCGATTGAAACGTGAGTTTAACTGGGAGCAACCGCTTATACAGCTTATTGGTGATAACGACTGGGGCATGAGCGATGTGGATTACAGCTCCATGCGTACCAGTGCCGGACTGGAAGCAGTGAAGTCTTATGCCGAGGGCATTGGTCTTTGGTTGAGTCACGCACTGGAAGGCGTCAAAGAGGGGCAGCCCCAATGGTCAACAGTGTTAGACACGGCCGACAAAAAAGGTCTGGATGTTCATGTGTATACCTTGCGCGCGGATGACTTACCTGAAGGCGTAGAGTCTCACTCACAATTGCGACAGTGGCTGAGAGCCGCCGGTGTTGAAGGAGCGTTTACGGACTTTCCGGATCAAAAGTAAAGCGCATTTTTAAGCCATCAGAGCTGTCATCGTAATAGTTCGCGAGAACATCAATAGTTTCAAAGCCGCAGTCCTGATACCAGGATATTGCGGCTTTATTGTCTGATTTAACCTCCAATGAAAGAGCTTTCGCCTGGCTTTTTCGAGCGCATGAAATAAGCTCATCCATAAGCTTCTGGCCAATACCTTTGCCGCGCGCTTCTGGCGCTACGGCAATGGAGTAGAGCCGCCACACCGAGCTGTTTTTACGGGTCAGTACCAACGCATAACCAAGCAGTCTGTTTCCGCCTCGGGCTACCCAGCAGTAAGCCGTTGCAGAGCTCATTAAGTGCTTAAAGCTACGACGACTAATGCAACTGTAATTAAAGGTCGCGCGTTCCAGCCGGACTAAGTTGTCCAGGTCTGAAAGTTGAGCGCGTTCGACATTGACATTCACTGTGAGTTACCTGATCTTACTTGCGCTCGTCGAGCCTGCGGTTAAAGTCCGCCATAATTAGGCGGTAAAGTTCGTATCCCAGGTGTAGATCTTCCACACCGTATTCAATGGACGGGTTATCGTTAATCTCTATTACCACGGGGCCGTGCTCGGTTTGTTTAATATCGACACCGTATAGACCGTCACCAATAAGCCGGGTTGCCTGTAATGCCAGGCGAACCACATCTTTAGGTGCCTGATGCACCCCCAGCGTTGTAAACGAGCCGCTTTTAGCGCGAGAAGATGACTCTTTATGGTTATATATTTGCCAATGGTTACGCACCATAAAATACTGGCAGGCATAAATAGGCCGGTTATTCAGTACGCCGATACGCCAGTCGTAGTCCGTTTTAATAAACTCTTGTGCCAGCAAAATAGTCGACTGCTTAAATAATGATTCCGCAGTCGCTTGTAATTGCTCGAGGTTTTCTGCCTTCTCGACACCGATAGAAAATGAACCGTCAGGAATTTTTAAAACCACCGGGTAGCCTAAAGAGTCACCAATAGCTTTATAGTCGATGTCGGATTGACTCAGTAATAATTTAGTTTTTGGTGTGGCTACTTTGTGTTTGTCTAACAGCTCTTTTAAAAACACCTTATTAGCGCACTGAACAATAGCGTCAGGGTGGTCTATCACCACCATACCGTTGGCTTCTGCCTTTTTAGCAAAGTGGTAGGTGTAATGGTTAATTCGCGTGGTTTCTCTTATAAATAACGCGTCAAACTCCAGCAAACGGTTGAAGTCGTCTGCGGTTATTAACTCGGCGTCGATATCCGCTTCTTTTGCCGCCTTAATAAACTGGCTTAAAGCGCGTTTGTCAGAGGTAGGAATCGCCTCATCCGGGTTGTGTAATATGGCCAGATCAAAGCGCAGCTCCTTACGAGAGCGAGCTTTACGCCAAACTCGTTTACTGAACTGATCCAAAGCATTACCGAAAAAGCTTTGCTCGTTGTCGTCTAACTGGTTTAGGGCACCTGCCTGCAAAGCTGAAATATGCCAGCGACCATTAAACTCAAGCTGTACTCGTAATATTGGGCATGGATAGCGCTCGAAAATCTGCCGGGCAAAGTTTGTCAGCGCTTTTTCTTCGCACATACCTAAACAAATAAGTAAGGACAACGATTTCTTGTCGGACTGTTGCAGGTAACGCAGAAGTGATCGGTCGGTCGCATTAATGAGTAACTGATAGTGTGAAAAGTTGTTCACATCGTTAATAGTGGCAACTGACGGAATGACTTTTTGGCCGCGGGCTTCCGCTAATAGGCTGACATAGTAGCCGGTCGACAAGTAAGACAGGTCGTTACAAAGATTTAAAATACTTTGACGCGAATTCGAGTGAGTGGTTTGCAAGTACTCACTTGCGCTAAGTAAGCTTTGGCTAGGGTAATATGGCTGCCAATCGACCATGTCGTCAATAATGACGTGAGCCTGAGTTTGCATGATGTCCTGATATAAAAAGTGTAAAACCCACGAGTTTATTTGCTTATTAAAAGCAACTGACACTATATTAGAAAGATAACGGATAACAAGCAGATTTTATTGTTTTTTTGCTTTGAAAGGAGTCAGATAAATGCTGACAATTTTGGCTAAGCTGCTAAAGGCGTTGAACTCGGAAACGAGCCCATGGGCGCTGGCGTTAGCAGTCGTTTTAGGAATGTTCATTGGTCTGACGCCGCTGTGGCGGATCCATAACCTCATTATTATTCTTGCGGCCCTTATTTTTCGGGTGAATTTAAGCTTATTCCTGGTTTCTTTCGGTGTGTTCTCGGGTATTGCCTACCTGTTGGATCCGGTGTTCCACGACATTGGCCTGAGTATTCTGAATGCTTCAAGCTGGCAGGGTATCTACGAAGCCGCTTATGCCAGTGCGGTAGGGCGGTTGTCTATGTTTAACCACACCATAACCATGGGTAGTATCATTTTCAGCTTGTTGGCAGCGCCTTTTGTTGCCGCTATTAGCTATTTTGTCGTGGCAAATTATCGTAAGCGTATTCAAAAAGCCTTTATGAAACTGAAAGTTGTGCAAGTCATTAAAGGCAGTCGGTTCTGGCAAATTTATACGAGTCTAAGGGGGTAACCATGAAACGAGGTATTATTCGTTGGCCTGGGCTGGCCGTATTTGCTGGATTTGTGCTGCTGTTGGTGGCTATTTCCTGGTTATTTCTGGACTCTATTATAAAAGTCACTTTGGAGCATACACTCGGGCGCTTAAATGGCGCTGAAGTTAATATTGAGCAGGTTGAGCACAGCTGGTCGCCACTGGCGTTACGCATAAAAGGTGTGCAAGTGACAAATCCTCAGCAACCAACGTATAACCGGGTGCAAGTGGGGGAAGCGTCTGCCGATATCAGTCCGACAGAACTCATTTTGGGGCGCACTCTTATTGAACAGCTGACCATGACTGGTATAAGAGTCAATCAAGAGCGTGATAGTGAAGGCGAGGTGTACGTTCTGCCGTCAGAAGATGACATGAAGCAGTGGGCCGGCCAGTCCTGGGAAGACTTAAAAATGTCACTGCCGTCGACCGATGAGATTATGGCTCAGGTAAACCTTCGTACTGACAAAGTTATTGAAGAGTCAAAAGCGGCGTATGAGAAGCAGAAGCAGCAAGTTATCGCGGCGAAAGACGCTTTGCCGAGTGAAGATAAAATTAAAGAGTACGAGCAAAAGATAAAAGAAATAACCGAAGGCGATGTTAAAGACTTAGGAGCTATTGCAGCGCGCAAAGAGGCCTTAGACGAACTTAAAGAGTCTATTCGTAAAGACAAGGAGGCTATAGCAAACTTCCGGGACAGAGTGTCAGAAGCGAAAGACGTACTGCAAACACAAGTCACAGAGCTGAAAAACGCGCCGGGCAATGACATTGATAGAATTAAGTCGTTTTTTAGTATGGACGGGCAGGGCTTACAGAACGTGACCGGACTGCTATTGGGTGAACAGGCGAAGCAATGGAGTCAATACTTGTTGCTGGCCTACGAGCAACTGGGACCCATGCTGGCGCGTTCAGACAATTCAGAAACCGTTAAGCCAGTCCGTGGCGAAGGCCAGAGCATTTCTTTTGCTGAGGAAGACGCACCACCGGAATTTCTGATTAAAAAGGCGCGCACTGAGTTTATGGTGGCGGGCACCGTCATTGATGTTGACTGGCAGAATATTACTCATCAGCACAATTTACTGGGGCAGCCAACGACCTACCAGGCGCGTGCTGATAACAGTGAACTCTGGAAGGCGTTTAACTTAAACGGCGAACTCTCGCTCTCAGACTTGGGTATTGATGCTAAGCAACAATGGCAGTTAAAAGGTGCGCAGTTACAGAACCTTGGATTGAGTGAAAGTGCGGAGCTGAGCGCCCAAATTGTCTCCTCATTGCTAGACAGTGACGGCACTATTTTAGTCAGAGAAAACAAGCTTGATGGTAACGCCATGGTCAGAATGCTGAATCTGGACATGGATGCCAGCGGCTCCAGCAAACTGACCAATGCTATTGCCAGTGCGCTTAGCCAGTTACAGCGTTTGGACATTGCGACCAACATTACGGGCGATATTCAGAGTCCTTCGTTGAGTTTTGACTCGGACCTGGATGATCAACTGGGCAGTTTACTGGCTGATACCGCTATGTCAGAGGCTGACGGCAAACTGGCAGACATTAAAGCAGACTTAACGGCGAAAGTGTCTGATCAGTTAGGTGGTCAGGAAGAGCTGCTACAAAGCCTGACGCAATGGAACAGCGAATCAGGTGAGAAAGACCAGAAACTGGAAGAGTTACTGAAGTCTAAAATTGAAGACAGTCTGAAAGATAAGCTTAAGGGCCGCCTGTTTGGCGACTCTTAAGCTTAAGAAACCATGCGTTAAATCATAAACAGGCCAATAGCGATAGCTAGCCCAATAAAAGGGACAACCACGGTTACCGCAGCTATTGGCCAATATGCGGCGCCGTGAGTTTCCTTACAGATAGCGCGAATGGTTGTAACGATATAGCCATTATGAGGCAGTGAATCTAAGGCTCCGGAAGAAATTGAGACAATTCGATGAAGCTGTTCAGGGTTAACGCCGGCCTCTAAATAGTGAGGCCCCACTTCTGGAAGCGCTATGGCCTGTCCTCCGGAAGCTGAACCCGTCAGTCCCGCAATCACACTGACCGCTACTGCTGCCCCCACCAGCTCATTGCCGGGTAATCCTGTCATTGCTGTAACAGCCTGTTCAAACGCTGGCGTTATTTTAGCGACGCTACCAAAGCCAACAACAGCGGCGGTATTACCAATCGCGAGAAGAGCTCCTACGGTTGCCTCATTAATGGCATTCTGTGGTCGGTGAAAATGCTTGATGTTAATAATGACCAATGACAAAACGCCACCCAGCAACGCCAGTATTAAAGCGTTTTGCTGAAACTCTTCGTGGAAGAAGAATGAGATACTGAGTACCACCAAAAGCGGAATAAGAGATTTCAACGGGGAAGGTAAGTCACGGACAATTGTTTCGGGGTCATCGGGGCGACTTTCAAAGCACTCTCCATTAGCAACAGCCTTGTTTATCATTTTCTTGAGCCACCAGTAGCCCATAACAGCCATTAAACACGCAACCACCAAGCTAACTTCCCAGGCCGCATACGGGGAAGTCCCTAAATACTTGATAGGTATCCAGTTCTGTATCTCCGGGGAACCAGCCGAGGTCATTGTGAAAGTAACAGAACCGAAGGTAAGTGCAGCCGGGATAAATCGGCGTGGAAGATTTGCGTCTTTAAAAAGGCTTAAAGCCATTGGATAAACTGAAAAAGCAACAATAAACACACTCACTCCGCCGTAAGTTAGCACTGCGCAGGCGAGAACAACCGCTAGTACCGCTTGTTTACGACCGAGTTTATCGATAATAGACTTGGCCAAGCTGTCTGCAGCACCAGTGTCCTCCATAAACTTACCGAACATTGAGCCTAGTAAGAACATAAAAAACCAAGATGCTATGAATCCAGAAAAGCCATCCATATAAGTCGTTACAAAATTAGCATCTCCGGCAAGCACGCTGACGTTACTGGTCACTGCAACGCCCAGCGCACATAATGGGGCACTAATGAATAAGTTCACCCCACGCAGGGTAAGCACGATAAGTAAGGTTAACCCTCCAATTAAACCAATCATACTTAGCATAGTTTTTCCTTATTATTTTTTGCTAGTAATGATCCTGATGGTCACGAAACACTGTCAATGACCATTGATATTTAATAGCGCCTAAGCGCATGACTAATGTTGCTGACATACCGGCGGCGAGCGCAATAAGTGGTTGGAATGGCACCAGTAACACATATACCGTAGCGCCAACCAGACAGGTCGTAGCGTAAAGTTCGCCTTTTAGCACCATAGGTATGTCGCGCGCTAAAACGTCGCGAAGCATGCCGCCGAAACACGCCGATATTGTACCCATAATAACGGCAATAAATGGGGAGAAGCCTGCGGCTAGTGTCTTTTCGGCGCCCATGGCTGCGAAAAAGGCTAACCCGAAAGCATCGGCTATTTGTAGCGTTGTCATGGGTATGTAGGCTTTAAATCTTAACCACACAATGGTGAGTAATGCAGCGGTTAAAATGGTGTACAGATAAACTTCATCGTGCGTCCAGAACACCGGCAAGCCAAGTATTAAGTCCCGAATCGTTCCACCGCCAATAGCAGTCGCAGAAGCGAGAACAATGACACCAAAGCCGTCCATTTTCTTACGAAACGCTAATAATGTGCCAGCTATCGCAAAAACAGCGACACCAGCCTGATCTGTCCAGTAGAATATCTGTTCCATGTGCGGTATAAAAGGTCAAAATGTTAAGGCTTAGTTTGTCATTAACCTTTGCTGATTCCCAGCACAAATTATGCCGTCTTACACACAGTCAAGCTAAGGATTAGCGTCAATGAGTGTTACCCAGTGCACCACAAAACATGCGGTTGATGAACTGGTAGAGTCATACCAGCGCGTGCCTATGCTCATTATAGCCACGCACCCGAACCGGGAGCGTATTGGTGAGCGAGCGGCATTGCTCGACTTGCACCTATCAGGAACGGACTACTTAAGTCGTGTAAAACCTGAGTTTGCGAAAAATGGTAATGCCGGCCGCGCATTGCTCGATGAATATGTGAGCCGCTCGCCTATTATCTTTGAGGCCACTGACAGTGGTGGCATCAAGTTGCGTGCGCACAGCACTAAAACCGTTCTGACATTAGCCGGCCGCCGCCCTCAGGACGAGTATCTGGTGAGTGAGGACGAACTGGATAACGGTGTCGTACTCGGACTTAACCATCGTATTGTGCTGTTGTTTAAACGCCTTCCGTTAAAAGACACGACAGTTGACGACAGCCATACGCTAATGGGTATTAGCGCAGATATTCAGGCAATACGTCACCGAGTTGAGCATCTGGCGACGTTGTCCGTACCTGTTATTATTCGTGGTGCTATTGGTGTTGGTAAGCAACAAGCCGCGTATGCCATTCATAAAGAACAATTTGGCGATGATAAGCCTTTCATTTCAGTGAATTTAGCCGCCATTCACGATGCGGTCGCTGAAACAGAGTTATTTGGGGTGGTCAGAAATGCTAAGCATCAGCCGGGTTATTTCGAGCAGGCGGCTGGCGGCACTATTGTGTTGGAAGATATCGAAGACGCGTCAGACAACATACACCAACTACTGAGCCGCGCATTGCAGAGCCAAAGTGTCATGCCTAAAGGTAGCACTAAAGCCATACCTATTGAATGTCGCATTATAATAACCAGCCATCAGGAGAGTAGTGCCGTTGATGAGTCGTCGATGGTGTCGATGTTGTTTGAAAAGCTGGCGCCGTATCAGCTATTTATGCCGCCATTAGTGCAGCGTAAAGAAGATATTGGCCTGCTCTTTAACGCATTTGTTCGTGAGCAATGGCGCAAGTTGTATCCTGAAAAAGCGGATCAATTTGTCATACCGGGCGAGTTGATGAAACAGCTGATGACTTTTACCTGGCCGGGTAATGTTCGTCAGCTTCGAAATGTCGCGAGGCAGGTTGTTATCGACAGCCGAGATCAAGAGCAAATGTATTTAGACCCGCAATTGTTGTCTTTATTGAAGCCTCAGTCACCTCAGACGGGTTCGGCAGAGTCTGTGCCTAAACAACGCCGGCCGAACAGTGTGAGTCGGGGAGAACTTACAGGCGCTCTGGAAAGCTGCCAATTTGAACTCCAGGCTGTTGCCAAAAAGCTGAATATCTCAAGGGCGTCGGTTTATCAGTTAATCCAGCGCTTTGACGGTCTTCAGACAGCGCAGGATCTCAGCGAATCGGAAATTAAAGACAGCTACGCAAAACACCGGGGTGATACCGAAAAAATGATGTGGGAACTACGTGTCTCACAGATAGGCTTGAGACGGCGTTTAAAAAGCTTAGGTTATGACATTTGATTCTACTGAGAGTTGAAAAACTTTCTGTTAAGATACGCTGTCTGTAAATTACGAATTGTATTTTGGTTGCTTTGTCCCCATATCTCTGGAGAAGCAATCATAACGAATAATAATTTAACGTTAATTTGAGGGAAACTTATGGACTTTTTTATTAGCTCAGCTTATGCCCAGGACGCTGGTGGACAAAGTGGTGGCGGTATGGAGCTTATCTTCATGCTGGTCATGTTCGCTTTGATTTTCTACTTCATGATTTACCGCCCACAAGCAAAGCGCGTGAAAAAACACAAAGAATTAATGGGCTCTTTGAGCAAAGGTGACGAAGTTCTGACTCAAGGTGGGTTAGTTGGGAAAATCACCAAAGTGAGCGACGAAAAAGACTTTGTTGTTATCGCGTTGACTGACGAGTTAGAAGTGACCATTCAAAAAGGTGCTGTTACTTCTGTTCTTCCTAAGGGAACCATGAAATCACTGTAATGTGATAAAGAAATAAGCAGGGGCACGACGTGTTAAACAAATACCCGTTGTGGAAAAACTTGCTGGTTATCTTTGTTGTATTAGTGGCAGCGCTTTATGCGCTGCCAAATATTTATGGCGAAGACCCAGCGGTGCAAATTTCCGCAGATAGAAACGCAACCATTGATGCAAGCACTATGGACCGCGTGCGCAACACGCTGGACAGTGTTGGCATTGAACCCAAAAGCGTGTCATTAGAGAATGAACAACTGTTGGTTCGTTTGAACTCAGACAACGAGCAGTTAAAGGCCAGAGAAACCATTCTTGATAGCTTGGGTGACGACTATATTGTCGCACTTAACCTCGCACCGGCAACACCCGAGTGGCTGAAAAGCTTAGGTGCCCAACCAATGAAACTCGGCCTCGATTTACGTGGTGGTGTCCACTTCTTAATGGAAATCGATATGGACGAAGCAATGTCCAAAATTGTCGATGGCATGAAAGACACCGTAAGAGCTGAGCTGCGTGAAGAGCGTATCCGTTATAGCGCCGTTCGAGTTGACGACACAGCCGTTGAAGTCGAGCTTCGTAACGACGAAGCGTATCAGCAGGCAGCCCAATACCTTGATAACCGTTATCAAGGTTATGTACTTGTTGAAGACGAAGAAAATCGTACTCTGCGCTTAGAAATGAGCGAACAGAAGATTGTCGAAACGCGCGACTACGCAGTTGACCAAAATATTACCATTATGCGTAACCGTGTGAACGAGCTTGGCGTCGCCGAGCCGGTCATTCAACGCCAGGGCTCCAATCGCATTGTTGTTGAGTTACCTGGTGTTCAGGACACTGCCCGGGCAAAAGAAATTCTCGGCGCGACAGCAACGCTGGAATTTCGCATGGTCGACACTGAAAACGATGTCCGTGATGCGCAAAATGGCCGCGTGCCTTTTGGTAGTGAATTATTGCCAATGCGAGATGGTCCACAGCAACTGCTTAAAGAAGACGTTATTTTAACGGGTGACCACATTGTTAATGCTGGCGTTGGCTACGACGAATATAACCGTCCTCAGGTAAATATAACGCTAGACGGTGCTGGTGGTAACAAAATGTCGTTGGCAACAAAGGACAATGTCGGTAAGCCAATGGCAACGGTCTTTATTGAGTATGAAGCAACTGAAGAGCGCGACTCGGAAGGCAACCTGCAATTCACGAAAAGTGCTGAGGTTATCAACGTCGCGACCGTACAGTCTCGTCTTGGAAGTAGCTTCCGTATTACCGGTGTTGGTGCTAACGAAGCGCAAAACCTGGCGCTGCTGCTTCGCGCCGGTGCTCTTATTGCGCCTATTCAAATTGTTGAAGAGCGAACCGTTGGTCCAAGCCTGGGTCAGCAAAACATCGATTCAGGTATACAGGCTATTTTCTGGGGCTTCGTTTTAGTGTTGGCCTTTATGGTCGTGTATTACAAGAAGTTTGGTCTGGTCGCAAATGCGGCATTGGCAACCAACTTAATTTTAATTATTGGCGTTATGTCGATGATACCAGGAGCGACACTGACCTTGCCGGGTATGGCAGGTATTGTCTTAACCGTTGGTATGGCGGTCGATGCGAACGTACTTATTTTTGAGCGTATACGTGAAGAAATAAAAGCGAAGCGCAGTCCGCAACAGGCTATTCATCATGGTTATGACAGTGCTCTGTCGACCATAGCCGATGCCAACGTCACGACATTAATTGCCGCACTTATTCTGTTCGCTATTGGTAACGGGCCTATTAAAGGCTTCGCTATTACTCTAGCAATCGGCATTATTACATCCATGTTTACAGCCATTGTCGGTACGCGTGCCATTGTTAACTCCGTTTGGGGTGGCAAGCGCTTATCGAAGCTGTCGATATAAGGGAGGTACAGGAATATGATTAATTCAGAAGAACGACTTCCCTTTATGCGCTTCCGGGGTATTGCCGGAATCATCAGTGCATTATTGGTTATTGCGTCTATCGTGTCATTGTCGGTAAACAAACTGAACTTTGGTCTCGATTTTACCGGTGGTACTTTGTTGGAAGTTGGCTTTGAAGAGCCTGCGGACCTCAACCGAGTACGTAGCTCGTTAGAAAGCGAAGGCTTCGGCGATGCTGTTGTTCAGAATTACGGAACGCAGGAAGATATTCTTATTCGCCTGGAACCCCGTGCTGACGTAAAAGCCGAAGAGCTTGGTTCAAATATCCTCGAAGCACTGCGTGCAGAGTTCGATAAGACAGTTGAAATGCGCCGTATTGAATTCGTTGGCCCCAATGTTGGTGACGAGTTCATTGAGCAGGGCGGTTTAGCTATGCTGACAGCGCTAATCTGTATTTTGCTTTACATTGCGATGCGCTTTGAATGGCGTTTAGCGGTCGGCGCAGTCGCTGCGTTGGCGCACGATGTGACTCTTACACTTGGATTGTTCTCAGTGTTAGGCCTTGAGTTTGACTTAACGGTACTGGCAGCGCTTCTTGCGGTTATAGGTTACTCCATTAACGATACCGTTGTAGTGTGTGACCGTATACGTGAAACGTTCCGTAAGTACGCTAAGTTAACGCCTATTCAAACTGTGAACCGGGCACTGACTGACACATTAAGCCGTACTTTGGTCACGTCCATTACCACTATTTTGGTGTTGCTGACGTTGTTCTTCTTAGGCGGTCCATTAATTCACGGTTTCGCAACAGCGTTGTTATTCGGTGTGGTTATCGGTACCTACTCGTCAATTTACATTGCAAGTACCGTCGCCTTAGCCTTTGGTGTAAGCCGAGAAGACTTAATGCCTCCGGAAGTTGAAAAAGAAGGTGCAGACCAGGATCCTCTTCAATAAGAGGGTCCTGAGTTAACATTACAGGAGATTAGAGCATGCTAGCCGTTGTTTCACCTGCTAAAAATCTAGACTATGACAGTGACTTGCCGAAGTTAGACGTCACCCAGCCAAGAATGCTGGACCAGGCAGAGGCCTTGGTTAAAGTCTGTCGCAAATTAAGTCCACAAGACTTAGGCTCGCTAATGAAAATTAGTGATAAGTTAGCCGGGCTTAACGCTGCGCGATTTGAAGAGTGGCAACGGCCGTTCACGGAAGAAAATGCTCGTCCTGCAATGTATGCGTTTAACGGAGATGTCTACACGGGTTTAGAGGCAGCTTCGTTAGATGCTGAGGCAGTGAATAATGCGCAGCAGCATTTACGCATATTGTCAGGGCTATATGGTGTATTAAGACCTCTTGACTTAATGCAGCCATACCGCCTGGAAATGGGCACGAAGCTGCAAACCGAGAAAGGCAAAAACCTTTATGAATTTTGGGGTGAGTCGATAACAGAACAGCTCAATAAAGACCTGGACGCTATCGACAGCTCAATCTTAGTTAACTTGGCATCGAACGAGTATTTTTCTGCGGTAAAACCAAAAGCGCTGAACGCAGACATTGTAACGCCGGTGTTTAAAGACGAAAAAAATGGTCAATACAAAGTCATTAGCTTCTATGCTAAGAAAGCAAGAGGCATGATGGCGCGCTTTATTGTGAACCAAAAGCCACAATCTGTGTCTGATCTTAAAGAGTTTGATGCGGCCGGATACAGCTACAACGAAGACCTGTCAAAAGGTAATGAGTTGGTGTTTTGCCGGGCAGAGCAAAAATAAGGAGCCCTGAATGAGTGAAGACAAAGTAGAAAACTCTCCGGCAACAGAAGATGCCAGCC
The DNA here is from genome assembly GCF_900100855.1 of Idiomarina zobellii. Classification (GTDB taxonomy): domain Bacteria; phylum Pseudomonadota; class Gammaproteobacteria; order Enterobacterales; family Alteromonadaceae; genus Idiomarina; species Idiomarina zobellii. Next base: position 45,088 of record NZ_FNCB01000006.1, read on the forward strand.
GGAAAACAACCTGGGCCGTTGTTATTGTCATTGTGGTTGCGGTCATTGCTGCTGTTATTTGGTGGTGGTTGCCCTCGGAAAAGCCACAGCAGCAAGAAAAGGTTGTTGTGGAGCAGTCAACCTCAACAGAGGTAGAAGCAGAGTCATACGAACCTGAAGAGCCTGCAGAACAAGAGCCGGAAACTTTACCCGAACCCGTAGAGCCAGAGCCTGAACCGGTTGAACAAACCGAAGAAGACCCCGAGCCTGAACAAATAGCACTACCAGAGCTTAACAACAGTACGCCGACGGTTTTACAGGAGCTGGACTCAAGCGATATTAACATTCGTCCGCTGAAAAGCTCTCAGCTTATCCGCGACGCTGTCGTATTAGCCGACAATATTAGTAATGGCAGTATTGTTCGAGACCGCACTATTGTGCAGCGCCCGGATGGTCGTTTTAGCGTTATAGAAGTGGATGGTGAGCTTTATATTGATGAGAGTTCCTACCGTCGTTACGACGCACTAGTCGACTGGTTCGTTAGTCTGGACGCCTACGCATTAGCTGACAACTACGAGCTCTTTAAGCCTTTAGTTCAGGAAGCGTATGCGGAAATTGGTTACCCGGATTCAAACTTTGATGACACCCTAATCGAAGCTATCGATGTGCTGCTGTCGACACCAGTGCCGGAAGGTTTGGTCGAGGTGAACGCTGACAGCGTCATGTATACTTATGCGGATGATGCTTATGAAGCGTTACCGGCAGCCCAAAAGCAATTGTTGCGCATGGGGCCGGACAATATCGAGCGTATTAAACAAAAACTTAGAGAAATCCAAAGGGCACTGCAGTAGTTTATGAAAAGTAACGATCAGCTTCCTGAATTTGTAAAAGGCGAATTTCCTGTCAGAGATAATCGTTTCTTGCGCTGGGTTGGCCGTGTTGGAATGCGTCTCATGGGAGGCTGGAAAATTAACGGAAGTATGCCAGCGGTTAAAAAGGCGATTCTTCCTGTGGCGCCACATACGTCAAACTGGGACTTCCCGGTTGGCGCGTTCGTTATGCTTGCTATGGGACTTAAACTGAATTACCTGGGTAAGAATAGCCTGTTCCGCTTTCCTATAAAAACGCTGATGACCAAGCTGGGAGGCATTCCTGTAGATAGAAGTGCCGCTAATGGGGTAGTTGGCAGCATGGTCGAGCAGTTTCGTAGCAAGGACGAGCTTATTCTGGTTATCACCCCGGAGGGTACGCGTAAAAAAGTCACTGAATGGAAAAAGGGCTTTTTGCACATGGCGAAGCAAGCAAAAGTACCGGTTATACCAATTGCATTCGACTTTGCCCGTAAAGCCATTGATATTGGCCCAGCGTTAATGATCACCGACGAAATTGAAAAAGAACTACTTCGTGTGAAGTCGTTTTTTGCGCATGCGCAGGGCAAACGGAGTGAAGCATCGTGCTAAGGACCTTTGTTGCAGTCATTACAAGTGCTCTTTTGCTGGTCGTAATGCCAGTAAAAGCCGGCGACTTTTGGCAGCAGCAATGGACAGTGCCCGGTGAAACAGAAAGCAATAATTTAACCATTCGGCCGCTAAGAGAATCCGACAAGGCACGTTTTTTCCATGCTTATATGACCTCGCAAAAGTGGCTTTACAAAAAGCTTGGCTGGTCGTGGCCTTCAGAGAAAAGCACACTCGAGCAAAACAGTACAATGGTGAACTACCATCTGGAACAGGCAGCCGAAAAAACGGCGTTTACCTACATTGTGATTGATAAGTCAGACAGCTCTATTGTCGGCGCTGTGTACATGGTTCCGGTAGCGCCCGAGCGGCAGGAGCAAAGTGGTATTTCAAGAAATGCTTATAACGCTGAAGTCAGTTGGTGGTTACTAGAAAGCGCAGTCGACAACAACCTTCACAACGACCTTTTCTCGTTACTAACACGTTGGCTCGGTGAGAGTTGGCCTTGGCGGCAGGTCATGTTTCCTGTTTCAGACAATAATGCTACTGCCTTGCAGCTGCTGGAAAGCAGCGAGGCGCGCTACATTGGCAGAAACCTCGATACACAAGAAAAGTATTTCTCATACGCAATTTCACGCAAATAATTCCTCGTTGTGCTATGATCGCGCGCAATTCGCTATTGAGTATAAAAGACAGGTTAATTAAGGAAGACTTATGCAGGTAATTGAAGGCGGTATCAATGCGGCTGGCAAAAAATTTGCCATTATCGTATCTCGCTTCAACCATTTCGTTGTTGAAAGCTTACTGGACGGTGCTGTTCAAACATTAAAGCATTATGGCGAAGTGGCGGACGACGACATTACTGTGGTACGTGTTCCTGGTGCCTATGAAATTCCGGTTACCGCAAAACGTCTGGCGCAATCGGGTAAATACGATGCCATTATCGCTGTCGGTGCAGTGATTCGCGGCGGTACGCCTCATTTTGAGTTTGTCGCAGGCGAGTGCAATAGCGGGCTGGGTCGTGTTGCAACCGAATTTGGATTACCGGTAGCCTTTGGTGTTATTACCACAGACTCATTAGAGCAAGCTATTGAACGAAGCGGCTCTAAAGCGGGTAACAAAGGTTCCGAAGCCGCTTTAAGCGCGCTCGAAATGGTCAACGTACTGGATAAAATCTGAAGATGAAACCTGCAGCACGAAGAAAAGCACGAAAGTTAGCGGTTCAGGCTATTTACTCCTGGCAGTTGTCGCAAAACAGTTTTAGCGATATAGAAGCTCAGTTTTTAACAGATACGGACACCGATAAAGTCGACGTAGATTACTTTCTTGAGCTAGTGCGAGGCGTTGGCGGTCATTACCGTTCGCTCGACGAGTCTTTGAAGCCATTTTTGGCACGTCCGATAAACGAGCTTGATCCTATCGAGCTGGCGGTTCTGCGTATTGCGGCTTACGAGTTAAGCGAACGCATGGATGTTCCGTACAAAGTTGCCATTAACGAAGCGATTGAACTTGCCAAGTCATTTGGCGCTGACGAAAGCCATCGTTTTGTGAATGGTGTTCTGGACAAAGCGGTAGATACCTTACGACCCGCACGAAAATAGTTATGCCTAACGACGAGTTTTCTCTCATTAACGATTATTTTGCAAATCGCTCCGCTCGTCGGAGCGATGTTGTAATAGGCATTGGCGACGACGGCGCTGTCGTTAAACCCATGCCCGAGCACGATATCGTTGTGGTTACTGACACCTTAGTTGAAGGTGTACATTTCGACAAAACCACGCCGCCAAGAGCCATCGGCCACAAAGCTGTTGCCGTCAATTTAAGCGACCTGGCGGCAATGGGGGCGCAACCAAGTTGGGTGAGCTTAGCGCTGACGTGCCCCAATACTAACCAAGATTGGTGGACAGAGTTCAGTAGCGGCCTTGATGAAATCTGCCGTTACTATGACTGCCAGCTTATCGGTGGTGACACAACCAAAGGCCCTTTAACGATAACTGTTACTGCTCATGGGCAGTTGCCTTCAGGAACTGCAATTAGCCGAAGCGGAGCAAAGCCCGGCGACTGGGTTTACGTGAGTGGCTCACTTGGTGATGCTGGACTTGGCTTACAAGTCACACAGAATAAAGTCAGCACAACAGGCCGCCACTTGCAGCACGTTATTGAGAAGTTACATTACCCAACGCCTCGTGTGGCAATGGGGCAGGTACTTCGGGGCGTTGCAACGTCTTGCATTGACGTCTCTGATGGCCTGATAGCCGATTTAGGGCATTTACTGAATCAGGCACAAGTTTCCGCGCAAATCGATTTAGAAAAATTACCCCTGTCATTGGCACTTACCGAAACATTAAACGCCAATGAAGCCCTGGCTATGGCGTTAACAGCCGGTGACGACTACGAGCTATGTTTTACATTGCCTGAAGAGCACCGTGGTCGCATGGAAACGCTGACATCGCATTTAAAGACCAAGCCCGTTTGTATCGGCCGGATAATGAAAGGTGCTGAAGCAAAAATTAACATGCACTACGAAGGCGAGCCGTGGGAACTTCCGCAAGGCTATAAAAGCTTTAACCACTTTGCCGAAGAAGAAATAGTCAAAGAAGGCGAGTAAATCATGCCGAAACTGAATTGGTTTAACCCCATCCACTGGCTCTCCCTTGGTTTCGGCACAGGGTTAGCCCCAAAAGCCCCCGGCACCTTCGGCACACTCGTCGGCATACCCGTTGTCTACCTAATTTCCCAGCTTACGTGGCAGTGGCAACTCATCGCCCTGATACTGGCTACAATTATCGGTATCTTTCTGTGCCAATACACCGCCAAAGCCATGGGCGAGCACGACCATCCATCCATCGTATGGGACGAAATAGTCGGCTACGGCTTCGCCATGTTTGCATTACCTTTTGAAGCAACCTGGCTCATCGCCGCCTTTATTTTATTCCGCCTTTTCGACATCTGGAAACCCGGCCCCATCGGTTGGTCCGACAGAAAGCTCACCGGCGGCACCGGCATAATGATGGACGACGTCCTGGCCGGCATCCTAACCACCGCCATCTTGCATGGCGTAGGCCTGATAATTTAGAGAAATAGCTCTTTCGGAAGCGCTGAGGCTCCAGAACATCCTTTTGAGGACGCCCGTGAATACATCCCTGTAGGGCTTGAGCAGCGCCATTCATGGCGCTGCACACCTCAATAGGATGTCCCGGAACCTTTGAGTGCGCTCCCTTCGATCTATTTCTCTAAATTATCAGGCCTAGATGTATGCAAGAAGGGGAGGTTGAGCACTTGTAAGCGTTAAAAGCATAGAGCTTCCCCCTGGCGGAGTGTCGAAGGCCATGGATGGCCTTCGTCAAGCGTTCATGGATGAACTTGTAGCGTCTCCGCCAGGGGGAAGCTTTATGCTCAAGCGAAGCAAGTGAACAACCTCCCCTCAGCGCTCGCTTTTCCGCGATCTAGAAAAAGCGGGCTTTGACTTGGGCTTCTATGCCTTTGGCGTCGAGGTTGAGTTCGGTGCGGATTTCGGCTTGGGAGCCATGTTTAATGAACTCGTCGGGGAGTCCTAGCTGCAGGACAGGAATAGACAAGCCTTTGTCGGCGAGATATTCCAGTACAGCACTGCCAGCGCCACCGGCTGTTACGTTTTCTTCAACGGTGACTAAACTGTCGTGTTTGGCAACGGTGTCTTCAATGGCTTGGGTATCCAGAGGCTTCACAAAGCGCATATCAATAACACTGGCGTTTAATGCGTCTGCTGCTTGCTGAACTTCGGGCAATAGTGTGCCAAAGTTCAGGAATGCTATTTTTTCACCTTCGCGGACGGTTCTGGCTTTGCCTATTTCTAGTGGCTTGGGGTCTCTCAATTCGAGCCCGACACCGGCTCCGCGTGGATACCTTACTGAAGCAGGCCCTTTATACTGATAACCGGTGGTTAGCATATCCAGGCATTCTTGCTCGTCACTAGGCGTCATTATGACCATATTCGGTATGCAGCGCATGTAACTAATATCGAAAGCGCCCTGGTGGGTTGGGCCGTCGGCACCAACAATACCGGCGCGGTCAATAGCAAATAACACATCTAAGTTCTGTAGCGCCACGTCGTGAATTAACTGGTCGTAACCGCGCTGTAAGAACGTGGAGTAAATAGCGACAACAGGTTTCATACCAGCTATGGCTAAACCAGCGGCGTAGGTGACACTATGCTGCTCAGCTATGGCGACATCAAAATATTGTTCAGGGTAGGCCTGTGAAAATTCGACCATCCCGGAGCCTTCCCGCATAGCGGGTGTTATTGCCATTAAGGACTTATCATTTTGAGCCGTGCTACACAGCCATTGGCCAAAAATATCGGAGTAGTTAGGCACTCCCGGTGCCTTTTGTGGCAGCTCTGATGACTTAGGGTCAAACTTGGGCACGCCGTGGTAACCAATAGGATCTTTCTCAGCGGGCTTATAGCCTTTGCCTTTTTGCGTCACTATATGCAGTAACTGAGGACCTTTCAGGTCTTTCATATTACGTAGGGTGTCTACCAGCGCATTAACATCGTGACCGTCAATGGGGCCTATATAGTTAAAGCCAAGCTCTTCGAAAATTGTGCCTGGCGCCATCATGCCCTTCATATGCTCTTCGGCACGGCTGGCGAAATGACGAATATGAGGCAGTGGACTTAGCAGCTTCTTGCCGCTCTCGCGTAATGAGGTATAAAAACGGCCAGACAGTAAGCGCGCGAAATGATGGTTCAGCGCACCGACATTCTCTGAAATTGACATGTCATTGTCGTTCAGAATAACCAGCATATCGGGTTTTATGTCACCCGCATGGTTCATTGCTTCAAAGGCCATACCGGCGGTCATGGCGCCGTCACCAATAATGGACACCACTTTCTGCTCACGTTTTTGACGCTGCGCGGCAACGGCTAAACCTAAAGCCGCGGATATTGATGTACTCGAATGCCCAACAGAAAGCACGTCATAGTCGCTTTCTTCGCGCCATGGGAAAGGGTGCAAACCGTCTTTTTGGCGAATGGTATGCAGCTGTTCTTTGCGACCGGTCAGAATTTTGTGCGGATATGCCTGGTGGCCAACGTCCCAAACTAACTTGTCATTTGGCGTGTGATAAACGTAGTGCAGAGCAACAGTAAGCTCAACAGTTCCCAGGCCAGAGGCCAGGTGACCACTGCTTTGACTGACTGAGGTCAGCAAAAACTGACGCACTTCAGCGCATAAATCGGTCAGTTGACCCGGCGCAAGCTCGCGCAAATCAGCTGGAGAATTAATTTTATCGAGTAACGGGTAATTTTGTATCATTCGCTCAGTGATCCCGCTTCAGCAGGACGTCAGAAAATTGTTCGAGTTTTGCCGTATTGTAAGGGATATCGGCGAGTGACAGTAGTGCTTTCTCATGCAATGAGCTTAAGTATTTTTGAGCACCTTCGACGCCTAATAGCTGAACATAAGTCGACTTGTCCGCCGCTGTGTCCGAGCCCTGCGGTTTGCCCAGTAGCTCTGTGTTGCCAATAACGTCGAGAATATCATCCTGAACCTGAAATGCGAGCCCCAAATGGGTCGCAAACTCTTCAAAATGAGGCTGCCATTTTAGTGCTTCCTCTTCACCACACAGCACGCCTATTGTCGCCGCAGCTTCAATTAAAGCACCGGTTTTATGTCTGTGCATGTGTTCAAGTTCGTGTTCGCTTACCTGTTGACCGGTGGCTTGTAAGTCAATTGCCTGGCCGGCACACATTCCGGCACTGCCACTCGCACGAGCCAATGCATTCACCATAGACAACTGACGCTCGGCCTTCAACCCACCTAACGGCCATTCTGACAATAATTCGAAAGCCAGGGTTTGCAGAGAATCGCCCGCCAAAATAGCGGTCGCTTCGTCAAACGCAATGTGGCAAGTGGGTTGGCCGCGCCTGAGTTCATCGTTGTCCATGGCGGGCAGGTCGTCGTGAATCAGTGAGTAGGCATGAATCAGCTCAATAGCACCGGCAGCCGTCAAAGCGGCTTGTTTATCGCCACGGCAAATTTCGGCAATAGTCATTAGTAAATAAGGACGGACACGCTTGCCGCCCAGTAGCACGCCATGCTCCATCGCCCGCCTAAGCGTTTCATTAATAGAGTGACGCGCCAGCTGCTGTTTTAAAAATGCGTCGACTTGCTCGCGCACATCAGCCGTTAACGCATTAATGCTCACATCACGTCTCCGTTATCTTTATCGGCAGAGACTTCCTGAGCAGCCATGAGTGTCGTCACTTTTTGCTCAGCCTGTTGCAGCTGTTGTTGACTGGTGCGAGCCAGCTGAATGGCCTTCTCAAACTTTTCCAGCGACTTTTCCAGTGGCAGCTCACCATGCTCAAGCTCATTAACTAATGACTCAAGCTCTTCTAATGCTTGCTCAAACGAAGGGGCTTTTTGTTGTTCTGACATAATGCTTCTTGCGCAATTGTTGTGTGTTAGGACTAATTATCCGATAAAGAATCCCGAATGTCAGCCGATGATCTCATTATTCCTGTGTAACATAACAAGAAGATGCTTGTCAGAGCAGCGCTATTGTTTAAGAATGGAGCGTAGCTGGAATGGCAAAACGTGAATTGGGGAGGAGAACTGAGTGGATATTGCAACGCTCATAGGAATCATCGGCGCCATTGGCTTCGTGGTTGTGGCGATGATTTTAGGGGGAGACATTGGGCTATTTCTTGATACTCGCTCATTTTTTATTGTTTTTGGCGGCTCCCTGTTTATTACGCTCGCAAACTTCTCGCTTAGCCAGTTCCTGGGCACCGGCAAAGTTGTCGTAAAAGCCTTCTTTTTCAAAATTGAACACCCGCAAGAGCTTATCGACACTGCGGTTGAAATGGCTGATGCTGCCCGTAAAGGTGGTTTTTTAGCACTGGAAGAAGCCGAAATCCCCAATAAATTCTTCCGTAAAGGTGTCGACATGCTGGTCGACGGCCACGACGCAGAAGTTGTCAGAACAACTCTTTCGAAAGACATAAAAATGAGCTTTGCGCGTCATGAAGAGGGCGCTCGAGTCTTTAAAATTCTCAGTGATGTAGCACCAGCCATGGGTATGATAGGTACGTTGATTGGCCTGGTGGCTATGCTGTCCAACATGGATGACCCTAAAGCCATTGGTCCGGCAATGGCTGTTGCCTTGCTGACAACGCTGTATGGTGCGTTTCTGGCTAACGTTATTGCTATTCCAATTGCTAACAAGCTAATACTGCGTGCCGAGCAGGAAAAGCTGAATCAGCAGCTGGTTCTGGATGCTATTTTGGGTATTCAGGACGGTCAGAACCCGCGCGTTATTGAAGGTATTCTGCGTAATTACCTGGCTGAGTCGAAGCGTATCGGCGATGGGGACGAGGAAGAGTAATAATGGCCTCTGAAACAGTAAGAGACGAAGAAGAAGAGTGCGACTGTCCACCACAGGGACTTCCCATGTGGATGGCGACGTTCGCCGACTTGATGACACTGTTAATGTGCTTCTTCGTCTTGCTGTTGGCGTTCTCAGAAATGGACGTGCTGAAGTTTAAGCAAATAGCGGGCTCAATGAAGTACGCACTTGGCGTGCAGAATAAAATTGAAGTGAAAGACATTCCTAAAGGCACTAGCGTTATTGCTCAGGAGTTCCGTCCGGGGCGTCCTGAACCAACACCTATAGAAACCATTCAGCAGCAAACCGTTGAAATGACCCAGCAAATGCTGGAGTTTCAGGAAGGTCAGTCCGATTTTGCCGGCGGTCAGCAAACCGAGCGAGGCGGTCAGGAAGCGGACAGTCAGGAAGACGAAAAACAGGCGGAGTCAGAAAACACTGAAGCCATGACTCAGGTGTCTAAAGAGCTGATGCGACGCATTGAGCAACAGCTCGAAAATGAAATTAAAGCAGGCACCATTGAGTTAGAGCAGCATGGTCAGCAAATCATTATTCGTATCCGTGAGCAGGGCTCCTTCCCGGAAGGTTCCGCTTTCTTGCAGCCGCAGTTCCGGCCAATTATTCAGGAAGTAGCGACTGCGCTTAAAGAAATTCCGGGTGAAATCACTATTTCAGGACACAGTGACAACGAGCAAGTAGTGTCAGAAATTTACTCCTCACGTTGGGACCTGTCTAGCAAACGGGCGGTTGCAGTCGCCGAAGAAATGCTAAAAGTCGATGACTTTAGCGAAGACCGTATGGTGGTTATGGGCTACTCAGACACCAAACCGCTGGTGCCTAACAACTCTGAAGAAAACCGTCGCCGTAACCGCCGGGTTGAAATATCGGTGATGCAGGGTAAAGCGGCAGAGTCAGAGCAGCAGGTTGACGTTATAGACTAAGCGCTGGTTTCTGGCGCTTAGGACACGTATAATTGCCGACTTTCCCCAACGTCTAATGATATTGCTATGAAGTTTGTTGTTCGTCTGCACGCCGAAATTACCATCAAAAGCGCATCCGTAAGAAAACGCCACGGTAAGGTGTTAACCAATAACTTGCGCAAAATTTTGGCGCCGATACATCCGTCCATTTATGTGAAGTGGCTTTGGGATCGCATTGAAGTAGCAGCGGATACCGACAGCAATGATGCGCGCGACGCCATACGCGAAGCGCTCAGACATACTCCGGGCATTTCATGGTTTGCCGAAGTTATCGAGCAGCCGTTAACGACTTTTGACGACATTGCTGATTTAGTGGGTGAGCATTGGAATAAGCGGCTGCAAGGTAAAAGCTTTGCGGTGCGTGTAAAGCGGCAGGGTAAACATGAGTTCAATTCTCAGCAACTTGAGCGTTACATCGGCGGATATTTATTAAAACATTCAGAAAACTCCCGTGTTCAGTTAACCCGACCTGACGAAGAAGTGCAGTTGCAAATTACCAATCAGGTGGTTCATTTAATTGGTGAACGTATCGACGGCCTGGGCGGCTTTCCTATTCCAACGCAGGAAACGGTGCTGTCCTTGCTCAGTGGCGGCTTTGATTCGGGCGTTGCCAGTTATGAGTTTATTCGCCGAGGCGCACGTACTCATTTCTGCTTTTTCAACTTAGGGGGTGACGCTCACGAAGTAGCGGTGCGTCAAATTGCCTATTTCCTTTGGAAAAAATACAGCTCATCGCACCCTATTAAGTTTATTAGTGTCGACTTTGCACCTATTGTCGATGACATTTTAACGAATGTCGATAATGGCCAAATGGGGGTTGTACTAAAACGTCAAATGCTAAGAGCGGCTGCCCGGGTTGCGCACTATGTAAAAGCCCAGGCTTTAGTCACTGGAGAGGCTATAGGCCAGGTGTCGAGCCAGACATTGTCAAATTTACGCATCATTGATCAGGCGACACCGGCACTGGTGCTACGCCCGCTAATTACCAAAGACAAACAGGAAATTGTCGATGAAGCGAAGAAAATAGGCACCGAGCCGTTAGCTAAGTCAATTCCTGAATATTGTGGGGTTATTTCGAATAAGCCGACGGTTAAAGCTGTGCCTGAAGTTATCGAGGCGGAAGAATCGAAGTTGAACCAGGATTTGTTAGAGCAGGTCGTGCGTGCATCTAATGTGTTGAGTATGCAGGATATTGCTGAGCAAACTGAAAACGAATTGAAAATGCCGGACACTACAGCGGAACTCAATAAACAGAGTGTCATCATAGATATTCGTAATGACGATGAAATTGAAGCTGCGCCATTGAACGTTAATGCAGAGGTCATCGAAATTCCGTTTTTTAAACTAGCCACGAAGTTTCCTGAATTGGATCAAAACCGTGACTATTTGCTTTACTGTGATCAGGGAATTATGAGTCGTATGCAGGCGTTGCTATTGCACGAAAATGGCTTTACCAACGTATCTGTTTATAAGCCTGACTAAAGAGACGTATTTATGCTGGCAAGAGTGCTGTTTTTTATTCTGTTAACCGTCACCACGGTGGCGTTTTTATGGCAATTCCCAACGACTGGCGCCCAAAGTATACCTAACTTAGATAAAGCGGTTCATTTTGGAATATTTTTCGTGCTGGCAATGACCTTTCACAAAGCCTTCGCCTTATCTGCACGATTGTCGCTGTTATTTTTAGCCTGCTACGGCTTGGCTATTGAAGTCGCGCAAAGCTATGCACCAGGGCGCGGTGCCGATGTCTATGACTGGATAGCCGACGCTTGCGGTGTTATTGCTTACTTTGGCTTACACCATGTATTAAAAAAGTCGCGCTCTTAACGCGACTTTTTAGGTTTTTTCGACTTAACCGGCTTTTTCCCTTTCGTATCTTTCTTCGCCTTTTTCTTAGGCTTAGACCTTTTCGTCGACGGGAATTTGTATTGAGGACGAAGCCCCTCAATAACACGTCTGTCGAGCTGTGCATTTAAATAGCGCTCAATTTTGCCAAGCAATAGAGCATCATGCGCTTCGACTAATGAAATAGCCGTACCTTTTTGCCCACCACGAGCGGTGCGGCCAATACGGTGCACGTAAACGTCCGCTTGTTTCGGTAAGTCGTAATTAACCACCAGGGCTATGTCATCAATATCCAGTCCGCGGGCAGCGACATCGGTCGCAATTAGCGTGATGTTCTGGTTTTCCTTCAGCGTATTAATAATTTGCTGACGCTCGTCCTGAGGCATGTCGCCTCTTAGCGTGACAATTTTACGCGTATCAGTAAATTCACTGCGCAGGAAGTTAGCGACTATTTCAACTCGCTCGCGAGTACGCACAAACACAAACTGCCGACCGTCAAAGTCTTTTAGGGATGAGACTAAAAGCTTACGTTTGTGCTCATCGGTGTCAGCTAAATGAACCCACTGAACAATTTTACCGCGCTCGCGCTTGGGTGGTTGCACGTCAATGTACTCGGGCTCTTCCAGCAGTTCTTTAGAAAACTTAATAACCCCGGAGCTACCCAGAGTTGCTGAGAACAACAACGACTGCTGTCTGTGTCGCGCCTGCAACGCCATTTCTTTTACCGTAGCGGCGAAACCCATGTCTAGCATGCGGTCGGCTTCATCAATAACCAGCCACTCGACGCTTTCTAAGTTGTATTGCTCGGCTTCCAGTAAGTCCATCAGACGACCTGGCGTCGCGACCACAATGTCGTGGCTTTTCTCCAACTGAGACAGTTGACTGCCATAATTGATACCACCAGTGACAACCACTGACGACAAACCCGTTGCTTCAGAAAACAGCGAGGCTTGTTGGTGTATTTGCTCGGCTAACTCACGCGTCGGCGCCAACACCAAAATCCGGGCCGGGCCTGGTTGTTTGCGAGGGAAGTCCAATAAGTGCTGCAGCGCCGGCAATAAAAACGCTAAGGTTTTACCGGTGCCTGTCGGCGCGCTAACTAACAAGTCCCGACCGTCGAGCGCTTGTGGAATACTTAATTGTTGAACCTTGGCCGGCTTGTTTAAATCGGCTGCTTTAAGAACGCCAATTAAGCGATCATCCAGTTCTAACTCTTCCCAGTCTGGGACCATCTTCTTTCCTCTTAAAAAGCAATTAACGCAACAACAGCAAAGCCGAGTTGGTTGTTTGTAAAATACTGGTGGTGGTACTGCCGACCAGGAATTGACGAATGCGGGAATGACCGTAGGCGCCCATAACCAACACGTCAATATTGTGCTCATTCTGATACGCGTGCAGCGTTGGCTCAACCTCGCCCGAGCGTATTTCAAAGCGTACATCGTGGCCAAGCTCTCGCAGGTGGTTCGCGGCCGACTCAATTGAAGCATGGTTGTCGTTGGTGTCCGCGCCAACCATGACTAAATGCAGCGGTAAACCTTTGAATATCGGGCTTTGAGCCAGCAAGCGTATGCCTTTTCGTGAAGAGTCACTGCCATCGTAAGCCAGCATCACGCTTTTCGGTTCAGTAAATTCTTCCGGCGCCACCAGAATAGGGCGGTTCAAGGTTCTTACCACGGTTTCCAGCTGACTCCCCACACGGTTAGTACGAGTTGTGTCCTCGCCGTGTAATCCCATAACCAACAGGCGCATAGAGTCTTCAATTTCATGCAGCGACTCGGCTAAGTCACCATGGCGCTGGCGCAGGTTTACTTGTTCTACGCCATCCTCCAAAGCGCGAGCTTTAGCACTTTCCAGCATATGATGCCCTTGCTCAAGCGCTAATTTACTGCGTTGCTGGTCGAGTTCAGCCAGCTGTTCCAGTAAGGCCTCACGGCTGCCTAAACCAATATTGCCGGTCATATCCGTTTCAGTCGGATAACGCGCTTCGTCCAGTACGTGGAAAAGCGTCAGTGGCGTTTCCAGCCGCAACGCTGCCCAGCTGGCGTAATCACAAACCGATTGCGTCGAGGCAGATCCATCAATACAAGCAACAACATGTTTCATCATCGAATTCCTTTTTAGTGGCCGCCCATTAACTTATCAACCGCTTCAGGTTTGTCATGAACACCAAAGCGATCCACGATGGTGGCGCTGGCTTCGTTCAGCCCAACTACGTCAACATCAGCACCTTCACGGCGGAATTTAACCACAGCGCGGTCGAGTGCTTCAACGGCGGTAATATCCCAGAAATGGGCATCGCTGACATCAATAACAACCCGTTCGACACCCTCTTTAAAGTCAAATGCGGCAAGAAACTTCTCAGACGAGCTGAAAAACACCTGTCCAATAACACGGTATGTGCGTTTTATGCCATCGGCATCGATGTCGGACTTAATGTACAGATAGTGCCCGATTTTATTGGCAAAGAACATAGCGGCAAGCAATACGCCGACTAATACACCTAACGCCAGATTGTGCGTTGCGACAACGACAGCAACGGTGCTCACCATAACAATATTGGTCGATAGCGGATGCTTCTTTAAGTCTCGGATAGAGCTCCAGCTAAAGGTACCAATGGAGACCATAATCATAACCGCAACCAAAGCAGCCATGGGTATTTGTATTAAAATATTGTCCAATACCAAAACCATAATGAGCAGGAAGATACCCGCAACCAGTGTGGATAAGCGCGTACGACCACCTGATTTTACATTAATAATCGACTGACCAATCATGGCACAACCCGCCATACCACCAAGTAAACCAGAACCAATGTTGGCAATACCCTGACCTTTACATTCGCGGTTTTTGTCGCTGGACGTGTCGGTTAAGTCGTCAACAATGGTTGCTGTCATTAGTGACTCGAGAATACCGACAACGGCAAGTGCGGCAGAGTATGGGAATATAATGGCTAAGGTTTCAAAGTTTAACGGAACGTCAGGCCATAAGAATATCGGCAGGGCATCCGGCAGTTCGCCCATATCACCAACGGTGCGAATGTCTAATCCTAAGAACACGGCAACAATGGTTAAAGAAACAATACAAACCAACGGAGACGGTAGAATTTTTCCGATTACAGGAATGTAAGGAAAGCCATAAATAATGGCCAGACCGGCAGCAGTCATCGCATACACATGCCAGGTAACGTTAGTCAGTTCTGGCAGTTGTGCCATAAATATCAAAATAGCCAGGGCATTCACAAAGCCTGTCACCACCGAGCGCGAGACAAAGCGCATGAGGTCTCCTAACTTGAGATAGCCCGCAATTATTTGCAGCACACCAGTCAACAGAGTGGCGGCTAGCAGGTATTCAAGACCGTGGTCTTTGACCAGGGTGACCATAAGCAGCGCCATAGCGCCTGTTGCGGCAGATATCATCCCCGGACGCCCGCCGGTAAATGCGATAACAACCGCAATACAGAACGACGCGTACAAGCCTATTTTCGGATCAACACCGGCAATGATAGAGAATGCGATGGCTTCAGGAATTAGCGCTAGAGCAACGACAATACCTGAAAGCAAATCACCACGTATATTAGAAAACCAGTTCTGCTGGATAGACTTCAACATAGTTAAATGACACCAAATTTTTAAACACAATAAAGTATAAGTGGCCGGAATGGCCAGAAAAGCAGTGAACAGCCTACTGCGCACCTGTGACAGGGAAGTGACGGTTAGGGTGGCGTAATACGCGTCAGCACGTAGGTGGCTCCTTATGGTTTGAGGCTGGTCAAAAAAAGAGCGCGAATTTTAGCATAAAATGTGCCAACTACAAGTGCTTTCCTCGCGCTGGCAAAAAGCTAATTGTAGCTGTGGATAATAGCAATAACAGCGTTGATATCATTAGGCAAGCAACCAGCCCCCATTGCTGGTAGACCCAACCGGATAAAATGGTGCCTAATAGACGCCCGGCGGCATTGGCCATGTAGTAAAAGCCTACGTCCAAAGACACACCGTCGGCGCGTGAGTACGAAACAATAAGGTAACTGTGCAGAGATGAATTAATGGCAAACAGAATACCGAACAACCCTAAGCCAATAATAATGCTTTGGGTAATCGGCAAGTGTTGCCAAAGCGCCAGGGTTAACGCAAGCGGACTCAGCGTCAGCAGGGCATTCCATACCACCGCCTGAGTTTTTGGTACGTCCTGGCTACTTTTTGTGAATTTAGGCGCAATGCTTTGCACAAAGCCATAGCCAATAACCCACAAGGCCAAAAAGCTGCCCACCTGCCAGTGGTTCCAGCCCAGCTGGCTGGCTAAGAACACCGGTAAGGCCACCACAAACCAAACATCACGCGCACCAAAAAGTAAAAAGCGCGCGCCCGATAGAATATTAATAGGACGGCTTTTGGATAAAATGTCTTTGAATTTTGGTTTGAACTTAGCCTTGCCCGATTCTTTTTTCAGAAAAATTAAACTGGCTATCCAGACCAGGCTGAGCATAACCGCCATGGCGAGCACCGCACCCTGGAAGCCAATTAACGTCAGCAACAAGCCACCCAGGAAAAAGCCAACGCCCTTTAAGGTGTTTTTTGAACCAGTGAGTATGGCAACCCACTTGTATAGTTGAGCCTGTTTGTCATCCGGCACCAATAGCTTAATGGTGCTTTTGGCACTCATTTTATTGAGATCTTTGGCAATACCGGACAGCGCCTGAGCGGCCATCACCCAAATGACGGTGAGCATAGAACTGGGCACCAGCAGCATCGCCAGTGCCACAATTTGTACACCGAGCCCAATATTCATGGTCCTATTGAGCCCCCAACGAGCCCCCAGCCATCCACCAAATAGGTTGGTAACCACACCAAAAAACTCGTAGAACAGGAACAGCATGGCGACTTCCAGCGCACTGTAACCCAACTGGTGGAAGTGCAGCACCACCAGCATGCGCAGCGCGCCGTCAGTCAGGGTAAAGGCCCAGTAGTTGCCGGTAACAATTAAGTATTGGCGTATTGCCGGCGACAGCTGACTCAGCATTAGCCGACCTTTTCGACCAGTTCAACTGCACGGTTTGCATAACCCCATTCATTGTCGTACCAGGCATAAATTTTAACGTGCGTGCCGTTAACGACCTTGGTCGACAGGGCATCGACAATGCTTGAGCGAGGATCAGTTTTGTAATCTATCGACACTAACGGGCGCTCTTCGTAACCCAAAATGCCTTTCAATGCGCCCTCAGAAGCCTCTTTCATCCAGCCATTAATTTCTTCCACCGAAGTAGCTTTTTCGACTTCGAATACGCAGTCCGTTAATGACGCATTGGCAAGGGGGACGCGTACCGCGTGGCCGTCAATTCTGTCCTTAAGCTCGGGGAAAATCTCGACAATGGCCGTTGCCGAACCAGTAGACGTCGGAATTAAGCTCATGCCGCAGGCACGAGCACGGCGTAAGTCTTTGTGTGGCGCATCCAGAATGCTTTGCGTGTTGGTCAAATCGTGAATAGTGGTAATTGACGCGTGTCTAATACCAATGTTGTCCTGCAGAACTTTGACTACCGGAGCCAGACAATTAGTGGTGCAGGACGCGGCTGTGACTATCTGATGTTGTTCAGGATCATAAAGGTGGTCATTAACGCCCATCACAATATTCAAAGCGCCGGGCTCTTTGACCGGAGCTGATACGACAACTCGTTTTACGCCTTGTGACAGGTAATCATTCAGAACCTTCACGGTTTTCATTTTGCCGGAGGCTTCTAAAACCACATCGCAACCACTCCAGTCGTTGTCGGCAATGGTTTTGTGCTGAGAGAAAGCAATGCGCTCCCCACCAATTTGAATGGCGTCGTCCAGACCTTCAGCTTCATAACCCCAGCGACCGTGCACCGAGTCAAAATTCAGCAAGTGCGCAAAAGTCGACGCGTCGGCTCCTGGGTCATTCACCTGAACAACTTCTAGCTCCGGATTGTCCCACGCCACACGCAAGGCTAAACGCCCAATACGACCCAAACCGTTAATTCCAACCTTAATAGTCATAAAAGACTCCTTAATTTTGACTAAACCAGTGACGAGTCCGGTTAGCGAACCAGACTAAAGAGAGCATCACCGGTACTTCAACCAATACACCAACAACCGTGGCTAGTGCGGCGCCGGATTGCAGGCCAAATAGACTGATAGCCACAGCCACTGCTAGTTCGAAAAAGTTTGAGGTACCAATCAAGCAGGCCGGAGCCGCAATTCTATAAGGCAACTTAATCAGCAACGCGATAATAAAAGTGATAGCAAAAATGCCGTAAGTTTGAATTAGCAACGGGGTTGCTATCATGGCAATGTCTAAGGGACGCGTCAGTAGCACCTCTGCCTGAAAGCCAAACAGCAGCACCACGGTTAGCAGTAAGCCGACAATGGACCAGGGCTTCATGCGTGCATCAAAGGCTTGCAGTGCAGAGTCGACATTATGCTGTCGCGATGTTGCTTTGCTCTTTAGCCGCTGGCGCGTTAGCAGCCCGGCAATAAGCGGTGCTACTACGTACAGACCAACACTTAACAGCAAGGTTTGCCAGGGCACAATAATATCGGTAATACCCAGCAGCAGAGCGGCAATGGGGGCAAAGGCAAAAATCATAATGACGTCGTTGACCGACACCTGCACCAGCGTATAGCTGGCATCGCCTTTGGTCAGCTGACTCCAGATAAAAACCATAGCCGTACACGGCGCAACACCGAGTAGAATGACCCCGGCCAGGTACTCGTTAGCAGTTTCGGGCTGAATAAAGTCAGCAAATACGCCTTTGAAAAACAGCCAACCCACGAACGCCATTGTAAATGGCTTAATAAGCCAGTTAATAGCGACCGTTAGAATAAGCCCTTTCGGCTCTTTAGCAATTTGGGTAATAGATTCGAAGTTTACCTGCACCATCACCGGATAAATCATCAGCCATATCAGTACCGCTATAATCAGGTTAACCTGCGCAAACTCAATACCTGACAGCACTTCGAAAATTGCCGGGAAGACATTGCCCAGTAAGGTTCCTGCAATAATCGCCAACGCCACCCAAACCGATAAAAACCGTTCAAACACACCCATTATCGACATCCTTGACCTGTTGAGGAATTAACGACGCGTGATAAGCCGCCGTGGTTTTAATCATAGTCGCCATCCAGTCCTGTAGGGCGGGATTAATTCGATAATACACCCAGCGCTGATCTTTACGGTCGGCTAATAAGCCGTATTCGCGCAGTTGCGCCAAATGCCGCGACACTTTTGGCTGTGACATACCAGTCGCGTCCACGAATTGGCAAACACATAACTCACCATGGTGTTGCAGCATTAGAATCATTTTCAGGCGCAGGGGGTCAGCCATAATTTTGAAGAACTCATGAGGTGCATCAAACAGCTGCGGACGGTCACTTTTCTTGCGTAAAATAAGCAACAGCATCTTTATACGCTCGCTTAATTCATGCGCCGTTTTCTTAAAAGCATCCGCTTTTTTGCTGGTCACCGGGTCGGGGAAGTCCCAGGCAATGAAGTGCTGATCACCGCACAAAGCTTGGCACTCAGTGCGAGCCCGATCACACAGGCTTATCACGTAATCAAAGCTATTGAGATCAATATCAGCAAGCGCTTTTGAATGCAGCCCATCAGTTTCAACACCCAAGTGCTCTAATGCCGCTAAAGCACCCGGCTCAGGTTTTGTCGGCTCAGTACCCGCACTGGCAACCTCAAAGTCATCACCAGCAAACTGCCGAAAAATAGCCTCCGCCATCAAAGACCGCGCAGAATTCGCCGTACATAGAAACAAAACTTTCGTCATCAGGTAACACCATATATTCGATATTCCATATATATGTTATACCGAATATATTGACTGCGCAATAGCCAAGCTGGGAGGAGGGCCGGTTATCACTTGTTTCGCTTGAGCATTGAACCTCCTGTGGCGGAGACGCTACGAGTTCATCCATGAACGCTTGACGAAGGCCATCCTTGGCCTTCGACACTCCGCCACAGGAGGTTCAACACTCGTAACGCTTACAAGTGAGCAACCGGCCCTATCTACCATTGGTCGTGTGGGGGAATGGACCATGAGTGCGCCCAATGGTTTCGGGAGCTACTGAGGAGGTGTGCAGCGCCATGGATGGCGCTGCCCAAGCCCTACAGGGATGTATTCACGGGCGTCCTCCGCAGTAGCTCCTGAAACCTCAGCGCTCGTGGTTTCAGCCCCACTCTCACAGCTAAAGCCCCAGCACGTCTTTGCCTTGTTTGAAGGTGACGTCAACGGGGATGCCGGCGTCGGCGAGTTTGTCGAGGTCGGCTTTTAGCTGTGGGCTGACAACGCCTAAGGTTGCAACCAGTTCAGCCACTCCGTTGTAGTCACCGTCGCCTTGCAGCGTCAGAATTTTTTCTGAAAGGCTATTCATGGCGGCACGCATTTTGTCCATATCAATAGCGTATTGGCCTTTTTCATTGCGCTTGAAGGCGCCTTCGTCGGCAAAGTAGTTGAAACGAATCATGTTGGCTTTGCCGTGGGCACTGGATGCGCCAAAGCGCACTGAACGGAAAATACTGGCCATAAAGGTGGTGTAATAGTCTTCCAGCTCACCTTCGGCTAAAACGCCTTGTTCAAACAGCTGAGTCACCATGTAAAGCCCCAGAATATCGGCTTTACCTTCTTCCAGCGCAGAAGCGTGTTCTTTCAGCGCCGAACGCACGGTGCCCTTGTCATTCAGTGTGTTTTTAATACCCAGGCCGTGGGCGACTTCGTGGAACATGGTGTTCGCGAAAAAGGCATTAAACGTAATGTTTTCGCGCTGCTCCGGTACAATTAACTGCTCGGCAATAGGCACCAGAATTTTATCGAACTTAGCCTGCATGGCGTTTTTCAGCTGTAAGCGGCGGGTGCCTTTTTCTAGCTGAACTTCTTCGTCGTTAGGCAGGTTTATCGCAATGGTTTTACTGCCCGCGTTGGAGTGACCGGCATAGTAAACCGCGTCGTAGGCATTCAGTTGAGCATTGGCGCCCGGCATTTCTGCTTTATAAGCGTCTTCAACTGGCAGACCACGTTGCAATTCAGGCAGGTACTCAGCGTATTTCGCTAAGCGCTCGCTCCATGCTTTGTCTTTAATCAATACGTAAGACTCAAACGCGGTTTTGTAGCCGTATAAATGGTCTTCGTAGTTCTCGATAGGACCAATAACCACATCAACATCGTTGTCGGTCATCTCCATCCATGCCATATCAGACGGCTGATACTCGTTGTTTAAAAACGCATCGGCGCGCAGGCGCAAATACTTCGCAAAGTCTTGGCTTTCCGCAAGCTCAGCGGCTTGGCGCAGTAACTCGGCAGCTTCAGTCAGTGAATCATTAAACGCTTCAGAGTAAGGAACCGTCATTAAGTCGCCGTTTTCATCACGACGCAATAATGTATAAAGGCTGTCTTTGTCAGCAAGGTCCGCATTTTCAAACTCGGTTTTGGTCATATCTTCCGGGTAGAAGTTAGCGCCTTCAGGCTTATCGTCAAAGCCGGTTAAAAAGGGTTGGTTGTTGTTAAGGCGATCCCACGGGCCATAGTTAATCACTGTGAATTCTTTAGCCCGCTTTTCAACTTTAGCCAGCAGCTCGTCTTTGCTGCCCGGGAAAGCTTGCTGCCAGAACAGCTCATCCATTATTTTCGATGCATCAATAAGCAAACTGACCATCTTCTTCTGGTCGCTGGACAAGTGTGATAAGTCGCTGGTCAATGAATAAGGGGTGTAAATGTCGAGTCTTTGCTCTTTTCCTTCAACCAATTGGTAGCTTTTCGGAGCCGTGGTTTCGGTACTCTCAGTGGTTGTTTGTTGACCGCAGGCGGCTATAGCAAGCGCCAGCGGCGCAATAAAAAATGCAGATTTTTTCATAATGATACTTTTGTAAAATTGAGTTGTTGGAAAGTTCTGTTAATCTACTTCTATGCCTGACTAGAAGCAATAGAATAACTATAAAAAAGGATCCCTCAATGGCATCGCAGAATGCGCTTTACTTACTCATTGATGAACGGTTGCAGCGTGACGAACTCACCCTGCCGGGGCTACCGAAAACGGCGGAGCAAGTGCGTAACGCTACGCTCGATCCTGACTGTAATTTGCACGACCTGGCGCATATCATTCAGCAAGACGCGGTATTGTCAGCCCGGTTAATACGACTGGCAAACAGTGCCTATCTGGGGGGCCGAAACAAGGCAGAAAGCCTGATGCAGGCGTTAACACGTATTGGCATGCGTCGAATTCGCACGCTGGCTTTTGCAATGGCAATGGAGCAGGTGTTTAAACCCGACAACGACATTGTGAAGATGTTCTCAGAGCAATACATTAAGGAAAGTCGGCAAATTGCAGCAGCGTCGGTGGTTATTACGAAAGACCTCCAACGCCGCGGAATAGGGCACCGGCTGCATCAGGACGTCTCTCTGCTGGCAGGCATGGTATCCAGAATAGGGGTAACACCTATTCTAAGAATGGCCAGTGAATTTGAGGACAGCTTTGCTAACCCTACCTTTATTAATGAATGCATTATGCAGTTAAGCTCGCCGTTGGGTACTAATATCCTGAATTACTGGCAGTTCACGCCTAATTTGGTGCAGGTGCCACTGCACTATAATAAAGGGCGAACCAACCTGGACGACGCCATTACCGTTAATTATTGCGATATTGTTCATTTGGCCAGCTTACTAACAGGAAATAACTTAGGTAAAAAGCAAAATGTGACCGTGGTGGAGTATGAATTAAGAGGAGTGATTGAAAGCGAAGACTTCTGGCAGCAAGACTCGACTCAAGAGTCTTACCACCAGGTGCTGGACTTATTTGGCTAACTCGCGTTACTCAAACGCCTTTTTCAAATCATCAAATAGCTGCCCGGCTTCGCCGCTAATTAGCGCAAAGTCGGCATCTACTTTCTCTTCCGGGGTTGGGTCTACCAAATCATCTTTTGCGTCCAGCAGTACGTCGGTTGGCTTAACACGTTTTAGTGCCATATCGGCTTCAAGAATAAACTCCAAGTTTTCCTGCCACACCAAACCTAACCGAGTCACTTGCTTACCGGCAGTTAAATGAGCCTGAATGTCGTCACGAGTCAGGTCTTCCTGTTTACAGCGAATGATGCCACCGTCGGCCTGGGGTGAACGCAGCTCTGCTTCGTCGCCCAGTTCAAAGGGGGCAGGAATGTCTTGTTTTTGTAGCCAGTCGGTCAAGTACACTTCAACGGCCTCAGACGGGCTGAAAGGTCTGACAGGTAAAGACCCCACCGAGCCACGCAATAAACCGAGAAAGTCTTCCGCTTTATTCGCCGCCGACTCGTCAACCGCAATAAATTGACGGTCTAAATCAATGTAGCCCCAGCTTAAGCGAAAACGGCTAAACGCCTGTGGCAATAACTGATGAATTAAGTCTTCTTTTAAGTTTTGTTTTTCTTTGCGCGGCACAGAGCGGCCTTCGGCTTCACTAATCTGACGGACTTTTTCGTCGAGCTGAGCGTTCACAACCGTGCTGGGAAGGACTTTTTCTTCTCGTTTAGCGCAGAGTAACCAGCAGTTACCGACGCTATGGGTTAACGTCTCGTTGTCTGGGCCAAAGGGAGAGAACCAGCCAAAACTGCTTTGCTCAGTGCGAGAGCATGGGTGAAAGCTGTGCTCCGCAAGCTGCTCTTCAAAGTTTTCGGGTAACGAGAAATTTTCACTGAAATGATAAAAGCGAAGGTTTTTAAACCACATAAATAAGGGTTCCTGTCCGGCATTAGAAACCCTGAATTGTATCGACTAACGGCGTCTGTGTCAGTTTAAAACCTGTACAGGAAATGAAAAGGTGTAAGTCAGCCCTTCACCCGGTTGACTGGTGGCGTCAATATCGCCCTGCAGGGTTTGGGTAACCAGGTTGCGTACAATATGAGTTCCCAAACCACTACCACCGTCATTGAGCTTAGTGGTGAAAAATGGGTTAAAGAGCTTGGTTAAAGCGTCTTCTGAAAGACCATTGCCGTCGTCTTTATAAACAACATGAAGCTCGCTGTCGCGCAGCTCAATATCAATGATCATGGTACCTTGCTCAATGCCGTCGAAGGCATGACGTAATGAGTTTAAAATTAAATTGGTAAATATCTGCGACAGCGCACCCGCCGGGCAACGAATAAATAAATCGTCGGCACAGTTCAGTTCTATTTTATGCAACGTTTTCTTTAAGTGCGGTTGCAGCGACTGAATCAGCTCTTCTATGTAGCGTTTCACATTTATATCGCGAATGGCGTCAGACGCCTGGTCGACCGCTACCTGCTTAAAGCTACTGATAAGGTCAGAGGCCCGATGCAGGTTGTTATCCAGTAAGCTGAGGCTTTCTCTGCCTTCTTCTATAAACTTTTGTAATTGTTGCTGTGTCAGTTCTTTATTGGTCAAAGCCGAATCCAGCGAATCCAGTTTTTCTCGCAGGTAAGAAGCTGCTGTGACACTAATACCAATAGGTGTATTCACATCGTGCGTAATACCCGCCACAAGGCCACCAAGCGAGGCCATTTTTTCCGACTCAATGAGTTGTTGCTGGGTTTCGCGTAAGTGGTTCAACGACGACTCAAGCCGCTGGTTAGACTGACGCAGCGTGTTTTCCATAGTACGACGTTGGCTAATTTCGCGTTCAAGCTTTTCCTGTCGCATTTCCAGTTCGTTTTTGCGCTGCTCCAGATCCAGCATCACCTGGCTCAAACGGGAGGTTTTACGGGCCACCTCCTGTTCTAAAATCGCATTTTGTTCATCCAGCTGTCGGTTTGCCGCTTTCAGTTTATTCTGTGTGCGTTCCAGGTCAGCCTGATATTCTTCAATGTTATCGAGTAACTGATTATACGCCTGCTCAATAAGTACCAGCTCGTTATTGTGTTGGTCTTTTAAGCGAATGCGGGAGCGCTCGAGGTTATCCAGGCGGAAGCTCTTAATTTGCTGAGTTAAGTCATTGAGCGGGCGGCTCAACATGCGGCTGAATGCGACCGTAAACAGAATAATTAAAAAGGTACTCTTTATAAGCGCGTTACCAATAATAAAGCCCAAACTGACTTTAATGCGGTCTATGGCTATGTCTCGCGTTGAAAACAGGCTAACGTCGCCGACCTTGGTGGAATGCCCGGAAAACTCGAAAATGAGCGAGTTGTGGTAGCCAAAAATACCGTTACGCTCAGGAAGCAGAATTCCTTCACTGGCTTCTTCGGGCAAGTCAGATATTTCTGAGGTTTCACCCAACTGAACCAAAATATTACCGGCGTCGTCGCGAATCAATACTCCGGCAATAGCCGGAATGCCAATAAGGCCGTCGGCGATACTGTCAATTTGGTCACTATTAAATTCCCAAAGTGAGCGCGTCAAAGACCCATTAAAGGTTCGTTGCTGGTTTTGCAGCTCGGCAATCAGTATGCGCTTGGTATCAAAGTATTCCGCACCAATTTGTACTGCAGTGACAATAAGCGTCAGCACAAAGTAAACGGACAGAACCCGTGTCAGCAGCGATGATGAAATACTTTTGATGGCCATATAAAAGAGGTGTGTGTAAATTTTTTGTCAATATGACCTTAAACTAAATCATTGCTACCCATAACGCAATAAAGCAAAGCGCCCAGCCCTAAGCAATTGACATAAAACTGACACATTTTGGTCATTAAGCTGTCACTAAAACTCACTAAAGTTGCCACAAATTAATTCACAAGGGTTATAACTTATGAAGTTCATTACCTCCGCTGGCGCTTTCGTTTTAAGCTCTGCGCTTTTTTTACCAGCGCTGACAACTGCGGCGTACGCAGCTCCAATACAAGAGCAGGACAAACTTGAGCCTGTTGTTGAAGAAGCCTCTTCAATTAACCAGTCTGCGCGTCAGTCACAACTGACCATTGACCAAATTTCAGACAACATGCAAGAGCGTTTGCAACAGTATAAACGCATCATGAAGGAAATTGATGGTTTAAAAGTGTATACCGCACAGCTTGAGCAGCAAATTGGTAACCAACAACAGGAAAAGCAAGACATCAATGACTCAATAGACAAGGTCAGTTATGTCGAGCGTCAAATTACTCCGCTGATGTTACGCATGATCGACTCGCTCGAGTCTTTTGTTGAACTGGACGTTCCGTTCCTTGAAACCGAGCGTAACGAGCGTTTAGCGCAATTAAACGACCTGATGGAGCGCGCTAACGTTGACGTTTCTGAAAAGTTCCGCCGTGTTATGGAAGCGTACCAAATTGAAGCCGACTACGGGCGCAACATTGAAGCCTACACGGCAGAGCATGAAATTAACGGCCAACAGCAAGACGTCACTTTCCTGCGCATTGGTCGGGTAGCGCTTATTTATAAAACCCGCGACGGTCAGCACCTGGGTATCTGGAATCAGCAGGAACGCAACTGGCAAGAACTTGATAGTAAGCACTTACCAGCCGTTGAAGAAGCTATCCGCATAGCCCGAAAACAGTTAGCACCGGACATGCTGATGATGCCCGTTTTTGCTAACAAAGCCGCCACAAACAGCGCCGCTGGCCAATAAGGAGTCGCACCAATGAAATTAACACAACGAATTGTTCAGTGGTTCTCAGTTATTGCGCTGGCAGCGACCTCAAGCGCTGCACTCGCCGCGCCGCTGCCGCAAGACCCAATTAACTTAGACCAGCTGTTACAGCAGTTGGAGCAGGGTAAGTTCTCGCAGTCAGAGAGTAATAAGCAACGCGAGCAGCGTTTCCGCGAAAAAGAGCAAGAGCAAAAAGCCATGCTCGAAGACGCAATTGCTCAAAGAAACCAATTGGAGCAACGCGCCGAGCAACTGGAAACTGATTTTGAACAGAACGAAGTCGATTTAGGCAACTTAAGCGACACTCTGACTCAGCGCATGGGCTCACTGAAAGAGCTGTTTGGTGTGCTGCAGCAGGTTGCTAATGATGCTTCAGGCAAGTTCGACAACTCTGTTATTTCAGCGCAGTACCCAGGCCGTTCAGATGCGCTTGAGGAGCTAGCAGAAAACATGAGCTCGTCGTCTAAACTGGCGTCTATTGAAGACATTGAAAGTGTCTGGTTTGCCCTGCAAAAGGAAATGACCGAGTCGGGTAAAGTCGCTGAATTCACGACTGAGGTGACAGCAGCCAACGGCGACAAAGCTGAACAAGAAGTCGTTCGTGTTGGTGCTTTTAACCTGGTTTCAAATGGCAAGTATTTAGAGCGCATGAGCTCAACCGGATCTGTTGCTGAGCTGGTACGCCAACCCTCAGGTCGCTATCTGGACACTGCTGAAAATATCCAGCAAACCGACAGTGGCATTGTCACATTCGGCGTTGACCCAACAGGCGGATCAATTCTTGGTTTATTAGTTCAGGCACCAAGCTTAGGTGAGCGTATCGACCAAGGCGGTACCGTGGGTTACATCATTCTTGCTCTGGGTGCTATAGGCTTGCTGTTCGCGTTAGAGCGCTTTGTGTCACTGATGCTACTGGGCAACAAAGTGAAGCGTCAGCTTAAGAAAGACAAGCCAAGTCAGGACAACCCGCTGGGTCGAGTCATGCTTATTAAGGACAAGTACCCGCAAGCCGACACCGAAACGCTGGAGTTGAAGCTCAGTGAAGGTATCTTGCGCGAAGTGCCTAAAATTACGCGCAACCTGACGTTCATAAAAATCATTTCTGTGGTCGCACCGCTGATGGGTCTGTTGGGTACCGTGACCGGTATGATCAACACCTTCCAGGCGATAACGCTGTTCGGCACAGGTGACCCGAAACTGATGGCAGGTGGTATTTCACAAGCCCTGGTCACAACCGTACTTGGCCTGGTGGTCGCAATACCCATGACCTTATTGTTTGCCACCTTACACACTCGCAGTAAAAACCTGATTCACATATTGCAGGAGCAGGCCTCCGGCATTATTGCGGAGCGCTCAGAGCGAGGAGAGTAACCGTGTTATTTCTCATCGAGTTTAATAATGCGATTAGAGATTTCATCGAGGCCGGCGGGCAAGTCCTGCTGGTCATCGGAGTCCTCATTTTTAGTATGTGGTTAATGATTCTCGAGCGCATTTTTTACTACCTGAAAGGGCATCGTGCGCGTGTTAAAGACACGCTAAAACGCTGGCAGCAACGTGAAGACAAGTCGTCCTGGAACGCAGAGCAAATTCGTCAGGCAATGATTTCACGAGTCAGTCTGGCACTGGGCGGCAATTTGCCGGTCATTAAAGCTCTGGTTGCCTTGTGTCCTTTATTAGGGCTCATGGGCACCGTGACCGGCATGATTGAAGTGTTCGACGTTATGGCGGTAACAGGTACCGGTAGCGCCCGCTCTATGGCATCGGGCGTATCAAAAGCCACTATTCCGACAATGGCGGGCATGGTTGGCGCACTGTCCGGTGTATTCGCCGCCACCTGGTTACAGCGCACCACCCGTCGCGAGCGCATGAAACTGGAAGACAAAATACTTTTAGAGCGTCACTAAGGTGAGGCTGAGGAAACAACGATGAAACAGCATTTTGCCAACTTAATTGAAGAAGAAGAGAGCAACATCGACATGACGCCCATGCTGGATGTGGTGTTCATTATGCTTATTTTCTTCATTGTTACCGCCTCTTTTGTGAAAGAAGCGGGTATTGATGTAAACCGCCCTGATGCCGCCACCGCGGTTCAGAAAAACAGGGCAAACATCTTAGTTGCGATAAGTGATAACAACGAAATTTGGATAAACAAACGCCAGGTGGATGTGCGTGCAGTGCAGGCCAATATCGAGCGCTTATACGCAGAGAACCCGCAAGGTTCTGTGGTCATTCAGGCCGACGAAGAGTCGAACACACGTGTCCTGATTAAAGTAATGGACGCAGCGCGAGCCGCTGGTGTGTATGACGTATCTGTTGCAACTGACGAAGAGTAACCCGCAATGAGACTTTTGGCAGCATTATTGGTCGCCGCGTTTGTCACTATTGGACTGTTTTACTTGATGCAGTCGTTAATAAGCGGTGGCGAAGGGGCAATGAGCGAGCCGCCGCGAGGCAGTGTGCTGGACTTTGTGCGTACACCAGAGCCTGAAGAAGTGCAGGAAAAGGAGCGTAAGCCTGAGCGTCCCCCAGAGCCTGAACAGCCGCCTGAAGATTTGCCGCAACCACAAATGGATAACGACATTGCTGATGCGGATAGCGGCTCAGGTTACGACTTCTCGGCCGGTATGGATGCCGGTGCCGACATTGGCAATGGCATGTCACTGCAAGCCAGCGACGGCGAGTATCTGCCTATTGTGAAAGTGCAGGCGGCTTACCCTCGGCGTGCGTTACAGCGTGGTATTGAAGGTTATGTGGTGGTGGAATTTACTGTGACCAAACAAGGCTCGGTGCGTGATCCTGTCGTTGTCCAGGCAGAGCCGGAAGGCATTTTTGATCAGGCTGCTATGGATGCGGTACTGAAATTCAAATACAAACCACGGGTCATTGATGGTGAAGCGGTTGAAGTTGACGGAGTCAGAAACCGCATGACCTTCGAAATGAACTAATTGGGTGACTTATGAACATGAAATTTGTGGTGATTGCCGCCTTAAGTGGCTGGATAGCATTAACGCAGCCAGTGCTTGCACAACAAACGGAACGTGTGCCAGCACTGCGCGAAAAAGTATATGGTCAGCTGGCACGGGCGCAGGAACAAGCCGACAACGGTAATCTTCAGCAAGGGCTTAGCATACTGTCAGACATTGAAGGCAAAGCCGACAGTATGAACAGTTATGAGCGTGCCATGCTCTGGAACTTCTACGGCTTTATGTATTACGAGCAGGATCAAATAGGCCAGGCCATTAACTATTTCGAGAAAGTTGTGAATGAATCGCCAATTCCCGAGTCGCTCAAAAAAAGTACCCTGTTCAGCCTGGCTCAACTGGCGTTAAGCGAAGGTCAGTATCAACGTTCTGTAGAATTTCTGGGGCGCTGGGAAGCGTTGGCTGAACAAGACGAATTGGGCAAAGCCTGGGTATTAAAAGCGCAAGCCTTTTATCAGTCGGGAGACTTTAATAAAGCGCTGCCGCTCATTGATAAAGCCATTGCTAATGCAGACGCCAACAAGAAAACGCCCGACGAAAACTGGTTAATACTCAAACGTGCACTGCACTATGAACTGGAACAAACTGAACAAGTCGCCAAAGTCATGGAACGCCTGGTCACTGACTACAGTAAACCGGAATACTGGCTGCAACTGGCGGGTGTCTACGCGCAGTTAGAGCAGGACAAAAAGCAATTAGCGGTTCTGGAAGCAGCGAATCAGCAGGGTTTTATTGAAAAAGCCAGCGACTGGCGTCAGCTCGCACAAGCGTACTACTTTAATGAACTGCCGTTTAAAGCAGCAGAGACATTAAGCAACGCCATGCAAAAGGGTGTGGTCGAAGCCAATGTTGATAATCTGAAATTCATAGCGCAGGCCTACGCTCAGGCAAAAGAGTATGAATTAGCCATTCAGGCCTATGAGAAAGCATCAGAGCAGGTCGACCATGGCGACTTTGCCGCGCAAATTGCACAACTGCATTTAAACCTGAACAATAATGACCAAGCCATTAAGTACGTTGAACGCAGCCGTAATAAAGGCCAGGTATCGAACCCGGGACATTTGCATTTAGTAGAAGGAATGGCGGCGTTAAATTTAAAAGACTACAAGCTGGCGCTACAAGCCTTTGAACAGGCAAGCGAATATGAAAAAACAGCATCTGCTGCAAAGCAGTGGTTAAAGTACGCGAAAGCGCAATATCGACAAAAGGAGCAGCTTGCCTCATTAGCTGACTTATAACTGTCATAAAGCTGTAACAAAAAAGACATAGAATTGACTCATGACAGAAAAATAACTGCAATAATTCGCAGCGTGTCTATATGCGGTTAAGAATTAGGCAGTTTAGTAATGAGTTAATGAGGGTTCTATGAAAAAGTCTTTAATTGCGTTGTTAATTGCGGGCGCTACTTTTCCAGCGTTTGCGAACGACGATGGTACACTAACCGTTTATGGTCGTGCCAATGTGTCTTTACAAAGTAATGACACTGGTGACGGTGCTGAAGCCGAAGTAGTCAGTAACGCGTCGCGCTTCGGTTTTAAAGGCGCGGCTGAGCTTAAGAGCGACTTGGAGGTATTTTATCAGCTTGAATTTGGCGTTGATCTGGCAGACTCCAGCGACGACAAAGATGCGGTAACTAATCGTAACCAAGTTGTTGGCCTGCGCGGTAACTTTGGTGAAGTCATGATTGGCCGTTACGATACCTTCCTGAAGGACTCGCAAGGCTCTATCGACGCGTTTAAAGACTACGAAGCAGACCTAAAAAGCTTATTCGTTGGTGAGGAACGCCCGGACAACACGGTAACCTATTACTCGCCAACCTATAACAACTTCACCTTTGGTGTGACTTACATTGCATCTGAAAACGACGCAGAAGATGACGGCGTTTCAATGGGGGTGTTGTACGGAGACGACAAACTTAAGAAAACACCGTTTTACGCTGCCATTGCGGTTGATCGCGACGTCGACGGTTACGACACTGAACAGTTAAGCGTGCATACCAAATTAGGTGACTTCAAACTAGGCGCTGCGCTGCAGCAGTTCGAAAGTACCAACGGCCTGGAAGACGGCGACGGCTACTTGCTGAGCGCGACTTACCCAATTAATAACTGGGTATTGAAAGGCCAATATCAGTCAGTCGACGAAAGCGGTGAAAGCGATGCGTCGTTCTCGTTCGGCGCTGACTATCATTTCACCGGCGATACGCGTGTTTACGCATGGTACACCGGTCGTGAGTGCGACATTGCCACCTACGAAAGCCGTGGCTGTGGTGCAACACCGGGCGCAGAGCAAGACTTCTTCGCCGTTGGCATTCGCCACGACTTCTCCTGGTAAGCGTCTAAAGCAGACTAATGTAGCCTGATCGCCTCGGTCAGGCTACACTATAGGCGTCATTCTCAACCTCTGTACTTAATATGACCAACCTGGCGGTACTTGGCTTTTACCTACTCATTGGTTTTATTCTAAAACGCTCCGGGAAGTGCCCCGACAACACGGCCGAAGTTCTTAACTTATACGTTATTTATGCCGCGTTACCCGGCGTTATTTTTAGCAAAGTACCAGGTCTGGAATTTTCCGCTGACTTACTTATTCCGGTTATTATTCCCTGGGTGCTGCTAGCGTTTAGTGCGGTGTTTATTTTCCTTATTGGCAGAGCACTGAAGTGGCGCAAAGAAATTGTTGGCGCCTTGTTGGTGTGCGTGCCGCTAGGTAACACGTCTTTCTTCGGCTTCCCCATGATAGAAGCCTTCTACGGCAGCGACGCTATTGCCTATGGTTTGCTCTATGACCAGTTTGGCTCCTTTTTCGGCTTAGCCATTTACTCAACCGTTATTATTGCGCTGTACAAAGATCAGAACGAAACGCCAACCGTCACTGGTGTGTTAAAGAAAATTGTGACCTTCCCGCCGTTTATTGCCTTAGTTTTAGCTCTGCTGACCAAAAGCCTGAGTTACCCGGATGTTTTCCAGAGCCTCATTGAGTCATTAGCGGTCACCTTAGTACCGGTCATTATGATAGCCGTTGGCTTTCAGCTGAAGTTTCGTCTGCCCAAGGGCAGTAAAACACCGTTGGCCATTGGCTTGTTAACCAAACTGGTATTAATGCCGGCGGTCGCTATGTTACTGCTATTCAGTTTTGGCTTTGACAGCACACTTATTCAAGTTACTGTTTTTGAAGCCGCTATGCCGCCGATGATAACGGCTGGTGCCGTTGCGATTATGGCGGGTTTGGCGCCGCGGCTATCGGCCGCCATGGTCGGTTACGGCATACTACTGGCCTTTATCACACTGCCGTTAACCTACGAATTAATGCAATTTTTGGCGTAAAACAGGAAGCGGCTATCGCCGTTTCCATGCTTTAAACATGGCTTCGGTAATACCTAAGCCGATAATTGCGCCTTCATGTAATTGCTCTAAGTCGGCTATTGTCATAGCAATAAACTTGTCTGGCTGCTCAATCTGGTTGTCATGGCAATAACGGCTCAAAAACGCACTTATTTTTGCTCCGCTAATGTCATTTCTTATGACCAGTCCCATCGCTTCTTTCCTGGCCGCTCGGTATTTAATGCGGTAGGCATCGATATCACCCAAAGACTCTTTTACCACATCATACTGTTCACAAGACTTTTTATAAGCCCACTCAAATAGCTCCAAAGCTGGCTGTACTTCGTTAGTTTCATAAAAATACAGCAGAGCCTTAAAGTAGTCCTCTTGCGGCACATCAGTAAAACTTAACGGGCATAAGTTGCCCTTTATAAATGGAATGTTACAGGTAAGCCGGGCTGTTCGTTTGTTCACATCTTCAAATGCCTGCAAGTAAGACAAATGCACTAGCAGAAAAAAGCTTTGTTCAAAAGGGTCGCTAATTTGCTCGGCTTTTAACAACACGCGTGCTAATACTTCTTTAATTTGGTGAGGGTTGCTGAGAGGTGTATACGCCGACTTCCCAATAGTCACTTCAAGCTCTCGCTCTTTTCCACACGCATTAGGATTCGCCAGTAAGTCTTGAGACAACAAGTAATGAATGTTTCGAACGGTAAAAGAGCTGAGTGTTATATCTTCTGCATTTTCAATCAGAAATTCGATGGCTTCCTTATGGTTCATTATCATCACGGTTTCTTCATGAACCTTACCCTCTGCTGATACCCCTTGTTCTATCAGTTTCTGAGTGTCGAGCTTAGAGTACGTATTGCCCTCTAAACGGCTTGAGTTGTACGACAAGTCTATAAGTAGTTTTTGTCCAATCTCTTTAGCATAAGTCCCAGCAGCCAACGCTTTGTCAACTCGCTTACCCATTGTGTGAAGCTTAGTGCGCACAGACAACGGCACGTAAAAAGTCTTGTTAGGAGTATATTGCTCGACTAACTGCCGTTGGTAAGTACTTTTAGTTCGGCCATAGGGGGGCGTATTAAGGTAAGTTAGCTGGGCTAAGGACTCTGCTGAAAAAATAGGGTGTTGATTATATTCATTCCCTTTTTCATTTAGTGCAAGGCTTTCCGTAACTGAACGCTCTGTTGCAGAACTGCTAATACCATAAGATGCCAGGCGATAAGTACGAGCTTTCTTCTCACCGTCAGCAATCACCTGTCCATGCTCAACCAGCTTTTTCAGCCTTCGCTGTAGCGTCTTTTTGGGCATGTCGACTGCTAGGTGGTTTTGCAAAGCACCGACGGACAAGGGCTGTCCAATACTTTCCAGACATGTAAGTATAGCTTCTAATTCAGCTTGAATGGTCATAACACTCACTTTATTGGACAGCTAATGCAATATTAATGTCCATTAAAGCATATTTATTGGACATTGCACAGTATTTTTGTCCAATAAATTAAACGATATTGGACAAATAGACCCAAAAGCATCATAAACAAAAGAAATCTTACAGCAATGTGTCGCTGGTCATAAAAATGTCATATTCTTTAGTAATAATTGGCTCAACTGATCCAATAAGGGACTAAATACATGTCGCGTAGAATTCTAATAGTAGAAGATGAAGCCCCCATTCGTGAGATGTTGAGCTTTGTTATGGAGCAACACGGCTATCAAGCAGTCGAAGCTCATGATTTTGATGCCGCTGTCGGTAAAATTGCCGAGCCATACCCCGACATGGTATTGCTCGACTGGATGCTGCCGGGCGGCTCAGGTATTCAACTGGCCAAAAAAATTAAAGGCGATGACTTTACCCGCAATATACCTATTATTATGTTGACCGCCCGCGGCGAAGAAGAAGACAAAATAAAAGGCCTGGAAGTTGGCGCTGATGACTACATTACTAAACCATTTTCGCCAAAAGAGCTGATGGCTCGTATGCGTGCCGTGTTTAGACGTGTGGCGCCAACCGTGTTAGACGAGCCGTTGGAAGTTGAAGGCTTAAAGCTCGACCCCGTATCGCACCGCATTTCGGTTGGCGACAACAGTGTTGACATGGGACCAACCGAATTCAAGCTACTGCACTTTTTTATGACACACCCAGAGCGCGTCTACAGCCGTGAACAACTGCTGGACCACGTTTGGGGCACTAATGTTTACGTCGAAGACAGAACCGTTGATGTGCATATTCGTCGGTTACGCAAAGCGTTGGCTGACCACGGTTTCGACCGGTTAATACAGACCGTGCGAGGAGTCGGTTATCGTTTCTCGAGTCGTTAACAGCGAGTCTGCTTGATATGGACAGAGACTATTCAAACTGGCAGTCGCTGCGCAATTTGGCGCTTTTCCTGCTGCCGTTTATTTTTGTTGGCTGGCTGTTCGGTATTTTCTGGCCGCTGCTGACGTTCGCTTTGCTGGGCCTGGTGTGCTGGCATTATTTTTATCAGCAAAAGCTCATTAAATGGTTATGGCAAAGTCGTACCTTAATGCCGCCATCAGCGCCGGGCAGCTGGTCGTATATTTATGACGGCATTTATCGCTCGCAACGCCGCAGCCAAAAGCGTCGTAAATCACTGGCTCGCTTATTAAGACGTTTTCGGGAAGCGGCAGAAGCACTACCGGATGCAGCTATTGTGTTTCGAGCCGACGGTGCGCTGTTGTGGAGCAACAAACTCGCACAGTTTTATTTTGGTTTGCGCTGGCCGGACGACGCCGGACAAAGGCTGTCTAACCTTATTCGTCACCCGGAGTTTTCGGTG
Organism: Idiomarina zobellii; assembly: GCF_900100855.1. Classification (GTDB taxonomy): domain Bacteria; phylum Pseudomonadota; class Gammaproteobacteria; order Enterobacterales; family Alteromonadaceae; genus Idiomarina; species Idiomarina zobellii. The sequence goes on from NZ_FNCB01000006.1 coordinate 80,350, forward strand.
TATCTCAGCAAAGGTCAGTTTGATGATGCTCTCACTATTCCTTCTCCTGTGCGCGACAGTCTCGACATTGAAATTCGCATTATGCCGTACAGCGAAGACCAGTTCTTGTTGGTTGCGCGTGACGTTACCCAAGTTAAACGTCTGGACTCAATGCGTCGAGAGTTCGTTGCTAACGTGTCGCACGAGTTAAAAACGCCGTTGACGGTGTTACAGGGGTATCTGGAAATGCTGGAAGAGCCGGAACAAACGCCGCCGGCTATGCTGAAAAAAGCGGTCGAAAATATGAACGCGCAAAGTGACCGCATGGGCAACTTAGTCGACCAACTACTCGTGCTGTCACGCATGGAAACTCCAAGTGACGACGTGTTCGACCACGAAGTGAATGTGCCGGCTCTACTGGAGCAGCTACAAACGGAAGCGCATCGCCTTAACGAACAAAAGCAACACAAGCTGCAGTTTAATATCGACCCCATTCATATTTACGGCAAAGAATCGTTACTACGCAGTGCCATGCAGAACCTGATTACTAACGCCATTCGTTACACGCCGGAAGGCGGCGAAATAGAGGTGAGCTGGAAAGAGACTTCGGGCGGTGTTGAATTCAGCGTGACCGATAATGGCAAAGGCATACCAGCGCAGCATTTGCCGAGACTGACTGAACGTTTTTATCGCATAGATGAAGACCGAAACAGCGCCAGTGGCGGAACCGGGCTGGGCTTATCTATAGTTAAGCAAGCTGTTGAGCACCATAATGCACAACTGGACATAAGCAGTACGCCGGGCAAAGGCAGTCGTTTTGCATTTCAACTGCCCCACGGATTAATTAAGTCATAAATTTTTCACATTGTCATAAAGCTGTCATAAAACGTTCTTAAACTACGCATTATCGAAGAACGACTTTCTGAAGTTAGACAAAACCCACAGAGGTGAAAAACATGTTTCAATCAACTTTGAACAAGACATTAACTGGTTTAGTAGCGGCGGGCACTTTAATGTTCAGCTCGCTGGCAGCAGCAACCGATGACTTACCAGAATATGAAAAAGTCAGCGGTTTATCAGGCAACTTATCATCGGTTGGCTCTGACACTCTGGCTAACATGATGACGTTTTGGGGCGAAGAATTTAAGCGCATGTACCCAAGCGTTAACATCCAAATTCAAGCGGCGGGCTCTTCTACTGCGCCACCAGCACTGACCGAAGGCACTTCAAGCTTCGGCCCTATGAGCCGCGCGATGAAGTCAAAAGAAATCGAAGCTTTTGAAAAGCGCCACGGTTACAAACCAACACCAGTACGTGTTGCTATCGACGCGTTAGCGGTATTCGTGCATAAAGATAACCCAATCGAAGGTTTATCGATTGCCGAAGTTGACGCTATTTTCTCGTCAACCCGTAAATGCGGTGCTAACCAGCAAGTGAACCGCTGGGGACAACTGGACTTAGACGGCGACTGGACTAGCCGTGACTTACAGCTGTACGGTCGCAACTCGGTGTCAGGTACTTATGGTTACTTTAAAGAAGTGGGTCTTTGTGACGGTGACTTCCGCTCTAACGTAAACGAGCAACCTGGCTCAGCGTCAGTTGTTCAGTCAGTCTCTACGTCACTGAACGCAATTGGTTATTCAGGTATTGGTTATGTCACTTCTGGTGTGAAAGCGGTACCTATTGCTAAGGGCGACGGCGACGACTTTATTGAAGCGTCACGTGAAGCCGCATTGGCAGGCAAATATCCGCTGGCACGTTTCCTCTACGTATACGTGAACAAGCACCCGAACAAACCATTAGGTAAAGCAGAAGCTGAGTTCATGAAAATGATTCTGTCAAAACAAGGCCAGGACATTGTGAACAAAGACGGCTATATCGGCTTGCCGAAGCAAGTGGTCGAAGCAGAGCTGAAAAAACTCGGCCTTAGCCACTAAAAAATTACGTCATAACAAAGCCGGTAGTTCATTGAAACTACCGGCTTTTTTCTATTTTGACACTTTAGTGAAGAAAATATGACGGAACTGTAACAGTACTGTCATAAAACTTTACTACACTATTATCCAGTTAAGACGCAGTTAAACTTAAAGTCATTTTAGAGTCCGAGGTCACAATGGCAACACAATCTGCCCAGCAGCTGTCGGCCAATCGCATGCGATTGTTCAAAGACCGTTTCGCGCGATACGGCGTAACGGCTGGCGGCGTTATGGTATTGGTCGCACTGCTTCTGATCTTCTTCTACCTGCTTTACGTGGTGCAGCCGATATTTGAGTCGGTCAGCCTGAAAAAAGTAAACAGTTTTAACCTGCCCGAGTCGGGACAAGTTGAAGCCGTTGGTATGGAAGAGCAGGCCGAAATTGGTTATCGCTTTTTACGAAGTGGTGAGCTGCAATTTTTCTCCCTTATCGACAAAAATGATCGTCGCTCAGGCGATATTTTACTAAGCGAAACTTTTGTCGAACCGAAAAATGTTAGCAGCTTTGCGAAAACCTTACCGGTAAACCACCAGTACGCCTATGGGTTGGAGTCAGGTGAAGCTGTTGTGGTTGAACCTAAGTTTTCAGTGACTTTCCCGGAAACAGCCGCAACCGCTGCAACAGACAAAGTTGAACGTGTCATTACGCCTCGTTTTGAGGTGAAAAATGACGGGCAGCCGCTGGTTGTCGATGAAAACGGTCGCGCACTTGAAAAGCTGTCCTATGAAACTGACGGCGACGGGATGCTGTTCGCTGCAGCGGTTGAAAACAGCACCTTGCTGATAACGCACTTTGTTGCCGAAGAGAACTTCATGACCGGCGCAGTTACATTAACGCCGAACTACACTGAAATTCCTTTAAATACCGCTATTGATGACATTGTTGTCACGCCGGACTTACGACAAGTCATTGCGCGTCGTGGCAACCGCGTGCACGTATTCGATATTTCCATTAGTGGTAACGTAACCGAGCGTGAACTGCTGCCTATGCGCACGCGCGAGCTGGGTAATGCCACCGGCATGTACCTGTTGGCCGGGGCGTCTTCTGTGTTGTTAACCCATGACACAGGGAAAGTCTCACAGTGGTTTGAAGTACCGGGTGACGATGGCCGTCAGTATCAGTACATTCGCAGCTTCGACGCCGGCTCACCGATCACTGAAATTGAAGTAGAATATTATCGCCGTACGTTTTACACCTTGTCTGAAAACGGCGACATGAACATTTTTCATACCACGGCAGAGGCAGATCTCTATCGAGGTAAGCCCGCCGAGGCTGAAGTTCAAGCAGTCATGGTTGACCCGCGCGCTAACTATCTGCTGATGAAAACAGCCGAAGGTTATGGCTTGTACGACGTCGACAATGAGCACCCGGAAGTCAGCTGGAGTGGTTTGTGGCAGGAGGTCTGGTACGAAGGCTATCCAGAGCCGGATTACACCTGGCAATCAACCTCGGGCTCTGACGACTTTGAGTCCAAATTTAGCCTGGTGCCTATTTCTTTCGGTACTATTAAAGCCGCTGCTTACGCCATGTTATTCGCGGTGCCTATTGGTTTAGCCGCAGCGGTTTACACGGCTTACTTTATGTCGCCGTCGGTGCGCAGATACGTCAAACCGACCGTCGAAATAATGGAAGCATTGCCTACGGTTATTCTTGGTTTCCTTGCCGGCCTTTGGTTAGCGCCCTTGGTCGAGGCCTATTTGCCTGGGTTTGTGGCGGTGCTCTTGCTGGTGCCCTTGGCCATTATTCTTATGGCAGCCCTGTGGAGCCAGTTACCGACTCAAATTAAGAGCAAAGTCAACGACGGCCGCGCCGCATTACTGTTAATTCCGGTTGTCCTGGCAGTGGGTTGGTTCTCGTTTGAAATCAGTCCGTGGGTCGAGCAGGTCATGTTTGACGGTGATGCACGTCGCTTTATTACTAACGAACTTGGCGTTACTTTCGACCAACGTAACTCGCTGGTGGTGGGCATTGCAATGGGCTTTGCGGTTATCCCAACCATATTCTCCATTGCTGAAGACGCGGTATTTAGCGTACCTAAGCACTTGTCGAATGGCTCATTAGCATTGGGTGCGACACCATGGCAAACCCTGACCAAAGTGGTGTTGCTGACAGCCAGCCCGGGTATTTTCTCAGCCGTGATGATGGGACTGGGCCGTGCCGTTGGTGAAACCATGATAGTACTCATGGCAACAGGTAACACGCCAATTATGGACTGGAACATCTTTGAAGGTATGCGCACCTTGTCGGCGAACATTGCGGTTGAAATGCCGGAGTCAGAGGTAGGCAGCTCGCATTACCGCATTCTGTTCCTGGCAGCCTTTGTGTTGTTCATATTCACCTTCTTCTTTAACACCATTGCTGAATTTGTGCGCCAACGCTTGCGCGACAAATACAGCTCAATGTAATCCGGAATTGAGGTTTAACGATGAAAAAGTGGTTTAGAACCGGAAAACCCTGGATTTGGCTAACCGCTGGCTCGGTCAGCATCAGCCTAATTGCGGTCATTGGGCTGGTTATCATGATTGGCTGGCGCGGACTGTCCTTCTTCTGGCCATCTGCCATCCATGAAATGGATATTAAGCAGGCCGATGGCAGCACCAAGCACATAATCGGTGAGGTGTACGACTCAGAAGTGGTGCCGACAACGCGTTTGCCACAGTCCATGGTCGACTTGGCCGACATAGAATCAGAAACCGTCACTCGTTACCTAATGAAAATTGGTAACCGTGAATACGTGCCGCTGGACTTTACCTGGGTGCTGGAGTCATTGGTCACCAAAGACACCACGCCAAAAAATATGGCGGTTATTGAGCGCAGTAAAGACGGCAACTTTTACGGCCGCATTACGGCAGTCACCGAAAATGGCGAAGTTGTTGCCAAACAAAGTGACGAAGACTTCCGAAAAGTCATGTTCGAGCGTGTTGAACGTGCGGTCGAACTGAATATGCAGGCTATGGGGCTGCAGGAAGGCGAAATATCGTCTATCAACTACCAGCTGAATGAGCTGTCGCTTGAGCGCCGCCGACTGGAGTTACAGGACGAGTTGACTGAGCAGGCTATCGCCGACTTACAGGCACAGCGTGAGCAGTTAAACGCCGACTATCAAGTCTACGAAAAAGAGCTATTCGATCTGCGTGAACAGGCACAGCGGGACGCTTTAATCGTGAAGGACTTTCGTGGCGAAGACGTAAAAGTGCCCATGTATCGGGTGTTAGACGTTAACTTCCCGAATGACATGGGCTTTTTCGCCAAGCTGGGGCATTTCTTCCAGCAAATTGGTAAGTTTGTCAGTGACGACCCGCGTGAGGCAAACACAGAAGGCGGCGTATTCCCGGCCATTTTCGGTACCGTATTTATGGTACTGCTCATGTCCATTATTGTGACACCCTTTGGTGTGGTTGCAGCGGTTTATCTGCACGAATACGCCGGTAAAAACCCGGTCACCAAGCTCATCCGTATTGCGGTCATTAACCTGGCCGGTGTCCCGTCGATTGTTTACGGCGTATTTGGCCTGGGCTTCTTCGTTTACATGGTGGGTGGCAGCCTGGACCAAATTTTCTATCCGGAAGCTTTGCCGAATCCAACCTTTGGTACGCCGGGCGTGCTCTGGTCTGCGGTAACTCTGGCTATACTGACACTGCCGGTGGTTATTGTCTCGACTGAAGAAGGCTTGTCACGCATTCCGCCATCGTTGCGCGAGGGCAGTTTGTCGCTGGGTGCAACCAAGTGGGAAACCATCTGGCGCATTATATTGCCAATGGCATCGCCGGCTATTATGACAGGGCTTATTTTGGCCGTCGCTCGTGCGGCGGGTGAAGTAGCACCGCTAATGCTGGTGGGTGTGGTCAAGTCGGCACCTATGCTGCCGGTAGACGGGAACTTCCCGTACTTACACTTAGACCGTAAGTTTATGCACTTAGGCTTTCATATTTACGACGTTGGCTTCCAAAGCCCGAACGTTGAAGCGGCTCGACCGCTGGTGTACGCCACCTCGTTCTTACTCATTACCGTCATTGTCGGTCTTAACCTGACGGCCATTGGTGTGCGTAACCATTTACGTGAAAAATATCGCTCTCTTGAGCACTAAAGTTTACAAAGAAGATTTTGATGAATTAGCGAAAGGGTCAGAATTTATGATTTCGGTTAACCCGAGTACAAGCAACATGGAAAAGCTGGACTTACACAACTTGCCAGCTGAACAAACCGCGTTGGACATTAAGAACCTGGACTTATACTACGGTGAAGATCAGGCCCTGCATGACATTTCCATGCGCATTCCGAAAAACCGCGTTACGGCGTTTATCGGCCCGTCAGGTTGTGGTAAATCAACCTTATTGCGTTGCATAAACCGCATGAACGACCTGGTGGAAATTTGCCGCATTGAAGGCGAAATTGAAATGCACGGCCAAAACATTTACGACAAGAACGTCGATGTTGCCGCATTAAGACGCCGTGTTGGTATGGTGTTCCAGCGTCCTAACCCGTTCCCGAAATCTATTTACGAGAATGTGGTGTACGGTCTGCGCCTGCAAGGCGTAAAAGACAAACGTGTACTGGATGAAGCGGTAGAAACCTCATTGCGCGGTGCCGCCCTCTGGGACGAAGTGAAAGACCGTTTGAACGCCAGTGCGTTCAGCCTGTCGGGTGGTCAGCAGCAGCGTTTGGTTATCGCCCGCTCTATTGCCATTGAGCCGGAAATTCTGCTGCTGGACGAACCAACGTCAGCGCTGGATCCTATCTCAACCTTAACCATTGAAGAGCTTATCACCGAGCTGAAAGAGAAGTTCACCGTGGTTATTGTTACCCACAACATGCAACAGGCGGCTCGTGTGTCAGATCAAACGGCATTCCTGTACATGGGTAAAATGATAGAATACGCAGATACTGACACCTTATTTACGACGCCTTCGGAAAAACAAACCGAAGACTACATTACCGGTCGTTACGGCTAAGGAGAGTGTTATGGATAAAATGAACATGAGTAAGCACATATCCGGTAAGTTCAATGAAGAACTTGAAGCTGTGCGTAACCGGGTATTAAGCATGGGCGGAATGGTCGAGCAGCAAATCAGCGACGCGCTGGAAGCCATTCAAAAAGGCAACGTTGAGCTGGCTGAAAAAGTCCTGAGCAGCGACCACAAAATTAACAAGCTGGAAGTGCAAATTGACGAAGAATGTGTGCACATTATCGCTAAACGTCAGCCGGCGGCCAGTGACCTGCGTTTGGTTATTGCTATTATCAAAACCATTGCCGACTTAGAGCGCATTGGTGACGAAGCAGAGCGCATTGCCAAAGTGGCGAAAGAAAGCTTCAACAAAGACCAGCAGCAGCTGTTGGCCAGCCTGGAAAACTTAGGACAGCACATTCTCAGCATGTTGCGTAAAGTGCTCGATGCCTTTGCACGCATGGATTTAGAGGCCGCTTACGAGGTGCATCAGCAGGACGAGCAAGCCGACCGCCAGTACGAAGCACTGACGCGTCAGCTAATGACCTACATGATGGAAGACTCGCGGTCTATTCCGAAAATTATGGATGTTCTGTGGTCTGCCCGCTCGCTGGAGCGCATGGGTGACCGTTGTCAGAACATTGCCGAGTACATTATCTTCTTTGTGAAAGGTAAAGACGTGCGCCATGTTTCGCCAGAGAGCATGGAACGCACGGTAATGGGGAATAAACTCGACTAAAACAGACGCCGGGCGCGAATGGTGCCTGGAATGTCTTTCAGTTGTTGCAGGATATCGGCACCATTCTCGCTGTCGATATCCATAACAACATAACCGACGGTTTCATCGGTTTGTAAGTATTGACCCGCGACGTTTATTTCGTTGTCACTAATAATACGGTTAATAGCGTTCAGCATACCCGGCTGGTTTTTGTGAATATGCAGCAATCGCTGTGTGGTCGCATGCGTTGGCAAACTGACTTCCGGGAAGTTCACCGCTGACAACGTCGAACCATTGTCAGAATAACGCACCAGTTTCCCGGCCACTTCCACACCAATGTTTTCTTGTGCTTCCAGTGTTGAACCACCAATGTGTGGTGTCAGCAGACAGTTTTTCAAACCGCGCAGCGGCGACACAAATTCGTCATTATTGCCTTTAGGCTCAACGGGGAACACATCAATAGCCGCGCCGCCTAAGTGGCGAGACGACAAACCGTCGGCCAAAGCCTCAATATCAACCACTGTGCCGCGCGACGCGTTAATCAGTAAGCTACCGGGTTTCATGCGCTCAATTTGGCGACGGCCAATCATCCACTGAGTTTGCTCAGTTTCCGGTACATGCAACGTCACAATGTCGGCCTGGGCCAGCAAGTCATCCAACGTTGGTACTGACTGCGCATTGCCCATAGGGAGTTTGTCTTCCACATCGTAGTAGCGAATGTGCATGCCCAGTTGCTCGGCAAGCACGCTCAGCTGACTGCCAATGTGGCCATAACCAATAATACCGAGAATTTTACCGCGCGCCTCGAACGACTGTTTCGCCGACTTCAGCCAGCCACCTTCATGAGCTACTGCGTTTTTCTCAGGAACACCGCGCAGCAACATAATAATTTCAGCCAGTACCAGCTCGGCCACACTGCGGGTATTAGAAAACGGCGCATTAAACACAATAACACCGTGTTTTTTCGCCGCCTCAAGGTCGACTTGGTTGGTACCAATACAAAAACAGCCAACCGCAATGAGTTTTTCCGCCGCCGCAAACACCCGTTCATTCAACTGGCTGCGCGAGCGTATGCCGACAATGTGCGCGTCTTTAATTTTCTCACACAACTCGTCTTCGCTGAGCGAGGTTTGCAGAATCTCTAAATTGTTATAACCGTGGTGACGGAAAAGCTGTATAGCACTGTCGTGCACACCTTCTAACAATAAAACTTTTATCTTGTCTTTCGACAATGACTTTTGCATTAGCCTGCTACCTTCAGTGTTTCAACGCCGTCTTCGCGAGCAATAAGCGCAACGTCGGCGCCACGCTGCGCGAATAAGCCGTTGGTGACCACACCGACAATATTATTAAGGTCCGACTCAAGCTCCATAGGCTTCATAATGTCCAGGTTGTGCACATCCAGAATCCAGTTGCCGTTGTCAGTCGTGAAGCCCTGGCGCCACACCGGGTCACCGCCTAACTTCACAATTTCCCGCGCCACATAAGAGCGCGCCATAGGAATAACCTCAACCGGTAACGGGAAGCTGCCTAAACGACCCACGCGTTTGCTGTCGTCGGCCACACAAATGAATTTATCCGCCACCGCCGCAATAATTTTCTCGCGAGTCAGCGCTCCGCCACCGCCCTTTATCATTTGGCCGTGCTCGTTAATTTCGTCGGCGCCGTCAATATAGACCGGAACATCCGCTACTGAGTTTAAGTCAAACACCTCAATGCCATGGGCTTTCAGGCGTTTGGTCGACTCCTCAGAGCTTGACACCGCACCTTCAATATCGTCTTTTCGTTTTGCCAGCTCATCGATAAAAAAGTTAACTGTCGAGCCGGTACCAACACCGACGACAGTACCATTTTCAATGTACTGCATGGCTGCTTCAGCAGCGGCTTTTTTGAGTAAATCTGCATTGCCTGACATAGTGGAATTCCCCGTTTGACTTTTAGCGTCAGTATAAGGTTTTTGTTGGTTTTTATCGAACGCTTTACCGCAAAAACGTGATTAAAAACGCCAGTGTTTACCCGGAGTAATAATTTCCGGCAAAGGAATGTCCCAGGCCTCGACAGGCAGCTCACTAACCCGCTGCTCGTCATAACTTAGCCCAATCGGGAATAAATGGGGTGTATGTCCGTTATACCAGTGGGCTAATGTGCGGTCGTAATAACCGCCGCCCATACCCAGGCGGTTGCCTTTTTCGTCAAAACCCACCAGTGGCAGCAGTAGTACATCAATGTCAGTCAGTGGCACCACGTTATCGACACGCAGCTCCGGCTCTTCTATGCCGTACTTGTTTTGAGTCATGCGGGTGTCAGGGGAGTAGCGCAAAAACAATAAATGACCTTTGGCGAACGGGTGTAATACCGGCAGTACCGTTTGAAAGCCGTTTTCCCAAAGTCGCTGAATAACTGGCTGTGTTGGCAACTCGCCGGCAAAACTGTGATACACCGCAACAGTGGTTTGGGCTGGCTCTAACCCGCGCAGTCGCTGCTCAACAGCGTCAGCAACCGCCATGCCGGCCTGTTTGGCATAGTCCTGGGGTAAGCTGCGGCGAATTTGCTGTAACTTGCGTCGGAGTTCTTGTCGGGTCATGCTAAAGTCTGTGTCAGTCAGCCGAACGAATGAGTCGAGGATAACCGATGAAAACAATAAAAACGATAGCTTTCACCTGCGCAGCCTTGTTGCTTGCTGCTTCCTCTCAGGTGTTTTCCGCCCCGTTAATGCAGGCTCCACCGAAAGCACCGGAGCGCGAGCAGGGCGAAGGACCTTATGATCGCTTAATTCTGCGTGGCGGTACTCTCATTACCGGCGAAGGCGCGCCGCCACAAGGCCCGGTCGATATTGTTATTGAAGACGACCGCATTACTCAAATTGTCAGTGTGGGTAACCCGGGTGTGCCTATTATCGACTCGCGCCGCCCTAAAGCAGGTCGCGGCGACAAAGAAATGGATGTGTCCGGCCATTATATTCTGCCCGGCTTTATCGACATGCATGCTCACATTGGCGGCTCCGCCGAAGGCATTCCGGCAGAGTATGTACTGAAATTATGGCTGGGACACGGCATTACTACCATTCGCGAACCCGGCAGCTTTAACGGTCTTAGCTGGGTGCAGTGGCATCAGGAACAAGCGCAGGACAACGACATTGCCTCGCCGCGCATTGTGCCTTATGTCGGTTTCGGACAAGGTTGGGAAGAGCCCATTTATGGCGCTGAGCAAGCCCGCGACTGGGTACGCTATATAAAAGACAAAGGCGCTGCTGGCATTAAGTTCTTTGGCGCATCACGTAAGGTGATGGAAGCGGCGCTCGACGAAGCTAACAAACAAGGTCTGGGCACCATGATGCATCACGCTCAGCTCAACGTTATGTCCATGAACGCACTGGACTCGGCTCGTTTAGGACTGACCTCAATGGAGCACTGGTACGGTTTACCGGAAGCTTTATTCGAAGAGCAGCGCATTCAGGACTATCCCGCGCATTACAACTACAACAACGAACAGCATCGTTTTGAAGAAGCAGGGCGTTTATGGAAACAGGCGGCTGAACCGGGCTCTGAAAAGTGGAACGCCGTTCGTGATGAACTGATAGAACTCGACTTCACTATTAACCCAACACTCACTATTTACGAAGCCTCGCGAGATCTAATGCGCGAACGCCAGGCCATTTGGCACGACGAATACACACTGCCAAGACTGTGGGACTTTTTCGAGCCAAGTCGTTATGCACACGGCTCGTACTGGTTCGACTGGACCACCGACAATGAAATTGCCTGGAAAAAGAACTACGACAAGTGGATGACCTTCCTGAAAGACTATCACGCCAACGGCGGTCGCATTACGCTGGGCTCTGACGCGGGCTATATCTATAAAATTTATGGTTTTGGTTACATTCGCGAAATGGAACTGCTGCGTGAAGCCGGGCTAAATGCGTTAGAAGTAATACATGCGGCAACGGTTGCAGGGTCTGAGGCCTTAGGCATGGAGGACGACATTGGCAGCATTGCGCTGGGCAAAAAAGCCGACATGGTTATTGTGAAAGAAAACCCACTGGCGAACTTTAAAGTGCTGTATGGAACCGGTCACTTCAAACTTAACGACCAGAACAAACCCATGCGCACCGAAGGCATTCAGTACACCATTAAAGACGGTATCGTTTACGACGCTCAGGCGCTGCTGGAAGACGTAAAGCGCATTGTCGCAAAAGAAAAAGCCGAACGTGCTGAGTAAGGCTTTAACCTGATAAGAAATGGTGGTTCCCCAAGGTGCCGCTGCTGGCTGTAGCCCTTGAACCCATTGGTTCAAGGCGGGGAGCAAGTGGTATCCGTCGTAGGCTTCCCGGTGCATGCCGGGCTTGCTCATGACGGGCCAGTGATCCCCTTTTAATACAAGCATCGGCTCAGGGACATTAGCCTGCTGGCAAACACCCCAGGGAACCGCAGAAAAGGGTTACTGTTTTGTCTATTTAGCGATTACGCTGCGAACGCTGTTCGCTCATTGCTTGTTCAATTGTCGCCTGAAGCAGTTGAATTTTCTCTTCAAGCTTGGCTGTTTTGGCCGACTGTTCGTTCTGGTCTTGTATCCATTCGTGGCACAAGTTTAATGCGGTCATCACGGCTATTTGTTCGACATTGGTCAGCTGCGTGTTTTCCTTGGTCTCTTCCAGCCTTTGGTTTAAGGCATCTGCCGCTTGCTGTAATGCGCTTTCCTGACCCACAGGACAGGCAACCTTATAGTTACGCTCCAGCAATTTAATATCCATGGTTTTCGCGGCCATTCAAAAGACTCCTTGCAACTGACTCATCAGCGTGAATAACTGCATTATGGCACGAGCGGCGGGCGTTTGTCAGCTAGCGATTATGTAAAGCCAGTGTTAGGATTATGGCAAGATTCACAAAAGGCGAGATTTCATGTCCACACGCTTTAATTATGACCGTTTAGTCGAACTTTACGCGGGCTACGATATGACACCGGGCGCTTCTGAAATTCAGGGTATGCTCACGGGTTTAATAGCCACCGGCAGCGAGCCAAAAAGCGACGAGCTTATGGCGGTGTTGGCAGACTTAGCTTACGACGGGCAAAGCATTCCAACAGAGCTTAAAAATTTATTACAGCAACAAGCCGAAGAAATTGAACATTCGCTGGGCGACCACGACTTAGGCTTTCGCTTGTTATTGCCGGAAGACGGCGAGCCTTTGCCAGAGCGTTTAAGTGCACTAGCCGGCTGGGTGAATGCGTTTCTCGCAGGCTACGGTGTTAACCAACAAAGCATGGCCACCTTAAGCGCCGACTTAAAAGAAGCCATTGAAGACATGGTAGAGCTGGCAAAAATTGAGTTTACCGAAGAAGGTGGCGGCGAGGAAGAAGAGCGCGCTTACTTTGAAATTGTCGAATACCTGCGCGTATCGGCCATGATGTGCTACACCGAGTTAGGCCGCAAAGAGCAGCCAGCCAATCAACCACCAAAAACACTGCACTAATTTATGACCGCTGTAACTTCCGTAGAAGAATTTGCACAACGTCGGCAGGCGCTTATGAAGCGTTTGCCATTAGGCGCTGTCGCCATTATTGCTGGTAACAGTGAAGTCACACGCAGTAACGACACTGAGTATCCGTTTCGGCAAAACAGTGACTTTTTCTATTTGACCGGCTTTGCCGAGCCCGACGCGGTGCTGTTACTGGTTAACGGTGAAAAGCCGCAAAGCTTACTGTTTTGTCAGGACAAAGACCCGCAGCAGGAAGTTTGGCACGGCCTGCGTTTAGGTTATGAAAACGCAGAGCCGACGTTAAAAGTCGACGCCGCTGAAGACATAGACGCCATTGAAGAGCGACTGCCGGACATACTGAAAGGTATGGATAGCGTGTTCTATCTCATGGGCGACCAGGCCGAAGTGGGCGAGCTAATTAACGGCGCACGCAACCAATTGCAGCAAGCAGCCAGACGCAGCGGCGAATTACCGCCACAAAGTCTGGGCGACTTACGTGCGTTATTAGACGACATGCGACTGATAAAATCAGAGGCTGAAATTAACGTCATGCGCGAGTCGGCACGCATTAGCAGCAACGCGTTTCGCCGCATTATGCGCTTTGTTGAGCCCGGCAAACACGAGTATCAGGTCGGTGCCGAGCTGCATCATGAGTTTGCCATGAACGGCGCACTGTATCCTGCCTACGGGATGATCTGCGGTGGCGGCGCCAACGCTTGCGTACTGCACTACACCGACAACAAAGACGTACTAAACGACGGCGATTTGATCCTCGTCGATGCCGGTGCCGAGTATCAGGGGTATGCTGCCGACATTACCCGTACTTTCCCGGTTAACGGCAAGTTCAGCGACACCCAGCGCACCTTGTATGAACTGGTATTAAAAGCCCAACAAGCGGCGTTTGAGGAAATAAAACCGGGCAGCAATTTGGTTAACGCCAGCAACGCTGCCGCGCGGGTGATTAACGACGGTCTGGTTGAGTTGGGTATTATCGACGGTGACCCGGACACCGCGTTTGAAGCCGTGCGCTGGAAAACCTACTTTATTCACGGTTTAGGGCACTGGCTGGGACTCGACGTACACGACATGGGTCGCTACAAAGATGACAACGGCAAACCGGTACCCTTTGAGCCGGGCATGGTGTTGACCGTTGAACCGGGTATTTATATTCCCGAAGACGCCGACGTTGATGAAAAGTGGCGCGGCATTGGCATTCGTATTGAAGACGATCTGGTAGTCACCGCTGAAGGTTATGAAAACCTCACCAGCGACGTGCCTAAAACCATAGAAGAGATAGAAGCATGGATGAGCGGCAAGTAATATCTGCCGATGTTGCCATTGTTGGCGGCGGTCTGGTTGGTGCGCTGACCGGTATGATGCTGGCGCAGCAGCGCCCGGACTGGCGTATTGTTATTTGTGAACCCCGTAAAGAAGGCCCACCCAACGACAAACGCATTATTGCGCTGGCCGCAGCATCTGCTCACCGTTTGTCAAAGCTGGGCGTACTCGACAATATTGCCCACGAGCCCATTAAGCACATTCATATTTCCGATCGCGGCTTCATAGGCGGTACTGAGCTGCATGCCGAACAAGAAGGCGTGGAAGCTTTAGGTAAAGTGGTAGCCGCGTCTGAGTTGGTCGGCCGCTTATACGACAGTTGCCAGCAACTCAGTAACATTACCTGGTTAGGCGGCGTGCGCGCCGAACAAGTGCAACAAGAGTCTGCTCAGACACGCGTCGTTTTGGACAACCAACAGCAGGTACATTGCCGTTTACTGATTGGTGCCGACGGACAAAACTCGTTGGTGCGCGAGCAGTTACGACTGAAGTCAGACGTGACCGATTACGGGCAGTATGGCTGTATTGGCATCGTTGACCTCGAACAACCACTCGATGGCTGGGCGTACGAACGCTTTACCGAAAACGGACCCATTGCGCTTTTGCCAATGCAGGGGAATCAGGCGTCGTTGGTGTGGAGCTTTACCGAAAAGCAGCTAGCCGAAGCCGAAAAATGGACAGACGCAGAGTTTTTACAACGTTGCCAAAAAGCCTTTGGTTATCGAGCCGGGCGTTTTAAATCGGTATCGCCGCGAGTGTTTTATCCGCTTATTTTGCGCCGGGCGAAACGTTCAACGCATCACCGCGCGGTTATTATTGGCAATGCCTCGCACGCGTTGCATCCTATTGCGGGGCAGGGCTTTAATTTAGGACTGCGCGACGTCGAACAGCTGTGCGAAAGCTTAGCCAAAGCAACCGACCCTGGCGCTTTTGAGCATCTGAATAATTACGAACAGCACCGCGAACGCGACTACGAGTCTATTATTCGGTTAACCGACGGTTTAGTGCGCGGCTTTTCCAATCAATTCTGGCCAACCGTGCTGGGGCGTAACAGCGCACTCATGCTGTTGCAGCACTGCGCACCGTTAAAGTCCCGCTTTGCCCGCCTAACCATGGGGATGAAACCATGACACGCAAACAGACTGACATTGTGGTTGTTGGCGGCGGAATGATAGGCCTTAGCCTGGCCACCAAGCTGGCGCAACAAGGCCGGCAAGTGGTGGTGTTAGAGCGCCACGACCAGCCCGAGCTGACTGAAGAATTGGCATTGCGGGTTAGCGCATTAAACGATCGTAGCCGCAGCGTGCTGGCCGACTGTGGTGCCTGGCAAAAAATACAGGCGCATCGCACCGGGCCTTATAACAGCATGCAAGTGTGGGACAAAGACAGCCCCGCCCATATTGAATTTTCCGCTGTCGAAATTAACGCCGAAGACATTGGCGCTATTGTCGAAAACAATGTGGCCGAACACTTTTTGTGGGAAAGTGCCGAACAGGCTGGCGTGGAAATCATTCAAACGGACAGCTGGAAATTAATAAGCGCGGGCGACGAGAGCAGTCCCGCAGAAGTAAACGTGGGTGAGCAGTTACTTTCCGCTAACCTCATTATTGGCGCGGACGGCGGGCGCTCGCAAGTGCGTCAGTTTGCCGAACTCCCCATTAGTTTCTGGGACTACGAGCAGCGCGGCATTGTCGCCAATATTCATACCGAACAGCCTCATAACGGCGTTGCCCGACAAGTGTTTTTACCCACCGGACCGTTGGCGTTGTTACCGACGCCCAACTCACATATTGTTTCTATTGTTTGGTCTGCCGACGAACCCCTAGCGGCGCAGTTACTGAGCGAAACACCAGAGCGTTTTGCGAAACAGGTAGAGACAGAGTCTGGTCGAGTGCTGGGTGCGTGCGAATGCGTGTCAGACATAAAAGCTTTTCCGCTTAGAATGCAGTATGCACGCCAGTGGTTTCATCAGCGCATTGTGCTGGCCGGCGACGCCGCGCACACCATACACCCGCTTGCCGGGCAGGGCGCTAACTTAGGCTTTGGTGACGTTAGCGAGCTGTGCAAACAGTTGCAGGGCGTGGACTTAAAAGCGCTGAACGACTTAACCAAACACTTAAACGCCTACCAACGAGCCCGCAAAGCCGACACCCAAGTTATGATAGCCGCCATGGAGCTGTTTAAACGCGGCTTTGGTACCGCCAACCCGGTTGTAAAAGGCCTGCGGGCATTAGCCTTTGCTATTCCCAACAAGTTCACGCCGTTAAAACGTAAACTGGCGGAAGTGGCGTTAGGTTCAAACTAACCGGGCTCCGTTTCCGGTAAATGATGTGTCCAGATATTTTGTTTTACTTAAGCGATAAACCCACATCTTAAGAATAAACCCCGTATTCCAAACGGGTAATTATGTCCAATACAGCTTCAGTATTTGTGTGACTGTCTAACATATCAATAGGGCGCATATGACCAAGTCCGGGGACTTTTTTGGTCATCCATTCAACGGCCGCCTTACGGTCACCGTCAAATAAATCAGTTGAACGAGCAAGTACTTCAATAAGGCTATATAACTTATCACTCTCCTCCGTGGTAAGGCGTCCTCCTTTCTTACGACGCAGGAAAGTTGTTGGCGGTATGTGTAGCGCTTCAATAATGCTTTTCTGAGTCATTTCCATAGAGCTTGCCACGTGGTTAAGTACTTTTATTGGTAATCCATTGGCAATTTGCTCCCTCAATCTTGAGTCTTCATTTGGAAGGCCTAACTCTGCCCATATATCTTTAGGCTGCATTACTGGAGTGTATTCTCGTAACTCCATAAATCCTCCGCATGGATCTTTAAAAATAACCGTTTGGTTAATGATAGCACAGTTCAAAATTTCTGCAGTTTTAATTGAAATTAGTAGCTTGGTGAACCAAGTAACAAGGTTACACAAGCTGGTATGGGAAAAGAATCAGACGAAGCATACTGTGCTGTATGAAGAAGCTGAATTATATTAGGATTGTTACCGATAAAACGTAAATTTTCAAATTTGTGTTTTATCATAATTTAAGCTATATATTAATTCATTAACTTAGTTATGGAGTTATATATGGCAAGGGTTAGAACGCCACCTTCGATGGATGAACTTTTTTCAGTTTATTCTCCGGAGGATGTTTTTAGAGTTATGAAAACCTACAGTATCACCAATTCTGAAGGTGAGTACTTGCCATGGGACAAATTTAAGTGGCGTGTCAACAAAGGCGATAACCCGGAACTTGCCTGGTTAGCGACTAAATTGGCTCGGACTAATGTCAGCCGGAACTTGCCAGAGCTTTGCGGCGTTAATGAATCATCATGTTTTAAGCTGTGCATTCCAGACTCTCTTCAGGCCAAGCTGCATTATATCGATAAGCTGACCGGCGGCTCGCAAAGCGTTTCTGACCATCCTTTTTTCGGAAAGCAGGAAAAGAACGCCTATTTAGTCCAAAGCTTACTGATGGAGGAGGCTATTACGTCGTCACAATTGGAAGGGGCGTCGACAACGCGCAAAGTTGCGAAAGAAATGCTTGAGTCCGAACGTCAGCCACAGAACAAGTCGGAACAAATGATAGCCAATAACTATCGGTTAATGAAGCGGGCTGTCAGCTTGAAAAACGACGAGTTAACCATTCCGCTTATTCTGGAATTACACGAAATAGCGACCCATAAAGGCATTGATAATGACGCCGTGCCGGGCGAGTTCAGAACCAGTAACGACATTGATATACGCGACCAATACAACGACGTAGCGCATGTTCCGCCAGCGGCCAGAAGCCTACAGGAGCGCATGGAAAAGCTTTGTCAGTTTGCCAATGAAGAGCATGGGCAACTGAACTCCGATAACTTTATTCATCCG
Organism: Idiomarina zobellii; assembly: GCF_900100855.1. GTDB lineage: Bacteria > Pseudomonadota > Gammaproteobacteria > Enterobacterales > Alteromonadaceae > Idiomarina > Idiomarina zobellii. The sequence continues at coordinate 98,653 of NZ_FNCB01000006.1, forward strand.
TTGGTAAAAGCCATTATTTTGCATTTTATGGTGGCTTACATTCATCCTTTTGGCGATGGTAACGGACGTACCGCAAGAGCGCTTTTTTATTGGTTTATGCTGAAATCGGGCTACTGGCTGTTCGAGTATGTGTCCATTAGTAAGCTCATTCAGGAGAAGCGCACCGACTATGATCGCGCGTTTTTATACACTGAAACCGACGACAATGATCTCACCTACTTTTTGTACCATCAGGTAGACATTGTCGTAAAAGCGGTCGATGCGTTACGGGAGTATATAGAGCGCAAACAAAAAGAAATGTTCGAGTTTATGAACTGGGTTGAAAAAAGCGCCGTAGCCAACGCTCTAAAACGAGGGCAGCTCGACATACTCAAAGAAGCAGTGAAGAACCCCGGACGGGTATTTACCGTGAAAACCGTAGCAAACAACCTTGGCTGCAATGAAAATACCGCACGCACCTATTTGAATGACCTCGCCAAGCGAGACCTGCTATTGGTCGGTAAAGCTAGCAAAGGCAAAGCCATGCGCTACATTGCGCCCGCTGATCTCGCCGAGCGGTTGTAGTCAGCGTGTCCTGATGTAACTACGTCAGGTGCGGTATCTATTCAACAAAGTAGCTAACAGGAAGGTTAAAATATCCGGCAAAGCCTTTTGCTTGGTTTAGGTTGACAGTGCGCTTGCCGTTTAACAACTCGCTTATTACGCTTTGAGGCGCTATATTTTTTAAGTCTTTCTGTTTTACCGAACGGGTTTTCATTAGCATTTTTAGCTTCTCGGCAACTGGAACAGTAGGCATTTCCATTTGATCTTCAAATTCTTCAATGCGATCAGAAATTGCGTTAGCAAACACTAGCACAATATCGTTTTCGTGCTGAGCCAAATCCATTAAGTAGTCCATAACGTCGGCTCTCTCAAGAAGCTCTTTTTCAGACTGAATGGGTGTATAAGTGTAATGAAAAAGCTCAACGGCAGTTCCAGCAAACTCCATTGCTGTAGCACTTATTGCCGAAGCGACTTGTCCCAGCGCTACCATTTCGTCCTGTTGAGCGTTCATAGTCATTACCTTCTTAATTTGCCTTGGTGAACATTGTGTTTACACCACTTGTCGTACTCGGAGTGTGACAAAATATCTCTTACAAAGAGTGTATTGTGTCCTAGTTTTGCAAGTATTCGGCAGTTGCTTCCGTGGACATCAAAAATATATAAATCAAATATGGTGCCATAGTCACCGTTCTCATTCTTCAGCCGCTTTCCGGCTATTCGGTCTGTATTCCAACCGGATGCTCGGCGCCAAATACTTTTAATTTGGCTGTAAGAATGTGCATTAAGAGAGTTTTGACCAAAAACATGACACCATAAATCTAACCCCACTTGCCACTGAGGGTATTGAAGCATGGCATTTTTTACTCGCTTCTTTGTGATAATTCTCAAAATGCATCCTATGCTGATAAAAATATCGCATTTTGCGATATTTAGCAACTTAAAGTGAAACTAAGATTTCGGTGAACCAAGTAATAAGGTCACACAAGCTGGTATGGGAAAAGAATCAGACAAAGCATACTGTGCTGTATGAAAAAGCCATGCGCTACATTGCGCCCGCTGATCTCGCCGAGCGGTTGTAGTCAGCGTGTCCTGATGTAGCCTGATGAGATGGTCCCCTCCCTCTTACGGCATCGCAATGTGCCAATATAGAGGTTCAAGCTTCTATAGAAACAGAGTGGAGAGGACCAATGGCTATTGTAAACAGAATTGCACTGGATTTGGCAAAGGATTTTATTCAGGTTTTGGCGCTGGATGAAAATGAGCAGGAAGTGTTTAATAAAAAGCTGCGCAGCAACAAGGTGTTAGCGAAGCTGGCAACATTGAAACGTACAGATGACTGTGAAGTGGCGGTTGAGTCCTGCGGCATGAGTCATTACTGGCGCCGCGAATGTGAAAAACTGGGTTATAAAACGGTGGCGCTGCCACCACGCTTCGTCAAAGCGTATTTGCAGGGTGAGAAGAACGATGCAAATGACGCCCGGGCGATAGCCGAGGCGGCATCACGGCCTAATCGTCAGACGGTCAGGCTGAAAAGTATTGAGCAGCAGGATTTAGCTCTGATGGTGAATCAACGGGAAGG
>NZ_FNCB01000017.1 GCF_900100855.1 Idiomarina zobellii
CTGGCCCGAATCTCCTGGGCTATGCTACACAAGCAGCAGGAATTTAAATTGAATTAAAACAGTATTTAAGTCTCATCCAGCAATGCGTAGTTGCATGGTGCAACAGGTAAAACCGACCCTTGAGATGCCGAGAGAACCTAGTGAGTTATAACTCAGAAGGGACGATATAGCGCCAAGGGTGCGGTTATCCATGAAGGCCAGAGCTCACTGAGGAATCACTTGCAGCTCAAAACAGGCCGTATATACGAGTGCAGTTTTATCCTGTCCACCTCACGCAAAGCTGGTTAGCAACAAGGTGAAATTATGTAACTAAACAACTTGCGTAATGTGAGGTGTCCATATATGGGTTTACGGCGTCCGGGCAGCTCCATAATATACATCCCAGCATTCATTATTTCCGCTTGCGTCAGCCGGGCAAAACGGGTAAAATCCACCCGCAACATGAATCCAGTCACGGAGTGTTGCACATGCTGCGAATTGCCCAAGAAGCCTTGACCTTTGACGACGTTCTGCTCGTTCCTGGTCATTCCGAAGTTCTCCCCCATACCGCTGATTTACGCACGCAATTAACGCGTGGAATTTCAATGAATATTCCGATGGTTTCGGCCGCCATGGATACGGTTACCGAATCAGCATTGGCAATTGCGCTGGCGCAAGAAGGTGGTATTGGTTTTGTCCACAAAAACATGACACCAGAGCAGCAGGCTGCACACGTCCGTAAAGTCAAAAAATACGAAAGTGGCATGGTTACAGACCCTGTTACTGTCCAACCGACAACAACCATTGGTGAAATTAAACAACTGACTGCCGAGCATGGCTTTCAGGGGTTTCCTGTGGTTGAGAAAAACGGTGATTTAGTCGGTATTGTGACTGGCCGTGATACCCGTTTTGAAGATGATGACGCGAAAGAGATTCGCCATGTCATGACGGGCAAAGATCGCTTGGTGAGTGTGCATGAAACGGCACAAAGCGATGAAATACTGCAGCTTATGCACAAGCATCGTATTGAAAAGATTTTAGTTGTGGATGACGCTTTCAAACTGAAGGGCATGATAACCCTGAAAGATTTTGAAAAAGCGGAAAACAAACCGAATGCCTGTAAAGATGAAAAAGGCTCTTTACGTGTTGGTGCTGCGGTTGGCGTTGGTGCTGGCACGGAAGAGCGCATCCAGCTTTTAGTTGAAGCGGGTGTTGATGTACTGCTTATTGATACTTCGCACGGTCATTCACAAGGTGTGTTAGACCGCGTTAAACAAGCGCGTAAAGACTACCCCGATTTACAAATTATTGCCGGCAACGTTGCGACCGCAGCGGGCGCTAAGGCGTTAGTTGAAGCCGGCGTCGATGCCGTGAAAGTTGGTATTGGTCCAGGCTCTATTTGTACAACGCGTATTGTTACCGGTTGTGGTGTGCCGCAAATCAGCGCCATTAGTGACGCGGTTGATGCATTAAAAGGCTCTGGCGTTCCTATTATTGCCGATGGCGGTATTCGCTTTTCAGGTGACATTGCTAAAGCTCTGGCGGCTGGCGCGCACTGCGTTATGGTTGGCAGCATGCTAGCCGGTACTGAAGAGTCACCGGGGGAAGTCGAGCTTTACCAGGGACGCTACTATAAATCGTACCGTGGTATGGGCAGCTTAGGCGCCATGAACCAAAGCAACGGCTCGTCTGACCGCTACTTCCAGAAAAGTAATGAAGCCGACAAGTTGGTACCGGAAGGTATTGAAGGACGCATCGCATACAAAGGCCCAATTTCTGCCATTATCCATCAGCAAATGGGCGGTCTGCGCTCGGCAATGGGTTTGACCGGTTGCCCGACTATTGAAGACATGCGCACCAAACCGCAGTTCGTAAAAGTGACGGCTGCCGGCATGGGCGAATCACACGTACACGATGTGCATATTACGAAAGAAGCACCGAACTACCGCAGCTCTTAACAGGATGACGAATGACTAGAGATATCCATGATCACCGAATATTGATTTTAGACTTTGGCTCGCAGTATACACAGCTGATAGCCCGCCGTATTCGTGAAATAGGTGTTTACTGTGAGCTTTGGGCGTGGGACGTTGACGAAGCCGATATTCGGGATTTTAATCCGAAGGGCATTATTCTTTCTGGTGGTCCGGAAAGCGTCGCTGAAGAAGGCTCGCCGCGTGCGCCAGACTATGTATTCGAAGCCGGCGTGCCTGTGTTTGGTATTTGCTACGGCATGCAAACGATGGCGCATCAATTAGGCGGCTCAGTGCAGTGCTCATTAGAGCGCGAGTTCGGTTACGCACAAATTGAACTGGTGGAAAAAAGCCCTCTGTTTGAAGCCATTGAAGATGCCGTCTCTGAGTCAGGTGCGCCTCTACTGGATGTTTGGATGAGTCACGGTGACAAGGTTGAAGCTATTCCTGAAGGCTTCCACACCGTCGCAAAAACGTCTTACTGCCCTTATGCAGCAATGGCGGACGAAGAGCGTCAATTTTATGGTGTTCAGTTTCACCCGGAAGTAACACATACCCGCCAGGGCGAGCGTATGTTGGAGCACTTTGTCAGCGGTATTTGCGGCTGTGAAAAGCAATGGACACCGGCGAAGATTATTGATGACGCGGTAGAGCGTATTCGCGAACAAGTCGGTACTGACAAAGTCATTCTGGGCTTGTCGGGCGGTGTTGATTCATCGGTTACGGCAATGCTGTTGCACCGTGCCATTGGCGACCAACTGACCTGTATTTTCGTAGATAACGGTTTGCTGCGCTTAAATGAAGCAGAGCAAGTGATGGAAATGTTCGGCGACCATTATGGCCTGAACATTCTGCCTATTGCCGCTGAAGATCGCTTCTTAGATGCGCTTAAAGGCGAAAATGACCCGGAGAAGAAGCGTAAAATTATCGGTAATACCTTCATTGAGATTTTTGATGAAGAAGCCGGTAAGCTGACCGAAGTGGATTGGTTAGCACAGGGAACTATTTACCCTGACGTGATTGAGTCGGCGGGCTCGAAAACGGGTAAGGCGCACGTCATTAAGTCACACCATAATGTGGGCGGCTTGCCTGAAGATATGCGTTTGAAGCTGGTTGAGCCATTGCGTGAATTGTTTAAAGACGAGGTGCGCAAAATAGGTCTGGAGCTTGGCTTGCCGTATAACATGCTGTATCGCCATCCGTTCCCTGGGCCAGGCTTAGGCGTTCGTGTATTGGGCGAAATTAAGAAAGAGTACTGTGACTTGCTGCGTCGTGCTGATGCTATCTTCATTGAAGAGCTGCACAATGCAGACTGGTATCACAAAGTCAGCCAGGCATTTGCGGTATTCCTGCCGGTGCGTTCTGTGGGCGTTATGGGTGACCAGCGTAAGTATGACTGGGTTATTGCGATTCGTGCCGTTGAGACCATCGACTTCATGACGGCACGTTGGGCACACCTGCCTTATGAACTGTTGGAGAAAGTCTCTAACCGCATTATTAATGAAGTTAACGGCATCTCCCGTGTGACTTACGACATCTCTGGTAAGCCTCCCGCAACGATAGAGTGGGAATAGCTATTGACTGGCTGTCGCAGGGAACCTTCCGAAAGACGCCCGCAAGTACATCCCTGTGGGGCTTGAGAGCGCCGTCCATGGCGCTGCACACTTTCTCCAGATTTTCCTGCGACAGCGTTACGTCAATAGCTGATACCTTCGACACTCTGGCATAACGTGCCTTAACACTCGTAACGCTTGCAAGTGCCTCAACTGCCTTTTGAGCTCTCCCCCGACAGTTCTTCATTACTAGCGAATAAGTTATTTTGACAGTTATTCTTGTCATTTCTGTGTTTTTTACTATTATGACAAATATATTTGTCAAAAAACTATTTGTTATGACTCCACGAAAAGAAATTGGTAAGCAGCTTCAGCAAGAGCGTAAGGCTCAAAAAATGTCACAAACGGAAGCTGCGGAGAAGATTAAAAGTAATCGTCAAACTATTTCAGCAATTGAGAGAGGTGTTTACCTGGGCTCGATTGCGACGTTTGAAAGGTACCTAATGCTCTTTGGCTATTCGCTGGCCATTACGAAAACAAAAATGCCGACGTTTGAAGAGCTTGATGACTTATTCCCGATGGAGGACTGAATAAAATGGCTGATGAATTAGCTCAGTATCCATCGCGTATAAGAGAACTCGAGATATACCTGAACGACCAACTGGCGGGGCGGCTGGTTCATGGTGCTCAGTATAGCTTTAGCTACGAAAAAAACGCCTGTCCGGTGTCTCTTTCTATGCCCAACCGGCTGGATCCGTATTCGTCAGGAAAGTTACCACCAATTTTTACGATGAACTTGCCGGAAGGTTTTGTGCGTCGATATATTGAGGAGCGATTAAGGCGCTATGCGATTGTAAACGACATGTATCTGTTAGCGCTGCAGGGGGATAACGGAATTGGCGCTATTAATTATCGGAATAATGAGTTGCCGCAAAGACCTCTGGAGAAAACGTCTCTGCAAGATATTTTGTCTTGGGATAATTCAAAAGAGTTGTTATTTCCGCAGCTTCTTGAGCGTTACTATTTGCAAACAGCGATATCTGGAGTTCAACCAAAAGTTGTTGTTCCCTCAGAAAAAGCGACGTTAGTTTATCCGGATTTGATCATTAAAACCTCCGATGAAGAATTTCCTAAACTCACCGCCAATGAGTTTATCTGTATGTCTGCGGCTAAGTTTTGTGACTTAGAGACACCTGACTTTTGGTTGTCTGATGATAGGCAGAACTTTGTCATGAGACGCTTCGATATTAATGGTGATAAAAAATACGCAGTTGAGGATTTTTGTGTACTCACCAAAAGAGACTCGACTGACAAATATCGCTCAAGTTATGAGCAAGTTATGAAAGTGGTTAAATTATTTACGCAGAGCACAAAGCAGCTTAATAAGTTGTATCAGTACATTGTTTTTAATGTTCTGATTGGTAATGGGGATGCTCACCTTAAAAACTTTTCCATTTTTTACGATGTTGCGAATAACAACGATATTCGACTGACGCCTATTTACGATGTGACGCATACAATTATTTATCCGACCATAGATAACGATATGGCGCTTAAGTTGTATGGAAGCAAAGCCTTTCCATCGGCTTATTATTTAAGAAAGTTGGGTGAGGATTTTGGTATAGCGAAACCCCTTGAGCAAATAGAAGTGATGGCGGATAAGTTATCTGACTTTATTAATGATTTTTCGGACTGGGCTATTTTCCCTGAGCTAAAAGAGTCACTGGAGCAACATCTATCTCGTGTAATGGTATCCCAGCCAACCATTAAAGGCTTCCGGCATCATAAAAGACGAAAATATACCTAACTTAGTTTTACCGAACTTTTACAGTGAGAAGCCTGTTGAAAAGCCTTTTAGGTGCGATAATAGAATTATTGTAACCAAGGAGGTAAGTCATGAAAAAGTTCGTATTATCAACAGCGCTAATTGCAAGTGGTTCGCTTTTCTTCTCAGCAGCGAGCAATGCTGACAGTGTTAATTATATTAGCGGTGGTTTTAACGACTTTTACAACTCAGACTTTTATGTAGAAGGCTCAACGAGTATTGCCGACAACTGGGTTGGCGAAGTGCAATTTACCGACATGGGTGATTACTCACTTCGCGCTGGCGCTAAGTATTTTCTGGATATGGGTGCAGACCGCCAGTTCAACACTTTCTTGAAAGGTGGTGTTAGTCATTATGACTTTGGTAACAGCGATGACACTAGCGCTTATGCTGGTATCGGCGCTATGACCAAGTTAAGTCAGCAGACTACCGCAATTGTTGATGCGGGTTACGACTGGGGTTTAGACGGCTTTGCATCGGTTAGCGCACGTTTACGTTATGCGTTTACTGACCGCTTCTCAGCTGACGCGGGTTTCCGCGGTAACTTCAACAGCATCGACAACGAAGTTCACTTAGGTGTTACTTACAGCTTCTAAGCGTTGATACAAGCATTGAAAGGTAGGGAGAGTCGCTTGTGAGCGCAAAGAGTATGAAGCCCCTAATGACGGAGTGTCGAAGGCCACGGAAGGCCTTCGTCAAGCCCTCATGGATGAGCTTGTAGCGTCTCCGACATAAGGGGCTTTATGCTCAAGCGAAACAAGTGATTCCCCTACCTTGAATTAAAGCACCACCGTATTTTTATGCGGTGGTGTTTTTGTGAGTAGCTCTCGTAGCTGTGCTTCGTAACTGGGTTTTAGATGAGTCACCCAAAGCTCTTTGGGCTGTAGCTTTAAACTGGCTAAAGCTTCCCGGAGCAAGCTTGGTGTCATGTGTTTGGTTTTCTGTGCGACGTCCATGAGCTCATCGGGAAAAGCGCATTCCAGCATTAATGTATCAATGTCACCGAGTGCGTTGAGTTGCTGGGTTAAAACGCTGCCGGCAATGGTATCCGCACAAAAGACAAAGTGTTGGCCGTTGTTCTTCACGCTGTAACCGACGGTTGGCACGCTATGCTCCACTTCAAAAGCTTTAATGCTCATGTCATCAATATCCACGCAATGGCCGGGCTGAATTTCTTCAAATTTTAAAATGGCTCCGGCACCTTCGGTCATGCTGCTGAACTCTGGCCATATGTCACCATTAAAAATATTGTCACGCAGTTTTGCCAGGGTATGCGGCAAAGCGTAAACCGTAACGGGTAAGTGCTCACTGTCGTATTGATTGCTTAAAAACGTGGGGAGTGCGGCAATGTGGTCCATATGGGAATGGGTCAAAAAGACATGACGCACTTGCCGCATTTGCGCCAGGCTTAAACGGTTTAAGCCGGTGCCGGCGTCAATAATGATGTTGGAGCGCAGCTGAATGCAGGTGGAACCATTTTTATTGTCGCCGCTCAAACCACCACTGCAACCTAACACTTGAATATTCACAAATGACACCCATCTTGGATTACACTGGGATGAAAGAGTATCATACTTAAAAACAGCCGAGGAGGCGTCATGCCCGAAGCCGACAATACACCTGCACAGCACAGCTCACCCATATTACCGCAACTCATTATTCTGACCGTCTTTTGGATTGGTTTACAGCTGGTTGCCAGTTGGGTTAAGCCGGGTTTTTCGCATATGAGTCAGTATATTAGCGAAATTAATGCCACCGGCACTCAGGCGGCAGGTGTTTTGGGTTGGGTCGGCTTTATTCCGCTGGGCATGATTGCGGCGGGTTTGCTGCTCACTGTACGCCCACACATACGAGTAAAAGGCGTTAGTCAGTTTGGTTGGTCATTATTGTTTTTCTATCCGCTGGCTTATATTGGCAGTGCGCTGGCGCCTTGCGACACCGGCTGTCCGGTAGACGGCTCAAGTTCGCAGGCGATACATAACGGTATTGCCGTTATCAGTTACTTTGGTTTTGCGTTGGGGGCATTGTTATTGGCGCTGACGCCGAAAACCACCTGGCCGGTTCGCGCGGCTTTTGTATTATTAGCGTTTATTGTTGCCTTAGGCTTCCTGTTGATGACTTCGCCGGAGCTGGCTGAGATTCGGGGCGCAGTACAACGTTATGTTGAAGTGGCGCAATTAATTGTCTTCTGGCTGCTACTGTGGCTGAAAGATTCGCAGGCCAATGGCGGTCAAACAACGGGAGCGCAGCATGAGTAAATCTGTTCGTTTAGGCATTCAGGGAATGAGTTGTGGGTCGTGCGCCGGTCGTGTGGACAAAGCGCTGAACGGATTAGAGGGTGTGGAAGCGTCGGTGAACCTGGCGTCGGACAGCGCCGAAGTGACCTATGCTGACAAGCTATCCGTGGATGACTTGATTAAAGCGGTGCAGGACGCAGGCTACGATGCCCACGAAGTGGTTGATCGCGACAAACAAATGCGCGAACAGCGTGAGCAACAGGCAAAAGAAATGCGCACGTTAAAAGGCCAGTTATGGCTTTCTGCATTGCTGACGCTGCCGGTGTTTATACTGGCCATGGGCAACCATATGGTGCCGGTATTTTCCGAGTGGGTGCATAACTCACTGGGCTTACAGACCAGCTGGTGGATACAGTTAGTGCTTACTACGGTGGTATTAGCGGTTCCTGGCGCGCGTTTTTATAAGTTGGGTATGCCTGCTTTATTCCGTGGGGCGCCGGACATGAACTCCCTGGTGGCTTTGGGCGCTACCGCCGCCTGGGGTTACTCGGTCGTGGCAACAATAGTTCCCTCCTGGCTGCCCAGCGAGTCAGTGAACGTTTACTTCGAAGCTTCTGCGGTTATTGTCACGCTGATATTGGCGGGGCGCTTTATGGAAGCGCGTGCCAAAAGCCATACGTCCGATGCTATTCAGCGACTGATGAGTCTGCAAAGTAAAACCGCACGAGTCGTGCGGGACGGTGAGGTGACCGAAGTCGATATTGCTGAACTGGGTAAAGGTGATGAAATTGAAGTGCGTCCGGGCGAGCGTATTGCACTGGATGGCGAAGTGTCTTCCGGTGACAGTTATGTGAACGAAGCCATGATTACCGGCGAACCCGAGCCGGTACATAAAGAAAAAGGCGACAAAGTGGTCGGCGGTACGCTTAATGAAAAAGGCACGCTGCGGTTTAAGGTCACAGCGACCGGCGAAGGCACCGTGCTGGCGCAGATTATCCGTATGGTTGAGCAGGCTCAGGGCAGTAAATTGCCGATTCAGGATACTGTGAACCGTATTACATTATGGTTTGTACCGGCGGTCATGCTGGTGGCGTTGCTAACCTTTGTGGTGTGGTACTTTGTGGCCAGTGAGTCAGCACTGACCTTTGCGCTGGTTAACGCGGTGGCGGTGCTAATTATTGCCTGCCCCTGCGCAATGGGGCTGGCAACGCCTACGTCTATTATGGTGGGTACAGGTCGCGGTGCTGAAATGGGCGTACTGTTCCGTCAGGGCAGTGCTCTGCAGGCGTTGCAGCAGTCGAAAGGCGTTATTTTTGATAAAACCGGCACGCTGACAGAAGGCAAACCGACCATTACCGACTGGCTTACCCTGAGTGACTTTGAGGAAAAAGAGGTACTGACATTAGCAGCCTCGGTTGAAGCTAAGTCAGAGCACCCCACCGCAGAAGCTCTGGTCAACTACGCCAAAGAGCAGGACATTAAAGTGAGCGAACCCGACAGCTTTGAAGCCATTTCCGGCTTGGGTGCTACGGGTAAAGTCGATGGTAAAACGCTTTATATTGGTACCAGCGAGCTGATGCAGGACAACGGTATTGCGCTTGATAACGAACCTGATGACGCGAAAAGCTGGTCTGAAAGCGGCCGCACACCCATTTATGTGGCGGTCGATGGAAAGCTGGCTGCGGTATTTACTCAGGATGATCCTATTAAGTCCAGCGCCAAAGAATTGATTAAACGCTTGCATGACGACGGCCTGAAAACGGCAATGGTCACAGGAGATGCCGAGTCCACTGCAAAACGCATTGCGAAAGAACTGGGCATTGACGAGGTGGTGGCTAACGTTAAACCCGATGGCAAAGTGGATGCCGTAAAGCGCCTTAAGAAGGAGTGGGGTCAAGTCATATTTGTAGGGGACGGTATTAATGATGCGCCGGCATTGGCCTCTGCTGACGTGGGCTTTGCTATAGGCACGGGCACCGACGTGGCGATTGAATCCGCCGATGTGGTGCTGATGTCAGATAATCTGACCGTGGTGCAACAATCATTTGCGCTGTCGGAAGCGACTATGCGCAACATTCGTCAGAATTTATTCTGGGCGTTTGCTTATAATACTGCGCTGATTCCTGTCGCGGCGGGTGTACTGTATCCGTTTTTCGGGATTTTGCTGTCGCCGATGCTGGCGGCAGGTGCGATGGCGCTGTCCAGCGTCTTTGTCATAACTAACGCGCTGCGTCTTAAAACGGTAAGCCTGGGCGCACAGGCGGAAAAGGAATAAACAGACATGAAAGTCGGAGTTTTTGACAGCGGTGTGGGTGGTTTAACGGTAGCTCGATCGTTGCAGCAAAGCGGTTGTTTCAGCGAGCTGCTGTATTACGGAGACACCGCCCGAGTGCCTTACGGTAGCAAAGACAGCAATACGGTAACGCGCTACGCGCTGGAAGCTGTGGAGTTTTTTAACGGCGCCGATGTAGATTGCCTGGTAGTGGCCTGTAACACCGTGAGTGTGACCGCATTAGAGCAAATGCAAAAGTTCTCTAACAAGCCAGTTTACGGGGTGCTGGAGCCAGGTGTTATGGCATTGCAGCAACTGCAGGGTATTGATACCAGCGCCCGGGTACTGGTTATTGCTACGCGTTCAACCATAAATTCCGGTGCCTATCAGCAGCAGATACAAGCGTTGGGCTATAGTCAGGTAGACGCCATGCCTACGCCGCTGTTTGTGCCTATTGTCGAAGAAGAGCTTTACGACGGGCCGATACTGCAGGAAACCTTTAAGCATTATTTCAGCAAGCTTGAAAAGCCTGATGTGGTGCTTCTGGGCTGTACGCACTTTCCGCTGATAGCCGAGAGCATTTCCGACTACTTCAACGGCGCCAAAACCATCCATTCCGGCGAGGCCATGCTGGCCTGGCTAAAGCAACACCTGGACTTAAGCGCCCAGTTTGAAAGCACACCGCTGCACATCATCGCCACCGAAAACGTCGACGCCGTCAAACGCACCGCCACCCGCTGGGGCCTAAAACTTTAGCCTGGACCCACGTAGCCTGACATTTATGTCAGGTGAGATATGGAGGACAACGCGAGTGCTGCGGTTATCAGTGGGGCTTTGGAGGACGCCCGCGAGTACGTCCCTGTAGGGCTTGAGCAGCGCCATCCATGGCGCTGCACACCTCCAAAGCCCCACTGGTAACCCTTGAAGCACTCGCTATTCCGCGTTTATAACCGATACGTAGCCTCTGATGTACTAAGTCAAAGGCTCTCTTTGCAACGCACGCGGTATCCCACCTGACATAAATATCATGCTACGCCTCTAGCATATTAATTCTTATGCCTCTTTAATCCTTCTCTTATTTTCTTCTTGTGAAATGTAGCTACTCTCAATAGATAAAAAGGTTTATTTCCCGTATTGGGAATTTTATTGACAAAACTTCTTTTTTTCCCATAATGGGAAATTAGGTTAGGGATAACTACGTTCATGAGAATTATATCAAGGGCAACTCTTCGCGAGTTTTGGGAAAAGCCTAGCTACAGGGATGCAGAGCAACCTTTAAAAGCGTGGTTCGATGAAGCTCGATATGCGTCATGGGAAAAGCCCCAGGATATAAAAGAGCAATACCGGCATGCGAGTTTTATAGCTAATAATCGGGTTGTGTTTAATATCCACGGTAACAAGTACCGGCTTGTTGTCGCGATGAAGTATGAGTTCTCGATGATTTACATTCGTTTCGTTGGTACGCATAAGCAATACGACGCAATTGATGCAGAAACAATTTAGAGGTGAGGGTATGACTATAAAGCCCATAAAAACAGCTGAGGATCATCAGCGTGCACTGGCTCGTATTGATGAGCTTTGGGATGCTGAACCCAACACAGAAGCGGCTGATGAACTTGATATTCTGGTGACTTTGATCGAAGCGTATGAAGAAGCGAAGTATAAAATCGATGCGCCCGATCCTGTGGAAGCGATTAAATTCAGAATGGATCAGGAGGGCCTGAGAGATTCTGACTTGGTGCCATTTTTAGGTCAGAGGAGTCGGGTTAGTGAGGTTTTAAATCGGAAACGGCGTTTAACGCTGCCTATGATTCGACGCCTTCATAGCGGCTTACATATACCTCTGGAATGCCTGGTTATGGATTACGAACTAGATCGAACTGAAGCTTGATGAGCGGTTGTTAAGGCGCATGTAAGCGTTACGAGTGTTGAAGGGCTTTATGTCAGAGTGTCGAAGGCCATGGATGGCCTTCGTCAAGCGTTCATGGATGAACTTGCAGCGTCTCTGGCATAAAGCCCTTCAACGCTCCAGCGAAACATGCGCCTTAACAGCCGCTTCCTCCCAAGCCCAGCGAAACATGTGAATCGCAGCCGCGTTTTGCTATGATATTCGTATTACTTTGGCTTTCAGGAGTTTGTACTTATGCCGCAGACGCAGCGCCCGCTTTATATTCCTTATTCTGGTCCGAATTTGTTGGAAACCCCGTTGCTGAACAAAGGCAGTGCGTTCAGTAAGGAAGAGCGCGCGGCGTTTAACCTGACGGGGCTATTGCCGCCTCGCTACGAGAGCATTGAAGAGCAGGCTGAGCGGGCGTACATGCAGTACAAGAGCTTTGAAACGCCTTTGAATAAGCACATTTATCTGCGCGCTATTCAGGACAACAACGAAACCTTGTTCTACCGCTTACTGGCGGATCATCTGGAAGAGATGATGCCAATCATCTACACCCCGACGGTGGGTGATGCTTGTGAAAAATTCTCGGATATTTACCGCAGCTCACGCGGCTTGTTCATTTCTTATTCTGAACGCGACCAGCTGGACGACATTTTGCGCAACGCCACGAAGCAAAAAGTAAAAGTCATAGTCGTCACCGACGGAGAACGCATTCTGGGCTTGGGTGACCAGGGCATTGGTGGCATGGGCATTCCAATTGGAAAGCTGTCGCTGTATACCGCTTGTGGTGGTATTAGCCCTGCGTACACCTTGCCGGTGATGCTGGATGTAGGCACCAACAATGAAAAACTGCTGGAAGACCCAATGTACATGGGCGCGCGTCACAAGCGTATTAATCAGGAAGAGTACGACGATTTCCTGGATAAATTTATTAAAGCTGTTACTAAACGTTGGCCGGAAGTGATGCTGCAGTTTGAGGACTTTGCTCAGCCTAATGCGATGCCACTGCTGCGTCGCTATCGTGATGAAGTCTGCTGCTTTAACGATGATATTCAGGGAACGGCGTCTGTCACCGTGGGTACTTTATTGGCGGCGTGTCGCCAGAAAGGTAAAAAGCTCAGCGAGCAGAAAGTGGTGTTTGTTGGTGCCGGCTCTGCGGGTTGTGGTATTGCTGAGCAGGTTATGATTCAAATGACTGCTGAGGGCTTAACGGAGGAGCAGGCGAAGAAGCAAATTTTCATGGTTGACCGTTATGGTTTGGTCATGGACACCATGGATGGTTTACGCGACTTCCAGCAGGCGTTGGCGCAAAAAACCGATGATTTAAACGACTGGGAATACAGTGGTGACTATCCGTCGTTGCTGGATGTAATGCATTGTGCTGAGCCAGATATTCTCATTGGTGTGTCCGGGCAGGCTGGCTTGTTTACCGAGCAAGTGATTGAGGCGATGGCAAAAAATGTCGAGCGGCCTATTATTTTCCCATTGAGCAACCCGTCTAAGCACGTGGAAGCGCATCCGGCTGATGTTCTTAAATGGACGAAAGGCAAGGCAATTGTGGCGACCGGTAGCCCCTTTGGCGAGGTTGAGTATGACGGTCAGTTGTATCCGATAGCGCAGTGTAACAACAGTTACATTTTCCCGGGCATTGGTCTGGGTGTGTTGTCGGTTAAGGCGCGTCTGGTTAGCGATGAAATGCTACGTGTGGCCAGTAAAACGCTGGCTGAGGCTTCTCCGAGCGCAAACGGGAAAGGTGACGCGCTATTACCGGCGTTCAATGACTTAACTCAACTTAGTAAAGACATTGCGTTTGCGGTGGGTAAAGTGGCTCAGCGGGAAGGCCTGGCGCTTGAAATTGATGACGATACGCTGCGTGAGCGCATCGACAACAATTTCTGGAAGCCGGAATACCGCTTTTATAAGCGCGTCAGCATTTAAGCGTGTGCGCTGTCGATGGCCTGTTGTAAGTCTTTCAGCAGGTCGTCGGCGCTTTCGATACCGACCGACAAACGCAATAAGTCTGAAGGAACCGGGGTGTCTGGTCCTTCAATACTGGCGCGGTGCTCAATTAGACTCTCTACGCCACCTAATGACGTAGCGCGATGCCAAAGCTGAGTTTGCGCAGCAACGGCAATAGCGGCTTTCTCACCACCCGCCAGACGAATAGACAACATACCGCCAAAGCCTCCCTGCATTTGCTTCGCGGCAACCTCATGCCCGGCAAAGCTTTTAAGCCCCGGATACAGCACTTCGACGATGTTAGGGTGTTGCTCTAACTGCTCAGCAATGTACAGCGCATTTTGACAGCTCTCGCGCACTCGTAAAAATAAGGTACGCATGCCGCGCAGCAGCTGGGACGCATCTTGAGGACTGGGTACTGCACCACTTTGTGCGCGAATAGCCACTAACCGCTGCCAGAACTCATTGTTTTCCCGCGCCGCCAACGCACCAGAAATAACATCAGAGTGACCGTTTAGATATTTGGTGGCTGAATGCATGACAATATCGGCACTTAAATCCAACGGCTTAGTGAGTAATGGTGTTGCAACGGTGGAGTCTACCGCCAGTAGCGCTCCGCAACTTTTTGCAATAGCCGACACGGCTTCTATATCGGTAACTGTCCACAGCGGGTTCCCCGGTGTTTCTAACCAAATAAGAGTCGGTGCTTTCTCATTGACTGACTCTTGCAACTCTTCGAGGTTACTCGTGTCTACAAAACGTATGTGTAATCCGGTGTCCTGACCAAAGGTTTTCAGCCACTGGCGCAGCGCCCAGTACATCACCTTAGGTGCTATAATGGAGTCACCGGGTTTTAAGGCTTGAAAGACCGCTGTCGCTGCCGCCATACCAGAGGCAAACAAGCGAGCATCAACAGCGTTTTCAAGCTCTGCCAGAAGCTTTTCAGCCGGGCGATAGGTCGGGTTGTCAGCTCTGGAATACACCAAACCGGAGCGGTACTGGTTATCGCTGTCGCGTAGATAGGTGGTAGATGTGTATACTGGGGGAATAATAGATACATCTTTAATGTATTTATTGATTCCGCCTTGTGCGAGCACAGACTGTGATGAAAAACGTGTTGTCGTCATAGAAGTCTCGTAAGGTTATCGTGTAAATATCTCGTACAAAGTAATCTCAATGCGAGATTTTACGTAATAAGGAAGTAGTTCGTTTCATCCTACATGAAGGAGTATTGTAATGCGTTATATTTTGTCTTTATTAGCAGGTTCATTGTTGTTTGTCGCAAACGCAGCGCAAGCCAACGAATGTGAGCTCACTATCGATAGCACTGACAACATGAGGTTTGATAAAAAGGAGCTATCAGTTCCTGCCAGCTGTAGCGAAGTAACTTTAACTCTGACGCACTCAGGTAAGTTGGACAAAAAAGTTATGGGACACAACTGGGTATTAAGTGAAGCGGGTGACATGCAGTCGGTCGTGCAGCAGGGTATGTCAGCAGGTCTGGAAAGCAATTATGTGCCAGAGTCTGACGCCGTTATTGCCGCAACTGATGTTATCGGCGGTGGTGAAGAGACCTCAGTGACGTTTTCTACTGAAGGTATGAGTGCTGACGGTGAGTACAAGTTCTTTTGTACTTTCCCGGGTCACTCAGCCATCATGCAAGGTACATTCTCTATTAAGTAACTGTTAATAGCAGAATTACTGACACAATGAGATGATACAGCTGCAGCCATTGGGCTGCAGTTTTTTTGGAGTTAACCGAAGTTTATGAAGCATTTTTTGTCGATTGCAGTATTAGGTTTGTTGTCTGCCTTTATGTACGCAAGTGCAGCGCAAGCTCAACAGTTTGGCTCTCGTGAAGCTTTGGTGCTGGTTGAGCCTGTGCAGTTTGAGCAGGAGAAAAACCGAGTTGAAGCGGTGGGAACGGCGGAAGCAGCACGTTCTATCACTATTTATCCGGCGGTGGGCGACCGTGTGGTCGCGGTGTATTTCGAGCCCGGACAAGTGGTGGAAGAAGGTGAGCTTTTGGTCGAGCTGGATGCAAGACGACAAAAAGTAGCGGTTGAGCAAGCGCAAATCAACTTAAGAGATGCGCAGCGCACTGTTGAGCGTTTGCGCGAAAGTCATGAGCGCGGCGCAGTGCCTCAGTCAGAGCTTGATAATGCGGTACTGCTAAAAGACTTAGCTCGTGTCGAATTAGATAATGCCAAAATTGAGCTGGAAGACCGCTTTATTCGTGCACCCTTTGAAGGTGTCATAGGCATTACCGACGTGGAAGTGGGGGATCGCATTGACGAGCAAACAGCTATTGCGACCTTGGATGACCGCTCTTCGTTATTAATTGATTTCAAAATTCCTGAAGCGGCGGTATCGCTATTGGGCGAAGGTGCCGAGCTGAAAGTGCAGCCGTGGCGTTATTCAGGGCAACCAGTAACGGCAGAAATTGTTGAAATGGACTCTCGGATTAATCCGCAAACACGGATGTATCGCGCCCGGGCACGCATTAATAATGAAAATGATGATTTTCTGCCGGGAACCAGTTTCCGTACGTCTATTTCTCTTGCTGGTCAGGAGTTCGCAGCAATTCCGGAAGCGGCCTTGTCCTGGGGCGTGAATAACCCGTTTGTCTGGGTGGTTGAAGGCAAAAATGCGAAGCGCGTGGAAGTTCAAATTGAGCAGCGTTTAGCGGGTCGGGTATTAGTCTCAGGCAATATTCAGCGAGACGACTTGCTAATTGTTGAGGGTGTGCAGAGCTTACGTGATGGGCAGCCGGTTAAGTTTGACCGTACCACCTTGGATAACGGCGGGGAGCTTAGCGAATAATGTCTGATAAGCAACTCGATACGCATACCGATACTAACGACTTACCGTCGGTGTCTATCCGCCGGCCGGTACTGATTGTTGTACTCAATATTCTGATTGCCATTGCTGGTGTAGCGGCACTGATGGGTGTTGAAGTGCGTGAGCTGCCCGATGTTGACCGACCTGTCGTTGGTGTGAGTGCCTCTCTGCCCGGTGGTGCGCCAGAAACCGTCGATGCGGAAGTGACCAGTATTTTAGAAGGGGCGGCAGCGCGTGTTTCGGGTGTCAGAAACATTAACTCGCAGAGTGAAGAAAACAGCGCCCGTATCTCCATTGAATTTAACCCGGGGGTTGACCTGGATGTGGTTGCGGCGGAAGTTCGTGAAGCGGTGAACCAGGTTCGCAGAGAGCTCCCCGATGACGTTGAACAAGTTAACGTTCGCAAGGCTGACAATGACGCACGCTCGGTACTGGATATTGCAGTCAGCAGCGACACCTTAACGCTTGAACAGTTAACACGCCGACTCGAGACGGACTTATCACCTGAGTTTTTGGCCATAAATGGTGTGGCTGATGTGCGCTTAAATGGTGATCGTGAACGGGTTATGCGGGTGGATCTGGATCCACTGAAACTGGTGAGCTTTGGTATTTCGGTCACAGATGTCGCCGACGCATTACGTCAGGCTCCGTTTGATGTGCCTGCGGGGAGTTTGAAGTCGACGGATCAGCGTTTGATTATTCGTGCCGATGCGACGGCAATCAACGAAGAGCAAGTCGAGAATATTATTATTCAGGACGACATTCGTGTGGGTGATGTCGCTCAAGCGTATTTTGCGCCGTCGGATGCCAGCAGCTTCGTGCGCTTGGATGGCAAGCCGGTGGTAGGTTTGGGAGTTATTCGTCAGGCGGGCTCTAACACCATTGAAATTTCTGACCGGGCCATTCAGGTACTGGAGCGTCTGCGCGATCGCTTCCCGGATATGGAAATGACCATTACCAATGACGATGCGCAGTTTATTCGTAAGTCGGTGGCGGAAGTTGTTACTACCCTTGCTATAACTATTGTGTTGGTGGTGGGAACCTTATGGGTATTTATTGGCTCTTTCCGGGCGACTATTATTCCGGCGCTGTCGATACCCGTGGCTTTATTTGGTGCGGTTGCCGCCATATGGCTGATGGGCTTTTCGGTCAACATATTGACCTTGTTGGCACTGGTTCTGGCCACCGGTTTGATTGTCGATGACGCTATTGTTGTCACGGAGAATATTCAGCGACGCCGTAATATGGGGCTCGGCAGCCGCGCCGCGGCCGTCCTGGCGACGCGAGAAGTGTTCTTCGCGGTGGTTGCGACGACAGCAGTTCTGGTTGCTGTATTTGTGCCCATTGCGTTTTTACCGTCAACCGCAGGTCGGTTATTTCGGGAGTTTGGCGGAGTGCTTGCCGCGGCCGTCGTTATTTCGTCTTTCGTGGCACTGTCGCTAGTACCGGCGTTTACGGCGCGTTTGCCTAAATCTGCCGGTAAAACCAATATCTTCGGCGGTATTGGCCACAAGTTCAAAGGGTTCTATCAAAGAACACTCCATAAGGCGCTGAATGCCAGCTGGGTGATAGGCGTAGTGTCGTTACTGGCAGCTGGCGGTGGCGTGGTGCTATTCGAGCAAATCGATAGTGAACTCATGCCCGATGAAGACCGCGGTGCGGTAAGAGTTTTTGCGCGTGGACCAGACGGTGTTGGTGTTAAGTTTATGGACCGACAGGCGCGTCAGCTGGAAGAGATCTTGCTCGAATATAAAGAAAGCGGCGACATTGAGTCCATTTATACCGTAGTTGGTCAGTGGGACCCGAACATTGTCTTTATCAGTGCCAACCTGAAGCCGTGGGAAGAGCGGGACATTAGTCAGCAGGAGATTATTGAGAATATCCGTGAGCCATTAAGCCAGGTACCGGGCGCGCCGGGCCGAGCCTTTGGTGACAACAGCCTGAATTTGCGAGGCCAGGGCGGTGGTATTGAAATGGCTATCACGGGCGAAAACTACGCCGAAATCTTTAAAGTTGCGCGCGAATTTACCGCTGAAGTTGAGCGACAGATTCCGGAAATGGGCAACTTAAATGTGTCGTATCAGCCTACACAGCCTCAGTTGCGCGTGAAAATTGACCGTCGCCGGGCAGCGGAGCTAGGCGTATCGCTTAGTGATATATCGTCGACATTGCGCGCCGCAATTGATGGCGATGACGTCGCTGACTTAAACGTCGGTGACCAACAAGTTCCACTCATGCTGCGCACTCGTAACAATATTATTCAGTCGCCGCAAGACATGCAGAATCTGTATGTGTCCTCAAGCGATGGTGGCTTAGTACCAATTTCCAGTGTCTCGGAAATTGTTGAAGAGGGCGTGTCGGCAGAGCTTGAGCGTCAGGCGCAGCGTCGCGCCATAGAAATTGACGGTGACTTACCGGAAGAGTTGCCTATGTCTGAAGCGGTAGAGCAGTTGCGTGCGGTTGCACAGGATGTTTTGCCAGACGGCATGGGCTTAGTGTTCCTGGGCGAAGCCTCGACCTTTGAGGACACCTCTCAGGAAGTGGCAATGACGTACATTCTGGCATTCTTAATAGTTCTGCTGGTATTGGCGGCACAATTCGAGTCGGTGAACAGTGCGGTGGTGGTTATGTTGACAGTGCCCTTTGGTATTGCTGCAGCAATTTATGCGTTGTTCTTAACTGGCACGTCAATGAACATCTATTCGCAAATCGGCTTAGTCATGTTGATAGGCTTGCTGGCAAAGAACTCCGTATTATTAGTGGAGTTTGCCGACCAATTGCGCGACCGCGGATTTAGCGTTCGTGAGGCTATAGAGGAAGCCGCGCTGATACGCCTGCGTCCAATTATGATGACTCTGGTGTCGACCATTTTAGGTGGTTTACCGCTGATATTGTCAGCCGGTGCCGGCGCAGAAGCTCGTAACTCCATTGGTTGGGTGGTATTTGGTGGCTTAGGTTTAGCCACGCTGTTTACCTTGTATCTAACGCCAGTACTGTACTTGTGGTTAGCCCGCTTCACTAAACCACGCGCTGACGAAGCCTCGCGCCTGGAAAAAGAAATGCAAGAAGCAAGGTAGCCTGCCGTTGGAGCACTGTACCTGACGTTATTTACGTCAGGTACGATTCTTATTTTATGCTATAATAGTAGCAATTAATCGTAATAAAAGACCATTTTTGCTGCTATTATGACACTTCAGCTAAACACAGCGTTTGACACGCAACTAGATTTAAAGCGACATATGAAGCAGCGCAGGAAAGCTCATAAGCTTTCTGTAGAGGCGTTGGCGGAAAAGTCGGGCGTGCCTTATGGGACTATTCGTAAGTTTGAGAGCACCGGGAATATCTCGTTACGCCAATTTCTCATGTTGGTGGAAGCATTGGGAGAGCTCAACAAGCTGCGCGAATTTCTGAAACAGGAAGAGAATCCCAAAACGATAGAAGAGGTTCTGAACAATGCTTGAAACACCTCTTCAGGTAAAAAGAACACTGACAACCGGTCAGTGCATCGATGTTGGAGCCTTGGCTGAAAATAAAACGGGTGTGTACTTTCAGTACGACAAAGAGTACCTGCAGCGTCGAAACTCGTCGTTAGCACCGTTCAATTTAGCCTTTTCGAAGGAGCTTCAAAAGGCACCTAAACAACCTCATTATGGGCTGCATGGTGTTTTCGCTGATAGCTTGCCGGACGGTTGGGGACTTTACCTACTCGATAGGGTACTACGAAAGAACGGGTTTAACCCTCAAAGGGTCAGTGCACTTGAGCGTTTAGCCGTTATTGGCGGAAATTGCCTGGGTGCGTTGTCGTATCAACCACAAACCTCGCTTAATCAGTCTCCAACAGAAGATATAGCTTTGACTGCTTTGGGAAAAGAAGCGGTTAAAGAGTTTGAGGGAACGGAAACCGAGCTCATTGAACACTTACAAACTGCCGGTGGCTCTGGAGGTGCGCGACCGAAACTAAATGCCACATTGATGGAAAACGGACAGTACTCAACGCATCCTTTAGAGAACCATCTTTGGATTATGTCGATTTGGTTAAAGCAACGAGGTTGCTATGTGGTGTTGATGATGCCAAAAAGCTTGTAAAGCGGATGTTGTTCAATTACATAATGGTAAACTAGGATGACCATTCAAAGAACTTCAGTTTTCTGGCCGACGATGAGGATAACTGGCAGCTCTCACCATGCTACGACATTGTATACAGCCCATCGCCATACGAGGAGCACATGACAGCTTTCAACGGCAATGGTCGCTTTCCCGATAAAGAAGCGCTCGAGATAATAGCTGCCCAGGCTGGTTTTAATAATTCGAAGCCCATTAATCAGATGGTGGAGGAAATCGCAGAGGCCGCTCAGTCGTTCGAGACTGAGGCGAAGTGTGTTGGTGTATCAAATACACTGATAAGAACAATAACGGAAGATATAAAAAAGCGTATTTCAACGATTAGTTAACGTCCCAACGGCGGCGGATTTGATCAAGTTCGCCGTTGTTTTCTAACGCTTCCAGAGCTTTATTTAATTGATTCAGTAATTCGTCACTGCCCGCTTTTACCGCAAAGCCGACAGGCACATTGATGTCGGGTTGCCATAAAACACGTACGTTGATATCCAGCTGCTTTGCCAGGTAACGGCCTACTGCTTCCGGCATGATAACGGCTTCCACTTCACCCATTGCCAACTGGTTCATTGCTTCAGCTTTTGACGATGCCTGATTAATACGAATCGCGTTATCCAGGCCTATGTCCTGCAAGTGCGCTTCCAATACCGAATGCCGGTCACCGCTAATACGTTTGCCGACCAACCCGCGTACGGATTCAGGACTGCTTTCATTGTCTAAAACAAACAAAGTAGTGACGCGATTATAATACGGACTGGAAAAGTCAAAATACTGCTGACGAATGGTGGTTTGCTCCATGCCCATTGCCATGTCGAGCTCGCCGAAACGCAGTAAACTGACCACGTTGTCCCAGTCGTGTTGGTGTAGCGTGTACTCTTTATTCAAATAATTGAACACCGCTTTGGTGACATCCACATCAAACCCAGTCAGCTCGCCATTTTCTGCAAACTGATACGGCGGGTAGCCGGTGGCTAAACCAATGTCTTCAGCGTTACTGAACGCTGAAGAGCTCAGGCTTAAAAAGGCCGTTAGGGTGAGTGTGGAAAGTCTGCTCATTTAGTGTCCTGTTACGGAAAGTTTCGCCTTTATATAGTCAGCGTGGCTTATGTACAACAAGTCGGCAAGCTTGCGAAGCATTGCTTCTTCGTGCGGATCAAGTTCATTATCAGTGTAGGCAACAGCCCACAAACTTTCCAATAATTGGACTTTTTCGCTGTATTCGAGGGCTTTGAGAGGTGCTGTAAAATCGTGCAGAGAAGCGGCTTCTTTTACTGCTTCTACGGCTTTATCAACAGCGCTTTCCGCAGCACTCCCTTCAAGTTGATATTCGTTTTTCAAGTCCGCTAGCAGGTAGTCGCGCTCTTCATTCGACAACACACCATCGGCCAGGCTAATTTCAGTCATGAGTATGAGTGATAAAAACGCCTCGTCGCTGAGACCCTCTGCATGATACTGCTTCGTCTGCTCCGCTGCTGGAGCAACATTAAAAAAGCTTTGTAAGGCTTTAAGCATACAACATCCTACTTCTGTAAATTGGGTAAATAAAAGGAAAACACCGTGCCTTCCCCCGGTGTTGATTGGACGTCGATTTCGCCCTTAAGTTTCTGCGTTACTAAGTTATAAACAATAGAGAGTCCAAGTCCTGAACCACCGTTGTGTCGAGAGGTGGTGAAAAAGGGCTCGAAAATATCTTTCAATGTATCGCTATCAATACCTTTTCCATTGTCGGAAAAGACAAACTGTACACCGTCTTTTTCCGGCTCCGCTGAAATCAGAATGCGATGCTCTTCGTCGGGCTCAACAAAAGCGTGCTCGTTAGTATTACTGATTAAATTCGTCACGATTTGCGCTAAAGCGCCTTGGTAAGTTCGTAAGGTGGTGGCTTCATCACAGCGAATATCAATACTGACTTTTTTCTTTTTCACCATCGGCTTCAGGCTTAAGGTGAGTGCCTGTAAATAATCTTTCAGTTGGCAGTCCACCAGCTCAAAGCTGGACTGATCAACCGCCGTTTTCTTAAAGTTTTGTATGAGAGTGGCGGCGCGCTCGAGGTTACTGTTCAGCAGGTCGTAGGCTTCAAAGGTATCGTCGATAAACTGGTTAAGCTGCTTTTTCGAAATAGAGCCTTCGGTAAAGGCCTGCTTCAGCTTTTTCAAACGATGCTCACAATGTGTGACTGCGGTCACCGAAATGCCTAGCGGCGTATTCACTTCGTGCGCAACGCCGGCCACTAGCTTCCCTAAAGCGGCCATTTTCTCCGTTTCAATGAGTCGCTCTTGTGCTTGTTTAAAGTTATCGAGCGCCTTGGTTAATGACTGTGTGCGTTCTGCAACCATACTTTCGAGTTGCTCGTTCTGACGAATCAGTAGCTGCTCAAAACGTTCGCGTTCCGCCGCACTCACTGCGCGCCCATAAATGTCGGCGAGAACCCCCACAAAAGCGACTTCGTCTGGTGTCCAGCTGCGGTGCTCTTTGCGTGTTTCGCAGCACATAACACCTATCATTTCACCCTTATGACGAAGGGGCACATCCAGTACCCCATAAATGCCGTACTCGGGTAAGTAGTCAGGGGCGAGTTCGGCGGTAATAGGGTTATTACGCGCATCGTTGGCAATAATGGTGCGCTCTGTTTCAAGTGCTTCAAAGTAAGACGGCAACTCGGACTTTCTCAACACGGGAGTTTCAGCGTCTTGGCGCAAGGTATCAATCAAGGCAGTCGCAATCATGCTTTGCTTGTCGGGCTGTAACTCCCAGATACTGACTCGCGTAATATCCAGACCTTTTAAGGCTGAATCCAGAATAAACTGTGAGGCACGTGCTAGGTTGCCACCGTCGATTTCCGGTGAGCGGGACACTTCGAGCAAAATGTTTTCCAGTGACTCGTTCATTGTTTATCCGTTTGTTGATCACCTGTTAACTATAACGTAATGAAAGACTTTGTCTATTGGTTGACCTGTTCATTAAACGACAAGAATGCGCATTTGGACGAGCTTAACTGGACTTTTTTTATAAAGGTTCATACAAAGGGAGCACGTTTTAAAAGAGGCAATACCATGAAAAAGACAACATTAACCTTGGCGGTGCGATATTACCAGCGCCTCGCGAGCGAGACGCCTTTTTCTGGGAAGAGTAAAGGTAATAGTGGCTCAGGACGCCGCCGCGGTTTCAGAAACCACCTGGCGGAACCAGCGGTGTCCTGCGTCGTGTTGTAAAAGCGGCGACCAAATCATGGTCAGTGTCAGTCCCGGAATATCAAACGGCGGCGCTTTCATAACCAGTTGGTCGTCGTCTTTATAAAGTTCGGCGGCTTGAGTTGGCAGTGTGGCAACCAGCCCCTGACGTGCCAAGTACATAGCGACGTGATAATTACGCGTAAATACTTTTATGTGGCGACGCTTGCCAATTTTATCGAGCGCATCGTCGACCCAACCCAGCTTCTGAACATCGTGCGGATCCATCCCGACACCGACACCAAAACCGGTTTTACTGACCCAAACATGCTGCGCTGTTAAGTAATTATCGAGCGTGTAGTTGTCGAGCAGCGGGTGGTCTTTATGTATTAAGCAGGAAAATTCGTCGGTCCAGAGAATTTTTTGGTGAAACGACTGTGGCAGCTGTTCAAATCGGTTAATGGCTAAGTCGACTTTGCCGTTTTCTACGTCATGAAAGCTAATGTCACTGGGCGTCATTATGTCTAACGACACGTTTGGGGCTTGTTCGTCGAGCTTTTCCAGTAACCGAGGCATCAGCGTTGATGCAGCATAGTCGGACGCCATAATACGAAAAACACGCTCACTGGTTGGCGCATCGAACTCCCGCACCGGCTGTATCATTTCTTCTACTGAATACAGCACAGTGCGCAGCGACTCCTGCATATCCAGAGCGCGCTGAGTTGGTTGCATCCCGTCGCTGGTGCGTACCAGAATAGGGTCATTGAGCAAGTTACGCAGACGTTTCAGACCGTTACTCATGGCTGGTTGCGTAATATTCAGCTGCGCCGCCGCCCGCGTGACGTTCTTCTCGCGCAACAAAACATCCAGGTAAACCAGCAGGTTAAGATCAATATCTTTAATGGTATTCATAACTGTCCAGAATCAGTGGGATATGAAAAATCTATCGGCATTATAAATAGGGTGAATGTATAACGCTAGCGCTGTTTATTTCGGATAACGCTTAAATTTATTTGATTATTTTTATTAATCCACCATAATTAATTTATTAATGTCTTTATCAATTATATTTGGTGGTTAAGTGCTTGTCGCTGAAGAGTTCTTATCAACGCTGGGGAAGCTCATAAAGCACCAGCGATCGCTGTCTATGGATCAAGCCGAGTTCGCCAAACGCTTAGGGTGCGGCGTCAATACGGTTTATCGTATGGAAAAAGGGCAGCCTGTAAATTCTCTGACACTATTGTCCGCGTTAGAGTTACTCGGGTTACTTGAGCATTTCACCAAAGTGCTTGACGACCAGTACGCGCGCGTCGCGAACGGGCCACAACGCAAACGTCGTAAGCTGGACGAGGACTTTTCAAATGACTTCTAAAGCGTATGTGTTTATTGAAGGCTTAGAGAGCGAGCCGGTTGTTTGCGGCATGCTGCAATATGATGCCGTCAATTCACTGGGGCGCTTTCGTTATGGCCAATCGTATTTAGCGCGCGATAATGCATTTGCATTGGATCCTATCCATTTACCCCTCTCAGAAGAGATATTTGAAACCCGCGCTAATAAGGGTCTATTTGGGGTTTTGATGGACGCCGGTGCTGATGCCTGGGGACGGAAACTGATTAACCAACTGAGAAAAACGAAACCTGAGAATGAGTTGGAATACTTAATTGCCGGTGCCTCAATGGGCGTGGGGGCTGTTAGTTTCAGTCTTTCACAGTCAAAAGCCAAAGCAAAAGTCTCTCGAAATACCTTAGATGACTTGCAGCTGCTTATTTCCGGAAAAAAAGCCATTTTGAGCGCTGAAAAAGTGTCTGTTGAAGTCAAAAAGGCCTTTCAGTATGGCGAGTCGATGGGTGGAGCAAGGCCGAAAACGTTGTTACAGCATGAAAATCAGCTTTTTCTAATAAAATTTAACCGCTCTGATGACCTTTATAATGTCGCCCGCGTTGAGGCCGCCACCATGGCTATGCTGAGTGAACTCGATGGCGTACGTGTTGCTAAAACAACGCTTGTTGAAGGTGATGAAGATGTGTTGATGAGCCGGCGCTTTGACCGACACGGTGTCGATATAACACATCACTTTATGAGTGCAAATTCGTTGCTGTCGGACGGGAGTGTCAGTGAAGCCATGCTTAAAAGCAGTTATTCGTACGGTGCACTGGCCGAGTATTTGCGTAAGTACAGTGAGTCGCCTGATGATGCGCCCGAGCTGTTTAAACGTATGGTATTTAACGTGCTCATAGGTAATACAGACGACCATGGTCGTAATCATGCGTTGCTGTGGGATTTAAAAAGCGGAGGTTGGCGCCTGTCTCCGGCTTACGATGTATTACCTATTAATAATAGCCAACAACACGCATTGGGTATTGGTGATGAAGGCAGAAAAGGGAGTTTGGCGAATCTGCTATCGCAAAGTCGACGGTTTGCGGTATCGCCGGCAAAAGCGCAAAAAATTGTCCAATCTACTCAAGAGCTGGTGAGTGGCCTCGTTATTTTGCATCTCAAGGCGTCGGTGAGGCTGATATAGAAAGCTTAAAAGCGATTATCCCGACTTCTGAACAACTGAAGGCTCCATAAATGAATATCACTTCAGAAACACTGGCACGTAGTATTCTCGATGGCTTTCATACCCATTACCGGCGTTTTCAGGCGCTGACGCAGGGGGCGCGGGAGCGCTTTTTGAAGCGGGACTGGACGGCAGTGGTATCGGCGGCAGCTGAGCGCATTCATTATTATGATCATCAGGTGGCGCTTACGGCCAAAAAGGTAGAACGTCGTGTCGATAAAGAGCTCGACGAAGCTTTGTGGCAGGCAACGCGGCAACGGTATCAGCAGCTATTGCAGTTTCACCCGCAGGCGGAGCTTGCTGAAACCTTTTACAACTCGGTGTTTTGCCGGGTGTTCGACCGTGCTTATTTTCACAATGACTATATTTTTGTGGAGACGGTTTTGGCGAACCACATTCCGGTGCCGGTGGAGAACGAGTGCCACTCATACTTTCCTGTGGTTGATGGCTTAGAAAAAACACTGACTCGCGTGTTTGACGACATAGGCCTGGGCGGTGAGTTTGAGAATTTTGAAAACGATATAGAGCAGCTGCGGGATAAGTTCTTCGAGCGCGCGACCGAGACCGACATTGAAGCCCACAATTTACGCATTGATGTCTTAAAAGCGCCGTTTTACCGCAATAAAGCGGCGTACATTGTCGGACGGGTGGTGACGGAAAATAACCACTATCCTTTTATTGTCCCTGTACTGATTAACTCTCAGGGCAAACTTTATGTGGACGCTTTTATTACGCGCTCGGACAGAATGGCGACCATTTTTGGTTTTGCCCGCTCCTATTTTATGGTGGAAACCGAGTCGCCGTCGGCGCTGGTCCGTTTTTTAAAAGACTTAATGCCGCACAAAACCCTGGCAGAACTGTACTCGTCGGTGGGCTTTCATAAGCAGGGAAAAACCGAGTTTTATCGGGAGTTTTTGCATCATTTACGCCGCACCGATGACCAGTTAGTCGCCGCCCCCGGTGTTAAAGGTATGGTCATGACGGTGTTTACGCTGCCGTCTTTTCCGTATGTGTTTAAGATCATTAATGACCGCTTAGGCAATACCAAAGAGTTTGGCCGACAGACGGTGATTGACCGTTACCGTATGGTTAAACGACACGACCGCGTTGGGCGTATGGCAGATACCCTCGAGTTTGTCGATGTCGCCTTGCCGCTGGAACGAATTTCAGCGGACTTACTGGAAGAGTTTAAGCAACGCATTGCTAACTCCATTTCAATTGAAGGCGATACGTTAGTCATCCATCAGTTATTTGTTGAACGCCGTATGACTCCGCTGAACCTGTATTTAGAATACGCCAATGACGCTGAAATTGATGCGGCAATGGACGAATACGGCTGGGCGTTAAAAGATATGATGGCAGCCAATATTTTTCCCGGCGACATGCTGCTGAAAAACTTCGGTGTGACCCGACATAAGCGCGTGGTCTTTTACGACTATGACGAAGTTCGATACTTAACGGATATGAGCTTTCGTAAGCTGCCCCAGAACGACTGGGAAGTGTCTATGGCGCCTGACGATGTGTTTCCTGAGCAGCTGGCGCAGTTTGCGGTACCGCAGGCCAAATACCGCGACCCATTACTGAAGCGTCACCCGGAGCTGGTTGATCCGACTTACTGGCGGCGCATACAAAAACACATCCGCGAGGGTGTTCTGACGGATGTGTTTCCTTATGAAGCCGAGCTGCGTTTTACGCGGAGGTTTTAAACTGCTCTTCTTCGGTTGAGCCGGTCAGTGCGGTGACGGATGACACGCCGCCCTGAATCACATTGGTAAGCTCGTCAAAGTATCCAGTGCCTACTTCCTGTTGGTGGGCCACGAAGGTGTAGCCTTTGTCTGCCGCTTCAAACTCCTGTTGCTGCAGTTTTACGTAGGCTGACATGTCGTTGCGTGCGTAGTCGTGCGCCAGTTCGAACATGTGGTACCACATATTGTGCACGCCCGCTAAGGTAATGAACTGGAATTTGTAACCCATCGCAGCTAATTCGCGCTGGAATTTGGCAATGGTGGCGTCGTCCAGATTACGTTTCCAGTTAAACGACGGCGAGCAGTTATAGGCTAATAGCTTACCTGGGTATTTCGCGTGAATGGCCTCGGCAAACTGACGCGCTTCGTCTAAGTCAGGCTTCGCCGTTTCACACCAGATTAAATCAGCAAATGGCGCATAGGCTAAGCCGCGTGAAATGGCCTGTTCAATACCCGGTTTAACGCGATAGAAGCCTTCTGCTGTGCGGTCACCGGTAATGAACGGTTTGTCGTTCGGGTCAAAGTCGGAAGTCAGCAAGTCGGCGGCGTTAGCATCAGTACGTGCAACAATGAGCGTTGGCGTACCAGCAACGTCAGCGGCTAAACGTGCGGCGGACAGTTTCTGTACGGCTTCTTGCGTAGGCACCAGTACCTTACCACCCATGTGACCACATTTTTTAACGGACGCTAACTGATCTTCAAAGTGAACCCCGGCGGCACCGGCTTTTATCATGTTTTTCATCAGTTCATAGGCGTTAAGTACGCCGCCAAAACCGGCTTCGGCGTCAGCGACAATGGGCGCAAAGTAGTCGACATAGTTGTCGTCTTCCGGTGTTACGCCTTTTGACCACTGAATTTGGTCAGCGCGGGCGAACGAGTTATTAATGCGCTCAACCACGGTGGGCACTGAATCGACCGGATACAGCGACTGGTCCGGGTACATGCTGCACGCAGAGTTATTGTCTGCAGCAACCTGCCAGCCTGACAAGTAGATGGCTTGTAAACCGGCTTTCACTTGCTGCACAGCCTGACCGCCGGTTAATGCGCCCAGTGCGTTGACATAGTCTTTGCCGAACTTTTCCTGAGCTTTGCCGTGAATTAACTGCCACAGTTTGTTCGCCCCGTTTTTGGCGTAGGTATACTCCGGTTGCACGGTGCCGCGTAAGCGAACAACGTCTTCGGCACTGTAAGGGCGCTCAATACCGTCCCAGCGTGAGTCTTTGTCCCACTGCTCTTGTAACTCTTTAACTTGCTGAGCGAATGATAAGTTTGTGGTTGTCATGATCGTATTCCTTGTTGTTCTTTAATAATGTTGTGAATTGAAATTAGTTGAGTTGCTCGTAGCCGGGCAGGGTCAAAAAGTCGACCAGCTCGTCGGCGGTGGTGATGTTTTCAAGCAGTGTCAACGCCTGTTCAAACGGCTCGTTACTCCAGCGCTCGCTACCCACTTCTTTTTTTACGACGTCGGCTTCTTCCTGCAGAAGTTGCGTGAATAAGGCTTTGGTGACCGGCGTGCCGTCCGAGAGCTTTTTGCCATGACGGATCCATTGCCAGATAGAGGTGCGGGAAATTTCTGCGGTGGCAGCGTCTTCCATCAGACCATAAATTGGTACGCAGCCTTTGCCGTTTAACCAGGCTGCAATGTATTGTAGAGACACGCGAATGTTGGTGCGCATGCCGGTTTCGGTGCGCTCGCCGTCACATGGCTGAAGTAATAACGCTTGGTCAATATCATTGTCGTCTTCGCGCAGTACATGCAGCTGATTGTCACCTTTAATACCATCAACAAAGATCTTGCGAACGGTATCGGCAAGACCGGGATGGGCTATCCAGGTGCCGTCGTGCCCGTTGTCTCGCTCCAGCGTCTTATCGGCGTGGACTTTAGCGAGGATTTTTTCGTTCTCAGCTGGATCTTTGCTGGGAATAAAAGCCGCCATGCCGCCCATCGCCAATGCGCCCCGTTGATGGCAGGTTTTGACCAATAAGCGCGAATAAGCGTTTAAGAACGGTTTGTCCATGCTGACGACCTGACGGTCAGGTAAGACACGATCGGCGTGCGCTTTCAGGGTTTTGATGTAGCTGAAAATGTAGTCCCAGCGACCACAGTTCAGTGCGGCAATGTGGTCTTTTAAGGCGTGCAGAATCTCGTGCATCTGAAATACCGCTGGCAGCGTTTCAATAAGCACGGTGGCTCGAATGGTGCTGGTCTTTAAGTTAAATTTTTTCTCGGTGAAGTGGAAAACGTCGGCCCACCATTTCGCTTCATCGCTGTGCTCGAGTTTCGGCAGGTAGTAATACACGCCAGAGCCCTGCTGCAGGCGTTGCTGGTAGTTCAGTAAAAAGTACAAAGCAAAATCCATCAAGGCGCCGGGAATCGCCTGACCATTGCGCTGTACGTGTTTCTCCGGTAGGTGCAACCCACGAACCCGGGCAATAAGCAGCGCCGGGTTCTCGCCGACTTTGTAATGTTTACCGCTGTTAGGATCGGTGTAGGTCATGCCGCCAATATTAGCGTCGCGCAAGTTAATTTGGCCGTTCACCATGCCGTCCCAGGTGGGCGACTGTGAGTCTTCAAAGTCGGCCATGTAGCAGTCGACGTTTGCGTTTAGTGCATTAATGACCATTTTGCGGTCGACGGGGCCAGTAATTTCCAGGCGACGTTTTTTTAAGTCTTTTGGCAGTTCGGCAATTTTCCAATGGCCTTCGCGAATGCCCTGGGTGTTGGGATCAAAGTCGGGAAGGGCACCGCTGTCGTAATAAGCCTGACGTTGCTGGCGATTTTCCAGTAGCTCGTTTAAACGAGGCTGAAACGTATCCACCAGCTCGGCAAGAAACTCTTGATGCTCATCGCTGAATAACGTTTTCGCATTGTTATCAAGCGGCTGACTGAATTGAAATAGATTGTTCATTTTTGAATCCGTTGTTACTGGTTTGTTAACACGGATTCAGAATAGGCGCTGGTCGCACCATTAGTCTAATTTATGCAGTAAATTAACGGTATTCACGTAAGTTATTTTAATGTTGAAGGTAGCTGTGTCTAAAATTCGAGCGGGGCTAGTCTGACTAATCTTTTAAATACTATTTTAATAGTATTTAAAAGGGTATGGAGCGGCTGTAGATAGATAATTCTATTTAAATAGACTTTTAGATGAGTGTAAGAGAAGGCATTGGCCCTCTCTTACACACTACGGAGTTTAGATTCTAAAGCGTTTGACTAATTCGCTCAGACTAACAGCCAAGCGTGACAGCTCGTCACTAGACGCGTTGGTCTGTTCGGCACCGGACGCGGTTGAGTTAGACAGGTCGCGAATGCTGACCAGGTTCTTATCAACGTCACGAGCCACATTGGCTTGCTCTTCAGCGGCGCTGGCAATGGAGGTGTTATGGTTGTTGATTTCGCTGACAGCGGTTGCAATAAGTTGCAATGCTTCGCCCGCTTCACGAGCCACATCGAGTGTGCGAGTCGCTCGTTCCATGCTTTTCTCCATGGTTGATACAGAGCGGTCGCTGGATTCGTTAATGGCCTTAACCATGTCCTCAATTTCAACGGTCGACTGCTGAGTCTTGTGAGCCAAAGAGCGTACTTCGTCGGCAACCACCGCAAAGCCTCGACCCGATTCACCAGCGCGTGCGGCTTCAATGGCTGCGTTCAGTGCCAGTAAGTTGGTTTGTTCGGCAATACCACGAATAACTTCCAATACCTTGGTAATGCTGGTAACTTTTTCTGCAAGTTCAGTTACGTTACTCGACGAGTCACCAATTTCTTGTGACAACTCTTCGATGGCTCTGACGGTTTGGCGAACTCTGTCGTCACCTTGTTGTGCTTGACGGTTGGCTTCTTCAGACGCTTCCGATGCATTTTGTGCATCCTGAGCCACGGTTTCGACAGCGGTAGTCAACTCGTTAACGGCAGTCGCTGCCTGTTCGAGTTCTTCGGTTTGCTGCTGAATAGTGCGGGTCGAATCTTGTGTTACCGAGCTTAACTCTTCAGAGGTTGACGCCAGCTGTTCGGAAGACTCAGAAATAGTACTGATGGATTCGCGCAGCTCGTCACGAGTTTTAATCAATTGTCTCAGTAATTGAGCCGGTTCATCGTTGCCGACAACGTCTATGGTTTGAGTTAAGTCGCGAGAGGCGATGACTTTAGCAAAATCCACAGCGGCGGATATTGGGCTGACGACACTTTTGGTTATCATAATAGCAAAGAAAATGAGTAACGATACGACCGCAATAATCGCAATGATGACAGCGATGTTGGCGCTTTCATGAACATTGGCCGCATTATCGCTTGCATCACTGATTAACGCCATTTCGCGCTGCTGAAGCTGGTCCAATTTAGCCGATATTTCACCACTCAATGGAATTAATGAGTTTTCACGCAGTGATGCGATAACATCAGGAAGTCTTGCATTAACTAACTCTAGAAACTGCTTGTTGAGCTGCCAATATTTTTTATCAAGCGCTTTGTACTCGTTAAACAGTTTTCGTGCTTCAGGGTCTTCGATAAGAGAACTGTATTCTTCCTGGGCTTCTTTTAAACTGGCCGAAGCTGAATCTAATCTATCTAAGTAGCGTTGCAGACGGTTAGGGTCGTTTAAATAGGTGTAAACGTTAGCTGAGTATATGTTGACGTAAAGAAACTCGTTATTTAGTGCATTGACTTTTTCCACTGCAGGCACTTGCTTGTCGGTAATAACATGCATGCGATCGGCAATGGCGCCCATTCTATTGAGAGCAAACAGCCCAAGAACGATAACGAATACGCCGATTAGACCGAATGCCCCAATGGCTCTGGTACCTATAGAAAACTGTCGTAACATGTGATGATCCTTTTACTAACGTTTAAACGACCTGGCATTAATCTAAATCAATGATGCTGCTTGTTTGTATCGGCAGCTAGTCGGAAAAACAATAGCTTTTTAATAACTTTTTTAGTTTTTCTTGAGTCGGTTCAATAGTTTCGGTCAATAAATACTCGTCGGGCTGATGCGCTTGTTTTATTGAACCGGGGCCCATAACTAAGGTTTCGCAACCTAACTCTTGCAGAAAAGGTGCTTCGGTGCAGTAGTTTACGGCCTGCGCTTGTGACTGCGAGACTTTTTCGGCGAGTTGTACCAAGGCTGTGTCAGGCGCTTGCTCAAATGCAGGAACTGGGTGGTGCAACGAGATAAGTTCGACACTGCCCGGATAGCGTTTTTGTATGCCTTTGGTTGCTTTATGCAAATGGACGTAGAGTTCATCGACAGATAATCCGGGGAGAGGGCGCACGTCTAAATGGAGTTCACAACAGCCGCAAATACGGTTGGCGTTGTCGCCACCATGAATGTGCCCGAAGTTCATCGTTGGTTGGGGCACAGTGAAGCTTGAATTTGAATATTTATGCTTAAATTCTTCTTTGAGTTGCATGAGTGAAGAAATGACTTCGTTCATAAGTTCAATAGCATTAATACCCAGCGCTGGATCGGAGCTGTGACCAGAGCGGCCGGTAATGCGAATGACCTCGCTCATATGGCCTTTGTGTGCATAAACAGGGCGCATGTCGGTAGGCTCGCCTATGACACAATAATCGGGGTGAAGGTTAGCAAAGCGACTGACTTCACGTGCACCATTCATGGTGGTTTCTTCGTCGGCAGTGGCCAGTACCATAATAGGCTTGGTTTGTTGGTGGGTATCCAGTTCACTCAAAGCTTGCATAACAAAGGCAAAAAAGCCTTTCATATCAATACTGCCAAGCCCGTACCAGCGGTTATCCTGTTCGGTGAGTTTAAAAGGGTCAAAATTCCACCGGCTGGCATCGTAGGGCACTGTATCGGTGTGCCCTGATAGCAGCAACCCGCCATTTCCTGTACCACGGCGAGCCAGTAAATTGTATTTACCCTGCTGACTTTTTAGTTCGTTAATCTCGCACTCAAACCCAAGCAAATCCAGCCACTCAGCCAATAAGTCAATAACCTTTTTATTGCTGGTGTCCCATTTCGGGTCGGTCGCACTAATAGACGGAATAGCAATCAATTGCTGGTACATCGAAAAGAAAGAAGGTAACGACTGAGCGTTCATAAACACGACTCCAAGTAAAATAGTTATTCATTATTATTGCATAAATATTTTTATTCGTTTATTCTGCATTTTTAAGCATAAACAGCAATGGTTTTTTCATGCAGTACCAGACACAACAGTCACACACCGTCGCCATTATTGGAGCCAGCGGCTATGTTGGCGCCGAACTCTCACGGTTAATACAGAAGCACTCAGCTCTAAAGCTGTTTGGCTGCTACGTGTCTGAGCATAGCAGTGATGCAGGCACCTTGCTCGGCGATTTACATCCGCAATATGCACATTCTTTAGCTGCACCTTTGCAGCCCTTGTCGAGCGCTGCTAAAGCGGCGATTATTGAACAAGCGGACACGGTATTTTTATGCACGGATCATGCGGTTAGTGTGGCATTGGCACCCGATTTTTTGCAGGCGGGGCTTAAAGTTATCGACTTGTCTGGTGGGTTTCGGCTGCACGATGTAAACCAGTATTCCGAATTTTATGGCTTTGAGCACAAGCACACCGACTGGTTAGACAGAGCGGTGTATGGTCTGGCTGAGTGGCACGCTGCGGATATTACAACCGCACAGCTGGTTGCGGTGCCCGGCTGTTATCCAACTGCTGCATTAATGGCGCTGCTTCCGCTAAAACAAAAAGCGTTGCTTACCGACAAAAAAGTGATTGTAAATGCGGTATCTGGTGTTACCGGGGCAGGACGTAAAGCATCACTGACCAGTCACGGTGCTGAGTTATCGCTACAAGCTTACGGACTCTTTGGTCACAGGCACACACCGGAAATAGCTCAACAGCTGCAACAAGAGGTGCTTTTCACGCCGCATTTAGCAAACTTCCCGAGAGGCATCTTAGCAACCGTTTATGCAACCTTGAATGACACGGTGACTGACGATGACCTTGCCAACGCTTATCAGTGCTATGCGAATACACCTTTGGTACGGGCGAAAAGTCAAAGCCGCCCCGCTATTAAGGACGTGGTGCAGCAGCCATTTGTGGATATTGGCTGGCACCGGCAGGGTAACCAACTCATTGTGCTGTCGGCAATTGATAACTTACTGAAAGGCGCGGCGAGTCAGGCTATTCAGTGCATTAATCTGCAACAGGGGCTGCCGGTTGAGGAGGGCTTGCTATGAAAGTCATAAAACTCGGTGGCAGCCTGTTAGAACAACCGGAAGCTTTAAGTGCGTTGTTTCAGTCACTGCAACAAAACGATGATGACATTGTGCTCGTGCACGGCGGCGGAGCGCTGGTACAACAGTGGTTGACAACGGCCGGTTTACAGAGTGAAAAGGTGAATGGTTTAAGAGTCAGCCCTGAGCAACACATGCTCTATATAGTTGGTGGTCTGGCGGGTGCGGCCAATAAAACCTTAATGAAACAAGCTATTACCGCAGGTTTAAAACCTATTGGTTTGACGCTTTATGAAGCGGGCGTTCTTTGTGCTAAACAGTCTGAAAACTTAGGTCAGGTTGGCGTCTGTCAGACTTCGGAAGCTACGCCCGGACTGTTGGCCGACTTACTGATGCATGGCTACCTACCCATTATCAGCTCTATCGGCTTTGGCGAAAACGGCGACTGGTTCAATGTGAATGCCGACGACGCCGCTGTGGCCGTCGCTGCCACCTACAATGCCGACTTGTTGTTTATTACCGACGTTGAAGCGGTGTTGGACGGCACTGGAACCCCTTTAAGCCATCTCAATTCAGAGTCTATTCAGCAACTTACCCAGGCGGGAGTGATTAAAGACGGCATGGAGGTAAAAGTTCGCGGGGCGTTAAGCGCCGCAAAACGCTTACGACGATGTGTGCGAATTGGCAGTTGGAATGTAATGAATAACCCCTTTTCAGGCAC
Source organism: Idiomarina zobellii (assembly GCF_900100855.1). Taxonomy (GTDB): domain Bacteria; phylum Pseudomonadota; class Gammaproteobacteria; order Enterobacterales; family Alteromonadaceae; genus Idiomarina; species Idiomarina zobellii. The sequence continues at coordinate 36,025 of NZ_FNCB01000017.1, forward strand.
ACAGATTAGTGAGTAAGTATGATGAAACATTGTTTATCCGGGCTGGAGTTTTCTCCGGCTGACACGTTACAGTTATTGGCGTTAGCGCAAGCGCAAAAAGCCTACCCCGAAAACTACCAACACACGCTGGCCGGCAAAAGCGTGGTTACCCTATTTGAAAAACCAAGCCTGCGCACGCGACTGTCTTTTGATATTGGTTTGCAGAAATTAGGCGGTCATGCCGTGTACCTGAACGAGCAGGGGCAGGGTATGGGCGTACGGGAAACCGTCGCCGATTACGCAAGAAACCTCTCCTGCTGGGCGGATGCCATTGTCGCCCGGGTGATGTCGCATAGCACCTTAGAAGAATTAGCGCAGCACGCATCAGTTCCTGTGGTGAACAGTCTGTGCGACTTGTTTCACCCCTGCCAGGCACTGGCGGACTTTCTAACTTTGCAGGAGCAGTACGGCAAGCTGAAGGGCTTGAAGTTAGTGTACCTAGGTGACGGCAACAACGTGTCGCACTCGCTGATGCTAACCGCCGCCACAGTAGGCACCGATTGCACCATTATTTGCCCGAAAGGCTATGAGCCCGATGCGGATCTTGTGGAAAAAGCGAAGACTTTGGCGAAGAAGAGCGGCGCCAACATTGTTGTAACGCATGATATTGCTGCGGTGGCAGGCGCCGACGCACTCTACACCGACACCTGGGTGTCCATGGGGGATGACAAACCTCTGGATGAAGTACGCGAGATTTTCCACCCCTATCAAATTAACGCGCAGCTGGTTGAGCACAGTGGTGCCACTTCGGTGCTGCACTGCCAGCCGGCACACCGCGGCTATGAAATTACCTCCGATGTTATGGACGGCCCACTGTCGCGCTGTTTTCAGCAGGCTGAGAACCGGCTTTACGCACAAAACGCCTTATTAACCTTGTTATTAAACCCAACGGCAGCAGTACTGCCAGAATCTATGGAGAAAGCCTCATGAGTCACGTGAAGAAAGTTGTATTGGCCTATTCTGGCGGTCTGGACACCTCGGCCATTGTGCCCTGGTTAAAAGAAAATTATGGCTGTGAAGTGGTGGCTTTTGTGGCTGATGTTGGCCAGGGCGCCGAAGAGCTGGAAGGCGTGGAAGAAAAAGCCAAAGCGTCCGGTGCGTCCGAATGCCACGTGGTTGATTTAAAAGACGAGTTTGTGAAGAGCTACGTGTACCCAACACTCAAAACCGGAGCCATTTACGAAGGCACCTATTTGCTGGGTACGGCCATGGCGCGTCCGATTATTGCCAAAGCGCAAGTTGAGGTGGCCCGTAAAGTGGGTGCGGATGCGCTGGCGCACGGTTGTACCGGTAAAGGGAATGATCAGGTCCGCTTTGAGTCCTGCTACGCCGCTTTAGCTCCTGACTTACACGTGATAGCTCCGTGGCGCGAGTGGGAGCTGAGCAGCCGCGAGTCTCTGTTGGGTTATTTGGCGGAGCGGGATATCCCGTGCTCGGCGTCAGCCACCAAAATCTACAGCCGTGATGCCAACGCCTGGCATATTTCGCACGAAGGCGGCGAACTGGAATACCCCTGGTGTGAGCCAACGGATAAAGTCTGGACCATGACGACATCGCCCGAGCAGGCACCGGATAAACCGGAGTATGTTTCCGTTAAGGTCAAAAATGGTGAAATTACGGCGGTGAATGACAAGGCGCTGTCGCCTTTTGAATGCCTGGATGTGTTGAATGACATTGCCGCGAAACATGGTGTCGGGCGCGTGGATATTGTGGAAAACCGTTTAGTGGGCATGAAAAGCCGCGGCTGCTACGAAACCCCTGGCGGCACCGTCATGATGGTGGCCTTGCAGGCTATTGACGAGCTGGTATTGGATAAAACCAGCCGCAGCTGGAAAGCGCAGTTGAGCGAGCAGTTCGCCCAGCTGTTGTATGACGGACGCTGGTTTACCCCATTGCAGCAGTCGGTCATGAGCGCGGCACAATCACTGTGCTCGACCGCCAGCGGCGACGTGGTGCTGAAGCTCTATAAAGGCTCAGTGACTGCGGTTCAGAAACGTTCTCCGAATAGCTTATACAGCGAAGACTTTGCGACTTTTGGTGCGGACGAAGTCTATAACCAGGCGCACGCCGAAGGCTTTATTCGGTTGTTCTCCCTTCCTAGCCGGATAGCGGCGTTACAGAAGCAACAAAAGGGGTAGATTATGGCGCTATGGGGTGGACGTTTTGCGGCAGGACCCGATGCCGCGTTTCAGCAGTTTAATGACTCGCTGCCTTTTGACTATGTGTTAGCTGAGCAGGATATCACCGGCTCTAAAGCCTGGGCGAATGCGTTGCACAAGGTTGGCGTACTGAACAGTGATGAATGTCAGCAGTTACAGCAGGCATTGAATGAACTGCTCAGTGAGGTGCGAGAAGACCCTGCGGCAGTCGCGGTGGGCGGCGATGAGGATATTCATTCTTTTGTGGAAGCGGCACTGATAGCCAAAGTAGGTGATTTAGCCAAAAAGCTGCATACCGGGCGCAGCCGTAATGATCAGGTTGCTACGGATTTACGCTTGTGGTGCCGTGAGCAGGCCGGAGCTCTGCAACAGTCGTTAAAGCAGACTCAGCAGGCATTGCTGGATCTGGCGCAACGTGAAAAAGACACGGTCATACCCGGTTACACACACCTGCAACGGGCGCAACCGGTTTTGCTGGCGCACTGGTGCCTGGCCTATGTGGAAATGCTGCAACGTGATAGTGGGCGCTTACAAGACGCCACTGATCGGCTCAATAAAAGCCCTTTAGGTTGCGGAGCTTTGGCGGGTACGGCTTATGCAGTTGACCGCGAAGCCATTGCCAGCGAGTTGGGTTTTAGTGAAGCAACGCGCAACAGTCTGGACTCAGTATCTGACCGTGACTTTGTGGTGGAGCTGTTAAGCACCGCGTCGTTGTCGATGCTGCATTTGTCGCGCTTAGCGGAAGATTTAATTTTCTACAATTCAGGCGAAGCAGGCTTTATTGAGCTGGCCGATAATGTGACCTCGGGGTCTTCGCTCATGCCGCAGAAGAAAAATCCGGACGCGCTGGAGTTGGTGCGGGGTAAAAGTGGCCGGGTGGTGGGGGCGTTAACCGGCTTAATGATGACCTTAAAAGCGCTGCCATTGGCTTACAACAAAGACATGCAGGAGGACAAGGAAGGGCTGTTCGATGCTTTTACCACCTGGCAGGCGTCACTGGCTATGGTGACTTCGACCCTGAATGGTCTGACGGTTAAGCATGAAGTCTGTCGCACAGCGGCGCAGGGCGGTTACGCGAATGCGACGGAATTAGCGGATTATATGGTGTCCAAAGGTATTCCTTTCCGGCAAGCGCATCACAACGTCGGTGAACTGGTGCAACAGGCTATTCAGGCGAAAAAACCATTAGAGGATATGCCGCTGGAGGCGTTTCAGGCAGTGGCCCCGGTGATTGAGCAGGATGTTTATGACTGGCTGACGCTGGACGCTCTGCTGGAAAAACGTTGCGCGCTGGGCGGTACCTCGCCGCAACGGGTGAATGAAGCTTTAAAAGCGACACAGCAGCAACAGCAGATTCAGGTGCGTGACGCCAACTTAGGGGATATTGGTGCCATTTTAGATTTAGTTCAGCACTGGGCCGGAGCCGGCGAGAACCTGCCACGAGCTAAAGATGACATTGTGCATTCTATTAACGAATTTGCGGTGACCGAAGTGAACGGCAAGGTCATGGGCTGTGCGTCTTTGTATATCTACACCACGGGCTTAGCGGAAATTCGTTCGCTGGGTGTTAATCCAAAAACCGAGGTGCGTGGTCAGGGTCGTATGCTGGTGGCTTACTTACTGAAAAAAGCCCGTTTGTTGCAGCTAAACCGGGTGATTGTACTGACCCGGGTGCCGGACTTTTTTGAGCAGCAGGGTTTTGACCATTGCTCGAAAGACACCTTACCGGAAAAGGTCATGAAGGACTGTGAGATTTGCCCAAGGCTGGCCAACTGCGACGAGCTGGCCATGGAATACCACCTTGAGCAGCCAAACGAACAGTTAATTTTTCGCTCGGCTTGTTAGTCAGGTTAGGGTTACTTATCCAACAAGTGCAAAGATCAAAAACTCGAGTTTTGGTTACAGAACCGTGAATATTTTGTGACACTTTTGTGTTGTCACAATGCTGTCATGCAAGCGTCTTAATCTGCTCCCGACTTAAATCACAACATGATATCAAGAAGTCGGGAGAACCCAATGAAATTCAATACCTTATTTAAAATCTCTGCGGTAAGTGCAGCACTTTTCTTAGCGGGCTGTGGTGGCGATATCAACGTAACCCCAACTGTGAACAACGGCGGTGGTTCAAATGCAGGTGGCGACACAGGTGGTGACAGCGGCTCATCAAACCCGTGTGCGACTTACGCAGACGTTCAGGGTGAGTATGACGGTCAAGACTGCTCTTATGACACTGACTTTGCCAGCGCAACGATTGAAATTACTGAAGACATTACGTTTGATGAGCTACCGGATGGCGGTGTTCACGTGTTCGAAGGTGCTTTGCAGATTGGCGAAGACTGTGACACCACAACCGATTGTGAAATTAACCAAAATGGTCCGGTGATGACGGTTGAGCCAGGCGCTATCTTAGCCTTCACATCAGGTGAAGCGATTATTCAGGTTGCCCGAGGCGCTCAGTTGAACGCCATTGGTACGTTCGATAAGCCTATTAAATTTACCTCAGCAAATGAGTTTGACCGTTTAAACGTCTCCGGCGACGCCCCACGCTACGCGGACTGGGGCGGTATCATCATCAACGGTAATGGTGTTACCAACGAATGTACTGATGCTGAACGTGACGGTGGTACCTGTAACCGTGAATCGGAAGGTATTGTCAGCTTCTACGGCGGTAACGACAACACTGACAACAGTGGCTCAATGAAGTACGCACAAATTTGGTACGCAGGCTCAGGCCCTCGTGACGGCGGTGATGGTGACGACTTGAACTCACTAACGTTGAACGCAGTAGGTTCAGGCTCTTCTTACGAATTCATTCACATTCATCAGGGTTTTGATGACGGCATCGAGTTTTTCGGTGGTGCGGCTGACCTGAAGCATATTGTAGTAACCGATACTCAGGACGACTCAATTGATATGGATGCAGGCTGGCAGGGCCGAGCTCAGTTCATGTTCATTAAGCACGGCACAGTGACTGTTGATGGTCAGACCAACTACATGGGTAACGGTGGTTTTGAGGCTGACGGTGAGAAAAACAATGGTCCGGACTACTCGCAAGCACCAACATCTGCACCGACTATCGCTAACGTGACTATTATCACTACCGACGGCACATCCGTACGTGATAACGACCCTTCAATCGCTACGAAATTTGACGATAACTTCCAGGGTCAAATGTACAACGTACTGAAAATCAAAGAAAACGGTACGGCAGATGACGGCTGTGTCTTCTTCACGTCAGACGGTGAAGCGGGTGTTGATAACGGTGGCCTGGACTTCTATAGCTCAGTACTGGCGTGTACTAACAACTTTGTGAACACCGGTGACAATACTTTCTCTGACGGCGAAACCTACACCCAGTGGTATCAAAACGACAGTGAGAATGAAATTCTGGATGGTTCAGCAACTGTGCTGAATGACGACGGCATTTCAACGGATATGTCTTCATCAATCACCATTGCAGCGGATGACTTAACCGCACTGAACGATGACTTCTTTACCCCGGTTGATTTCATCGGTGCATTGTCTAACGACGACACCAGCTCTGAGTGGTATCAGTGGGTAGACAACGCAGTAACAGCTTCTGAGCAGGACTAAGTTGAGTTACAGGTTAATGAATAGGCGCACATGAGTTGCGCCTATTTTCCGATTTTAGTGTAGGAGTTAGTTATGAAAAACCACTACAAACTCAAGCCTGTAGCGTTAGCGGTTAGCCTTGGTCTGGTTGCGACAAGCCCGGCAGCATTGGCACAACAAGCTGATGAAACTAACGTAGAACGTGAGTCAACTATTGAAGAAGTGGTGACTACCGGCAGTCGTTTGCAAGGAAGTGCGGCTGCAGTTGTTGAAGAGCGTAAAAATCAAGCTTTTGTGGCGGACATTTTAGGCGCAGAACAGCTATCTCGCTCTGGTGACAGTGACGCTGCTTCAGCGCTGCGTCGAGTCACCGGTTTGACCCTTGTCGATGGTAAGTTCATCTATGTTCGTGGTTTAGGTGAGCGTTACTCCAGTGCGCGCATCAACGGCGCTAGCATACCGAGCCCGGACTTAACGCGTAATGTGGTGCCGCTGGACATTATTCCATCGACCATTATTGAAAGCATGGCGGTACAAAAGGTATTTTCACCGTCGATGCCGGCGGCTTTTGGTGGCGGTAATATCGATATTCGCACGCGTTCATTGCCGAATGACTTTGTCTTTAATGTTGAAGCCGGTGTCGGTCTAAACAGTAATGCCGACGAAGGCTATACCTATAACCGCAACGACAGTGGCATTCCTGCGGGAATTCAGGACGCTATTGGTCGATACGAAGGCGATTTTAGCTTACGTAATATTATTAATACCGACGGCTTAACTGGCAGCGGTACTAGCGCGGGGGATCAGGCTCGTGCCATCAACGCGTCGCTGGCTAAGCAATTGCCGCGAGATATGGTGCTTCAGGAAGAGTCGTTAGACCCTAACTTTGATTTAAAAGCGACCTTGGGTAACAGCTTTGATGAGTCCTGGTTTGGCGGAACCTTTGGCGTATTGGCTGCTGCTTCCTACGACAATGACTGGGATGCATCAGAGCGTCGTAATGCCGTCATTAGTAACAACGCCGAAGCAGGCTGTTCAACGTCCTTAGAAACCGCGGAAGACGTTTCTAACTCGTGTTACAACACTTTGTCTGAAACCACTGTAACCACAGAAACTGAACGTTTAAATGGTTTCTTAACGGCGGGCTATCAGCTCGACACTCACAACGTTAGCTATACCAAAATTTATCTGGAAGACTCAGAGGACGAGTCAGAATTTGGTATTAAGCAAAGCCCGAACGGCAGTAACTTAAAAACCATTGCAGGAACGGGTATAGCTAACCGAGAGCATGAGTTTAAATATGAAGAGCGTGTTCTGGATGTTGACCAATTCCGCGGTCAGCACACCTTTATGGACTACTGGGGTGTTGGGTTTGACTGGCAGTACACAGAGTCAAAAGCGGAAACGGACATTCCGACCGATGTGTCTTACCGTTTTGATGACATCTACAACACTGATGGAAGCTTCTCTGAGACTCGTGTAACGGGTGATGACAACCGGGCGATTTTCCAGTTCGTTGACATGGAAGACAACGTGAAATCTTACGGTGGTAACTTCTCGCTCCCAATTATGTTGTCTGGTATTGAGCTGGAGCTGAAAGCGGGTTATGACTTTATGGATAAAGCTCGTTATTACAGCACCAGTCGCTTCAGTTTGGATAACGCCTCAGGTTCACGCCTGTCTGTGTTGGATGACTTGGACAATGTATTGGGTGTTACCGGTTATTTGACGGATGAGGTCATTGACGAAAACGATTTTCGTATTACCTTCCGTGAACCGGGCGCGCCAAATGCAGACGACTATTTAGCCGCTCAGAAAATTGATGCGTATTACGGTGAGTTCGACGCCATATTCGACAATACCTGGCGTGTCAGTGGTGGTATTCGCTACGAAGACTTTAAACAAGTGTCATTGGCGACCTCGAGCTTAATTTTCGACGAGCAGGATTTAAATAATTACTTTAATCCTCAGCGCGTTGTCGACAGTTCGATTTCCGAAGACGATATTTATACTGCTTTGTCGCTGACCTACATGGCAAGTGATAATTACCAGCTTCGCTTTGGTTATGGTGAAACAGTCGTTCGCCCGGACTTGCGTGAAACGGTACCTGTCGCTTACTACGACCCGGTTACAGACATTCGTACCTTTGGTACTGCTGGCCTGCAAAGTAGTGACTTGAAAAACTACGACGCTCGTTTCGAGTACTATGCGGATAACGGAGATAACTACACCGTTGCAGCGTTTTATAAGGATATTTCGAACCCGATAGAGTCGGTACTTCGTGTCGGAGATGAAGACTACACATTGACCTATGTTAACGGTGAGTCCGCTGAAGTCTACGGGGTTGAGTTTGAGTGGTTGCACGACTTAGGCTACCTGGCGAACGGCTTCTTCACCTCAGGTAACTTAACCTGGAGTGACTCAGAAGCGTCGATTGACCCTGCGTTGGCGGGTAACTTAACCAACCCGACGAAGCGTATGACCGGACATTCAGAGTATGTCGCTAACTTCCAGTTAAACTACGATTCTGCTAACGGTGAGCACTCAACCTCGTTGGTTTACAACGTCTTTGGTGAACGCATTCTGGCAGCCGGTGTTGGTGGTCGTGATGACGCTTATGAGCAACCATTCCATTCACTGGACTTGGTTTACAATTACTACCCGAACTTCAACTCAAAGATTGGCTTAAAAGTGGAAAACTTGCTGGGTGAAGATCAGGAAGTGAACCAATCGGACATTTTAGTCCGTAGTAAAGAAGTAGGAACCGTCGTTAGCTTGAGTTACAGCTACGAGTTTTAAACGAAGTAATCCCTGGTTGTTATTGTTGTAATTGCACGCCACCTCATCTGAGGTGGCTTTTTTTATGCGTCTATGCGTCTGCTTTTGTCATTTTTATTTCCAGCGGTTTTAGCGTGTCTAAATGCACGTCGCGTTGCGGGAAGGCAATAACAATGTTGCTTTCGGCGAAGAGCTTATCTATTTTAAAACGAATATCGGACTGAACACGACGAATATCCATAGGGGCTTCAACCGCTGTCCAGAACATTAAATTAAAGGTTAAGCTGTTGTCACCAAAGTCATCGAAGAACACTTCAATTGGCAGTTCCTGAACAATTTTTTCGTGTTTACTGGCTGCTTCCAACATCAGCTCGCGTACTTTATCTATCGGTGAGCCATAAGCCACTCCTACTGTCACCGTACTGCGTATTTCTGTTGAAACCAGCGTCCAGTTAACCACACGTTGCTCCAGAAAGTAGCTATTCGGAACCAATACATGAACGCCATCATAACGTTTAATTCGCACACACCGATTACCAATTTCTTCAATGCGACCTCGTTCATTTTCCAGCTCGACAATATCGCCAATACGAATAGGGCGCTCGGCAATCAGAATCATGCCCGATATTAAGTTATTCAATAAGTTCTGAGCACCAAAACCCACACCAATGGCCAGTGCACCACCGAGTACGGCAAATATCGTAATAGGTATGCCGGCAACCGGCAGGGCAATGAGTACGATAAGAACGTAAGCTAAAAATGAAAACAACTTACGAAAGGCGAAAATCGTATTCTGCGACGCATGGGCAGATTTCAGTGCGCGCTTGACCAGCCGTGAACCCACCCAGCGAATGACAATAACACCCACAACAATGAGCGCCAGGGCAATAATAACCTGGCTTAAATGAATTTGTGCGTCTCCGGTTTTCCAAAGCTCGGTATTCCAAATTTTACTAAAATTCGTGGAAACATCAGTCCAGGACATTTGCATCGTCTATTTACCTATTTGTGAATCTTTCTTTGTAATTTACGGGAAAAACACGTACATTGCGCGCTCAATTTTTACTCCCTCATTCTGGATATAGATTACGTGATTTCTGCTGCAAATATCACCATGCAATTTGGTGCGAAGCCTCTTTTTGAAAATATTTCTGTTAAATTCGGCAATGGCAATCGTTACGGCCTTATTGGTGCTAATGGCTGCGGTAAGTCGACCTTTATGCGCATTTTAAGTGGTGAGCAAGAGCCATCCGCCGGTAACGTGTCGTTAGAGCCCAACACCCGCATTGGTAAATTGCGTCAGGACCAGTTTGCCTACGAAGAATACAGCGTGGTTGATGCCGTCATTATGGGGCACGAAGAGCTCTGGGCAGTAAAAGAAGAGCGCGATCGCATATACAGCAGCGGTGAGATGAGTGAAGAAGACGGCATGCGTGTAGCCGATTTGGAAACCGAGTTCGCTGAAATGGATGGTTACACAGCCGAGTCTCGTGCTGGCGAATTGCTGTTGGGTTTAGGTATACCGGTAGAGCAGCACTTCGGCTTAATGTCGGCGTTGGCACCGGGCGTTAAAATTCGAGTTTTGCTGGCGCAGGTACTGTTCTCTGAGCCGGATATTATGTTGTTAGATGAGCCGACCAACAACCTGGACATTAACACCATTCGCTGGTTAGAAGATGTGCTGGCGGAAAAGCAAAGCACCATGATCATTATTTCGCACGACCGTCACTTTCTGAACACGGTGTGTACGCACATGGCGGATATTGATTACGGTGAGTTGCGTGTTTACCCAGGCAACTATGACGAATATATGTTTGCTGCGACTCAGGCGCGTGAGCAACTGATGAATGATAACGCTAAGAAGAAAGAGAAGATTGCAGAGCTGCAGAGTTTTGTTAGCCGCTTCTCGGCGAATGCGTCGAAAGCCAAACAGGCGACATCGCGCCAACGACAAATGGAAAAAATTCAGCTGGAAGAAGTGAAAGCCTCAAGCCGGGTAAACCCGTACATTCGGTTCACGCAAGAGAAGAAGCTGTACCGGCTGGCGCTTGAAACCGAGAATGTGCGTAAAAGCTTTGACGAGCAGGCGGTATTGAAAGGCTTGAGTACCTCGGTAGAAGTGGGCGAAAAAGTCGCCATTATTGGTGCCAATGGTATTGGTAAAACGACTTTGCTGAAATGTTTGATGGGCGACTATACACCGGAATCCGGCAGTATCAAATGGTCAGAAAATGCCAATATTGGTTATTACGCTCAGGACCACGCTCACCTGTTCAAACAGGAAATGACGGTGTACGAGTGGATGTATCAATGGAAGCAACCCAGTGACGACGAGCAGTCGATACGCGGTGTTTTGGGGCGTATGCTGTTTTCGTCAGACGATATTCAAAAGCCAGTGTCTATTTTGTCCGGTGGTGAGAAAGGGCGGATGATATTCGGTAAGTTAATTCTTCAGAAGCCCAATATTCTGGTGATGGATGAACCGACCAACCATTTGGATATGGAATCTATTGAGTCTCTGAACCTGGCGTTGGAGCAGTTCGAGGGTACTTTGCTATTTGTCAGTCATGACCGCGAATTTGTGTCTTCACTGGCTACTCGTATTATTGAAATTACCGACAAAGGCTTACGCGACTTTGCCGGCAGTTATGACGAGTATTTGGCACAGCTGGCTGCTGCTTAGTAGAAGTTCTTTGAGTTAAAGGTTTCTTTCAGGCTGTTTGCAAAAGCCACGAATTTCTCTTTAATGGTGCGTTTGACTTTTACCTCAACCGAACCGAGCACGTGAAAGCCTTCAATGCGAATATGGGGAACTTGCTTCAGGTTTCCCATGGACGGCGCTTTGTTTTCAGTGGAGCCAAGAATATTAAATACGTTGGTGCTTATCATGATTTCTTCAGGCACGTAAATCTCGAGACTTGAAAGCATCCCGACCACTTTGATCGTCACATCGGGGTGTTGGAATACCGCATCTGTAAAGTCGAGTTCGACAGAGCCCAGAAAGTCATACACCGTTATTTCACGCGGTACCGTCCATACGCCTGTTCGCTCGTTGGATGATAAAATAGAGACCACATTTTCTGTTGGTTGAGCACGACCCTCACCATATTGTGGTGAGAATTGCTTTTCTTTCATACTGTCGTAAGAGGTATCAGGTTTTAGCTCTAAGTCTTCAACCAGTTTTGCTAATTGGCTATGCTCCGTTGCGTCCATCGCCGCATCGAGACGGCGCTCAAACGCTTCTGAGGAAAGTTCCCCGTGACCGTAGTTCATGACCAGTTGGTCAATAGTTTCCTCACGAACCTTGTCTAAAGGTCGATCTTCGAATTTCACACTCATAATGCGTCCTTATTGTTCTTGTCTTTTTATTATGAGTCATAATGCAAGAGTTAAGCCAAAAACAAAATCTATATAAATCAGTGTGTTAAAAATTAAATCCTAAAGCTGGCTATTATATTTCGCCATTATTTAGCAGAATCGGCCATCTACTTGAATCTAGCGGTTCATACGAAATGACATTTTAGGAGGCAGAATGACCCATGGTGTAGGCATTACCGAAGCAAAGACCGCCCTCGATGCATTAGAAGATATGACACTGAATGTTCAGCCCATTACATTGGAAGAGTATCAGGCGAGAGTCGACAAAGCCCAGACATTGATGCGAGCCAAAGGCATCGATGCGATGTATTTAAATGCGGGTACTAATTTAGAGTATTTTACCGGTTTAAAATGGTACCCAAGTGAGCGTCTGGTGGGCGCAATTGTGCCTGTCGAAGGCGCGGTTACATTAATAGCGCCTGCGTTTGAAATTGGGTCACTAACGCAAGCGATGAAGCTGCCAATGAAGACCTTGCTGTGGGAAGAACACGAATCACCCTACGATTATATTATTGATTTTCTGAAAGAGAATGAATTGACCAAGGGTAAACTCGCGCTGGACGAGTCATCGTCTTATAGCATTGTTTCAAACCTTGAGGAGCGCTATCCGGCAGCGCAAATGTGCGACGCAAAAGTGATTACCGCTGAGTGTCGCATGCATAAGTCAAACGCTGAGCTCGCACACATACAAACCGCAATGGATATGACCATGGCGGTGCATCGTGCGACCGGGGCAATGCTACAGGAAGGGGTAACGGCCTCAGAGGTGCGGGCGTTTATTGACGAAGCTCATCGCAAAGTGGGCGCAAGTGGATCTTTCTTCTGCATTGTATTGTTTGGTCAGGGGACCAGTTACCCGCATGGCGTCAGTCATGAACAAAAACTGGAAAAAAATGACTGGGTCCTAATTGATACTGGTTGTAAGTTACATGGTTACCATTCTGACATTACCCGCACGTATCCATTCGGTGAGGCTAATGCTGAGCAAAAGACATTCTGGCAATACGAGCGGCAGCTTCAGCAAGCCGCATTTGATGCCGCGCACAATGGAAATACCTGCGAGTCGGTGGATGATGCGGTACGAGAGGAACTCGCTAAGCTTGGCTTAAAAGCGGACTATCAGTTACCCGGTGTCCCTCATCGAACGGGGCACGGTATTGGCATGGATTTACATGAATGGCCTTATCTGGTGGGCGGTGATAAAACCGTATTGGCACCGGGAATGTGCTTTAGCAACGAGCCGATGGTCATAAAACCAAACGCTTTTGGCGTCCGTTTAGAAGATCATTTCTATATAACGGACGACGGCCCTGTGTGGTTTACCGAGCCGTCGCGTGCAATGGATGACCCGTTTAATTTAGCGTGAATTAAATGGATAGCCGGAGCCATAGATGAAACCAGTGGCCTTACTGTCGACATAAGGTGCGCATCACCGCACCTTATATTATGTCACCCATAGCGACTTATCGTCTCGTATGGCATGGATAGAGCCAATCATCGGTATTGCTAATTAACGATCTATCATACTGAGATAAGCCTTTACGAATCGCTCTGCGCTGGCTTCATCAACCCCGAAATATAAACTCGGTTCAATGAGCTCCATTTCAATAATGGCGGGCGTATTATCATTCAATAAAGCAACATCAATTCTTGCATAGAGCAGTGTCTCGTCGACGCATCCTAACGCTCGCTCGGCTACTTCTTTGATGGCATTATCAGGATTCACCTGAAAGAATTCACCGCCGTGCTCTTCTTGAACTCTAAAGTCGCCGTTAGCGGGGCACTTTTTAATGGCATGACTGAAGACCCCGCCAAAATAGAATAATGAATATTCACCGTGCTCTACAATGGAGTTTAAAAACGGCTGCAACATGAATTCGCGACCGGCTGGGAAGTGTTCGGTCAGTGACTCTATCAATGCATCGGTAGAGCTGTCCTTTGACAGTCGGAACGTATCGTCTGCGTTGGCCGAAACTGTGGGTTTAATGATCAACTGCTGATTAGGCCATTTTACTTGAGCAGACCTTAACGTGTTGGTATTAAATGACTTTCGGTAGTGTTCAGAATTCTGTGTCATTTCGTTAAACTAAGCAAAAAAGAGATGACATATGACCAAAACCAATTTCGACATGGATGCCGCTTTAAAGCAGTTGCGTGAAGGCAAAGACCTCACCGGCAAAGACGGCATCCTGACACCGCTTATTAAACAACTCACCGAAGCCGCGATGCAGGCTGAGCTTGAAGAGCATCTCAGTGATAAAGAGCAATCTAACCGCAAGAACGGTTCGACGTCAAAAACAGTCAAGAGTCCTGCCGGCAGCTTTGAATTAGATACGCCCCGCGACAGAGCCGGCTCATTTGAGCCGAAACTGGTTAAAAAAC
>NZ_FNCB01000016.1 GCF_900100855.1 Idiomarina zobellii
TTTCCACGTACAAATGGTTTTACATGCTGAGGGGGGATGAGTTTGACGGTTAAACCATGCTTAATAAACAAACGGCCCCAGTAGTTAGAGCCACTGCATGCCTCCATCACAACATCAGCATCTGGGAACTGTATAACGGTCTCGAGCAATTTGTTTCTTCGGACTTGGCGGTTGAACACTTCGGTTCCCCCTTGATTAGTTCCGCAAACTTGAAAAACAGATTTTGCCAAATCGATACTAATTGTTGTAACTTTCATGGGTGGACACCTCGTTTGAGATTATTGAACACATCACTTTAATAATGGCGCATTGCGACGCCGTGTAAAGCGAGGTGTCCATCCCATCATCCCTGGGGGCTTATGTAACGCCATCCATGGCGTTACATACCGGTCTGCTCCATAATATACATCTTTATCGCATTCATTCATTTTCCTGCGTTACGGTATCCAGCAAACGCCGCCTTTTAGTTGTGGCATCGGCTCAGGTATATGTTCACAAGTTGAATAGCCGGTCTTAGCGTCCTCTTTAGCCTTTTCATTGTACTTATAAATAGCGTCTAGTAGCGTTTGTTCATTAGTAATGGTTTCGCTGCTATACACCACATAGCCCTCCGGGCCACCGCAGGCTTTCTTACCCACGGGCAATACTTTGCAGCTTTCTACCGTTTGAGCTTTCGGCGTACCAATAAGCGCTTTTATGTCCGTCATAGTGACCGGCTCATCAACCTCAGTGCCGTTTGCCGACTGCGCACTATTGCACCCTGTCAAAACTAATGCTGTTAGTAAAACCAAAAGTCGCTTCATAACTTCACCTTAATGGGTTTGATAAGTTCTTGGTGCTATTGAATTCAAACTTCAATATTAGGTATATACCATATAAGCATAAAAACTAAGTGGATATAGTATTACTTTTGTAACAGAGCAGTGGCGATTCAATTAACCGAACCAAGTTACGTTCTATACATTAAATGCACTTTGCATCATCAGCTGCTCTGCGCGGCTTATTCCCAAACGTTTAGCAACAGCCTCCCAACTTCTTACAGCGCTAAGCACGTCATCATAAATTTGTGTCGCTTCGTCCTTAGACAAGCGAAAAAAGTCAATGACTTCAAAAGCTAAATCATAATCTAACGCATTGGCAGTATCGGTAATATTAAGGTGTAACCCACTCTTACCAATAATCGGATTTAAATCATAAGCAGGCGACAGCCGCCAACCTTTTGAGGTCAATAAAAATCCGTGGTTACGCAAATGATCGTCGGTATTTGACACCGCGATATTAAAAACAATTCGCCGCCATAGCTGCGCAAGATCAGCCTCGGTTTCAGCCCCCTGGTTCGTCAGAAACTCAGCAAGCTCCAAGTAACTTGCTCCCGCAGACTGCTCACCGTCATAGTATTGAAGCTGCGTCATTGCAGAGGAGAAGTGAATGCGCTTATCAGCCACACGATCAAACCGCTTTGTCAAAAAGGTATGGTATTGAGATGAAAATTTACGCACATCACAAGCAAACATTTCCACGCCTGATGCGACAGCTAACTCATGACACAGCATCTCCCAGGCACCAACATCGTAAGCGTCATTCAGGTTGGGAAACTTAGCAATCCAAAGATGGTTATTCTCGTCCACAACACATGCTTTTGGTCTTGCGCCTCCCAGCGAAGAGCGCGGCGCTGCATCAAAATCCGTCCCCACCTATCCGGAGACGAATCTAGAAACGCCCTGAAGTTTTTATCCGGTGTGTCATTGTAAAACTCACCACGGTGTAGCGTGAGCTGAGGGTCAACCTGCAAGCGGTAGTCCGACGTTAGGAAAGCATTATCGTAGGCAAAACTAAACACGCCTCCACGGCTTGTCTCTGAAAACGTTAACTCACCAATTAACAAAGGCTCTTCAATGGGTGCCCAGGATGCATACACATTAACCGTCCGCCGGCTCATTTCTTACCATCCAACAATTGAATATTCTGCAACTTAAGACCAACCTCATCGTGAGCCGCCATTTCTGAAAAGTTATCTTCCATGCCAAGCACAGCCATCACTTTTAAATAAGTGCCAATAGCGACCCCCGGGTCGCCTGAAAATACCTTATTAACCGTTTTGTTATCAAAGCCTGTTCGTTCACATATAATTTTTTTTGTGAGTCCCCGCCGTTTTGCAGCCAGCAGTAAATCCTCGCCAAAGTGCTTCAACACTTTACGCTGTTTGGGAAATAACACATTATGCAGGTTACGTTTTGCCATAAAATATAGGACTAAATTCCTATTAAATTAGATATATAGGGAATATAGTCCTACTTAAAGGTATGTTCAACATCTAATCTTAACGAAAGGCATCCGGTAAAGGCACGGCCTTACGAGCTTTCATATCAAACAGCACCGAGGTAGCCACATTCTCCGCCGCAACTTCTCCAGTGTCGCTAAGGTACATGGTTTGGCGATAACGGATCGATTTAGTCCCCAGCTTTTCCACCTGACAATCAATATGGACTAAGGCACCAACCGGTACCTCAGCCACATAATCGATCTCGTGACGCACATCCGCCCAGCCCAGGTTTTCTTGACGAGCTTCAGACGCATTGTGACCGAGACAGCGCATAAAGTGCTGCATGGCATCATCGAACATTCCAACATAATTGCGGGTATTCAAATGCCCCATTTCATCACATAACCAAGGATGTATAACGCCTTGAAAGGTCGTAAACACCTTATTGTTTGGCATTGCCGTCCTCCTCAATCATCGCTTTTATGCGTTGCCAGGCATCCAGTGTAGCCTGCTCGTCATAAACGCTGCCTGCTTCCACGTTTGCAGGGTTTGGATCCGCGTGATCAAAGGTATGTGTTGCGTCCGGGTAGACAACATACTCAAACTCACCAGCATTCTCCGGATGTTGGTAGTTTACGCACTCGGCTTCATCGATGTATCGATCATTCCCTCCAAGCAACATTAACGAGTCAATATCGGCTGACCATTGTCCGCGACACGTTCCGTAAAACATGAAAGCCCCATCAATGACCGACTCATAATCCGTTTCCGGCCAGCTTGCTACGCTCAATGGTGTCTTCTCGGCGGATAACTGGCGTAAGAACGTCCAAATGGTGCCCGCACCGTGCGAAAAGCCCGCAAGATAGACATTGTTTTCATCAAAGGTTGTGCGCTCGGACAGCGACTCGATGGTCGCCACAATATCACCAGAGCGCTCCCAGGGAGTCATTTTCTCGAAGTTACAGGCATCGTTCCAATCAATACCACGGCCGCTGTAGCTATCCACCGAAATAACCGCAACCCCTAACTCATTAAAGCGCTCCGCCCAATCTTCTTCGTGGCTTGCCGTAGGACCACTGCAGCCATGCAGAAAGATCAGTGTCGGAAACGGTCCATCGGTTTTGTCATCCGGCAGGTACACTTCTTCATGCGGCAAAAGTTCGTCTTGTAACTGCGACATAGATTTCGGCGACACCGTTTGCTCGGCATTTTTCTGCGCCTTAAGTATCCAATCTTCCTGAATACCATTATCAACGGCTTCTTCTAAGCTTGCCCGGTTATCTCCCACGTCGGACGAGCAAGCGGTTAACGCAAGCACCGCCGTCAGCGAGAATACGGCTCCTACAGTTTTAATTGTCATTCTTTACTCCTTTCCCTTTCGTCGAATGCTTGGTCGATATCACCAGCTCAGGTTTAGCAAGCTGTCGGCCAAAGTCATCATGCAATTGATTCAATAAAGACTTAAACAACACCAGTAACACCGGAATAAGCGGCAGTGCCAACATAATTGTGGACGCTTTCACAGTATCCAGCGCATCAATCACCAGCAGGCCAACCGCCAGCGCCGCTAGAATGACCGCCCAGGCAACGCGGTTCCAGCGCGCAGGCTCTTCGTCTCCAGCCAGGTTTTTAGTGCTAATGCTGGCAAGCACATACGCCGAGGAGTCTAACGTTGTTGCCAAGAACACAAAGCTCAACAAGGTAAATACGCCAATCACCAACGTGCTAAACGGCAAGGTTTCTAATATCGCAACAACGGTGGCAGGTATGCCCGACGTCCCCAGAATGCTCGATACATCGAGAGCTCCGGTCAGTTGCAAGTGCTGCGCATAGGCGCCACACACCGCCAAAAAGGTCATACAGCCCAAACTGCCCCAGGTGAGTGTGCCAAGCACTAAGCTTTTTATGGTGCGCCCTTTGGAAATACGCCCAATAAATAATCCCATTAATGGCGCATAAGCTATCCACCACGCCCAGTAAAACAATGTCCAGTTGTCAGGGAAGTTATCGCCGGTAATGGGAGCCAGCCAGAAGCTAATTTGTGCAAAGCTATCCAGCAGCAAACCCAAGCTATTCATGGTCAGTGACAAAATGAAAACGGTGGGGCCGGCAAACAACACAAACAGCACCACAATAATCGCCAGTACAATGTTAATATCACTCAACCATCGAATACCCTGCTTTAACCCTCGGTAGGCGCTGCCACCAAACAGTAGTGCCCAAAAACCAATGACGCCTAAACGCATGCCGATAGAGTCTTCGACACCAAACAGGTGGCTCACCAGCTCTGATACTAACGGCACTCCTAGTCCTAATGAAGTGCCGGCGCCGCCCAGTAACCCCAGTAAAATCAAGGTGTCTGTCAGCGCGCCTAAGGCTCCATCACTTTGCTTTTTATAGACCGGACGGCAAGCTTCTGAAATACGCAAAAACGGGCGCTCGCGCACGTACAAGCGATAAGCAACCGCCACAGCTGGAATGGCATAGAGTGTCCATGGAACGAAGCTCCAATGGAACAAGGTGTACATGTGTCCCCAGTTATAAGCCGCGGTGGAGTGCGCCTCCAGTCCCAGGGGCGGGGTCGACAAATAGTAAATCGGCTCTACAAACGACCAGCTCATCAGCCCAATGCCAATACCGGCTGAGAACATCATCGCAGCCCAGCTAACTTCTGAGTATTCCTTATCGACGTGCTCTGTCGCTAATTTCACCTGTCCATAGCGACCAAAAGCCAACCAAAGCGCAAAGACAAAAGCGCCAAACCCAAAAATTACCAGTAGCCAACCAAAATTATTAGTAATAGCTGACATGGCCTGGCTTGCCCAGGCTTGAGACTCGATCGGGGCTAAAATCAACGCAGCCGCCACAGCAGCTGCGATGATAAACGCCGGTGTAAAAACAGCGACGTCCAGTTTCGATTGCTTCATTAGAATGATTTAGCGACGCTAATTCCGAAAGTTCTAGGCTCTCCCTGAATTGCGAAGCCAACTCCTGTTAGTGAAAACGAATGCACAATATACTCTTTATCCGTTAAGTTTTTGCCATAAACGGAAAACTCCCAACCGTCCATGGTTTCCCAGGTAAGGTTAGAATTCACCAGAGCATAACTGTCCGTTTTTGTCGTTTCTTCGTTGCCAACACTAAAGAACATCTCATCCTGATAAGTGACATCTGTACGCCAGTCCATTGTATGCCCACCATCGAGCAGCCACTGGTAATTAAAGCCAACTGAGCCACTGTGCTCTGGGGTACGAGCCAGACTGTTGCCAACAACGCTTGCATCACTTTCAAACGACGTAAACTCCGAGTCGGTATACGCATAGGTCGCAAACATCCGCAAACCGTCAGTAATAAAGGCATTAGCATCAAGTTCGATACCTTTTACTTCAGCGTCACCTGTTGCCGTTCGCACTTCACCGGTTTCAATGTCGGTCGTAAAGTTCTGCAAGTCGGTGTAATCAAGGAAGTACGCCGCACCATTTAATGACAAGGCTTTGTCAAAGAAACGCGCTTTAAAGCCTAATTCATAGTTGCGCGCTTTTTCCTGATCAAAGGGCACGCCCGCCGCTTGCTCAGTCGCGGCAATACCGTTATAGCCTCCGGCTTTGTAGCCTTCCGACAACGTCAGGTACACCATATCACCTTGCTCAGAAAAGTAGTTCACTGTCAGCTTCGGCGTAAAGCTGTTCCAGCTTTTCTCTTTTGCTACCTGATAATTTCCCTGTAAGAAACCTAACAAGTCCGGCGCGCCAGAAGCAACGACAGAAAAGTCTTTTTTGTCGTAAGTATAACGACCACCTAAGGTTATCCCCCAGTTATTGTTTAAACGGTAGCTGCCTTCACCAAATACGGCGTAGCTATCGGTTTCATTCGCGGCATCCCAAACACCGCGCGAGCTCATGTTATCAACGCCCTGTAACTCGTACATTTTGGTTGAATCCCAGGCTTCCAGACGTTCAATCTCTTCATTGAACAAGTACACACCCGCGGTCCACTCAAACGGCCCGTTGGTGAGGTTTTGCAGACGAAACTCCTGGGTGATCTGTTTGGAAGTTTCACTGGCATCGTTCATTAACGACAAGCCTGCATCACGCAAGTAACGGCCGGTTAAATCGTCAAAAAAGTAATAGTCCTGCTCACGATAAGCCGTTATAGAGGTGAATAAATGCTCGTCTAAGTCAACGGTTAAGTTCGCCGACAACCCAAAAATCTCCCGATCAGTCGAGCCGTCTTTGTATAAGTCGACCTGGTCAATTTCATCTTGCGTTGGGTACTTGGAGCCAAACACTTCGTCATAGTGTGTCACTGAACGAGCACCGGGCCCTTCTAAAGTGTCTTTGGCATAATCGGCAATGAGCATTAAGTCAGCGGACTGTGACAAGTCAAAGTCCAGCTTGCCGCGAAACGACTTATTGTCCTGATCACGCAGTTCATTGCCGGTATAGACGTTATCAACCCAACCATCGCGCTGACGGGTAGAGCCGGCAAAGCGACCATTAATATCGTCAGCGACCGGGCCGCTGACCATGCCCTGAAGCTCCATCAGGTTGTAACTACCCAATGTTCCTTTAACCTTAGCTTCAAAAAACTCGGTCGGATCTTTGGTAATAACGCTAATAGCACCACCCGCGACGTTGCGTCCGTACAACGACCCTTGTGGGCCCCGCAGTACTTCAACACGCTGTATGTCGAACATGTCCGAGCGAAAGCCTCCGGCACGCCCTGCATAAACATCATCGATAAACACGCCCACAGAAGCGTCATCACCAACAGAGCTCGAGTTTGTGCCCACACCGCGAATATACGGTTGTGGTGTCACTGGATTATAAGTCGAAATGGAAAAGCCCGGTGTCATACCGGCCACATCTTCAATGTCCAGCACGTTTGCGCGCTCAATAGTCATTGAGCCCAGTGCGGTTACCGCCATAGGTACTTCATTTAAGCTTTTTGTACGGCGGTTAGACGTAACCGTAATGGTTTCATATTGCTCGTCTTGCGCGTCTGTTTCGTTTTGATTGTCCTGGGCTAACGTCACTGAGGGTATCGTTAGCGTACTAATGGTTAATGCAAGTGCTGATAATTTAAACTGTGATAATGTTTTCATCTTTTTCCCTATTGTTTCTTACCCGTTCGTTCCCAAAATGAGTGCCTTGAGCGGCAAGAAGTCTTTCTAGTGTGTTATGTATGCTATAACTCAGGTAAGATTAAACTTTAGGTTATACGACACTTTATTTAGGTTTTTCTCCTATGGACTCTAAGCAATGTGACTACAATTTAAGCGATAACTTTCTGCCACCGAAGTTTGGCGACAGTGACACCATCCACATTGCTTTTATTTTAGTGGACCAGTTTTCGTTGTTTGCACTGGCGTGTATTTCGGAACCACTACGTGTTGCAAACAGACTTTCCGGCGAGCATTTGTTTGAGTTTTCTTTTGTTACGGACACCGGCAAACCAGCAACCGCCAGCAACGGTATGAAAATAGACGCCGATTATCGCATAGATACCTGCCCCGATGACTACCAAACCTTTATCGTCGTGTCAGGGTTCGACCCTTATGAACATGCCTCGCACGAATTATACGCTGAACTGCGTCGCCTGGCCGCCAACGGCTATAGTCTCGGTGGTGTTGATACCGGTGCGCAATTATTGATTAAAGCCGGTGTCATGAGTGGCCAGCGCACCACCATGCACTGGGAAGCGGCCAGCAGCTTCAAAGAAGGCCACCCAACGGTGCAAGTGGTACCCGAGCGCTTTTTAATTGAAGAGAACCGCATTTCCTCTTCGGGAGGGCTCAGCAGTTTAGACATGATGCTGAACATTATTTGGGCCAGTCACAGTTACGAACTTGCCGCCGATGTTGCCGAGCAGTTTATGTATCATCGAATTTTAGGCGCAAACGACTCGCAGCGTATGAAGCTACGCAACCGTTTAATGACCACCAATCGTAAGCTGATAAAAGCCGTCTCTCTGATGGAAGACAACCTCACGTCAAATTTATCCATTCGCGAAATTGCAGAGAAAGCACTGGTGTCTCAACGTGAACTTGAGCGACTGTTTGCTAAAGAGCTCAATACAACTCCGAAAAAATATTACCGCAAGTTACGTCTGGAGCATGCTCGTCAACTGCTACATCAAACTGAAATGTCGGTTTTAGAAGTTTCTCTCGCTTGTGGTTTTTCATCCGCCGCTTATTTAAGCGCTATTTACAAAGACGAATTTGGTATTCAACCGAGTAAAGACCGAGGATTACTGCTCGCTCCTTAAAAATTGTCGAAAAACCATAAGTCGCTCTCGCTTTCTCAATAGTTAGCGACGGGAAAACAGCTAGCATGATAGAAAACTTATCAATGCTTAAGGTGACTTATGAACAACAACGTCATTGTGACATGCGCTATTACCGGTGCTGGTGACACGACCGGCAAAAACCCAGCGGTTCCGGTAACCCCAAAAGAAATCGCAGAATCAACCATTGCTGCCGCGGAAGCCGGCGCTTCTGTTGCTCACATTCATGTGCGCGATCCGCAAACGGGCAAGCCCAGTCGTGACGTGGCACTTTATCGCGAAGTGGTTGACCGGGTCAGAAGCAGCAACACGGACATTGTACTAAACCTCACCGCCGGCATGGGCGGCGATCTTTTTTTGGGACCGGACAGCGACCCGACTCAGTTCACTCAAGATACAGACCTAGTGGGCGCAGAAGAGCGCCTGGTTCACATAGAAGAGCTGAAGCCAGAAATCTGCACCTTAGATTGTGGCTCACTTAATTTTGGTGACGAAAACCTCGTTTATGTGTCCAGTCCGGAAATGCTGCGTAAAGGCGCTAAACGTGTTCAAGAGCTTGGCGTAAAACCGGAGCTTGAGATTTTTGACACCGGCAACCTTGCGTTTGCCAAACAAATGCAAAAAGAAGGCTTGCTCGATTCGCCCGCTTTATTTCAGCTGTGTTTAGGCATTCCCTGGGGAGCGCCGGCTGATACCACCACTATGAAAGCAATGGTCGACAGTTTGCCCGACGACTCAGTATGGGCCGGGTTTGGAATTGGTCGCCATCAGTTTCCAATGGCAGCACAAGCCGCACTGTTAGGTGGCAATATTCGTATTGGCCTAGAGGACAACTTGTACTTGCGAAAAGGCGAGCTTGCCAGCAACGAACAACTGGTTGAAAAAGCGGTAAACCTTTTAGATAACCTGGGAGCTGTGCCAATGACACCGCAGCAAACGCGAGACAAGCTGAACTTGGTAAAGGTGGGCTAATATGACACAGGCAACAGCAGCTATTATTGGAACCGGCGTTATTGGCGCAGGCTGGGCGGCACGTTATCTTGCAAATGGGTATCGTGTGAAAGCCTGGGACCCAGGTGAAAATGCTCATGAAAAGCTGAAAGAAAGTATCGGAAATGCCTGGCCGTCGCTCGAGAAACTGGGCTTAAAAGACGGTGCCAGCATCGATAACCTAACGTTTTATGACACACTGGAAGATGCCTGCGATGAGGCTGACATTATTCAGGAAAGCGCGCCGGAAGTGGTGGAGCTGAAATGTTCGTTATTAAAGCAAATTAGTGAGTGTGCGCCAACGGATGCCATCATTGGTTCATCAACCTCAGGCTTTAAGCCCAGCGTGTTACAAGAAAATGTGGCGCTACCCGAGCGTTTAGTCGTGACGCATCCGTTCAACCCGGTGTATTTACTGCCATTGGTCGAAGTTGTTGGTGGTGAGAAAACAGCCGCCGATGCCATTAACAAAGCTCAGCGCATATATAAAAGCCTGGGTATGCACCCATTGCATGTTCGTAAGGAAATTGACGGTCACTTGTCCGATCGCCTGCTTGAAGCTTTGTGGCGCGAAAACCTTCACCTGGTGAACGACGGTATTGCAACAACCGGTGAGTTGGATGATGCCATTACCTACGGCCCGGGCTTACGCTGGGCACTCATGGGCACCAACTTGACTTATCATTTAGCCGGCGGTGACACCGGTATGCGGCACATGCTTAAGCAGTTCGGCCCCGCTTTAAAACTGCCCTGGACCAAACTGGAAGCACCGGAGCTTACCGAGTCATTGATTGATCGCATGGTTGAAGGAACTCATGAACAAGCAGCTAACCGCAGCGTTAAAGAGCTTGAGCAGCTACGTGACAACTGTCTGGTTGCTATTATGGAAGCGCTTGCTCAATATGAAGTCGGTGCCGGAAAGGTTCTGTCGGATCACCGCAAAACAGTATAAATGCAGAGAATGCACCTGAGGCTTATAGCATCAGGTGCCATTGTTTTATTTCGCAATAAAATGCGGGTTCAAATAATCGTCTTTTTGATTATAAAGCAGTGGATCGCCGTTAATGGTGGTAATGTCGCCACCCGCGGCGCTTAAGACGGCATGGGCTGCCGCGGTATCCCACTCACAGGTAGGGCCTAAACGCGGGTAAATATCCGCTTCACCTTCGGCCACCAGGCATATCTTCAATGAGCTGCCCATGGGCACCATTTCGTAAGGTTTGCCTAAGGCATCCAGCCAATCCGTCGTTTCTTGTGACGGGTGTGAGCGCGAGCCGACCACACGCAAAGTCGCGGGGGCCTCGATAGCCACTTTAATCGGCTTGTCATTCAAAAAGGCGCCCTCGTCGCGCTCGCCGGTATACATGGCATCCAGCACTGGGGCATAAACCACGCCCATCACTGGCACGCCTTTTTCAATTAACGCAATGTTCACCGTGAACTCACCGTTACGCTTAATAAACTCTTTGGTGCCATCAAGTGGGTCAACCAACCAGTAGCGACTCCAGTGTTTACGCTGCTCCCAACTAATATCTGAAGACTCTTCAGAAATAATCGGATACTGGGTCTCCAACGTACGCAGACCGTCACAAATAACCTTGTGCGCTGCTAAATCGGCCTTTGTCAGCGGGCTGTCGTCGCCCTTTTTTTGCACGTTAAAGTTATCACTTTCGTACACGTCCATAATGGCTGCGCCAGCTTCGCGGGCAATTTTCTTTACATCTTCAAGCATAAATAGTGTGTTTCTAAAAGTTATGTCCAAATTGTACCTTAAACCCCATAAAAAAACCGCACCAGGAACGAACCAGATGCGGCTTCATTGGTTGGGCAACTATTAAAGCACGTGAGGTTTGCGAATATTCTCGACAATCTCGACTTTAATACTGTTAACACCTTCTACGCCTTTAAGCTGCTCTCGCAACTGCAGCATGTCAGTGCCTTCAGGAGCCTTAAGTAAGGCCAGATTCAGGCGCGAATAGACACGCTCTACGATTAATCCAAACTCTGAGGCTAAGTCATCAGCACTTACGTTCTCGGTTAACACCGTGACCACACCCGAAACATAAGCTTTCTCTCCGGTAAAGCGGTCAACCATCTCAGTGCCGGCCAACAAAACATCCCCACTTTGCTCAGAAGCATCAACTGACTCTGGCAGGCTTGTAAAGCTATACCGTTGGTAATCCGCCTTTCCGTCAAACTTTTTGGTTAAATCGACAGCAGGCGTCTTCTTCTGTTGAGGAGCCGGTAGCTCCTGCGCGGTAGCCGAAACTGCAACTACGCCGCTTACGGCCACTGCTAATAGTGCTTTTACTAAACTCATATCTCTTTGCCCCTATTAATGACCGAATGCACGAACGCTGACAGCTTCCAGAACTGAAGGTACTGTATTATTAGATACCGCGAGTTCACCTAAGTTCAAATCATCACCATTAGTATCGACTAAACGAACTGTCCATTCGCCGGCTAAGTTTTCACCGTAAAATGCATTTGCTAAAAATACTGTCTCTTCAAGTATATACGAACTGCATTGCCCGTTTGCACCAACAACAATCTCCTGGCGACCAGACAATAACTGAGTTGTTGTTCCTGCCGGTGACGTTAACTCCACCGCCAAGTCAGATCCAGCGGTGCTATAAAAATCACACCCTGCCCCTTCGAAGTCATCGTTACTTACGGTTAAGGCCATTTGCAGACCTTCCAGTGTCATGTCGCTTTCAACGGTGAAGCTATAACTCGCACCTTCAGCATTGTTATCCGGAATATTTAGCGCGGTCTCAGGCGAAACATCCATCCAACTCGTTTCGACCAAAGCTGGCATAGAGCCCGCTTCCGTTTCTTTCGCCATAGCAACCGCAGCACCAGCATTCACACGACCAAAGCCGTATTTCAGGTTAAATGCATAGCCTGCTGCGTTTTCAACCCAACCTGGATCTGCAACGAACTCGCCGCCATTAACTGCAAGGACAACGCCTTCGTCTTCAGCATCAACCTGGTCAGCAGTATTCGCTAAAATATGACGAATTTCGCGAGCACTTAACGCAGGGTTAGCCGAACCAACCAGAGCGACGACTCCTGAAGCGTTTGGTGCCGCTGAAGAGGTACCGTTAAAGGTGCTGGTAAAGTTACACGATGGGTTTTCATCATGGCCTGGCGCGTTAAAGTTGCGGAACGCTTCGAAATAACCCGGCGCTCCGGCTAGCTCATCCAAGTACTCCTGGTAAGCGAAGCTACTGTAGCCTTGTAAACAAGTCGACTGGTCGGTCGTTACCATAGCCGGTGCAAACTCACCACTTTCGCCTGCCGGAGCGGATACGAAAATATTAGCACCTGCAGTAGAGTAGCTACTGTGTCCACCGTCTGAGTTTACAGCCGCAATTGTCGTTGTGTAGAAGTTCGCGTTAGACGGGTCCATATTACCGTTCAAACAAGATAGTCCAGAGCTGTTGGCTCCGTTGATATCACAAAGCCCGGTGGCACTGCCATAACTGTTAAATGCATTACCCGCAGACTTAACATTTAAAGCGCCGAGCCCACTACGCAGCTGAGTCGCTACATATTTCTCAAACGCTTCGTCTGTTGGGTAAGTATATAACGCCGCTGGGTAAGAAATACCGTAACTGCGGTTATAAGCGATAAGAGGATCATTTTCTGTCACACCACTGCCCGGCAAACCGTGGCTTAAAGCGGTATTAAGTACACTTTGATCAACATTAGCATTCAAATAGTTAGTACCAAACACCTTCGCCTGTGGCGCGACGCCTCGCCCCCCAACTCCGTTTCCTGAAACAGCAGCTATTAGCCCAGCAACTGAAGTGCCGTGGTCTCCGGTAGCCGAAGAGCGATTGGTTGGGTCCATTTTGTCCAACGCATTCGGCGCAAAGTTCAGTGACATATTGGCAGCAATGTTAGCGTTTAAATCCGGGTGGTTAATTTCTAAACCAGAGTCGACCACGCCAACCATCATGCCCTGACCAAAGGCACCTTGCGCATAGGCTTCCAGCACATTCATGTCTTCGCCCGGCACATAAATACTTTCATCAAAGAAGGCTTCGCGCGCTTGCTCTTCCGTCCAACCATAATTATTGACTAAAAAGTCTAGTGCGGCCTGGGTTTGGGTATAAGCTTTTTGCCCAGTATTTTGTAAGTGCCACTGTTGATAAGCAATTGGGTCACTTGGAATTTGCTCGGCGGCTAATTCAATAGTTTCAATCGTTTCTTCTTCACCATCACTAACCGTCACTTCAATAGTTACGTCCTCTGCAGCTAGGGTGATGTATTTAAAATGACCAGAAGAATCGATAGTGACTATGCCATTGGCTTCTTTACCGTCAGCAGTGAAAGCGCGTGCAGAGTAGGTTAATGCATCGCCGTTAGGGTCTGTTGCCTGAACTTGCCCTTCAATAGTCTGACCTTCGCCGACCATTACTTCGGTTTCAGCCGAGACCGTTGGTGCGTAGTTGTCATCGCTGCTGCCACCGCAGGCTGCCAAGCCCATGACCACCGCAGCTGACAATGCCGCTAATTTGAATTGTTGTTTTGGCATTTTTACCTCTTATAGTACGTACCCTGAATAGGACCAACACTATAACGCTGATGTTAAAATGCCGTAAATTAGAAATGTAACAAGTTATTAACCGAAGTGTGCGTAGCCTGACGTTATTACGTCAGGAGAGATATTTAAAACGATGTCATGCGTTTTATAACCGCATCAGTACTTTCATCAAAGGACTCATCGCTGTCGCCGTCCAACACATTCAACACATCCATTGCTATTTTCTTGCCTTTCTCAACCCCCGGCTGGTCGAAGCTGTTTAAGCCCCAAATAACGCCCTGGGTAAATACCTTGTGCTCATAAGCGGCTATCAACGCACCGAAGCTTTCGGGGGTCAGCTCATCCATTATCAGTAGGTTCGATGGGTGTCCGCCGGGGTAGTTATCTCGCGGTGACTCAACGTTCTTACTGCCTTCCCACATCAGGCGTCGGTGCGCCAAACAATTAGCAACGGCCAAACGCTGTTGCTCTGCCAGACCATCCTGAACTGCGGGTTCGAAACCCGGCGCAGCGCGCTTTAACACGGCAACAAAGTCCGCAGTAAACTCGTCATAGCCCTGATGCAAATGCTGGAAAAACGCATGTTGTCCGTTAGGTCCAAAACCGCCCCAAATAATAGGGCCGGTTGGGTAATCTATTGCTTTATTGTCTGCCGTTGACTGTTTACCGTTACTTTCCATGTCCAGTTGCTGCAAATAGTTGGGCAACATACGCAAGCGACCGTCATACGGCAAAATAGCCAAATTATTAATGCCTAGCTCTTCACGGTTATATGCTCCGTAAAGCGCTAATAATATGGGCAAGTTTTCTTCTGCCGGCGCCGTAAAGAAATGCTCATCCATGGCTTTGGCACCTTCCAGCATACGCTCAAATGCCCGCACACCAGTTGTCAGCGCTATGCTCAAGCCTATAGCTGACCATAACGAAAAACGTCCACCCACCCCTTCGCCAAAGGTAAATTGCTGCGCCGGTGGAATACCGTAGTCCGTCATAGCCTGGGCGTTCGCCGACACACCTATTACGTGTTTGTCCAACCACTGCTCCCGGCTTAACGCAGGCTCTATCCAGCGGCGCACAGTATCGACATTAGCAAAGGTGTCGATAGTGCCAAACGACTTAGACGAAATAATGAATAACGTGGTTTCGGGGTCGACAATAGGTAATACCGCGTAAAGCTGTCCACCGTCCATCGATGACACAAAATGCACTTGTAAGTCATGCAAAACTGCATCATCAGCGAACTCTTTCAACGCAAACGAGCCCATTTGCGGACCTAAGTCAGAGCCACCTACGCCAATATTGACTACGTTGGTAATTGGTTTACCGGTAGAGCCTAACCAACGCCCCGAGCGCAGCTTTTGTACCACTTCCACAAAGCGGGTTTTACGGTTCGCCTGCTTAGCCACCGCGTGAACAGAGCGGCTTAAGGTATGGGTCACCGGGCGGTTTTCACTGACATTCAGGTATTCACCACGGCTTAAGTGCTTACGAGCTTCATGAAACGATTCAGGCAAGCGTTTGCTTGCCTGCTCTGTTAATTCATTTACTGACAGCTTCTGGTAGCTGGTATCCAGTGCCAGATAAGGTCCGTTTTTTATCATTTAACTGTCCCTAAGTACGTCATGCAACGTCTGCGTCGTCGCTTTTATCTTCACAAGTTCTGTGTTTGTTCCAAATCACATCACAAATACGGTCGTCTGTTGGCTTGTAACCTGTTGGGGCTTTTAGCAACACGTCACGTAGCTCATCAATCGCAAAGCGTTGGCAAGTGTCATCAAGTTTTTCAAGCAACAACTGCATGTCGCTCCAAGCCAGAGACTGCTCATTTGCGCGCAGAATACGAGCGTGATCACTGGCTTCCACATTGTCGCCAATGAGTAACTCTTCGTACAACTTCTCACCAGGGCGCAAACCGGTAAACTCAATAGCTATATCGCCGTGCGGGTTCTTCTCAGTTTTTTCTTCAAGACCAGACAAGCGAATCATCTTACGGGCTAAGTCGACAATTTTAACGGACTCGCCCATGTCTAATACAAACACGGACCCAGTGTGTCCCATAGTACCGGCTTGAATCACCAGCTGAGCCGCCTCGGGTATGGTCATAAAGAACCGCGTAATATCCGGGTGCGTCACCGTTACCGGTCCGCCACGTTCAATTTGCTCTTTAAACAGTGGTACGACAGAGCCCGACGACCCCAAAACATTACCAAAACGCACCATGCAAAAACGGGTCTCTGACTGACGCAACGCTAAGGCTTGCAACACCAACTCCGATAGACGCTTCGTTGTTCCCATCACATTGGTCGGGCGCACCGCCTTGTCGGTAGAAATCAGTACAAACTGTTTAACGCCGGCCGCTATAGCAGCTTCCGCGGTATGCCAGGTACCAAACACGTTATTACGCACGCCTTCGACCATATTGTATTCAACCAAAGGCACATGCTTATAAGCCGCAGCATGGTACACCGTATCGACATTAAAGCTTTTCAGTACAGTCTCAATGCGGTTACGCCGTTGCACGGTACCAATAACCGGTATCACTTCGGCACCAATGCCCTGTTGCTCACAGATATCAATCAAGTCACGCTCAATGCTGTACAAGGCGAACTCAGAGAGTTCATAAAGCACCAACACTTTCGGTCGCTGCAACAATATCTGACGACACAGCTCAGAGCCAATAGAACCGCCGGCTCCGGTCACCAGAACCGTTAAACCAGTAATGTGCTTTTCCATTAAACGGGCGTCGGGAGTTACCGGATCACGTCCCAAAAGGTCTTCAACTCGAATATCCTGTAACTGGTCAATGGACATTTCATTGTTCACCATGTCGGCCATGCCCGGCACTGTTTGTACTTTAACCGGCAAAGACTCTAAGGCTTCAAGAATTTCACGACGGCGTGAACGAGGAGTACTCGGTAGGGCTAAAAGCACACGTTGGATATCAGCGTCGTACACGGCTTTTTCAATACGTCCCGGTTTAATAACGCTCATACCCAGTACCGACGTATCTTGCAAGCTAGAATCATCGTCAGCAAACATCACCGGATGAAACTCGCCACCATTATTCAACGCTTGCGCCAGCTGACGGCCAGCAGACCCAGCGCCGTATATCAGCACCCGATCCTTCTTACGACTCATAGCACGCTGGTAGCCTTCACGAACAATCAAACGGCTGCCACCGGTTAACAAAAATGCCAGCAACACATAATTCACGACCGCTGAAACCGGCAACGCAATACCCATGACCAAAGCGCCAATCACTAAGAACGCGCCACTGAATATCACGGTGACAAAAACTAAGCTTAGAACTTTAAAGCCAACGTAGCGGACAACCGCGCGGTACAAGCCAAAACGAATAAACGCCAATAAGGTTGCGCACAAAACAAGACCGCCAAGAATCATCCACTGCGACCATTTCAGCGGCATAATGGCATCAAAGCTGAGTAAATAGGCCGTTACCATTGCTACCGTAATAGACACAACATCAACGAAAAGCCCTATTCCGCGCTTCACATTTCTCGGTAACTGCATCAACAACTTCAATGGATTCACGGTATTTATCCTTTTTATCGTTTCCGTGTATTAGCGGTTATAAAACGGCGCTCTGTTATCCGTATAGTCATACAAACGGGCGCGACGTTGCAACTGTTGTCCACCATTTCGTGATAATGGTACCCAGGTAAAGCCAACGCGCTCACGTGTCGGACGCACACTCATTAAGTCGAACGGTATGCTAATGAAGAAGCCTTTGGTAAAGCTTCCTTCACCATACTCTTCCGATGACACATCCGTAAAGGCCGCATACGCACCGGCAACCACACCGCTGTCAAAGCGTTTTTGCATGGTCACCTGTACACCTTTGTCTTTCGCCAGGAACTGGCCAAAGTCTAACTGCAATAACGAGTCAGACAACCATGGCATTTGATAATACACACTAGCAAAACCTGTCGTCACTTCGTAATCTAAGAAACCGGCACCGCCTTCAAAGTCACGTTTACGAACCCGGTTAGCATTCAAACCAAAGGCCCACCGACTGTCTACCGGCTTATAAAGCACTTCGGCCCCCAAGCCACCGTACATACGCTCTAAATAACCGGCATAAGCCATGGCAAACCAGTCCTGCCCTAAACGTTTGTGGTAGGTTACCTGCGCTGAGTCTAACCAAATGTCACTTTGTACATATTTACGAATGTCAGTACGCACCGGCGGTAGCGCATCTCGTCCACCACCTAAGAACAGAAAGTCGTCATAGTTAGTAGCAATGTTAAAGCCTACCTCACCAAACAACTCAATATTGTCATTCAGCCAACGACGGCCAAAGGCGTACACACCCAACTGGTAGGTATAGAAGGTTTCCGGGTTACCAAAGCTTTGGTCCAGGAAAGGCTTCAGGCCATAGCGGTTGGTGAACTTATTCTCAGGGTTCAGCATCCAGCTATCGTCGCCGCGCTCAGGCATATCCGGCGACTCCAGTCGAACGAACAAGTCGTCCACTTCGTCAACGTCTTTGCCCGGCTCCCGGTTAAGCACCCTATCTTTAAACTGTTCGGCATCAATTTTGGTATTCACGTTCGGGTCAAACAGCGTCATATCGACCATATTGTAGGTTTTTACACTGTCGGGTAATTCCGCCGCCATAACGCGAGCCGCCCGGTCATAAGCTTCGTCACTGTCACGGTAACGGAAGTGGTAAGCATACATCGTCACTTCATCGTCTTCCGCCGCAAAGCGCGCTCCGCTAAACGCCATTTGTTCACGCATAGTGCGGTTCATTCCTGCCCAGTCTACGTCGGCCAATGACTCTTTGCGCTTTTCTTCCGTTGGGACGACCTTATCTGGCGTCACCTTTATCTGGTTCAGCGTATTGAAGTTGGTGCGCAGGCTGAAGTTGAACATGAGCGTATTACCGCGCTCGTAACTCAGTTGCACATCGAAGTAATCAGAAACCTGATAATTAGCACCAAAGTTCCAGCGGCTGTCTTGTTTTATCGGTACGCCGGCACGCTCGGTCGAGTAGTCGTTACCGTCATACTCAACTTTCAGACTAAGCGGCTCCCATGGGGTTTGATACTCCAAGCCACCGAACACGGCCATAGGTCCGGTAAACCAGCGGTCAAATTCAACCTTACCGCCGTTGCCGCCGAAGCTAGTTTCTCGTTGGCAGTACTCGTCGGACAATTCACAAAATGGGTTGGTGAAGTCGTCATGGGTCCCCATGCGCCCAAAGCCCAACCCTAAGCTCACATCAACCGGGCCAAAACGTTTATTCGCGACTAGGTATTCCGCATCAAACAAGCCGGTACCGGCAAAGTCACGAAAACCCACGCTCACTTCCGGCAGCCAATAACTCTCTTCCCATAAACGGGCTTTAATATCAAAGCCTTTATCGGCAAGAATGTTGTCACCACTAAAGTCCGGCACATCACTGTACAGTTTATTCGGAAATTCCGTATAAAACGCCGTGGTTTCTAACCAAGGCAACAACTGCAGACTCACTGTATAGCGGCGATACTCATCCATATCGGTGTAGCTAAGTGCAAAAGCGCCTTCATCCATCATGCGGGCTGTCGGATTCTGTAATAACCCCACCGAGCCATAATCGTTATAACTGGGCGATAAATCACGGCGCGACCAATGCCATTCTGAGGTGGGTGTTGCGCTTACCTGATACACAGGCGCGTTAGTTGCTGAACGAACCGATGTATCTGCCACAAAATGCTTCAACAAACCCCGAATGTCGTCATTCAAGGACTTATATTTTGGCGGTAGCTGATTCGGCTCAAAGCCTAACCAAAGAATATTGCCGGGCATAAGCTCGGTGTCACTTTGTTTGTAGTACGCCCAGTTAGTTTGTTGTTCGTCATCAACAGACACCACCGTCG
This sequence comes from Idiomarina zobellii, assembly GCF_900100855.1. Lineage (GTDB taxonomy): Bacteria > Pseudomonadota > Gammaproteobacteria > Enterobacterales > Alteromonadaceae > Idiomarina > Idiomarina zobellii. Next base: position 19,973 of record NZ_FNCB01000016.1, read on the forward strand.
CAACGTTTTTGTTATAGCCATCAAGTAACTCAGATTGCTCTTCAACACTACTCAGCCAATTTGCGACTGTCTTTCCTGTATGAAATGCGTACTTACCTGGCTTACTGACTAAGCCATACATATAAATATGCTCTGGGCGTTCAGGCAAAACTAGCGAGTAACTTCCTTCCGGCAACAGTGGGTTGTCAGCTAAATTTTGGCGCGTTTGCTCAATGCGTATGTGGCCCCAGTATTGTTGCCCCAGCTGCCAGCCCTTAATTTGCCCTTGCAACATCAGCGCGGCATCGGCTTTGTCGGTTTCACGGCGGCCGCGCCAATAAGCTTCCAGCTCAGCCAACTGCAATAGTATATTTTGTTTTTTACGTTCTAAGTCAGCAGCCTCATCGGTTTTAACCAAGCGCACAGCCGGCCAATAGACATCCGCCAGAAGGCCTTGCTCTTCAATGGCGTTCAAAGCTTGTTTAAGTCGAACCGGCCCCTCAAATTGCACCTGTTTGGTTTCTGCGTTTGCCACGTCTGATTCCGCCAAAACGGCCATAGCGAATAAAGCAATAAGAATACGTTTCATAACATCACTCATTGGGCTGACTCTGAGTTATTGGTGCGACCAATCCAGGTGACCTGGGTAAGGTTTAATAGCGGCTTATTGGGAATAATGCGTTGCTCGCTTTTTATGACATGACCGTCCTGTTCCACCCAGAATCGATTTACAAAGCGCTCGCCGGTTAGAAGAAACTTACCCGCTTCTTCGACTTGTGTCGCCGTTGCCTGACCATAAGGCATAGCCAGTTGCTCAGGCTGCTTCACAGTGAAAGTCGACTGCACGTTTCGGCTAACACGAGTGCCGTCGTCGAACTGGTAGTCATAAGCGCGCTGCCAGGTGTTATTACAAGACTGAGGGGCTGTTACAATGCAGCGCAATGGGTCATTCTTTAAATTCGAAACGCTCAACAGGTTATCGTCCAGGCTTTGGGTGCGTGTAACGCGCCCATTCTCAAGAACGAAGGTCTCTTTCTCGGCAGTAATAAAATGGTACTTATTCGGTTTATTAACAAAGCCTAAAACAATCAGGCTTCGGGCTTTTCCCTGCCACTGAGCATACAAAGAGGTGTAAGGGAAGTTATCTATTTCTTCAGCGCTTAGCTCTGCATCTTCAGTGTCTTTAAACGCATATTCAACCGTTTCACGAACTTCGTCCGTGACGGCTGTACAGCCCGCTAAAATAAGTAAGAAACCAGCAAAGAGTCCGTTCCGAATCATAAGAAGTCTCACAAGTTAAGCTATCACGCATAAAAAAATACCGCCAAACGGCGGTATTTTATCACAGCTCTTTTAAAGTGTTCACTGCGAAGCGCTTCGCAATTAACACAATAAGCTATTACTGAGCTGGAATAGTAATAGTGTAGGTGTTAGTACCTGTACCAGTAACCGTTACGATTGGGTCTGGATCTGTTGGATCTTCAGGGTCGTCAACTATTGGGTTTGATGAGCTGTCAGAAACAACGGCTACAGTTGCTGCTGCTGCAACACCTGCAAATACTAATGCCTGAGTTGACATGCCACCGATGCCAGCGCCTGAAGCACCTTCACCAGCTGCACCGTCTTGTGCCATTGCTGGTGCAGTCGCTAAACCTAACGCAGCAATAACTGATAATGCTAAAGTTTTCATAATATTAACCTCACTCCCGAGATATTGATACATGTATCGCTGTAGACTGAAAACACTCCAGTTAACAGCAACTTTCATAGTATGTTTATACGCTGCTAAATGCAAACTGGATTTATAAATTTTCAGTAAAATTTGTTAAATACTGTTAATAGCAGCCACTGCTACCGCCGTGTTATACAAAATGGTGGTAACCTGTGACCAAAGCTCAAGATCTTCTGTGTAAGTTGTGTCCATAGGCACAATAATAGCATCGCCCGGGCCTAGCTGTGAGCTTTCGCTAAAGCTAAACCAACTGCTGCCGCCTTCGTAACGTTCAATGGCCCCGTTGGCTTTAACAATATAAATGCGATCTTCGTCCGCTTTTTCTTTAGTGCCACCACTGCGGTCAATGTACTCTTCCACCGATACGTCAGGGTCGAAACGGTAGGACGTTGCCATTTGCACTTCACCCATAATACTCACCGAGTCATTACGGGAAGGAACGTGCAAGGTATCACCGTCTTTTAACTGAACGTCGTTGGCACCATTAGCGCTTAACAGTTTCGGCAAGTCCATAATTAGACGACCCACCGGCTCTGCCGACAGCAAGTCAGCCAACAACGTGCGCATTTCATCATAAGAAACGCGACTATCGCCGGTGCCAGTCAGCATATTTCCGGCAACTTCGCGCTGAAGCTCTTGCGCCAGAATTTTTTTACGCTCTTGCTCCTGCTTGCGCAGCTCTTCACGAGTAAACACCGCACCTTTTATAAACGCATGCTCTGTAAAGCCACCTGCCCGTTCAATAAGCTGCGTGAGAGTTTCCCCCCGCTTAATGGCGTAGGTTCCCGGGAAGCGGACTTCCCCCCGCAGGGTTACTTCATAGGTATTTTGCCACTCAGGAATACTCAATACATTTAAGCGGTCACGACCTTGTAACGGAACATCCATAGCGCCTTGCAGAACATTGTTTAAGGCAACAGTAACGTAGTCTGTCTTCGTGGTGTCTTTATTGAACTCAAAGCGAGTAATTTCAGCTCGTTTTAAGTAGGCCGAGTCTTTAACTCCGCCAGCGGCTTCCACCAAGCGACTAACACTGGCGTTTTCCACTAACGGATACACGCCAGGGTGGTTTACCTCACCAGACACATAGACTAACGGCGTATTACCGTTACTGGTACGCTGACGCTGTATACGCTGCATAATCGGCTCTAATAGCTTGTCGCGCGAATACAGCGCTAAGTCTTCTTCGGCAACTTCAACGTCGTCTTCATCGGGTGAGCCGAACAAATCAGACAGCGGTGTTAAACGGCGCTCTTCTGCCAAACGCTCCCGCTCTTCCTCTTCTGACGCTTTAGCGTCTTTAACCAAGTCTTTCAAAAACGCCTGACGGTAATCACTTAATAGTTCCTGACGCTCTTCCGCCTGACGCTCTTGCTTGGTTAAAGTAAAGCGAGAGAGTTTCTGCTTTTCTTCTTCTTTCGTCTGATAGCGGCTAAAAATGACAATTTGGTCACGCTCTTGCAGTTGTAAGTTCTCACCTTCAACGCCAGAAATAGCCTCTGCTACGTTAAACTGGTACAAGCTCAAGTCACGTTTCGTACCAGTTTCACGCACAACAAGGCCATAGCCTAGGTCAGCCTGCTCTAATAAGTCCTGACGGCTATCGAGCAAAATATCGTTAATGCGAATGCCCGGCTTCCACTCATAATGTCCCGGGCGAGTCACCGCGCCCACTAACAATAGGCTATTATTAAGCGACTCTGACACCTGACGAAGCGTTAATACGTCACCACCTTTCAATTCTTTGCTCAGTTCCGCGTTTGAGGTTAAGTCAACCGTACTAATAACTCGCTGGCCTCGAACAATACGCTCGAGCTGTGCCGACGCTAAGTAAGCGTCGTCTTCACTACCACCAGCAAAACGCAATGCGTCTTTTAAAGTTTCATCGCCTTTTAGCTCATATAAAGCCGGACGTTTAACCTGGCCTTTAACGGTCACCATGTCACCACGTGCCGGAATGAAAACGACATCGCCACTTTGCAAAATGCGGTCGTCAGACGCGTCGCCTTTTAATAGCAAGTCGTACAAGTCAAAGTCTACAATAACCTCGCCAGCACGCATTAGCCGAATAGAACGCAGTGACGCAATGTCCGACACACCACCGGCAACATACAGCGCTTGGCTAATGGTCGACAGCGAGCTTACCGTGTAAGAGCCCGGCTTATAGGCTTCTCCAGCAATAAACACCTGAATGGAGCGCAGCTCACCCATAGAAACAGCTGCATTAAAGCCAATAAGGCGCTGTTTTACCTGATTTTGAATTAGCTCCTGCATTAAGGTGTAGCTTAAGCCCGCAACCGTTAGCTCGCCTAAGTCAGGAATAACCACTTTACCTTCTCGGTCAATGGTTAAGTCGTAGGTGCGGTTTTCTTTACCAAAAAGCTGAATTTTAATGGTGTCGCCAACGCCCATAATGTAACTGGAAGGCACTGGTGCATAAGAGGTGGGTGCAAACGTTTTTGGCTCGCCGGAAAACAAGTCATAGCCGAATGCTTTTAACTCATCATCGTCACGAGTGAACTGAGCTTCTAAGTCTTCCGGAATTATCGGGTCGCCATTTTTATCAAAACGAGTACCTCGCGGGAAAACGACATCTTCTTGTTGCTGGCTCTTGCTGCCTGAGCTTGAAGAAGAACCGTTTAACTGATCCAACATGCTGGGGTCAATGCCAAACTGTCGGGCAAGAGCTTCCTGCTGAGCACGGGGCAGTTTTTTTAACTGCTCAATTTGAGCCTGGCTCGGCATAGACTGCGCATGTGCCGTTACTGAATTACCTAAAGCCACAACAGCAACGAGCAGTACCATACTCGACAAGATAGACTTCCAAGAAATCAAAGCGCTTCCCCTTTATGTTTATTACTTAATTTGCACCCGGATAATCGCAGCATTTTATAAGCTAACTTCCAAAAAAGCTACGGTAGCTTCACGTTATCTACGTAAACCTTAGTAAGGTATCATGCCTTTGTTTTTCAAATACTGCACCACTTGCTCTGCTGCTTGCTCTATGGTCATTTCATCAGTTTTTAAATGCACTTCCGGCTTCTCTGGTGCCTCATAGGGCGACGAAATACCCGTAAAGTGAGAAATGTCACCAGCACGGGCTTTTTTATAGAGGCCTTTAGGGTCTCGATGCTCGCAGATTTCCAGCGGCGTATCGACGAAAACTTCAATAAAACCTTCGCCCGCTAATTCACGCGCTTGCGCCCTATCAGCAATAAAAGGAGAAATGAACGCCGTACCAACAATAAGGCCTGCGTCTAAAAACAAGCGACTGACTTCAGTAATGCGTCGAATGTTCTCAACACGGTCAGTGTCGTTAAAGCCCAAATCTTTATTCAGGCCATGGCGAACGTTATCGCCATCTAACAGGTAAGTGTGGCAACCCAGCTCAAACAATTTACGGTCAACAGCATTAGCAATGGTTGACTTGCCGGAGCCACTTAACCCTGTATACCAAAGCAATGCGGGTTGGTGTTGTTTCTGCGTCACACGGTCATTGTGCGAAACGGCGGCATCATGCCAGACAATATTTTCTGTCATTGGTTTGTCATCTTGTCAGTTATGGAAAAATTGTACCGCAGGGGTCTTAAAACGGAAACACTAACGGAATAAGCCACAAGCTCATTGCAATGTAGGTTGCCGAAACAGGCAGGCCTGCGAGCAAGAAGTGCTTAAGCCGGTAATGGGTTGCGTTAAAGACCATCAGGTTGGTCTGATAGCCGTATGGGGTAATAAAGCTGGCAGAGGCGGCAAAAGCAACGCCCATAACCATAGGGAACGGGTCTACCCCCATACCCAGCGCCAGAGAGTATGCGACCGGGAACATCAGCGCAGCAGCGGCATTGTTGGTGACCAACTCTGTCAGTAGGTACGTCAGCAAAAAGACACCGGCAAAGGTTAAATACACACCATTGCCCGCCAACGACGTTGCCGCAAAGTCACCAATGGCGTCCGCAACCCCCGTGCTCTGCATAGCAGTCGCGAGGCACAAAGCGCTGGTCACTATCAGCCATATTTCAACCGGAAAACGGCGCTTAATTTCATTCAGCCGCAAACAACCGGTTGCAACCAATGCCGCCAACAGAAACAATACGCCCAGAAACAAAGAAGAGCCCGTCGCTACGGTTGCGCCTATCATGGCGACAAAGCCCCATAGCGTCAGTTTTTCACGCCAACCGCTAAGCATGTTCTCGGGGCGCACACCACTTAATACAAAGAAGTTTTTCGTTAAGTTAGTGCGGGCAGCAAAGTCGGGGCCCGTCGCCAGCAACAAAATGTCGCCGGCCCGCAAGCGCACATAACCTAGTCGACCATTAATGCGCTCGCCCTCTCGTCGTATTGCTACCACGGCGGCATCAAAGCGAGCCCGGAAGCCACTTTCTTTTAGTGTTTGTCCACACAGTACAGACTCGGACTTAATCACCACCTCTGTCAGCTCATGCGTTTCCAGCCCTTTTTGCTCAGCAAAAAGTGACAGACCCGGGAACTGGTTCAGTACCTTCACCTTGCCAACATCCCCCGAGAAAATGAGCTTGTCGCCAGCCTGCAACACGTCGTAACGTGTCACCGGTCGCTTTATTTCTCCGTCACGGTGCAGTTCAGCTAAAAACAGATCTTCTAAATGGCGCAATCCCGCGGCTTCAACAGTTTGGCCTACTAAGGGTGAGTTGTTCTCAAGCTCTGCTTCTACAAAGTACTCTCGCCCACCTTCGTCGGCTTCGGTGAAGCTCGGTAGAAAACGACTCACCACAAACAGCACCAATAGCCCGGAGCCGAGAACACCAACACCCACCAGCGTGAAATCAAAAAACGCAAAGCCGCTGTGACCGGTTTCGGTAAATAAGCTGTTAACAATAAGGTTGGTAGAGGTACCAATAAGCGTCAGTGTACCGCCCATAATAGCCGCGTACGACAGAGGAATAAGCAATTTAGAGGCAGGAATGTAGCGGTTGCGCCGCACAGCGTTAAGCAGCGCTGCAACAACCGCTGTATTATTCAATACTGAAGAGGCTAGCGCGCTCAACCCCATAACGCGCCACGTGGTCAAGGCATTTGAACGACTAAACAGGTAACGCGACAGGGTTCTCAGTAAACTGGTTTTCTCTAGCGCAAAAGAAATAAGCACCAGCATAACCAGTGTCGCCAGACCCGGGTTGGCTGCGTTCGACAGCAATGCGTCTTGCGACACCCAGCCACTGGCCACCGTAACAAGCATAGCGCCAGAGAAGATCATGGCAGAGCGCTCCTGGTAGCGTATAAGCAACACCACCATGAGCAACATCAGCCCTGCCAGTAATATCCCCGGCGTCATAGCGACAGGTTACTTCAGCAGGTCTTTCGCTTCCCAATGCGGGAAGTGTTTGCGAATGAGAGCATTCAGCTCCAGTTCAAACTCGCTGTACTCGTGCTTCACTGCATCGCTGTCACCCGAGTCCGACAACGCCTGCTCTATCATGCCCGCGCCTACGGTCATATTGGTCATGCGATCAATCACAATAAAAGCCCCGGTTTTCGGGTTGCTTTGGTAGTCGTCGAACATGACTTTTTCAGTCACACGCACATCGACCTGACCAATTTCGTTCAGCGCCAGTTCACCAGCTTTGTGCTCGTCAAAGGTATTTACGTCAATGCGATGCTGAATATTCTCAATTTCACCGGTCGTCAGCTTACTGTTGAACTTCAGGTAGTACTCACGATGCGTTTGCATAGCGTCTTCGTTCATCCACACCAACTTGGCACGGAAACGCGACGACACATTCGGCAACTCGTCTTTTTTGACAATCATGTCGCCACGACTAATGTCGATTTCATCGTTCAGCGTCAGCGTTACCGCCGCCGGTGCTTTAATTGACTTGTGCTCACCTTCAAAGGTGACAATCGATTTAATAGTCGAAATTTTACCCGACGGTAATACCCGAACCGTGTCGCCTACCGCAATTTCACCAGAGGCAATAGTACCGGCAAAGCCGCGGAAGTCTGAGTTTGGACGGTTCACATACTGAACCGGGAAACGAAACTCCGAGTTGTTCGCGCCGCGCTGTACTTCCATGGTTTCCAGGTACTGCATTAAGGTCGAGCCACGGAACCAGCTGAGCTTTTCACTGGTATTTACCACGTTATCGCCTTTAAGCGCCGAAATAGGCACAAAGCGAATATCAGGGATATCCAGCGAGCCAGCCATGTCCAGGTAGTCAGCTTGTATTTGCTTATAAACGTCTTGTGAATAATCGACTAAGTCCATTTTATTCACCGCAACTACCACGTGCTTAATACCCAACAGCGAGCAAATGAAGCTATGGCGGCGCGTTTGTGTTTGCACACCTTTGCTGGCATCAATAAGAATAACCGCTACGTCACAGGTTGATGCGCCTGTAGCCATGTTACGGGTGTACTGCTCGTGGCCCGGGGTATCTGCAATAATGAACTTACGTTTGTCAGTCGAGAAGTAGCGGTAGGCCACGTCTATGGTAATACCCTGCTCACGCTCCGACTGTAAGCCGTCAACCAATAAAGCCAGGTCAACCTCGTCGCCGGTTGTTCCCATCTTTTTACTGTCAGCAGTAATAGCCGCCAGCTGGTCTTCAAAAATCATTTTACTGTCATGCAGTAAACGTCCAATTAGGGTGCTTTTACCGTCATCGACACTACCGCAGGTAATAAAGCGCAGCAGCTCTTTATTCTCGTGCTGTTTTAAATAAGCAAGTATGTCCTGTTCAATTAATGGGCTGGCGTGTGACATTAAAAGTAGCCCTCCATTTTTTTCTTTTCCATGGAACCGGCACTGTCGTGGTCAATCACTCGGCCCTGACGCTCAGATGTGGTTGTCAGCAGCATTTCCTGGATAATTTCCGGCAAGGTTGCTGCGTCAGACTCAATAGCACCGGTTAGTGGGTAACAACCCAGTGTACGGAAGCGCACCATCTTCATTTCCGGTGTTTCTCCGTCTTCCAGCGGCATGCGGTCATCGTCCACCATAATTAAGGTGCCGTCGCGTTTAACCACTGGGCGCTCTTTCGCAAAGTACAGTTCTGGAATATCAATATTTTCTAAATAGATGTACTGCCAAATGTCCAGCTCTGTCCAATTCGACAGTGGAAAGACACGAATGCTTTCGCCTTTATTCACTTTGCCGTTAAAAATATTCCAAAGCTCAGGGCGTTGATTTTTCGGGTCCCAACGGTGGTTTTTGTCACGGAAGGAATACACACGCTCTTTTGCGCGAGACTTTTCTTCGTCTCGACGGGCGCCGCCGAAAGCAGCGTCAAACTGGTATTTATTTAACGCCTGCTTCAACGCCTGAGTTTTCATTACGTCGGTATGCAACGCACTACCGTGGCTGAAAGGTCCAATGCCTTTTTCCACACCTTCCGCATTAATGTGCTCAAGCAATTCAAAGTCATACTTTTCTGCCATGCGGTCACGAAACTCTATCATTTCGCGGAACTTCCAAGTGGTGTTCACGTGCATTAGCGGAAACGGAATTTTACCCGGCGCAAACGCTTTACGTGCCAAATGCAGTAACACAGAAGAGTCTTTGCCCACGGAGTACAACATAACCGGGTTATCGAACTCTGCCGCTACTTCACGGAAAATATGAATAGATTCATACTCTAACGCTTTTAAGTGCGTTAACTTCTCTTCGCTGATCATTGGTTTTCCATCTTGTCTAAGCGTAAATGTTTAATCATTGCCGAATAGGTCGCGAGTATACACTTTCTCGCTAACATCCTGAAGTTCGGGCGCCATACGGTTCGAGACAATAACGTCCGCTTCAGCCTTAAAAGCCTTAAAGTCATTCACTACTCGCGAGTTATAGAACTTATCGTTTTCTAACACAGGTTCATACACAATAACGTCAATACCCTTGGCCTTAATGCGTTTCATAACGCCTTGAATGGCCGAAGCACGGAAGTTGTCGGAACCTTGCTTCATGACTAAGCGATAAATACCCACGACCTTTGGTTTACGAGCAATAATACTGTCCGCAATAAAGTCTTTACGGGTACGGTTGGCATCGACCACCGCACGCATCATGTTTTGAGGTACATCCTGGTAGTTGGCTAATAGCTGCTTGGTGTCTTTTGGTAAGCAATAACCGCCGTAGCCGAAACTCGGATTATTGTAATGGTCACCAATACGCGGGTCCAAACCAACTCCCTCAATAATCTGCCGGGTATTCAAACCGTGAACTTCAGCATAAGTATCCAGCTCGTTAAAGTAAGCGACTCGCATTGCAAGGTAAGTATTAGCAAAAAGTTTAATGGCTTCAGCTTCGGTGCTGTCGGTAAAGAGTGTCGGCACGTCCTTTTTAATCGCACCCTCTTTCAAAAGCTCGGAAAATACCTCAGCACGCTGTGATCGCTCCCCGACAATAATACGAGACGGGTACAGGTTGTCATAGAGAGCTTTACCCTCACGCAAAAACTCCGGCGAGAAAATGATATTATCGGTCCCCATTTTCTCTTTTAACATTTCGGTATAGCCCACCGGTATGGTCGACTTTATGACCATAACCGCTTCAGGATTAATTTGCTTTACCTGAGCAATAACGGCTTCTACACTGCTGGTGTTGAAGTAATTGGTCTCCGGGTCGTAGTCTGTCGGTGTAGCTATAACAACATAGTCCGCATTTATATAAGCTTCTTCAGCGCTCAGTGTCGCTTTAAGGTTTAAGCTCTTATTAGCTAAAAACTCACTAATCTCTTTATCTTCTATTGGCGACTGGCCAGAGTTGATTAAGTCGACTTTTTCTTTGATAAGGTCTACTGCGACAACTTCGTTTTGCTGTGCAAGTAACACCGCGTTTGATAAGCCAACGTACCCTGTTCCGGCTACTGCTATTTTCATAATATACGTATTCCCTAAAGCCGCGGTTAATTAGTTTGCCTATTCTGAGCAACAGTCCAAGCGAGTTCTCACCGAACTCGATCGCCAGAACCTTTACCAGTCACTGTCATTAAAATGTAATGGAAGTAACTTCTAAGGTTTAAGGTTTTAATCATCTTTGCATCAGTTTCCGCCAACAGCTCTGGTGTCGACATATCTATTTCATTGATTTGAGCCAGTCCAGTTATGCCTGGGCGAACATCAAAAACCCCTTTTACTTCGCGCGCAGCGGTTAACTCTTCCTGATTAAATAGGCCAGGCCTAGGGCCTACCAAACTCATTTCTCCCTTCAAAACATTCCAAAGCTGTGGCAGTTCATCTAACTTCGTTTTACGAAGAAAACGTCCAAATTTTGTAATTGACGAAGCACTTGCCAAATGGCTAGCAACTGAAGCGGTATTTTTCTTCATTGTTCTAAACTTAACTAAAATAAAAGGTTTTTTATTCTTTCCTACACGCTCCTGTCGAAAAATAGGAGAGCCAGTGTCAAAAAAGCCAATTAACGCGAGCAAAACTAATATAGGGGATGCAACAAGCAACCCTACTAATGAAAAGCAAAAATCCAATAATCTAATCAACTCTTTTCTCCGTTATGAAGCAACGACGTAGACCTTGCTCTACTGAGATAGGTGGAAGCCACCCCATTAACTTTGTTGCTTTTGACATATCAACTCTTAAATCTCCAAGCAATTGCTCTGCTATTACCTGCTTTCCTGATAGCTTTGCCAAAATAGTCAAAAAGCGTTTATGAACAGGTAGTAGCCGAACTGGCTTACCCATAGCTTTCCCAACTTCCCGAAGCAATTGTGTTGTGGATATATCTTTGTTATCGCTAACCAAAAATAGCTCATTCCCCGCTCGAGGATGGCTAATTGTCGCTAGAATAAAATCCACAAGATTATCAACACTGATAAACGCTCTTTTGTTATCTACAGCTCCTAAAGGAAGGGGGATACCTTTTCTAACAAAGTTTACTAAAGTAGCAAAATTACCTGGAGCATTCTGACCATAGATCATTGGTGGACGTATAATGGTAACTTCCATATCAGTTGTTTCTGCAATTTCCCATAAAGCTTGTTCAGCCTCATATTTTGAACGAGTATACTCGTTAACAGGACACGGTTCGTCTTGTTCAGTAAAAGGGCTTCCCGATGTCGCTCCATTAACACCTATTGAGCTAATAAAAATAAACCTTTTAACACCAGCTTTAGCTGATTGCACCGCTAAGTTTTTAGTTCCATGAAAGTTTATGTTTCTATAGCTTTCCAGAGCTTCACTACCTACTTTATTCTTTTTGTGGGCGACTCCTGCCACATGAATTACCACGTCCTTGTTAGCGAGAGCCTCTGTCCAATCCTGTATGCCGTCAACTGAACCTTTAAAAGTGTTTTCAATTATTTTTTGCGGCTTTTCGCGTCTTATGACACCGGTAACCTTATAGTCAGTCTCCTCTATTGCCTGGAGTATGTTGTAACCTAAAAAACCATTTGCTCCGGTCAACAAAATATTCAAGTCATTAGTCCTCATTAAAGACCATACGATAGAAGCTATTTACCCCATCTTCTCGGATATATTTTTTTTTGATTATCTCTCTGTTATAAAAATTAAGCTGCGACCGTTCGGTACCTTCCACAAGTTGTTTAATGGTCGCAACCAATACAGAAGGTTGGTTAGGGGGAATAATTTCGACGTCCTGAAATTCGGATAAAACTGATATTGCTTGCCCTTCACCTCCGTAAACAACACGCTTACCCGTAGCCAAATATTCGTATAATTTAGACGGAACCGCCCCGGCAAACTCAGGTGTAAGTTGGGCCCATAAAACATCCGATTTTTGATAGAACTTAGGAATCTCAGACCAGTCCACACGTCCTTTTAAAAAAACATTAGCAATGCCTTTTGCTTCTTCTTGAATCCTATCAAATTCCGAGCCTTTTCCGACAACTACAAAGTCAACCTCTGGACACTCTTTTGCTGCTTCAATAAACGTTCTCAAATTCTGCGCAACACCGACATTGCCAATATATAGAACTTGCTTTCTCTCGCATTCGTTAGCATCTGACGCCTCCGTAACGGCCTGTACTTGAGCAAACTGCTTCAAAGATATTCCATTTGGGCAAAGCACCACTTTGTTTAAATCCACACCCATTTCTTCTATTAAATATTTTTTCTCCGCGTTATTCGTAACGGAAATGTAATCGAAAAAAACAAGCCTTCTTTTCGCAAAGTATCTGAAAACCTTTTTTATAAAGCGACTGAAAAATGACTTATCGCTTAAGTATTCCCATGTAATATCGCGTACATCAAGAAGAGAGACTTTGGCAATTGAGGGGTTAAATAGAAACAGCAAAAACATGGAGGGGATAGTTATACAAATACACTCGGTACCATGCGGAGTGCTTTTTAAAACTTTTCTTGCTAACCTTAGCTCTTTCCATGCTCTTATAAAAAAGTTTCCTTTATTCGCTTGTTCAGCGTCAAGAGCTTTATGCCTAAACCTCTCTATTTCACCGTAACTTCCGCCTTTAGGGTTAACAAGAGTTACCGAAGCATTTCGTTCCAAAGCCAAATTTATAAATGGGGTTATTCTGTTTCTTAAGACAGGTTCGTTTAAAGAGTAAGTAGAGAGAAATGTGATTTTTTTCATATTCAACAGGCTACAATATTCCACTGTTTAGAATTCAAGTCGGGTTGTTAATGTAGAACCATCAATAGAAACTTGAATCACCTTATTTGTAACCGACTCGCCAAAACTTGGGTGCCATGTTCCCTTAGTAACTTTAACCGCTTTTGCTCCATCAAATGAAAGCGAAAGCCTTTCACCATTTGCAGTTATTAGTGAAAAACAGCGACTACTGTTCTCTTTAAGTATCACTTCAGGGTGTAGATGCCATAGCGCAACCGCCGTTTCAAAACGACCAGTAATATTATCTTCAATAGTTAGAGAGGAGCTTTTTGCGAGCCACATCCTTTTGTGAATTACACCTTTTCTAAATTTTTTATAACCATCATGGCTTCCCTGTAATTGAATTACTCCACCTTGCTTCTCAAAAGAGACACCAAAAGGCTTGGCTCGCTGCCCCACTCTGAAACCTGACCAAACTTCCGTAGAATTCTCATCATCAACTACTACTGTATTGTGAGCTTTAGTTGAACGCTGGCGGTGCCTTTCCTCGTCATCTCCGTACTGAGAAATGCCTGAATTTACCAGAACTCTATGTCCATAAAAACTAAATTCACAGCTTAACGTGTCCGCGTGCGCATGGCCTGGCTGATAATCCGGACCTATGTGAGCCACATCAGCTAAAAGACAATGCCCTTCATTCCACTGAATGACTCCATAACCACTGCTTTCAAGTAATTTGCCATCAATATCATAGGGCTTTATCTCACTATTGTGAGTGGATATACCCAGTATTGAGGAATAGCGATTTAAATCTTCTAAGGTTGGAGCAATACCCAGAGTAGCATCATTAAAAAATGCAATATCACCATCGGGATGACACATGCTAGCAAGCCACTCACCCCCCTTTGAAAATACCTCTTTCCACACCCTCTTGTGTTTACTAAGCTCCGGCAGCTCTGAAGTGCGTTCTAAAGTAAGCAAATCTGCCAAATCCCACAAAAGGATTGCTTGGTACATAGTCGAGCGCTCAAAGTGCCCCCCATCATCTAAAAACTGCTCCTTTATTTCCCTTTCTAACAGGTTAAGGCCCATATTGAGCCAAGACTCCCCTTGCTTTCCCCCAAAAAAGGAACCAATAAACACAAGAGCTTTTGCATTTGCAAATAAGTGGTTGGCAAGAATATGGTATTCCAGTTGCTGCTCTAATGCTTTCCCTTGTTGAGCAAGGGATGCAAGCCACTCTTTTTTTATCCTGTCAGTCGGCAGCCTAAGGAAGTATTTAACCCAATTCACAATACGGAGTGATAAGCAATAAGGCTCCCAGCCATTGCCGTGCAAAGGAGGATTACCCTCTATCCACTCATCAATAATTTTTGAGCAAAGGTCTACACGGTCGCCCTCATGCTTTGCATTTAGATCATCATGATAATGTAAATTGTAGAGCCATAATTTGGGAAGTAAGTCGTCATTCCAGTCACCTTTCAATTGAGCCGTTTGCCCTAAAAAGGTGAATATTCTCGCATCATTTGTCATCGGCTCTAAATAATAATGACCCGACCAACTTTTTATACTTCCACGTAACGTTAACTGACCAGTACTTTGTAATTGTGGCTTTCTTAAACGATAGTAGAACTGATAGAAAATCTGGCTCAGTTTCAGGTACTTTAGCGTGTGAAAAAGCAACACTAACTTCTTCATTGTTTTTTAAGAAACTCAGCAATTCTCTTACACGCTTTACCATCTCCATAAGGGTTATGAGCCCGAGACATGCTTTTATAGATTTCATTATTCGTAAGCAACTCAGAAACCTCATCGAAAATCCGCCCAGCACTTGTACCTACAAGTTTCACGGTTCCGGCCTCTACCGCTTCTGGCCTTTCCGTCGTGTCTCGCATAACAAGAACCGGCTTACCCAAGCCTGGCGCTTCCTCTTGTACTCCTCCACTATCCGTAAGCACTAAAAGGCAATTTTGCATAAGGTAAACAAACGGTTCATAACCCAAAGGTTTAATCAGGTGAACATTTTTTAATCCCGCTAGTAACCTTTTTACCGGTTCCTGAACATTTGGGTTCAAATGCACTGGGTATACGAAATTTACATTAGGATAACTCGTGGCTAGCTGTTTCAAGGCCATACAAATACCCTCAAAACCCTGACCAAAATTCTCACGCCGATGTCCCGTAATTAGCACATAAGGGGAGTTAGCTAAATTAATTGATAAACCCGCTTCTTCAAGCTTCTCTCCAATGAGTTTTTTCAGCTCAGGCGAGCCACTAATTTTGTCCGATACCCACTGAAGCGCATCAATTACAGTATTACCAGTTACTAATATGCTACTTTCAGCAACTTTTTCAGCAACGAGATCTTTACGATTTCTCTCGGTCGGCGCGAAGTGCCACTTAGCTAAACGCCCAGTGAGCTGTCGATTTGCCTCTTCAGGCCATGGCGAGTGCAGGTCATGAGTTCTTAAGCCTGCTTCTACATGACCAACAGCAACTTTTTTGTAAAATGCAGCCAGAGATGCAGCAAATGTGGTCGCGGTATCTCCGTGCACCAAGACTAAATCAGGTTCTACTTTATCAATCACATCTCGCATGCCTAAAAGGACTCGAGAGGTGATATCAAATAAGTCCTGACCACCTTTCATAATATCTAGATCATAATCTGGCTCTATATCAAATAAGTTAAGCACCTGATCTAGCATTTCTCTGTGTTGCGCTGTAACAGCTACGCTAACCTTAAAGTCTGACCGGTTTTCTAACTCTTTAACAAGCGGAGCCATTTTTATAGCTTCAGGACGAGTACCAAACGCTAATAATACTTTCATTTAACAACCTTGATTGCGTTAATACTTACTTTTGCTTAACAGTAACGCCGCAAAAATCCAAAACCTTTCCTTTAGTGGTTAAATCACTAAATTCTTTATGAGCAACAAGGTAAATAACAATATCAGCGGTATCTGAAGCATCTATAAAATCATGCAGTCTAATACTCTTGTGCTCTTTCAAGTTAGGCTCAACAGCCAATACATCAATATTTTCAGCTACAAGAGCTTGAAAAACTTCTAATGCAGGAGACTCTCGCAAATCATCTATATTAGGCTTAAATGCAAGTCCCATACAGGCGACAGTAGGTTTCTTATCAAAGCTCTTTTCAAAATGCTGCACCTCAGAAAGAACTCTCGCAGTCACCCACTCAGTCTTATAGTCATTAATTTCTCGAGCTGCTCTAATGATGCGCGCATCTTCACCTCCCGCATCAACAATAAACCAAGGGTCAACAGCAATACAGTGCCCGCCCACTCCTGTTCCGGGTTGTAAAATATTAACTCGTGGATGGCGGTTTGCTAAACGTATTAGCTCCCACACATCAATTTTAAATTTATCGCACAAAATCGAAAGCTCGTTAGCGAAGGCTATATTTACGTCACGGAAACTATTTTCCGTCAACTTAGCCATTTCAGCGGTTCGAGCATCCGTAACCAAGACTTCACCAGATACGAATGTTCGGTAAAAGTTTGCCACTATCTCCCCAGCCTCTGGGTCTACTCCGCCAACAATTCGGTCATTTTCAACAAGTTCCCGCATTATGTGACCAGGTAAAACTCTCTCAGGACAGTGGGCTATATGGACTTGAGAGATATCTACACCACTTTCTTCAAGAATTTTAGCAACTTTCTCAGTCGTTCCAACCGGCGAAGTCGACTCAAGAATGACTACATTGCCAGGACGAACCACATCAGCAATAGACTTAGCCGCCTCTAAAACATAATCAATGTTAGGTACAAAACCGTCATGGAAAGGGGTTGGCACAGCAAGAATAAAAATATCTGAGGTTTCAGGCTGTAAGCCAGCCTTTAAATGCCCAGAATTTACTGCTGAGCGCACGAAAGCATCCAATTCTGGTTCAACAATATGAATCTCACCGCGATTTATTGTATCGACGACATGGCTAGATACATCAACTCCCTGGACTTGGTAGCCCTTGTTTGCAAGCAAGGCTGCCGATGGAAGACCAATATAACCCAAGCCCAAAATACAAATTTTCGAATTAGAAAACATAAAAACCTTTGATTTAAGTTAGGATAGAACAGGATGCCTAAATAGAGACTTGGATAGTTCTTCCATGCCCACCTACTGCAAACGGAGTCAAATAAAGAGTATCGTGATTTTCTTCGTTCGTCGAAGGAAGTAGCACTTGCCCATACTGAAAATATTTCATAGAGAGGAAATCTTTTCGCCATTCCACCAGTTTGTTCCAATCTTTTCCATTTGAAGAGTACCAAACTTCAGCTAAGCGACTAGAGTTTATATCGCTTTGCTCAACAGCTGTCGAAAACACCAATTTGTCCTCTACCTTGCATCCGTAGAAAACGGAGCCTCCAACCGGTTGAAGCTTTTCTATATGATTACCTTCTCTATCCGTTCTGTAAATGAAGTTTTGCTCCTGCGGAGTATCTGAGCCAAAGTAGATCCACTTACTAGAAAATAGTAACTGAACAGCTCGAGTTTGTTGTGATCCCCCAAGCACTTTATCTAAAGTAGTAAAGTTATTCCTTGTACACCAGATACCCGACTCTTCATTAGAGTCACCGGTAGTGACCCAAAAGGAGTCTGTGTAAGCATCATGAAAAACACCGTGAATATGCCTTACATCATTGAACTGCCACACTGACCGCCATTTGTTAGACTCAAAGTCTAGACTATATATATGCACTGGAGAGCGCTCTGAATTAGAGCGATATTCACCATAGAAAACTTTATCGTCTGATGCACAAAGAACCATCGGACGAGAGCCTTCAATAAAGCCTAAACGAGTTATAGAGGCATCGGCTTGTATTAAAAAAGACTCATTATTTACAATTGCGACCCATTTCCCTCGAGCTTTAACAAGGTGGTGTACTCCTAAGCGCAGCAATCTTGATAACATATGGGACTTCATTGCTAGTCTTAACGACGTCCTCACAGGTAGAGTCAGCCAGTGCTTCCAGGTTTGTCCTTTGTCTTCGCTAACGAAAAGGTCTGCACCACACGCTAAAATTAGTTTGTTTTTATTTGCAAAAACAATCCGCCCTTTCGTCACTTTAACCGCTTGCATGCTTTTTTCACTTTGTAGTTTCTATATATACGGTAGGGTTTATCAAACAGGGAAATAGCTATGAACCCGGAGTACACCCAAAAAAGGTCGAGAATAGACAATCGATTTTTTTTTGAGTCACGTTTGTATTTACCAACCTGAAATGCTTGTTTGCAAGACATTTCCGTCAATAAGATCTCTTTTGCAGATAACTCATTCATCCACTTTTGCTTGTTACCTTTTAATAAAGGCCCAAAAGTCTCCTTCTTCCAACTCAGTTCCTCGGCGGATACTAGTTTTCTCGCCGCATCACCAAAGTTAAGCATACTTTCTTCAAATGGAAGACCTACTTGTTCGCAAAGTCTTTTCAGTACTCTTTCAGGATCTTTCAATAAGTCTTCGTATACTATTTCATAATAGTTTTTTCCAAAAAATCGCTTACCCATTTCACGCCCAAGTTTCAACTGAACTCTGTTAGCGAAAATATGTTTCCACACGTGCCCCGTTTTAGACCACGCTGCCTTCTTTTTAGAAAGCAGAACGTCCCTAGGATCCCGGACAATATTAACTATTGTTGCTGTGGGAGTAATAGCTGATACCAAAGGCAAGAATTCAATCAACCTTGGATCTTTATCCCCAACCCAATCGCGCATCTCAGAGTTAGCAGCGTTAGCCAACTTGTGAAAAAGCTCTCTTTCAGAAAAAGAACTATCTTCGGAAAACCAAGAATTGATATCAATACCTGTTCTAGCCAAATGCGAATCACTACCTAAACGTTCTTTTACAGCATTAATTCCGCAACGCTCATATAGCTCAGATAACACTCCAGTAAAAATATAACGTCTTATAAAAGAGGTCTCAGGTAGATAGCAAACTTTACTGTTAGCAGCAATCATGCTTTGTAAAAGAGAGGTACCGGAGCGCCCCACACCAATTACGAATAGGAGCTTCACAGATCGTTCAATGCTCATAGAGTGCTCTAATCTTATTGATATATGACTCTTTAGAAAAGTTCTCTTTAAGCTTGTTTATCAATGACGTGGATATGGTCAGATATTGGCTATCATAATTTCTTAAAACTTCTTCTAAAATACCGGCTAAAACATAAGGGTCGTTTTCATTCGGTGAAAAACCTCTAAAAAATTTCTGTTCGTCACAGTTCAACCCTGATAGCTCGGACATCTCTTTAATTGTATTCTCGTACCCAATGACAGCCGCTCCGCTCAACGCAGCTTCCACATAAACTAAACCGAAACTTTCCGAGACACTTGGGACACAAAGGATTTTACTTCTATTCATTAATTTTAAGACTTTCTCATGACTAATTGCACCCAAAAAGTCCACCCTATTTCCATATCCTTTCTTAAGGTCTCCAAGTAGCTCACCTTGACCGACTATTTTACACTTTGGCTTATCATCAATTTTACTCAAAGCCTCCAAAACTAACTTTGGGCGCTTTCGTTCAGTTAAACTTCCCACAAATAATACATCTATATCCTTAGCCATGCGTCGACTCGTTAGGATTTCAACAGGGTTATGGATTACTCGATTATTAGGAGTATTCAGTCCGAGCTCGTCAGACCTGTTTTTATCTGTCTCAGAAACATGAACTACACAATCAAACCAAAGCTGCCCGGTTTTGTGGATACTTATGTACTTTCTTCGAGTTTGACCACTTGACCTAAGAATATCATCATAACTATGTACCGTGAGAATTTTTCGCCTAATAGCGGCAGACTTAGTTACACTATGAAACTGATTGTGTATCGAGTGCACATGAACTACATCAAACACACTTACGTCCAAGTTATCCAACTTATAACGAGTCAAGAACCTATTGATGATAGCTCTTATTCTAAAATCCCGTATTAGAACACTTGCACTAATGGATTTATATATTGCTCTCAAAAAACCAAAAACAGAGAAACTTGGAATCCCGACTACTCTAATTTTAGAATTTAATAGAAACGATGAACCAAGGTAGGAGCCTACTGCTAGTATAGTCACATCATATCCATACTCGGATAGCAGCTCGGCGTGTTGCAAAGTGTGTACTGAAACTCCACCGTAGTTACTGGAACCAAAAGAAGATGGCATTGGGCCTACGATCAATACACTTTTAACTGAGTTGTCTGTTGTCAAAATTCACCTTAATAAAACTGCGTAAATCATCACGAAACTTATTGTCTGCATTTTGGATAATCAATCGGTACTTACATGTTTCCAATTCATTATTATAGTCCGAAATGTTTTCAATAAAATCTGTCAATTTCTTAGCCCATGTTTCTATGCGCATACTTTCAACACTAAAAAAGGACGAGCCAGATGCTTCAGATAACCCTCCTCGATTCGAATGAAGCACAGGCACACCATGGAGAATAGATTCCGCTGCGACTCGACCATAGGGTTCATACCAATAAGACGGAGCGAGGAGCACATCTATTAACTGAAAAATATTATCATGTGATTCATAACCATGAAGAACGACATTTTTATTATTCACTTTAGTTGTATTTTTATCGGCATTAAACACATGAAATTCGATTTCAGGAAATAAGACAGATAATTGTAAAACGAGACTTAGCCCCTTATATTTTGGTCCCGATATAAAGCCAGCTTTAAGGTGCGCCGCGTCCAATAGCCTATCTCTTTCGAACGTAGCTACTGATTTTATTTTAGGGTGAAAAACAAAGAATCTATTTATTCGATAAACCTTAGCAATCTCTTGCGCTAGGAAGCTGCTATTTACTATTACATTATCTGCTATACGATAAGCACGCCTCCAAATAAGATAAAAGAAAGCATCTCTAATAAGGTCTCTAACTCCACCTTTACCATAAAGCCTCCCCTTTAGAGGGAGCTCGTTATAATCCCTGGTAATTATTGTGAGTTTTTTATTGTCAGATGAAATATGCTTATAAAACTGACAAGCATGCGGAATCGAGCCTTTCGAACCAAAAAAAATAAGCTTTTCATAGCTAGCTAGATGACGGCGCATAAAAGCATTAAGCTGCTTATTTCCTTTCCTCACGAAAAAAGGAAAAGGCAATGTAACGAACTCGACAAAATTAATCGAAACACCTTGTCTCTCAGACTTATAAAAACTGAATTCTCTCCCCGGAATAAATATGAAAATATCGCCGAATTCTGATAGTGATTTAATCAACTCTATATTAGAGATAACGCCGCCTCTTGGTTTAACTACAGAAAACGGGTCTTCTCTGAAAACAAAGGAAAAGCTAATCATCACTCATACTCTTAAGTTTTTTATACTCGTAAATAAACATCGTAAAAAAAATAAATATAGGGGCGTTATAATAAAAAATATTAACATCGACGGCCATAGCATAGATCAAAAGGAATACTAGCAAAGATATCAGCGGTCGATTAAAAGCATTTATTTTTTTATAAGATAACGAAAGGGAAAATATGAAAACCGCCCAAACTATGACAGTAAGCAGAGGGATCAATCCAAACTTCAACCAAATATTCAACAACTCATTGTCTAAAGAATGAAGTCTCGCGTCTGCTGGAAGACCTAAAAACCACTCGTTATTGACTGTCGATAAGGCGTCAGACCAAACTTCAAAAACACGAGCTTTGAAACTACTCATATTTACAAATCGATCATAAATTTTTTCGTAAATATCAGTAACAAAAAACGCAGAAAGTACACATATGATGAAAAGGATAAAATAAAGAACTCTCTTGGGTTTTAGCCTTTTTGAAAAGTAATAAAAGCCGAACGACACAGTTAAAGCTATCCAGACGGATCTCGACTGAGAAGAAACTATGGCTAAGAAAAACAAACTAGTCAAAGTTAATTCTAAGATATTACTTGCCTTTCTTAAATGATTGTTAATCATAAAAATAAAGGCTAAACCCATTACAAAACCAGCTTCGTTAGGGTTTCCGTAGAATCCGATCGCACGATCCACATTATTGTCTGCATAGTGTAATGCACGTTCAGCGCCAAGCAACTCATAGTATAATGAGTTAATCCCATAAGGATTAAAAAATTGGACAATCATGATAATAGACAGGAGCATTGCTCCGAAGTAAATCCCAGATTTAACTTTCTTCTTGTAGTTTTCCACATCAAAAGCCTTTAATAAGACTATGCAGTAAATTATCATCCCACTAATCGTGACTATTCTAGCAATGCTAACATCGGAAGCTGCTCTTATTTGCGAAAAAGCTTCGAAGGCCAGAAATATAAAAAATGGAGATAATACATATATGTCATAACGAGATAATGTTACCTTTTCTATTTTTAATAAAAAATAGAAAATAGATATAGTAGAAAACAAGATAAAGAAAGACAAGTTAATAGGTTGTAAACGAATCGGAAGAATAAATGCAATTAACAGGCAAAAAGCAATAGATAATACAAAAAGACTCTCAACCGAAAATCTAATACGCTTTATAGTTGAGTTGGCGGTTGTGTTATTATAATTTTTTTGAAGCATTTTTCACAACACTTAATATTTCAAATATTATTTTCCTATCAAATAAAAATAAAAGAAAGAAGTATCCCACACAAAAAAACAAAGCCGACAAAATTATTTTGGATGCCGTACCAACATTAAAATATAAAAAAAACAAATAAATTAGAATAAATGATAAGCTTGAAAATAAGTAATAGAATGAAACATCTTTTAATTGCTCTAACGTTGAGTAACCTATCAATCTTCCTGAGTAATATTTGTTAGGGAAATAAAACAAAAACGCCTGACAAACTTGCCCCCAAATAACAGCTTCCAAGCCAATAGGAATTGTAATAAAAAGTATGATTGTCATCAGAACTTTTTTAAAAATCTCTAAAACTAAAAAGATGTCAGATCGGCCGGTTACCTTTAGTATATTTAGGTTTAAAGAATTCACGCAAAGAGGTAACGAAGCTATTAGAAGAATTTGTAGATATACATGTGCATCTTTCCATTTTTCGGAAAAAAACAAATCGAAAAGCCATGGAACCACTAATATAAAAAATACAATCACAGGAACATAAATTGCGGTAACTACTTTAATTACTCGCCTGTAACCTGCTTTTAGCTCGAGTTTGTTAGATTGCTTTTTAGAGAGTGCAGGAAAGGTTACAGCTTGTATAGAATGCAAAAGTTGGCTGACCACTAGCTCTCGTATTTTGTCTGCGAGAAAATATAGGCCAGCAGCAGAAGAGCTAAATAGTTTTGCTATTACTAAAGGGTAAAGATTTTTATATAAAGTATCCAAACTACCCGATAAGAAAATTTTATAACCGAAGTGATATAAGTTTCTCAGAGAGTTCCAACTAAATGACTTCGCTGGCCGCCACCCTTGGAAATACCAAAGTAATATAGTTTGGCAACCTGAAAATACTAGGGATTGTCCAACTAATGCCCATGCCCCATACCCTAAAGACGCGAAAGTCAATGCCACTGCAGCTGATATAAAACTTGACGGAAGACTAGCAAACATTTGAACTTTGAAATTCAACTTTCTGCTTAGACTAGCAACTTGTACTAATTGAAAAGAATTAATTATTATAGCTAAAGAAGAGACACGTACGAGCTCAACAAGCTGACTTTCTTCGTAAAAATTGGCTATGACCGGCGCGAGGAAAAACAGTAGTAAATACGATACAAGACCCAAACAGATATTAGAATAAAATGCTGTAGAATAATCGATTTTAGTAACTAACTCAGAACGAATCAAAGCTTGCCTGAAACCTGAGTCCATTAAGGATTGGCCAAGCGCTATAAATAGACTTATCATCGCAATCAATCCAAAATCTGTGGGAAGCAGGAATTTAGCTAAAAGCAGTGTTACTAAAATCCCAATCCCCCGACGTGACAACTGCTCACCGAAGTTCCAGACTACGCCGACTGTGGTTTTCTTAGCTAAGTTCAATATTTATGCCTAAAGTAAAACACAATGAATCTCTTTATTTCTTAGAAGAATTTATAGATTCAATTAAAATTTTTGTCTTGAAGAGAGCAGTTTCAGATCCTCTTGCCTTCCTAAGATGAATTCGATTAAAGAGTCTTTCTTTATAAGTAAGAGGCTGTGATAATAATTCTGGAGTCTTATTAATATCCTCAATCGAGTTTAAGTAAACACCCCTCTGTTTATAATCCGTATAGAAAGGATTTTTAGAATCCAAAATAACTCTAGCTCCCATAAATAACGCTTGAGCAATATTATTCCCCGCTTGCTGTCTTAAATGGTTCATAAATACTAAGCCACATGATTCGAGGACTCTATTATATTCATTGACAGTTAACATTTCAGTTAATGGGTAAAACCTATCACCGAAACGCTTAACACCCTCATTAATAACAACGTTACGATAATTCATATCTCCATAGCTTAGCGGAGCTATTATTTTACTACTCTCATTTAGATGATGTTCATACTTCTTTAAAAATCTAATGGCATCGAGATGATTATTAGTTGGTGTAGAACTATTTCCCAACAGGATGTTTTTTCCCATTGAAAAATCGTTTCCAAACTTACAATCTACCAAATTAGAGCTATTTGCATAATTCCAATCAATATACTTTGGGTTCCAGCCATTAACCTTATTTAATACGCTATGAAATTCACTTTCCAAAACTGGACAGAAATAATCGACCCGAAGAATTCCAGTTTCTTTCCTAATCGAATTAGGATATAAGATTTTATCTCGACAGTATTTAATAAGACTAATAATTTTAGATCTTCTTAAATTAGACCAAAAACTATTGTTAATTACTATATCGTTAGTTGCCGCCTTTAACATCTCTGACGCTGAATTATAAATTATGTCATAATAATCAAAGCCCATACCAATCCAGTATACAGGCATCGTCTTTCGACAACGGTTTATCAATTCGATAGAAAACTTATTCATTCCATGAATTATCAATGCATCATAGTTGTTAAGTTTATTAATAAATTTACCATTCAAGTACGAAAATTTACTGACACGAACAGGATTAACTTTCTTTAGATTTTTTATTGGAGAGTCCAAGTCCGGCAATATGAAGTCGTTAGCGTGAGGCGCAACTGACTCAAACATTTCAAAAGCTGAGTCAGGAAACTTTTCATCCATTATTATGTGAGCAATTTTCATATGTGATCTAGAGGCTGTAGCCTAATAATTCCAACCTATCGCTAGCCACGCTTTCAAAATCAATTAACTGTTTTTCAGACAAATCCCTTTTATATCTACCTACACTACTATCAGCCAAAGGCATAAATGTCTTATCTTTCCAACCCTTAAATTCATTCGGCTCATCATTATTTTTATAAAAGGCTAGCATTTCTTCCGAAAAAGTTACTGACAAAAAATCACACACTTCTTTAAGGGTATTAATAGGACTATTGACCAAGTCTTCATACCGAATATATATTGCGCCCTTATTAACCCATTGCAACATTACCTCAACTGACTTCTTCCACTCTTCTGCGATATCTTTAATATCTGCAGTCAGATTTGGTTTATATCGAGAATTGAGCTTCTTATTACTAAGATCTAAATATGAACAGGCAACATCCCTTCCATCACGAACAATAAATATTTTCCTACACTCGGGAAATATTTTTTCCAACTTTCTCACACGACTTATGTAGTAGTTATTTTTATCACCAAATAATTCAGCTTTTTTATTCGCTTTATTAGCGTAAGCACGATAGATCTCTAGAACTAGTTCTTGATAGGTAGTCGGCTTATTTTCTATTATTAGCGAAAAAACTTCATCAAAGTCGAGCTCCCACGTCTCGAATTTTTTAGTTGAAAAAACTTTACGTAGAAAGTCACCATAAATTTTTATATTTAGTTTTGTTCCTGCAAATTCTTCATAAAGCCACTCGCAAAAACCACATTCTGGAGGAACAGCAATTTTAGGGTGGTTATTCAACATAAGACGGAACAAAGATGTTCCCGACCGAGGATTACCCAAAATAAAAAAGGGAGGGGTTCTATGCATTTTAGTAAAAGTACCTTATTGAATTTGCAGTTAATTTCAGTTGGAAGAGCTAGTTGCTTAAAGAGTTAACAAGAAGATTTAAGGTGCTTTCTTGCTCATTTTCTTCTAAAGTTGTATATACTGGTAAACACAATATACGGCTCGCAATATTTTTAGATATTGGTTGTGGACTCCGTGCCCCTAAGCACTCTACTGAGTCTAATGAAGGGTAAAAATACCGCCTCACCGATACACCATTTTTCTTCAAATCTTCCGTTATTTTCAAGGCTCGTTCTTCACTTTCAAATACAACGGGGAAATAGGCATAGTTATAATCTTGATCTTCTGACTTCACTTGTAATTGCAACGACTGGCTCAATTCTCGCTCATAACGGTGCCACACAGTAGCGCGAGCTTTTAGATTCTCTTCCATTTCATCCAGAACACATAGCCCCATAGCAGCCTGAAACTCATTCATTTTTGCATTAATTCCAAGCTCTTCAATAGCATCAGGCCCCGTAATGCCAAAGCTCATCATTTTTTTTGCTGTTTCTAAGTCTTCTTTTCTCTTAAAGACAATAGCCCCGCCTTCAATGGTGTGAAACAGCTTTGTCGCATGAAAGCTTAGAGTAGCCGCATCTCCATGCCGCAATAAACTTTCTCCCTTGTAATTCACCCCAAACGCATGAGCGGCATCATAAATCACTTTTAAACCATGCTTATTAGCTATCTCATCAATAGCTTCAACTTCACAGGCATTACCAAACACGTGTACAGGCACAATAGCTTTGGTTTGTGGCGTTATAGCTTTTTCGATGTTTTTAGGGTCTAAACACCAAGTATCAGGATCTATGTCTGCAAACACTGGCTCCACGCCTTCCCACTTTAAAGAGCTTGCTGTTGCGACAAACGTAAAAGGCGTGGTTATGGCTTCAGGTTTTTCGTCACGGTTAGTTGTGCTAACACCAAGCGCGCGGTAGGCAATCTGCAGCGCCAAGGTACCATTAGAAACTAACAGTAAATTTTCAACGCCAAGATATTCTTCTAAACGTTTGGTCAGCTCTTGTACTAAAGGACCGTTATTCGTCAGCCATTCACGCTCGTAAATACCGTCAATATATTTGTCGAGCTTTTCACGGGCAGGAAGATAAGGCTTTGTAACAGGTATCATACTGATGACTTCTTTGGTTTAAGGCTAAGCAAGTATTCGCCGTAGCCATTTTTTCGCAAATCTTGACCGGCCTGCTGTACTTGTTCCCAGCTCAGCCAGTTTTGTAGGTAGCCTATTTCTTCCAGGCAGGCAATTTTGTACCCCTGACGCTTTTCAATGGTCTCAACAAACTGAGCGGCTTCCAATAAGCTTTCGTGCGTGCCAGTATCCAACCAGGCAAAGCCTCGGCCTAACTGTTCTACATTTAAGTCACCACGCTCTAGGTAAGCTTGGTTTATACTGGTAATTTCAAGCTCTCCTCGGTCAGAGGGCTCGACTTGTTTGGCTATATCCACAACATCGTTGTCATAGAAGTACAGTCCCGTCACTGCATAATTCGATTTAGGCTCTGCTGGCTTTTCTTCAATTGAAATAGCTCGTTTATTGTCATCAAATTCTACAACCCCAAAACGCTCGGGGTCTTTTACCTGATAACCAAATACGGTTGCACCCGATGTTTGTTTTGCAGCATGCTGAAGTTTCGGACTAAAACCTTGGCCATAAAAAATGTTATCGCCAAGTACTAAACAGACACTGTCATCACCAATAAACTCTTCGCCAATGATAAAGGCTTGAGCTAAGCCATCGGGGCTTGGCTGCTCTTTGTAGCTAAGCTCTATACCGAACTGAGAGCCATCGCCCAGCAGCTTTTCGAAATTCGGTAAGTCTTCTGGTGTGGAAATAATGAGTATCTCACGGATACCCGCCAACATTAGTACCGACAGCGGATAGTAAATCATTGGCTTGTCGTAAATAGGTAGTAACTGTTTCGACACACCTTTTGTTATTGGGTATAGGCGTGTACCTGAGCCGCCTGCTAACACTATTCCTTTCATGCCACTTCTCCTGACTGCGCACTTCCTAGCCGCTCTCGCTGGTAGCTCCCGTCCTGCACTCGCTGACACCATTCCTGATTGTCTAAGTACCATTGGACTGTTTTACGTATACCGGACTCGAATGTTTCTTCGGGCACCCAGCCTAAGTCCTTTTTAATTTTAGTTGAGTCAATGGCGTAGCGCATGTCATGACCCGGGCGGTCTTCAACGTAAGTTATTAGGTCTTTATGCGAGCTGTTAATGGGTACTAACTCATCGAGTATGTCGCAAATGGTGGTGACCACTTCAATGTTTTGCTTTTCGTTATGTCCACCAATATTGTAGGTTTCACCCACCTGACCTTCCCCTGCTACTTTGACCAATGCTCGAGCATGGTCTTCCACATACAGCCAATCTCGTATTTGGTTGCCTTTGCCGTAAACCGGTAAGGGTTTACCGTCTAAGGCATTTAATACCATTAATGGAATGAGCTTTTCCGGGAAGTGGTAAGGACCATAGTTGTTTGAACAGTTAGTAATAACAGTTGGTAGGCCATAGGTGCGGTGCCACGCCCTAACTAAGTGATCACTACTGGCTTTTGACGCGCTGTATGGTGAGCTAGGCTTGTAAGCAGTGGTTTCTGTGAATAACGGTAGCTCACCTTCGTGTGTATCAGGATGCGGTAAATCACCATACACTTCGTCGGTCGATATATGATGAAACTTAAACGTCGCCTTTTGATTCTCCGGCAGGTTTTGCCAGTAGACTCTTGTCTCCTCGAGCAGCGTATAAGTGCCAATAATGTTGGTTTGCATAAATTCACCGGGACCGTCAATGGAGCGGTCCACGTGAGACTCTGCCGCTAAGTGCATAACAACATCTGGTTGATGCTGCTCGAATACTCGTTTTATTTCGTTAGCGTCGCAAATATCGACTTGCTCGAATGCATAACGGTTATTGTTGCTGACTGATGCCAGGCTTTCTAAATTGCCTGCGTAGGTGAGCTTGTCAACATTGACCACGCTGTGGTTAGTGTCATTGATTAAGTGGCGGATAACGGCTGAGCCTATGAAGCCTGCACCGCCTGTAACAAGTATCTTCATACTACTTTTCATCTTCTTTTCTGAATATGTTTCTGACTAACACAAAGCCAACACTTAAAAAGCCACCTAAGAAGGTGCCAATAATGCAAATTAGTGCGCGCGATGGTTTGGCTTTTTGTTCTGGGACTACGGCAGGGTCTAGTGTTTGGAAAATATACTCAGGTCGCACATTCGCCAGCATTATGGTTTGTGTTTGCTTTTCGATTAGCTGGTAGAACACCTGTTGCATGTCGCTTAATGAGGTGCTTTGCAGTTCTTTGTCTAAATATTCCAGGCTTCGCTGCGCTTCCTGAATGTCTCTTTCGCGCATGTGGTTGTTTATTTCTTCAATCAGCCAGACCACCCATTGCTCGGCTACTTCTGGAGATTGATGGTTTACTGCTATTGTTACGAGACCGGTTGTGTCGTCTTTACTGACTTCCAGCACTTCTTCCCTGAACACTTTTACGTATTCCCAACTCGTTGGTTTGGGCTGCTGCGGCGGTTCGACTTCTCTTACCCACTCATTGGTATCCGGGTTATACAGCTCATTGTCGAATACAATACCAGCACCTCGGCTCCATTCTTCTACTGCCATAAGCTCTGGCAATATGTCGTACTTTTCGACAAAGCCTTTTATGAAGGCACGAGACTCTAAAATCTCCAGCGCTATAGTCGTTTTGTCGGCATTTTTGCCACCTAAGTTAACGCCAGCGAGGCTTGCCAGACCACCTAATTGCCCCGCCATTTGCGAGAGTCCACCACCACTGGCTTCTTCGGTCGGTGCCAATGTCGCTTCTGACTTATAAATATTCGGCAGACTTAATGAGTAAATAACCGAGCCCACAGCAAACACAAAAGTAATGGCAATAATCCACCATTTGCCCTGCCAAATAATGCCAAACAGCTCGCGCAGATCTATTTCGTCGTCTTGGTAATCCGAATGCCGTTGAGGGTCGTAGTTATGAGTATCGTTTGTCATTGTTGGGCCTTCAGGCACGCTACCGCCCATGGGTTGCGGTTCCCATAGGCCGGTGGTGCGGGTAATTATGTGATTTATTCGTACTATTCTGAATTTTGATCAAGCAGGTATCATACCGCATGCAGCCCTTTTCCTACAAAGGCTTTATTGTTAGCAATTGATGATATTTTAAGCGGTTAGTTCAGTTACCGGATTACATTACCGGCGGGGTAAACCGGTATTGCCGAATCTGCCGATTATTAATTTGACACAACTGTCGCATTAAACTCTATTGTGTACATAACTGTAACGCTATATTACTCCAGCTCCTGGATATATTCGTTGCGCTTTGAATTGCGGCTAATTGAAAGTAAAGCTTCGGCTGATTGAAAGTTAGCGCTGAACGGCAGTTAAACCAGAACTTTTAAAATTTGCTATAATGCAAATATAAACAACTGAATGGATGCAGTTATGAGCATAAATGATAAGGATACAGAAGAGTTACAAAACCAAATATCAGAGCTTGAAGCGCAGATGAGAGAGTTACAGCTAAAAAGTGCTCAGTACGAAGGAAAGGTTGACTCCATAGAGAAGTCGCAACTCCTTGTAAGCCAAAGCTATACATCTACGTATGACTCTAGCCTCTTTTGGTATAGTATAATTATTTCAATTGTCGGGCTATTGGTAGCTGTTTCAGGCGTGATAGGCTTTGTCTTAATTAAAAACTACAAGAAACGCGAAGTAGCGCAAGTTGTTGACGAAGCTGAAGCAAACCTAGAAAAAAAACTGTCTAATAATGAACAAATGGCCGCATACCTGTCCGCAGGCTTAAAAAGTGATGACTTCAATAAAAAGTTAGACGCATTGAAAAAAGACTTATTTAACGAGCTTAATAGGGATTTAGTCACTTACCTCGAAGACAAAATGAACAAACAAGATAGCGACGAATCTGCACAGGCAAGTAACGATACAAGCGACATTCTTGAAGATGATGATGGGAGGAAGGAATAATGACTGCAACAGCATTTAAAAGTACAGCTTTCTCTGTTCAGCAACTTGAGAATGTGCGCTCTGCCAATGACTTTCTTGAAAAATGCACGGGCAAACCTGTTGCAGATCTGGAACTTCCTATTAATGTCGATGCTTTAGTCAAATCAATCGCTGGGGTTCGCTTTAGCAACGAGCTCGACTTTGAGAATTTGACAAAGTCTGGCTTCGTTAAGGTTGAAAGAGATGACTTCGGGCAGGTTCATTCTATTCATATTTGGGTAAACCCGACTGAGCCACCAGTAAGACAACGTTTTACTCTTGCTCATGAACTTGGACACCTTGTTTATGACGTATATCCGCACATTGATGACAGTAATTACGACGAAGTTATAACAGACAGTATTGTCACGCTTAACCGCGACGAAACAAGTACTTACCGAGAAACACGCGCTAACCGCTTCGCAGCTCAATTGTTAATGCCTGCTGTACTAATTAAGCAGGAAATTGACCGGTTGCGTGAGCTTCTAAAAAAAGAAGAGCGTAAAATTACCACTGAACAACTACTAGAACTGTTCAGTAGCAAGTTTGATGTCTCTCGAGACGCTATGCGCTATCGCCTGCAAAATCTTGGGTATTTGAAGTAGTCTAATATCACCCTTTTGTCCGATAGCGCAGGTCTCTTGCATTTAAACTGACGTTACTTACGTCAGGTGCTGTCTCACCTTATGCCATAGCATCAGGCCACATTAACTTACATCTTAAATTCCGATGACCCACCACTTTGCTCGCGTAACAACTGGTCGCCCATTCGGGTAACCGTATCGGTAACATAGTCGACAAAGCCATCTTGTTCGATACTATTTGCGACCGTTGATGAGTCTAGAAAGCGCCGCATTTCCTGCTCAAAATCACCTGAAGCCATATAAGAAGGTAGTTCTTGTAACCGCCCGGAAAGCGCTTCAAAACCGGCAGGTTGATGATAGTCCTGAAACTTGGTTCGGACTAACTCCGCATCTACCTGTACATTACGCTGATTTAGCCAAGCAATATCCCAAACATCTCGTGCTTTAATCGAACGGCGCAGGGCTAGAGCAACAAACTTGTCAGCAGCAATTTCTTCGAGTGTTTCACAGTTGAGAAGAATGCTTACGTAGGCATCGGGAACACTAGGATAGCTTTTTACAAGCGGCCTTAGAACTTGCGTATGGGCAATAACTGTTGCCACTTCCAATTTCACTTTCTGCCATGGCAGGCTTTTCTTATCAGGCTCGGTTTCAATAGATATTTTCCAACGGCCTACCTGAATCGCCTCTTTATTCGATAACTTTCCATAATTAGGTTCAGTCACATTGACTTTAAGATTGTGCCTTTGCGACAGGTCTTCATGTAGGCAATCACGAAGATGAGCTAGCTGATCAAAGTCAAAATCTGCGCCGCCGACAAAATCCAAATCTTCCGATAGCCTACTCGATCCATACATCATTCGCAGACAGGTACCACCTTGAAAGGTAAGTTGTTTAAGAAAACCGTGCTTTGCCATTGAAGCTAGTACTTCATAATGGAGCAGCTCTTTTTCAACTGTTGTTGTAAGACCCGCTAACTCAGACGAATCAGCACAAATTTTTTGCGCAAGAGATTTAATGTTCATAGTTATCACTTCCTTGTCTTGTAATCGCTTCACTTAAAGCATCCTGGTCAACCAATTCGAGATTTCGTCCGACGTTTTTCAAATCTAAGTACGCTCTCTTTATTGTCGCTTCTCTCAATGGGTAATCATCTAATGGATACGTCTCATTAGTGATTGCCACTGGGTCACGCTTAGTATGTGTAAGCTCGAGCGTCCCAAGCGGAGTTTTAAATGTCCCACTCCGCCCCGTTGTCATTACAGTGGCATAATCAAACATCTGCTGACTAATAACGCTATATTTGCTGAGTACAGATTCCAAACTGAGGTAATTAAGGCTTGATGGCCGCACCAAATGCGGTAAGTGCAAAATACTCGTCGAGTGGTAATAGTGGCTTTCAGGAAAAGCCCATACTCCCCGACAAACCTTTTGAAGGACGCCTTTTTTTACCAGGTAATTTAGACGGACTTTTAGTGCATCGTCTGAATATTCTGGCATTAACATCTTAAATTGTGGCATAGATACAAGCGCATGATATGTATATTTTTGCAACGCATGTAACTTACCTTTCAACTGATGTATGCTCATAGGTTCGCATTAGGTTAATAAATTTAATAACCTAGCGTACACCAAGCAACCAATTAGGTCTACAATTAGTTATCAAAAAAGATAACCTACTGTAAACTTAAAGACCTCGGTTATTTGGAATGATCCAATATCACCCTTTTGTCCGATAGCGCTTTTCCGTTGGTTTTTGTAATCTGGTTGTTTTAAACGAGACGGAACCTACACATGGATGTTATTCATCACGGCGCGTTTGAAGGCGTTACGGGCTCTTGCCACGAACTGTTGTTAGACAGTGACCACTCACTTTTAATTGACTGCGGGCTGTTTCAAGGGGCGGAGACCTCGGGTTCAGGCGCGGACTCAAACACGCAGGAAATTGACTTCGATATTAGCAAGGTGCAGGCGTTGGTGGTGACCCACTGCCACATTGACCACGTAGGTCGCATTCCCTGGTTGTTAATTGCCGGCTTTACCGGCCCTATTTACTGCACGAAAGCTACCGCCCATTTGTTGCCGCTGGTGATTGAAGACGCGTTAAAGGTGGGCTTAACCCGCAACGCCGATATTATTGATGCAGTAGTGACTCGCCTGCAGCGCCAGCTACAGCCGGTGGAGTACGATGATTGGTTAGAACTGCCTGCCGACTTCTCTACTGAGCGCTTTAAGCTGCGCTTTCGTCAGGCGGGCCATATTCTGGGGTCGTCTTATGTGGAAATTGAGAATGTGAATAATCACTACCGTGTGGTGTTCTCGGGTGACCTGGGTTGTAAAAACACGCCGTTGCTGCCCGACCCTACCCCGCTGGAGCGCGCCGACTTTCTGTTGCTGGAAAGCACTTACGGCGACAAGAACCATGAGTCGCGCCTTGACCGCGAGCAACGCCTGAAGTCGGTGGTTGAGCGTTGTGTGGAGAACAAAGGCACTATTTTAATTCCGGCGTTTAGTATTGGCCGTACGCAAGAGCTTTTGTACGAGTTAGAAGACATTATTCATAAAGCAAGGGCTAAGGAAGCGGAGACTGGGGTAGCGGATGCCGTATGGCACAAAATGACGGTTATTTTAGATTCGCCACTGGCCGCGCAATTTACCAAACAGTACCGAGCCATGAAGGCGTTGTGGGACGAAGAGGCATTGGCACGGGTAGAAGAAGACCGGCATCCGTTAAACTTCGATCGCATGATGACGGTAGACGACCACGGTGACCATGAGCGCGTGGTGAATTATTTAAAAAGCAGCGGCGACCCCTGCATTGTTATTGCCGCCAGCGGTATGTGTACCGGCGGACGTATGCTCAATTACTTAAAAGCCTTGCTGCCCGACTCGCGCACCGATGTGTTGTTTGTAGGCTACCAGGCTGCCGGAACCCCGGGGCGCGATATTCAAACCTACGGCCCGCGCGGCGGCTATGTCGACTTAGACCACGAACGTGTCTGGATTAAAGCGGGTATTTATACTTTAGGTGGCTACTCCGCTCACGCCGACCAGCAAGAGCTTTTAGACTTTATTGATGCCACCGATGAACCGGTGAAGCGCATACGTTTAATTCACGGCGAGCCCGACGCCCGTTTGGCGTTAGCAGCGAAAATAAAAGGTCGGTATGGGATAGTCGTCAGCTGAGTTGGCTCGCGAATTCCCCAATACAGCGGTATCGTATATTGCGTAGTAGCTGCAGCTCGCCGGCTTTTGACTCAAAATTGGGCTGTTGCTCAAGCTCGGTGATAAGTTTGTCGGCTTCTTGCTGAATGCTTTTGCACAGCCGCTCTATTTCTCGCTCTGCGACGGGCTTGTTAAGCCCTAAGCCTTCTGCGAACGCTAAAACAGATTGTCGTGTCACCCGCCCAAAATGATGAGCGTCGCCAATGGGTTGCGACAAGTGCACTACTCATGATTGAGGCGTCCGGTTAATTCGGTGAGCTTGTCACTTGAAGCGCTGTCGGGAATGTCTAAATAAACTTTTATGCCAAGCGCATTCAGTACATTTAGGGCTTTTTCCAGTTGCACTGTTGGCTTGCCGTTTTCGAATTGACTCACAAAATTAATGCCACAGCCTGCAAACGCGCCAGCTGTTGTCTGATCCAACTCTTGTTGCTGCCGCACGACTTTGGCAATGCGCCCGATGGTTTTTGTGTCTTTTGCTTCCAGCAGCATGGGGGCTCCTGTTCTGGACCGCACCTGACGTAATAACGTCATATATGGTCCCCTCCCGTTTTTGCAACGTGAGCCTGTGGTAAATGTCGGGGCGCTCGCATATATACGGCCTGTTTATGGTGCGCTTCGCGCACCTGGCCTGGATGAACTCCGCACGGCAACTGGCTTATCAGGCTAACGTACTGAGTGTACTGACGCTATCCAGTCTCAGTTGCCGTCGGTTTACCCTATTTTACCATCCTGCTTACGTTTGCAACTCCCGGAAGGAATGAACCTTCGCTTTGCTCTTTTACTAAACGCTGTTGCTGTTAAGCAGCAGCCATTCGGTAATCTTCTTTATTCTTTAACATCGCCCAGATTATCCGGGCGTGCTTATTGGCCAGTGCCACTGCGGCAACATTGTTGCCCCTGCGTTTGGCAACATCCTGTGCCCAGAGGCTCAGCCGGTCATCACGTTGCTGCGCGACCCGCAGCGCAGAGCGCGCACCGTGCACCAGCAGTGTCCTCAGCTTGGTATTGCCTTTTTTGGTAATACCACCTAAACGGTCTTTGCCGCCGCTGCTGTTTTGCCGTGGTACCAGCCCCAGATATTCCGACAGGTTACGGCCGCGCTTAAATTCATTCACATCGCCTATCAGAGCCAACAACGATGTTGCTGTTATCGGGCCGATGCCCGGTATCGTCATCAGCCTGCGGCTGTCTTCGTTGTTATCAGCCTGTGCCGCTAAGCGCTTATCCAGTGCTTTTACTTCTTCATCGACCGCTCGCAGCATCTGATACAACCGGTTGATGAGGTCCCGGGACTGAAGCGTCAGCGCATTGCTGTCATCTTCCAGTATCTCCGGCACTCTCTGCAATATAGTACTAACCCGCTTGGGTAAAATAATACCGTACTCAGCCAACTGACCTCTTAGCCGGTTCGAGAACTGCGTTCTCGTCTGCACGAAGCCTTCCCGTTGATTCACCATCAGAGCTAAATCCTGCTGCTCAATACTTTTCAGCCTGACCGTCTGACGATTAGGCCGTGATGCCGCCTCGGCTATCGCCCGGGCGTCATTTGCATCGTTCTTCTCACCCTGCAAATACGCTTTGACGAAGCGTGGTGGCAGCGCCACCGTTTTATAACCCAGTTTTTCACATTCGCGGCGCCAGTAATGACTCATGCCGCAGGACTCAACCGCCACTTCACAGTCATCTGTACGTTTCAATGTTGCCAGCTTCGCTAACACCTTGTTGCTGCGCAGCTTTTTATTAAACACTTCCTGCTCATTTTCATCCAGCGCCAAAACCTGAATAAAATCCTTTGCCAAATCCAGTGCAATTCTGTTTACAATAGCCATTGGTCCTCTCCACTCTGTTTCTATAGAAGCTTGAACCTCTATATTGGCACATTGCGATGCCGTAAGAGGGAGGGGACCATCTCATCAGGCTACA
>NZ_FNCB01000011.1 GCF_900100855.1 Idiomarina zobellii
ATTTTGCTTTGCTCATTGCGGTGTCTAGTATCAGCGTGGTTTGGCGATCTGATCAACGCTAACTGAGAAAGTTCCGCTATTTGTTCAACAAGGCCTCTTTAGTGGCTCGTATCTTACAGTTTTCCTAGGAGCATCGGAAGAAACATAGAGTTCGCTTAATCCAGGGTTATTTTCTTCAGAGTCAGGTTTTTTTGCCTCTAATTCTTTCAAAAGACTGCTTTTATATTTTTCGACCTCTAATAAAGTATCAGATGGTATCGGCGTAATAAGTAAGGGATAGTTCTCTGCCACCTTCTGCAAGGAGTTAGACAAATTAAATCCAGCTATTGGTAGGCCGTCGCTCCCTATAATCAGAATATATCGGTCATGGAGTTTACCATCTTTTAAGCCAATGATTCTGAGGTTTATTTTTGAGAGAGTTCGTTTGTTGTTTTCACAAGCAGTAACTAGATCATCTACTCTGTTACGATTAGTAGGATTTTCTTCGTCGCCTTTTTGCTTTGGTAGTGAAGTAAACACTATGTAATTACATTTAGGCGCAGCATATAAAGAAAGCAACGATAATCCAGCTGAATCAAAATACGGATCGAAGATTATAATTTGACTGTCATTATATTTTGAAAAAAGAGCTTTGAACCATTCGACAAACTGTAAACGGCCTTCACCATCGCTTGGTCCATAACGTTCGAAAAACCTTGCATCGGATTTTTTTGGGTGCAGCTTGTTGAAAATAGGGCTTATTTCGCGGTTTATAGCAATCCAAGGGTCGGCTTCTCGGCCGCCAACTTGGCTAGCAAACCCATGATTTCCTGTGTTTTTAGTTAGTACTGCTTTCACGCGGCTTGATTGCTTTTCTTTTACCGTGTTCTCTAACCAATCAAATTTAACGGAGCTTGAATTACCACCGGCCACATTAGCTTGAAAGTTAATTTCTCGAATATATCCGGTACGCCACCTGCAACATAATATATTTTCTTCGTTAACTTCGGCATTAAAACCATAGATTTCTAGTTCAGTAGAGTCAGCGATGGATCTAATTGTTTTATCAATATCGAATTCGCGCATATACATACGGTTGTCGTACTTTTCCGCATTTGCAATTCTTGAGTATATAATTTGGCCGCTGTTAAAGATCTTAATGTTGAATATAAAGCCAGAGTAATTAGGAAGATTTTTGGAGTCGAATTTAACGCTTAACTTTCGTCTTTTATCGCCCCAAACAACTTCAAGTAAATTTTTCTCTTTTTCATCTAAAGTCGGGAAGACAAGAAATTCGATATCACCAAACCGCACTTTATCGTTCTGTTCAAAGTTCAAGCCAGTGTCAAAGTTTAGATGTTCGACAATAAACTTTATTAGGTCGGATCGATAATTATGATCTGCTTGGAAGATAGATAATTTATCTACTTGAGTGATCGATGCGCTCATGGCACCCGCTGCTCCATGGGGGCTAGTAGTCGAGTGAAGTTCGAACGCATCCTTGTTGATAAGATATGTTACGGGTTTATAAACTAAATTTTTTGGATCTAAAAATATTGTGCCGAATTTCTCATCAAACTTATTGCTTCGCTCAAGACCTAAAGTATCGCTGATCGTGGAAATCTTAACTCCATTACAAAGCATTTCCAGAAAATCACTTAACAAATTGCTATCGATGTACAGATTGAGTCGGGTGATTTTCGCTCTGCAATGTTCAAGAGTCGAAAATTTGTCGTTATTGCTGAAAGACCAAGAGCTATTAGAATGTGAGTATGGTACTACACGACCATAGATAATCCGGTTTTTAGTTGTTTCTGTGGAATGAATTTGAAGAATCCAAAGCTGTACTGCGCATGGTCGAGAGTCATCATGGAATAAACGAGCCAGTCTAGTGTCGCCTATTAGGTCTTTTAATGTTGTGCTGACCTTATTGTCGTTAAATCCTTTGTTCATTATTGCCTCGATTTATGCTCTTGTATCAACTTTGTAAATTGGTACGTCCCTCGCCGTTACCATCTATCATTTTATAGTGTTTTACAACGGCATGAGTTTCAACGTGACGGCAGTGTACCTGCCGATTTATATGTTTGAGCTCAAGGAACTTTGTTCTGTTAGCACAAGCCATTGATTTGAAAAGATTATTTTTATTTTTTCTCTTGCATATTCTCAACCTCATGAGAATATTTAATAAAAGCAGGAGGACATAATGAAAAGATTAGCACCCTTAACTACAGCAATATTGGCCGCTGCCCTGGTTGGCTGCGCGGCCACCCCTCGAGCTTACAATCCGGAAGAGTCTCGGGCTTTAAACCTGGCGAGAGCCGGTGGCATCTACGATATGGACTTGCGGGATTCTGGGGATGGTACTCGCTCCTACAGTAAAGGCATGTTGGTGCCATTACTGGATCTCGCCAGCCTGGCGACTTCATTCGATGCACCGCTTCGACATCTCTCAGGTAGCCAGACGTTTTTGTTCAACGCTACTGACATCATGATGACTCCAGACAATCCGTCGGCGAGACCAAGCCTGATGGGATGGATGCCAGCGTCTATGGCCACTTCGGAGGCTCAGGCCTAT
Source organism: Idiomarina zobellii (assembly GCF_900100855.1). Lineage (GTDB taxonomy): Bacteria > Pseudomonadota > Gammaproteobacteria > Enterobacterales > Alteromonadaceae > Idiomarina > Idiomarina zobellii. The sequence goes on from NZ_FNCB01000011.1 coordinate 2,558, forward strand.
GAGCAGTATGTGGATCTGGTGGACCAGGCCATCCGATTAGCTGCCAATGATATGGCGTTGAGCGCCACCAAACTCAGTAACGTGGAGACGCCCGAGATAGACGGCCATCCACTGGTGCTTTGGTCGATTGAAAGCACTGAGTATGGATGTGGTGTGGGTCAATGTGTGGTTGCCTACAACATCAAGACGCCGAATCGTTGGAGGTCTCCCGCCTACGTGGAAGGTACTGAGCCCGAAAGCTACAACATCGCGGCTAATCATCCAGAGAATTATTCTCGCCTCGTTTTCCGGCAATCAGGTGAGCAACTCAGCTTCCCTGTGGACGAGTTCTACCGCACGGTCAGTGGTGCCTTACCATCCTGGATGGTGGTGTATTTTCCTCCCGGCACCGTCATCCAGGATGGCGAACCACTGCCGTACCCTGTGCTTTACGAGCAGGGACAGCGACTGATGTTCAAGGAGCCAGATCATGAGTGACTGGCATGATGAACTTGAGTTCGCGCTGTTGCCGCTTGAAGACGCCAAAATCGATAGCGACTGCATGACCTTTGTGATCAGCAATGCCCTGAGCGAGCAAGGTGTCTTCCATCAATGCCGTATCGGCTACGCAGAGGACCGACTGGGCCAAATGGCCACTGCTCCCCATTGCTGGGTCGAGCTCGAACAGGGCTGGTGTATCGATCTCCGGCTCAGACAATGGCTGGGCGATGAGGACGACCTCCCTCATGGCGTATTCCAGCCATGCAACTTTCCGCGAGTTCGATACCAAGGCACTGCGTTGGTGGTTCCACACCTGGACGCGGAAGTTTTGAGGGTGATGACGGACGATGCCTACAACAAAGTGAAACTGCCATGGCTGGCCGAGCGGGTCAGAGCGGCCTGACGCTGGTCACAACTTGCATTTTCTCAGGTTCTGATAGCTTCGAAGTAAAGAACTATCGGGGACTGAAACCATGGTGAGGGTGACAAAAATAGTAGCAGTGGTGCTCGCCGGGATCGGCGTTGTGGAGCTCGCCTTAAGGGGTACCGATGCAGCGCTTTACGCATGGTATCTATTGTTCCTGCTTTGGGTGGTCGTACTGCTCATTCGCTTCGCAATGGCCGCACTCGATGCTTACAAGACGGTTTTTACCAAGGGACCCGATGGGCAAATGACGTTTCCTGAATTCGAGAAAAAGATGGCGTCGTTTAGTCGAGGCGGTGGTAGGGAAGAAAAGGGTCCAAGCAGCACCACAACCCCCGGCACTGGGAGTCAACAAGACACTAGCGCTCTGTTCGATGACTTCAGAGTCAATCCGATCCTCCGGGAAGATGATCCGTTCGGGGAGTTTTTCGACTCTTGAGGTGGTTCCTTTTGGGTACACATCAGAGGAACCAACTATTCAGGCCGTTCAACATGACAAGGAACCATTTAAAACAGACCAGCCAAGTGGAACCACTTATAACAGACTGAGGAGGCATTAATGTTTATACGCGCCTATTTGAGAGCATCTACTCAGGAACAAAATGCCGAGCGGGCCAAAGCATCGCTAATCCAGTTTGCCGAGCAACACGGCCAGCGCATTGCTGCCTTTTATACCGAGAACGTCTCCGGTGCCACATTGCATCGCCCCGAACTGATGCGACTGATTGCCGAATCTGGTGAAGGTGACATTGTACTGGTGGAGCAGATAGACCGGCTTGCCCGCCTTAAACAGCAGGACTGGGATACGCTCAAACAGAAGCTGGCAGCCAAGCGGTTGGCGATTGTCTCGCCAGAACTGCCCACGAGTTGGCTAGCACTGGATAAGAAGGATAACACCGGCTTTACCGATTCCATATTGCAGGCTGTCAACAGCATGATGCTCGACATGCTGGCAGCGGTAGCCCGCAAAGATTACGAGGACAGACGCCGCCGCCAGAATCAGGGTATCAAAAAGGCCCGCAGCGAGGGTAAGTATCAGGGTCGCCAACCTGATCTGAAGAGGCGACAACACATCGCCAGTTTACTGCGCACCGGTCATAGCTATAGTGAAATCCAGGACATCCTGGGTTGTTCGCGCCATCTGATTGCCTCTGTCGCAAAGGAACAAAAGCAGTCAGATGCAGCATAGGCTGCAATTTGCAATCAAAGAACGAAAACAGGAGAACTCACATGATCGATATGTCCGTCACACTCATTGCTTTCCTCGGCTTTGTCGCCGTTATCCTGGCGATCTGCGGCATCACATACCTGAATGCTGACAAGCTGGAAGCATTTCTCAACCGGAAGTTTAAAACACGCCGCCAGGTCGATAAAAATTCCAGATAATTTGGGGGTAAACGGCTACTTTTGCCCAAATTGGCAAATTACAGACCCGTGGGTTTGTCTCTGCGGCCAGTAGTATTTCTCTTGAACATCAACCAACAGGAGAATGCTAATGAGCAAACCCAAAACCATTCAGGAAATCACCGATAAGTGGCATGAGGTGGCTCGCGCCGGGGAGTTTGACCATCACCAGGGGCGCCGAATGGCGCTTGATCAATGCAGACAGTATCTACAATCGCTATCCAAAAGTCTGGATATGGAGAGAGCACGCCTACGCTATCTCGCTCAGCGACTGTCGGACTATTTTTGGGCACATAATGAGGCTCATCGAACCAAGGAAACGAGAGGCTACCCTGGCCATCACGGCTGCAGGGTGAGAATGCTGCACGGCAGCTTGGAAATGCACTGGTATTACAACACCTTCGTAAGAGTGAAAAACGGTAAAGGGCATGCGGTTTTCAGTGAACACATCCGCCGAGCCCTGAAACACCGGTACTCAAAACCCGCATTTAACCGCGCTCACGACTGGGAAAGGCCCATCATTGAGGAGACCGAAGCCGGGTTTGAGATAGTGCGTATCATGAATGCAAACCTCACTCACATGCGCCGTCTCGTCAGGGCAAACCTGAAGCAGTTGGACAATTTGGAGGCGCACTTCGATGGCCTTCAGGCCCCGGAATCCTAAACTAAAAACCATTCAGGCCCGTCCCCTTCTGGCGGGCTTTGCGGGCTTGTTTTGGGAAGTCTTCAAGCGTCTAATGGCGCTGCGCCATCTGTTGGATGCTAAGGCACATACTCTGGAAAACCAGCGGTTGCGCGATCAACTAACACAGAAAAATATTCACTACCTTTCAACCCTACCCAAAGAGTAATCCTCCATAGCAGCAGGCTCGAACTCACCGAAATTACGTGTAGGGCGTAATTTCGGTAAGTGCCAACCTTATTTATAAATCAAAATGTCATAATTTTATTTTATCTCGCAAAATAATAGCCAAATAACAAATTCGTGATATGATCTCGAGATAAAACCAAACACTAGAGGCATAGCCATGATCCGCTGCCATCTCGCCCGCATGATGGGTGAGCACAAGATGCGTATTGCCGATGTTGCGAGAGAAACGGGGCTCAGCCGCGCGACGGTGACCTTGCTCTACAAAGAGACGGCTCAGAAAGTTGATCTGGTAGCGATTGAAAAGCTGTGCCTGCTCTTTGAATGTCAGGTAGGCGATCTGCTTGAGCGGACAGAGGCTAAACGGAATGGCTGACCTATAAGCCAGCACTAGCCGTAACGACACACATTAACGAAGCAAAATGAGAAAAGACGTATGACAAGTTCACAACAACGCGCCGCACTACACCGCCAGATCTGGGCCATTGCCAACGAAGTACGTGGTGCGGTAGACGGCTGGGACTTCAAACAATACGTACTGGGCACCTTGTTCTACCGTTTTATCAGCGAAAACTTCTGCGCTTATATAGAAGCAGGGGATGAAAGCATAAATTATGCTGACATGCCCAATAGTGTCATTACCCCCGAAATCAAAGATGATGCTATTAAAACCAAGGGCTACTTCATCTATCCCAGTGATCTATTTGAAAATGTTGCTAAAAATGCCAACACTAACGAGAGCCTTAATACAGACCTAGCGGATATTTTTAATTCCATAGAAGCTTCGGCCAGCGGCTACCCTTCTGAGGGGGATATCAAAGGCCTGTTTGCAGACTTCGATACTACCAGTAACCGCTTGGGTAATACGGTAAAAGATAAAAATAGCCGCTTAGCAGCGGTACTCAAGGGCGTAGCTGAACTAAATCTCGGTGACTTTCATGGCAGTGACTTTGATATGTTCGGTGACGCATACGAGTTTCTAATCTCAAGCTATGCTGCCAATGCCGGTAAATCTGGAGGTGAGTTTTTTACTCCGCAGCATGTTTCCAAGCTGATTGCCCAGCTTGCTATGCATAAGCAAACCAGTGTGAATAAAATTTATGACCCGGCATGTGGTTCCGGCTCTCTACTTCTGCAAGCTACTAAACACGTTGATCCGCACGTGATTGAAGAGGGCTTCTTCGGTCAGGAGATCAACCATACTACTTACAACCTTGCCCGAATGAACATGTTTTTGCATAACATTAATTACGACAAATTCAATATTCAGTTGGGCAACACCCTGACAGACCCGCATTTTGATCACGACAAGCCCTTTGATGCAATTGTCTCTAATCCGCCATACTCTGTGAAATGGAAAGGTAGTGACGACCCGACCTTGATTAACGATGAGCGCTTTGCCCCCGCTGGCGTGCTACCACCTAAATCCAAAGCCGACTTTGCCTTTGTACTTCATGCACTTAGTTATCTCTCCAGCAAGGGACGGGCGGCGATAGTATGTTTCCCAGGTATATTTTACCGGGGTGGAGCCGAGCAGAAAATCCGCAAGTACCTAGTGGATAATAACTTTGTAGAAACAGTCATTTCTCTCGCGCCCAATCTATTTTATGGCACGACCATCGCCGTGAACATTTTGGTGCTGTCAAAACACAAAACCGATACCAGTATCCAGTTTATTGATGCCAGCGGTGAGGCATATTTCAAAAAAGAGACCAATACCAACATACTCACCGATAAGCACATTGATGACATCATGCAAGCGTTTGATAGCAAAGAGATTGTAGACCACTTCGCTAATTACGTTCCGCTTGAGAAAGTTGCCGCCAATGACTACAACCTGTCGGTTAGCAGTTATGTGGATGCCAAAGACACTCGCGAAGTGGTAGATATAGATGAGCTTAATACCGAGCTAAAAGCGAGCGCCGAGAAAATTGACCAGCTGCGTAGAGACATTGATGAGATTGTGGCAGTGATTGAAGGCGAGGAGCTGGAAGCATGAGCGTCTTAAGTTTTATAGATAAACTGCTGGATGGGGGCGATGTAAAGTGGCTGCCTTTAGAGCAACTTGCCAAGATTAAGCATGGTAAAGACTGGAAAGGCTTAGGTTCCGGTGATGTTCCTGTGTACGGTTCGGGTGGAGTAATGGGATATGTCGATACATACTCGTATGACAGGCCAACGGTATTAATACCCCGAAAAGGTACTATCACAAATATCTTCTATGTTGAGACACCTTTTTGGAACGTTGACACCATTTACTATACCGAAATTGACACTTCCAAGATCGTACCAAAATATCTTTATCATTTTTTTCAAACGATTGACCTTATGGCACTAGATACTGGCTCAGGAAGACCGAGTCTGACGCAAGCTATTTTGAACAAAATTCTTGTCCCCATACCCTGTCCAGATAACCAAGAAAGATCGCTAGAAATCCAAGCCGAAATCGTGCGTATCCTGGACGCATTTACCGCTATGACCGCCGAGTTGACCACCGAGCTTAACCTAAGAAAAAAACAATACAACTACTACCGCGACAAAGTACTTACCTTTGAGGAAGGAAAAGTAGAATGGAAAGTGCTAGGGGATGTGGCCGTAATCGGTACGGGTAGTCATGATACAAAAGATGCTATATCTGATGGCGATTATATTTTTTACGCCCGCGGTCGCGAACCGTTAAGGCTAAATGTATTCGACTTCGATGAAACTGCAATCATCACAGCTGGTGATGGGGCCGGAGTAGGCAAAGTGTATCACTATGCCCAAGGTAGGTATGCCTTACATCAGCGAGCATATCGTATTGTTCCTAGCGAGTTCATGGAGCCAAGGTTTGTATATCATTATATATCCGCATATTTTTACGCATACGTTCAAAAAGCGTCGGTAAGCTCATCGGTTACATCTCTTCGCAGACCAATGTTTTTAAAATTTCCTATACCCGTACCATCACTTGAAGAGCAAGGTCGAATTGTCGAAATCCTTGACAAATTCGACGTCCTGACCAATTCCGTCACCGAGGGCTTGCCTCGAGAAATCGAGCTTCGTCAAAAGCAATACGAATACTATCGCGATTTACTGCTGAGCTTCTCTAAGCCAGATTCAGAGGTAGCGGCCTGATATGAGTAAGAGCCTAGAACAAGTTGCTGAGCAGTTAAAAAATACCAATAAGAAAGTGCAGTTGATATATGCCTTTAATGGTACAGGGAAGACACGTTTGTCGCGAATCTTTAAAGATTTGATTGTACCCAAAAATGGGGCGCAGAATGGTGGTGAGGACGCTGGGCAGATTGAGCTCTCGCGCAATAAAATTCTTTACTACAATGCATTTACAGAAGACCTATTTTATTGGGATAACGACTTAGAGGGTGATGTTGAGCCAAAGCTGAAGATTCAACCTAATAGTTTTACTGACTGGGTACTACAAGAGCAAGGCCAGGATCAAAATGTTGTTTCATACTTTCAAAGGTTTTCCAGTGGAAAGTTAACTCCTCGCTTTAATCCAGAATATACCTTCAACGACGAGAGTGGACAACATAAGACGATTAAAGCATTTTCGGAAGTGACTTTCTCTTTGGAGCGTGGCGACGATGATAGCTCAGGTGTTTTGAAAATTTCAAAAGGTGAAGAGAGTAACTTTGTTTGGAGTATTTTCTACAACCTTTTGGAACAAGTAATAGATATCTTAAATGTTGCAGACCCTAATGAAAGAGAAACAGAGCAATTCAATCAGCTAAAATATGTGTATATAGATGACCCTGTCAGCTCTCTAGACGAAAACCATCTAATAGAGTTAGCTGTCAATTTGGCAGCGCTAATTAGATCTAGTTATTTTTCTAATGATGGGCGTGATGGACTAAGGTTTATTATATCAACGCACAGTACTATTTTTTATAATGTACTTTACAACGAGTTAAAACTCAAAAATGGTTATATTCTAAGTAAATTTGATGACGAGACCTTTGAACTAGAGGAGAAGAAAGGCGATTCAAATAAAAGCTTCTCTTATCATTTACACATCAAGAAGCTGATAGAACTAGCTATCGAATCAAGTAGTGTTCAGCGCTATCATTTCGCTTTGCTTCGAAACTTATATGAAAAAACGGCTAACTTCCTTGGATATAACCGATGGTCCGACTTATTGCCGGAACCAAAGAAGGCATATGCTAATCGGATCATGAACTTTTATCCTCATAATACTCTTACTAATGAAGAAATAGCAGAACCCACAGCGCCTGAAAAAGAGATGGTTCGCACTCTACTTGAAAACCTTAATACATATGGGTTTTGGAACGAGGATGTATAACATGGCTGACTATAAAACCATCGTAGAGTCCAGCAATTTTATTGTTCTCGATAGTTACACTAAGCAATGGCAAGTGAATGAGAATTATCAGAGCGAAGGCGATCTGGAGCGGGAGCTGATTCAGGACTTAAGCAACCAAGGATACGAGTATTTGCCCAATCTTAATAACCCAGAAGCCATGCTTGCAAATGTGCGAATGCAACTGCAAACACTCAATAATTTAGAGTTTTTAGAGAGTGAGTGGAAACGATTCGTTGAAACCTATTTGGATAAACCAAGTGATACTATCGTCGATAAAACTCGCAAAATCCACGATGATTATATTCACGACTTTGTGTTTGACGACGGCCGTATAAAAAATATTTACCTAGTCGATAAAAAGAAAATTTCCCGCAACAAAGTTCAGGTGATTAAGCAATTTGAGCAAATTGGTAGTCATGCCAACCGTTACGATGTGACCATTCTGGTGAACGGACTACCACTGGTTCAAATCGAGCTAAAAAAACGTGGCATCGCTATTCGCGAGGCGTTTAATCAGGTACATCGTTACAGCAAAGAAAGCTTTAACAGCGAAAATTCGCTGTATAAATACTTACAATTGTTTGTGATCTCAAACGGTACCGACACACGCTATTTCGCCAATACCACCCAGCGCAACAAAAACAGTTTTGATTTCACCATGAACTGGGCGAAGTCCGATAATAGTCTAATCAAAGACTTAAAGGACTTTACCACGACCTTTTTCCAAAAGAACACCCTGCTCAATGTGCTGTTGCACTATTCTGTATTTGACGTCAGTGATACGTTGCTGGTAATGCGGCCGTATCAGATTGCCGCTACAGAACGCATTTTATGGAAAATTAAAAGCTCTTTTGAAGCTAAAAACTGGAGTAGACCGGAAAGCGGTGGGTTTGTCTGGCATACCACAGGTTCCGGTAAAACCTTAACGAGCTTCAAAGCAGCACGATTAGCCACCGAATTGGAGTTTATCGACAAGGTGTTCTTTGTGGTAGACAGGAAAGATCTGGACTACCAGACAATGAAGGAATACCAACGCTTTTCCCCCGATAGCGTAAATGGTTCAGACAGCACCGCAGGCTTAAAACGCAATCTGGATAAAGACGACAACAAGATCGTCGTAACCACAATTCAGAAGCTCAATAACCTGATGAAAAGCGAAGGTGATCTTTCTATTTACAACAAGCAGGTGGTTTTTATCTTCGATGAATGCCACCGAAGTCAGTTCGGTGAAGCGCAAAAAAATCTGAAGAAGAAGTTTAAGCGTTTCTATCAGTTTGGCTTTACCGGTACACCTATCTTCCCGCAAAACGCCTTGGGTGCAGAAACCACCGCCAGCGTGTTTGGACGTGAACTCCACTCTTATGTGATCACCGATGCAATCCGAGACGAAAAGGTGCTCAAGTTCAAGGTGGACTACAACGATGTTCGCCCGAAGTTCAAAGAAATTGAATCCGAGCAAGATGAGAAGAAACTGAGTGCGCTTGAGAATAAACAGGCCTTGCTGCACCCGGAGCGTATTCGTGAAATATCGCTGTACATTCTGAACAACTACCGCCAGAAAACACATCGGCTGCAAGCGAATGCGAAAGGATTCAATGCAATGTTCGCGGTCAGTAGTGTAGATGCCGCTAAGCTTTATTACGAGTCGCTTAACAAGTTGCAAGCAGGTAGCGAAAAGCCGTTGAGAATCGCCACTATCTTTTCCTTTGCTGCCAATGAAGAGCAAGATGCCATCGGTGATATCGTCGACGAAAGTTTTGAAGTGTCAGCTATGAACTCCAGCGCCAAGGAGTTTTTAAACGTCGCGATAGCCGATTATAACACTTTCTTTAAAACTAACTTCAGTGTCGACAGCAACGGATTTCAGAACTATTACCGCGACCTAGCTAAGCGAGTTAAAACCAAGGAAATCGACCTGTTGATCGTCGTGGGCATGTTCCTCACAGGCTTTGACGCGCCCACGCTGAATACCTTGTTTGTAGACAAAAACTTGCGTTATCACGGCCTGATGCAGGCCTACTCACGTACCAACCGTATTTATGACGCCACCAAAACTTTTGGCAATATCGTCACCTTCCGTGACTTGGAAAAAGCTACGGTAGATGCCATCACGCTTTTTGGTGATAAAAACACTAAAAACGTGGTGCTGGAAAAAAGTTACAAGGAATACATGGAAGGCTTCACTGATGTTGTCACTGGTGAAGTGCGGCGTGGATTTATGGAAGTGGTTGGTGAGTTGGAGCAGCATTTTCCTGATCCGACCAACATTGGAAAAGAAGCCGACAAAAAAGCCTTTGCTAAACTCTTCGGCGAGTACCTGCGAGTCGAGAACATACTGCAAAACTACGATGAATTTGCCAGTCTGAAAGCCTTGCAAACATTGGATATGAACAATCCGGAGGCTGTTGAAGCGTTTAAAGTCGAACATTACTTGGATGACGAAAAGTTGGCTGAGCTACAAACCATACGCTTACCAGCCGAACGCAAAGTTCAGGATTACCGATCTACCTATAACGATATCCGAGATTGGCAGCGTCGCCAAAAATCGGCCGATGAGAAGGAACAATCCACTATTGACTGGGACGATGTTGTATTTGAAGTGGACCTGCTGAAGTCGCAAGAGATCAATCTGGATTACATACTTGAGTTGATCTTCGAGCACAACAAAAATAACAAAAGTAAAACAGATTTGGTCGACGAAGTGCGCCGAGTTATTCGTGCCAGCCTGGGGAACCGTGCCAAAGAAAGTCTGATGGTGGACTTTATTAACCAAACCAATCTGGACCTGATTGGTGACAAAGCCAGTGTGATTGAGGCGTTCTTTGCTTTTGCACAGTCGGAACAGCAGCGTGAAGCCGAAGCACTTATTAGTGAGGAAAATCTTGATCCTGATGAAGCTCGGCGTTATATCACTACTTCGCTTAAACGTGAGTATGCCAGCGACGCCGGAACACAGCTCAACAACATTCTTCCGAAGATGAGCCCATTGAACCCGCAATACTTGAGCAAGAAGCAGAGCGTTTTTCAGAAAATCGCTGCATTTGTTGAGAAATTTAAAGGTGTCGGAGGCAAGGTTTGATAAGTAGCCAGGACTCATCAAGCGTTGAATCGCAGTAACAGAACAAAAAAGGGATAACGTCCGCTATGAAAGCTACAGAAGCCAAGCTGCTCGACTTCCTGAAGAAGTCGCCACAATTTGTCATTCCGATCTACCAGAGAACGTACTCCTGGTCTGAACAGCAATGTCGCCAACTGTGGGACGACATTATGCGAGCCGGGACCGACGATGGTATATCAGCACATTTCATTGGCTCGGTGGTCTACATCGAGAAGGGGCTTTATCAGGTGTCCAGTCAATCACCGTTGCTGGTCATTGATGGGCAACAGCGACTGACTACCACCATGCTGATTCTTGAGGCGCTATCTCGACACCTTGGGGAAACAGAACCTCTGGAGGGGTTTTCGGCTAAGAAGCTGCGCAATTACTACCTGCTTAACCCGTTGGAAGACGGTGAGCGAGCGTACAAACTGCTATTGACCCAGACGGACAAAGAGAGCCTTCTGGCGTTGGTCACGCAGAAGCGGTTACCTGATGACGGTTCTCTTCGAATCCAGGAAAACTTCGAGTTCTTCAACAGCCAAATTGAGCGGCTTAACGGGGAACTGGAAACCCTCTGCCGGGGCCTTTCAAAGCTCATCATCGTTGATATTGCGCTGAGCCGAGACCAGGATAACCCTCAACTCATTTTTGAGAGCATGAATTCCACAGGAAAAGCTTTGAGCCAGGCTGACCTGATCCGGAACTATGTGCTGATGGGACTGGAGCCGGAGCATCAAACTCGGCTCTATCGCGATCACTGGCGTCCGATGGAGGTGGAATTCGGGCAAGAAGGCTATGGCGTTTACTTTGACAGCTTCATGCGCCACTACCTCACGGTTAAAACCGGGGAAATTCCACGGTTAGATGAGGTATACGAGGCTTTCAAACAGCATTCACGTCGCGCCGAAGTTGCGAGTGCTGGTGTCGATTCATTGGTTGCTGAAATACATGCTTTCGCTCGGTATTTTTGTGCGATGGCATTGGGGAAAGAAACAGATAAACAGCTAGGAATGGCATTTAAGGACCTGCGGGAGCTAAAAGTCGACGTGGCATATCCGTTTCTGCTGGAACTTTACCATGATTACCAACAGGACAATCTGTCCCGAGATGACTTTCATAGCGCTATTCGGCTGATCGAGGCTTATGTGTTCCGTCGTGCCGTTTGTGCCATCCCCACAAACTCGCTGAACAAGACCTTTGCGACCTTTCACAAATCATTGCAGAAGGACCGTTACCTGGAGAGCATCAAGGCTCACCTGCTAGGTTTGAAGTCATACCGGCGTTTTCCGAATGACGAAGAGTTCAAAAGGGAACTGGCAGTACGCGATCTCTATAATTTCCGCAGTCGGAGTTACTGGTTACGCCGCCTGGAGAATTTCGAGCGCAAGGAACGGGTTCCGGTCGACGAATACACGATTGAACACATCATGCCGCAGAATGAGAATCTGTCTGTTAGATGGAAGGATGAGCTAGGTCCGGAATGGAAGCGTGTGCATGAAACCTGGCTGCATACGCTGGGTAACCTGACTCTTACGGGCTACAACTCAGAGTACAGCGACCGAGCTTTCATCGAGAAGCGCGATATGCAGGGCGGATTCAAACAAAGCCCTCTACGGCTCAACGAGGGCCTGGGAGCTGTAGAAGCATGGAATGAGGACTCAATTAAGAATCGGGCCGCCAAGCTGGCCCAGGAAGCGGTGCGGGTTTGGGCGGCTCCGGTATTGCCGGACGAGATCCTCGATACCTACCGCAACGTGGCCGTCAAACCAGAAGCCTACAACCTTGAGGATCACCCTCAACTAGCAAACGGGACCCCAATGCGCGCTCTATTTGAGCAGCTCCGAAAGGAAGTCCTGGCGCTCGACCCGAGCGTCTCTGAAGAAGTCCTCAAGCTCTATATAGCGTTCAAAGCCGAGACGAACTTTGTCGATGTGGTCCCGCAAAAGACCCGTTTGCGACTGTCTCTGAATATGCCGTTTCACGAGTTGAGCGATCCGAAAGGGATGGCTCGTGACGTGACCAACCTCGGACGTTGGGGAAATGGCGATGTGGAAGTAGGGTTAAGTGAGGAATCTGAGCTGGCCTATGTAATGGGGCTCATTCGACAGGCGTTCGAAAAGCAGATGGGGAACGACGCTGATTGAGCAGTGGGAACAGCGCCCCGGCAACTGGGGCGGAAAGTAGTGGCTGGATGATCACAATGAGCGAGAGTTCTCCAACAGCGGTCGGGGACTCTCCTGGAGGACTTTCCAATCGCTACACATACCTATCTGATTTGGATAACTTTGAGCTCATTCCATGCGCTCTAATAGGTCGCCTCTTGGATATATGAGCAGCACATACGCTATTAATCTGGATAAGTTGTTGTCGGAATCCCAGTGCGTGAGTTTTCCAAATCAGGTGGAAACGACGGGCTCTTAGTCCAATAACCTCCATGCCAGTGTTTCTGAGCCTGACCCATTCCGAAGAGCCTCGAAAAGGACTCGTTGCGCATTTCTTAATGTTTTCCAGAATCGACGTTTACTTATACGACGTGGATGGGGCTCTGAAAGGGCCTTTATAATATTTTATTTCTCTCCCGAAATAATTGCGTGCAACTACTCAATCCTCTGTGCATAAACAACCAATCGGAGATGACGATCAGCATCGACGGTCATTGAAGTGTGTTCAAAAGAGATAGTCTCACTCTCCATTTTCATATCCCTGACACCTTGACACGGGGCGTCAACATCATGGCGATTCCACCATTGCCTGAAGTCAGGAGAAGCCTTCTGTAAATTGGTAACCAGAGCCTGGATATCCGCTTCTTGCGTTGCGTGAGCGTAGTCTCGCCTAAAACTGGATAACATCTGAGCCGCCTGATTGTCCCAGTCAACCAGACGTTCGCGGAGAGCGGGATCTGTGAATAGCATCCAAAGCAGGTTGCGTTGCCCAGGAGGATGGCGATTGAAGCCAAAAAGCCGGTCGGCCTCCTCGTTGAAAGCCAACACATCCCACCGTAGGTTAAGTACATAAGTGCCGTGAGGCGATAAGTCTCTCATCAGCCTCAATATTAAAGGCGGAACTTTACAGTAAGTCTTGCCAGGTTCCGGCGGCAGCCTGTCATGAGCGAGCAAAAACAGATGCCTACGTTCGGCGGCATCCAGTTTCAGCGCTTGGGCCAAGTTATCGAGAAACGAGGAAGACGTACTAATATCTCGCCCCTGTTCGAGCCATGTATACCAAGTGAGTCCCACCCCCGATAGAGCGGCAACTTCTTCACGCCGCAACCCTGGTGTCCGTCTACGCCCCCCACTAGGGAGCCCCACGTCTGTAGGAGCCAGACGTTCTCGCCGTGATTTCAAGAAAGCAGCTAGCTCCTTTCTTGTACGCTCTAACTTACTCATGTGTTTCCTGTTGCTTTTAGTAATAGCATAAATGGTTAAATTGTAACACCTTAATGCTGCTTATAGAATGACGGCTTTTCCACTAGGAGAGTCTATTTATGAGCTCAAATAATGAAATGTGCGTCCCAGAGAGTGCGCCCACGATCACGACAAACTCGAATTCACTCATAGTTTACTTAATTGCTTTAGGCGCTTTTGCGCTGGGTATGGCTTCTTATGTTACCGCTGGGTTAATACCTCTGATTGAACAGTCTTTCGGAGTCTCCGTTGGCGTGGCTGCTCAGCTTGTGACAGCTTTTACTCTCGCCTATGGCATTGGGTCACCGATCGTTGTGGCTTTGTTACCAGGAAACCGGCAACGAAATGGGCTATTAGCTGCGCTTGGGTTATTTGTTCTGTCAAACGCTGCGAGCGCACTATCCACAGACTTTTACTTTCTGCTTGCTTTCCGTGCCTTAGCAGGGGTTGGGTCCGGTGTTTATCTTGCAATGGGGATCGCGATCGCGGCGTCACTGTCATCCTCAGCTCGTGGCAAAGCAATAGCTATTATCATGGGAGGAATGGCGGCAGGTACTGTTTTGGGCGTTCCGGGAGGACTTGTACTGGCGGAAAAACTAGGTTGGGCCTCCGCGCTTTGGCTGGTGACATTACTTGGAATGATAGCGTTTCTCGGGTTGGCTTGGCGACTACCAGAGCTGCCAAGTTCAGATGCCGTACCGTTACGTAAAAAGTTGTCCTTGTTGGTAGATGGTCAGGTAATCGTGGTCCTGTCAGTATCTTTGCTTGCCGCTATCGCCAGTTTAGGGATGTATACCTTTTTGGCTCCTCTTATGTCTTCTTCTGAATACGGGGACGTTGACTCGATCACGCCGTTTCTATGGGTTTGGGGGATTGGAGGTGTGCTTGGCAGCTTCTTAGTAGGACCTCTCGCTGATCGCGTTAAAGGACCCCAGATGACATTGGCTATTATGTTAATTCTGGCAATATCTCTGGCTATTCTACCAGTAGTTGCGTCCTGGAATGCTTGGTTGGCAATGGTGCCAATCATTCTGTGGGGGGCCGTTGGATGGGCACTGCAGGTTCCCCAGAATAATCAGCTGATTCATGTGAGGGAATCTAAGGGTGACGGAAATCTAGCTGTAGCACTTAATGAATCGGCTTTGTATTTAGGAAGCGCTATTGGTGCTGCGGCAGGTGGTATGGCTCTGGCGATGGATTTACCGATCTGGGCATTGCCTGTTGGAGCGGGAGCTGTGGCTGTAATTGGAGCCGTATTGCAGTGTATTAACGTCCGTAGAATTGGTATCTAACTCTGATTTCCTCAAACCTATTCCTATCCTGGCTAGGATAGGAATAGTGGCTGTGAATCAAAATATGATTCTGAGACCGGAGAATGACTTTCACATGTGAAAGCCATGCAGCTAACTTGGTCATTAAATGCACAAAACCCACTCATGTAAGCCCTAATTTTGCGATTATGACGTTCTTTTTCTGGTTTCTTGTGATTTTTATCTATTAATAATCAATGGCTTATTAGCCGACCTCTCCTTTGCGCCCTTTTTGGGCAATTCCGCGGTTCTCCCCTAAGACGAATATTTCCGATGATTGCTCCGAACGATTCACAACCGAACTGGAGTAGTCATGAAGAAACAATCAAATACCTCGACTGAGCGTCTACTGACTTATGAAGAAGTCTGCACCGTCCTGAAAACATCGCAGGCAACGCTGCGCCGCTATGTAAAACAGGGGCGGTTCCCGGCACCTGTGAAGCCGAATCCCCATGGGCGAGCCGTTCGCTTTCGCTACCAGGACGTAAAAGCGTGGCTGGACAAGCTGTGAGAGGAGCTGCGTGATATGCAATACAAACTGCAAGATGACGGGCTCTATGCCTTATCAGGGGACCATTGGCAGCGTGTCGGCGGCTGGATTCAGGTAATGGCTCGCACCAGGTTAACCGACAGGCGGCACGGACACGGAGCGTTGCTGGAATGGCAGAATTTCGATGGTGTGAAGCTACGCGAGGTCGTCTATGCCCGAGATCTCAACAGCGATAATGCCCGACAGGTGCGAGATATGCTGGTTGATACCGGTTATCCACTGACACCCGGGCAGGCAAGTTGGAGCCGGCTTCAGCACTATCTGTTGGAACAGATGGCTCTGGCCGAACCGGCGACGGTGGTTAATCGAACGGGTTGGCACGATGGAGTATTTGCCACCAGTAATTGGACTATCGGCTCCGCTGACGAGCCGCACCATTTCGTAGGCCAATTATCAGGCTCTGCGACGTTAGAGGAGTCTGGAAGTCTCAGCGACTGGCAGACTTATGTCGGTCAGCTATGCCGAGGCAACCCGTTAGCAATATTCAGTATTGGCACGGCGCTGGCTGCGCCATTGATTGCCTCTGCTGGGATGGAAAATGGCGCCATCCACTTGGTTGGAGCATCGTCGACCGGAAAGACCACCTTGTTGCAGTTGGCGGCTAGCGTGTATGGGGGAAACCGCTATGTTCGCAGTTGGATCTCAACCAGTAACGGGTTAGCGGCAGTCTCATCAGAGCACAACGACATGTTGTTGCCGTTAGATGAGATTGGCATGGCTCGCCCAGAAGACATCGATACGGCGATCTATCAGATCATGAACGGATCAGGAAAGTTACGGGCTAACGTCTCCGGCGAGCTGGCCGCGACCTCGCATTGGCGAACGCTGGTGTTGAGCAGCGGTGAAGTCTGGATTGCTGAGCTACTCCAGCAGATCGGTAAGCCGTTACGTGCAGGCCAGCAGATTCGACTGGTGGAGCTCCCAGTGTTTGGAACCTACGGCGCGTTCGATGAACTACACGGTCATAAGCACCCTCAGCAGTTTGTGGACGAGATGAAATCAGCTTGTCAGCGCTACCACGGCACCATAATTCGCGAGTGGATCTCTTTACTGACCGAGCGTCATGACGAGCTGAACAGCTACCTGAGTCACGAAATTGGTCGCCTAAGCGGTATTTGGACACGAGACCAGATGGCATCGCAGGTGCAACGGGTCATCAGGCGGTTTGCGCTCATAGGGGCGGCACTTTGTCTCGGTAGTAGGAATTTCATTCTCCCTTGGAGCGAGGAAGAGTCCTTGGCAGCCGTCCACCGAACCTTGAAGGCTTGGCTGAATAATAGAGGCCACTCCAGAAATTCGGAGGAATTCCGGCTTCTCAAAGCGCTGGAGCGGGCCATGAAAGTCTGGGAGCGCAGTCTCAGTGATATTGAACAAGCGAGTGGCCAGGGGGGAGCTGGTTTTCGACGCTCACACGAGGGACGCGAGTTGTGGTTGATCTATAAATCGCACTTCCTGAAGCGGCTCGGGCTGCCGACCCATTACATGAGGGAAGTGGAGGTGCTGTTACAGCGTGACTGCCTGGTGAGTAATGAGCGCTCCCGTGGGACCTACAAAACCAGAGTCAATGGAGATTTGCAGCGATTTTTCGCGCTCAGGCCTGACCAAGTTAGACGGCAACTTGAAGAACTGGAGAGGATTGAGCATGAGGACTGACACGGTGTTCCCAATTTCCCAGTTTTCCCACTTTGGTTATGGCGGTGTAGAGGTATAGCGATGACAGAAAAAGAAATGTTACAGCGAGTATTGCAGGACATGATGGTCCTCAAAAAAATCATTTTGGACCATATTAATGGTAGCAAGGCCCCGGAGGCCGACAAGGAGATCATGAGCCTTGAGGAGTGTGCGGAATACACTGGGCTGAAGAAAAGCACCCTGTACCAGTTAACCTCCCAAAAGAAGATCCCTCATTTCAAGCCAAATGGTCACCGGATTTTCTTTCGCCGCGCAGACACCTTGAAGTGGCTCCAGTCCAACCGGATCGCGACGGCGGACGAGATCGAGCAGTCGGCTGCTCAGCACCTGGTGAGCCACCGAAGACCAGGACGGCGGAGTGTTTGATGTGGGGCAGGAGGAAAGAGGGGCTGTGAAAGCCCCTCTCGTCACTTAGGCTCTCCGTCCAGTGTCTCCTCAAATATGTCAGGAAAACTCCTCATGGCCTCTGTACGGCGAGTTTCGAGTATGTCCGCGTAGATCTCCGTGGTTCTGAGCTCGCTGTGGCCCAGAAGCCGGGACAACGAGTAGATACCCACACCCCTGGCCAGTTGATTGACCGCAAAGGTGTGCCGTCCGGCATGGAAAGTCACACTCTTGGTGATACCCGCGCGCATGACCCATTGTGCCAACGCAACGTTGGTATAGGAGTCATACTTCAGACCCTTGAATACGCGATCACCTGGCTTTCCGCGATTCTCCAGATTCAACAATCTCACCGCTGAGTCTGGAAGATCCAGGTATTGCAGCGAGTTCCCGGCGTTCACCAGCTTCTTCTGCCGAAAAATGATGCGGTAGTGGCCATCGGCGAATTCCTCTATCTCACCCCAGACCAGCTTGTGGATATCTGACCAGCGAAGGCCTGTAGTGCAGGAGAACAGGAAAGCCCGCCTCAGCACGTCATACCGGCATTCGGCTTTGGTCAGAGCCCGGACCTCTTCCAGGGTCAGGTAAGTCCGTTTCGTGTTTTCCGGCTTGATGGACTTAACCTGTTGAACCGGGTTGTCGCGGACAATGCCGTCCCGATAGGCCTGGTTGAGCGCTGCCCGAACCTTGTTGAAGTAACTGCTGGTCGTGTTCTTGGCCAGTTTGGTACCGGATTTGGTGGTGGCTTCATGCTGAAGGTAGTGCCGAAACCCCTCCAGGAATCGCTTATCGACTTGTTCAAAGGTCAGTTCAGACAAGCCATGGTAGCGGTGCAGGTGATGACGGGTGGAGATCCAGATCGAATGGTTGGATTTGCTTCCGGAAGCTTTCTCGTCGGTCAGCTGGTCGAAGTAATCGAAGAAGCTGGCAGAAAGCTTGGTCCGATCATCCAATCCATGTCGTGACGACTCGCTTTCCAACAGCCGCTTTGCCCTGATGGCCTCAGCCTTCTGATTAACCGTCTTGTTGTGCTCACGCTCCGCCGGAAGGCGGGGTTTGTCGTAGAGGAACAGGTTCAGGGGCTCATACGAGCGCTTCTGCGCCCGAGAACCGTTCTGGCCTGTCTTGGAACCGTGGTAGTAGACCAGTCGCAAGGCACGGTGGCCGTTCTTGTCTGGTTCGCGTTTCTGGATAGTGATTTTCATGTTTGCTCCTTTTGTGCTCCGAGTGCTCCGAAAACTTATACTCGGAGCACACACGGAGCAAGAGGGGGCAAAACGGATCAAATTGCCTGCAAAGAAATAGAATAATTTTATTTATAAAACAAAGGCTTATTTGTATTTGATTGGATGCTTTTCGATCTTTTTGGCCGTTTCACTTCCCGATGCAGAACGACCCAAAAATTTGGCCCAATAGGTCATCAGAAGTGAATTCACCGGTTATTTCGTTCAGGTGTTGCTGCGTTAAACGTAGCTCTTCTGCGAGTATTTCACCGGCCATATTGGCTTCTAACTGTTCCTGACCTTGCAGCAAATGTGTTTTTGCCTTGGCAAGTGCGTCTAAATGACGGCGGCGTGCCATGAAGCTGCCTTCCGAAGTTGCATTATAACCGACGCAATGTTTCAGGTGTTCGCGTAACAGCTCTATGCCGTGACCTGTTTTTGCTGACAAATGAACAACCGGAATACCGTTATGTTCATCAATACCCGTGGGCTCTTCGGACAAGTCGACTTTGTTACGAATAACGGTGTAAGGCATGTCGTCGGGCAGTTGGGCGAAAAACTCCGGCCAAATATCGTCAGGGTGTATTGCCGAGGTTTCCTGACTATCGACCATGAACAGTACACGATCGGCTTGGCGAATTTCGTCCCAGGCACGTTCAATGCCTATTTGCTCTACCTGATCCGGGCTTTCGCGTAAACCGGCCGTATCAATAATGTGTAACGGCATGCCGTCTATTTGAATGTGCTCACGCAATACGTCGCGAGTGGTGCCTGCAATTTCAGTGACTATGGCCGACTCACGTCCGGCGAGCGCATTCAACAAGCTCGATTTACCGGCATTGGGGCGACCAGCAATAACAATACGCATGCCTTCGCGCATGAGTGTGCCTTGCTTGGCTTCTTGTTCTATATGGAACAGCTGGTCGATAATGTCAGCTAAATCGTTGGCGACTTTGCCGTCACTTAAAAAGTCGATTTCTTCATCGGGAAAATCGATAGCGGCTTCAACATACATACGAAGATGAATAACCGCATCAACGAGCTGATCGACCCGGTGAGAAAATTCGCCTTTTAAGCTTTGTAATGCGGCTTTTGCGGCTTGTTCAGAGTTGGTGTCGATAAGGTCGGCAATGGCCTCTGCCTGAGTTAAGTCGAGCTTGTCATTCATAAAAGCTCGTTCGCTGAACTCACCGGGGCGAGCAGGGCGAATACCAGGCATTTCCAGTATCGCTTTTATGATCATGTCGATTAATACCGGTCCGCCGTGCCCCTGAAGCTCTAAAACGTCTTCACCGGTAAAGGAATTAGGACCTTTGAAAAACAGCGCTATACCCTCGTCCAGTAACTCATTGTTACTGTCATAAAAGGGAAGGTATTCGGCTTTACGAGGTTTTGGGCAGTGGCCTAATAGCTGTTCGGCGACCTGGGTGGCAGCCGAACCACTAACACGGACAATACCAACACCACCGCGACCGGGTGGTGTCGCTTGAGCGACTATGGTGTCATCGCTAAAGGTATCGTCCATGTTGCTGTCTATCATGCTTATTTCTTCTTATTACCTCTTACCATCATGCCTTTCTTCTCTAGCCCACGGTAGATAATCAGCATTTGTGCAATGGTAATTAAGTTACTGACTAACCAGTACAGTACCAGACCTGATGGGAACCACAGGAAGAATACGGTAAAGACAACAGGCATATACTGGAACAGTTTCTGTTGCATCGGGTCTGTTGCCGGCGTTGGCTGCAGACGTTGCATCAGGAACATACTAGCACCCATTAGTATAGGCAGTATGTAGTAAGGGTCTTTTGTCGATAAGTCCTGAATCCAGAAAATGAATTCTGAGTGGCGCAATTCGACGCTTTCCAGAAGTACCCAGTAAAGTGCCAGGAAGATAGGTAACTGCAACAGCATTGGCAAACAACCACCAAGAGGGTTCACTTTTTCTGTTTTGTACAGTTTCATCATTTCCTGAGACAGTTTCTGGCGGTCACTGTTGTAACGTTCACGAAGCTCAGTCATTTTCGGCTGCAGCATACGCATTTTCGCCATAGACACGTACTGTGCTTTGGTCAGCGGGAATAGCAGCGCTTTTACAATAACCGTGGTTAAGATAATAGCCAGACCCCAGTTAATAACGATACTTTGTAAGAACTGAAGTAATTTGAAAATAGGTTGCGCTAACCACCAAAGGAAACCGTAGTCGACGGTTAAATCCAAGTGCTCGACTAACTGCGCCATTGAGTCCTGGTCTTTCGGACCCAAATACAGTTTAGATTCAATAGTTTCAGTGCTGTTTGGATTTACCTGAGTAGCAGGGTAAACCACACCGATAATAGCTTGCGAGCCATTGGCAACACGCGAGAATAAACGATTGGTTTGTTGCTGTGTTGGAATCCATGCAGAAACAAAGTAGTGCTCCAGCATACTCACCCAACCGGTTTGAGAGGTGACATCAAGACGACTATCGAGCATGTCATCAAAGTCGTACTTCTCAAACTTGTCGTCGTCGTGAGAATATGCCGCACCGAAATAAGTTGGCATTATCATGCTGCCACTTTCGCCAGTGCCCATTGAACGTTTTAACTGACCGTAGAACTGAGTACTTAAGGTGTCAGCAGAGTTGTTTTCAATTTCGAAACGAACATCAACGTCGTATTGACCCGGCGTAAAGGTGAATATCTTACGATAGACCACACCGCTTTCAGTGGTGTAAGTCAAAGGCACTTCGACTTTTTCAGACGTCGATGAATAATCCGTCTTTTCGTAACTGTATACGGCACGACCGTTTTTATTGTCGATACCATCTGCGCCGATTAGTCCCGACTGAGCGACGTAAACAGCGTTTGATTCGTTTTGCAGTAGCTGAAAACGTTTATCAGAATTGAGCTCTTTTGCGAACTGCAACAATTTTGCCGAAACAATATCACCACCACGGGTATCTATTTGTACGTCGAGTACATCGGTTTCAACATGAATAGTCGTTGCGCTCGAGGTTTTTGAGGCGCCTTCGGCTTCAGGCACATCGCTGGATGCAGCGACTGAACCACTTGGAACATCATTTGAGCCTGCGCTGTCAGCAGCTTGCTGCTGCGTAGACTCAGAATTTGTTGGAGCCGTTGTACCTGGTGCCGATTCCACAACCCAATTTTGGTAAAGGAAAAATGACACCACTAAAAAGGCAATAAATAATATTGAACGTGGCGAATTCATAGTGATTTCGTCTCTGTTGGCTGTTTCGTTAATGATTGACTGTTATTTTCTGTTTTAGCTTTTTGTTCTTGCTCGCAAGGAGGGACGGGGTCGTAACCGCCCGGGTGACCGGGATGGCATTTACCGATTCGCTTGGTGGCAAGAAAAACTCCACGGATTGTACCGTGTTTTTCAATAGCCTCACAGGCGTAATGTGAACATGACGGATAAAATCGACAACGCGGTCCAAGTAACGGACTTATGACCCATTGGTAGATTTTAATTAGCGCGATTGGTACTGCACGCAGCGCTTTGCTAATTTTCGCCATAAATAATTCAACGTATCCCGTAAAGCGGCGTTATCTTGCTCAACGATACCTGGCTTGGCAATAATAACAATGTCAAAAGCCGGTAGTTTATGTTGGCTTAAGCGAAAAGTCTCGCGCATTTGGCGTTTTATACGATTGCGATCAACAGCGCGTTTGGCTCGTTTCTTACTAATAGTAACGCCGATGCGAGGATGGCCTTTCGTGTTGGGCGTTGCCAACATAGTAATGTGAGAAGTGACAGCTTTTACAGGAGGGTTTGAGAATACAGTCTGAAAGTCAGAGGGAGTTAGCAGACGTAACTCCCGTCCGTATGAGATACTCTTAAGCACTCAATACTTTACGACCACGAGCACGGCGGCGAGCCAATACTTTACGGCCGTTTTTAGTTGCCATGCGAGCACGGAAACCGTGAGAGCGCTTGCGCTTTAATACGCTTGGTTGAAATGTTCTTTTCATAACTAATCTTCCATCGGTCAGTTTGCTAGTTCCCACGCTGGCCGAAAAAGTTGAAACCAAACGTGACGGGAATTTTTTAGAGCGCGGATCTTACCGATCTTTTACCCGCTAGTCAACGACTACGCGTGCATTTATTAGCCTTTTTCGCTGACTTTTTGACGATTTTCGCAAATTGACGTCATCCACAATTATATCGGTTAAGTTTTCTTTAATGTGGATAAATTTTGAGTTATGCACTTTTTCTAATTTTTGTTTATTTTGTAATAGCGCTTTTAAAGCAAAATATGAGCCAGAGTTATAGCTCTTTATAAAATAAAAAATCCTTTATTTATGCCGTTTTCAACGCATTTTGACTAGCGGAAAGCGAATGACTGAAGTACAATCGATGAATACTATAATAAATAAACGATCCAGGAGAAGAGTGTGAATAATTCGCTTTGGCAACAATGTGCAGAGCGACTGCAATCGGAGCTTCCGTTACAGCAGTTCAACACGTGGATCAGACCACTTCAAGCCGAACAAAACGGTGACACGCTTACCTTATTTGCGCCGAACATCTATTCGGTTGACTGGGTGCGCGACAAATACTTAAAAACCATTAACGACTACCTTTCAAACCTTTGTAATGGTGAAACCGCCCCGAATGTGGTTTTGAAAGTCGGTGAAGTCTCTAACGGCCGCTCTTCTTCAGTGGCATCGGTGCAAAAACGAGCAGCAGCTGTTCGTAAAAAAGCGACCGGTTTTTCGGGAAGTAGTAACGAGTCCGCGGAAGAATTTGAAAGCAATATCCACCCAGAGTACACCTTCGATAATTTCGTTGAAGGTAAATCGAATCAGTTAGCGCGCGCGGCAGCTATTCAGGTTGCTGAGAACCCTGGTGGTGTCTATAACCCGTTATTTGTCTACGGTGGTACGGGTCTCGGTAAGACGCACTTATTACACGCTGTCGGTAATGGCATTATGGCGCATAAAAAAGGTGCCAAAGTGTTCTATATTAGAGCAGAGCGTTTTGTTCAGGACATGGTTAACTCCATCAGAAACAGTTCAACGAACGAGTTTAAGCGTTATTATCGGTCGGTCGATGCTTTGCTAATTGATGACATTCAGTTTTTTGCGAATAAAAAAGGGTCTCAGGAAGAGTTTTTCCATACCTTTAACGCCTTGCTCGAGGGGAATCAGCAAATAATCATGACCAGCGACCATTACCCGAAAGAAATAGAAGGGGTGGAGGACCGCTTAAAGTCACGTTTTGGTTGGGGACTGACCATTGCCATAGAGCCACCCGAGCTGGAAACACGGGTGGCTATTTTAATGCGCAAGGCGGAAGAACGTGGTTTAAATATGCCGCATGAAGTAGCGTTTTTTATCGCAAAGCGACTACGCTCCAATGTTCGTGAATTAGAAGGTGCTTTGAATCGAGTTGTTGCAAATGTCCAACTGACCGGTCGTCCAATAACCATCGATTTTGTGAGAGAAGCATTACGAGACCTTATCGCAGCGCAGGAAAAACTGGTTACTATTGATAATATTCAAAAGACGGTGGCTGAGTACTACAACATTAAGTTGGCTGATATCCTGTCAAAACGTCGTAGCCGATCGGTGGCAAGGCCAAGACAATTAGCAATGGCGTTAGCTAAAGAGTTGACCAACCACAGCTTGCCGGAAATAGGGGACGCGTTCGGTGGTCGGGATCACACAACTGTGCTCCATGCGTGTCGAAAAATACAAGAATTAAAAGATGCTCAGAACGACATAAAAGAAGATTATCGTAATTTAATACGGACGTTGTCGTCTTAAGCATGTCGTCATTACAGGGGAATGAGTCATGAAATTTTCTATCAATCGCGATGCGTTTTTAAAGCCACTGCAAGTTGTTAGTGGCGCAGTAGAAAGACGTCACACTTTACCTATTCTTGCTAACTTATTGTTACAGGTTGAGAACGGTCAGTTGAAACTGACAGGTACGGACCTGGAAGTAGAACTGGTGTCGTCTGTAGCGCTAGAGTCGGCAGATATGGATGCATCGGTAACAGTGCCAGCTAAAAAGCTAGTGGACATTGTGCGTAGTTTACCCGATGGCTCTGTTATTGAATTTACTGCTGAAGGCGACAGCGCAACCGTAAAATCCGGCCGCAGTAAATTTAAACTCAGCACCCTGTCTGCTGATGATTTCCCGAATATTGACGACTGGAAAAGCGATATCCAGCTGGTGACAGAGCAAGGTATTTTAAAAGACTTAATGGAGAAAACACATTTCTCCATGGCAAATCAGGATGTTCGCTATTATTTAAACGGTATGTTGTTCGAAACGGACAGCGGTATGCTGCGCTCGGTCGCAACTGACGGCCACCGTTTGGCGATGAGCACCTGTGCCATCGACCAGCCGGGCTTAACTCAAAGACAGGTGATTGTTCCAAGAAAGGGGGTGGTTGAACTACTTCGTTTACTAGGCGATGACGAACACGAAGTTACGGTGTCTATCGGTAATAATCATATTCGTGTTGAAACACCTGAGCTTATGTTCACCAGTAAATTAGTAGACGGCCGATTCCCTGACTACCGTCGTGTATTACCTAGCGGCGGTGATAAAGTGGTTGTGGCTGACCGCGATATTTTACGCCATGCATTCAGTCGCGCCTCTATTTTATCGAATGAAAAATTCAGAGGCGTTCGCTTAAACTTAAGTTCGGGTGAGCTTTGCATTACCGCAACTAACCCAGAGCAAGAGCAAGCGGAAGAAATTATTGAGGTCGACTACCAGGGCGATGACTTGGAAATCGGTTTCAACGTTAGTTACTTACTTGATGTCATGAGCAACATTGATGAGGAACAGGTATCTTTCACACTGTCAGACTCTAACAGCAGTGCATTGATTGAGCCGCAGCATGATGACTCATGTTGTTATGTAATAATGCCAATGCGCCTGTAATATCATCATAGATGTTTATTGAATCTCTCAATTTAAGCCACTTTCGAAACTTTAAGGAAGTGGCTATCTCTCCTGATAGACATATCAATTTAATTACCGGCAGTAACGGGTCCGGTAAGACAAGCCTTTTAGAAGCGATTTATTTATTAGGCTTTGGTCGCTCTTTTCGACCTGGCGGATTTCGGCAGCTGATAAATGAACATACGGATCAATTTACGATATTTTGTCGTACGGCAAACCATTCGATAGGAGTTCGTCGGACTACTTCCGGTGATCAGACGTTGCGTTTAGATAATGCCAACGCAACAAAAATGTCTGAGGTCGCACGTTTGGTGCCGGTTCAGCTTTTGACTCCGGAGTCGGTCGATATTCTTTTAGAAGGACCTAGTTTAAGACGTCAGTTCTTAGATTGGGGAGTGTTCCACGTGGAACATTCGTTTTATAAAAACTGGGTTTCTTACACTCAAATACTGAAACAGCGTAACAGTTTATTAAAGCAATACTTAGCGTCTGCAACACAAGATAAGTACTGGCTCGAGCAACTTGCTTACTATGGTGAACTCATTAGTGTCAGTCGTGAAAATTATTTGAAAGAACTGTCGGATTATATACAAGAATTAGCGAAATCTTTCCTCTCAAATGTTACAATCGAGGTTCGACTAAAAAAAGGGTGGGATAGTACCCAATCACTTTTTTCGGCCTTAGAAAGCCATACAGAGAAAGATAAGAAATATGGCTTTACGTCAGTGGGTCCACACAAGGCGGATATTAAAATTTTAGCCGATGGCGTGGATGTAAAACACAGATTGTCCAGAGGGCAGTTAAAGACGTTGGTTTCAGCATTAAAGTTAGCGCAAGGGAAGCATTTTCAGTCTGTTAAGGGCGAATCTTGCGTTTACTTAGTGGACGATCTGACATCTGAACTGGATGCGGATAATCAACGATTGTTTTGCCAGCAGTTAGAAAAATTAAATGCGCAGGTGTTTGTCACAGCGATTACTGGAAAGCAGTTGTCGGATAAATTTCAAAAATCGCCCAAAATGTTCCACGTGGAACATGGGGCAATAAACGAATGATATCGAGATAATAACTATGGAAGAAAATAACTACGGTTCATCGAGTATAAAGGTCCTTAAAGGATTGGATGCAGTTCGTAAACGTCCAGGGATGTATATTGGCGACACGGACGATGGCACAGGTCTGCATCACATGGTTTTTGAGGTTGTCGATAACTCTATCGATGAGGCTTTGGCTGGGCATTGTTCAGAAATTCTCGTCACTATTCATTCTGACGGTTCCGTGTCAGTAAAAGATGATGGCCGTGGAATTCCTGTCGACATTCATGAAGAAGAGGGTGTGTCGGCCGCTCAAGTTATTATGACCGTACTTCATGCTGGTGGTAAATTTGACGATAACTCGTATAAAGTATCGGGCGGTTTACACGGTGTTGGTGTCTCAGTCGTTAACGCTCTGTCTGAAAAGCTGCAGTTAACCATTCGTCGTCAGGGTAAGGTTTATGAACAAACCTATCATATGGGTGAACCTGAAAGCGACGTTAAACCCATTGGCGATACCGACTCAACAGGTACTGAACTGCGTTTTTGGCCAAGTGCTGAAACCTTCAGTGACACTGTTTTTCATTACGACATTTTGGCCAAACGTTTACGCGAATTGTCATTCCTAAACTCTGGCGTTGGTATTCGTTTACGTGACGAGCGCGATGACCGTGAAGATTTATTTAAATACGAAGGCGGTATTGCCGCTTTTGTTAATTACTTAAACCAGAATAAAACGCCTATTCATGAGAAAGCATTCCACTTTGCGGCGGAACGAGAAGACGGTATATCCGTTGAAGTAAGTATGCAGTGGAATGACTCTTTCCAAGAGAATATTTATTGCTTTACGAACAACATTCCACAGCGCGACGGTGGTACTCACTTAGCGGGTTTCCGTGCAGCTTTGACGCGTACATTGAATGCTTACATGGAAAAAGAAGGCTTCACTAAGAAGACAAAAACCTCAGCGACGGGTGATGATGCCCGTGAAGGTTTGACCGCTATTATTTCTGTGAAAGTACCAGACCCTAAGTTTTCATCACAAACTAAAGACAAACTCGTGTCTTCTGAGGTGAAATCAGCGGTTGAGCAAGCAATGAACGAGCAGTTGGCGGACTACTTGTTAGAAAACCCAACCGAATCGAAGCTTATTATTAATAAGATTATTGATGCCGCTCGAGCGCGAGAGGCTGCGCGAAAAGCCCGCGAAATGACACGTCGTAAAGGTGCGTTAGATATCGCTGGCTTGCCAGGCAAGCTAGCTGATTGTCAGGAAAAAGACCCGGCACTTTCTGAACTCTATATTGTGGAGGGTGACTCGGCAGGTGGTTCTGCGAAGCAAGGTCGTAACCGTAAGAACCAAGCAATACTGCCGCTTAAGGGTAAAATTCTGAACGTTGAAAAAGCACGCTTTGATAAGATGCTGTCGTCGGCGGAAGTAGGAACGTTGATAACGGCTATGGGTTGCGGCATTGGTCGAGATGAATATGACCCGGATAAAACCCGCTACCACCGAATTATTATCATGACCGATGCGGATGTTGACGGCTCTCACA
Organism: Idiomarina zobellii; assembly: GCF_900100855.1. GTDB lineage: Bacteria > Pseudomonadota > Gammaproteobacteria > Enterobacterales > Alteromonadaceae > Idiomarina > Idiomarina zobellii. Next base: position 31,238 of record NZ_FNCB01000011.1, read on the forward strand.
TTCGCACATTGCTACTGACGTTTTTCTACCGCCAAATGCCGGAAATTATTGAGCGTGGTTATATTTATATTGCTCAGCCACCGCTTTATAAAGTGAAAAAGGGCAAACAGGAAGTCTACATAAAAGATGACCCAGCACTTATTCGTTATTTGACCAGCCTTGCGTTAGATAATGCATCTTTGCATGTGAACGAGACTGCTCCGGGTATTTCGGGCGAGCGTTTGGAAACCTTAGTAAACGGCTACCAAATGGCACAAGAAAACATTAAGCGGCTAAGTCGTCGTATGCCTGAGAAGTTCCTGCAGCGTTTATTCTATGCGCCTCGTTTAACGGATGAGCGCTTGAAAGACCAAAGCTACATGGAAGGCTGGGTTAAGACACTTAATGATGACCTAACCGCTCGCGAAGTTGATTCAGCCACTTATACTATCTCTTTGCATGAAGACGAAGAGCGTAAGATGTGGTTACCGACAACGACCATTCGCCAGCATGGTGTCGATACCGATTACCCGCTAAATTACGAGTTCTTAATGTCCAAAGACTACGAGCAAATTGTCACCTTGGGTGAAGAAATTGACTCTTTAGTTGAAGAGGGCGGTTACGTCTTGCGTGGTGAGAAGAAACAGCCAGTGTCGCATTTCGTCGATGCCGTAGAATGGCTGATTAGTGAATCCAAACGAGGCATGTACGTACAGCGCTACAAAGGTTTGGGCGAGATGAACCCGGATCAGCTTTGGGAAACCACGATGGATCCTGAAACGCGTCGCATGCTTCAAGTAACTATTGAAGACGCGATTGGCGCAGACCAACTATTCACAACCCTCATGGGTGACGAAGTAGAACCACGTCGAGCATTTATTGAGTCTAATGCTCTTAAAGTGGCAAACTTAGACGTTTAGTCAGTTAGTAATGATACAAAAAAGGCGGCTTCCGTTTCCGGAGCCGCCTTTTTCTTTGCCTACTAAATAGTTATTGCAGTAATGAAATATCCGCTATTTCCAGGAACAGTTGGCGTAAACGGTACAGTAAATTCAAGCGGTTAAGCCGGATATCATCCTGTTCAGCATTCACCATGACGTGCTCGAAGAATTCATCCACAGGCTCTTTCAAGTTAGACAGTTGCGTCAGGGCATCGGTGTAGTTACCGTCCTGAATAAGCGGTTTAACCGTTTGCTCTGTTTCGTCTAGCAACTGATACAAAGCTTTTTCAGGGGCTTCGTTTAAAAGGTTTGGTTGAACCTTACCGTCTATCGATTCCTTAGATTTTGCCAGTATATTACCTACGCGTTTATTCGCGGCAGCTAAGCTTTCTGCGGAATCCAGCGATTTAAACGCTTCAACGGCTTTAACGCGTCTGTCGAAATCGACCGGTTTTGACGGAGAGCGAGCAAGCACTGCCTGAATGACGTCAACCGAAATACCTTGCTCTTGATACCATGGACGGAAACGACCCAGCAGGAAGTCGAAGACATCGGCTTTTACCGTTTGGTTAGACAGCTTGTCTCCAAAACCTTCGGCCGAGGCCGATAAAAGCTCATTTAAATCGAGCGGTAAATCACGCTCGACCAATGTGCGTAAAAGCCCAAGTGCAGCACGTCGCAGAGCGAATGGGTCGCGGTCACCTTTTGGCACTTGGCCAATACCGAAAATACCGACTAGGGTATCTAGCTTATCTGCAAGCGCAACAGCGCACGCTTCTTTGCTTTCGGGTAAATGGTCGCCCGAGAAACGAGGCCAGTAGTGTTGCTCTATAGCCTCTGCAACTCTGGCAGTTTCGCCATCATTAAGCGCGTAGTGTTTACCCATAACGCCTTGAGTTTCGGGGAATTCTGAGACCATATCGGAAACCAAGTCGGCCTTACACAGCAGACCAGCGCGTTCAGCTGCTTGAGCGTCCGCTTTAAGAAGCGACGCAATTTTCCCTGCCAACTCAGCGATACGACGAGCTTTGTCGCCAATACTACCAAGTTGCTTCTGGAAAAGAACCGAGTCGAGTTTAGCGACTCGCGACTCAAGAGACTGCTTCTTGTCGGACTCAAAGAAAAACTGAGCGTCAGCCAGGCGAGGGCGAATAACTTTCTCGTTGCCATGAATGATTTGCTGCGGGTCGCGACTTTCAATATTCGTAATGAATATGAATTGCGGCAGTAACTGGCCGTTACCGTCCTCGACCGGGAAGTAACGTTGGTCATCTTTCATGGTGACAATAAGCGGCTCTTTAGGTACGTCCAAAAAGCCTTTATCAAAACTTGCCGTTAAAGCAACTGGCCATTCGACTAATGCAGCCACTTCTTCGACTAAATCATCGTCCTGAATAACGCGACCACCAAGTTCGTTTGCTAAGCGCGTTACTTCGGACTGGATAATATCAATGCGCTCTTCGAAGTTAGCGATCACTTTCGCTGCACGCAGATTGCTTAAGTAGTTGTCGACATGATCAAGCTCGAAACCTTGTTTGGAATGGAAGCGATGCCCTTGAATAAAACGAGCGCTTTTCGTTTCCAATACTTCGGCATCAATGAGTTCATCGCCAAGCATGACTGTCAGTGTGTGTACCGGACGAATAAATTGAGCCGTACTGTCTCCCCAGCGCATGGGCTTAGGAATAGGCAGTGTCTTAATCGCTGACTCAATAAAACCTTGCGCTAACTGCTTTAAAGACTGGCCTTTAACCGTTGCTTTATGAAGTAGCCATTCGCCTTTATCGGTCTTTAAGCGCTCAGCCTGGTCAACCGTAATGCCATTAGAGCGAGCCCAGCCTTCTGCTGCCTTGGTCGGATTACCTGCATCATCAAAGGCAACGTTAACCGCAGGACCTCGTTTTTCTACAACTTTGTCCTGTTGTTCTGTCTCTACCTGATTCACAAGCACCGCTAAACGACGTGGTGTCGCATAAGCGTCTATGCTCCCGAAAGACAGCTCAGCCGATTCTAAACCTGCTTGTATGCCCGACTTAAAACTATCACGTAATGCTCTTAAAGCCTTTGGAGGAAGCTCTTCCGTGCCTAACTCAATCAGTAAATTGTCTTTATTCACAGCTATGCTCTCCTTAGTCTTCGGCTTTCTTGTCGGCCAGAGGGAAGCCTAACGCTTCTCGTGCCTGATAATAAGTTTCAGCAACTGCCTTAGCCATGGTACGTACTCGCAATATATAACGTTGCCTTTCGGTTACGGAGATTGCGTGTCTGGCGTCCAACAAATTGAATGCATGAGAGGCTCGCATGACTTGCTCGTAAGCTGGGAGTGGCAATGCTTTCTCTATGAGTAATTCACATTCTTTTTCGCAGTCTTCAAAGCGCTGAAAAAGAACATCGACATCGGCATACTCGAAGTTATAAGTCGACTGCTCAACCTCATTTTGATGGAACACGTCGCGGTACAGAATTTTACCGCGTGGGCCGTCTGTCCAAACTAAGTCGTAAATGCTGTCCACGCCTTGAATATACATTGCCAGGCGTTCAAGGCCGTAAGTAATTTCGCCGGCAACCGGGCGACACTCTAAACCACCGACTTGCTGGAAGTAGGTGAACTGGGTGACTTCCATACCATTGAGCCATACTTCCCAGCCTAAGCCCCAGGCGCCCAGAGTAGGCGATTCCCAGTTATCTTCTACAAAGCGTATGTCGTGAGTTAGCGTATCAAAGCCCAACAGTTCCAGAGAGCCCAAATAAAGCTCCTGAATGTACTTGGGCGACGGCTTCATAATGACCTGAAACTGGTAATAGTGCTGAAGGCGGTTTGGGTTTTCGCCGTAGCGGCCGTCTGTTGGACGGCGGCAGGGCTGCACATACGCAAAGCTGGCAGGCTCTGGCCCTAAAGAGCGTAAGAATGTCATGGGATGGAATGTACCTGCACCCACTTCCATATCGAGCGGTTGCACTACCGCACATCCTTGCTGAGCCCAGTAATCTTGTAAGGCTAAAATAAGCCCCTGAAAGGTTTTTACATCGTATTTCGACATACGCTTTCTCTGCTTTGTTATTTGTGGTTGACCGATGGTCGAAAAATATGCGTAGATTATACCCTCTGAAGCGCCTTGGTTATAGGGGATGACATGACAAATAATGCGCCAGAACGGTGTTCATGGTGTGAATCTGCTGACGATTACCGAGCTTATCACGACAATGTCTGGGGCAGACCAGTCAGTGACCCGCAAGAGCTCTTTGCTAAGCTTTGCCTGGACGGGCAGCAAGCAGGTCTCAGCTGGATAACCATTTTGCGCAAACAAGCTGGCTACGAGAATGCTTTTTTAAACTTTAACCCACAAGCTATTGTGGCAATGAGTGACGAAGATAAAGAAGCGCTGTACACCAATAGTGATATTATTCGCAGTAAGAAGAAAATAGACGCCATTTTTACCAACGCTGAAGCTTATTTAAAGCTGGAAGAGCAGGGTATTAAGTTTGAACAGTGGTTATGGTCTTTTGTTGGCGGAAAGCCCGTTATTAACAAGTACAAAACACAAGCGGAAATCCCCACGGAAACCGAAGCCTCGAGAACAATGGCAAAAGCGTTGAAAAAGGCGGGATTCAAGTTCGTTGGCCCCACCATTTGCTATGCTTTTATGCAAGCAGTTGGTATGGTTAACGACCATGTTATCAGTTGTCATTGTTACGAGCCCGTCGTAAAACAGATGAAACAATTTACGTTATAGAACGTTGTCAAAAGAGCGAAGGAAGAATGATTGAAATAACACTGGCGGATTACAATAATCCCAAACATCGCAGCGCTGTTATCGCTATGCTCGACGCTTATGCAAAAGACCCAATGGGCGGCGGCGAAGGCATTTCAGACGAAGTGAAAGAAAACCTGATAGATGAAATGGCAAAAAGAGACCATGTCTTTTCGTTGCTGGCCTACGATGGCGATATCCCGGTTGGCGTTGCAAACTGTGTGGAAGGCTTCTCAACCTTTGCAGCAAAACCACTAATGAACATTCATGACATAGCCGTTATTCCAGAGTACCGGGGACAGGGCGTTGCGCGTAAACTGCTGGAAGAAGTGAAAACACTGGCAGAATTCCGTGGCTGCGTGAAGCTGACTCTAGAAGTGCTGGAGAACAATGACCGTGCTAAGCAAGCCTATAAAAACTTTGGCTTCGAACCCTACGAACTGGGTGAAGTTGGTCAGGCTGAGTTCTGGGAAATGTACTTAAATAAAGATAAAGCCTGATACCTAAACGTCAGGCTTTTAGTGGGATTTCCTAACCCAGTAGCGGTAAGGTATCTCTTCGGTTTCAGAGCCCACTAGTTCATGCTCCATAAACTCGCAAAAGCCCGGAATATCCCGGGTTGTTGCGGGATCATCCGCTATAATCAGTAACACCTCGCCAACTTCCATCTTACGAATTGCCGCACGAACTAACATTACGGGCTCCGGGCATTTAAGGCCAAGGGTATCGAGTTCTTTGTCGCAGTTAATCTGGGTCATGACTTCTTTAAAAGACGTTAGGTGAAATTGGCGAGTAGTTTAACACTTTCGCAACTAAGAGGTGAGGGGGGAGTGATGGATTGCACCGCTGTTTGTTGGCGGGAAATACTCAGAAACTGTCTGCAGCCATGGATGGCTGCAGTCAAGCCCCTAGGGAAGGGTTTACGGCGTGTTTCTGAGTATTTCCTGACAATAAAAAGGGGCGAGCCTTCGCTCCCCCCTTCCTAAAAGCGGTTAAAGTGTTAAACCGCTCTAGTTTTGCTGTTTCTTTTAAACACGTTCGAAGACAGTAGCAATACCCTGGCCAAGGCCAATGCACATGGTGGCTAAGCCAAGCTTCGCGTTTTTCTCTTCCATTAAGTTGATTAGCGTCGTTGAGATACGTGCGCCAGAGCAGCCTAATGGGTGACCTAAAGCGATAGCGCCGCCATTCAGGTTCACTTTTTCTTCCATTTTGTCGAACAGCTTCAAGCCTTTAAGAACAGGCAGTGACTGTGCGGCAAAGGCTTCGTTCAGTTCAACCACGTCGATGTCGTCAATAGACACACCAGCACGTTTAAGTGCTTTCTCAGTTGCCGGAACGGGGCCGTAACCCATAATGGAAGGATCGCAGCCTGCAACGGCCATTGAGCGAATCTTAACGCGTGGCGTCAGACCCAGTTCTTTGGCTTTATCCGCAGACATAACCAACATGGCAGCTGCGCCGTCAGACAAGGCTGATGAGGTACCTGCGGTTACTGTGCCGTTGGCAGGGTCAAACACTGGGCGAAGCTGTGAGAGGCCTTCTGCGGTGGTTTCCGGACGAATAACTTCGTCTTCAGTCACGCGTACCAGTTCGCCGTCAGCATTGTGGCCGTTAATTGGGTAAATCTCTTTCGCAAAGCGGCCTTCAACCGTCGCTTCGTGCGCTTTCTTATGTGAGCGCGCGCCGAATTCGTCTTGTTGTTCACGGGTAATACCGAACTTGCGAGATAACAATTCAGCGGTCATACCCATGCTGCCAGAAGCTTTTGCAACAGACTTATTCATGCCCGGGTGAAAATCGATGCCGTGAGTCATTGGTACGTGCCCCATGTGCTCAACACCACCGGCCATAAAGATTTCGCCGTCGCCGTTCATAATAGCGCGGGTAGCGTCGTGCAACGCCTGCATGGATGAGCCGCACAAACGGTTAACGGTAACACCGGCTACTTTGTGTGGAATGCCGGCAATTAACGCTGAGTTACGCGCAATGTTGAAGCCTTGTTCTAAGGTTTGCTGTACACAACCCCAGTAAATGTCTTCCAGTTCTTCCGGGTCAACTTCCGGGTTACGCTCAAGCAAGCCCTTCATCAGCGCAGCTGAGAGGTCTTCGGCACGAGTATGGCGGAAAACACCATTTTTTGAACGCCCCATTGGCGTACGAATACAATCTACAATGACGATGTCTTTCATTTTAATAACCTCCTCAAGCCTTACTTCGCGCGGGTTGTGTCAAAGTAAGATTTACCGGCTTTAGCCATTTCGCGCATGCCATCAGTCACTTGGTATATTTCGCCCAGGTGCGCGTATTTATCTGCCAGTTGAATAAAGTTGTCGATACCAACGGTTTCCAGATAACGGAACGGGCCGCCACGGAATGGCGGGAAGCCCAAGCCGTATAGCAATGCCATGTCTGCTTCTGCGGCAGAACCGACGATGTCTTCTTCCAGACAGCGAACCACTTCGTTCACCATTGGGATCATGCAGCGAGCAATCACTTCGTCTGCGTCCAGCTTTTTGCCTTGTTCGCAGCCTAGTAACTCATAAGTCGCCGGGTCAGCTTCTTTGGTTGGCTTACCTTTTTTGTCGGTGCCGTATACGTAGAAGCCTTTACCGTTTTTCTGACCGTAACGCTCAGCCGCTGCCAGTTTGGCAATAGCGCTTGAGGTGTCACGCTTCATGCGGGTAGGGAAACCGTCTTCCATAACGACCGTACAGTGATCAGCGGTGTCGATGCCGACAACGTCGCTTAAGTACGCAGGACCCATAGGCCAGCCGAACTGCTTCTCCATAACCTTGTCGATGCCAACAAAGTCAACGCCTTCGTCAACCATGCCGGCAAAGCCTGCCAGGTAAGGGAATAGAACTCGGTTTACTAAGAACCCAGGGCAGTCATTTACAACGATAGGGGTTTTGCCGAGCTTCAATGCGTAGGCGACTACCGCATTAACGGTTTCGTCTGAGGTTTTTTCGCCACGAATAATCTCAACCAGCGGCATCTTATGTACCGGGTTAAAGAAGTGCATGCCGCAGAATTTCTCGGGGCGCTTCAGGTTCTTCGCTAATTCAGTAATCGAAATGGTTGAGGTGTTTGACGTTAAAATAGCGTCGTCACTGATAACACCTTCAATTTCAGCCAGCACTGAGCCTTTAACTTTTGGGTTCTCAACAACGGCTTCAACAACAATATCGACGTTTTTAACCGCGTCGTTTAACAAGGTCGGAGTAATAGACGACAAGACTTTAATCATCTTATCGTTGCTCACTTTACCGCGCTCAACGCCTTTTTTCAGGATCTTGCCGGCTTCTTTCATGCCCAGGTCTAAGGCGTCTTGCTTGATGTCTTTCATAACGGCTGGCACGCCTTTGGACGCAGACTGGTAAGCGATGCCGCCACCCATAATACCTGCGCCTAAAACACCCGCTGTTTTTATTTCTTTGGTTGCGGCTTTAGCGTACTTCTTCGACTTACCTTTAACGGCCTGGTCAGCCAGGAAGATACCAACTTGTGCTTGGCACGCGTCAGTTTGAGTCAGGTCGAAAAATGCGTTGTTTTCCGCTTTCAATGCGCCTTCGCGATGCTCGCGAGCACCATTTTCAATCGCTTCTAACGCTTTGTGTGGTGCCGGGTAGTGTTTACCGGCTTTAGCTGCGATTAAGCCTTTAGCTGTAACCAGAGTCATCATTAACTCGGTGTCGTTAGCTTTCAGCGGCTCTAACTTAGGCTGACGTTTCGCTTTCCAGTCTTGTTCGCCGGCAGCGGCAGCTTTCGCTAAATTCAACGCCGCTTTTGTCAGGTTCTCTGGCTCAACAATCGCATCAATAGCGCCAACTTTAAGCGCGTCTTCTGCTTTGTTGTTTTTACCTGTGGTGATCCACTCTAAAGCGTTGTCAGGACCAATAACGCGTGGTAAACGCATCGTGCCACCAAAGCCAGGAATAAGACCCAGTTTCACTTCTGGTAGACCGATAGTCGCTGTGGTGTCCGCTACACGGTAATCACAGGCTAATAGTGCTTCACAACCACCGCCTAATGCGAAACCTTTAACCGCACCAACGGTGGGTACTGGCAGGTCTTCCAGTTGGTCAAATACGCGCGATGCTTTTGCGACCCAGCTGCGGGTCTTTTCCTGATCAGAGAACAGTGTCAGGAACTCAGTAATGTCTGCACCGACAATAAAGGTCGACTTGCTGCTGGTCACGATGACGCCACGTAAGTCGTCCGTGTTTTGTAATTTAGTCAGCGCTTCGCTGAATTCTTCTAATGTTGCCTGGTCGAATTTATTAACCGAGCCTTTCGCATCAAATTGTAATTCTGCGAAACCTGGTTCGATAAAATCGACCCGAATGCTTTCACCTTGATAGATCATCTTGGGTCTCCCACGACTTCCATTAATTTGTTGCTGTAAAGAAACTGATTCTGTTATAGCTTTGGGTTAAGGTAGAGAGAGTTTGGCGTGAATACGCTAATTTTTCAACGGTTATTTAAACATGCGTTTGAATTAATGAACAAGCAGTCGTTTATCCTACGTTACAGTCGTCCTTTTATTTTCGCTTGCGCAGTTGCTATAGGCGGGCTTTCGCATGCAGAGCCGGCGGTTACCGAAGTGATGGGGTCAGAGCAGCGGGAACAGCAACGAGAACTCTTTAAAAAGGCAGAGTACGCAGCCAAAAGAGGGCGTTTAAATGAGTACCGGCAGTTACTCAAAGAGCTTGAGGGCTACCCTTTAAAACCTTATCTGGAGCTTGCTCGTCTGGAGCAGGTGGGGTACTTAGCCAACGAAGACAGAGTGTTAAAGTTCCTTGAAGATTATGAAGGCACGCCACTGGATTGGCAGCTGCGCCAACCCTGGTTAAGTTATCTGGCTGGCGAAGACGAGCACAAACGCTTCATTCGCGACTTTAGACACCCCGGAACCCTCACTCATCGCTGCCAGTTTATTCATGCGCGCCGTAAACAGGGCTTAGAAGACGGCTCCTTCAAGCGACAGGTCGACGCTATTTGGCAGCATGGCTTCTCTCTGCCTCAAGCCTGCGACCCAATATTAAAAGAATGGACTGAATTAGGCGGGCGCACAGACGAGTTGGTATGGAAGCGCCTGAGATTGGCTGCTACCAGTGGTAATGCAACACTTATTCCCTATTTAACCGGGCTTTTGCCTGAACTGCAGCAATACCTGGGTGAGTTTTATCATAAAGTGCGATACTCACCGGCTGCTTTAGAGGATGAAAGTTGGTTTAAAGGGCGCTATCCAATCAAAGAGGCTGAAATTGCCACTTTCGGCTTGAAGAAGCTTATTTGGCGTGATGAGAATATCGCTTTACGAGTGTACGAAAAGCTAAAAGAACACCTTCCTTTTTCAAACGAGCAGTTTGCAGATATTGCTGAGGAGTTTGCCGTTGCCCTTAGCTTAAATGACCATCCAGAAGCTCGCATCTGGCATTCGCGAGTACCACCTGAAGCATTGAATGAAAGGGTGTTGCAGTGGCGGTTAGCGGTGCATTTAAAGGATAATGATTTTGAAGGGCTAAGAACGGTTATCAACGCGTTGCCTATTGCCATAAAACAAGGGAACCAGTGGCGTTATTGGCTGGCGCGTAGTGAGGAAAAGCTTGGGAATGAGCTTGTCGCGCAGGAGCTTTATGAGGACTTATCAGACGAGCGTCATTATTATGGCTTTTTAGCGGCCGCGCGATTGCAAAAGCCTATTAGCCTCGAGCAGGAAAAGCTGGAAGTAAGCGTACTTCAGTTAGAGCAGGTGCGCAGTCACCCCAGTGTCCAGCGGGCTTACGAGTTTATTCAGCTCGAACGTTGGGTGGATGCTCGCAGAGAATGGAACCATCTACTGACCCAACTCGACGGTGAAGAGCAAAAAGTTGCTGCGTATTTGGCAAGTGAGTGGGGGTGGCACGATCAAGCCATTTGGACACTCGCACAAATCGGTCACTTCGACGCCGTTGGTATTCGCTTTCCGCTGGCCTATCAGGATATTTTAAGTCGAGCATCTCAGGCTGCAGGAATCGACGAAGAGTGGGCTTTGGCGATAACCCGGCGAGAAAGTGCGTTTCGACACGATGCTTATTCAAGCGCGGGCGCGCGGGGGCTTATGCAAATACTGCCAAGTACCGCTAAAAAGCTTGATGGAAAGGGCAATTGGCGACGCCTGAATAACCCTTCAGTTAATGTGCGTTTGGGCACTTATTATTTAGGCCGTTTAAAGCATCGTTTCGAAAACAATTGGTTACTGGCAACGGCGAGCTATAACGCGGGCTACTACCGGGTGAAAGAGTGGCTGCCGGAAGAGCCTATGGAAGCAGATGCATGGATTGAAACAATACCCTATTATGAAACAAGAGATTACGTTAAAGCGGTATTAAGTTATCAGCAGATTTATCGGATGTTAGGTGGTAAAGACGATAATTTATTTGAAGACGTGATAGACATGAAAATTGTTGGTTCAGAATAGGACGACTTTATGACCACATCGGCCGGTTTATGGCGGTTGTTTCAAAGCCACATTGATGAATTGCAAAAGCGTGCAGAGCGCTTGTTAGAAAGAGAGAATTTAGAGTTACTCGCGATTCATTCAGGTCAGCAAAAGCGCTGGTTTCTGGATGACATGAATTACCCGTTTAGAGCGAACCCTCACTTCAAAGCATGGTGTCCAGAAACGCAATTACCGAACGCCTGGATTATCGTTCAACCAAAAACAAAGCCGACCTTGGTTTTGCTGGCAGCTGATGATTTTTGGCATACCGTTAAATCGGTTGAGTCTGAAGATTGGACCGCGGCGTTCCACGTGGAACATTTAAAAACACCTGAAGCTATAGAAACGCTGTTACCTTATGACAAAAAGCACGCCGCTTATATTGGTGAGCATATCGAGGTGGCTAAAGCTTTAGGTTTTGACAATATCAATCCAGACCCGGTATTACACTTTTTCCATTATCACCGGTTATTTAAAACCGATTACGAACTTGCCTGTTTAGAAGAGGCGAATGAACTCGCCGCACGAGGGCACATAGCGGCAGCTGAGGCTTTTGCTGAGGGTGCCTCTGAATTTGAGTGCTTACTGAGCTATATGTCAGAAACTAAGCAAGGCCAGAACGAGGTGCCATACAGCCACATTATTGGTCAGAATAAAAATGCGAGTGTGCTGCATCACTGGCAGCTTGCTACTGCAAATAAAACACCGTTGCGCTCAATGCTTGTTGATGCTGGCGCGGAGGTTTGCGGATACGCGGCAGACATTTCCCGGACTTGGTCGTACGAACATAACGAATACGAAGAGCTCATTGTGGCTGTCGATCAGATTACGTTGGCGCTGATTGATAAGTTGAAGCCTGGTGTCAGTTTCCCTGACTTGCACAAGCTTGCTCACGAACAAATAGCCAACTTGTTGTTTGCGTTTGGCTTTGTTCGTTGTAGTCCTGAGCAAATGATTGAAGAGGGCATTACAACGGTCTTTTTCCCGCATGGCTTAGGACATCCACTGGGTTTACAAGTCCATGATGTTGGCGCGGCACAGGCTGATGAGCGGGGCACTCCTATTCCGTCGCCTCAAGGTCAACTCACGCTGCGGACAACACGAACGGTTGAAGCAAGGCAGGTTTATACCATAGAGCCCGGCATCTACTTTATTGAACCTTTGCTGAATAAGCTGGCGTCGTCGAATAAAAAACACCTGATTAACTGGAAGCGTGTCGACGAGTTTCGCCCGTTCGGTGGCGTTCGAATTGAAGATAACATTGTGGTGTACCGTGAAAAAAATGATAACTTAACGCGCCGAACAGAACTGAAAGACTTTAAATTTAAGGTGGGCTAAGTTGTCGGACGATAGCTATTTAATTGCAATAAGTGATGCTGAAGCAGAAATTGAAGTGAAAGGCAGTCGGTTTATAGCGTGTATAAGCCCTGCGAAAACCCCTGAAGAAGCAAGCGACTTCAAAGAGTCAGTTAAGAAGCGCTACCCAAAAGCGAGCCACTATTGCACGGCTTCGGTATTTGGTCACCCTAATGACAGCAACGGTTATGCTTATAGTGATGACGGTGAGCCCTCTGGAACGGCTGGCCGGCCTATGTTGATGGCTCTGTCAGACGTCGGTATAGGACAGGTAACTGCTGTGGTTGTTCGATACTTTGGGGGAACGAAGTTAGGCACAGGCGGTCTTCAGCGAGCCTATAAAGATGCGGTACTTGAAGCTTTGCCTGACTTAGCTGCCGAAACCTTAATATTCAAAAAGCCTTTTTCAGTCAATTTTGACTATACCGACCAAGGCGCTGTTGAGCCGCTTTTTGAGCGTTATGACGCTGAGGTTTGGGAAGCTGAATACAGCGATATTATTAAACAAGAAGTACGAATAGAGCCGTCTAAGGTTGATGAACTACAGGAAAAACTAAAGGCCGCCACACAAGGGCGTGTGCAACTGCGGCCTTATGAACCCATCGATTAAAAGAACATTGCACTGGGTTGGAAAACTCGCTCAACCTGATCAATGTACTTCTTATCCAGTAAGAACAGAATAACGTGGTCGTCCGAATGAATGATGGTTTCACTGTGTGCCATAAGCACCTCGTTACCACGCACGATTGCGCCAATGGTCGTACCCGGTGGTAATTTGATGTCTTTAATGGCTTTACCAACCACTTTTGAGGTGTCTTGGTCGCCGTGCGCGATGGCTTCAATAGCTTCCGCAGCACCTTTTCGCAGTGAATAAACGTTAACAATATCGCCTCGACGGACATGAGTCAGTAATGCCGACACGGTTGCCCGTTGCGGCGAAATGGCAATATCAATTTCTCCGCCTTGCACTAAATCGACATAAGCGCTGCGTTGAATAAGCACCATGGTTTTGCGAGCGCCCATACGTTTAGCCAGCATAGCCGACATGATATTCGCTTCATCGTCGTTGGTGACGGCAATGAAAACATCAATGTCTTCAACGTGTTCTTCTTCTAATAGCTTTTGGTCAGACGCATCACCACGGAAAATTAGGGTGTGCTCCAGGCGCTGCGACAACTCCTCAGCTCGCGCTTCCGAGCGTTCAATCAGCTTAACCCGATGATCACTTTCAAGCTGCTTCGCTAAGCCTGCACCAATATTACCGCCTCCAACAATCATAATTCGGCGATACTTGTCTTCAAGCTTTTGCAGCTCTTGCATGACTGTACTAATGTGTCGGGTATCCGCGATGAAGAATATTTCATCGTCGGCTTCAATAACCGTTGTTCCGGTGGGGCGAATAGGCTTACCTTGACGGTAAATGGCTGCGACACGGGTGTCGATATTGGGGATGTGCTCGCGCAAGGTGGAAATAGCATGCCCCACCAGCTTACCGCCATAATAGGCTTTTACGGCAACGAGAGACGCACGGCCACCGGCAAACTCCATAACCTGTAAAGCGCCGGGGTAGTCAATAAGTCGCTTAATGTAATTGGTAACGAGCTGCTCGGGTGAAATGATGTTATCGACCGGCGCATCCTGGTTGTGAAACAGCTGATCTTTGTAGCGAATGTATTCTTCTGAGCGAATCCGCGCTATTTTCTTCGGCGTATTAAAAATGGAGTAGGCGACCTGGCAGGCAATCATGTTGGTCTCATCGCTGCTGGTTACAGCAATAAGCAGGTCGGCGTCGTCTGCCCCCGCTCGTCTTAAAACGTCGGGGTGAGCACCGTTGCCTGCTACCACACGCAGATCATATTTGTCCTGCAAGTCGTCTAGCAAATCGGCATTTGTGTCGACAATGGTAATATCGTTGCGCTCGCCAACTAAGTTCTCAGCAAGCGTGCCTCCAACCTGACCAACCCCAAGTATGATAATTTTCATTGTGCTTTTTTGAGTCTCGCGTAAAAGAATCCGTCGCCGTCAGCTTCACCGGGTAAAATTTGCAACATGTCCCGATTCGCCTCTATGGGTATGAGAGTAGCATCGCTGTGCTGTTTTAGGAAAGCCCCAACCTGCGTTTGGTTTTCATCTCGTAATATAGAGCACGTCGCGTACAGAAGTTCGCCGCCAGGCGCTAATGTTTCCCATAACGCCCTCAATATTTTGCCCTGAAGCTCTGCAAGCTCGCTTATGTCGCTCTGGCGGCGCAACCATTTGATATCGGGGTGACGACGAATAACGCCGGTCGCCGAGCAGGGGGCGTCTAATAATATACGGTCAAAGGACTTGCCGTCCCACCAGGCAGAGGTATCTGCTGCGTCTGCGCAATGAACCTCTGCGAAGAGCTGCTGACGCGTTAAGTTCTCTTTAATGCGTTCTATTCGGTTTGCATCGAGTTCAACCGCTTGAACGGGGTAATCGAAAGCGTGTCTTTCCAACAGATGCAACAATTTACCGCCCGGCGCTGCACAACAGTCGAGAACACGATGACTGGCGTCCACGTTCAAATAATCTGCCGCAAGTTGGGCGGAACGATCTTGTACGGAAACGGCACCTTCGTGGAAACCGGGAAGTTTATCAACAGAGCAGGGGGTTAACAGTCTAATGGCGTTACGGGCCTGAGGGTCTGCAACCGCTTCTATGCCCTCGGCTTGCAGCTGACGAAGATAATCATCACGAGAAAACTGCCGCTCATTGACCCGCAGCCACATTGGCGGATGCTGGTTATTTTCCCGAAGAATGACCTCTGTCTTATTACCGTGGTCGTGTTCGAGCTGCTGAACCAGCCAGCGCGGGTGATTTTGGTTGTTGTCTTCAGGTAATTGGCGTTCAAAGTTGTCGTTTGCCTCGGGCGCTTCTCGCAACAGCTGGCGTAACACCCCGTTAACCAAGGCTTTGTTATTCCGCTTTTTTAAAACGGCAGCCGATTCAACCGTTGCGCTGACGGTTGCATGGTCTTTTATCCGCTGGCAATAGAGCTGATAAGCACCGACCAGCAACAGATAATGCAGAATCTTAAGCTTACCTTTAAGGGGTTGCTGAAGCTTAGCGCCTACTAATTTGTTTAATGTCGGCAGGACACGCAATACACCATAGCTTATTGCACTTGCTAAGCGTTTATCCGACGCAGAAAGCGTTGCTGTGGCATTGGGTAAAGCGGTCGATAGAGACTCACCTTTTTCCAACACCTGAAAAAGCGCAGTTGCAGCGGCGGCTCGGCTCGCGGCTCCTGAGCCTTTACTTTCGGTTTTATTAGGCTCACTCATGATAGCTGTAGGCCTTCAGCAAATACTTTGGCGTAACCGTTTATCAGCGTAGCAGCGGGTTGTGGTTTCTTGCCCGGCATCTGCGCTTTAGTAATTCTTAGAACACCGTCTCCGGTGGCGACATCAATGCCGTCATTGGAGCTTTGTACGATGGTTCCGGGAGCCTCCCGGGTTGCTCCTTGTGCAATTTCAGCTTCAAGTATTTTAATGGTTTTCTGTTCACCCAGCTGTTCAGACTCGCACCAACTGACAGGCCAGGGAGTAAATGCTCGAGTACATCGTTCTATAAAAGCAGCAGACTCATTCCAGTCTATTTTCGCTTCTGCTTTGCTGAGTTTTTTCGCATAGGTGGCTTGTGTATCATCCTGAACGGTTGCGTTCGCCTGATATGCATCTAGGTCTCTTAGTGTTTCCACTAACGCTTGTGGCCCAAGCGCTTCCAGCTTCTTATACAGCGATGCGGAGGTTTCGTTAGGGGCAATTGCGCAGCGCTTTTCCAGTAGTACAGGGCCTGTATCTAACCCTGCTTCCATTTGCATAACAGCAACGCCTGACTCTGTATCACCTGCCCATACCGCTCGTTGAATAGGGGCTGCGCCTCGCCATTTTGGTAGCAGTGAGCCGTGAACATTCAGGCAACCTTTAGCGGGAATATCGAGTATCGCCTGTGGCAACAGTAAACCATAAGCGACAACAATCATGACATCCGGTTGTAATGCCTGGAGCTGTTGCTGTGCTTCCTCGGTTTTCAGCGACTCGGGCTGAAATACGGGTAACTGATTGGCTTCAGCCAGCTGCTTAACGGCGCTAGGCTGTAACTTTTTTCCGCGCCCGGCAGGGCGGTCAGGTTGGGTGTAGACACCGACAATATCAAAGTCGGTGTCTAAAAGGTGCGACAAGTGCTGTGCCGCAAAGTCAGGAGTTCCGGCAAAAACGATGCGCATTATTGGGCTTCCGAAGCAAACTTCTCTGCTAAACGCTGCTCTTTTTCAAGCTTCTTGCGAATGCGCTCACGTTTCAATGGCGATAGGTAATCTACAAACAGCTTGCCGTTTAAATGGTCAATTTCGTGCTGGATACAAATAGCCAGTAAGCCTTCTGCATTCATTGAGAACTCTTCACCATTTTTATCCAACGCTTTAACAGTAATGGTTTCGGCCCGTTCAACTTTGGCGTAAACCCCCGGGAACGACAGGCAGCCCTCGTCATTTTTAAAATGCCCTTCGGCCTTGGTTATTTCCGGATTAATAAAAACCAGTGGTTCATTTTGATCTTCGCTGCAGTCAGCGACAAACAAACGCTGGTGCACGTCTACTTGCGTCGCCGCAAGTCCTACGCCTTGTTCGTCGTACATGGTTTCGAACATATCATCGATAACCGCACGGATAGAATCGTCTACTTTCGCAATTGGTTGTGCGACTTTACGTAAACGTTCGTCGGGATATTTAAGAACTGTCATTTTTGCCATAGAAACCTCCAAAACTTCATCTACCCTATAGTTTACCTTAAATTGACCGGTGAAGGACAGGGCATGGATGCTGAGCAGTTATGTTTATTAATGGGGGCGTCAAAGGCGCCAAACAAGGTACAGAAAGCGGCAAGGGAATGTTCCTCTATTGCCGAGCTATCTGAACGATGGGGGCAATCGTTTAAACCGGTCGACCCTAAATGGGTGAAAGCGGCGAAAGCATGGACACAACCGGAGCGGCAGGGGGTTATTTCGTATTTTTGTGATGACTATCCTGAGTCGCTAAAGTCTATTCAGAATCCGCCGTGGTTGCTGTATTACCGGGGGCGCAAAGAATTACTGCAAGGCGTAGGTGTGGCTGTTGTCGGCAGCCGAAAAGCATCGCACAGTGGTTTGCAAATTACGGACTGGATAGCAAAAGACTTAGTGGCTGCTGGTATTGTTGTGGTGAGCGGTTTGGCAATGGGCATTGACGCACAGGCGCACAAAACTGCGGCTGATAAAGGCAAAACCATTGCGGTGCTTGGGACAGGAATAGATCAGTATTACCCACGTAGGAACAAGTCCTTACAAGACTTTATCGCTCATCAGGGGCTGCTGATTTCTGAATTTCCGCCGGGACAGACCGCCAGAATTGATCACTTCCCGCGCCGCAACCGTATTATTAGTGGTATTAGTCAGGCTGTTGTGGTGGTCGAGGCGGCTCGTAAAAGCGGCTCTCTGTCGACGGCTATTCATGGTCTTAATGAAGGTCGGGAAGTGGGGGCGGTGCCGGGCTCTGTGCTGATGCCGGAACATCAGGGGTGTCATTGGTTATTACAGCAAGGCGCTAAGCTTATTAATACACCACAGGATATTCTCGATTGGTTTGGGGTAAGCGCTACCGGCTCGGTCGATGGCAGCGAACCGCACGAAGAGAATCAAAGCTTGGCAAACTGCCGTTTGTTCGCTAGTCTGAATTCAGAGCCACGAACAATTGATGACATGGTACAATTGTCGGGACTCGAGGTTGCTGAAGTCATGGAGAAGATAGTGTTATACGAATTAGAAGGACTTGTGGCAGCCGTACCAGGCGGTTATATCAAAGTGGGGAGGCGCTAAATCATGTTTGATATCCTCATGTATTTATTTGAAAACTATATCCATTCTGAAATGGAAGTGGTGGTCGATCACGACGAGCTGACCAATGAATTAACGCGCGCTGGTTTCCGTGAACAGGAAATTCAAAAGGCGTTAGCGTGGTTAGAGCGCTTGGCCGACTTACAAGAGTTAGAAACCAAATCCTACATCGATGCATCAGCCACTCAGGCAACTCGCATTTATACGGCCGATGAAATGACTCGTCTGGATAGCCAGTGTCGTGGTTTTATCATGTATCTGGAAAACTTGGGCGTGTTGGACTTTGCTACGCGTGAAGTGGTTATTGATCGTGTCATGGAGCTGGAAACAAGCCGCTTTACATTAGACGACCTAAAATGGGTTGTTTTGATGGTGTTGTTTAATGTGCCCGGACAAGAAGCTGCGTATGATCAAATGGAAGGGCTTCTGTTCGAAGAAGCAGACGGACCCTTACATTAATGTCCGCTGATGAACGCTGCCCGCGTTGTCAGCGGCCGTTAGTTATAAAACATGTTGGCCATAACAGCTTTTTAGGCTGTACTGGCTACCCAGACTGCGACTACAAGCGTGGCTTAAGAGAACAGTCTGAAATAGAGCCGGAAAACTTAGGCGTTCCCTGTCCTGAGTGTGGCGAAGAATTGCAATTGAAAAGCGGTCGTTATGGCTTATTTGTCGGGTGCAGTAATTTCCCGGCGTGCGAATTCGTTACTGAACCTGATTCGGGTAATGACGAGACCATTCAATGCCCTGAGTGTAAAAAAGGTCAGCTACGACAAAAAACCTCCCGCCGAGGCACCGTATTCTACGCTTGCGACCAGTACCCCACCTGCCAATTTACGGTGAATCAGCCGCCGGTGGATGAGTCTTGCCCCAAGTGTGGTTTTGCACTGCTAGTGAAGCGAAAAACGGCCTCCGGTGTGCGAAAAGTCTGTATACAAAAGCAATGCGACTATAAATCTGACACGCTATAATACCCCGCAACGATTTAACGAGAGAGAGTGCTATGTCTCACGACTGGGAAGCCGCGAAAGAGGCGGTAAAAACCGGGGTTATAGCGTACCCAACAGAAGCCGTTTTTGGGCTTGGCTGTGACCCGTCCAACGAAGTTGCTATTCAACGATTACTCAGCTTAAAACAGCGCCCTGCAGAAAAAGGCGTTATTTTAATTGCCGCTGACTACAGCCAATTGCTGCCGTACGTCGATGATACCGCTATACCGCAAGATAAACGGTTCACCGTACTTTCTCACTGGCCGGGACCTGTGACGCTTATTCTGCCAGCAAGGAAAACAACGTCGCGGCTGCTGACTGGCGGACGAGACACTATTGCTGTGCGTGTGTCAGCTCATGAAGCGGTAAGAGAGTTATGCCGTGAGCTTGGTCATGCATTGGTGTCCACCAGTGCCAACCTAACTGGCGAAGAGCCGGCACGTACCGCCGAAGAGGTTAAGCAGCAGTTTGGTGATAAAGTCAGCTGGGTAATGGACGCCTCAACCGGCGGCGCTAAGAACCCGACTCGTATTATCGACCCATTTAGCAATAAGGTGCTTCGAGACGATGCATAGTAGCTATTTAACGCAAGTAAAAGACTACTTAATGGCACTGCAGGACAGTATTTGCCAACAGCTAGAAGAGGCAGACGGTGCAGAAAAGTTTCAGGAAGACAGCTGGGACCGCCCAGGCGGGGGCGGCGGACGCTCACGTATTTTGAAAAACGGCGCTGTTTTTGAGCAAGGTGGTGTGGGCTTCTCGCATGTCTATGGTGAAAAAATGCCGGCCTCTGCAACTGCGCATCGGCCGGAGCTTGAAGGTCGTGACTTTAATGCCTGTGGCGTGTCGTTGGTGTTGCACCCTAAAAACCCATTCGTACCCACTGTTCACATGAACGTGCGCTTTTTCATTGCACAAAAAGAAGGCGAGGAGCCGGTCTGGTGGTTCGGTGGCGGCTTTGACCTAACTCCATTTTATGCGTTTGAAGAAGACGTTGTTGGCTGGCATAAAACGGCTAAGCAGGCGTTAGACAGCGTTGATGAGGCTTTTTATCCAGAATACAAGCAGTGGTGTGACGACTACTTCTTCCTTAAACACCGCAATGAGGCGCGTGGTGTGGGTGGTGTCTTTTTTGACGATTTGAACGACCGACCATTCGAAGAATGCTTTTCGGTAATAAAGGCGGTGGGTGATGCGTTTACCCGGGCTTATTTACCGATAGTTGAGCGCCGTAAAGATACGCCTTACACGGAGCGCCACAGAGATTTCCAGCTGTATCGCCGCGGGCGTTATGTTGAATTTAACCTGGTTTGGGACAGAGGCACCTTGTTTGGCCTGCAAACAGGCGGCCGTACGGAATCAATTTTAATGTCGATGCCTCCGCTTGTGCGCTGGGAGTACAACTGGACACCGGAGCCTGGTTCGCCCGAAGAGCTGCTAACGTCTTATTATTTGCAACCCCGAGATTGGCTGGCAGAGAAATGACGAACCCAGTGCGTTTAGGTGTTTTCGGCAACCCGGTGGCCCACAGTGTGTCACCAACTATTCATAGTTTGTTTGCAGAGCTTCGCGATGAACGTATTTTGTACGACCGAATGCTTGCAACGCCGGCTTATTTTCCAAAAGCGGTAGCGCAGTTTTTTCGAAATGGCGGTTCTGGTGCGAATGTTACCTTGCCGTTTAAAGAGCAAGCTGCACAACTGGCAAACATCTTAACGGAAAGAGCCCAGGTTGCTGGCGCAGTAAACACTTTAATGAAAGTCGGTTCAGGCTTTGTTGTTGGAGACAACACCGACGGTGAAGGTTTAGTTAAGGACCTAAATAGCAAAGGTTTTAGTGTAAGTGGGCGCTCACTTGTCTTGTTGGGTGCGGGCGGCTCGGCTCGCGGCGTGTTACCGGCATTACTGAGTTTGAATCCGGCGAAGGTGTATTTGGTTAACCGAACGTTGGAGAAAGCCCAGGTGCTTAAGCGACTGCTTGTCGATTTGAGTGCTCACGGTGCCGAAAATATTCAGGTTGTATCAAATGCCGACAGTATTAACGAACCGATTGATGCCGTCGTAAATGCCACCAGCAGCAGTCTTCACAATATCGACATTCCATTGCCGGGGAGCTTTGCAGACAATGCATGGGGCTATGACTTAATGTACAGCGAAACGTCCACTCATTTTCTTAAGCAACTAGAAAAGGCTGGTGTTAAAAAGCGTGCAGATGGCCTGGGTATGCTGATTGAGCAGGCGGCGTCCTCTTACCAATTATGGATGGGTGGGGAGCGACCGGATACGACCTTTGTTATGTCTAAGTTAAGGCCTAGAACCTATTGATTTATAAGCAATTTACGAAAAGTCTTATAAGGCTGAAAAGTTACCGAACAAAAGAATATAAAAAAATGGATTTTGGTAGTAGATCATCCCGAATTTTGTGGTAGTCTGTTTGACCGGTTTGGGAAAGTTTTTCAGTCTTGCTGAAACCTAAATCGACAAGTTTCCACAGCGAAGCTTGAATGATAAAAATAATAAGGTATGTCAGGGTACCTGCCGTTTTAAATCCCTCTATATCAATAAGTTAGCTATTTTAAAAGACACGGGGAAACTTTGTTTTCTGACTGTGGCGAAACTCGTTGTCAACAAACATATCAACAACTTATGCACAGGGTGTTCAGTGGTGCGAAACCCTCAGATGTGGCATCCTATAGGAAATGCTTAATCGGACACAAAACCTATGTCGGCAACAGTTCCTGAGAACCCCTTTATTCTTGTTGATGGTTCATCGTACTTATTTCGTGCTTTTCATGCGCCACCACACTTAACCAACTCGAATGGCGAGCCTACCGGCGCAATATATGGCGTTGTAAACATGCTTCGAAGCCTTTTGAAAAAGTATCAGCCGTCGCACATGGCGGTGGTTTTTGATGCCAAAGGCAAAACCTTTAGAAGCGATATTTACGAAGAATATAAAGCTCACAGACCACCAATGCCGGATGACCTCAGAAGCCAGATAGAGCCGCTACACAATATCGTAAAAGCTATGGGCCTACCGCTGCTTTGTATTGATGGTGTCGAAGCCGACGATGTTATTGGCACATTAGCCCAGCAAGCGGGTGACCAAGGACGTTTCACCTTAATTAGCACTGGCGACAAAGACATGGCGCAGTTGGTAAACGAGCATGTCATGCTAATTAACACGATGACTGATACCTTGCTTGATACCGACGGTGTTGAGAAAAAATTTGGGGTTAAGCCTGAGCAAATTATTGATTACTTGGCGCTTATGGGCGACAGCTCGGATAATATCCCGGGTCTTCCAAAAGTGGGCGAAAAGACCGCGCAAGCGATGCTTCAGGGCATACCCAGTATTGATAAAATTTACGAGGACATTGAGGCAGTAACATCTTTGTCATTCCGTGGGGCTAAGTCTATGCCGGACAAGCTTCGTGAGTACAAAGATCAACTCCTCATGTCTCGTGAGTTGGCCACCATAAAGCTCGATGTAGAGCTACCTATGCACCCGGATGATCTCCATATCCAGTCGGCAGACTCAGAAAAGTTGGCTGAGCTGTACGGTCAGTGTGAATTCCGCCGTTGGTTAGGCGAGCTTATGGAGCAGGGGGCTGCGACGGATCAAGCATTGGGAGAGGAGAGCTCCGATAAGGTCAGTAGCGATATTTCTTCCGAGGATTATAGAACTCTGCAAACGGAAAAAGACGTAGAAGACTATTTAAAGGGCCTTTCCTCGGCAGAGTTCGTTGCTTTTGACACAGAAACCACCAGTTTGAACTATATGCAGGCTGAGTTGGTAGGGGTGTCACTGGCCACTGAGCCAGGTAAAGCGGTGTATATTCCGGTGGGGCATGATTACATGGATGCCCCTGAACAAGTCAGTCGTGACTGGCTGCTGGAAAAGCTGAAACCCATTTTAGAAGGCGATAGCCCGAAAAAAGTAGGCCAGAACTTAAAGTATGATGCGCATATTTTACGCCGCTATGGCATTCGCTTGGGCGGTATTTTAAATGACACTATGCTGGCGTCTTATGTGTTTAATAGCGTGGGGTCACGCCATGACATGGACACTCTGAGCCTGCATTATCTAAACCATAAAACGATAAGTTTTGAAGACATTGCTGGTAAAGGCGCAAAACAGCTGACCTTCAACCAAATTGAACTGGAGAAAGCTGCGCCTTATGCAGCTGAAGACGCAGACATAACCTTACGCCTGCATGAAGTGCTTTGGAAAAAAGTCGAAGAAACCGGTAGTGAGCTGCAAAGTGTTTTAACCGATATCGAAGTACCTCTTATTTCGGTGCTGTGCGATATGGAGCAATACGGCGTTCGCATTGACGCTAATTTGCTGGGTAAGCAAAGCCAGGAAATTACCGAAAAACTGGCTGAGCTTGAGAAAAAGGCGTTCGATATTGCCGGTGAAGAGTTTAATTTAGGCTCGACCAAGCAGTTACAGCGTATTTTCTTCGAGAAGTTGCAATTGCCTGTTATTAAGAAGACGCCTAAAGGAGCACCGTCAACCGCGGAAGAAGTATTGCACGAACTGGCGCATAACTATCCGTTGCCGGATGTGATTTTGCAGCATCGTAGCCTGTCTAAATTAAAGTCGACGTACACTGACAAACTGCCGAAAATGATAAACCCGGATACGGGACGTGTGCATACCTCGTATCAGCAAGCGGTTGCCGCAACCGGACGACTGTCATCGACGGATCCGAACTTGCAGAATATCCCAATTCGAACCGCAGAAGGACGCCGCGTTCGCCAGGCGTTTGTTCCGGAAGATGGCTATAAAATAGTGGCTATCGATTACAGTCAAATAGAACTGCGTATTATGGCTCACTTGTCGCAGGACAAGTCTCTGTTGAATGCGTTTGCCGAAGGACTGGACATTCACCGGGCAACGGCAGCAGAAGTCTTTGGATGCAAAACTGAAGAAGTAACTGATGAGCAGCGTCGACAAGCTAAAGCAGTAAACTTTGGGCTTATTTATGGTATGTCGGCATTTGGTTTGGCGCGTCAGCTTGGTATTGCTCGTAACGATGCACAGCATTATATGGACAAATATTTTGAGCGCTTCCCGGGCGTGTTGAAGTATATGGAAGACACGCGTAAACAAGCGAAAGAGCAAGGGTACGTTAAGACCTTATTTGGTCGTCGTTTGCCTTTGCCGGACATAAAAGCAAGTAACGGAGCGCGTAGAAAAGGCGCTGAGCGCGCAGCTATTAATGCACCAATGCAGGGCACTGCGGCTGATATTATTAAAAAGGCGATGCTGCAGGTGGCGGACTGGATAGATACAAATAACTGCAAGGACGATGTGCGCATGCTAATGCAGGTTCACGATGAACTGGTCTTTGAGATAAAAGAAGCGAAGTTGGACGACTATATTAAAGAATTAACGGCAGTTATGGAAAACGCTGCACGCCTTGATGTGCCTCTAATTGCAGAGGCAGGCAAAGGAAAAAACTGGGATGAAGCACACTAGATTCAAAAAAAGATGAACTTTTTTTGAGCACCCTAGTCAGATTAATTGAGGGAAATAATCCACCCTCAACAAATTGTTCTCCCTGGATTACTTTTTACCCGGCTCTCTTGAGCCGGGTTTTTTATGCGCTTTTCTTAGTCGAGCTGTTATTGCTTTTGTCCTGCGCAGGCATCCCCGCAAGCCCGGAGCGGCCCTTTCGGTTAGCAAACCAAACCCCAACCAAAATGGCTGCCATGCCGACACCATGCTGAAGCCAGAAAGGTTCACCGTCTAGTACACCCAGCAAAACCGCAACAACCGGAATAAGGTACGTTACTGAGCTGGTAAATACTGTGTTCGTTAAACGAACCACATGGTTAAAGATAACCAAGGCACCGGCCGTACCAATAATTCCCAAAATTAATACTGACACTAAAGAGAGTATTGCGCCGGGTTGTTGAACTTGCGCTATAAATTCCGTGCCAACAAACAGATAAATCGTTGCGGGTACCGCAGCCATTAATAATGAAATGCCGGTTATTGTCAGTGGTGCGAGGTCGGTTATTTTATGCTTTATCAGATTCAGGTTAAGGCCATAGCAAACGGTTGCAGCCATGACTAACAGTGCGTAGAGATTAAAGTTCCAGCCGCCGGCAGCGGATGCGGTAATGAGCAACAGCGTGCCACCTAAACCAATAATAATGCCGATAACTTGAGCTATACGAGCAGACTGATGAAAAAACAGGGCACCGATAACCAGTGTGGTGATAGGTGTTAGTGCATTCAGCACGCCGGTGACACCGCTGGCCAGTTGCGTTTGTGCAATTGCGAACATGAAAGCCGGTATGAAGCTACCGACTAACCCAACGCTGGCTAATTTCAACCAGTGTTTACGCGTTATTTTATTCAGACGCTTCGCAATAAAAGGTGCTAAAACAATGCCTGCCGAGCTGATTCTTAGCGCACCGACTTCCATTGGACCAAAAGCGATAAGCCCCTTTTTAATCAGCAAAAATGAGCTACCCCAAATAAGAGACAGCAGACCTAATAGTAACCAGGCGCTTAATGGGTGTTGGTTATCCGTCATCTTGGCTGCCAAACCACTCGTTAAGTTTGTTTTCAAGCTGCTCGACGCCAATGCGCTTTAATGACGAAAAGGCTTCGACCTGAACATCTCCGTTGAAGGCAATAGCGGCTTGCCGAGCTTGTAGAACGGTTGATTTACGAGCACCTTGCTTTAATTTGTCTGCTTTTGTCAGCAACGCGAGTACAGGAATGCCGCAGTCCGCAGCCCAGTAGATAAGCTCTTGATCAGTTTCACGGAACGGGTGGCGAATATCCATGAGTACCACAATGCCTTTTAAGCTATCGCGCTTTTGCAGATATTCAGCCAATGCTTTTTGCCATTTCTCTTTAACAGCCATAGGGACTTTGGCGAACCCATAACCGGGTAGGTCGATAAGTCTCTCTCCGCTATCGAGCTCAAACACGTTAATTAGCTGCGTACGGCCCGGAGTCTTACTGGTTCTTGCCAGCGACTTCTGCCGTGTAAGCGTGTTGAGAGCGCTTGACTTGCCGGCGTTTGAGCGTCCGGCAAAGGCTATCTCTATTCCCGTATCAGGCGGTAACTTGGTAATATCCGGCGCACTGGTAACAAAGCTGGCGCTTGCGTAGTTCAAAGGTTTCATCGACACAGATAGGGTCACTTATTGGTTAAAAAAGCAAAGACAGACGCCATTATGAATGATCTGAGCACGTCAGCCAACGATGAATTCCAGATAGATTAGCTATTAATCATTTAATCCACACAAGTTTTGTGTAAAATAGCAACCTGTTTAAGGTGATTTGTTGGGGCGCATGGCGCCATCCAGAACAGAAGAGAAGCAAACATGAAAAAATTCGCAATCTTATTGGGACTTTTCTTCGGTACCACGGGTATCGCATTAGCGCAAAGTGGCGATGCCGAAGCTGGTAAAGAGAAATCGCAGGTATGTGCGGCTTGTCATGGGCCCAATGGTGAATCTCCGACCGATATGTACCCGCACCTGGCCGGTCAGCATGAAAAGTATCTGTTAAAGCAATTAAAAGACTTTAAACTGGCGTCTGAAACAGGCGGCGAAGAAGGTCGAAATAACGCCGTAATGATGGGCCAGGTTGCTAGTCTGTCTGAGCAGGACATGGCCGATTTAGCCGCGTTTTACGCGTCACAAGACGAGCCAAAAGGTGAAACGCCTGAAGACTTAATAGCCAGAGGCGAAGACTTCTTCCGTCGTGGTAATCCTGAAAGTAACATCCCGTCATGTGCGGGTTGTCACGGACCTCGTGGTAACGGAATGGGCTTAGCGGCATTCCCGGACATTTCAGGTCAGCACGCAGCTTACACTAAGTCTCAGTTGGAAATGTTCCGCAGCGGCGAACGCGCAAATGACCCTAACGGTATGATGCAAGGCGTTGCTGAAAAGATGACAGATGAAGAAATTGAGCTGATGTCAAAATTCTTAAGTGGATTGTATTAAGCCTCTTAAAAAGTAGATAAACATTCTAAAAGCGGCTCCGGCCGCTTTTTTTATAACTAAACTCATAAGAAGTAAGCTGTTTTTTCCATTGTTAACAAAAAGTAATAAAAAAGTTGGTTTTTAGATCAAGAAAGTTGTTGAATTAATATTTGGTTCAAGTATTGTTAACAACGCTCGAGGACGGTGTAGCCTGACAAAAACAAAAATAATTGGCACAGAGTCCTTGAGAAAATAATAAAAAGACTGTAAAAATACAGCTGACTCGATACAAAAAAATAACAAGAGGTCGAGGAGATTATCGAAAAGTTAGATTTCGTTTTTATAAATGGTCATCTCATTTATCGATAATCCAGGGAGTAAATAGCCGAGAGGCTTGCGGTTGCTCCATTTAATAATAACAACAATAAAACCAGGTTACGGAAGACCGCAATAACAACTCGGAAGCAGTGACAACCATTCTCATAGTAGCAGTGCGCTGCCAATCATATGAGAAAGCAGGCGATGGAAACATCGCCTTTTTTCTTTCTATACCCTCATTACTATTCCAACAATGACGTTATACGCATTATTGCGTTACAATACCCCTATATCTTCATACAGACAGTTTTCCTAACCAGGAGCGACAATGACTCGCCGAAAGAAAACACGTAAGACAGGGCCTTTGGCGCCTTCGAAGCAGCCAAAAGACAAACGCCCAAGTGAGCCAACGACAAAAGGCAAAAAGATAGGTAAAGGTCAGCGTCCGGGTCAGCGGCACTTAGAGAGTCAAAAAAATACACTGACTCACAGTAAAAGTGACGATGAGAAAGATCCTCGCGTTGGTAGCCGCCGTAAAATAGAACTCGTAATGACGCCTGAGCAGGAGCTGCAACAGCTGCAAAATGACGAGCGACTGCAACGTCTGGTCGAGCGATTTGAGGAAGGAGAGACTCTCAACGCTGACGATCAACGCTATTTGGACGAAAAATCAGAGCGTTACGAAACACTTATCAGCAAGCTGGGATACGAGCTTGATGACGACTGGGATGATGAGGAGTACTAATGTCCAGTGAATTACTTTGGGTGATAGCCATAGTTGGGCTCGTTATTATTATCGGGCTTGGGTGGTATGCGGCAACGCTCATGCTGCGCTTGCGTGGTCAGAACGACCTGCGCAAAGCGGCTGTACAAAAGCGTGTTGATAGGATTGATGAGAGTATTATTACGATTGCTAAAGCGATGCAGCAAGAGCAATGCCCGCTTTCTGAGGGCTGTCTGCGCATTGTTGTGCTGCTTGATCACAGACCTGAAGCTGTAAAATATGACTACTCGCAGGATTACCCTGCGATGCACGACATGTATGAAAAAATAAAGCATATGCCGACGCATGAAAACCGTAATAAGTTTCCTAAGAAGAAAATTCGAGAACTTGATGATGAGCGTGAAGGTTATGAGAAAACGATGCGCGACATTATTCTTGCAGACGTCGACAAGCTATTGAAAAACTTTCCCGCCGCCTGAGGAGGCCGCATGGCGTTTTTTAAAGGAATGAAAGAAGACATCGCCAGTGTATTCGAGCGTGATCCAGCTGCGCGAAACACAATGGAGGTGCTGTTCCATTATCCTGGACTGCATGCCATTTGGTTTCACCGCATAAGCCATAAACTCTGGACCTGGAAGCTTTACTGGTTGGCTCGTTTTCTTTCAAACGTCGCGCGCTGGTTGACCGGAATAGAAATCCATCCCGGAGCCAAAATTGGGCGCCGTTTTTTCATTGATCACGGTATGGGTGTCGTTATTGGTGAAACCGCAGAGATTGGTGACGATGTGACCTTGTATCATGGTGTGACTTTAGGGGGCACCAGCTGGCATAAAGGCAAGCGACACCCGACTTTGAAAGACGGTGTTGTTATTGGTGCCGGTGCAAAGGTGTTAGGCCCTTTAACCGTTGGACAGCAAGCGAGAATTGGCTCGAATGCCGTTGTGGTACGGGATGTTCCTGAGTTAACAACGGTTGTTGGTATTCCTGCTCGCGTGGCGAAGTCGGGTGTCGATAAAGAGACCAGCGAACGTCGTGAGAAAATGGCAAGAGAGTACGGTTTCGATGCGTATGCCATTTCAGCGGATAACCCAGACCCTGTAGCGACCGCAATTGGCCGCATGCTCGACCATGTTCAGGTTCTCGATACAAAAGTTTCTGACTTGTGCCAGGCGGTCAATAAGCTTGGTGGGGATGTGTGTAGTGAAATTCCGGAAGTTGATGTCGATGACGTGGACTTTTTGGAAGAAACAGAGCGCGCCGCTGAGCGACGCACTCATCATAAAGAGCAGGATAACTCTTAGGACTTCAAGTCAAAGCGTTCAATAAGCGAGTAGAGCTGCTTAATGGTTGATTGCAGCTCTGTGCTTGAACTTTGAGTCTGCTCTGACGTTGCCTGAGTAGAGCGAGCGGTGTCAGCAATAGACGTGATTTGTTCACTAATGTGTTCAGCAACACCGCTTTGCTCTTCAACGGCTGACGCCATTTGTGTCGACATATCGGAAATTTCCTGAATAGCCGTTGATATTTCACCTAACGCGGCATCGGCTTCCCGAACCTTGTTAACTCCGTCCGCTGCGGCTTCTTCGCCTTTATTGGATACAGACACTGCGTTGCTGGCTTTGTCGCGCAGCTGTTGAATAACCTGATGAATGCTGTCTGTTGACTGCGTTGTGCGCTGAGCCAGGTTACGTACTTCGTCGGCGACTACCGAGAAACCCCGACCGTGCTCACCAGCGCGAGCGGCTTCAATAGCGGCATTGAGCGCCAGCAGGTTGGTTTGGTCAGCAATAGATGAAATTAAATCTGCTGCTTCGCCAATAGCCCCTGTTGACTGATCCAGCTCATGGACTGTTTGAGCAATCTCTTTAACAGCATCGTGCAAGCTGACAATGACATCACTTGCCTGACGGGCTAGACGGACACTGTTCTCAACGTTCGCATTAGCAGACTCGGCTTGCTGCGCATTACGCTCAACGGTGTCGGCGACCTCTTGAATAGCTGAGGACATTTCGTTCATTGCCGTTGCCGTTTGCTCGGTCGATGCTGTTTGTTTGTCAATTTGCGTCTTACTGTCAGCTGCTTGCTGATGCGTGTCTTCTGCAATAGTGAGAAGCCCTGAAACTGCGTCCTTCATGCGGCTTAGTGCGGTTCTATTACGCGCGCCTTCACTTAGCAACTGCATTGCCAGTTTTGCTTCACGACCCTGCATATCAAAATAGGTCATACCGACCAGCTCAGAGTCGAATGCTTCTGGGCGCAGGTTGAGTAGCCCTTGTAGCATACGGCCAATATAGGCGCCGTAAGCAAAGGTCGTTACGGCGGTTGCCGCAAGCGCAATGAGTGCAGAAATAGGCTGTCCCATTAAGGCAATGACGGCACTGGCCACGGCGCCTGGTATTACTACGGGCATCAAGTCTTTGCTGCCAAGCCATAAACGCTGTGCTAAAGGTAATGCGTGCTTGCCTGCGTTTAAGCGATCATAAATGGCTTGCGCGCGTTTTTTACGATTGTCTGATGCGGCGACACGAACGGACTCAAACCCTTTAGGCTTTCCGTCTTCCATAATGGGCGTTACATACGCACTGACCCAATAGTGGTCGCCATTCTTACAACGGTTTTTAACAAGCCCCATCCAGGGTTTACCGCGTTTAATGGTTTTCCACATTTGCTCAAATACGCCGGCAGGCATATCCGGGTGGCGCAGAATGTTGTGTGGCGAACCGATAAGTTCGTCTCGCGTATAACCGCTGACATTAACGAAGTCCTCATTGCAGTGTGTGATAACACCTTTGAGATCCGTGGATGAAATTAACCGATAGTGATCGGGGAAGCGGTTTTCTTTGCCGGTGACCGGACCATTATTCTTCATAACAACCTTGTAACAAAATGTTGATTAACATCAATATTAGTAAGGTTATCGTATTTTTGGGGGGAAAGTTTAGGGAAAACCGAAATAAAGTTGTTTTTTCCATAAAAAAACGCCGCTTAAAAAGCGGCGCTTCGAAATTCTTTAAAACGCTTAATGCACAATGTGCACTAAGAGTTCCTTACATAGGAACTACGTTTTCAGCTTGAGGACCTTTAGGACCTTGAGCAACGGTGAAAGAAACTTGCTGGCCTTCAGCCAAAGTTTTGAAACCGTCTGCTTGGATAGCGCTGAAATGTACGAATACGTCTGCGCCATTTTCTTGCTCGATGAAACCGAAGCCTTTTGCTTCGTTAAAGAATTTTACTTTACCAGTAGTAGTAGACATGCTGATATTTCCTCGTAGTGCATGTTAAAAACAAAAATGCTCAAAAAACTTGGTATTACTTGGACTTACAAAACGAGGTACAGCAAAAAGGACTTCGTAAATAATCTCAAATCAATAGCCGAAATTTTCTCAGCGGCTTCGAGTATACGCTTAATACAGCCCGAGTCAACAAGACCTTGTTTTATTTTAACCAGTTACGACTAATGTGGCGGAAAGTATCGGTGCCAGACTTCTCAAGCCATTCAAACGCCGCCATTTCGGAGGTAATAATTTCAACGCCCGAGTTTCTCATGCGCTCTATCGCACATTCTTTGTCTGTGGGACGTCGTGAGCCAACAGTGTCAGACGGCAAAAACACCTGGTAGCCGGCGTTTTGCATATCAATGGCGGTTTGCATGACACAAACGTGAGTTTCCATACCCATGACGACAATGTGTTTTTTATTGTATTCACTAAGAACATCGCGAAACGTTTGCTCTTTCAATGCACTGAAGTGCGTTTTCTCAACCACACGACCGGCTTCAATAATTTCCTGCAAAGAGCTGACGGTGTAGCCCAGGCCTTTAGGGTATTGCTCGGTAATTAAAATGGGTACGTCCAGCTGCATAGCAATTTCACCCAGCCAGCGCATACGAGAGGTGACAATGTCTCGCTGGTGAATGGCCGGTAACAGCCGTTCCTGAGCGTCGACAATAAGAAGCAGCGAGTCTTGGGCTGAAAGCAACATGGAATACCTCATTAGCAATGTTTTATTGCATTCTACCTTAGCGGATTAACAAGACGATTAGCAAAAAGTCGTAACCTGCTTAAAAAATCCGCAGTAAATTTGCAGTCGCGCCCGCCAATAGCTACAATTCCCGCCTTTCCAAATGCAGATGCACATCCAAAACAGTAAATAAAAGGTGACACCATGGCTCCGGTATTGATTCTAATGGGTTCCCAGTCCGATTGGCCGGTAATGCAAAAAGCAGCAGAAATGCTGGAATCGCTGAACGTAAAGTGGCAGGCGAAGGTCGTTTCTGCGCATCGTACGCCGGACTTACTTAAGTCGACGATGGAACAAGCCGAGCAAGACGGAGTGCCTGTGGTTATAGCCGGCGCCGGCGGCGCTGCTCACTTACCGGGTATGCTGGCGGCTTATACGGCCATTCCGGTGTTTGGTGTGCCGGTTCCAAGCAAGCAGTTAAAAGGTTTAGACAGTTTATTGTCTATTGTGCAAATGCCTAAAGGTGTGGCTGTTGGTACTCTGGCGATTGGTGACGCCGGTGCGGCCAATGCGGGCTTGTTGGCTGCTCAGGTTATTGGCAGCTTTGACAGCGAAGTGCGTAAACGCGTCCATGAATTCCGCAAAGCGCAGAAAGAGAAAGTGATGGCTAACTCAGATTTGGAGCTGCCAAAATGAAAATTTTGATCCTTGGCAACGGGCAGTTAGGTCAAATGCTGGGTAAAGCTGTTATTCAGCAGGGGCATGAATGTGTCTTATACAGTGACCGACTGGATAAGGTGATGGCTTTAGGTAGCCAACAACCTTTGGCAATGACGTTAGCCGAGGCGAATGACTGGGCAGATGTAACCACCTGGGAGCACGAGCATTTAGGCGAAGAGCTGGTTGCTAAAACGGCCGATAAGTTCTTATTAAAAGCAGAGCGTTTCAACGGCTTAGTTGATCGTCGTACGCAAAAATCGCTTTGTGATGAACTCGATATTCCCACTTCCGCCTGGAAAGCCTATGAGAATGTGGCTGAGCTGACGGCTATTTTAGAAGGCTGCAACCATGCGGTTGTCATTAAGTCGGCGAAAGGCGGCTACGACGGCAAGGGCCAGTGGCGCTGGAAGCCGGGTGAGGATATTGCTGCTGTTGCTGAAGAGGCAGGGCAACGCCCGGGCATTGTTGAAGACATGATTAACTTTACCGACGAAGTGTCGGTTGTTGGTGCCCGTTCGCACAAGGGTGAACAGCGCTGCTTTCCGCTGACCTTAAATGTTCATACACAGGGCATTTTGTCTTATAGTTTGGCGGGCGCAGAACACTTTTCTAAAGAGCTTGAGGCGTTAGCCAAAGAGCATCATAAGAAGCTGACCGACGCGCTGGATTACGTGGGCGTATTAGCGATTGAGTTCTTTGTCGTTGGTGAAGGCGAAAACCAACATTTGCTGGTGAACGAAGTGGCTCCGCGGGTTCACAACTCCGGGCACTGGACGATGAGTGGCGCTAATTGTGACCAGTTCAACCTGCACATTCGCGCCATTACCGGTTTACCGCTGCCCGACTTACTGATAGCCCCCACCTTAATGGTGAACGTAATTGGCGTTGCGGGTATTCCGGAGGCTTTATGGGAAGCGGCAGCTGCTGAATGTCATTGGTATGGCAAGGATGCGCGACCGGGTCGTAAAGTCGGCCACGTGAATATAATGATCGATTCGTTTGAGCGCGGTGAGAATTTAGCCTCTACCTGGGCCGATAAACTGCAACTGTTAGCGAGTTAATACCTGCTTAGATGAGCGGTTAGAACCGCTCATCCAGCCATTTCTGCATATCCTGAACCTGCTCTAAGCACAACGAGTGCGGCATTGGGTAGGTTTGATACGTCACTGAAAACCCTTTCTCTTTCAAAATTGCACAGGCTTTCTGGCCAAGAACTTCCGGAACCACAGGGTCCTGAGTACCGTGCTGAACCAAAATGGGCAGTTGTGCATTGGCTTCATTAATTTGAATATCGTCGGCTGTGGCAAAGTACGTAGAGTGCGCCATTAAACCCGCCAGCGGTTTCGGGTAAGTTAAAGCGGCTTCATAACCTACGGCGCCGCCCTGTGAGAACCCGGCAATAATAATGCGTTTACTGTCGATGCCCTGAGCAATTTGCTCGTCTATCATGGCGTGTACTTTAGCCGCCGACTCGCGTAGCTGTTTGCTGTCTATTTGGCGGTCGATGCTCATATCGGTAATGTCGTACCAGGCAGGCATGACCATACCCTGGTTTATGGTAACCGGCATTTGTGGTGCGTGAGGAAACAAAAAGCGAACCTGCGCGTTGGCAAATTTTAAGTGTTCGGTCATAGGGACAAAGTCATTGCCCGAGGCTCCCAGGCCATGCAACCAAATGATAACGGCATCGGCTGTGCCTGCCGGTTCGTGTTTTATGACTTCCAGAGACATTACTGCTTTCCTATTTCTGCGGCAGGGTAAGAACCCAGCCAGTGAATGTTATTCATCGCGGCCAATTCTTTAAGAGCCGAAGCGACACCCGGTTCGCTGCGGTGGCCATCAAAGTCGATGAAGAAATGATAGTCACCAAACTGACTACCCGCCGGCCGCGACACTATGGAGGTTAAGTTAATTTGCTGCTTTGCAAACACCTGCAAGCTGTCGACCAGCAAGCCGGGATGGTCGTTGTCATCAATGAGCAGCAAGCTGCTTTTCCAGTGCTCGTCTTTTCTGTATTCCGGCTCTTCAGACGCAGCGGATAATACCACGAAGCGTGTTTCGTTGCGTGGGTTGTCAGCGATATTGTTATTCAATACCTGCAACGTCTGCGGGCAACTAATGTGTTGGGGAACTATGGCTGCAGACGCTTCTTCCGCCGCCAGCAGAACTTGAAGCGACGCGGCGTTACTGGCTGTATGAATAATGGGCAGCCCTAGTTTATGTAAGTACGAATTACATTGTCCGGCTGCGACAAACTGTGCCCATATCTGTGTAGGGTTCGCGCTGTTGCTGAGGCATTGGAAGCCGACAGGAATACGAATTTCTGCCTGAATGCGCAAGGGTCGTTGCACCAAATAGTCGACGACCGGAGAAACGAAGCCTTCGGTCAAATTTTCAATAGGGACAACGGCAGCGTCGCATTCTCGTCCAACCGACGCCAGGCAGCTGACCAGGTTATCCAGTAACTGAATGTCGTGATTTTGTTCCGGCTGGAAAAGCCCCGCGGCAACCTCCGAAAAGGTGCCGGCAGGGCCTAAAGTGGCTAGCTTCATTTCTTATATTGCTCGAACCAGGCCAGTGCATGCTCAATTTTGGCAATCATGTTGGAAGGTCGAGCCGTGACTCCGTGAAAAGCGCCCGGAACACGAACCATAGCTGTATCTACTTTTTGCAGTTTCAATGCCTGGTAGAACTGCTCGGTTTCCGATATCGGTGTGCGACGATCCTTCTCGCCGGTGAACAGCATGACCGGTGTTTCAACGTCACCGACCATAGACAGCGGCGAGCGTTGCCAATAGTGCTCTAGTTCTTCCCATGGCATACCCGGGAATTGGTTGGTGATTTGACCAATTGAGCTGTCAGCCGTCAGTACTTTGCTGACCCAGTTAATAACCGGGTTAGTGGCGGCAGCGGCGTTGAAGCGGTTGGTCAGCCCGACTGCGTAGGCTGTGGCGATGCCACCTGCAGAGCCGCCGGCAATAAACAGGTTGTCTGAGTCGGCAATGCCTTTATCAATGAGTAAATCAATGCCAGTCATGTGATCAGCAAAGTCATAAGGTGACGAGTAGTTGCCGTCCAGCAGCATGGCAAAGTCTTTACCGTATGAAGTACTGCCGCGATGGTTTACATAAAGCACCACATAGCCCTCGGCGGCATAGCGTTGGTGTTCTGCGGCAAAATGCGGACCGTAAGACAGGTGAGGACCACCATGTATTTCTAACAGTAACGGGTACTCTTTGTTTTCATCGTAGTTTGGCGGAGTAATGTACCAGCCATGAATCTCTTCGCCGTCGTAGCGCGACTCATAGCGAATTTCGTGAACTTCACCCAGCTCACGGTGGCCAAGCAGGTCTTCATTTAGCTGAGTAAACTGAACCGCTTCGCCATCTTGTGGCTGATAACCGACATCGGCGGGGCGATATTCAGACCCTTTTGTGTAGGCAATAGCACCGGTTTTTGAGGCCGTAAAAGAGCCCATGGTATAAGGGCGGCTGACATAAACGCCGGAAACGTCATCCACTCGGTTTGTCAGTTCATTGCTTAAAGTGACATCAGCAACAACAGTTTTCCCCTGATCGGCGTATGAAACCGCCAGTGATTCATTGCCAGTCCACTGTGGCGAGCTAAAAGAACGGTCAAAGTCAGCTTGAAGTTCTGTCTCTGAGCGTTCGCTCCAGTCCATGACCCACAATTGTGACTTATGGTAAGGCACTGGCTCGTTCGAGCTGTGTAAGTATGCCAGGCGCTCGCCGTCAGGAGAAAACTGCGGTGACGACTCACGGCCGGGTTTGTCAGTGACCTGCGCCACTTCTTTTGAGCTCAGGCTGACGCTGTAAAGGTCGCTTTCATTCACCTGATACGCCCAGTCTTCCGAGCGGTTGCCGGAAAATACGATATGGCTGTCGTCCTCGGTCCAGGCCAGTGGACCGCCATGTCGGTAAGGGTCATCGGTCAGCTGGCGTGCAGTACCGCCCTCAGCCGGAACCACAAAGAGTTGTGTATGCGCCGGCTCCAGAACGCCTTTACCGTCGCGCTGATAATAAGCTTCTTCAACAATAATCGGCGACTTAGACCACTTTGCGCCTTTCGGCTTCTTCGGTTTTTTTACGCTTTTAGCGAATGGCGTCGGTTCAGCATTCACTGACATGGTGAAAGCCAACTGAGAATCATCGTTAGACCAACTAATGCTACCCGGGCTATTGTTTACGTGAGTGACTTTGGCGGTGCGCTGCTCTTTAATCCAGTGCACATGAATTTGGTTATTTTCTGAGCGGTTAGAGGCAAAAGCAAGGCGGGTACCATCGTTTGACCAGGCCAGGCTACCGTAGCTAAATTCATCGTCAAAAATCGGTAAATGTTGACCGGTTTCGGTGTCAATCAGCCATAATGAACGACGAGTATTGTCTTTCATGTCGTCGAAGCTGTTGCGGATGTACGCAATGTACTTACCGTCTGGTGAAATACTGACTTGATTGGCGTATTCTAGCTGGAAAATATCTTCCGCCTGAAAGGTCGTTTTGGCGGTTTCCTGAGCCAAAGCTGGCGCGGAAGTGAAAAGTAGCGCTAAGCTACCTGCGATAACGGATTGCTTTAACCACATTGTTGTTCTCCTTTTGGTTATGGCTTTACGTTACTCAAGCTGACGAAGCGATGCAAAGAGTTCCGTTCAAGTTCGCAGAAAATACGGTAAACTGACACTCTGTTCCCAAAGCAGGTATAAGGAAAACGCATGCACTACCGCCAAACTCGCGCCGAAATATCTACCGCAGCAATAGCACATAACGCTCAGTGGGTGCGTAAAACAATGGCGGGTGGCAAGCTTCTGGGAGTGGTAAAAGCAGACGGTTACGGACATGGTGTTGCTCATGCTGCCAATGCGTTAAAGCCACATGTTGATGGTATGGCGGCTGGTTTTATGGAAGAGGCGTTAGCGGTTCGCGAAGCTGGCTATCAGGGACCTTTGGTCATTTTGGAAGGCTGTTTTTCGGTGTCAGAGCTGGCTGTGTGTGCAGAATATAATTTAAGCCCCGTTGTTCACTGTGAGCAGCAACTGCAGGCTATTGAACAAACTGCGTTAAATAAGCCGCTGTGGGTATGGTTAAAAGTCGACACAGGCATGCATCGCCTGGGTTGGTCTGAAGAGCAGGCTCAGCAAGCCTTGGTGCGATTAAATGCAAGCCAGAATGTCGCAGGCGTCACCCTCATGTCGCATTTAGCGAATGCAGACACTGACCACGATCTGAACGCAGAGCAAAAGCGACTGTTCTGCCAGTTGTCTGAGAGTACTAAAGGCTACCAAGCTCGCAGTTTCCACAATTCAGCGGGTTTATTGAACCCGGAAACCCAGTGGGTGTTGCAGGACAATGATTGGGTTCGGGCGGGATTGTTGTTGTACGGCGTTAATCCGTCAACGGTCACAGAAGTGCAGTCTAGTTTAAAGCCAGCTATGCGTCTGGTTGCTCCCGTTATTGCGTTGCATAAGCTCGAGAAAGGAGAATCGGTTGGCTACGGTAGTGCGTGGACAGCTCAACGACCAAGCCTTATAGCAACCGTGGCAATGGGCTACGCTGATGGCTATCCGCGCCAAGCCGACAATGGAGCACCAGCGATGGTGCGTGGGCAAGCGGTAGGCTTAGCAGGGCGCGTGTCTATGGATATGCTGACGATAGATGTGACAGATGTTGCCGATGTTCAGATAGGCGACGATGTTGAGCTTTGGGGGCCAAATGTCGATGTGCGTGAGGTTGCGGCTCATGGCAGGACTATTTCCTGGCACTTGCTCACGGGTGTTAGCGTGAGAGTGCCCAAGGTTAAGGTATAGAGCAGCCTCAGGCTATTAGCCATACAAAAAGTATGGCGATTATTAGTATTTGTCCTGCATACCAACCTGATCTTTATCAATAAGAGCGTATACTTAAGGCAACCCTAAACAATCGGTGTTTGCCATGTTTGAGAGTTTTGACGCGCTATTTCTGGCGCGCTTTCAGTTTGCTTTTACCATTGCGTTTCACATTATTTTTCCTGCCTTTACTATTGGGGTGGCTAGTTATTTAGCCGTTCTAGAAGGTTTATACCTAAAAACTAGAAATCCGGTCTACCAGAAATTATTCCGATACTGGGTCAAGATTTTCGCCGTCGCTTTTGGTATGGGGGTGGTGTCCGGTATCGTGATGAGTTACCAGTTTGGTACGAACTGGTCGGTATTCTCGGACAAGGCAGGGCCGGTTATCGGGCCGTTAATGGGCTACGAAGTACTGACTGCGTTCTTCCTTGAAGCCGGGTTCCTTGGTGTCATGCTGTTTGGTATGAACAAAGTGGGGGAAAAGCTGCATTTCTTTGCTACCTTGATGGTTGCAATTGGTACGGCCATTTCTGCTTTCTGGATACTATCGGTAAACAGCTGGATGCAGACCCCAGCCGGCTACGCCATGAATGACGTTGGTCAGTTTGTGGTGACCGATTGGTTTGAAGTGGTATTTAACCCTTCTTTTCCCTATCGGCTGGCGCATATGTTGTTAGCGGCTTACCTGACAGTGGCTTTTGTGGTGGGTGCCGTCGGTGCCTGGCACTTGTTAAAAGACAAAACCAACGCTGCGGCACGCAAAATGTTCTCCATGGCCATGTGGATGGCGTTAATTGTTGCACCGCTGCAAGTCTTTGTGGGTGACCTTCATGGGCTGAATACTCAGGAACATCAGCCTGCAAAAGTTGCCGCAATGGAAGGGCACTTTGACACCGAAACCCGGGCACCACTGTACTTATTCGGATTGCCCAACGAAGAAACGGCGGAAGTGGACTACGCCTTAAAAGTACCGGGGCTTGCCAGCATTATTCTTAAGCATGATATTAATGCAGAAGTCACTGGTCTTGACCAATTTCCGCGTGAAGATTGGCCCCCAGTAGCGACCGTGTTTTGGTCATTCAGAATCATGGTCGGAATAGGACTTTTGATGGTGCTGGCGGGACTATGGTCAGGTCTGCAGCGGTTACGCGGAAAGCTTTATGACAACAGTCTGCTACTGCGCTTTAGTGTGTTCATGGGTCCCATGGGGTTTGTTGCTGTAATTGCTGGCTGGATAGTCACCGAAGTGGGTCGTCAGCCCTGGGTTATTTATGGCTTATTGCGCACAGCCGATGCTGCATCTCCTATTGATAAAGCGGGTGTCGCAGGCAGTCTGATAGCCTTTATTGTGGTTTACTTCCTCGTTTTTGGTGCCGGTACATTCTATATTCTGCGCAAAATGGCAGCGGATCCTGAAAAAGTAACGATTCCCGAATATGCCAAACATAAGCCGACAATGGCGGCTGAGCGCATTTACGATGAGGAGGCCTAAGCTATGGATTACGCACTGATTTGGGCAATATTAATTTCGGTCGCCGTATTTGCTTATGTTGCGCTTGACGGTTTTGACTTGGGTATTGCATTGCTTTTCCCCTGGTTCAAAAAGGAAGAAGATCGCGATGTAATGATGAACACTGTGGCGCCAGTCTGGGACGGAAATGAGACCTGGCTGGTACTGGGCGGTGGTGGTTTGTTGGCGGTGTTCCCGCTTGCCTACTCTGTGCTCATGCCTGCACTTTATATGCCGGTTATTGCTATGCTGTTGGGGCTCATTTTTCGCGGTGTGGCTTTTGAGTACCGCTTTAAAACTAAGCGAGCAAAAGGGGTTTGGGACTTATCCTTTATCGTTGGTTCGTTAGTAGCGGCTCTGAGTCAGGGGATAATGTTGGGTGCAATGCTACAGGGTATAGAGGTTACTGACAGGGCGTATTCCGGCGGCTGGTTTGACTGGCTGACCCCATTTAGTTTCTTCTGCGGTGTGGCCGTGGTTATTGGCTACATGATGCTGGGAGCGACCTGGTTGGTCATGAAAACCAAAGGTGATCTGCAGCGTCAAAGCTACAGGGCGGGCTGGTACAGTGCTATTTTACTGGTGGCCTGCATTGCTTTTGTCAGTCTTTATTTGCCTTACGTTGATAGCTACATTGCTGAGCGTTGGTTTACTTACCCAGCCTCGGTTGGTTTGTGGGTGTTACCGGTATTGCTGGTGGTTATTACTCTGGGCTTACTGCGATCGTTACAAAAACGACAGGAAGGACGGCCGTATTTGTGGGGCCTGGGGCTGTTTCTTCTGTCTTTTGCCGGGTTTGCGGTCAGTATTTTCCCTTACCTGGTACCGCGCAGCATTACTTTGTGGCAGGCCGCCGCACCTGAAAACAGCCTGAAGTTTCTGCTGGTTGGTGCCGTGGTGCTCTTGCCGATTATCTTTGCTTACACCGGTTATACCTATTGGGTGTTCAGAGGTAAGGTAGACCCAAACAGCGGGTATCATGACTGATGAAACCGGTACTTAAAAAGTGGTTGTGGTTTGTCGGTTTGTGGTGCCTGGGTGTGCTGGCTGTCACTTTAGTCGGCGGCCTTATCCGCTGGGCGTTGTTGTAGATATAGAAAAGGCACCCATTGGCGGGTGCCTTTTTATTTGAGATCTAATGTTGCTTAGTTTTCTAACTGATGAACCCACTCAGTTAACAAGCGCACTCCAAAGCCGGTTGGTCCTGCCGGATGAATACCGGTATCTGAACTGACCATCGCGTCAGCGGCCATATCGATATGGATCCACGGCGTATCACCGGCAAAGTGCTTAAGAAACGCTGCACCGGCCTGTGTGCCCGGAGAACCAATATTACGAATGTCGGCCAGCGGACTGTCGATAATGCCGTCATAGCCTTCTAAAGGCAGTTCCCAGACTTTCTCACCAGTGACATTGCCAGCCTCGATAATAGCTGAGCGTAAGTCGTCCTCAGATGCAAACAAAGCGGCGTAACCAGTACCCAGGGCGCCAACTTTTGAACCGGTTAATGTCGCAATATTAGCAATGGCACGAGGTTTGAACTTGTCGTTGGCATACCAGTTACCGTCGCCAAGAATCAGACGTCCTTCGGCGTCGGTGTTGGCAATTTCTACCAAAGTACCGTCACCCGCTTTAACGACGTCGCCCGGCAACGTTGCTGAACCAGAAATAAGGTTGTGCGACAGAGGTGCTACAGCAACCACATTGACCGGTGCTTCTTGTGCCGCTAACGCCATAACCGCGCCAATAACGGCTCCAGCGCCGGCTTTGTCGGTTTGCATGCGCAAAATAGAAGAGGAGCTGGTTTTTAAGTTATAGCCACCGGTGTCAAAGGTATTGCCTTTACCGACCAAGGCGATTGGGTCAGCGTTACTGCCCTTATAGTGGGCGGCTAGCAGGTATGAACCATGTTGGCTGCCTTGGCTAACGCTTTTTAATAAGCCCATGCCCATTTCGTCGACTTGCTCAGGCGTGACAATAGTCAGCTCAATGTTTAAGTCTTTCATGGCTTCCTGAGCTAACTTCACAATGGCTTCAGGGTAGCCGTCGCTGCCGGGCAGAGCGGTAATGTCGCGGGCAACAAACACGCCTTCAGCAATGGCGCGCGAGGCCAGATATTTTTTCTCTGCCATGTCAGGGCTTTTCACTAACCAATGGTAAGCCGTTTGTGGACGCTCTTTTGGCTCGGACTGATAACGGTCAAAGCGATAGTTGCGCAAGTCGATGCCATGAGCAATGTGTGAACTCAGTTCGGCGGCAATGCCCGGGTTGCTGATTAGGCGTGTGTCGAAAACAACGCTTTCTAGCTCAGGCTTTAAAGCAGCCGCAATAGACGCGCCTAACTTCTCCGCTTCAAAACGGGAAAGTTCAGCCGGGTCACCGACGCCCGCCAGAAGCAGATGATTGGCTTTGGTGCCTTCCGGCGCAATCACTGTTGTTAACTGTGAGGCTTCGCCTTTAAATTCCTCAATCTCTGCAGCACGATTAACGGCATTTACATCAGAGCCTGACCATTCTGGTAGCTCAACTGCCGTACCTTCCGGCACAAAAATAACGCGAGTTTTGGTGTCTTTGTTTTCATCAGAAAAGCTCGTGAACGTGTCCAGGTAGTCACTTGCCAACGCAGGCAGCGACAAAACCGAAGAAACAGCCAGAGCACTCATGACCTGTTTTAACGACATAGTGTTTTCCTTGAATTAGGTTTTCTTGAGTTGTCTGCGTTTACTATAAAACCATAACCCACTGACTGGCAAAACGATTAAGCCCAAACCCGATAAAAGCACGATGAACAAATAAAAAGCTCCACCAATAGCGGCGACATGCGTCGGGTAAATCATATTCGAAACTTGATTACCGAGAGGAGTTTCTCGCTCATCAATAACCTGACTCACCTTTCCGGTTTCAGAGAACTCAATATAGTTGCGGCCATTCGGGTGCCATTCGTTTGCGTGTTTAGCTCTAATTCGCGGCTCTTCCAGATAAAGCAAACGAGCCTCCGCCGT
Organism: Idiomarina zobellii; assembly: GCF_900100855.1. Taxonomy (GTDB): domain Bacteria; phylum Pseudomonadota; class Gammaproteobacteria; order Enterobacterales; family Alteromonadaceae; genus Idiomarina; species Idiomarina zobellii. The sequence continues at coordinate 74,674 of NZ_FNCB01000011.1, forward strand.
TGGGAGAGCTTGCTTTGCCAGCTCTAACCGTTGTTGCCAGTTATCGGCAGCCATAGAAGGCGGTACCGGCGTTTCAATTGACTGAGTAAACGGGAGTAGGAAAATTAGCGCTGATTTTACCGGAGCAGCGTACATGATTGCGGTACCGGTGATTAGTACGATAGCGATAGGAACGAAAAGTGCAGCACCAATGCACCGGTGCAATTGCCATAAGGTTTGGCTACCGCGCTTAGTGAACGGATTAAAAAACCTTACAGACAAAGCGCGCCGAAAACTGCCTCTGCGTGGCCACCAGCGGATTAATCCTGTACCGATGAGGACGAGGCTTAATAAGCCCAAAATTCCCAGAATATCTTTACCCAGTTCGTTGAGTGCCAAGTGATGGTGCAACTCAACAAGCCAGCTTGTGAGATCCCCTAAATACTCCCGTTCAAGCAACAGATTGCCACTGGCGTCATAGTAAAAGTGTGTTTTGTCCGCATTAACCACTTCAAGCCAAGGGCGGTCAGCGGTGGGCATGAGGGCGTAGCCGTTGTCGAATAGGTCTAGAACAGCGGCAGCGTTTTTCGTTTCAACGGGCTGCGCTAAATTGAGCTGTGGATAAAAAAGCTGCAGCAGGTCATTTTTGTAGAGTAGCAGCGAACCACTTACTGCCATCAATAAAAGCCAAAGGCTGAGCGTTAAGCCCAGCCATCGGTGCCATTGAGTTAGTGTAGGCAGCTTGCGTTTAAGCGACATGGCTTACCATTGGTAATTCCAGGTAAAGCTAATGGTGCGTCCGCGACCCGTGAAGTTACGGTTATCGCCGCCGACCGTCTGCGCGTAATAGGTGAAGTAGTACTTATCGAATAAGTTCTCAATACCCAGCGAGAATTGACCCATATCGCGAGTTTCGACCAGGACGGTTGCATCGACTGTGTTGTAACCATCGAAGTTGTTGATGGCGTCTTCACCGCTGTAAATGTCACGGTCGAATAGCTTATTCCATTGTACCCGGCTGCTTACCATGCCAGTCCACTGTTGTGACCAGAACAGGTTGGCGCGCTTCGGAGCAATGTTACGGCCGCCTAGCTTAGTGTCGACTGAGCCGTCATCGTTGCTGTCATACTCGCCATTGGTGTCAGCGTAGTTCAGTCCTAAAGCAGTATCATTGGATAGCGCATATTCGGTACTAAACTCAATACCGTCAATTTCAGTCTTTTCACGCTGCACACTGTAAAAACCATCAGCATCGGGTTGTAGGCGAGCGCCCAGGTCAGAGCTTGAGCGGAAATAGCTCAGTGACGCGTTCCATGCATTGCCCTGATACTCAATGCCGACTTCCTCGTTGTCAGCGATAACCGGTTGCAGATCCAGGAAGCTGCTAACACTTAAGTCAGGTGTTGAAATGCCGCGCAATACACGACCAACGTCCGGCATGCTGAAGCCTTCAGAATAACTTGCAAAAACACGCCATTCGTCGTTCAGAGCATAAACAGCTCCCAGGTTTCCCAGTAACTCGTTAAAGCTTGGTTCACCGCCTTCAACGAAGACAGACCCGTAAGATGCCAACGTGGTGAAGTCATCTGCTTTTAATTTTCCGTATTCATAGCGTAAACCACCGCTTAAAGTCAGACCGTTTGCTTGATAGCGCAGTTGCGCATATGGTGCCCAGTTTTCGAATTCCGTTGCAGGTACCCATTTACGGCCTGTTTGAGCCAGCTCCTGGAAGGTTTCGTCAGATAAAAAGTCCAGCCCGGCACTCACCGAGACTGGCGACTGCTGAATGTTGTTCCAATTTAGCGTTAAGCGTGAACCATATTTACGCGAGTCGTTGCGTGACTGGTCAAAAATTTCGTCGCCGTATGCAGGATCTTGAAACGTTGCATAGGTACCGCCACCGTAAAGTGCGGAAAAGTCCTGGAAGAACAGCTGCCAGTTTAGGTCGGCCATTAAGAAGTCGCTGTTGCTGTAAGTCAGACTTGAAGTGGTAACTTCGTTTTCGGGCGCATCACCCGGATATTCACCTTTAACCGATAACGCAGGAACGTTTTCTACACGATTTCCGTCAATAGAGTAGTAGTTGCCGTTACCAGCCATATCAAATCGGTTGAGCATAAACTCAAGGCGTTGTTTGCTATCAATGTCGTAACCAACTTTTGTAAATAAGTCGTAGCTTTTTGAATCCATGGTGTCGCCTTGAGTGGTATCAACACCAATCAATTGACCTTTTCCGTCCACATACATGCCGGTGTCACGGTATTGGGCGCCAAAAATTACATCCCATTGACCGCTGCCATGGCGTAGAAGGTAGCCAGCCTGATAGCTCAACCCTTCTGAGACTTCTGAATCTGGTGCGCTAAAGCCGGCGTTGACTTCGTGGCTCGTTCCGTCTTCGGCTTTTTTAGTAACGATGTTAATGATACCGCCGCTGGCGCCCATACCTTGAATCGCGCTGGCGCCGTGAATAACCTCAACGCGCTCAATCATGAAAGGGTCGATGGTGTAGGCGGCACGTGAACCGTTACGCAGCGGGTTGGATTGAGGTACGCCATCAATTAGGTAAAGCGGCTGACGGCCTCTTAAGGTTTCGCCAGAGCTTGTCAGCTTTTGGCGAGACGGGGAATAGGCGGGAATCAGGTTTCCAAGAATATCTGACAAGGACTCGGCCACACTTAATTGCTGGCGCAACTCTTCACCCTCAATAACCGAAACGGTAGCGGGAATAGCGCTTTGTGGAATACTGGTACGGGTTGCTTTAATTTCGATGGTTTCATCAACTTTTGCTTGTTGTGCAAGCGCAGAACCAGAAATTGCGGCGAGGATTGCAAGGGCAAGAGACTTCTTAAACATGAGAATCCTTATCATTTAAATAATTTGGCGCCAATGATAACGATTCGCATTTTGGTGTCAATAAAAACTTAACTCAGTTTCCGCTATAGTTGATATCGGCAAAAACGAAACAGGTTGTGGTAGTCTGAGAGAAAACAAGAAAAAGGTCATACCATCATGAAAACACTATCTAAAATCTTGTGTGTTAGTGCAGCTGCTGGTGCGTTATTGGCGTGCTCTGACAGTGCAAAAGTTGAGCGGGAAGAGGGCGTATCGCTGGAGCAGAAAATTCGTCAAACCGCTGAACAATCTTTGGATGCTTTTAACATTCCGGGCCTTGCGGTTGTTGCTGTAAAAGACGGAGAAGTGGTTTTAGCGGAAGGTTTTGGCGTACGCGATATTGAGTCGCAGCAACCGGTTACAGCCACAACCCTGTTCGGCATTGCCTCTCATACAAAAGCATTTACCGCCGCCGCAATGGCGACTCTGGTTGAGCAGGGGAAAGTGGACTGGGACGATAAAGTCATTGAGCACTTACCAAGTTTTAAACTGGCAGACCCGTACATTACTCGCGAACTGACCATTCGGGACTTACTGAGTCACCGCTCTGGTCTTGGGCTAGGTGCCGGTGACTTGATGATTTGGCCGAACACCGACAAAACCACCAACGAAGTCATTGCCGGCTTGGCCAATGTGCCCATTGAGCATGGCTTTCGGGAGCGCTTTGACTACAACAACCTAATGTTTGTCACAGCGGGTGAGGTGATAAGCGAAGTGTCGGGTATGCCGTATCACCAGTACGTTGAGCAAACGCTGTTTGAGCCCATGCAGATGGATGAAAGCACCATTGGCTTTTCTCGCATTGATGCCAGTTACGACAATGTGGCGGTAGGTACTATCGAAATGGATGGCGAACTGCATCGGTTCCCGCTCGACTTTTTGGAAGACTTTTCTGCCGCTGGAGCAACGGCAGCAAGTGTTGATGATATGAGCCGTTGGTTGCTGACTTTGCTGAATGAAGGCGCAGCACCGACCGACAAACGCTTGTTTAAGGAAGAGTCGCTGCATGATATGTGGCAGCTGACCACGCCATTGCCGGTATCAGCTGATGCGGCAGAGCAGGGCACATACTTTCGTGGCTACGGTCTTGGCTGGTTTGTGAAGGACTACTACGGTGTTAAGCATGTGTCGCACAGTGGCGGTATTTTGGGCATGTTGTCCTTTACAACGGTTATTCCTGAGAAAGAATTCGCCATTACTGTTATGAGTAATCAACAGGCGTTCGGTGCGCTAACCGCAATAGTGCAAGAGTCGTTGGAAGAGGTGCTGGATGTGCCTGACCAGGACTGGGTCGCGAAGGAAAGTAAGAAGTATCATGAATTCATTCAGAAAAAGGCGGATTTTAAAGTAGAAGCGGTTGATGATCCGCAGCCGTCGCTGGCGCTATCGAAATATGCGGGAACCTATACCGATGCGTGGTACGGCGACGTGGTCATCTCCGAGCAGGATGGCGCGCTGCGTATAGACTTTACGCACACCGATATGCTGAAAGGTTCGCTGGAGCATTACAACGGTAATACCTTTATTGTTCGCTGGGATGAACCCTTGCTGGAAGCCGATGCCTTTATTGATTTTAATGTGAATAGAAACAACGAAATAAAGACGGCAACCATGGAAGCAGTGGCAGACTTCACTGATTTCAGTTTTGACTTTCACAACCTGAAACTCGAGAAGCAGTAACCATGTGAACTCTGGACATAGCGGGGGCCAGTCCCTATAATGCCCTCGCTTTTCCCAAAGTATGCGCACCCTTAGCTCAGCTGGATAGAGCGTTGCCCTCCGGAGGCAGGAGTCATTCGGTAAATAGGCACAGTGGTTAGAAGTCAAAATTTGGAAATGCGCCCGTAGCTCAGCTGGATAGAGCGCCGCCCTCCGGAGGCGGAGGTCACAGGTTCGACTCCTGTCGGGCGCGCCATTTCCTTGGCCTGTAGTGATTTACTTCCTTTCATATCTACTCTAAACTATTCTCTTTGCTGGTTTTTCGGCGTGACCGCTAGCTGTTGTGACTGAGCTTTCGGTGGATCAGGGCTGTGTCCATTCTGTGTCCAATTTGTGGCTAGAAGTTTCCCCTCTAGTATTAAGAACAAGGACTTTGACCTTTGCCTTAATTATCCGCTTTCCGAATTAGTTTAAGTTCAGAAAATGACATAGGAAGTCCTTATAAAACAAATAAGCGGTCGAGACTTCTTTCAACAAAAATCGTACGTGTCGAAATGCGACCATCTTCTTCTGAAGCACCACAACAAGATTTACTTTCTTCGATCTCGAATACTTTTAATCCAGTTCTCTAATTCTTGAATATCACCGCTCAATTCCTGTGGTTCCGGAGTGGCAGCTCGTGCAGCAGACGCTTGATCATGCCCCGGCAACCATTTGGAGCATTTAGACATAGCGATATAGAGGGTTCTGCAATCTTGTTCTGTAATATCAGCAATAATGCCAATGTGTTGAGTTTGAACACCGGGACGGAACCTTTCAACTACTCCTGAAAGTAGAACCTCTTCAAGAGACCGCTCCCATGCTTCTCTCAACAAACCGTATAAATAATGAACCTCTTTTTCATATGATGTTTGGTGTCCATCCCTGAAAAGTTTGTCGGCCTTCTGCCATTCTTGCTTTAAAAAACCAACTTTTTTCTTAACAGGCATAGCGACCCATGGTAGCTCTTCTGCACACACGCCAGAACCCATATGTAGATGGCGAATATGTTGGTCTAGCTGATGTACGTTTAGTTCTTGGGAGAACTGCTTTAGAAGAAGAAGAAAAACCACATCATGCGTGAATACAATAACCTGTCTTTTTTTAGCTTCTTCCACCAATCGCCGCGCGACTCCCTCTCGCCATCGATAATCTAGCGATGATACTGGGTCGTCGAATACGATGCCCGAGCGCTCATCCGCCGTGCTAAGCTCTGCAAAGAAAGCGGCTATAGATAGGCACCGCTGTTCACCCTCACTTACGACTTTTGGTAATTCAACTCCAGGAGCTCTAGTTAAAACAAGCTTATGGTAAAAGAGCCCGTCTGCTCCTCCAGCTTCTTTAAGTTCAACCTCGGCATGGCGGAAACAAAGACTTTCCAACTCTTGCTTAAAACTTCGCTTGAGTTTCTGTGAAACCACGGACTTTGTTACAGCGGTGCTTTTCTGTGTAATTGCTTGGGTTCTGGTATCTTCAATACATAGGCCGTAGGCGGCTATTTTTTTCTTTCGTTCGATTTCATCCAATACCAAACTTTCGTGCTGCGCAAGTAGTTTTCGAGCTCGAAGTTCCTGAGCCTCTGCCTCCATAGACTTTTTTCTTTCTTCCGTGGTTTGAGTTCTCAATGTCTTGATACGAGATTGAATTTGCTCGGCAAGTTGATGAGCCTGAGCGGATTGACAATGAACAGGGGGACAATCGTGCGATAGGTCACAGTTCTCAGAGATAGCATGTACTACCGCTTTTCTTCTATCCTCATTGATACGAATCGCGGTTTCGATAGCGTCGGCTAATGCTTGGTTCTCAATACGAATTTCCTTTATAGCCTCTTCTGCTGCTTCTGTTATCGTGTTGAGATCGGTAAAATCCTTACGCTTTTGCTTGAAGGATTCTCTGAGTGTGCGAAGTTCGCGTTCAGCAGTTGAGGCTACAAACTCTTCAAACTGCTTCAGTCTACCACTGGAATCAGAATCAATTCGCTGCTGGCAGAGAACACAGTGAGCTCCTTCATCTACAAAGGGATAGCTTTGACTAGGGTAAGCATGCTCATCTGAAAAATGGCGTGCTGCCTCCCAGAGCCCGCTCCATGTTTCAGATCCAGTCCCAGGCAATATATTGGCTGGAAAGGCGGCTTCGCGAAGTTTTTTAGCTTCTTCACTCTTGCGGCGGCCCTGAACACGTGTATCAAAAAAACTGGTTACACTTTGCTCAGAAAGTGCTAACTCGACTGTTTCAAGATGCTGAACAAGAGACTGGATCCGGCCTACTCGCAGGTCCAGTTGTCGAATTAGCTTTTGAGGATCATTAGCATTCAAATCAGCCAACGACTTCTCGAGCAGGTTTAAGCGCTCGTGCTCTTCTGGAGAGACATACGCTAACGCTTGTATTGCTTCAGGTTTAGTCAGCGAGCTGAGGTTAGAAAGCCGTTTTGATACCGCTGTACCCTCTGGCACAATTGACTCAAGCGACGTTAGCTTGCTTTCCGATAAGCTACTTTTTTCCTCTTCCAGCTTGGTGCGGACGGCTTTGCAGATTTTTACCAGTTTGTCGAATAAATCCAAACCAAAAGGTCGGAATGCAACGTCGGTTTTTTCTGTTAAATAAACACCGGCAGATTGAGTATCGAATACACTTACACGGGATATATATTCATCTTCTTCGCTACCTGTCCACTCTTTGATTTCTCCATCTGTTCCGATCTTGTACTTTATGGAAACCTCGGGCGAGAGAGGTGTTTTACCTGAGATTACATTCCCTAAGATATCTTCTTGCCCCCTGGCCCGGCAGGCGCTTTTCAGAACGCGAATATAACCAGTTTTCCCAGCCCCATTATCGCCATACACTAGAGTCAGGTTGTTGCTAAACTTAAGAGTTTGGTTCTCTGCAAGAGCATTTACTCCTCGATAATGGAAGATAGAATCCAGTGAAACTGGTTCAGAATTAACAGCCTCATCTGGAATATGATCTTTCGTCAGGAGATTTAAATCCAACTTATCGACGAGGCCTTGTGCGCTTTTGCAGATTTCGGTTAACTCAAGGATGTCGTCGCTTGAAACTGCCCCTTTTATTATTAGGTGACGAAGCGCTTCACGTTGCCAAATTGGACGACCGTTAGACCATTCAAGAAGTTCCTTTAATACAGCCATAGATTTGCTTCCCTCCTTTGAACTAGGCAATTTCATATAAACTTCACGACTTTCCGTTCGTTGTAACTGATAAAACTCGTTAGTTTCTGAGCAAAGCTTGGCATATTTAGCTCACACTAGCTGAGGTAGAGCATTGTCTTTGATGGTTTTGTTAGTTTCAATCTACTGAGAAGGTCAATATGAACCTTTTTAGCTGATTTTTATACCATTCAAAATGGCGAGACAACTCCCCTCGACAACCCACTTTTAAACAATGTTAAAGGGCATCAAAAGCCGAATACAGAAAGCTCTGACAGGTTATAGTGCTTTTTGATATTACGACTAAACACCGCAAGGTCTTACATCTATCAACCTACTTTTCTTCGTGCTCAATGCCGAAAAAAAGGCTATTCAATGGAATGTCTAAACCAAATCGCTTTGCACCGAGCTCTAATGCTGCAGCCTCATCCTTAGAAGAGCTGTTTTCGGATATATAATAATAAGAATCTAATGAGGCTCCGGTAAGTTTAGTCTTATATTTTTGCAACCAATCAAGCTTACTAGCAAAAAAAACAACCTTCTTAGAAATATATATTCGGGCAAAGACAGAGGGCATAAATTCCTTTTTGTCAAAGCCAACTAGAGGATCACCAATTGAAAGCAAATTTGGTTTTTCCGATCGCTTAGCCGAAGATACTTTTTTTACAGATTGATAGATCCCAGATGGCAGCATACATCCACAGATTAAGCCTTTAGCAGAAAATTCAAAAGCCAATTTTTTCTCAAAAGCAGTACCTCCTAACAAAACACTATACTTTTTTAGGAGACACAAGCTAATAAATTCGCGAACAGCATTAATTTCGCTTTCCTCTGGCTTAGTACTACAAACGATCGAAAAGTCGTATTTGAACTTCTTCTTATTTTTGGGGTAGTAATATAAATCTTTATTTGTGTAGGTACGTAAATTTTCGGGGTATTCGTCAGATATAGAGTGTATAACTCCAGCTCCTACTGAACTAATAAGTCTCTCGTAATCTGTCGATGGTGTTATATTACGACCAGCTTTGACTGAATCGTGAGGCTCAAATATGTATATATGTGCAGGTGAATTTTGCAACCTGTCTTCAATCATGGTTCTTACCTTCTCCCAATCCAATCCACCATGACCACAGCCTAATGCCGGAAGCGTAACTACTTTTCCACTTTTATCCTTGAGATAATTAGATAGCCATATTAATCCATCATTGATGTAATGATATTCCGATGGTTTCTTCCAATGATCCTTTGTCGGGAAATTGACGATCTCGATGTCTTTCGAAATCATGTCCTGTTGAGTCCAAACAGATGGCAATCCAGGTCGAATAGCACCTGAGCGACATTTCTCAGCATAGTCGTTAAACATTTGAGGAAATCTTTTCTTGAAGGCAAGGGCTACACCAGCACCCATGACGCCAACACAGTTAACAGTGTTAACCATAATATCTGCGTCAAACTCGAAAAAATCTCCTGAAACAAACTTTATCATGAATCGTTACCTTGCAGCCTTTGGAGTGCTTCATTTCTCAGACAGTCAATCCCGCTCGACACATTTTCCAACCAAACCTGGCTCAAAGAACCAATATCTGCTTTACTCAAGGCCACTAACATATTGACCTCCTCAGGACAAGTGACTATGTCGAACAACTGACTGTCGTTCCTCCCTTTAGCCACGATTTCCCCCAATAAGTCATCATAGGTAACCAGCATTACTATTTTTCGTACCAGATGATTTGGCAATTCAGGTAAATCTTCTGTCAAAATTCGCTTTAACATGATTAGAGATTTCTTAGGGTGGTCTGGATCAGTACTATCCATGAAACTATTGTTCCACCGAGCTTTCGGTCCTTTACCTATATCATGCAGGAACGCTGCCATCTCTAAGGCCTCGCGATTAATAGCATCTAGCTGAAGATACTCAGGCGAGTCAACCACAAGATTAGCAACGCGCCTACTGTGAGACCCAACATCTTCATTATGGGGCCCATAGTTTGCGCCTAACTCATCAATATCTTCAAGTTCTTTGATAGCCGTAAAATCGGCTCGAATAGCATTCAGGGCTTGTCCTAGGCTTTGAAATTTTGGCTCAGTTTCGCGCTCGAATGACATAATATAAGAAACAGCTTCATCAAATGAACGTTTTAGAAAAAAAGGTCCTGTGATCAAAGAACTACTCCAGTTTCCAGGCTGGTGGTAATAATGTTCAAAATCGCCTTCGACAATACGTGGTGCCGCAATGCCTTTGTCCTGAAAAAGCTCTCTCACAATTTTTGATATACTAGCGTTCCATGTGATTATCTGGTTAACCTCGCATAAAGGAACATGGTCAGGCAGCAGTAGTTCTGCCATTTTTTTATGCTTCTGATTTTCGTTATTATAGCTCCACCCATTGTTATCTATAATTTGCCAGTCAAGCACGTCGAGCCTTTGAGCTTGATTATTACCAGGAAAGAAAGCCGGAGGAATATCTGTATTTGCTGAGGCATTCGTAAAGTAAGCCCCAGGTACTGTTTCTAAAGATAGTATTGAGATAGAAAGGTATATAATGAATTGTTGATCTACGTTTTTTTTATGAAGAACGGTAGTGTTCAGAATTCTGTGTCATTTCGTTAAACTAAGCAAAAAAGAGATGACATATGACCAAAACCAATTTCGACATGGATGCCGCTTTAAAGCAGTTGCGTGAAGGCAAAGACCTCACCGGCAAAGACGGCATCCTGACACCGCTTATTAAACAACTCACCGAAGCCGCGATGCAGGCTGAGCTTGAAGAGCATCTCAGTGATAAAGAGCAATCTAACCGCAAGAACGGTTCGACGTCAAAAACAGTCAAGAGTCCTGCCGGCAGCTTTGAATTAGATACGCCCCGCGACAGAGCCGGCTCATTTGAGCCGAAACTGGTTAAAAAACATCAGAC
>NZ_FNCB01000001.1:0-324022 GCF_900100855.1 Idiomarina zobellii
AACCGGGTCAGGATGTTGTTGACGGTTGAGCGACCGATGTTCAGCGTTAATGCTATTTGCCGATCAGTCATCCGCCGCTCAAACTTCAAACGAAAAATGTCCAGATAAGTCCGCATATCCGTCCTCGCTTTTTTCTTTGCTTTAGTCATGGTTGCCTCGGCTCACAGATAAAAACTCTGTTATGCCGAAACTCGAAAAGCGAGGGAAGAAAAACTTGTCCGGATGAGACCGAAACGGTTGTCCGGACGACGCCGAAATCACTGTCCGGATGATACCGAAATGCTTGTCCGGCTCAGACCGAAATCAATGTCCGGATGACCCCGAAATACGCACACAAAAGAAAATTGAACATTTGAAAGCTGAAAAGAAAGCTCTAATGCAGCAGCTCCTTACGGGAAAACGAAGAGTTAGTATCAGTTAAACAAGGAGGTTTTATGAGCAAATTAGAAAACAAAATCGAAGCAAGACACCGTAATCTTTACGACGTTCTCAACCAGCAAAAGTATACAGTAGACTATTTCCAGCGCGAATACAGCTGGAGCGAAAAACATATCGAAGAGCTTGTAACTGATTTAACGTCTGCATTTTTGAGTGAGTACACTCCAGGCGACAAGCGCGAACAAGGCGAGCAATACAATAATTATTATCTAGGCCCATTTGTCGTCAGTAGCAAAGATGGAAAGCGCAGCATTATCGATGGTCAGCAACGTTTAACCTCACTGACGTTATTTTTAATTTATCTAAACAATTTACAAAAAGAGCTCGGCTATAACGAAGTAATTGAACCCCTAATTTTTTCAGAGCTTCGAGGCAGTAAGTCCTTTAATATTACGGTGGAAGAACGTACCCCTTGCCTTGATAGCCTCTTCAATCACGGCGAATTCATACCCTCTGATGATACATCAGAATCAACTCGTAATATGGCAGAGCGTTATCAGGATATAGTTAGAGCTTTTCCTGATGAGCTCAAAAGTGATGCTTTTCCATTTTTTATTGACTGGCTACAGTTAAACGTAATCATGGTTGAAATTATCGCTTATTCTGATGAGAACGCTTACACGATATTTGAGACTATGAACGACAGAGGTCTTAATTTAACCCCTTCAGAAATGTTAAAGGGTTATGTTCTATCTCGTCTAGACAACCCCAATAAACGACACAAAGCCAACGAGCTATGGAAGCACTCCATGCTCAAGCTTAAAGCCTATGACAAAGATGAGGATCAGAGGTTTTTTCAGTCCTGGTTAAGAGCTAGATACGCAGACAGTATTCGACCAGGTAAAGCAGGCTCCAAAAATGAGGATTTTGAAAAAATAGGCACACGATTTCATAGTTGGGTGCGCGATAATCTACAAAAGGTAAATCTAGATACCAGCGATACCGAGACCTTTGAACGTTTTGTGCAGCAGGATTTACATTTTTACCTAAAGGCTTACCAACGCATCCTAGATGCGGAGCGCAAACTAACTCATGGCCTAGAGCCAGTTTATTACATAAAGCATTGGGGCATCGCCCCTACTCTAAGCTTTCCTTTAATGCTAGCGGCATTAAACATCAATGACGATGAGGCGACAGTAACAGATAAGATAAAAACGGTAGCGACCTACATAGAAACCTTTGTTGTTAGAAGAGCAGTTAATTTTCGAAACTTCTCTGCCAGCTCCATTCGTTACACAATGTACAGCTTAGTAAAGGAAATACGTAGTGTTGATTTACCGACATTAAAGCGCCTTCTGTCTCAAAGATTAACAGACATGAAGGAGTCGTTCGATGGTATGGATAAGTTTCGTATGCATGGTCAAAATAAGCGCTTTGTTAAATTTTTACTTGCTCGTATGACTGCATGGTGTGAACAGCAAGCAGGTATGAGTACGGATTTCGATACGTATTATCAACCTAAAACTGGCAAGCCTTTCGAAGTAGAGCATATTTGGGCTGACAAATTCTCCCGACATAAAGACGAATTCGAACAGGAACATGAGTTTCAAGCTTTTCGTAACCGCTTAGGTGATTTAGTACTGCTACCCCGTGGTACTAACCAGTCATACGGAGATTTACCATTCGAGCAAAAACAGGCTCACTACATTAAAGAAAACTTACTTGTTAAGTCACTTTGCCCTTTAGCCTATAAAAACAACCCAAACTTTTTGCTCTTGACCAATAAGTTAGAGCTACCTTTTTCAGCTCATATAAATTTCAAAAAGGAAGATATTAAAAAGCGGCAAGCACTGTATTGCGAAATATGTAAATCTATATGGCCTGAGGATTTAACACTTAAAACAACTTAAAGGATAAAATAAAAAGGACTTATATGAACATCAAGGCGAGAGTCTCTGGACTGATTAGTGATATTAGCGAGGGAATGTATGAGCGAGAGGAAATCATTGCACTCGCTCTACTCGGTGCGCTATCCGGCCAAAATACATTCCTCCATGGACCTCCGGGAACAGCTAAGAGCTTAATATCTCGAAGAATTGCCAGTGCGTTTGGTGAGCATTCCTATTTTGAATATTTAATGAACCGGTTCAGTACGCCAGAAGAGGTTTTTGGTCCGGTATCAATCAAAGAGTTAAAGAACGACAACTACATACGTAAAACGAACCGGTATCTGCCAACGGCAGAATTTGCCTTTCTTGATGAAATTTGGAAGTCTAGCCCTGCAATTCTAAACGCTCTGCTTACCGTCATTAATGAACGAACCTTTCACAATGGCAACACGTCAGAAAGTGTTCCTCTAAAAGCTCTCATTGCGGCATCCAATGAGACGCCTCCTGAAAACCAAGGCCTGGAGGCACTTTATGACCGATTCATAATCCGATTGCATGTGCCACCAATTAGTAAACTTGAGCACTTCGAAAAGCTTATCAACTCCAAACCGTCTAGGGCTAAAGTAAAAGTTGATGACAGTATTAAAGTGACTACCGCTGAATGGGAAGGTTGGCGAGAAGACATTCATAACGTGAAGCTGTCGCGAGAAACCTTAACAACCGTCCATTTAATTAGGGAACAGCTAGCGAGTAAGTTCGATCAACTTGGCATTTACGTTTCCGATAGACGTTGGCAAAAAGCTGCTCTTTTGCTGAAATCATCGGCCTTCTTTAACGGTAGAACAATGACAAACCCAAGTGACAACTTGCTGCTATCACATTGTTTGTGGACAGAGCAAAAACACCGGTCGGATGTAATGCATATTGTCCATCAGGCCATAAAAGACACCGGTTTAATTCATGAAAAAAATATTGCAGCGCTAATTCAAGATAAAGAACGCATCGAGAAAGAGATCCAGCAAAAGCTGTTCTACCAAGAGGATGTGTTTAAAGAGATAATCGTAAACAATGAACCCCACCTAGTCTTGCAAGTTCCTGATCCTGAACATTACAACCATGGTAAAAAACAGCCTCACTCACGTACGGTCCTTATTCCTCGTAAAATGTATAAGACCAACTCAGTTCTCGAACCGACTGACCGTTACGGCAATGTTCTTCATCTTTTTCGATGTAACTCAACTGATGAGGGAAGCTTTGAGTTTTTCTCCCAAAATAGTGACTTTGAGACTTACATAGCTACGCCTGACGTACGAATTAAAAAAGGCAGTAAGCGTAACGATGTAAGTGACCAACAAGTTGAACATTGGCGTTCATTAATTTTTGGCGTAAAAGATCAGCTTGAAAGCTGTATAAACGATATAAAACGTCGCGCAGAAAATTTACAGAGCGAACTAAACTCTGTTTTTATAATGCCCGAGAACGTTAAGTTTATCCATTTAGCTGTAACCGACCAGCTAGAGCATTTGAAGCTGCAACGCGAAGATTGTAATAAAATTGAAGCGTTATGCAGTTAGAGCCAATCATACTTTCAGTAAAGCAAGTAACTGAAGCAGCGACTTCTAAAATAAACCCAAACTTGCCGAGCAGTGCATTTTTATTGAACCAGGTTGAAGAGCGCGGACTTATCTGGCGAACCCGTATTACTCATGAACTAAAAACCCAAGACCCATTTATGCAAGAAGAATTTCTTGCAAAAAAATGGGCCGAAGACATTAAAAATGGTGATGTCAATCCAGTTAAGCTATCAGAAGCGGTAAAGCTTTTCATGAGCACAGCTACTACTTTAGGCAATTCAATAAGCCTGTCATACTGGGATCAGCAAGCGACGCAATTTGAATCCGCTAATAATAACGATACAGAGGAACTGTTTACTGTCTCCAAGCTTTTAGATCTTGAATGGCAAAAGCTGATTGACGAAGCGCGATTGCAATGGCAACACGAACAGCTGGCAATAAAACGGGCCAAGTTCACTCAAGACATGTTTGAACTCATTAATAACGTCGAGATAGTGACTCAACACATTCAAACACTGGGTTTTGACCCTCATATTTATTTCAGTCCTCTTGCAACCGGCGAGCTCAAGCCGGGAGATATAGAGCTTATCAAACGTTGGTCCTCCTATTTAGAGGACGATGACGGCATAAAAAGGCTCTGCGAACTACTTGGAAGAATACGCCATGATGAGGCTCGTGAGCGATTAGAATCTGTGAAGGTAAGTCATAATGTTGACATCCCTACCTCCAATTTAAACTCAAAAGAAGAAATAATTGGTATCAAACTAGGCAACGACATCGAGAATGCGATACCGAGTGAGCTCGCTTTGCTTTCAGACCCGGACGCATCCTTACTTTTTGACCTTAAACTTATCGAATCAAGACTCATGTGCTTTGATCTGCAAGGGGCCGGCTTTATTTCTGAAGAGCGCGAGATTATCGAAGAGCATTTGGCTAACGAAGAAAAAGAGAATGGCCCTTTTATTATCTGTGTCGATACAAGTGGCTCTATGACTGGTGAACCTGAGGCTGTTGCAAAAGCAGTGACATTATTTATTGCTAGTACAGCCGAAAAACAAAAGCGAAGCTGTTATCTCATCAATTTCTCCAACGACATCCATTATTTTGATGTCGGCAAAGGCGTTGGTTTGGAATCGTTGATTGAATTTCTAAAAATGTCTTTTAATGGTGGAACCGATGTAACGCCAGCAATATCACACGCAATAAAAGTTATGTCGGAAGAAGTATATAAAGACGCAGATTTGTTAGTTATATCTGACTTTATCATGGGGAATATACCGAAGCGTTTGGTGTCAAAAATCGAGAGACTGCAACAAAACGGAAACCAGTTTTATTCTCTAACCATCGCGTCTATAGATAAGAGTGAGCAATTGGGTGCACTTTTTGATGACGAGTGGGTATTTGATCCCTACACTAGTTCAGTAAAAGAATTAGTTAAGTTTAAACGAGAGCTTAACAGTAAGACACGGAGTCAGGCTAATGGCTAACGCCCCAAAATTTCAGGAAGAATACGCTGCTAAAATACCCGCAATGACACTATTAGCCGGTTTGGGCTGGTCCTTTTTATCGCCGCAGGAAGCGCTGGCGATGCGCGGGGGTAAGCAAGACCGAGTCGTGCTGCGCGAAGTATTACGAGATGTGCTGAACAAGCGAACCTTTCATTACGCCGGTAAAAGCTATCCGTTGTCCGATAACTCCATTGATAACATCGTCTCGCACCTGTGCAGCCCTGCCCTAAATGAAGGCCTCCAGCACGCCAACGAGGCGATTTACAACCATTTAATGTACGGTATTCCGGTGACGGAGTTCGTCGACGGGAAAAAGGTCACGCCCACCGTCTCTATCATCGACTGGCAGAGCCCGGACAATAACCAGTTTCACTTTACCGAAGAATACACGGTGACGCGTGCCGGAGGCTTTGATAGCCGTCGTCCTGATCTAGTTTGTTTTGTAAATGGTCTACCGTTGGTGGTCATTGAGGCCAAACGCCCGGATGGTAATTCGCAAAAAGGACCAACGATAAACGAAGGCATTTCCCAGAGTCTACGTAACCAGCGCCCTGACGAAGTCCCTCACCTGTTTGCGTATTCGCAACTGTTGTTGTCGGTCAATGGCATTGATGGGCGCTATGGCACCGTAGAGACCCCGGAAAAATTCTGGGCCGCCTGGAAAGAAGAAGATATCACCGACGCTGAAATGATGGCGTTGAAAAATAAAGCGTTGGATGATGCCACCCTGCAACATTTGTTCGATCACCGTGATAAGCGTGACCTGAGCTGGTATCAAAACCTGCTTGCCGGTGGTGAGTTGATGGTGACCGGCCAGGATAAGCTGCTGATAAGCCTTCTGTCTAAAGAGCGCCTGTTCGATATGGTGCGCTACTTCACTATTTTCGATAAAAAGATTGGCAAGATTGTCGGACGTTACCAACAAGTCTTTGGCATCAAGCGGCTAATCGAGCGTATTCAAAAGCGCAACAGCAAAGGCGGTCGCGAAGGTGGTGTTATCTGGCATACCACCGGCTCGGGTAAGTCCTTCACCATGGTGTTTTTATCCAAAGCGCTGATTTTGCACGAAGAGCTGAAGCAATGCCGGGTCATCGTTGTCACCGACCGTGTTGATTTAGAAAACCAGCTCTCGAAGACCTTTGCCTCTGGCGGCGAGCTGTCCAGTAAAAAAGACAAAGAGGCGGCCATGGCCACGTCGGGCAAGCGCCTGGCTCAGCAAATAGGTAAAGGCAATGAGCGCATTATCTTTACGCTGATTCAGAAGTTTAACTCAGCCACCAAACTGCCGGAGTGTCACAACGACAGCCCCAACATTATTGTATTGATTGACGAGGGTCACCGCAGTCAAGGCGGCGAAAACAACATTCGCATGAACCAGGCATTGCCGAATGCGTCCTTTGTCGCCTTTACCGGCACACCACTGTTAAAAGACGATAAAACCACGAATAAATTCGGACCCATTGTGCATGCCTACACCATGCAGCGTGCGGTCGAAGATAAAACCGTGACGCCCCTGCTCTACGAAGAGCGAATACCCGACCTGGACGTGAACGAGCGAGCTATCGACGCCTGGTTCGAGCGTATGACGGACGGCTTAAGTGACGAGCAAAAAGGCGATTTAAAGAAAAAATTCAGCCGTCGCGGTCAGGTATATGGCACTGACGAGCGTATTCAGCTTATTGCGTACGATATTGCTCATCATTTCGATAAAAATATCGATGAAGGCTTAAAAGGTCAGTTGTGCTGTGACAGCAAAGCCTCAGCTATAAAGTACAAAAAATATCTGGACGAAGTCGGCTTATTTGAATCAGCCGTGGTCATGAGCTCACCCGATACTCGCGAAGGCAATACCTCGGTTGACGAAAAAACCATGCCGGAAGTCAGTAAATGGTGGAAGGAGCATGTAGGCTCATCTGATGAACAGAATTACACCAAAGAGCTGGTCGAACGCTTTGATAAAGACCCTAAGCTGAAGCTATTGATTGTGGTTGATAAACTATTAACCGGCTTTGATGAGCCAAAAAATACTGTGCTTTACATCGACAAGCCGCTTAAAGGTCACAACCTCATTCAGGCGATTGCTCGCGTGAACCGTCTGCACCCCGACAAGAAGTTTGGTCTGCTGATTGATTATCGCGGCATTCTGTCCGAGCTCGATACCACCATAAAGGAATATCAGGATCTGGCTTCACGTACCCAGGGCGGTTACGACATCGATGATATTGATGGTCTTTACCAGCAGATGAGTACCGAGTACAAACGCCTACCCCAGCTTTATAAAGAGCTGTGGGCGATATTTGACGGTGTTAAGAATAAATCAGACACCGAAGCGCTACGTCATGCCCTGTTGCCTCGTATGGAAGAAATAAACGGCGAAATGGTCGATAAAAACCAAAAACGCCGCGAAGACTTTTACGAAGCACTCACAGCCTTTGCCACTTGCCTTAAAGTTGCTCTGCAGTCGGCTACCTTCTTTGAAGATAAGAGCTTTTCCGATAAAGACCGTCGACAATACAAAGAGACGGTGAAACAACTGTCCAGTCTTCGTCAAACCGTGCAACAGGATTCCGGCGAGCGTATCAGTTACGACGAGTACGCACAGGAAGTCAAAAAGCTACTGAACAAACATGTGGTCAGCGTTGGCGTCCGTGATTCGGAAGGTGTTTATGAAGTCGGTAAAATGGGCCAGAAACAAGCACCTGAAGACTGGAGCGAAGATAAAACCCGCAACGAAACCGATATCATCAAAACTCGCGTTACCAAAATGATTGAGCAAGAGCTCGGTGACGACCCTTACGCTCAGGAAGCCTTTTCTAAGCTATTGCGTGAAGCCATTGAAGACGCGGAAAAGCTGTTTGAGCATCCGCTGAAACAGTACATGCTGTTCCGTGAATTTGAGGAGCAGGTACAAGAGCGTCGCTTGGATGATATCCCTGAACGGTTGACCGGCAACCATCATGCACAAGCCTATTACGGCGTGTTCAAAAAGCACCTACCTGAAGCGTTTACAGTCATGGATGAACAAGCGCAGGATAAATGGGTAGAGATTGCGTTTGATGTCGATAGCATCGTTAGCCAGTCCGTTGCGGAAAACTCGATTAACCCGAATAACATTGAAGCTGATATCCGTAAAAAGCTACTGCCGAAGATTTTTGCGGAATGCAAAGCCGTCGGCGGCGGTATCGAGCAGGCGAAAAAGATTGTCGAAGCCGTTGTGCAAGTTGTTCGTGTTGGGCAATTAGGTCATTAAGCCATGAACGTTGCGATACGTTTTGCTGATCAGGTTTCTGAGAAACATCAGCCATACGGGGATAAACTTAGCTTTTATTATTCCGACGAGCTGATTGAGTTTCAGCGCGTTGCCGCTAAAAGCCCTGATCGTAAAATTAAAATAAAGGTTTTGCCTGATTGCTCGGTAAAAGTTGCTGCTCCTGAAGACAGCTCCGATGATGAGGTATTACGCGCTGCCAAAAAACGGGCGCGCTGGATTTACCAGCAACTACGAGAGTTTCGTAAGCAGCTAACGCACATTATTCCACGCCGTTATGTTAGCGGTGAAAGTCATTACTACCTGGGCAAGCAATACGTACTCAAAGTGCTGATAAAACCCGACCAAGCAGCTGGTGTTAAACTACTTCGCGGTCAACTTGAAGTGAGCGTGCGTGAGTACACTACTGAGCGTGTAAAGACAGCATTAGAATGCTGGTATAAGGTCAGAGCCAAAGACGTCTTCCACAAGCGTTTAGACGCCGTTTTAGAGCAAGCATTGTGGGTTGATAAGCGCCCTCCTCTGCGAATACTCACGATGCAAACCCAATGGGGCAGCTGTTCGCCTAACGGACGCATCACCTTAAACCCTCTGCTGGTTAAAGCACCCCGAGAGTGCATTGACTATGTCATACTGCACGAGCTTTGCCATATCGCTGAGCACAACCACAGCGAACGGTTTTATCGGCTTATGGGACAGGTTATGCCGAATTGGGAACGTGTTAAGGGTCAGCTGGATCAGATGGCTGGGCGAATTTTTAATGGGTAACCTGAACGTTATCGCTTTAGTGGCACACTAAATTTGTGAACCTAATTAGGTGGTGTAACCGTGTTTTTGGAAACTACTTGTCAGCTCTTATCAGAAGCCATATTTTATGACTATCCAAAGCGCTTGGATTTATTTTCCGCATGTTTCCGTGCCTTTATCGCTTCTTCTTTGGTGTGGAAAGTCCCTATGGTTTTTCCAGAAAGGTATGCGCGCCACTTGCCTTCGTGTTGAGAGTCTTTGACTACGCCAGCGAAGCCAGTCGTGTTGCTTTTCATTAGGGGCTGATTTGCCATATTTTGTGCGTGGCTTACCAATCTGAGGTTTGCGATCCTGTTATCCAGAGAGTTTAAATTGATATGGTCTATTTCGAGACCTGTTGCAGGCGGCCAGACACCATAGCAATAAAGCCACGCGAGATGTGAGGAATGATAATCTTTACCAAGCACTGTGCAATAATGATACCTGTTTCGCCGAAATCCACTAGGCTCAGCTTTTGTAAGTCTCGTGTTTAAGCCAGCATCACCTTTCCTTTTTAAGTTTCTTTGTCTAAGTGTAAAAATACCCGTGTGAGGATCGTAGTGAATGAGCTCTTTTAAAACTGCTTGCTTTTTAATTGGGTCTTTTTCACTTTGAAAGTAGTCCTCGCTTGGACAGGCTGCCAACCAGTTATCGATTCGCAAATCGTGTTTATCACCATTTTTACAAATTAAACCATGATCTGGCTTTGGTCGACCTTCATACGACCAGATTAACTCTTGAGCTGTGTACCTGCGTGACTTGAAGCGCACCAATACAGGCTGCCCCTTTATGTAACGACCAGCTCTTTCCCCAGCATACTGTGTGTTATGCTTTTTATCGCTTTTTGTCACTTCTTCACGCTTTCGCCAATGAAGTTTACCCCGCACCGCATCGTAATAAAATGCTGCTCTAATTTCAGCGCCGTCAGGAAAAGGGTTTTTGATTGGTGTTTTACCTTTTTTAATTTTTGGTTTGTATTTTGAAGTGTTACGAGCGTTTTCTGCTTGAGTGACAACACGAAGATTATTGATTGAATTATTTGCTGGGTTTCTATCGATATGGTCGATGACAAGCCCTTCGGCTGGCAGTTCACCAAACACGTATAACCATGCCCACCGGTGAGCCTTGCGTTCTTTATTGCAAATTTTAAAAATTTGATAGCCGTCATGATACCTAACACGAACAGGTTTACCGGCATTTTTATTCAAAAAGCTGCGATCATTGGAGTTGCGTGGCCTTCTGAACTGCCATTTGAAAGTTCCTGTCCGTTCATTGTAATACACAAACTCCTTAATATTGCTGGCATCAATTTTTACCGGGGTAACATCTTGTTCAGCCCAGTTAGCGAAAGATAAATCTGTATTGTCTCCATTCAAGCTGAAAATCCCTCTTTCAGACGGTAGTTCGCCTTTCACTAGCACCCAGACTATTATTGCACCAGAAATTAGATGAAATTTTCTACTCTTTTTGCTCCAATACCTGAGACGAAGGCTACGATCTTTTTCTAGGTAAAAAGTTACATTATCTCCGGCTTTATTTCTAAGATGATCTGTCTTCCACCGTAATTCACCAGCTGAGTCTAGATAAAATAAATTTTTTATCTCTAATGGCGTAGGATAAATACTGAGGTCAAGTTTCTTCACTAAAGTCATTCCTATGATCTTTCTAAGCTATATGGAAAGATAGCAGTATATTTGTAAATCGCTAATGCAACGCAGCCTCTGTAGGAGAAGTTCAAACCACCCACGACAACCCCTTAACCAATAGCTGAACACAGCCACAGCGAGCGATTTTATCGGCTGATGAGACAAGTTATGCCTAATTGGGAGCGAGTTAAGGAGCAGTTGGATCAGATGGCTGGGAGGATTTTTAGTGGTTAACCTGAACGTTATCGCTTTAGTGGCACACTAAATTTGCGCTAGCTAATTAGGTGGTTTAGCGGTGCTTTTATAAGGGGGAAGCACTTTCCCCCTTTCTTTCCTTTATTTTATTTAATCACAATTGGATTAATAGGTGAGCCTGAGCCACGTTCCATTTTGAGCGGCGCTGCTGTAAACATAAAGGTATACTGCCCATCTTCAGCGCTGTCTTTTGCAAGGTCATCTAGCCAGTACAACTCACTAAGAACAACACCCAAATCCCGGATCAATGCTCCGTGAAGTGGTATCACGTAATCTTTTCCGTCAATAGTTTGCGGAACCAGTTCGACAGCAAGGTTATCCGCTGCAATCACTGGTATTTCCATATCATCAATCCAGTTGATTAGTTGTTTGCTATAACACAATCCGGGCTCTGTAGTTGCGCTCCATGGCGCGTCTGGTTCGTCCTGATAAAAGCGGCCAACGGAACCCGTTCTTATCAACAAAATGTCTCGTTTCTCGATTGTTACGTTTTGCGCTTCAGCTGTTTCTCGTAAATCATCAAGTGTAACGCAAGAGCTTGGTGCCAAACGGCTAGACTGACCGCCTTTGTGACTTCCAACATCCAATAAGACACCACGACCAACAATGCCGTGCTCAGCAAGTTTGCCTACATCAACATGATCGTGCCCATGTACTGTACTATCGGCTGAAACGCCACCATAGACTTTATCGCCATACCAAGCGTGACCTAATGCATCCATATGAGTCGTGCCTTGTAAATACATGAATACAGCATCGTCGGAGTACTTCACCCCACCGGCTAACTCATCAAGTTTATCCACAGAATACATACTTTCATCCTGTGTCATGAAATGCATGGCTGGCACTCTTCCAGGAAAGACAGGTCCGACTCCATGAGTAATCGGTAATTGCAGGGTGAATTTTTCACCTGTTTTTACAGCCTTAACGCCACGCAGTGCTTGTTCATCATCGAGGTAATTTAGTGCGCCAATTTGGTCATTCTCACCCCACTTCCCCCAGTTTTTCGGCATATCCTTTTGTAAATTTTCAATATCACTGCTTTGAGCAAAAGCCAGTGATGAAGAGCTTAGTCCCACAAGGGCGCTCAACACAGCGACAGATAAGATATTTTTGGATTTTTTCATTGTTATTTTCCTTTTGTTGCTCGTAGTTTTACTTGTTAGTAACAAAGCTTGATGTACTTTGTTTCGAGGTACTCCGTAATGCCTTGTCGACCTCCTTCTCGGCCTAAGCCAGAGCTTTTAACTCCGCCAAAAGGCATCGCAGGATCTGAGATAACGCCAGTGTTAACGCCTACCATACCCACCTCTAACTCCGCAGCGAGGTCGTGGATCCGTTTCAGACTCTCGCTGTAAAAGTAAGCCGCTAAACCTGTATCCTGTGCTCTAAGTGACGCAATGAGCGAATCTTCATCGCTATAGCGAACTAAAGGGGCGACTGGGCCGAAAACTTCTTCTTGAACACAGCGCATATCGGTTGTTGCTTCTGTGATCAATGTAGGAAGATACCAACGCTCCGACTCTGCCCAACGCTCGCCTCCATACACTATCTTGCCGCCTTTTTCTCTGGCATCTCTAACTAGTGCCTCCACCTTCTCCAGAGCCCGTTCATTAATGAGGGGACCTATATCGGTATGGGGATCACTGCCTAAGCCTAAGGAAAGTGCTTTTATTCGTTTTTCAAAAGCACTCGCAAAACGGTCATATAGCGAATCATGAACATAAAACGCATTCGCACAGACACAAGTTTGTCCGGCATTGCGAAACTTTGACTGCATCGCTCCTTCAACTGCTTTATCGATATCAGCATCGCTACAGACTATAAACGGGGCATTACCGCCCAATTCAAGCGAAAGGCGCTTAACGGTAGAGGCACAAGCTCGCATCAAGTGCCGCCCCACAGCTGTTGATCCAGTAAAGCTGAGCTTTTTAACCTGTTTGCTGGTGCACACTATGTCGCCTATAAGTTGTGCGTCACCAGTTACTACATTAATCAGACCCGGAGGAACGCCGGCCAAAAGCGCCAGCTCTGACAATGCAAGTGCTGTAAATGGAGTCTCAGGTGCAGGTTTTATTATCATTGAACATCCTACAGCCAGAGCTGGTGCGACCTTTCGAGTTAACATCGCTGCTGGAAAATTCCAGGGAGTTATCGCAGCACAGACACCGACCGGCTCTGTAATTGTTTTCAACGACTCACCCTCGGAACCATTGGGCATTGCGCTCCCGTTATCCTGCAACGCCGGTTGTGCGTACCACTTTACATAACTCGCCGCATAACGAACTTCTCCCAGGGCCTCAGCGAACGGCTTTCCTTGTTCTAGAGTAATGATTGACGCTAACCGCTCCTCATTCTCTTTTATCTTTTGGTACCAATTATTAAGTACTGCACAACGTTCGTTTATCGAAGTCTTACGCCAACTATTGAAAGCACGCTCAGCAGTGGTAATCGCATAGCGAACTTGCTCCTCAGAGAGCTTTGGAACAGTGCCTAGCAGCTCTCCACTAGCTGGATTAAAAACCTTCAACGTATTGCTCCCGCTACACGGGATCCAATTTACGCCAATTAAGGCCGCCTGCTTTAAATCTACCTGTTTCTCATTCATCATCTTGAGTTGGATTTCCCATCATTTTTGCTTTTAATCGTTGTTGTTTTTTTACTAATGTTGACTGGTCTATACCCAATGCTTGTGCCGCAGCTCGTGTCGTACCATGAACTTGGAGAGCCTCACTTATAAGCCTTAATTCAAGCTCATCCATCCGATGTCTCAACGAAAGCCCCTGCTTTCCTAGAAACTGCTCACCGATAAGTTCTCGAGGTAAATGAGCGGTCGTTATTAATGCTTGCTCACTGGTCACCACTAACCGCTCTACTAAATTTATTAATTCTCGAATATTTCCAGGCCAATCGTAACGAGTAAGGCGCTCAACAACGCTCTGATGCCAACGACAGTCAAATTCATATTGTTGATTAAAATAACAAAGGTAGTGTTCCAATAGCGGCTCAATTTCCTCAGTACGCTCGCGAAGCGCAGGTAGCTCGATAGGTACCACACATATCCGGTAAAGAAGATCGGCCCGAAAGCGGCTCTCGGCAACCAGCGCCTTTAAATCGTGATGCGAGGCTGAAATGAGTCTAAAATTCGTCTGCCTGAATTCGGTCCCTCCGACCGGCAAAAAACGCTTCTCGGCAATCACCTTCAATAGTTTTGCTTGCAACGACAGGGGTAAGTCGCCAATCTCATCCAGAAATAGAGTGCCGTTATTAGCCGCTTCAAGCAGCCCTGTTTTTCCTTTATTTGACGCACCAGTAAATGCGCCTGGTACATAACCGAATAGCTCTGCTTCCAACAGTGACTCGGGCATTGCGGCACAGTTAAGCTCAATAAAGGGTCCGCTACTGCATCGGCTATATTGATGAATAGTGCGTGCTAATAATGTTTTACCCGTCCCGGTCTCGCCTTGTAACAGTACTTTTGCCGCTGAGTTCGCTACGCGCTTCGCAAGCTCGTAACATGCTTGGGTACGCGGGCTTACAATAAATGGCTCAGCCGGCCAGTCATGCTGTGCCGGACCGTATTGCTCTCGCACATTCAACAACTGTTCTAGTTGCTCTTCGGCACGCTTGGCTTGCAATAACTCGGTTACGTCTCGCACCGTTGTAACTACATATTCAATGCGTCCTCGGGCATCAATCATCGGAGTGCCCGATACCAAAATTTTATGGTCATCGGTCAGAGCCTGTGTCAGTGTTACAGCGCGTCGCTCTTTCAATACTTCTAACGACACCGAACGTGAAATGTAGCCGGCTTTAACCACTTCTGACATGTGCATGCCCTGCAAAGTGCGCTTTGGAATTCCTGTTATTCGCTCATAGGCTTTATTTACTGTGATGGTTACTCCGTTCCCATCGGTAATGTAAACGCCATCACTCATGGCATCTAATACCCGTTGCAGGTTATCCCCGTGAAACATCAGCGTGTCTCCTTAGAAGGTGTCCGTAGACGCCAGCCATAAATCAAAAAACACAATAGAATCCCGGCAGCGAACGCCCAAGTTGCACCTTTTACTACCAAAATTGCGGCAATAACACCGGCAATTCCCAGATCGCGCTCGCTTTTGGCTTCCTGAATACCTATGCGTACACTGACGTAACCTTGGATCAATAGTGTCAGTGCCAGAGCAATCCCCAAGATCGGTTGCACTAGACTAACGACTGGCAGTAGTAGTAAACCGGTATTGGTGCCCCAGCGAAACGATCCTGCGCCACCGAAGATGGAGTCCATCGCCTTGCGGCCTTTTTTAAAACGTTCAACAATTACCACATGCATTGCCGCCCATAGAGGTCCGCACATTGCTACGTCTGGTCCAATAATGCTCATACCAAAATTGCGAGCTCCAAAAATTATGTGAGCGCGATCAGGGCTATAATCAATTTTTTCATCCTGGCGAGCCTCATCAGCTTCATCCAAAATTGCCTTGCTCTGCAGGACATCACCAAAAAGTACGATATAAGCCGCTAGCACCGTCGGAATTGCTGTAACAAACATCATTAATGGTGGCAGTCCAACACCGAAGAGCGTGTATTCTGTAAACATCGTGACAAAATCTGGTGATGTCAGTCCCCACTCAATATCTGGCCAGGGAGCCTCACCAAACAGCGGTGCGACCACGATGGCAAGTGCAATGATGGGGAAAATTCCCAACTTACCTATCAGCGCTAATAACCAATGTTTATTTTGAATGGCTGCAAAGTGACGTGAAAAAATTAGGTAGAATGCAATACCAACCGCAATGGATATTGTCATGGGGAAAGATTCAAAACGTCCCCCTTCTTCAAATACCACAGCAACAGCCGCTAAGCCGGCGCCCATAATGATGCCAGCCTTGATCGCGCTTGGAATATAATGAACAACTCGTCGGGCGATGCCCGAAGCACCCAATACCATGGCAAATGCGCCCAACATCATTTGAAAGGCGATTAGTGCATGTACACGACTCTCCCCCTCGGGAAAGGTTGAGACATACATCATTAACAAAGGTATTGCAGGAGTTATCCACCCTGGTACGACTGGATCACCAAGCAAATGGTGAAGCAAGTAAAATAGACCATTGATCAGGACGATCGCGAGTGCAGCTTCAAACGGCATACCCAGAAGCTCAGCCATTAATGAAATCGCGGCTAAATCTACCGCGCACATCAACAATCCCTGAAAGTAATCAGGCCACTCGAAGCGATAATGTAAAAATGGCAGCCTAATTTTAAATGGCCCTAATCCCCAAAATGGTGCTTCCGCGCCCGGTTTACGATGCTTCCATAACGACATGGCTCGTTTCCTCAGTAAACAGCAGTGTAAATAGCTGCAATATCATCCACGCTCAATTCCCGAGGATTATTGCGTAACAGTCGAGTTACTCCATGAGCAGACTCAGCCAACTCAGGAATAGCTTCTCTTGGAATATCAAACTCGCGTAGCGTTTTAGGAATATTAACCTGCTCACATAGCTGGGCCAGTCGCTCAACTACAAAGTCCCCAGCGTCTTCTTTTACCAAAGTGTTAGGAGCTCCCAACGCATAAGCAATATCAAGAAATAGAGCTCGACAATTAGCGTAATTCCAACGCATCACTTCCGTAAACATAACGGCATTACTGACACCATGTGACAAGTGAAAACGTCCTCCTAAGGGGTATGCCAGTGCGTGGACGGCTCCAACTCCAGCATTCCCAAAGGCTAAGCCAGCCATAAGGCTGGCTGTAGCCATTTGCTCGCGCGCATTCATATCTTTGGGATTTTCATAGGCTTGTAATAGCGATTTGTTGATCATCGTCATCGCGCGTAATGATAATGGGCGAGTGAGCTCAGTGGAAAAATTGGATAAATAACTTTCAACGGCATGCACTAAGGCATCAACGCCGCTCGCAGCGGTGACGGCCGGTGGACAGCTCACGGTCAATTCCGGTGCCACAATGGCAACGTCAGGTAACAACTGGTTACTGACAATACCCTTTTTTAACTGCGCGTTTACGTCTGACAAAATCGCAATATTGGTCACCTCAGAGCCTGTTCCTGCTGTGGTCGGCAAACAGATAAGGGGAGTTTTTCTGGTGCGAACCTGATCTTCACCAAAGAGCGCCTCCAATTTTCTATCATCACCGATATAAACAGCGACGGCTTTAGCCGTATCCATCGCGCTGCCCCCACCTATAGCTATAATGCCGTCGCATTTACTTGCCATAAAACGGTGACGGCAGTCTTCGACTACATGTGTTTCCGGCTCAGCCGAAATATCTGAGTACAGTGTTGTACTGTCTGTAAAGGCATGTTGGAAGCTTTCTAAAATTGGTTCAATAACGCCAGAGCCCATTACTCCTTTATCGGTAACAATTAAAGGGCGTTTCATCATGAGAGCCTCGGCCTCTGCCGCCAATTGTGCACTTGCACCATATCCCGTCAGTAACCGTCGAGCGGTTTTAAATACTTGCACGCGTGTCTCAGTCATTGCGTTCCCTTTTTTGTCGTTATTTTTTAACACTTTATTATCAATAACACAGCAAACCCTGTGCCAACTTAGATTAAAAATTTAAGCCATTGTTTTTATTGCACTTAATTAATCACCGTACCACGAGAAATAAATCTAGCTTACTTTTCTGATGACTTTAAGCCATCAAAAAAAAGAGAAAATGATGAAATTATTCATCAAAATGATTTGGTTCGACTTTAAATATTTATATAAAAAACAGTGCCTTAAAAGTTTTCAGGCTTTGGCATAACCGTTGCAGAGCTTATCTTGCACATTCTTAATAACAAGAAAAAAACAGGGGAATACCACATGAAAAATAACGATAAGCTTAAACTGCGGGCTCTTACAACTACGACATTGGTCTCAACCATGTTGGCAAGTAGTGCGGTTATGGCTCAGTCAGTTTCTGCACCGGAATGGGATTTTTCCTTTAACGGATACATAAATGCTCACGCTGTGTATGCGAGCTGCGATGACTCAGGGGCTACAGTAGCCGGCAACGCTTTGCTGTGCACAGGGGAAGATGCAACTTCCGTATCAAACGGTTATAGCCCTTCCAGTTTTCAATTTTCAGCGACGACCCAGGCTCAGGGCTTCGATTTAAAAGCGTTTCTTGCAATCGAGCCGGGCTCAACTGATAACAGCGCATTTAACGGGAACGGAGATAACCGTGCATATCGTGCTTACTTTACTGTCGGTAATGACGATGTAGGAACACTCAAAGTTGGTC
This sequence comes from Idiomarina zobellii, assembly GCF_900100855.1. Taxonomy (GTDB): domain Bacteria; phylum Pseudomonadota; class Gammaproteobacteria; order Enterobacterales; family Alteromonadaceae; genus Idiomarina; species Idiomarina zobellii. The sequence goes on from NZ_FNCB01000001.1 coordinate 18,560, forward strand.
GTGGTTATGGTGTGTTCGGTATTGATGTGGTGATTGAGGACATGGCGCTGGGAGGTGTTGGTGCACCGGCATCAATCCGTAGTCCATTAAACACAACCTTAGGCGCTGCCGGCTATGGTTATATTTTTGCAGATAGGTTATCTCAAATCACTTACAGTCGGTCATTTGCTGACAACTGGCAAGCTGATATTGGTATTTTTCAACCTCTAGACTCAGTAAGCTTCGGAGGAAACGGCTATGTGGGTGATTCCGGCTCAGAGCGCCCAGGAGTTCATGGCCGCTTGCGCTACAATCATGATAACGGCTTTATTTCTACAACGTTTTACAATCAACATGTCACAACCGATATCGGAGATTATAGCGCTAGAGGTGTCGATTTAACCGGCGCACTTCAATTGGATAACACTCGTATCTCCCTCTCACTATTTGATGCTAAGGGACTCGGTTACTATGGGCTACTGATAGATGCTGCGGATGCTAACGGTACGCCGCGCGATAGCTCTGGTTGGTTTACCCAGGTAACGCAAACATTTGGAGCAACTAAGGTTGGTTTGAATTATGGTGTATCAGAAGTAGATTTAGCCGGAATTGACCAGCTTAGTCAGGTAGAAAAACAAAGTAAATTTAGTTTGGGTGTTTATCATACATTATGGCAAATGTTTACAGTGTCAGCAGAGCTGTCATCAATGGAAGCTGAGAGCCATAATAATGAGAGCATTGAAAACGAAGCTGTCAGTATTGGTTTCTCTTTATCTTTTTAAGCTCACCGAGGCGCTTATAACGCGCTGAACTTGAGATCTAGCTCAGTGTTCTATTGACAGCCTCCCCCACCTAATGTCGGTGGGGGATTCCCGACGCAGCGGTTGCACACTAAACCGCATTAACCCCGCCCCATCCTCGATAGGATTACTTTGCGGCGTTTTGGATGGCTGCTTAATTACGCTATTATTTGTTTTGTTCGGCTTGCTGGCTTATTCGGCTAAACTTAATTCTTCCGTCTTTTCTGATATCAATAGTTTTATGATGTGACGCTCGCAGGTTTTTTAAAACGCTGTCGCGGAGCTTGTAAGTTGTGGGCTTTATTGGGAGCGACTTAATATCAAAACCAGCCACTTTGTCACCATTCGGGAAATGTATCGTTTGGCCCCTCCATCCTAGATTGCCAGAAGCTATATAATCTCCAACTAACAATTTGATCGTTTGACCAGCATAATGTTCGAGAGGCTTACCGTTGAACTGAATATTGGTTGCTTGGGGTCGTCTATCTTGTTCGTAAGTCACTTCATAACGTAACGCATCCGAGAAGTGTAAAAAACCCTGATTAATAAAGCCGGTTAAATCGAGGCTTTCTTGCTCTGATGGCATAACTAGGCGTTGAGCGTTAGACTTTATAAGCTCTCTGAGTTGATTAGGCGTAAGCTCAATTAATTGAAGCGTGTCTGCATAGGGAATAACATTGTACCAATCAGAAAAAGTCGCCATTTCGCCCGGCTCAAAGCCGTTAACAATACTGGATGCATTGATTGCTGCCAAATCAGCGATTTCATTATCTGTATTAACCGTTTGCATAACAGCATCCGTTATAAAGTTTGCAACTGCAAGCTCTGCAGTATAACGGTCAACCAGTATCGCATTTTTTGTTAGTGCTGAGTCATCAGGGATGCGCCCTAACGGCTCATTTAATACATCGTCAAAATCAGTGATGATAGGAGCAATGGACGTTTTATAAAACTCCTCACTAAAGCTTATAAGCGACGCGCTATTTTGCTTTAGAGAATGCAAAACGGTGTTGTTAGATATTACGACTTCTTTTGAGTCATGTCGCAAGTTCAGTTGAATATCCCCAATGTAATCGCCCCACTGTCCAGCCTGAAATACCGGAACTCCACTGTAAATGTGCTCTTTATTAATCCCTGACTTATGCAGTGTATCGTGCGAATGACCGCCGATGACAATAGCGGGAACCGACGCTTTTGCTAATAGCTCTGCGATGTCTTGATCGCCAACTTTTCCGCTTTGTTGATAGCCAATATGTGTCAGTGCGATAATGACATCAACCTTACCTTCAACAGCGGTCAGTATTTGGTTCATATTTTCCAGTTGCGGAGCAACTTTTAATTGCGGATCGTCAGCCAGGTTACTTTTCGTATCTTCTGATGATGTTTGTCCAACTACCGCGACTCGCCACCCATTAATTACTCCAAGTAGCACAGAAGCGTAATCGTCAGCATCTAAATTTTTAGAAGCAACAAGATTTGAACTCAATAGTGGAAAATTGGCATCAGCGTTAATGGCTTGCTTTAGGATTTGGGTGCCGCGATCAAATTCATGATTACCCAATACTGCCGCATCAAGACCTGCCGATGAATAAGCGTGGTAGGCCAAGCTTTTTTTGAAAGATCCTGGACTGTAACCGAGTAATTCATCATATACGGCACCGGTATGATCATCTCCAGCGGATAAAAATAATACATGCTCTTTTTTTGAACTTGCCTCACGACGAGCCTTGCTGACATGGGCAGCTATGAGGCCAGTCACAAAGCGAACATCACCATCTTCTTTTTCTATTATGTGTTTGTTGTGTAAATCATTGATGTGGAAAATTCGTAGTTTTAAATGTTCTGATGGTTTTTTTGACGGCCAGTTATCGGGCCATCGTATTTCGAGATTTCCGGTTCTACCCGAAATAGGAGCAAGAGTGTAGGCTCGATCAAACGGGCTATTCTTGTGCAGTTCAAGTGGCGCTACCTGAATTACGTCCCTAGCGTGAGAGAACGCATCAGTGCTCACCAGTAGCAAACTCAAAAATACTGAATGTAAGATAAACAGGTGGCGCAACGTTTTCAAAGTGCACTCCTTTTCATTAAGGGGATTAAGTTTTGCTCTATTAAACCGCATTAATATGACAGTAAAAATACATTCCCTGTGACTTAAATATGTCATCAAAATGACGCGAAAGCATACGTTAAATGTCATATTAAGTTATTACTCTCTCGCACGCCTTTACAATTCATTCAATCGTAAAACAACCTGCTTCAGGGAGAGTAATTAATGTCAATGTTTCGACCAAACGCGTTAGCTTTTGCAGTAACGAGCGCCCTGTTACTTGGGACGTCCTTCACCATTAACGCCCAAGAACAAACAGATCAGCTTGAAACCATTATTGTGACAGCGCAAAAATCAGAGCAAAGCCTTCAAGAAGTGCCCGACGCAGTCTCTGTTGTCGAAGGAAGCGCACTGGATCAACTTAATGTTGCAAATATATTTGACTTGAGTGATCAAGTACCCGGGCTTGTGGTATCGAGCGTGCAAGGCTATCGCCCCTCTGTATCAATTAGAGGCGTCGGCAATGAAATACCTGATAACGCTGGAACCAAGCAAGCTGTGGCATATCATATTGATGGTGTATTTATGGCCAATGATTATGCACTTTGGGCTGACTTGGTTGATATTGATCGTGTTGAGGTCACTCGAGGCCCTGACGGAACCATTTATGGAAATAGTTCGACAGGCGGAGCCATTAACGTGCACACCAAAAAGCCTGACTTTATAAATGGTGATGGCTCAGTATCAGCAACAATGGGTCAGTACGACACGATGAACTTTCGTGGTGCTACCACATTGAAGTTAGACGACAATTTGGCAGTACGGTTCTCTGGATCTCACCGAGAGCATGACGGCTTCACAGAAAATAGAGCGCTTACTCATGATTATCGTTTAGACGATAAAAATGACACGACAGTTAGAGCACAATTACGTTGGCAACCCACTCAAGACTTCGATATTCAGCTTCAACATATGCAGTTCAGCTCAGATACAAACGGCCCTGCGCTGAAAGGTAATTTCGACCTAATTAGCAATGATCCTCGCGTGGTTTACCATGATACCCGTGAGTACTATAAACTAGACATGGATATGACCAGCTTGCATATGCATTATGCTATGGACTGGGCTCAGTTACGCGGTATATTCAGCCAGCAAAACTATGACATGCGCCGTCGCCTGGATATGGATAGAAGCAGTTTGACTGCCAATGATCCAGCACCATTTCCTCTGTCTGATGGTGAAGAGCCGACAAGCTTAGGACAAGTTCCTATACCGGAATTTATCGGTAATTTGCGACAGGAAGATGAGTCCTATACGGCTGAAGTCAACTTGATATCACCTGATGCAACGGCTGATTTAACATGGTTAGTTGGTGCTTTTTACCTTGATACTGAGATTTTCTCAAATACACGTAATTTTTACGACGCCGGCAGAGATGGCAACCCAGTCAGTGAGGTTGTTGCAGGACCCAATGTGTTCGACAATAATGCGGATATTGATTTCATAAACTCTGACTTCCGTAACTTTCAATCGTATTCAGTTTTTGGCCAAGTAAGTTATGCGTTAACAGACGCACTGCGTATGACGACGGGCTTACGTTATACTAATAACGAGTTTTCTGATGAGCGTTGCAGTTTAAACTGTGTTCCCACTCGCTCCCCTATCACCAGCACACCATCTGATGAAACTGATAACGTGACAGGGAAGTTTGCGCTGGACTATCAGTTCACAGAGCGAACTATGGGCTATGCATCTGTTGCAAGTGGCGTAAAACCAGCAGGCTCAAATAGCTCGACCGACACGCGATTTTTCCCTGAAAAATTTGATCAGGAAGAAATCATCGCTTACGAACTTGGTCTCAAAAATGATTTATTTGATAACCGGTTACGTCTAAATACCGCTGCTTTCTATTATGATTACAGTGACTATTTATTTGAATCAAGTGGTATTGAACGCTTTAACTCAGGCGCATCAAACTTGCCTGAAACAGAAGTCTATGGCTTAGAAGTTGAAGCTCAAGCGAACCTTGGTAAAGGTTGGCGTTTAGATACCAACTTAACTTGGATGGAGTCAGAGGTTATTGAAGGGCGCGATGCAATCGATAGAGCCGAAGCTGAAAATGCTTCAGTCGGATTGATCCTAGATGGAGCCCCAACCGAGGCGATTAACGCCGCCCGCGAGGAAACTGCTGTTAACTTAACGGGTAACGAATTAGCGAAAACGCCAGATTTAGTCGGTAATATTCGCTTAAGCTATACACATCAGCTCAATAATGGGGCTACATTAAGATCATCATTGGGCTATACACACCGAGGTGACTATTTCGCTCGAGTCTTTAACTCTCCTGAGCGTGACGTCGTAGAAAGCTATGATATCGCTCATTTAAACGTGAATTACATTCCTTCACATGGTAATTGGGATTTAGAGCTGAACGTGCGTAACTTATTCGACGACGACTCTGTTGCCTCTGTTCATACCGATACATACGGTGTGGGAGTGACTAGTAAGCAGTATTTAGCACCGCGTGTTGTGACACTTCAGGCTCGTTATTTCTTTTAACATCGACTTATAGCAGCTCAGAGGCCACCTTAATCGGTGGCTTCTATCTGAATCCAAACTGCTGAAATTAAACACATCTGTTTTTATGTCGTCGAATCGGACGACGAGCCGAGGCTAGCATTAAAACCGCCGCTTCCCTATTTATAAGAGGTCATAGAGAGGATTGCCACGTTGTTTATACTCGCACGCGACAATACATAGTCACATGTCGGCTGAACGATTATTCCGGCAGTTTTTTGAGTCAAGCCCTCTCGACTTTAATCTATTTTTAGTTTTTTTCTTGTTGCCTATAAAGATTGTTGCAACACCAATCAATAAAACAAAGGGTGCCGCACCGATAAATACAGCTTGCAGCGTTGTCAGTTCCATAGTTAATGTTCCGTGCACAAAGTTTTAAAGGTATATCGCGACCAATCCAAGTTCAATCCGAATAACCTCGCCTTTTTTCATGCGCTTCTCATACATTTGTGTCACTCATCACGATTTTCTTCCGTCAACTTCAATCGGTTTATACCCCATACACCGATAGTAAAAAATGCAATAAGCCCAAAGATCAACAGAAGCAAAAGACCAATCTGTCCGGTTGTCATTATGCCCCTCCTTTATCTAATGCAAAAATCATTAAGTAAATTTAACGTCTCTAAAACTAGCATATGACCATTTATTTTTGCTAAATTATCGGCGTTATATCATAATTAGAAATGCAGGCCACTTGGAATTTTGGCGCTGACAGTTACGAACAATTTTTACCATAGCACCTACCAGTATTCGCTTCGTAAGAGATGACAAGCCAAACTAGTTATTCATGCAAAGAAAGAGTTTGAGCTTAATATAAGGAGCATGTCCATCTGCTTTTGAGAAACGAGTTTACCAGTCATACAGATGAGTCAGAACTGATCCAAGCAACACGAAAAGGTTAGGCAGATGAAATGTAAAAAGAAGCCACTGGGAAAACTAAGTCAAAAAAAGACGACTAAAGAGTACAGCCTCGATCAACTACTATCCAAAAGCTCTAAGTATGACTTTGTTTTAAGCGTTGAAGACAAACGCTGGCTTAACGGTTCTTTGGTCGAGGGAGAGAGCAAACGTTAATCAACGACAAACAGGAGTTTTCAGATATCAGAGATTGTAGCAACTTTTGCGTTTGCTTTAGCTCCAGTCCTATCAATATCATTCACAGCATACTCTTTGTTTTATAACGAACGTAAATCTGATAATAACCAGGACTGACCTTGATGACAAAGAGGCCGTCGCTTTTATTGATAGCGTTATTTTCTTTTAGTTTTCTAATGTCCTCCAACAGTAATAAACCGCCATATTTGAGCTCCAAATATTTCAGTTGGTGAGCACCCAGCTTTTGGTCATCACCGACATGCTTCAAGCCAGCAGAGTTAGTAACAGAGTGTAAGGCGAGTCAATGGAAATCAGCAGGTGATGCACAGGACATTATGAATGGTTATAACCAGCTTTATGACACGCGCAAGGGTTGGCTAAAACTGCATAAAGATTCATCTGAGACAGCGTTTCCGGCCTTAATAATGACCAATTTAGTACATATTTTTTGTGACCATAGATTAAATTGACCACCCTGATTTACCTCTATGTACTTAAATTGCTCATTGCAGAAATTTGACTAAAAGCCAATATTTACAAGGGGTGTACATTAATGTAGATTAGTAAGAATTAAAGTGATATACCCGTAACTGCCTTGACATGGCAGAGGTCGGTTGTTCGAGTCAACTCGGACGCACCACTTTTCTAGTTAAGCATAAGTTGCCGCAACACTTTTCAGTTCATTAATGAGTTGAGCTTTTGGGTTCACCAAAACATCATCGTTTATTTTAAGCACTACCGCTTTTAAAACATCGGTATTGCTCGTTAAATGCGCACGCACTCTAATAGTCTTTAGCTCGTCCAAAACCAGACGCCCTTTTAGAGATATGCGCTTTTGGGCTTTGCCTTCTGCAAGATCGCTGTCCAGATATTTAAGCAAACTGTCAGCCGTTTTTTCATTCTCATAAATTGTGTGAATAAAATACTTAATAAGTGCCGCTGAAAAGTCTGTACTCGCCCCAAGAGAGCTACTCGCCAAATTCAGTATATCTACCATATGAGCAGGAACTCGACTCTCAATAGGTTTCTTCCTTGCGTCTAACTGTTTTTTTATTGCAGGCACCGATTGTTGGGGTATTACCGCAACCCGGTCACACTTGTCACACACACCAACCAAAACATTTTTAACTAGACCATGGCCGTCACTAAAAGGAACATCACGCAAGCCGAATGTTGCTGTTTCTAGCGACTGGCACGATTCACACATGACTTTCTGAGTGTCACCAACTTTAAAAATTTTCATGTTTCCACCTTAATTGTGAACACTAATGAATATGCAGCTAGGTTCGACGAAGTACCACTTGATATACCAACTCTTACCGTCATAAACGGTTTTCACGATGTGAACATCAATGTCAGCAGAAATGTGGTGTGGGCTGCATTCATACTCATTCCCACGTGCTCTAGCGACGATACTAATTAACTCGTCGATCGATAACTCCTCGATTAGAAGTAAATTCTTAACATCAATATCACCGCGCGACTCATGCAATATATTTCCGCTCTGCAAACACTCCAGTATTTGCTTTTTTACTCTTTTAAACCCCATTCAGCACCCAATGTACGACAATAATCGTACGTTTTAAAGTTTTTATTCAGAACAATTACAAAAGGAGTGAATCAGTTTAACTGTTTAAGGAAACTACTAGTGCTGAATACGCAATAACATCAAGCTATGTCAGAGCTCTCTTACCAACCCAGTTTCTATACAACGCTCAATAAATTCAAACACCCGTTTATTTTTCTTTTACGCATACAAGCCACAGCGTTATGCTAACGGCACATAATAAAGACGTAATAAGGAAGAATATGACAACTTACAAAGCGATTAATTTGGTTAAGCGTCCGAATCCGGGTCCAGTCAGTGCGGATATTTTTGAGGTGGTTGAAAAAGAGCTACCAACAGTTAACGACGGTCAGTTTTTAATTAAGCAAACTCACATGTCGTTAGACCCGGCCATGTTTGGCTGGATGAGCCCCGATACCGAAAGTTACATTCCGCCGGTGGAGCTAAATACCGTGATGCGCAGCTCCGGCGTTGGCGAAGTGGTAGAAAGCAAGCATCCGGATTTTGCCAAAGGCGACCGTGTGATGGGTATGATGGGCTGGCAGCAATATGCACTAAGCGACGGACAAGGCATTAATAAAGTACAGGCCGACGTGCCTGACGAAATGGTGTTATCCGTTTTTGCCCTACCCGGCTTAACCGCCACACAAGGTTTATTTAACGTCGGCAAGCCCAAGTCAGGCGAAACTCTGCTGGTTACAGGAGCCGCTGGCTCAGTTGGCTCTATCGTCGGACAATTAGCCAAAGCCGATGGCTTGCGTGTAATTGGCGTGGTTGGCAGTGACGAAAAAACCGATTGGATAACCAACGAATTAGGTTTTGACGGCGCTATAAACTACAAAACCGACGACTTAGACGCCAAGCTGAAAGAGCTAACGCCCGAAGGCATTGACTTGTACTTTGAGAACACCGGCGGCCCTATTCAGCATCATGTAATGCAGCACATGAATGCCCACGGCCGGATTGTGGTCTGCGGCATGATAGCCGACTACGACAAAGCCGAACCAGCGCCCGGCCCAAGCTGGATTCCTATAATTAAAAAGCGTTTAAGCATTCAGGGCTTCACCATGCCGGATCACTTCCACCAAGTGCCTAGCCTGCTGGAAAAACTCACCCCGTATGTCATGAACGGCAAAATTAAATACCGTGCGCACACGCTGGAAGGTCTGGAGTCCGCTATTGACGGCCTGAACCTGTTCTTTAACGGTGATAATAAAGGTAAGTTGTTGGTTAAGCTGTAGCCATTACCAGAGCGAAATGCGCATTCGTTTCAAATAATAGTAACGGGTGCGCATACTCTCTCGGGAAAGTTAGCGTCTAACCCACCCTCTCCCAATGATTATGTATTTCTTGCAGCAATATTTTTTCTTCCGCTTGTCGGGCTTCAACATCAGCCAATAAGTCTAAAAAGTAGCTAACAGGGTTATTCTTATATCGACTCTCAGCATACAAAGAGCGCAGAGCTGCATCTGTTGTTCTGGGAATAACCGATTGTCCTTTTTCATATCGTGCAATAGTTTGCTCGCTTACGCCAAACCGTTTCCCAAGTACTTTTTGTGAAAGATTAAGCTCTACTCTTAAAAACTTGAACTCGCTTTTAGACAGTGACTTTTTATTAGCAGTAATGCTTTCAGCTATCGCTTGGTGTAAGCCGTCAATATCCTCAATGCTTGTGCATTCTTCGCCACCGATAATCGCAGCAGTGTAACCATTTTTGAGATAAACATTCGGCAGTCCGCTTTCAGTGTAATGATACATATAACCCCCTAATGAGCCCAAACAATAACAAGAACTGACAGTGGTGAGTTATCTTACCTGGCGAAAACTATCAAAATGATAGCTATCATTTTGATACCCTCCCTGTGCGTTGTCAAATTGTTTCAGAACCAAGAAGAGAAGAATAATTGATGGAGTAGCTTCTGGTTTCAATTTACGACACGTCGCACAGCAAAGTTAGTCCATATCCGAAGTAAAAGGCCTAAACCTGTTCTTTAGTGGCGATAATAAAGGTAAGTTGTTGGTTAAGCTGTGGCTGGCATTAAGGATTCTATATGCATTCGGTTTGAGCAATAGTGACATATGAGCAACATTGGTGTAAATTTGCATCAATATTGCTCACACAGGTAATAATCATGAGTAGACAAAGTATTACGTTAACCGACAAAAACGAAGCTTGGTTGCGTTACCAAGTAGAAGAAACCGGCGAATACAACACGAAAAGCGAGCTGATTAATGACTTAGTGCGCAGGGCTCGACGCGTTGAGGAAATCAACAAAAAGCTTGAGGCCTCTGAAAACAGTGGGCTCGTTGAGCAGTCACCTGAAGACATGCTTAAAGAATTCAAGTACCGAATAAAACGATAACCTTGAGTTCTTACAAGCTTACAGCCAATGCCAAAGAGGATCTTTACCGTATTTATGAGTACGGTGTTACAACTTTTGGTGAACAGCAGGCAGATACTTATTTTGCTAGATTAACAGATGCATTCGCGAACATTGCATACAATCCTTTGCTCTACCCTGCTGTTGATCACATCCGACCTGGCTATCGTCGTTGTCCGTGCGGTAGTGACAGTATTTATTATCGAATAAAAGCAACGCATGTTGAGATAGTCGCAATAATTAAAGGTCAAAATGTTGAAGTTTGGCTTTAGGCCGTCCCTGAATCAAAACTTGAACAAGATAACGCTTTCAAAAATGCAACTATCCCCACTCCGCCAACTGCTGAATATCTTTTATACGGTCACGCTGCAGAGAAAATGCCTCAAAAACATCGCTAAAACTTCGGTTATTATGGCTTAGGTTCGGCAGTGCCAAATTAGCTTGCGTAAAGAATTCTCTGTGGCTGTCGCTCCAGCCTTGTTGCCACCAATGCAAGATGAGTTCGCGCGAGGATATCAGCTTGTCGCTGCTTGGCAGGCGGTCAGATTTATTGGCGTTTACCGCTGTGCGGGTGGGCAGTAAGTTCCATAAGTCGTTATTGGGCCAGCGGGCAAACGGAAATGCGTGATCAACGGCATAATCGCTGGGTTTTATTTGTTTTCCAGACCAACAGCAAGCAACCTCGTCGTTTGCGAGTAGTTCATTAACCCGACTGCGAACACGGTTGGTGCTGCGGGTATCGTCTTTCCAATCCAAGGCCTCTAAATAATCGTTGCGGTTAAATTGTTGCCGGTTGACTTCATAACTGTGCATCAACGCCGCCCACTCATTCATCAGCGCCGGCTCTATCCATACGCTAAAGCGGGTTAACGAATCCCAGATGTGTTTGGGTACATAAAAGGTCCCGAGCGAAGCTAAAAAAGGCAGATCCATTGTCAGGCCGCTTGTTGGCTTGTTGGTACGATTCAACTCAACCTCAAACACGGCCGTATTGCTACCGGGCAAGGTGGTGTAAGTAGCCGGGTTCTTTTTAATGGTGGCGGCGATGTCTTTCAGTGTCTGATAAAGCGGTAACGCCTGCTCGGTGCCGCTGTAGTACGCGCCAATAGCGTAATCGGCCGCGGTGGTATGTTGCAATAACTCCCAACCCCGTGGCTGCACAAAACCCAATCCCGCCGAGGTGTTGTTGTTTTGGTGCATGCCGTAATGGTCAATTAAGGGTTTATAGAGCTTTAACCAATACAGCGCCACCAGTCCCATGGGTAGTGCGACGTGATCTTCGGTTTGATCCAACACCGCACCGGGATGGCCTTCGGCGATACGCAGCAAACTTCTTAGCAGCGCGATTTTGTAAGTCGAGGTTTTCTTGTCATTAACCACGATGTTGCGCAGCAGCGGAAAGGCGCCGGTACCGTCATCGGGTAAGGTGAGCAGGACGGTTTGCCAGCTGACATCGCCACGGCCAAGCTCATCAGTTTGTTGTTCGGGCGTCAGTAACTGATAGGTTAAGCCAAAGCGACTCGCTAATTGCGCCAGTTCGTCGGCGGAAACCTCGTACATAGTGCGCTCGTCGTGGCAGGCGCCGTGACGTAGCGAAATCACTAACTTGCCGTTAGGTTTTAACAACGAGCTTAACTTACGCAGGCTGCGTTCGCGCTGCGATGACGGAATATGCATCCACACGGCGCTAAGCAGAATAAGGTCAAATTTGGTTTGTAGTGCAAACACCTGGCTGAGATCGGGCAGGCTGTCGTTAAGCCAATGCACGGGTTTACCCACGGTATAACCTTGCGCGACTTCGCGAATGCCCTCAGCAGGTTCTACAGCCACCACATTTAAACCTTTGGCGGCCATAAAGCCGGCATCACGCCCCGAACCGGCACCGACATCCAGCACCATGCCCTCTTTTGGTAATTGATCGAGCCAATCTTTATGCACCGACTCAACAGGCACGCTGTTGTAGTTGTCCGCCAGGGTTTCAGCATTCTGCGAATAATAGCTGATGTTTTTATTGTGGTATTTCATGTTCCATAATGTGCTTGGTTTTTGCAAAGCTGTAAAGGGGACTGAGCCGTTTTAAATCCAACTGAGCCTCATAACAGCCCCTATCTTCCAGAACCGGAGCTTTGCATATTAACGCCCGTAGAGTTTTAGAGTATCTCGCAGCTCTTCAACAACACTGTCACGCAATGCTTTGGGCTCTAATACGTGTATTTGTGCGCCCATAGACTTCACCCACCAGTGCAGTTGCCAGGAGTCGATAACGGTTGCGGTCAGTATATGAGTTTCGCCGTCGGCCGTTATTTGCTGGTCGTCACTAAGCGGTGTTTCCGTTAAGTGCATGGCTAGGTTGTCGTTAATGCGGGCTTTTAGTTTTAGCGTGTTGCCGTCAGAAAACTGCAACGCACCCTTCTCTAAATAGCGTTTTAAGGTGAAGTTTTCAGGCGTTTTGGCGTGTTTATCTTCCCGAGGTACGGCCTCACGAATGCGATGCAAGGCAAACAATAACGGGTCGTCGTAAGGGTCAACACAGGCCACTAAATAGGTGCTGACGCCACGTTGAACTATAGCCAGCGGGTGTAAGGTGTAGTCTTTTACTGTGTCGGGCTGTGAGCCGGGCTGATAACTCACATCGACACACTGGTTATGCAGCAACGCCAGTTGTACGTTATTTAACACGTCGTCGTTAATTGCCGGTGCTTGTTGCTGCAATGTTGCCGGAACATAGGCCACTTTGCTTTGCCAGCTGCCCAGCGACGCGCCCTGATGCAACTTGGTGAGTTTGTCTTTCGCCTGGTTTAATCGCGGCGCAATAGACTTAAGCACGGTATTGGGCACTAGTGGCTTCAAAACTTTCTCAACCATGGTCAGCGACAGCGCTTCAGCGGCTGAAATTGCCGGCATATCGGCACCAGCCCCTTCCATCCAGTGCCAGCCGTAGGGTTTACCTTTGTCGTTGCATTCCAGTGCGAATGACTGCGACAGCTGGTCTAAGTCGCGTTCAACCTGCCGCTTAGACACTTCAAAGCCTTCGTCGTTAAGCTGCTGACAAATGTCTTTGGCTGTTATTCCCGGTGGTCTTGTCGGCAGCAGCTTCAGTAACTCCCACTGCCGTACCAGTGTTTGACGTGACCCTTGTGAAGACATGGCAAGCTCCTTTTGCAATTAACAATAGGTTTTAGCCTACCAGAAAGTACGCCTATGCAATAATCCAGCTTCCGCCTACACAGCTCACATTAGGTAGCGCTAAATAGTCTTTATAATTGGCTTCATTAATGCCACCGGTTGGACAAAAGCTGATGCCGGGCAGTGGTGCTGCAATGGACTTTAACAGCTTAACGCCGCCCACCGCTTCGGCTGGAAAGAGTTTAAACTCGCTATAGCCATGCTCTATTCCAACCATTGCTTCGGACACTGTCGCTACGCCCGGAATTAAAGGAATGCCGCACGTTTTACCTGCTTGCAGCAGTGCGGGGGTTGCACCGGGGCTTATTGCGAACTGCGCGCCTGCGGCAACAACTTGTTGCAACTGCTCTTCGTTCAACACGGTTCCTGCACCAACTAAGGCTTGTGGCAAGCGGCGGCGCATTTCTTCTATCGCCTTAATCGCAAGCGGTGTACGCAAGGTTACTTCGAGCACTTCAAAGCCTTGCTCGTATAAATTGGCACCGACTTCCACGGCTCGCTCAACGTCATCGACCGTCATTACCGGAATAATGGTAGCGCGTTCAAAAATATCCTTTGCTGTTAGTGACATTTTACTTTTCCTTGGTTAACTGACGTTGTTGTAAGCGTTGTTTCAGATATTGTGCAACGCCACGCATGCCGGCATGTTCAGCGGTAATGACATAACACGGAATGGACTCGGCGAGGTTGCAGAAACGGCCTTTTTGCTCGAATCGAGAGCGGAATTCAGACGCCGCCATCATCGGTAATAGCTTTGGTACAACACCGCCGCCAATATAAACACCGCCACGCGTATTCAGTGTTAATGCGAGATTGCCGGCAAAGCTGCCCAAGCTGGCAAAAAATTGTTCAACCGCTTCTGTGGCAATGGCGTCACAACCACTGAGGGCGCGCGCACCTATCGTCTTTGCTCTTAACGGCGGAACGGCGCGGTCATGATACGCCGCTATGGCCTGATACAGGTTTTCCAGGCCGGGACCCGATAAAACACGCTCGGCGGACACTCGTCCTTCAAAACGGTGCGCTAAAAACTCGTAAATAACCCGTTCTTTCTCGTTAATTGGCGCCCAGTCTACGTGACCACCCTCGCCCGGCAACGGCATAACATCGCCGTTTGGCAGGGTAATTAAATGACCAACCCCTAGTCCGGTACCTGCGCCTAATACGGCTTTGGGCGCGTCGTCTTGCTTTTTGCCGCCACCTATTTTCTTCTGCTCTTTTTTATTGAGCGTGACTAAACTCATGGCAGCTGCGGCAAAGTCATTTAGCACAATAAAACTCTTAAGCCCTAGCGCTCGCTTGGTGCCCTGTACCGAAAACTGCCAGTGATGATTCGTCATCTGAATGGCGTCTGACTCAGCCGGACAGGCAATAGCGATGGCGACGTGTTCTAACGGCACATCCTGCTGCTCGCGATACGCAATCATAGCGTCGGTCAGATTCAGGTAGTCCGCACAAGGGAATACCTGAATACGGTCTAACTCGAAAGTGTCTAAATTAATGCGGCCAAATCGGGCGTTTGTGCCACCGATGTCCGCGACTACCGCGAAACCATCGATAATTGGCGTATGTTCGCTACTCACCATGCTCTTTGTCGTCCTTAAATAACACACTAGCGCCCTGCTCGGCACCACTAAAACTGGCGCGTAGATTACCAAATAATTCACGTCCCATGCCAAAGTGGCTGTCAGTTAAATCAATTTTTTCTGGTTCGCGCTGTTCAAGCTCGTTGCTATCGACTAACAATTCCAGCTCGCCGGTTAAAAAGTCGAGCTTAACCATATCGCCGTCTTTAACCTTGGCAATCAAGCCGCCATCGACAGCTTCCGGCGTTACGTGGATAGCTGCCGGCACTTTACCTGAAGCACCCGACATGCGGCCGTCAGTCACCAACGCCACCTTATATCCACGCTTTTGCAATACGCCCAGTGGCGGCGTCAATTTATGCAACTCCGGCATACCAATAGCCTTGGGGCCCTGATATTTGACCACAACCACACAATCTTTATTTAGGTCGCCGGCGTTAAATGCCGCATCCAGATCGTTTTGGTCGGTAAATACAACCGCGGGTGCCGTTATAGGCTCGGCTTGTTCAGGCAATGACGAGGTTTTGATAACAGCACGCCCCAGGTTGCCGCTTAATACTTTTAAACCACCATGGTCGCTAAACGGATTACTGACTGGGCGCAGCACGTCCTCGTCCAGTGATTCTTTATTGATCTCAACCCAATTTAACTTACCGTCCTCGCCCAGTTCCGGCTTCTTGGTGTAGAGATCCAGTCCATGACCAACGACCGTTTCCACGTCGTTATGCAACAGACCCGCATCGCGTAGTTCGCGCGTCAGGAATGCCATGCCACCGGCACGCTGGAAGTAGTTGATGTCAGCCTGACCATTGGGGTAAACACGCGTCAGCATCGGCGTGACATCTGACAAGGCTTCAAAGTCACTCCAATTGATATCGTATCCCGCCGCCTTAGCAATGGCGACTAAGTGCATCGTGTGGTTAGTCGAACCACCCGTCGCTAACAAACCGACAATACCGTTTACCAGTGTTTTAGCGGTTACAATTTCGCTGATCGGACGGTAATCACTGCCCAAGTCGGTAATACGAGTCACGTGCTGAGCGGCTGCACGGGTCAGTGCTTCGCGCAAGTCGTTACCCGGATTAACGAACGAAGCTCCAGGCAAATGCAGGCCCATCAACTCAACCACTAACTGATTGGAGTTAGCCGTGCCATAAAACGTGCAGGTACCAGCCGTGTGATACGAGGCCGACTCGGCATCGAGTAGTTCCGCTTTACCAACTTTACCCTCGGCATACAATTCACGAATACGGGCTTTTTCGCTATTGGGAATACCCGATGGCATAGGCCCCGCCGGTACGAAGATAAACGGCAAATGACCAAAGCTCAGTGCGGAAATAAGCAATCCCGGTACGATTTTATCGCATATGCCCAACATTAAGCCGCCATCAAACATGTTGTGCGACAAGCTCACCGCACTGGCCATGGCGATCACATCACGGCTGAGTAGGCTCAGATCCATGCCCGGCTGGCCCTGCGTTACGCCGTCGCACATAGCCGGCACGCCGCCCGCTACCTGTGCAACACTGCCTACTTCACGTATCGCCTGTTTAATTTTATCAGGATAATCGTGGTACGGCTGGTGCGCCGACAACATATCGTTATATGCCGTGACGATACCAATGTTGGCTTTGGTCAGACTGCGCAGCTCTTGTTTGTCGTCTTTACCACAGGCGGCAAAGCCATGGGCTAAGTTACCGCAAGACAATGCGCCGCGATGCGGCCCTTGTTTGCGGGCTTTTGCCATGCGTGCCAGGTAATCTTTGCGACTGGCCGCGCTGCGTTTTTCGATACGCTCGGTAACGGCGGCTACTGTTGGATTCATAATTGCTCCTGATCTTTTTGGGTCGCTTGCGTGCGAGTAGCTTGCGCCTCAGGCGCAAGTTACATGGCTATCTGGTAGCTTGCGCCTCAGGCGCAAGCTACGCTGCGTAGTAAACCTCAGTGGGGACTTGCTGCTGGTGCAAGAATTCACCGATAGGCAAAATAGCCTTTCCACTCTCTTCGACCTGTTTAAACACTTGCAGCTTGTTTTCGCCACAAAAGTGCAAATAAATATTGCGACTGTTCATGATACGTGACTTGGTTAAACTAACCCGTGCATACGGCGCCTTAGTTGGCTGCGTTGCAATAACCGCATCATTAGCCGTTAAGCCTTGTTGCAGCTCGGCGCAATCCGGAAACAGCGAAGCGGTATGACCATCATCGCCCATACCTAAAATAATCACGTCAAACTCAGGCAGTTCGTTTAACTGTTCAGACAAAACAGGGGCTGCATTCTGAGCCTTTTCATGACCCGTATACAAGCTAATATAATGCGCTTTAGCCGCTTTGTTTTTTAATAGCACGGTCTTGATTAGCTTATCGTTGCTGTCATTAGAGTCGGGTAATACCCAACGCTCATCGGCCAACATAATGGTCACGTGCTTCCAGTCGATGTCAGTTCGGGATAACTTTTCGAATAAGGGCTTAGGTGTATTGCCACCTGAAACCACGAGATAGGCATGCCCGCGCGCTGCGATAGCATCACTGAGTTGCGCACTAACGCGTTGACAAAGCTGTTCAGAAAGTTGTTCGTTACTGGCAAAGGTTTTCACTGATTTGTCCTCGTTATTCATCTTTTTTAATCTCTTTATTCGTCCCATTCACGACCATCTTGTGCCAACAGACTCACCGAAGCGACCGGACCCCAGCTTCCCGCAGGGTATGGCTTAGGTGACTCGTCGGTGGTCTCCCAGGCAGCAATAATGCCATCAATCCAATTCCACGCTTGTTCGACTTCCTGGCGATGCACGAATAAGTATTGATTACCGTGCATCACTTCCAGTAATAAGCGCTCATAGGCATCCGCGATACGCCTTTTTTTGAAGGTTTCGTCAAAGCTCAAGTCCAGGGTGGTCGCTTTTAGCTGCATCTGCTTACCCAGCCCCGGTATCTTGTTGATCATCTCAACTTCTACACCTTCGTCGGGCTGTAAGCGGATAACCAGTTTATTAGGGGGTAAGTCCGGCAGGGTTTCATGGAAAATATTATGCGGCTGCTTTTTAAAGGTTATTACCACTTCGCTGCGTTTTTCCGGCATACGTTTACCGGTGCGCAAGTAAAAAGGCACGCCAGACCAACGCCAGTTATCGATATGAGCTTTTAACGCCACGAATGTCTCAGTTTCGCTGTTTTCTTTCGCGCCTTCTTCTTCGAGGTAGCCGGGCACCTTTTTCTCGCCGGAGAAGCCTTTGGCATACTGCCCGCGCACCGTCATTTGCTGACTATTGCTGGCATTAATCGGTCGCAGGGCTTTTAATACTTTGAGCTTTTCGTCACGAATGCTTTCCGCATCGAGTCGCGACGGCGGCTCCATCGCTATTAACGACAGCACTTGCAGTAAGTGATTTTGTACCATGTCGCGAAGCTGACCTGCGTCGTCGTAATAACTCCAGCGCCCTTCAACACCGACCTGCTCAGCCGCCGTTATCTGAATGTGGTCGACCGCATGATGGTCCCAGTTGTTCGAGAATAGCGAATTTGCGAAGCGCAACGCTAACAGGTTGAGTACGGTTTCTTTACCCAAATAATGGTCAATACGATAAATTTGGCTTTCGTTAAAGTAGCGTCCAACCTCTTCATTAATGTCTTTTGAAGACGACAGATTGTGACCAATGGGCTTTTCTAAAATAACGCGGGTAGGCTCTTCAGTTAAGCCGACATCGTGCAGCCCCTTACAAATAGTGGCATAAAGCGCAGGCGGCGTGGCCAGGTAAAAGATGCGCTGATGCTGTTTTTGCTCAAGGCATTGCTGCAGCGATTGATAACTCGCGTTATCCGAGAAATCCATACAGACATACTGAAAGCGCTTACAGAAGCGCGCCATCGAATCATCGTCGCGCTCGTTTTCCGCCACAAATTGCTTCAGCACGTCGCTTACACGCTCGGTAATTTGAGCCGCCGGCATGTCTTCGCGGGCGACGGCAATAATGCGGCTTTGTGGTTCGATAAGTTGAGCACGTTCCAGCTGATACAAGGCCGGGATTAACTTACGCCGGGACAAATCCCCAAGCGCTCCAAAAAGCACCATGTCACAACAGTTCGGGCAATCATTTGGCATTGCTTTTGTCCACTTTCAGTTGAATGGTTTGAAATCGTTTTTCATTAATTTTTGTAATTTTACTACATTTCTATTCACACTTTAGCAACGTTTAGGTTAGCATGGCAAATATTAATGTAATTAAATTACAAAAACGAACAACACTTTGTTGGAGCTTTTGCCCATGAATATAGTGCAAACGGTGAAGGATCGCCTGTCAGACTTGAGTAAAAATGAATATAAGGTGGCGCAGCAGGTATTGCTCGATCCTGAAGCTATTATTCATGTATCGACGGCGACGCTGGCTAAACAGGCCAATGTCAGTGAGCCCACCATTAACCGCTTTTGTCGCCGCATTGGCTGCAAGGGCTTCCCTGACTTTAAGTTGCAGCTAGCACAGCAACTGGCTAAGGGCGCCTCGTACGTTAACTCGCAAATTGACGATGACGATAACGTATCCACGGTTACCGACAAGATATTTTCGTCGACACTTTCTGCGCTTGCCAATACCCAGCGCACACTGGACCACGCGGCCATCGAAAAAACCATTAGTTACCTAAAGGATGCTCGCAAGATCTCGTTTTTCGGATTTGGCGCATCAGCATCGGTCGCTCATGACGCACAGAATAAGTTCGCCCGTTTTACCACGCCGGCGATTTTCTCTGATGATGTACTGGTACAAAAAGTCGCAGCGCTAAACAGCTTGCCGGGCGACGTTATCGTTTGCTTTAGCCACACCGGACGTACCAAAGCGCTGTGTGAAATTGCGCAGCTGGGCTATGACAATCAGGCCACGGTTATTGGCATCACTGCCAAAGGCAGTCCCCTGGCTAAGTACTGCCATGTCGTGGTGAGTACCGAAGTGCCGGAAGATACCGACCAATATATGCCTATGGCATCGCGAATTGCGCAAATGGTGTTGATTGATGCCATCGTCGCCGGCTTCGCGCTTGCCCAAGGCGAAGAAATTAAACAGCAGTTAGCCCGGGTTAAAGCCGGGCTCAAAGATTCACGTTTTCCACCGCAGTAAGAAGGATTCATTATGACCATTAAAGTCGCAATTAACGGTTTTGGCCGTATCGGAAAAAACATCGCCCGCGCTATCTTTGAAAGTCAGCGCAATGATCAGTTTGAGGTTGTCGCCATTAACGATTTAGGCGCCCCTGCCACGTTGGCACATTTATTAAAGTTTGACACCGTGCATGGCCAGTTTAATGCTGACGTTCGTGCCGACGAAAACGCCATCTATATTAATGACCACAAAATTAATGTTTATGCCGAGCGTGACCCTAAAAATTTACCCTGGCAGCAATTGGGCGTAGACGTGGTGATGGAATGCACCGGCTTATTTACTAATCGTGACGGCGCCGGACAACACCTGACAGCGGGAGCTAAAAAAGTAATAATTTCAGCGCCGGCAAAAGACGTTGACGGTCTGTTCGTGTATGGTGTTAACCATCAGGATATGAAGCCTGATATGTCTATTATTTCTAATGCGTCTTGCACCACCAACTGTTTGGCGCCGATTGCTCAGCCGCTTAACGAAGCCCTGGGTATTGAAAGCGCACTGATGACAACGGTTCACTCATACACCAATGATCAATGTCTGCTGGATGCCTACCACAGTGATTTACAGCGTGCCCGTGCCGCTGCGCAGTCAATGATCCCATCAAAAACCGGTGCAGCCGCAGCCATTGGTAAAGTTATTCCAGAGCTTGATGGCAAGTTCGACGGCCTTGCTGTGCGGGTTCCAACACCCAATGTGTCACTCGTAGACCTTAGTTTTATTGCCAATCGCGACACCAGCGTTGAAGAAGTCAACAAAATTGTACAGCAAGCGGCTGCAAAATCGCCTCTGAGTGCTGTACTCGATGTTAACGAGTTACCTTTGGTATCGACGGACTTTAACCACAACCCCGCATCCAGTGTTTTTGATACACACCAAACCCGGGTCAACGGACGTTTAGTTAAAGTGATGGCTTGGTATGACAACGAATGGGGCTTTAGCAACCGTATGCTGGACAATGCAGCACATTTGATGTCGCTCAGCTAAGTCATTTGGACAGTGGGATCTGAGCGTCAACTACGACGTGACCGATAAGCTGACGGTATTCTTTGAAGGGATTAACCTGAATAACGAAACCGAAGAAGGTTACGGCCGTTACGAAGAGCAATTCTTATTCGCTCGCCAGTATGGCCCTCGTTACGCTTTAGGTGCGCGCTATACCTTTTAAATAGCGCTTTTAAACACCTTCCCTGGGGTTTTAAAAAGCAATAAAAAAGCGCCGATGCATCACATCGGCGCTTTTTTTATGCTGCCTTGATGAGTTAGTTTAAGCAAACCGTTTTAGCGGCTTCTGCTTGCTCAGCGACTAACCGTATATCACGAATACTAAAGCTCAGGTTACCGGCATGAGAAAGACTAAATACCTCGCCTACTGCGGCGGTATCTAAGCCAGCGTCTTGCAAACACTGCAGCGATAACGACAAGGTCGCCCATTCGCCGGGTTGCGCTTGTTGCAGTTGTTGCTGTACATCAATTTTGACCTGACACTCACCGGATAGGCAGTTCATCTGCAAATACACAGGCTGCTTAGGTAAGTGATCAACTTTGTAGGAAAGAGTCAAGGCACCAATCTCACCGGCAAACGCGCGTAAATCACGGCTAAATGGACTAATAAAGCTAAAACCAGCCATACCAGAACCATCAAATACAAATTCGCGGGCGTCTTCTTGTACCTGGTCATCGAAAGTGGTGCTAAACAGACTATCGATTTCCTGCACACTGCTGGTTACCGCAGTACGCTGCTCTTCGTTAAAGATCTGAAGCTGCCACGGGCTCTGTGGCGCACGGTCAAAAATAGCCATCTCGGCGAGAGCATCCTGATCAGCAAAGTCAGTCGGCAAATCATTAGATAACGTGCTTTCATCGCCATAGCTCAAGCCAAAACCGAGCTCTAACAAGGGCTCATAACCATCTTGATCAGCATTTAATCGTCCCTGCGACGGGTCAGCCGGCCACGAGAAAGGCAGTTTACCGGTAATGGGATAACGTGCTTCGCCACTTTCGTCAGCAACGATAACATCGGCAACGCCCTGCCCTTCAGAGCCCGGTAGCCAAGCCGCCACAAAGGCGTCAGATGCATTTAGTTCCGGGTTAACGTACATAGGACGTCCACTGATGAACACCGACACCACAGGAATACCCTGTTCCTTTAAGCTTTCTAATAACTCTTGGTCACCCGGGTTATTACGCTGACAGTCTGCGCACCGGCTTGCAAACCACCTACGTAGCCTTGTGCATGGTAATCAAACAGTTCTTGCTCACCAATTTCGGCATTGCCCTGATCGATGCCGTCTGTTGTTGCACCGTCACCAATAAAGTGTTTTACCGTGCTTATGACATGACGTTCATCCAGAAAGTTTTTGGCAACATCGCCCTGTAAACCTTCCACGATAGCGGCAGCATAGTCATGCACGATCTGCGGGTTTTCGGAGTAGCTTTCGTAGGTACGGCCCCACCGCCGTTAAGGTAGGAGCCAAAGCCATATTTACGCATATCTTCGACGGTAATATCGCGAATTTCCGGCTGGATCATTTGCGCGACTTTTTGCTCCAGCGTCATTTTAGCCAATAGCTCGTCAATACGTTGTTCCATTGCCGGTTTTTGCTTAACCGGCAAGTTTAACTTAGGCCAAATCTCATTTTCTGCAGCAGCCGATGGCTGCTCATTAGAGGCAGGCGAACAGCCCACCGCGGTTGATAGTGCAAGCGCAATAGCGGTTGTAAGGTAAGCGCGCTTCATGATTCCGACTCCTGTTTAACCGCAGCTGATTTAAGCGCTTGCGGCTTGTAGCCACGGAACCCATAAAAAGCAATGTACACGTAGCACAATAACGGCAAAATAAACGCTAACTGGACACTGGTTGCATCAGCAAGAGCGCCCTGCAGCAAAGGTATAATTGCGCCACCAACAATAGCCAGACACAAAATGCCTGAGCCCTGGCTGGTGCTCTCTTTCAGATTCTGTAACGCCAGGCTGAAAATAGTCGGGAACATAATCGAGTTACACAAACCGACAAATAACAATGACCACATAGCCAAAGCGCCACTCGTATTAATACTGGTGGCAACTAAAATAACCGCGATAGTCGCGTTAAATAGCAACACTTTGTTACCGGCGAATTTCTGCATCACCGCAGCACCGATAAAGCGCCCGACCATAGCTCCACCAAAGTACCAGGAAATATAGTGCGAAGCCTGCGACATAGACATATTGCCAATATCAGATTGCGACAAATATATTGCCAGGAAACTGCCGATAGCCACTTCGGCACCGACATACACAAAAATACCAATGGCACCCAGTACCAAGTGACGTTGTCCCCAGGCACCGCCTTTGGTCGGTAATGGTGCGGCAGCATCAACTTTACCCATATTCGGTAATTTCAATGCGACAAAAACAATCGCCATAATCACCAAAGCTGCGGCCAGAATAAAATACGGTGTTGAGACAGTATCTTTGCTCACACCCGTTACCTCAGGATCTGCCACTCCACCAAAGATAAGCCACGCACCAAATAGTGGCGCAACGGTGGTACCAAGAGAGTTGAAGGCCTGTGTCATGGTCAAGCGGCTTGACGAGGTTTCCTCAGGACCCAGGCGGGTTACATAAGGGTTAGCAGCAACTTGTAGTATGGTTACGCCCGACGCCAGAATAAAGAGCGCTAGCAGGAATAAACCATAGATTTCGAGCATGGCAGCCGGATAAAACAGTACACACCCTGCCCCCGCTATTAGCAGTCCGGTAACGATACCCATTTTATAACCAATTTTACCCACCATCAGGCCGGCCGGAATTGAGATAATAAAATACGCACTAAAAAAGCAGAATTGAATTAGCATCGACTGGGTATTATTCAGCTCGAATAACAGCTTTAAATAGGGTATCAGAATGTCGTTGAGGCTGGTGATGAAGCCCCAGATAAAGAACAGCGAAGTGAGCGCGGTGAGAGCAAAACGGTAATTGTTATCGCTTCCGCCCACGAGCGCCGAGGTTTGCGGCGTTGTCATAAATCCCTCTTGTCTTTTTTATTTTTTTGACGATGGCGTAAAGACCATCTAGTATGATGTAAGCGCTTTCATTTGTAACGCACTTTATAACATAGTTTATGGGTTTAGCAATGGAAAACCACCTTTTTATAATGACTACGTATGCAACCCCATGTAGTGGCAGACTAAACCCGGCACTGGCCTCTTTACTTGTCGCCTTTGTCATGCGCGGGTACACTTTAACTCAGTCCAAAATACAAGAAATTAATCAACTGTTAGCCCAACGCTAGCTGAACGGTTAACACGGAGTAAAACAATCAATGGCGACAATATACGAGGTATCTAAACTTGCAGGTGTATCGCTGGCAACCGTATCTCGCGTTTTAAATAACAATACTCCAGTTAAAGAAGAAACCCGCCTTAAAGTTTTAGCCGCAATGGAAGAGCTGGGGTATCAGCCCAATTCAGTAGCCCAGTCATTAGCATCGAACCGTTCAAATAGCATTGGCATACTTGTCCCCGAGCTCAATGGTCCCTTTTTCGGAACGTTGTTGAGTGATATCGAAAACAGTTTTCGACAAGCAGGAAAGCACGTCATTATTGCCGCCGGACACAGTGACGAAAAACTAGAAAAAGAAAGCATTAGCTTTTTACAAAGCCGAAATTGCGACGCCTTAATTCTGCACGTTGAAGCGGTTACCGACGAATACCTTGTTGAACTGATGGAAAAAAAGGTGAAATTCGTCCTTATCAACCGCTTCGTGCCGCAGCTCTATGATCGCTGCATAACACTAAACAACCAGCATGGTGGGTATTT
Organism: Idiomarina zobellii; assembly: GCF_900100855.1. Classification (GTDB taxonomy): domain Bacteria; phylum Pseudomonadota; class Gammaproteobacteria; order Enterobacterales; family Alteromonadaceae; genus Idiomarina; species Idiomarina zobellii. The sequence goes on from NZ_FNCB01000001.1 coordinate 43,728, forward strand.
AGCGACACGCCATATGCTTGAACACGGGCATCAAAATATAGGCTATATTTCAGGTCCGATATGGAAACACGACGCAGAGCAGCGTTATAAAGGCCATTTACGCGCCTTAACTGAGTTTGGCATTCCCCATTCAGAGCAATTATTTTATGAAGGCGATTATCACGAAGAAAGTGGTGCACTCGGAACAAAGGCGCTTTTGCAGAAGGCCTCTGAAATAACCGCGATTGTCTGCGCCAACGATGAAATGGCCGCAGGTGCCTTAACAGCCGCCCGCGAGCTAGGACGCTCTCTACCTGACGGTCTGTCAATTATCGGCTTCGATAATGTGAACTTTTCACACTATACCTTTCCCAAGCTAACCACCATTAACTATCCAATGGGTGAAATGGGAAAAATGGCCGCTCAGCTTATTTTAAAACGTGTTTATCAGCAAAATAATAGCTCTATTCAAACGGTCTTTGAGCCGCATTTGATAGAGAGAGACTCTGTCTCACGTCCATAATTCATTTCAGTTTTCATTAACAAACCGTAAAGAATTTCACGAACCCTAAAAAACCGCTAAGCTTGTATCAAAACCCGAACTAAAAAGCAGGCTTATGAAAAAAATACTGAATTACTTCTTGAAAGGCTTGGCGATTTTACTGCCGATAGTTATTACCGTTTACCTCATCCGTTGGTTGCTGGTAACTATTGAACAATCGCTAAAGCCTGTTTGGATGGCACTAGGCGGAGATGCCTATTATTTTCCTGGCCTTGCCTTTATTAGCTTCCTTATCCTTGCCCTGCTCGTCGGCTTTAGTTCACGTTGGAGCCTGTTCAATTCTATTTGGCAATTGCCGGGCAAACTCATGAACAAAATGCCGCTTCTACGCAGCTTATATGGCACGGTAAATGACGTATTTGAAATGATGTCAGGTAAAGACTTCGCCGATGAGTCCGTCGTGATGGTAACTCTACCGAACAGTAACACTAAGCTTATTGGTATAGTGACGAAGAAAAGCGGTAATAACGATGACAAGTTATCGGAAATTCTCGAAGACGAGCAAGTCGCCGTCTTTTTACCGATGAGTTATAACGTTGGTGGCTACATGATCATGGTGCCGAAAGACTGCGTTGAATCGCTCGACATGAAGCCGGCAGAAGCCTTGCAGCTGACTATTAGCGCTGGTATTGGCAAGAACCATAAAAAAAGCGGCGCTAACTCATAGCGCCGCTTTTAATTTCACCAATTTAACCTTACTTATTTCAGGTCAAAGCGGTCCAACTGCATCACTTTTGTCCATGCTAGAACAAAGTCGTTGACGAACTTCTCGTTAGCGTCGCTCATTGCGTACACTTCAGAGACTGCGCGCAGTTCAGAGTTTGAACCAAAGATAAGATCAACCGGGCTTGCTGTAAATTTCAGTTTGCCCGTTTCGCGATCATAACCTTCATACACCGCTTCGTTGTCTTCTGACTTCTTCCACTCGTTATCCATAGTTAGCAGATTAACAAAGAAGTCATTATTCAACGTACCTGGTTGGTCAGTTAATACGCCGTTCTCAGAGCCATCGTAGTTCGCACCAATGGTGCGTAAACCACCAATCAACACTGTCATTTCAGGGACCGTCAGAGTTAATTGGTCGGCTTTATCCACCATCATCTGAGCTGGTGACAAGCGGTTGCCTTCACCAAAGTAGTTGCGAAATGCATCAGCTTTTGGCTCTAAGAAAGAGAACGAGTTAACATCTGTCATTTTCTGAGTCGCATCAGTACGACCTGGCTCGAATGGCACGGTCACATCATAGCCCGCATCTGCTGCCGCTTTTTCAATGCCTGCTGCCCCACCAAGGACAATAACGTCAGCCAGTGACACATACTTGTCGCCTGACAGATCATCATTAAAGTCCTCATGTACTTCTTTCAGTGTCGCCAAAACATCTTTCAGCTCTGTCGGGTTGTTCGCTTCCCAGTTAATTTGCGGCTCTAACGCAATGCGTGCACCATTAGCACCACCACGCATGTCTGTGCCACGGAAGCTTGAAGCGGAAGCCCAGGCTGTGCGAACTAACTGTTGAACCGTCAAACCTGAATCCAGCAATGCTTCTTTCAACTCAGCAACGTCGTTTGAGTCGATAAGCTCAAAATCGACATCTGGAATTGGGTCTTGCCAAATCAGATCGTCGGTTGGTGCCATGTCACCTAAGTAACGTTGGTTTGGCCCCATGTCACGGTGAGTCAGCTTAAACCACGCTTTTGCAAAAGCTTTTTCAAATTCTTCCGGATTTTCATGGAAGCGTTTCGCAATTTTGCGATACTCAGGGTCAAACTTCAGTGACAAGTCAGTGGTAAACATAATTGGCGCATGACGTTTACCTTCTACGTGCGCATCTGGCACTAAGTTAGCGGCTTGGCCATCCACCGGAATCCACTGAATAGCCCCTGCCGGGCTCTTAGTTTGTTCCCACTCGAAGCCAAACAGGTTATCCAGGTACTGAGTGGTCCATGCGGTTGGGTTAACCGACCACGCACCTTCTAAGCCACTGGTAATAGTGTCTTCAGCATTACCTTTACCACACTTGTTTTTCCAACCAAGACCTTGCTGTTCAACAGGAGCAGCCGCAGGCTCTGCTTCTAAACACTCTTCCGGCTTGTGCGCACCGTGTGCTTTACCAAAGGTATGGCCACCGGCAATAAGTGCCACGGTTTCTTCGTCATTCATAGCCATACGGCCGAAGGTATCGCGAATGTCTTTTGCTGCTAATAACGGATCAGGTTTACCGTTAGGACCTTCCGGGTTTACGTAAATGAGCCCCATCTGTACTGCTGCTAATGGGTTTTCCAGCTTGCGATCGCCTTTGTAGCGTTTGTCGCCGCCAAGCCATTCAGTCTCTGGTCCCCAGTAAACAATGTCCGGCTCCCAGGCATCTTCCCGACCACCAGCATAGCCATAGGTTTCAAAACCCATCGACTCTAACGCGACGTTTCCTGTTAACACCATTAAGTCAGCCCACGATAAGCTGCGAGCGTATTTTTGTTTCACTGGCCATAATAAACGGCGCGCTTTGTCTAAGCTGACATTGTCCGGCCAGCTGTTTAGAGGTTCAAACCGCTGTTGAGCGCCAGCTGCACCACCACGACCATCTTGCACGCGATAAGTACCAGCACCGTGCCAAGCCATACGAATAAAGAAAGGACCGTAATGTCCATAATCAGCTGGCCACCAGTCCTGGTCAGACGTCATTAATTCTTCAATGTCTTTTTTAACCTGCTCAAGGTCAAGTTTGCTAAAGGCTTCAGCATAGTCGAAGTTATCACCGTAGGGGTCTGATTCAGGACTATGCTGGCGCAATGGCTCAAGATTCAACTTGTTAGGCCACCAGAATTCATTGGATTTAGGCTCTGGCTTGTTCACATCGTAAGACATATTGTCCTGTGCACTAGCAACACCAGAAGCCACTGACAACGATACCGCAATTGATACCGCAGAAAGTATAGGAAGTGTTTTCTTAAACATGGTTTATTACCTTTTTGTTAAACACCAGTTTGGGCGCAAATAATAATAGACCAAACCAGCAATTTCGGTAGGCTCAAATAGATTCGAAAAATAGATTGGGGTAATCGGGAGGTTCTTATTTACTCGGGTTGCCTTATCAATTGTTAAGAAAAAATAAATATGGAGGTAAAAGTATCAGGCTGCGTATATATCTATAGATATGGGTGACTAAGAAGTGAGGAACCGCGTATCTACTTGAGGACTAAATGCTCTCTTTAGCCAGCGTTGCGTTATTTAGCCAGTTAACGCTTCAGCAGCCTCAGGAGGACAAACCTAGGAATCCTGATGGCTGCTCATTCTCGCAAGTCGAATTTACTACTGACTTTGCTGCAGGACGCTTGCATCATTGCGAACAGGATAAGGACGGTGAATTTAAGCTTTATTTGAAACCGGAAAAAGAAGATATCAACCCCAGTCCCTGGTACGCTTTTGCTGTTGAAAACATGGCCGATGAGAGCAAGACCTTTACTATTACTTTGTTTGCCAACAAAGGCATTTCAAGGTACAAACCGAAACGCAGCAGTATAGGCGAAGACATGTGGCACCCTATCCCTTTCTCAGAAGGAGACGGATGGCTAAAGTTTGAAGTCACTCTGCCAGCAAAAGAAAAAGAAATTATTGCCGGACAGGAAATTATCGATAACGTCCATTATATAGAATGGCTAAGTAGTTTAATTAAAGAGCCTGAACGCTCAAAGGTTATCTCTCTGGGGGTATCAAGCGAAGGAAGAAACCTGGCAGCATTAGAGCATACGGTTACTTCAAGTAATAAATGGCTGATACTGATTGGCCGTCAACATCCACCAGAAGTGACTGGCGCAATTGCTCTTCTCCATTTTGGTGAGTTGCTATTTAGTGATGAAAAATACGTTTCTGACTTTCGTAAGCAATACAACATTTTACTCGTCCCTAATATGAATCCCGATGGAGTTTATCACGGCAATTGGCGCTTAACCGCTGCTGGTGTTGATATGAACAGGGACTGGAAGAACCAAACTCTGCCTGAAACCCAAGCCCTGGCTAAATACCTAACAAAGTTAACTAACGACGGCGGTCGAATTGAGTTTGCCATTGACTTTCACTCTACTCATCGCAATGTTTTTTATACGATACCTAAAGACTACGAACCCAGCTCTGGTGTGCCCTTAAGAAACCCTCAGCGAGTCTATAACTGGATTGAAGAAATCGCTGAAATGGTCGACTCTGTAGAGCTTGAATATCAGCCGGGTGCACACCCTGACAGCGGTGTTTTTAAGCAGTTCATCACTGATAAGTTCGCGGCTCATGCAGTCACTTACGAAGTCAGCGACAGCGAAGATCGTGACAATATTAAACGCGTTGCTGAAGCAGCCTTAATTTCCTTAATTAACCGCTTAAATTAAAGGTTTCGTAAAAGCCATTGAAGCTTTTATCGAGCGGCTCTAACTTTATTCATAACAACGGAAACACGTTGTATTTAGCAACCAACCACTAAGGAAGTATCATGAAAAAGACAATCATTGCACTCGCTTTAATTGGGACTTCAACAGGCGCTTTAGCTGATTCTCCTAACTGGGATAAAATTCAGGCAACTTATATCGAAACCGATATAGAAACACCGCTTGATGAAGACATTTCTATGGATGGTTACGCCGTATCGGGCTCTCTTTCGCTTAGTGACTCCGTTTTTGTTCTGGCAAACTTTGACTCAGTGGGTGACGAGTCAGACTTTGGTGATGTTGACTTGGACTCTCTGAATGCCGGTCTAGGCTTTAACCATGGCATTACCGACTCTACTGATATCTTCGCGACTGTAACGTATGAGAAAATAGAGCTTGTTGGTTCTATTGATGCTATTGGCTCAGAGTCATTTGACGAATCTGGCTATGGTGCAGGGCTAGGTATACGCTCTATGATAACCGACTTTTTCGAACTCTCTGTCAAAGCTGACTATCTGGATATTGACGATGAAAACGCCATTCGCTATGACGCTTCAGCGTTTTTTCATTTAACCAACAACTTGTCACTTGGTGTTGGTTACAAACTGTATGATCTAGATGAAATTGATCAGGATATCGATACTATAGGTGCGAGCGTTCGTTATAGCTTCTAACCCCCTATAAGCTGGCGGATAAAGGATTATCCGTTAGCTTCCCCCAGCCTTCCTCTACTCTAATTTGAAAAACAATTCTAATTTTCTACCGATCTAACTTTAAGATATCTCCGTAGCTTCCTATACTCTACACGTGAATTTAAAATTAGCTTTAAATTCAAATGCGTATCAGCGCCTATTTTTAATAAAGGGGAAGCTAAATGACCAAAAAAGAAGAAGAGGTACTGCGCGGCGACAAGGATTTAGAACGCGAGCGCCAAGCAGATGATCCCATGATTCCCAATGGTGAAGTTAACCCCATCAATACAGACTATCAGGTAGGACAAGACAACGTTGTCATGAAAATAGGTCCATTTGGACTCGATTTTCATAACCGCGTTTTTGCTATTTCGGGCTTAGCCATTGTGGCTTTCGTATTCATTACGTTAGCTTTTCAAAATCAGGCTGGCCCAATATTTACGAATACCAAAGATTGGTTAACGGCTAACTTAGATTGGTTCTTTATTAGCGCCGCTAACATCTTTGTTATTTTGTGTCTGGTATTGGTGGTTTCACCGCTAGGCAAAGTTCGGATAGGGGGCACAGAAGCCAAACCTGACTTTTCCTATCTCGGCTGGTTTTCAATGCTGTTCGCAGCCGGCATGGGTATTGGTTTAATGTTCTATGGCGTTTCAGAGCCCATAACTCACTTCAGTACAGCCTTAGGAGGCACTGAAACCGGATCTGACGGGCTTCGTACCGATTGGGCTCCACTTGGTGGCGCAGAGGGTGACGAGGCGAAAGCGGTTGCTTTAGGTATGGCTGCAACAATATTCCACTGGGCACTGCACCCGTGGGCTATTTACGCGGTTCTGGCTTTAGGTCTTGCTATTTTTTCTTTCAACAAAGGTTTACCTTTAACCATTCGCTCTATTTTCTACCCTATTCTGGGTGAGCGAGTTTGGGGCTGGCCAGGCCACATCATCGATATTGTTGCTATTTTGGCAACTCTGTTCGGCTTAGCTACATCGTTAGGTTTAGGCGCGTCGCAGGCAGCCTCAGGCTTTAACTTCCTGTTTGGCTGGGACGAAGGTAATACAACACAGGTATTGTTGGTCATAGGTATCACTGCCGTTGCTTTAGTGTCAGTACTCGCCGGTCTTGAGTCAGGTGTACAACGCTTATCTCAAATCAACATGACATTGGCAGCACTATTAATGCTGTTCGTTATCATTGTTGGGCCTACTGTCGCAATTCTGACAGGCTTCGTTGACAACCTTTACAATTACATTGTGAACTTACCTGCTCTGTCTAATCCAGTTGGACGAGAAGACTTAAACTATTCACAAGGCTGGACGTCATTTTACTGGGCTTGGTGGATAGCGTGGTCACCGTTTGTCGGTATGTTCATTGCCCGCGTTTCGCGTGGTCGTACAGTACGTGAGTTCTTGGTTTCAGTATTGCTGATTCCTTCACTCGCCTGCGTATTCTGGATGAGCGTTTTCGGCACAGCCGCTATTGAGCAGTTCCTGGCTGGCGCAGAAGAAGTTGCTAACGTCGACCTGTCATTGCAGCTATTTGTGATGTTAGAAGGTTTACCTTGGACAGGCATTACCTCATTCATCGGTATTATACTAGTTATGGTGTTCTTCATTACATCGTCTGACTCTGGTTCGTTGGTTATTGATACCATCAGTGCAGGCGGTAAAGTCGAAGCACCTGTACCACAACGTGTATTCTGGTGTACCTTTGAGGGGCTCGTTGCAATTGCCTTGATACTTGGCGGCGGCTTAGTGGCTCTGCAAGCCATGGCAGTATCAGCAGGCCTACCGTTTACTATTGTGCTTTTAGCAGCATCCGTGGCTTTAGTCCAAGGCTTGCGCTCTGAGCCAAGAGTTGGTAAAACCACAAAATAACCGACCACGAGCGACACCTCTGGGTGTCGCTCATCTTTTTTAAGGTGCTTATATGGAAGCTGAGCACGTCGAAATTCTGAACTTCTTACGCAAGTACTCTCCTTTTAACGAGTTACCTGAAGAAGAACTTCAAATAGCGGCAAAAAACACCTCTGTCGCTTACTTCAAAGCAGACACTCAAATTCTTGAGTTCAACCAGCATATTGACGCACTCCATGTTGTCAGAAGCGGATCGGTTGAAACTTACCACAAAGACGGATCACTGTTTAATCGATTAGATGAAGGTGGTTTTTTCGGCGAGGCGGGTCTACTGCGGAAAGGTCGAGTGCGCTTTCCTGTGAAAACCATTGAAGATACACTGCTGTATTACATTCCCGGCGACTTATTTAATCGCTTTTATGACGAGTACGATGCTTTTGCCGACGCTGTTGAAGTTGAAGAGCAGCGCCGTGTCAGTCATGCGGTAAAAGAACATGAGAGTCGTAACCGAACATTATCAGCCCGTGTTGAAACGTTAATTACTCGTGAGCCTATTGCGATAAATAAAACCGCGTCAATACGCGAAGCTGCTTGTCTAATGACGGACGAGAAAGTGTCATCATTACTCATTTATGACGACGAAAAGCGTGATATTCCGGCCGGCATAATCACTGACAAAGATTTACGCAAACGCGTACTGGCAGTCGACAAAGACGCCTCCGACCCAGTCGCCGATATTATGTCTGAGAACCTGGTGTTCGTGCAGCACAACAATCGAGTGTTTGAAGCATTTCTAACTATGCTGCGCACCAACTTGCACCATTTGCCAGTACTGCGCCAATCCAAAGTTACTGGCGTTATTGCTTTATCTGATGTAGCTCGACATGAATCCCAAAGCAGTTTGTACATCGTTTCCAGTATTTTTAAACAAACCAGTATTGAAGAGCTTTCACAGTTAGTCCCTGACGTACATAAAAGCTTTGTGCGTATGGTTGAAGAAGACGCTAATTCACGCATTATTGGCTCCGCTATGGCGACTATTGGTCGTAGCTTTAAACAGCGACTACTGGAGTTAGCCGAGGAGAAATACGGACCACCACCAGTGCCCTACTGTTTCTTAGCACTGGGTTCTATGGCTAGAGACGAGCAAACCGTGGTGACCGACCAGGACAACGCAATGGTGCTCGATGACAGCTTTGACCCTAAACTACATGATGAATATTTCTTAAATATCGCGCAATTTGTTTCCGATGGTCTAAACGCCTGTGGTTATACCTATTGCACCGGCGATATTATGGCGACAAACCGTAACTGGCGTCAGCCTTTATCAAAATGGAAGCAGTATTTCACGGACTGGATAGAAAACCCCTCACCTGAAAAACTGCTGCATTCGTCAATTTTTTTTGACTTAGACGGTGTTAGTGGTGAAATGCGTTTTGCCAAAGAGCTCAACCAGCTCATTCGTAAAAAAGCGCCTAAGCACAAGCGCTTTCTGGGCTCTATGGCACGTAACGCGTTAAACCGTACGCCACCACTCGGTTTTTTCAAAGATTTTGTCATGGAAAAAGACGGCAAACACCGGGACAGCATTAATACAAAGCGCCGTGGAACCGGTCCTGTCGCTGACTTAATTCGTGTACATGCTTTGGCGATTAGTGCTCAACGTCAAAACTCATTTGCCCGCCTCGAGGAAATTATTGACGCTAATATATTGCCAAAAGGTCGTGGTCCCGACTTACGCGATGCGCTGGAATTGATTTCTATGGTGCGCATTCGTCACCAGGCTCTGGCATTAGAAGCCGGTGAATCACCGGATAACAACGTGGCACCGGAGGACTTGTCTGATTTTGAGCGTAAAAATTTAAAAGACGCTTTCCAAATTCTCAGTAACGCGCAGAAATACCTGCGTTACAAATATTCTGGAGGCTAATTGTGCTGTATTTGCCGCCAGACGCCGAGAATAAACAAGAGAAAAGCGCAGTAAACTGGCCGGAGCGTTTTCAGGAGCTTGCAAAAACAGCGAAGCATCCTGCGCTTAAACGCTATTATGAAGTTGGCATAGCTAGCGCAGACACTTCTATTGACAACGTACCAATGGTTGCTGTCGACTTTGAAACTACTGGTATGAATCCAGACAAACACGGAATTATCAGCATCGCTGTGGTACCTATGACACTCAGTCGAATAGACATGAGCAAAGCACAACAGTGGGTAGTAAAGCCCCGGCGTTTGCTCACTGAAGAGTCAGTTACTATTCATGGCATAACGCACAGCGAGATAGAGCAAGCACCAGATTTGGCTGAAATCATTGATCCATTGTTAAACGCTGTTGCAGGCAAAGTTTGGGTCGTCCATTACAATGGTATTGAGCGCCCTTTTTTACAAGGTGCTTTTGAAGAGCGTTTGAACGAAACCATCCACTTCCCAGTCATAGATACCATGGAAATTGAGGCACGCTTTCATCGCCAAAAACGCAGTTTGTGGGATAAGTTAACCGGCAAAAAGCCTGTTTCTATCCGTTTGGCTGACAGCCGGGAGCGTTACAATCTGCCTTTTTACGCCCCCCACGACGCCATGACCGACGCTCTTGCCTGCGGCGAGCTTCTTCAAGCACAGGTTGCCCACCACTTTGCTGCTGAGACCGCCATTGGCGATATTTGGTTGCCTTAGGACATTTTTATCTGAGAGCGCCCGGCAGATTTTGCTCGATATAGAGCATCATCTGCTTGGCGCATGATATTCCTTAACGGAGTGCTAACTGGTTGTGATGACACTCCAATGCTCGTCGTGCATTGCAGTGTGTCTTTAAAATACAGGGCTTTCACGTTACTAACCGCTTTATAGACTAGGTTTGCAAAGTCTTCTTTTTCGCGTTTCTGGGTTTCATGGAAAGCGATAGCAAACTCTTCACCGCCCATACGCCCCACCACAGTGCCATCACCGGAAAATGAAAGAAGCTTTTGCCCGATTGCCGCTAGTAACGTATCACCAGCTTCATGCCCATAGCTATCATTAATGTCTTTAAAGTAGTCCAGGTCGAGAATCATTAACCCCAAACTAGATGAATTAGGGAGACTTTTTCGTAACTTGTCCGCATACATAAAAAATGCACGGCGATTATACAGTTGAGTTAAGCTATCCACTTCTGCGAGTACTTTTAACTCTCTTTGTGCTTCTCGCAGCTCTTCTTCCACCGTTTTTCGTTCAGTAATATCTGCTGCCACTTCTAGCCTCACTTGGCGTCCGTCATGCCAACGGATCAAGCGGTCACGACATTGGTACCAGCAATTATTACGTGTATTTTTAAACTCCCAAAGATACGTATCACCACTTTTCGGGAGTAAAGGGTTAGTACAAAAATCACAAGGCTTTTTTTGACCTTTCTGTAAAACCTCAAAGCAACGCTTGCCTTTAACATCATCGAACTGGTTTACGCCGCCAATATTCTTTAGCGCATACTTGTTCATAAAAAGCAGTTCGTGAGTTTCAACGTCAGATACGTACACAACGGCGTCGAGACTATCCAGAATATGTTGGAGATCGGAAATTTCGGTTACTGCACTTGGTATCATAAGTTTACGTAAAAATACTGGCATGTGCCTTTGATTCATGTCAGGTTTTACTTTCTCATATAATTCAAAATTAAACATTATCCAATGGTCTAAAAATGAAAAATATCGTTTTTCTTACGTCAATTGCCGTCGCAAGCTTTGCACCATTTACCAGCTCTGCTCAGGTAATTAAGCCTGCACCGCAGGTGACTACCCAGGCTCAAGCTGAATTTTTTGAGGCAATTAACCAGCACTGTGGCAACTCATACGCTGGCGAAGTAACAGTTGATACCCCTTCAAGTGAGGGCTTTGAAGGCCCGTTGATTATGCATGTGCGCAAGTGCGGCGATGCGAAAATTGAAATTCCTTTTCATGTTGGCGATGACCATTCGCGCACCTGGATTTTAACGCAAACAGGGTCTGGCATTAGCCTTAAACATGATCACCGCAAACCCGACGGCAACTATGACCCGCTAACTATGTATGGTGGTCATACGGTCGACAAAGGCTACCCGACTGCACAGTCGTTCCCGGCTGACGCCTACTCAAAAGAATTATTTATTGAATTGGGTGTGCCGCAGTCGAATACCAATATTTGGCAAATGTATATTCACGACGACACCTTTACCTACCGCTTAATTCGCGAAGGCAGAGAATTTCGGGTGGATTTTGATTTAACAGAAACCGTTGATACTCCCCCTACTCCATGGGGCTATGCGGACTAGGTTTGAAAAACACTAATAAGAAGTCGCGCCTAAGCGCGACTTCTTGAATTTACAGCACGTCACCCGGAATACGCACGTTACCTTCCATTAAAACGCGCGCGCTGCGGCTCATAATAGCTTTTATAGCGGTCCACTGGCCGTTGACTTGCTTACATTCGGCGCCAACCTGTAAGGTGCCTGAAGGGTGGCCGAAATTAACCATGGTGCGATCGTTCCCGCCAGCCGCCAGGTTAACAGTAGTACCCGGAATGGCTGCGGCAGTTCCGATAGCCACTGCGGCTGTGCCCATCATGGCGTGATGCAGTTTGCCCATCGACATAGCACGCACCAACAGATTCACGTCACTGGCGGCAATTTTCTTACCACTGGAGGCGATATAGTCTTTCGGCGGCGCGACAAACGCCACTTTCGGCGTATGCTGGCGATTAGCTGCATCTGAAACGTCGTCTATCAAGCCCATTTTTACTGCACCGTGCGCACGAATGGTTTCGAAACGCTCCAAAGCTGCCGGGTCGCCGTTAATAGCTTCCTGCAGTTCGGTGCCATCATAGCCAATTTCTTCTGCATTCAGGAAAATGGTCGGAATACCGGCGTTAATCAGTGTTGCTTTTAGGGTGCCGATACCCGAAACGTCTAAATCATCGATCAGATTACCGGTCGGAAACATCGACTCACCATCAGCTGATGGGTCCATAAACTCTACGGGCACTTCCGCTGCCGGGAAGGTAACACCATCCAGCTCAAAATCACCGGTTTCCTGCACTTCACCGTTGACCATAGGCACTTTATTGACGATAGTTTTGCCAATATTGGCCTGCCAAATACGGACTTCGCAAACCCCGTTTTCGGGGATGCGTTCAGGCGCTACCAAACCATTCGCAATGGCAAAAGGGCCTACCGCTGACGATAAGTTACCGCAGTTACCACTCCAGTCGACAAATGGCTTGTCTATGGACACCTGACCAAACAGGTAATCCACGTCATGATCCGGCTGTTCGCTTTTAGAAACGATAACCGTTTTACTGGTGCTGGACGTCGCGCCGCCCATACCATCGGTATGCTTGGCGTAAGGATCCGGGCTGCCAATGACACGCAACAAAATGGCATCTCGCACCGCCCCCGGTTGCTGTGCTGCTTCAGGCAAGTCCTGCAAACGGAAAAATACGCCCTTTGAGGTCCCGCCACGCATATAGGTGGCGGGAATTTTGATTTGTGGCTTAAACGCCATAGCTCAAACTCCTTAGCTTGCTTCCGCTTCTAAAAAGTCCTGTGCAAAGCGCTGTAATACACCACCAGCCTCGTAAATAGAGACTTCCTCTTTGGTATCCAGCCGACAAATAACCGGTACTTGCTGTGACGACCCGTCCTTACGGTGGATAGTCAGCTGCAATACAGCCCCCGGTGCCGGCGTACCTTTAACGTCAAAGGTCTCGGTACCATCGATGTTTAAGGTTTTGCGCGTAGTGCCCTCTTCAAACTGCAGTGGCAATACGCCCATACCAATTAAGTTGGTACGGTGAATACGTTCAAAACCTTCGGCAACAATAACTTCAACACCCGCTAAGCGAACACCTTTCGCTGCCCAATCGCGCGATGAGCCCTGACCGTAATCAGCGCCGGCCACGATAATCAGCGGCTGCTTATTGTTCATGTAGTGCTCAATAGCTTCCCACATGCGCACGACTTTGCCTTCCGGCTCAATCCGCGCCAGCGATCCCTGAATCACGTCACCATTGTCGTCACGTACCATTTCGTTAAACAACTTCGGGTTAGCGAAGGTGGCACGCTGTGCGGTTAAATGATCGCCGCGGTGGGTAGCATAAGAGTTAAAGTCTTCTTCCGGCACGCCCATTTTAGTCAGGTATTCACCTGCAGCACTGTCAGCCATAATGGCGTTGGACGGTGACAAATGATCGGTAGTGATGTTATCACCCAGTACCGCCAACGGACGCAGACCGGTTAACGTATTCTCTGCGGCTAACTCACCTTCCCAATAAGGGGGACGACGAATATAAGTGCTCATTTCGCGCCAATCATACAGCGGATTGTTTTTCTCGCCGTAGTCGACACTCAGATTGAACATGGGGTCATAGACCTTGCGGAACTGCTCAGGCTTAACGCTCTCTTTGACGATACGGTCAATTTCTTCATCGCTCGGCCAGATATCTTTAAGCGTTACCGGGTTACCATCGTGGTCATACCCCAGCACGTCTTTTTCGATATCAAAGCGGATAGTGCCGGCAATCGCATACGCCACAACCAACGGCGGCGATGCCAAAAACGCCTGCTTAGCATACGGATGAATACGTCCGTCAAAGTTTCGGTTACCCGACAATACCGCGGTTGAGAACAGATCACGGTCGATGATCTCTTGCTGAATTTTCGGATCCAGCGCGCCACTCATACCATTACACGTGGTACAGGCAAACGCCACCACACCGAAACCTAAATCTTCCAGTTCCGGCAATAAGTCAGCTTCTTCCAGGTACATTTTGACGGTTTTAGAGCCCGGTGCCAGAGACGATTTAACCCAAGGCTTACGCGTTAAGCCTAGTTTATTAGCGTTACGCGCAATCAAACCTGCTGCAATCATGTTGCGTGGGTTACTGGTATTGGTACAACTGGTAATCGCCGCAATAATCACCGCACCGTCAGGCATTTTGCCCTCTTCCGGCTGTTCAATATGCTTGGCTACGCCACGCTCACTGAGTTCAGCTGCCGGCAATAAAGCATGCGGATTAGACGGCCCTGCCAGGTTACGCTCGACTTTTGACAAGTCAAAACGCAAGACTCGACCGTATTCGGCAGTTTTCAGGCTATCGCCCCACAAGCCGGTTTCTTTAGCAAACTTCTCGACCAACTCCACTTGATCGTCATCACGACCGGTTAGTTTCAAATAGTCGATAGTTTGGTTATCGATGTAGAACATTGCTGCGGTGGCACCGTATTCCGGTGTCATGTTAGATATAGTGGCACGGTCGCCAACAGTCAATGCCTCTGCACCTTCACCGAAGAACTCAAGGTAGGCGCCAACCACTCGTTCGCGACGCAAAAACTCAGTCAACGACAACACTAAATCGGTGCCGGTAATGCCCGGACGCAATTTGCCCGTGAGTTCAACACCTACGATATCAGGCAGGCGCATATAAGAGGCGCGCCCCAGCATCACACTTTCGGCCTCCAGACCACCTACACCTACAGAAATAACGCCTAACGCATCAACCATCGGCGTGTGGCTGTCCGTGCCGACACAGGTATCAACAAAAGCGATGTTGTCACGAACCTGCACCACCGGCGACATTTTCTCCAGGTTAATCTGGTGCATAATGCCGTTGCCCGGTGGTATCACATCGACGTTTTTAAACGCCGTTTTAGTCCAGTTAATAAAGTGGAAACGGTCGTCGTTACGGCGATCTTCAATGGCGCGGTTTTTCTCAAACGCGTCTTTTTCGAAGCCGGCGTGCTCAACCGCCAGTGAATGATCAACAATCAGTTGCGTAGGCACGACCGGATTCACTTTAGCCGGGTCACCGCCTTTTTCGGCGATAGCATCACGCAAGCCAGCTAAATCAACCAACGCCGTTTGCCCGAGAATGTCGTGGCAAACGACGCGAGCCGGGAACCACGGAAAATCGTGCTCTTTTTTGCCGTAAATCAATTGCTCTAACGACTGCGTTAAAATATCCGGCGGACAACGGCGTACCAGGTTTTCTGCCAGTACCCGTGAGGTGTACGGCAGTTTGTCGTAAGCGCCCGGTTCTATATCTTCAACGGCTGCTCGAGTATCAAAATACTCGAGCGTCGTGCCGTCTAGTTTTTTACGATATTCATTGTTCATATTAACGGTCACCAATAGCTGGAACTGGACGCGCCTCTGGACCGGTGTAGTCCGCAGACGGACGAATAATACGGTTGTTAGCACGCTGTTCTTTAACGTGCGCGGTCCAGCCGGTTACCCGCGACATAACAAAAATTGGCGTAAACAATTTGGTTGGAATGCCCATGTAGTTGTAGGCAGACGCATGGAAGAAGTCCGCATTCGGGAACAACTTCTTCTCGCGCCACATGACTTCTTCACAGCGTACAGAAACATCGTACAAACGGCTATCGCCGACTTCTTCAGATAGTTTCTTAGACCATGCTTTGATGATGTCGTTACGCGGGTCAAACTCTTTGTAAATCGCATGACCGAAGCCCATGATTTTTTCTTTACGCTCTAACATGCCCATCAGCGTTTGCTCGGCATCCTCCGCGTCTTTCATGTCTTCGATAAGTTCCATTGCTGCTTCGTTAGCACCACCGTGTAGTGGACCACGTAACGAACCAATCGCGCCGGTAACACATGAATGAATGTCAGATAGTGTCGAAGCACAAACACGCGCAGTAAAGGTCGACGCATTAAATTCGTGCTCTGCGTACAAGATTAGCGAAGTATTCATCACGTCAGCGTGCAGCTGTGAAGGCGTTTTGTCGTGCAATAAACGCAGGAAGTGCGCGCCGATTGACTCTTCTTCTGAGTCCGTATCGATACGAACGCCGTCGTGAGTAAAGCGATACCAATAAAGCACGATACCCGGGAACGTTGCTAAGAATCGCTCAATGTGGTCATCGGCTTCGTCGAAGCTCTCTTCTGTTTCCAGGTTACCCAGCATTGAACAACCGGTG
Source organism: Idiomarina zobellii (assembly GCF_900100855.1). GTDB lineage: Bacteria > Pseudomonadota > Gammaproteobacteria > Enterobacterales > Alteromonadaceae > Idiomarina > Idiomarina zobellii. The sequence continues at coordinate 60,170 of NZ_FNCB01000001.1, forward strand.
CGCATCACATCCATCGGGTGCGCTGATTTTGGAATACGCTCTAGTACGTCTTTGACTTCCTGTGGCAATACGCGCAGTGACTTTAAGCGTTTGCGGTAGTCGTCAAGTTGCGACTGAGTCGGCAATTCGCCTTTTGCCAGCAGGTACGCCACTTCTTCAAAGCTGACTTTTTCGGCAAGCTCTTTAATGTCATAGCCGCGGTAGGTTAAGCCTGAGCCGCTTTTACCAACTGTACATAGTGCCGTTTCGCCGGCTGATTGTCCGCGCAAACCTGCGCCACTTAGTTTCTTCTCTGCCATGATTTTTCCCTTCTTAATTTGTTTATTTTTTAAATAATTGGTCGAGTTTTTCTTCGAAGTCGTGATAGTTCAGGAATTCATACAATTCCGCTCGCGTTTGCATATCATCGACAACCTCTTTCTGGTCGCCGTTCGCTAAAATACTATTGTAGACATTCAGTGCCGCTTTGTTCATAGCTCGGAAAGCACTTAATGGATAAAGCACAATTTCTACGCCCACATCGGCCAGTTCTTGCTTGTTAAACAGCGGCGTCGCACCAAACTCGGTAATATTGGCCAGTACCGGCACATCTAGTGCATCAGTAAAGGCTTTGTAGTGTTCCAGCGTGTGCACCGCTTCGGCAAAAATTGCATCTGCACCTGCATCTACACAAGCTTGTGCGCGCTCAATAGCAGACTCGATACCTTCCTGCTGGAACGCGTCAGTGCGCGCCATAATGTAGAACTGATCATCAATACGCGCATCAACAGCCGCTTTGACACGGTCAACCATTTCGCCCTGGCTAACTATTTCTTTGTTTGGACGGTGGCCACAGCGTTTCTGCGCAACCTGATCCTCAATATGAAAACCTGCGGCGCCGGCACGGCTCATTTCTTTTACCGTACGAGCAATGTTGAATGCGCCACCCCAACCGGTATCGGCGTCCACCAACAGTGGCAAGTCGCTGGCACCGGTAATACGACGAATGTCTTCACATACGTCGTTCAACGAAGTCATTCCCAAGTCAGGCAAGCCAAAAGACGCGTTAGCCACGCCAGCACCTGACAAGTACAACGCTTTATGACCGACTTTTTCAGCCATCATGGCTGTGTAAGCATTAATGGTACCGACAATTTGCAGTGGGCTCTCGTCGGCTACGGCTTGGCGCAGTTTCGCACCTGGGCTTTGTAATTGACTCATGATACTTCCTTATGTGCTTGTAGTTTTGTTTCAATGTTTTTGCGTGATGCACTGATATGGCGGCGCATCAACAAATCGGCAAGTTCGCCATCGCGGTTCGCAATGGCGGTAATAATCGCTTTGTGTTCATCAAAAGCACGCGACACACGCGGACCATTCATACCAAGCTGAACACGGTACATGCGAACTAAAAAGTAAAGCTCGTCGCAGAGCATATTAATTAAGTACTGATTTTTACTGGCAAGAATAATGCGGTAATGAAAATCGACATCCCCCGCCTCTTGATAATAACTTTCGCCTTCACGCACCCGCTGATTTTCCAAATGTTGCTCTAACAGTTTAGACAAGGCATCAATTTCGTCATCGGCCATTTGTTCCGCTGCAAGACGACAAGCTAACCCCTCCAGCTCTTCACGTATTTGATACAACGCAATTAAGCCTTCATAGGTTAATGTGACAACGCGAGCTCCTGCATTCGGGGTACGCTCAACCAAGTGACAACGCTCTAGTCGCGCTAATGCTTCACGCAATGGTGCCCGGCTAACATTAAACTGTTTAGCAAGACCCGCTTCACTAATTTTACTGCCGGCGGCAATATCGCCTTCAACAATCGCTTTTTGCACCGCAACAAGAACACGATCGGCTGACGTGACGGGTGATCTGAATGAGTACGACTGATCGTAAAAAGTCTGCATATATTATTTAAATAAGTAGAAAATACTTGGTTGTCGACAATCTACACAGGGTAGTCTAAATAACCACGTTTTTCAATTCCAAAACAATCGCATTGTCGACAATTTAAGCACTCCTGCACTTGGGGAAATTTGGCTTAGCAATGCCGTTTAATGATCTGATAAGATGCTTTTATGAATGACGTTTTAATGACTTTTTTTGATCTGGGGCAGTACTCACAAGCTCCGCTACCCGGCAATTACAATTATTGGCTTGTTGCCCTGTCCTACCTTGTTGCTTTTATAGCGTCATTTACCGCGTTAAAGATATTTGAGCGTGCTCATCGTCATCGTTCAGTCAGCCAACAGCGAACCTGGACGCTTATTACCGCAATTGTTGCCGGTATTGGCGTCTGGAGCATGCACTTTATAGGCATGATAGCGTTCCAGTTGCCTGTGGTGGTTTCACACAGTATTGGATTGACTCTGGCCTCGATAGCCCCGGCTATTATCGGCAATTACTTTGCCTATTCTTTGCACCTGTCCGCAGACAAACTGGCTAGTTTCAAAAGAGTACGCAACCAGGTTTCAAGCAAAACAAACATTCTTTCGGGCACTATTTTAGGTGCCGGTATTGGACTAATGCACTACCTGGGCATGGAAGCTATGCAGTTAAATGCAGAGCTACTTTACTCGCCCTATTGGTTTGCGACTTCCATAGTTATTGCGGTGGCTCTAGGTATTCTTGCCATGAGTACTTATAGCCGCTCGAACACCATTCGCGGCGCCAAAAGCGAACTTCGAAAAATACAGTTTGTCACTGCGCTGATTATCGCTGCCGCTATTAGTGGTATGCACTATGTTGCGATGCTGGCCGCTCGCTTTTACGCAAATGAAACCACCATTAGCTTAACAACCGGTGCTCAACACCAACATTTATGGCTGATTTACGCTATTGTCATTGCCGTCGCACTTATCGCGCTTATCTCCTGGGTTTCATCAGTCATTGATAGACGCTTTCAACATAATTACCGAGCCATACGTCAGTCAGACAAGCGCATTCGGGAGCTAGCTTTCAACGATGCACTAACAGGTTTGCCGAATCGCCGCTCTCTTTTGGACTACTTATCTCAACAGCAGCAGGAAATACCTGAAGACGAACACCTTGTTCTATTTTTGCTCGACATCGACAAGTTCAAAGTTCTGAATAACACGCTTGGACCGACCCTGGGCGATTTACTGTTGCAATCAGTCACTCACAGACTCGAGCGCGTCAATTTAAACGTGCATATGGTTGCACGCCCCAGCTCTAACGAGTTTGCCGTGGTTGCCCGGGTGCGCAAGAGCAATAATCCGGTACAGGCGCAGTCGCACGCGCTGAGCATGGCTAAAACACTGCAACAAGAGCTGCAAGCGCCCTATTCATTAAAAGATTACCGTCATCAGTGCTCAATGAGTCTTGGTGCAACAGTTATCAGCGACTTAACCAAATCGTCAGAAGACATACTGGTTCAGGCGGCATTAGCCTTAGCCGAAGCAAAACGCAATGGCATGGGCGAAATTCGCTTATATCACCCTGAAATGGCCGATGCCATTGAAAAGCGAGTGAAGCTTGAGTCAGATTTACGCCATGCGATAGAAACGCGCACCGGCTTAGAGCTTTATGTGCAGCCCCAGCTTAATGAAAACCGAACTGTTATTGGCGCAGAGGCCCTTATTCGTTGGCATCATAGCGAGCGGGGAATGGTCTCTCCTGCGGAATTTATTCCGCTGGCCGAGGAAACCGGTCTTATTATTGGTCTGGGTGACTTAATTAATGAGCAAGCCTGCCAAATTATTCGTCAGTGGCAACAGCTGGGTTTAAACGACTGGGTTCTTTCTATTAATGTCAGCGCACCGCAGTTTCAGCAACTGGACTTTGTCGACAAGCTAAACAGCCTGTTGAAGCATTACGAAGTGCCTGCCGGCCAACTTAAACTAGAGTTGACTGAGAGCGTGTTAATGCAAAACCTGGATGAAGTCATTCACAAAATTAACGAGTTGAAGCAACTAGGCATTCAGTTCGCGCTCGATGACTTTGGCACGGGTTACTCATCTCTTTCCTACTTGATGAAGCTGCCGTTTGATGTTCTGAAAATTGATGTGTCGTTCGTGCGAGATATGTTTCAGTCTAAGCAAAAAGAAGCCATTGTGCAGACGATTGTGCAACTGGCACATAACCTGGGGCTTAAAGTGGTTGCCGAAGGTGTCGAAACAGAAAAGCACTTTGACTACTTGTCTTCATTAGGCTGTGACTACTTCCAGGGCTATTTATTCAGCAAACCTGTTGCCGAGCCCGAGTTTAGACAGCAAAACCAGTGAATTCGTCGTTTTCGGTTCCATTCTGTGGCTACCGCTAGTAAAGTATTGCCACCTTTTTCGACTCCGACTTTAGTCGAATAAGCTAAAAATAGACATAACTATTTGATGTTAAATAACAAAATGGATAACAAGAATGGATCCTAAAAATATAGTCGATAAAGACTCAAGCTTTTTCGGACAGCCAGGGGGCTTACAAACCCTGTTCTTTACCGAAATGTGGGAGCGCATGAGTTACTATGGCATGCGCGCGCTACTCGTTTTATTCATGACCGCCAGTCTGCAAGAAGGTGGACTCGCAATAACCGTTGCCTCTGCAACCGCTATCTACGGCCTATACACCGGTGCGGTCTATTTCATGGGCTTACCAGGCGGTTGGATTGCCGACCGTTTGTTAGGTGGTCAACGCGCCACCTGGTACGGCGGCATCATCATTATGCTTGGCCACATTGTATTGGCCATTCCTAGTGAAGCAGGCTTCTTTGTTGGTATGATTTTGGTGGTACTGGGTACCGGCCTGTTAAAGCCAAACATCACTGCTATGGTCGGTCAGCTGTACAGCTCTGACGATGATCGTCGTGATGGTGGCTATACCCTGTATTACATGGGTATCAACATTGGTTCAATCATCGGTTACTTTGTTACCGGTTACCTAATGGAAAACGCGGGTTACCATTGGGGTTTCGGTGCAGCAGCTGTTGGTATGGCATTCGGCCTTATTCAGTACAAACTGACTCAGCGTAAGTTGAACGGCGTTGGCGAAAAACCACCAAAACCAATGAGTCCTAAAGGTACGAAACGCAGTTGGGGAATCATTTGGCTGTTACTAGCAGGCCTAGCTGTTTATACCTACTTAGCACTGAACGACTACGTCACGATTGACCCAACCGTAGTTGCCGGAAACGTTGCGATTATTTTCACCGTTATATTTTTCGTATACTACCTGTCCGTTTTTATCTTCGGGAAGTTGACTCGAGATGAAATGAAGCGCCTTGGTGCGCTATTCCTGGTGTGTATTGCGTCAACGATGTTTTGGGCAGGCTTCGAACAGGCAGGTTCTTCATTTAACCTGTTTGCCCGTGACTTAACAGATCGCATGGTTGGTAGCTTCGAAATTCCAACCACTTGGTTCCAGTCACTGAACTCGATATTCCTGGTCATTATGTCGCCATTTTTTGCGGCGCTTTGGATCAACCTGAGCAAGCGTATGATCAACCCGTCGTACGGCTTTAAGAGTGCTATTGGCCTTATCATTATGGCGACAGGCTTCATTGTCATGTTCTTCGCCTCACAAGCCGCTGCAAGTGGACTTAAAGTGGCGCCATACTGGCTGGTTGCGGTTTACTTCATTCATACCGTTGGTGAGCTTTGCTTAAGCCCGGTTGCCCTAAGTGCAGTAAGTAAGTTGTCACCGAAGCGTATGGCGGGCCAGATGATGGGTATCTTCGTACTCACCTACTCCATCGGTAACGTTGTTGCTGGCTTGTTGGCTGGTGGCCTTGACCCGGAGAACCCACAAGCAATGCCTGAGCTTTACTGGACCATCTTTGTGTTCGGTGTAAGCGTTGGTGCGGCGGTCTTCGTATTGGCTCTGTTTACCCGTAAATGGGAAAAACTGGCGCCGGACGATGGCGAAGACGAACACCCAGGTGCAGTTATTGATGCTAACGAGCCGGTTGGCAAACCTTAATAAAGGTTAAGAAATTAGCATTTAAAAAGGGACCTTTGGGTCCCTTTTTTAGTATGTCCGATTTACTTTTTAGGCTTTTCGGAAACGTAGATAATAATCTCACCAGCAGCAACCACGGTACCATCATCCCGTTTCGCTTCCACGGTTATTGGTTGCTCACCCACTTGCCAAGTCTGATCTGATGCCTTCGCCTCAATAGTCACGTCACTGTTTGTTTTTGCCAGATACTGAACATTCATACCTTTGGGGATCCAACGCAAATGCTTTGGAATAGAAGCTTCAGCTAATGCTCCCATCGCCATTTCCATACCATTGCACACCGCAATAGCGTGCACCGTACCAATGTGGTTCTGAACAGCTTTGCACTTTTTGAACGTAAGCTGACAAAAGTTAGGCTCTAATTCAGTAATAAGCGGCTTAATAGTTGCAAAATAAGGCGCTTTTCGAGCAAACATTGCAGAGAAAATCTTGCGCCCAAACGGCAGTTTCAAACAACGCTCGTACAAGTTAATTAAATAGTTGCCATTGGCCACTCGCTATACTCCTGAAATTTAGTCGATAACTTATAAGCAATAAAAAAGCAGGCCGAAGCCTGCTTTTTTATTGAGCTTAGCTCGCTTAATTATAAGCTTGCTAAGGTTTCATTCAATACAGAGCAAGGGCGCATTGCTGCAGACACTTTCTCTGAGTTTGGCTGGTAGTAACCACCAATATCCACTTTCTTGCCCTGAACGCCGTTCAGCTCGTCAATAATCGCTTGCTCATTGCCAGACAGCTTTTCAGACAACTTACTGAAGCGCTCGTTAAGCTCAGCATCGTCGTTTTGATTCGCCAACGCTTCTGCCCAGTACATAGCCAGGTAGAAGTGAGAACCACGGTTATCAATCTCACCGGCTTTACGCGACGGCGACTTGTTCTCATCCAGGAACTTGGCCGTTGCTACGTCAAGGCTGTCAGCAAGCACTTGTGCACGTTTATTATCAAAAGTGCGGCTTAGGTGCTCAAGAGACGCTGCCAGAGCCAGGAATTCACCTAAAGAGTCCCAACGTAAATGGTTTTCTTCAACAAACTGCTGAACGTGCTTAGGTGCAGAACCGCCAGCGCCTGTTTCAAATAGACCGCCGCCGTTCATCAGAGGCACAATAGACAGCATTTTCGCTGATGTACCCAGTTCCAGAATTGGGAATAAGTCGGTCAGGTAGTCACGCAGAACGTTACCAGTAACCGAAATAGTGTCCTTACCTTCTTTAACACGCTGCAATGTGTGGCGAGTCGCTTCTACCGGCGCCATAATTTGGATATCAAGACCGTCGGTGTCGTGCTCTTTTAAATACTCTTCGACTTTCTTAATTAACTGAGCGTCGTGTGCACGGTTGCTGTCCAGCCAGAATACCGCAGGCATACCGCTTAAGCGTGAACGGTTAACCGCCAGTTTCACCCAGTCACGGATAGGTGCGTCTTTCACCTGACACATACGCCAGATATCGCCTTCCTCAACCTTGTGTTCAAACACAACGTCGCCCGCTTTGTTTAAGACTTTGACAACACCGTCTGCCGGAATTTCGAAGGTTTTATCGTGCGAACCGTACTCTTCTGCTTTTTGTGCCATTAGGCCCACGTTAGGCACGGTACCCATAGTGGATGGGTCGAACGCGCCGTTTTCTTTACAGAAGTCAATGGTTTCCTGGTAAAGGCCCGCATAACAGCGATCTGGAATCATCGCTTTTGCATCTTGGCGGCTGTCATTTTTGTCCCACATTTTGCCCGAATCACGAATCATTGCAGGCATTGATGCGTCAATGATGACATCACTCGGTACGTGCAGGTTAGTAATACCTTTGTGCGAATTAACCATCGCCAACTCTGGTTGCTTCGAGTAAACCGCTTCCAGGTCAGACTCAATTTCAGCGCGCTTATCAGCGTCCAGCTTCTCAAGCTTGTTGTACAAGTCGCCAATACCGTTGCTGGCATCAAACTCAATGTCTTTCATGACGTCGGCATGTTTCTCTAGAACGTCTTTAAAGAAAACACGTACGGCATGACCAAACATAATTGGATCTGACACTTTCATCATGGTTGCTTTTAAGTGCAACGACAGTAAAACGCCTTCTTCTTTTGCCGCAGCGGTTTCTTTTTCAAAGAACGCCTGCAACTGCTTTTTGCTCATTGTTGCAGCGTCAACCACTTCACCGGCCAGTACTGGTACAGATTCTTTCAGTACTTTTTGCTCACCGTTCGCTTCTAAGACAATTTTGAAGCTGTCATCAGCAGCAGATGTCATTGATTTTTCGCTGCTGTAGAAGTCGCCGTCGCTCATGTGAGCTACGTGAGACTTAGAATCTTTAGACCACTCGCCCATGCGATGTGGGTTCTTTTTTGCATAATTTTTAACAGCACTTGGTGCGCGACGGTCTGAGTTACCTTCACGCAAGACCGGGTTTACCGCACTGCCTTTAACTTTGTCGTAGCGCGCGCGAACGTCTTTTTCTTCGTCTGTTTGCGGATCAAACGGGAAGTCAGGCAGTTTGTAGCCTTGTTCCTGAAGCTCTTTAATACATGCCGTCATTTGTGGAATAGACGCACTAATGTTTGGCAGTTTAATGATGTTTGCTTCAGCAGTTTTCGCCATTTCGCCCAGCTCAGCTAAAGCGTCTGACTGACGTTGCTCTTCGGTCAGGTACTCCGGAAACTGCGAAATAATACGACCAGCCAAAGAAATATCGCGGGTCTCCACTGAAACACCAGCCGCCTTTGTGAATGCTTCAATAATTGGCAACAACGAGTATGTCGCCAAGCGTGGCGCCTCGTCCGTTTCAGTGTAAATAATCTTTGCTTTATCAGTCGACATAGTCATTCCTATTCGTTGGACCTAAAGTAAATACGCAAAAAAAGTGGCAAGATTATAGGCGATTTGGCCTTAAATTACCATGTACCGATGTTTTCCATTGACGCCCAAGGCTCCTCAGGCGGCAGGTGTTCGCCCTCCTGCAAAAGCTCAATTGAGATGTTATCCGGCGAGCGTACAAATGCCATATGCCCGTCACGGGGTGGCCGATTAATAATGACGCCGTTGTCTTTTAGCTTTTGACACAACTCATAGATATTCTCAACTCGAAACGCTAGGTGACCAAAGTTACGGCCGCCGCTGTAAGTCTCCGGGTCCCAGTTATAGGTCAATTCCAGCATAGGAGACTTGGTTTCTTTAGCCCGTTCTACGTCATCAGGAGCTGCCAAAAACACCAAGGTGAAACGGCCTTTTTCATTGTCCTTTCGATACACCTCTTCTAAACCGAGCAAATCACAATAAAAATGCAATGAGCGCTCCAAATCATGAACCCGAACCATTGTATGTAAATATCGCATTGCCTACTCCTTGAGCGTTTTTCTTGATCTATATTAAAGATACATTTAATATGCACTTATTAAACATGCATTGGGAATGTTTATTATGAAACCTAATACGTTACTCAAAACCTCTAACACCTCTATGGTGGTGTTTCTGCTGCTTTCAATTGTTGTGTTTTATCTAGCTTGGTTTCAGGAAGAAAACCTGCCACTAATGCTGCTCGTATTCTTACACTTATCGCAAGTGATTCTAGCCGGCTTATTTAAAGTCGCTTATGTTTTCCGTCTTATTGCGCAAAATCAGTTAGGGCAAAGTCTGCGCTAACTATTCAGCCGTTGTTTGCGCTCTCGCCAGTCTGGTAGATACTTGTCCATAAGACGATAAAATCGTTTGTTGTGGTAACGCTCATACAAATGCGTGAGCTCATGCACCACAACGTATTCGAGGCTCTCAGCCGCTTTACTCATTAAATCAAAGTTTAACCAAATTTTATGGGTACGAATATTACAGCTGCCCCAACGGGTCTTCATCTTCCGCACGCCAAAGTCACTGGCAGCTACGCCCATAATGGGTTGCCAATGTTCCAGTAGCTGCGCAATACGCTCTTTTAACTGGGCCCGAAGCCATTTATCCAGTTGTTTTTTACGGGCTTCTAAGTTGGACGGATCAGACATACTTAAGGTGAGTGTCTTGGTTTCACGGCAAAGCGTTACCGCACTAAGCTGGGGAAATGCGCTTTTTCGTACCGCCTTTAAACAGTAGCTTTGCCCTTCAACAACGATCTCCGCGTGGTCTTCGTAAGACTGAGCCCGGGGCGTTGTTTCTTGCCTCTGCAGCAGCTTCTGCTGTTGCTCTTTTATCCATTCACTTCGGGCTTCTATTACCGACTGTATATAGTCTCCCGGCCAATGTTTTGGTGCTGACACATGAACGCAGCCGGGCTCTTTTATCCGTAGGTAAAGGTGTTTAATGCGCTTGCGAGTTATCTCAACTTTGCAATCGCCTACATACATGATTTACTCACTTGTTTCTCGTGCAGAGTGCTGGCTGACTTGTGCATGCTGGCCCTGCAATAAAGTTTTTAACTCTCGAATCTCATCCTGGAGTTCTCGCATAGTCGGCTCGGGCCCCTGCTCTTCTTCAAGCTGCCGACGTAATTCCTCAGCCTCAGCCTGACTTTCTTTGTCCATGACATTCACAACAATACCAATGACCATATTCAAGAACGCAAAAGCGGTCAGGAATATGAACGTCATGTAGAATATCCAGCTCCACGGATACACCTCCATGGTTTCGTATTGAACGTCCGTCCAGTCTTCAAAGGTCATAACGCGGAACAGTGTCAGCATGGATACCGCAATGTTCTCCCACAGGAACGGGTTAATATCGGCAAACAAATAACTGCCTACTGCGGCATAGATGTAGAAGATAATAAACATCAGCAATACCACATAGCCCATTTGCGGCAATGCTTTTAACAGCGAGGTAATTAACGTTCGCAGCTCCGGGATAATGGAAATCATCCTTAACACTCGGAAAATTCTGACTAAGCGAGCCAATAACGCCAGTTCCGAGTCATTAATCGGAATTAAACTGACCACCACAACCAGGGTGTCAAATACATTCCAGCCGTTTTTAAAGAAGTTCTTTTTGTCGTGGTCAGCAATGAAGCGAATGCTAATTTCAACCACAAAGAAAACGGTAATAAACCAGTCCAGCCCTAGCAGAGCTGTATTTAAAAAACCGGGCAGGTCATAAGTTTTCGCACCAATTTCTAATGCAGAAATAATAATGACGGCAATAACCGCAAATTCAAAAATTCGGTTACTTTTTAGCGCAAATAATTGTTTTTTTAAGTTCTCGTACATGGTTTACACGAACACCCAAAATAGGACAGCAGCAAGCACCAGGCGATAAATAACGTAAGGCCACATACCAAAGTCATTAAGCCATTTTAAAAAGAAATGAATGGCGGTAATAGCGGTAATAAAAGAAGCGACACCGCCCACGATAAAGCCATTCCAGTCAACCGCTATGCCGTCGTTGTATATGCTCAGCAGCTTTATTAACGCAGCGGCTGTCGTAATTGGTATGGCCATAAAAAACGAGAACTTTGAAGCCGTTTCGCGATCGAGCCCCATAAACAGGCCTGCGGTAATTGTCGCTCCTGAACGCGATGTGCCGGGAATAAGCGCAACAGCCTGTGCTAAACCAACAATAATGGCGTCTTTTAAACCAATTGACTCAAGCTGGCGACGGCCGCGTCCCCAACGGTCAGCAACAGCCAGCAACACCGCAAATACCACAGTGGTGGTTATGATAACCCATACCGCTCGCAGTACCGTATCGATATAGTCAAGCAGTAGCACTCCGAAAACGCAGGCAGGGATGGTGGCAATAACAACCATCCAGCCCAGCTTACTACGGCCAACATTTTGTTGGGCCGGAATAGAGCGAAGACCGTCTGAAAACAGCGCACCGACGTCTTTGCGGAAGTACAGGATAACCGCCAGCAAAGTCCCCACATGCACCGACAAATCAAAGCCAACGCCCTGGTCATCCCAACCAGTAAGCACTGGCATGAGAATAAGGTGCGCTGAACTGGAAATCGGTAAAAACTCAGTAATACCCTGCACTATCCCTAGTATAATGGCTTGCCAAAGCTCCATTTAACGACTCGCTCTTTGTCTTTAATTGCCCAGAAATTGGCGAGCATTATAAACCGAAGTGGGCACTACCGTCATAGTTTTGCATGAAGTTTTTTAATGATGTTTTCCGCCTGTTCGTCCGTCACTAAAAAGCACAGGTTATGCCGACTTGCTCCCTGGCAAATCAGTCGTATAGGCACCGGTGAAGCGGCCTCTAACACCCAGGGAGAAATATCGCCAAAGTGGCCAATGTCATTGCCAATGACAGCAATAAGACTCAGACCCTGCTCAATCGTTACGGTCGCAAATTCCCGCAACTCCTCCAACATGGCTTCGGGTAACACAGAAAGGCCATTCGCTTGCGAGCCTTCCTCGTCCAGAGTCAGTGCAATGCTCACCTCAGAGGTGGTCACTAAGTCCACACTGATATCATAGCGTGCCAGAATGTCGAATAGACACGCTAAAAAGCCGGTCGCATGCAACATATCGACACTATTTACCGTCAACAGCGTCTGATTTTTCCGGCGCGCCAGTGCACGAATAGAGGGGCGTTCATCGGGCTCAGGCAAAATAAGCGTGCCGCCTTTTTCTGGATAACGACTATGACCCACAAAGACCTTAATGCCGTTTTCAATAGCAGGTTTCAGACTTTTAGGATGCAGCACTTTTGCACCGAAGGTCGCCAATTCTGCAGCCTCGGCAAAGCTAATTTGCTCTAAAGGTCTGGCGTCTGAGCAAATACGCGGGTCAGTTGTGTAAATACCGGCGACATCCGTCCAGATATTCAGCTGTTCAGCATCGAGGGCAGCAGCCAGTATTGCCGCGCTGTAGTCACTGCCTCCGCGCCCTAAGGTCGTAGTATTGCCCTCCTCGCTGGAGCCAATAAAGCCCTGAGTCACCACTCTGGCGCCTTGATTTAACTGTTCCCGTAAATCAGCACAGTGCTCTCGGGTCTTGTCAATATTGGGGGACGCATTACCAAAGTTATTATTGGTCACCAGCAAAGAGCGCGCATCAGCGACTTCGGCATTTGTCGCTGATGTTTGTGACCAGTAGGCCGCAAACAAACGAGACGAACAGCGCTCACCAAAACTTAATAGCTCATCCCGCTTTTGCCGTTGATGGCTTTCCAATGCGTCAGGCGCTTGTTGAACCAATATGTGTAACAGCTGATGCAATTGCGCGAGATGATGATGCACTGCATTTTCTTTAGGTAACGCAGACGCCGCCTGGCAATGAATATCGACAATTTCATCGAACAAGCGTTGGCGTTCTGTTTGTGTGTGAGAATGGCTTATTGCGACTAAGCGGTTGGTGACACCGGCACAGGCACTGACCACAACAAGCGTCGGATTCTCCTGACGCTCAACAACGTCGACACAGGCTTGTATCGATTCGGCATTGGCCATACTGGTGCCGCCAAACTTCGCAACATGAATGGGTAACATAGTTTCCCCTGAACTGAATACAACAACGTTCAGAGAGCTTAAAAAGGAGGGTCTCCAGAAGCTCTCCACCTAGCGGTGACAGCCGCAAGTGTTCAAACTCGACGGCCGACGCAAGCCATTCCATGCACTTGCGCCTCGGCGGTTACTCCCCTCGCTTAGCTCTTTGGTAGATGCTTGCTAAGCTGCCTGAGTACCGCACCTCTTCCAGACGTTAGTAAACCACAAATTGTGGTTTAAATTCAATCTACGACTGCTTTAACGTGTCCATATCAATCACAAAACGATACTTCACATCGCCTTTCTTCATGCGTTTGAACGCATCATTGATGTTTTTGATATCCAGCATTTCAACGTCGCAATGAATGTCGTGCTCGGCACAAAAATCCAGCATTTCCTGCGTTTCAGGAATTCCGCCAATGAGCGAGCCCGCTAAGACACGACGCTTCATTACTAGTTGCCCAGCCTGTAAAGCAGGGTCTACCGGCTCCAATAAGCCAACCAGAATATGCGTACCGTCGACTTTCAGGCAGTTAATGTACGGGTTTAAGTCGTGCTGTACCGGTACCGTATCGAGCAGGAAGTCGAAGGTTTCTGTCGCCTCTTCCATTTGTTTTTCATCGGTCGAGATAATAACGTGATCGGCGCCCTGCTTTTTAGCTTCGCTGACTTTGCTCTCAGAGCGAGTAAAAATAGTGACTTCAGCACCCATGGCTTTGGCAAACTTAACGCCCATGTGACCTAAGCCGCCCATACCAATGACACCAACTTTATGGCCTTCTTTCACACCGAAGTGTCGTAGCGGTGAGTAGGTTGTAATACCCGCACAAAGCAATGGCGCCGCCTTCGCAGCATCCAGATTTTCAGGAACCCGAACCACAAAACGGTCACTGACAACAATTTTTTCTGAGTAACCACCGTAAGTAATGCTTTTATCATGCAGGTCTTCGCCGTTGTATGTTGGCACCATGCCATTCAGACAGTATTGCTCTAAGCCCTGGTCGCACGAACTGCACTCACGACATGAGTCGACCATACAGCCAACACCCACTAAGTCACCTTCGCTGTAATTCTTAACATCCTTACCTACAGACGTGACGCGACCAATAATTTCATGGCCCGGAACCACCGGATAAATGGTGCCGCCCCAGTCATTTTCAGCATAGTGAATGTCTGTATGACACACACCACAATAAAGAATATCGATAGCAACGTCATCGTCTCTTAGTTCGCGACGTTCAATACCGTAAGGGGCTAAACCTGAGTGTTCAGATTCTGCTGCGTATGCCTTGGTCATAAAAACTCCTTCTTAAAACGGTGTAGTACTTCTACTGTGCATTTCGCATTTTGGATTGCACCATAACATCCAAACCCCTAGTATTTTAGCAACAATAACGATAATTAAAGGTTCAATGATGAAAAAGGCACTGATTGCGGTTTCTATTTCTTTACTACTAGGTGGCTGCGGCGATGCAACCAATAGCTCTGGCTCTGAAAAAGCCGGTTCAGTTATCAAGCAGTCATCCGTTTCCGAGCAGCTCGATACTATTTATAACGACTACTTTGAACAGAACCTCAAACTGAACCCGCTGCTGGCGACTTACATTGGCGATAAGCGGTACAATGACCAGTTACCCAATTACCTTTCCAAACAACATATTGCCAAGCAGCGTGACTTAAACCAGCGCTTTTTGGAGAAAATATCCGGCATTAATGTCGAACAATTGTCGCGCAGTCAACGCATCAGCTACGACATTTTTAAACGCAAGCTGGAATTGGAGCTAGAAGGTCTGAAGTATCCAGAGCATCTTATTCCAATTAACCAGTTTTATAACCTCGCAGGACGTTTAGCGATGCTTGGCTCCGGTGAGTCTGCACAACCTTTTAATACAGTTCAGGATTATGAAAACTGGGCACTGCGAATGGAACAAATTCCGCGTTTATTTGAACAAGCCATTGCCAATATGAAAGAAGGTGTAGAAAAAAACATTGTTCAACCACGCGTGCTGATTGAAAAAGCCATACCGCAAATTACCGCACACATTGATGAGAATGTAGAAAACACATTGTTTTGGGCACCTATAACTAATCTGTCAGAGTCTGTCACAGAGTCAGAAGCAAAGCAGCTTCAACAACGCTACAAACAGGTATTAAGTGATACAGTTATGCCTGCCTATAAAAAGTTGGCCACCTATCTAAAAGAAGAATATTTACCACACACTCGCACCGAAAGCTTTGGCATTGGCCAACTCCCGGGTGGCGATGCATGGTATCAACACAGAATTGAAGCCAACACCTCGACTCAACTCAGCGCCGATCGCATTCATAAAATAGGCAAAGACGAAGTAGCGCGCATTCACTCGGAAATGCGCGACATTATGGAAGAAATTGAATTCGATGGTAACTTAGCGCAGTTCTTTGACTTCATGACCAATGACCCACAATTTATTTACGAAAGCCGTGAAGCTATGGTTGAAGACTACCGTTCACTGCGCAGCACGGTCGACGAACGAGTCAGCCAACTTTTCGATATATTCCCCAAAGCAGACTACGAAGTCAGAAAGGTGGAAGAATTCCGCGAGCAGTCAGCCAGCTCGGGGTCTTATCAGTCAGCGCCTGTCGATGGCTCACGCCCGGCGATATTTTACCTGAACACCTATGATTTAGGCTCGCGCCCGAATTGGGCTAAAACGGCACTGTTTTTACACGAAGCCGCGCCGGGCCACCACTTTCAAATTTCCATTCAGCAGGAACTTGAAGACTTGCCCGAGTTCCGCAAGTACGGTCGTGAAACCGCTTATACAGAGGGCTGGGGACTGTATTCTGAAGCATTGGGTTACGATTTAGGTTTATATGACGACCCATACCAACGCTTTGGCCAGCTGGCTGCTGAATTGTGGCGCTCTATTCGATTAGTCGTGGATACTGGCATTCATTCAAAAGGCTGGACGCGTCAGGAGGTGCTTGACTATATGTATGCAAATGCGCCGGTAGCTGAGGCGCGGGCAGTTTCTGAAGCAGAGCGTTTTATGGCGCTACCGGGGCAAGCTCTTGCCTACAAAGTCGGTGAATTAAAAATCAGTGAATTACGTCGCCGTGCGGAAGACAAGCTTGGTGACAAATTTGATATTAAAGAGTTTCACCGTGTGGTACTGGAAGACGGCGCTGTACCGCTGGTTATACTGGAGCAAAAGGTCAGACGCTGGATAGCCGAACGACTTTAGAGCAGATGATCGACCGGCAGGCGTGCGGTTAACCACACCGTTAAGCGTCTGCCGATGCCTGCCCCAGGCTCTTTGTAAAGCTTTTGCGCCGGAATTTGGCTTTTATCAAGCCAATACAGTTTATAAAACCGATTCAACCTCGCTTCGTAAGTACGCATGGGTAACTCGTGGTCAAACATTGAGTTAATTTGCATGGCCATCGCTTCCGATTCAATGATAATACCGGACTCTGTGTTAATCTGAGCTGATCTTGGATCGAAGTTAAACGAACCAACGAATACCTTGTTACCGTCAACCGTTACTGTTTTTGCGTGCAGGCTCGACGCCGAACGACGAAAGTACGGTTTCATGTCTTTTCGAAGCGTTTCTTCTGTTCGGCGAAGTTCAAACAACTTTACACCTGCCAGTAATAAACGACGACGGCGACGCTGATAACCGGCATGCACCGCTGGTACGTCCGTCACCGCCAGAGAGTTGGTCAATACTCGTACCTCAACCCCCTGCTCTGCCAGTTTTTCTAACTCTTTCACACCGGTTGCCGTTGGTACAAAGTATGGCGATACCAACAAAATAGACTGAGTAGCCGAACCAATAGTTTTCGCTATCTGCTGGGTTAAAGAACGTTTTGGCTTTGAGGACAAGTCTGCTTTTAAAGGGTCATCACTCACTACTTGTGCCAACGCCGAAAATGCCGGTATGGCTTTGGTATCATCCGTCAGCTGTTTATCGGACAACACGTATTGATTCAAATCTTTGGTTTCCTGCTTAGACTCAAAGACTTTCCAAATCTCTTCAAACAGTCGACTGCGGTGACTTCGTTTTATCAGCGAAATAGACCGAGACAGTGCACACAGCCAATAGTGACGCCAGTCTTCCATTATTTTGGCAACTACCGGGCCTCGGGCAATTACGTCTAAGTCCGAGAAAAGCTGACCAGCATGCGTACCGAAATATTCGTCGCCGACATTACGGCCTCCGACAATAGCAATGCGATCGTCGATGATCATGGCTTTATTGTGCATCCGCCGGTTCATACGCTTAAAGTCTGTCAGCCAGTTCACCCAGCGCCAGCGGCGGTGTTTGAATGGGTTAAAAAACTTAACGTTAAAGTTGCTGCGACTGGATAAGTCACGTAGTAAAGGCTCGATGGGCTTGCTGTGGTGATCATCGAGTAACAAGTCGACAGTAACGCCCCGCTCAACCGCGTTAAGCAGCTCTTTCAACAGCGTTAAACCGCTGGTATCCGGTCGCCACAGGTAGTATTGCAGAGCAATATGCTGCTTCGCCGAGCGCAACAGCTTTACCCGCTCAATAAGTGCCTGATGCGCATCGGACAGCAGTTGAAATTGACTGGCCTGTGCAACTTTAGCCTTGGGTGTCATCGTAGCTTTTCCATAGCCTCTTCAAGTCCTTCAATGGTCAGCGGATACATTCGACCAGCCATTAAGTCGTTTATCATTCGAACCGACATGTAATACTGCCAATATTGCTTAGGTTGCGGGTTTAACCAAGCCACTTTGTCAAAATGGCGAGTTAAGCGCTCCAGCCATGCCTGACCAGGTTCTTCATTCCAATGCTCAACACTGCCTCCGGGGTAAGCAATTTCGTAAGGACCCATAGTGGCATCCCCCACAAACAACAACTTATAGTCTTCGCCGTAGGTTTGAATCAGTTGCTGAGTAGGAATCTGCTCTTCCCGGCGACGGCTGTTCGCACGCCAAACACCTTCATACACGCAGTTGTGAAAATAAAACAGTTCTAAGTGTTTAAATTCACTTTTCAGTGCCGTAAATAGCTGTTCACACTGATAAATGTAGTCGTCCATTGAGCCGCCAACGTCCAGCAGCAGAATGATTTTAACGGCATTATGCCGCTCTGCTCGCCATTTTAAATCAAGCAAACCACCTTTTCTGGACGTTGCGGCTATAGTTTCATCAAGATCAAGCTCTGACGCAGCTCCGGTACGCGCGAATTGCCTTAATTTACGCAACGCCACCTGAAAGCCCCGTTGCTCCAGCCGCGCGCTCTTATCTAAGTCTTTAAACTCTCGCTTATCCCAAACCTTTGACGCGCTGCGATTCCGATTACCGTCCTGGCCAATGCGAATGCCGCCCGGATGATACCCGTAAGCCCCAAACGGCGAGGTACCACCGGTGCCTATCCACTTAGAACCGCCCTGGTGCCGCTTTTGCTGCTCCTTAAGGCGCTCGTGAAAGGTTTTAATTAACTCTTCCAGGCTACCAAGCTGCTGAACTTTTTGTTTTTCTTCCTCACTAAGCTCACGCTTTAAGGCGTTCTCAAGCCAGTCGTTCGGAATTTTGTCGGCGACATCGGTCTTTGCCACCTTTTCGACGTACTCGCTAAACGCGCGGTCAAACTTGTCATAGTACGACTCATCTTTAACCAGAATGAGCCGCGACAAATGGTAGAACTGGTCAACATCGGCAAACGCGAGGTTAGCCTTCATTGCCGCCAATAAATCTAACCACTCCGTAATGCTGGTTTTTAGCCCATGTCGACGTAATGTCTGAAAAAACTCAACAAACATAACAACTACCGGCGCTGCATGCGGGCAAGTTCAGTCACTCGTTCAATATCCTGCTCATGTTTCAATAACGCACCAGAGAGCGGCAATAAGTCACCACTTTGCTGGCTTTGTTTTAACTGGCTGGCACTAACATCTTCAGTCAGTAACAGGCGTAACCAATCTAACAGTTCAGATGTTGACGGCTTTTTCTTAAGCCCGGGCACTTCGCGCAAATCAAAGAACAGCGACAATGCTGTATCAATCAGCTCTTTCTGAATATCCGGATAATGCACATCAACAATTTGTTTCAGAGTCGCCTCGTCAGGAAACTGGATGTAGTGGAAAAAACAGCGTCTTAAAAAGGCATCCGGTAACGCCTTTTCGTTATTCGAGGTAATGAGAACAATAGGACGTACACGCGCCTTTACTTGCTCTCCGGTTTCGTAAACATGGAACGCCATTTGGTCGAGTTCATGCAGTAAGTCGTTGGGAAACTCCACATCGGCTTTGTCAATTTCATCAATGAGCAGTACCGGCCGTCTATCGGCAGTAAAGGCCTGCCAAAGTTTACCGGGACGAATGTAGTTGCTAATGTCATGGACTTTGTCACTACCGAGTTGGCTGTCACGCAGGCGCGACACGGCGTCATATTCATACAGCCCCTGTTGCGCTTTAGTGGTCGACTTAATAGACCAGGTCAGCAGCTCGGTGCTCAATGCATCGGCCAACTCTTCTGCCAGGCGTGTTTTACCAGTACCGGGCTCCCCTTTTAGTAATAAGGGTTTCTCCAGTGTTACCGCTGCATTAACGGCTGTCGCCAACTCTTTAGATACTACGTAAGAACGACTGTTAAACTCCATTCGGCGATCCTATTCTGTTTTTGTCTTAAAAGTGGTGTCCATACTATCGCAAACGCTTATGTGTGTGCGAATTCTGACGCTCTTCAAAGCGTTTAAGGGCTTCGGCAATATCCATTTTAACAAAAGGTTTAGTGACATAATCATCCATCCCCGCATCTATCGCTTGTCTGCGAGTTTCGGGAAAGGCATCCGCTGTTAGCGCCACAATATACGGCTGTTTTATCTTCATTCCACGCAGCTTTTGGGTAGCCTGCATGCCGTCAATATTCGGCATGTGCACGTCCATAAACAGCGCGTCGTAGGAATGCGTACCGAACAATTTAAAGGCCTTTTCGGCATTGCTGACAATTTCCACTTTTTGCCCAAGCGACATCAGCATTTCTTTGATAATTAGCTGGTTAACTCGGTTGTCATCAACCACCAAAACACGGTGGGTCGCAAGGCTTGGCAGCTCTCTTTTGGGCGTATGCGCACTTGCTCCTGTTTGTGTCCTCATGGGAAGCACGACAGTAAAACACGAACCTTCGCCGGGCACACTGTCGACCCGAATAGTGCCATCGAGCAACTGCACCAAACTTCGGACAATTGCCAGTCCCAAACCACTGCCGCCCTTCGGCCTGTTCAAACCGTACTTTTCCTGCTCAAACAGCTGCCAAATACGCTGGGTATTTTCAATGCCTACGCCGGTGTCTTTCACTTCTATAATAAGCTCTCCGACAAAGTCAGACTCCCGGTCCCAGCTAGCAGAAAGGCTAATTTCGCCGGTCTCAGTAAACTTCATGGCATTATTCACCAAGTTACTGACCACTTGCGCCGTACGCGACTGATCCATTTGTGTCACTTCAGGAATATCCGGGGCTATATTCAGAGTAAACTTGAGGCCTTTGTCGACGATTGGCTTTTCAAACAAATGCGCAATGTGCTCAAGCACTTTTTTAGGCGAATGCGAGCCCAAAACCAGCTTTAACTGCCCTTCTTCCGCTTTGGTCAGGTCGAGAATATCGTTCAAAGTAGTCAGCAAATAGTCGCCACTGTCTTTAATGGTTTCAACCAGATCACGCTGCTTACTGTTGAGCTCTGACGCTTCTAAAACCGACGTAACTCCGAGAATACCGTGCAATGGCGTACGTATTTCATGAGACATGTTCGCCAAAAATACGTTTTTCGCGTGCGCTGCTCGTTTTGCGTCTAATTCAGACTGCTTCTGTTCAGTCAGGTCAGTCACGGTTCCGGTAAAACGAGTGGCTCTACCGTTTTCGTCATGCTCAATGACTTTTCCGCGATCCAACACATAAACCCAACTGCCATTTCTGTGACGAATACGGTGCTCGCTCTCGTAATAAGGCGTTACACCATCAAGGTGGTTTTTTATCGACTCCCACACTTGCTCATAGTCGTCAGGGTGCAAAATACTGGACCAGTTCGCCACGTGCGCTTCTAGTTCATGCAGCTCCCAACCAAACATCTGTGCCCAGCGCTCGTTATACAAAGTCACACCGGTTTGCGGGTTCCATTCCCAGGTACCCAAACGTGTCGCATCCAGCAAGAGTTTAAGGCGATTACGCTCTGTTTCTAAGGCCAGCTCCAACTGCTTACGCTCGGTAATATCAATAAGATACCCGTACAAGTAATTCACGCCATCATCGTCGGTGATAACCACCGTGGTATCCGATACCCAAATATCGTGCCCATTGGCATGCTTTAAGCGGTAGTCTTCGTGAGTAATAGACTCTCCAGACTCAAGACTGGTGAGTGCTTCAACTTCTGTCAGAACCCGAGGCAAGTCTTCTTCGTGCACCAGCGACTGATACTCGATATCGCGATTCATTAACTGGTCTTTCGGGTAACCCAAAAGCGCTTCGACATTGTCTGACACGAACAGAACCGGCCAGCCCGGCACATCTTCCCAAATAAAAAGACTCAGGCAGTTCCCTGCGTTTAATAGCGCGGCGAGGTTATCATTTGAAATTGGCGTTTTCATTGAAGCGCGAATAGTCCTTGTTACTCAGGCAGTTTGCCCACTGAAAAACATAGTGTACACTGACGCCAACAATAACATAAAAATAACCAATTCCGGATGAGTCAGGCGAACGTCAACGAATGGCAAAACGCATTATTACAACAGGTTGATCAGCTCATTGAGCTGGCCAAGACTCGCCTGCCCGCTAAAAATAAACCCACGGTTCGTGGTCCTGAGTACTGGCAACGCTTTGCTAAACACCACTACGTACGAGCTGCCGATTTAATGAAAGAGGGTCAAGGGTTTGAAGCAGCTAAGCATTTTCGCCGCGCTGCACTGTTCGGACACAGCAAAGCCATGCTGTATTTAGGCCAAATGTTTATGCAAGGTCGCGACTTACCCCACAGTATTTTTCATGCCTGCTGTTGGTTAACATTGGCAGAAAATGCCGGTGAAGAGGGAGCAAGCGAACTGCTGCAGTCACTGATTCATCAATTAACAGCAAAACAACTGAATAGCGCCCGACGCTTGGCCGCCGAGCGTTTTGAACAGTTATGCGACGCCAGTTTTGATACTCACGGCTTGTAAGGGTTTTAACAACTAAGGCGTCCAGAGTTTTACTTTTTCTCTTAACGTGCCGTTTTCTACCCAGTCTTGTAATTGGTCACCCATTCGACGTCCAGCGTCAATTGCCTTACGCCAGTAGTTCATCCGTGTTTCTGCATCTAAATTAGCGAAGTCGGTTCTGTCCGGAATTTTTCCGTAAGGTAACGATTTTATAAACGCCTCAGAAGGGCTAATAAAAATAACATTAGGCCACTTCTTGCCAGTAGTCCGACGCCAGGTAAGTCGTTTATCGAACCAGCCCGGAATAACATCGCGATTAAAGTGCGGGTATAGCACCAAACCGTCAACATTGCTGAAATCGAGATCGAAGTGATAGTCAGTAACACCGCCGTCACGGTAAATGCCTTTAGGCGCACCGGGAATATCTTTAACACCGTCAAGCACTAAAGGAATTGAGCCAGTCGCCAAAATAGCGGGCTGGAAGTTCTCCTGGCTCAGCGCGACTCGGGTAGTGAGTAAATCATTCCAGTCTTTTGTAAACGCGGCATCAGAGTCCGGATGGTGGAAAATAACACGCTCGTAAAAACGGCCTAACCAACGCCGGCTGATGCCGTTAGCAACCGCTGAATTCAACAGTCCAACGAGTTGTCGACGTGACTCCGAGGCTGTCCACCCGCGACACCGGGCAACAATAAAGTGATGACGGAACGCTGACTGCCCCAATATTTCTTCAACGGCTTTGTCAGAAATGTACTTATCGAGCAATATTTTGGCTTCGCTGGTAATTTCCGCCCGATCCGGCTTTTCGCTGTAGGTTTGTGTGCTGTAGAGCTGACAAAACAAGTCACTGGCAGCGACCGGGTCCTGCTGACCAAGCGCTGCAAAACGCCATGCACCGGCAGAGGTGCCCAGTGTATTTAAGGGCCTATTGTTGTTTTTAAAAAAGTCACCGAACATCCAACGGTCAATGCCCTGCAGCACAAACCACTTTGGTCCGCCTGATGCGCCCAACAACAAGCCAATGTCGTCAGCGGTTAACTGCTTTTCCTGAATGTGCTGATACGCTTGCGCACCGGCTTTAATATCAATCCAGTCGCTCATACTACTGTCCCTGATTTATAATTGTTTCTTTCGTTCGGCGAGAGTACCCAGCAAAAAGACAATGCCTATAGTGCTGACAGCTACAAACTGAAGTGGTATGTGACCCAGCCAGCCGGCTAAAACCGGTGTAAACCAAACCAACAGCCAACCGTAGCCAAAGGCACACACCACCACAAACACTAAGGTTCTGAAAAGGAAGTGCCAATGCGCAACCTGGCGCTTAACCATTTTATTAATTTCATTACCGTAAATGACCAACAAAGTGGCCACAATCATCATCGCAATTTCATAAAAATGCGGACGAATCATCATTCCTAAATTATTAAGTAGCTGCTGCACGTCTTATTCTCCCTACCTAACGCCCGCCCGAGTATACGAACTTTCTTATATTTTCGCATCCCAAGTTTTTCTCCGCTTATGTTATGCTTTTGGCAAAATAGCATGACGACAGGACACTCAATGAAAGTAATATCATTCAATATCAACGGTATTCGCGCACGTTTGCACCAACTTCAGGCGGTTATCGATAAACACCAGCCCGATATTATCGGTTTGCAGGAAACCAAAGTTCATGACGACCAATTCCCCCTGGCAGATGTCGAGGCGATGGGTTATCACGTCATTTATCATGGCCAAAAAGGTCACTACGGTGTTGCCATGCTCAGCAAAAAGCCGTTGGAAAACCCACAGTTTGGCTACCCGACTGACGATGAAGACGCGCAGCGCCGAATGATTATGGGTGACTACCCACTTGAAAGTGGTAAACGTGTACGTGTATTGAATGGCTACTTCCCACAGGGCGAAAGTCGTGACCATCCCACCAAATTCCCGGCAAAAGAAAAGTTTTATCAGGACTTAATGAATTACCTGAATACCGAACTCTCTGCCGACGACCCGGTGATTGTTATGGGCGATATGAACATTTCGCGCATTGACCATGACATTGGTATTGGTGAAAACAACGCCAAGCGCTGGCTGCGCACCGGTAAATGCAGTTTCTTACCCGAAGAGCGTGAGTGGATTCAAACACTGATGAACTGGGGCTTCCAGGACACTTACCGCCTGCTGAACCCGGATACGGACAACGAATTTAGCTGGTTTGACTATCGCTCTCGTGGCTTTGACGACAACCGGGGCCTTCGCATTGACTTAATTTTAGCGACCGAGAGCCTGGCCGAGAAATGTGAAGATACCGGCATTGATTACGAGCTTCGCGGTATAGAAAAGCCTTCTGACCACGCCCCTGTTTGGTCAACCTTTAACGTGTAACCTTAATGTTCATGCGGCGGGAGCTGATCAAGCGCCTGTCGCAGAACAATGGCTAAATCCATGTATCGAGGCGCATTGTTGTTAGCCGCTTTAACCGGAATACCTTGCGCCTCAAGCTTCTGCCTTAGCTCCAAATACCAACGTTTTAACAGCGGCTTCAGCTGCTGCTGTGAACGCCATCCCAGCCAATAAATACCCTGTAACGGTAAACTCAGCATAATCAGCGACAGCATAATGCCTGTTGCCAACTGCTCTTGTGGCAAAAACTGCCAGGTCAGTAATGCATTAATTACTGCTATACCCGGCACCCATTTGACACCTTTGCGTGTCATTGGAATAACCCGGGACTCTGTCATTGCCGCAACCACTGAGTGGTGAGGCCACGTTTCAGCGTAGGTTTTTCCGTCACGAAGTGTTTGAAAAAACGACTGGCTCAACTGAATAACTCCTAAAACCGCTGCATTAATGATCAATTAAATGACCGTTGTACGATATTCGACCTTTGCAAATAACTTTTACTTTTCAGTGCCTTACACTGTTACAACCGTGTAGTGCACAAAGATATCCACAGATAATGTGGATACAGTTGATAAGCTTCCCACGCTTTGTCACTATACTCTTAAAATTAACGCCATAAGAGGGTCAACCGCAGTGCCCCAACCTCAGCTTCCATCAATATACGCGCCTATAACCGGGCGGGTTCAGTCGGCGCGTTCTGCCTCCGCTATTCCGGGAAGCGAATTGCTTGGCCGAGGCCTGCAACTCAGCATAACAGGCAGTACCTTATATGCGCCAGTATCCGGCGAATTGCTGCACTTAAGCCAGAGTGGCGATTATATCGCCATTAAAGTCAACGAGCACTTTTCCCTGCAACTCATTTTAGGTCGTGGTGAACAATACTTAACGCATGACGCGCTAAAAGTGCTTTGTCGTCGCGCTGAGCGAGTGGAGCAAGGTGCACCGCTTGCCTCGTTAAACCTCCCCAGACTACGCAGTTTACCGCAGTCACAGCAAGGGTTAAGCGTGTTATTATCTGCATTAACCGAGCAAGCAAGTGAATTGCCCGTGCACTGGCTGCAAAGCGGCCGTGTTTTTGCCAATGAAACCTGTCTTAACGAAGAACCGGAGTAATAGAAGTATGTTGACCATTTACGGAATTAAAAACTGTGACACTGTTAAGAAGTCGCTGAAGTGGTTAGATAAACACAGCGTTGACTATCAGTTTATTGATGTTCGTGAGCAACCTCTGGAAAAAGAAACGGTTCTGGACTGGCTGAATGAACTACCGGCTGAACAACTCATTAATAAACGCAGTACCAGCTGGCGTAACCTTTCTGATGACCAAAAAGCCTTAACCGATAATAACCAGCTGGCTGAATTGGTTGCAGAGCAACCGACCTTATTTAAACGCCCATTAGTAAAAGACAGTGACGGTATTCACTGTGGCTTTAAAGATGCACAGTGGAGTAAACGCTACTTATGAGTTCCGAAACACTAGCATTAGCCAAAGAGCTCATTTCCCGGCCCTCTGTCACACCGGAAGACGAAGGTTGCCAGCAAGTTATTGGCGAACGTTTGGCAGCACTGGGTTTTGAGCTGGAAACCATGGTGTTTGAAGACACCACCAACTTATGGGCACGCCGCGGTCAGGGACGTAAAGTGTTCTGCTTTGCCGGGCACACAGATGTTGTTCCACCCGGGGATGTCAACGACTGGCAGTTTCCGCCATTTGAGCCCACTATTCATGATGGGTACTTATACGGCCGAGGTGCTGCCGACATGAAAGGCAGCCTGGCGGCTATGGTAACGGCCACCGAAGCCTTTATCGAAAAACACCCCAATGTTGATGCGGATATCGCCTTTCTCATTACCAGTGACGAAGAAGGCCCTTTTATAAATGGCACCAAACGTGTCATAGAGACTTTACAAGCGCGCAATGAGCCGATTGAATGGTGCATTGTCGGTGAGCCTTCGAGCACTGATAAGCTCGGTGACGTGGTTAAAAACGGGCGCCGTGGCAGTTTAACCGGCGACCTAACAGTACAGGGCATTCAGGGGCATGTTGCCTACCCTCACCTGGCGGATAACCCGGTGCATAAAATAGCGCCCGCGTTAAGTGACCTGGTTAATGAGCAATGGGACGAAGGTAACGCAAGCTTCCCTCCGACAACGTTCCAAGTGTCTAACATAAACGCAGGCACCGGTGCGGGTAATGTAATACCCGGTCGTATAGACACACAGTTTAATTTTCGTTTTTCCACCGAGGTCACTGCTGAAGAATTAAAGCAGCGCACCGAAGCTATTCTGGACAAGCACAACTTAAAATACTCACTGACGTGGAAGCTCAACGGCCCACCATTTTTAACCGATTCCGGCGGTTTAATTGAAGCGGTTACCCACGCCATACAGGATGAATGCGGATTCGAGACTGAGTTATCCACCGGCGGCGGCACATCTGACGGTCGCTTTATTGCACCAACAGGCACCCAAGTTGTCGAATTAGGACCGGTGAATGCCACCATTCATAAAGTGAACGAACGAGTGAAAGCCGACGACCTAGACAAACTCAGTGCGCTCTACCTGCGTTGTATGGAGAACCTGCTGTGTTAACGCTAAGGCAAGTCACCGGCGCCGACGAATCGCATTTGGTCGATATAGAAAACCAGCGACTCGAAGAGCAAGCGGCAAGGGCCTACGTTAAGCTCAAACAAGCGGCTTCGAATAACGGCATTGAAGTTCGTATTGCATCGGGATTCCGTTCTTTAGATCGCCAGCTGTCAATTTGGAATCGCAAGTGGCGGGGAGAACTCACTCTGCGCGATAAAAATGGCGAGATTATTAACGCCAATGCCTTAAGCGATACTGAAAAGCTGTGGGCAATATTGCACTGGTCGGCACTTCCTGGTGGCAGTCGACATCATTGGGGAACGGATTTAGATGTTTATGATCCGCGCCCTTTCGAAGCTGACAAAACGCTAAAATTGGAGCTCGTGCCCGGTGAGTACGTCAATGAATCCGGCCCGTGCTATGAACTATGGCAATGGCTTACTCAGCACGCTCATGAGTATGGCTTCTTTTTCCCGTATGCCCGTTATCAGGGCGGTGTCGCACAAGAGCCCTGGCACTTAAGTTACCGGCCAATTTCCAGTCAGTGTCACAAGCTGCTGTCATTAGAGGTTCTGGAGGGCACTATTAGTGCGCTCGATATTGAAGGCAAACCCTGTATTCTGGATAACCTGCCAACGATAAAAAAACATTATATTGATACAATAACTGAGGATGAGGGATGGACGAACATTTGGTGTGGTTACTAATAGCCCTGGTAATAGGTGTTATTGTCAGTAATCTGATGGTCTTAAAATACAGTGCGAAATTTAAATGGCCCGGAACAAAGTCATCAGAAAAGAAAGACGACTCTGAAACGGACCATAAAGACAAGCGGGATTAAATATCCGCGCCTAGTCGCTTAGCCACTTCACGATAAGCTTCAACGACACCACCAAGACCCTGGCGGAAACGATCTTTGTCGAGCTTTTCGCGGGTTTCGGCGTCCCATAAGCGGCATCCATCCGGGCTGAATTCGTCGCCTAACATGATTTCGCCGTTAAAGACACCAAACTCAAGCTTATAATCAACCAACAGCAAGCCTGCATCAGCAAAGAGCTTTTTCAGAACATCATTCACTTTGAACGTCAGTTCTTTCATTTTTTCAATTTGCTCAGCTTTTGCCCAACCAAATGCCTGAATGTGATACTCGTTGATCATTGGGTCGTGCAGCGCGTCGTTCTTCAGGAAGAACTCAAAGGTTGGCGGATTTAATTCCATACCTTCTTTAACGCCTAAGCGTTTAACCAAAGAGCCCGCAGCATAGTTGCGCACCACGCACTCGACTGGAATCATGTCGAGCTTTTTCACTACCGATTCGGTATCGCTGATACATTCATCCAACTGGGTTGGAATGCCGGCTTCTTCCAGCTTACTCATGATAAAGTGGTTAAACTTATTGTTTACCTTGCCTTTATCGTCAAGCTGCTCAACTTTTTCACCGTCAAAAGCCGATGTATCGTTACGAAACTCCAGAATTAAACGGTCTGGATCATCGGTGTGGTAAACCGTCTTCGCTTTACCCCGGTACAACTCACTGCGCTTTTCCATTGATTGTTCCACTCGCACTTAATTACAGTTTACTTTGCTGTTTGACAGCTGCTCGGAAATTCTCATAAACCGCTTGCAGCCACTGCTCAGATACCATTGTATCATCTTGATAGACGCGTACAGCAGTATTCTCTCCAGACTCAAGCAATCTAAATTCGTACTCACCTTCTTCGATATTCAGCGGTTCGTAGTCGTCGCCGCCAATAAACAAGAAGCCGCTGTCCGGTTCGCTGTAGCTAACAAAATAAGTACCGGTTTCACGGTTTAAGTCTTCGACTTCAAAGCCAATGCTTTGTAGCGCAAGATTCACCAATGGCCATGCTTGATCAAAGCTATCTTCAACCAACAAGATATTTTCTCCAGCGTCAGACTGAGTCAGCTGGGTATCAATACCTTCAGCTTTAAGCTGTGCCACAGCCTGCTGTTGCTTACGGTTTACTTCAGAAATAATAGCATTAAGTAAGTCTGCTTCGAGGTTATTTCCGACTACTGGCGCAACATCCACCGTGCGACCATCAACTTTTTGCGTAAAGTTATCAATGTTAACTCGCAGTGACGTGGTGCGGTTGTGCGACTCAGTTTCCTGAATAAGTTCGTAGCGGAACGTTCGTTCTTGTAACTTATCTTCTTCACCGCCAAAGCCGAGAAAACCACCCTCGCCGTCCAGTGTTTGCTGAAGACTCATCGTTTCAGTTAACCAGTGACCATCACTTTGCACGTCATAGCTAATACCACGACGCTCAAGCACCGTTTCTGCGGCCTCTTTTACAAATTCAGTAACAGAATCACCCATACCATCAACAATATCGAAATACGCCCGCGTTTCAGTTTCAGTCTCCAGTACCCGGCTACCTAGGCCTAATGGACGCACTTGTTGAGGGGCTGTAATGTTGACACGCTGCCCAATCGGAGCATTTTTTATATCGGTCTGCGGCACAGCGTAATCAGAATCCCGCTCAGGACGTTCAAGATCGCCAGGCAACGTCAAGGTATCCGTTGGTTGAATATTGACGTAATCAAAACCGCCACTGGCTCTTTCTCTATCTGCCGCGGAACAACCAGCAAGCGTCGCTGCGATTAGCGCCAGGGCAAGGTAGGACAATTTCATTATGACTCCTGAGTATTAATAAGATTAGCTTTCTCTAACACCGACTCAATAATGGCCTGATTCGCCTCTTCTGGCGGTGTTAACGGAAGGCGATAATTGGCACTACACCAACCCATGAGCGCTAACGCCCATTTGACCGGAATAGGATTAGATTCAATAAATAGCATGTCGTGCAGCGGCGCTAGTTGTTCATCGAGTTTGTTTGCTGTCTCAGAGTCGCCTTTAACGGCTGCATCAACCATGGCTTTCACCTGCTCTGGCGCTATATTTGCAGTGACACTAATAACACCGTGACCTCCAGCAAGCATGAACTCACGAGACGTTGGGTCATCGCCACTTAACAAAATAAAGCCGTTACCACAGCGCTTTTTAATCTCTGCAACACGGCTGACATCGCCAGTGGCTTCTTTCACGCCAACAACGCCGGGGATTTGTGCCAGCTTCTCGATGATATCTGGCGTCATGTCAGAGCAAGTTCTGCCCGGCACGTTATAAAGAATTTGAGGTTTGTCGGTAACGTCGGCACAAGCTTCAAAGTGCGCCATCAGACCAGCCATGGAAGGCTTATTGTAATATGGTGTGACATTCAAAAAGCCGTCAACGCCGGCTTGGGTCATTTTTTTGGTCAGTTGCACGGCTTCACTGGTAGAGTTTGAACCATTTCCAGCGATAACGCTAATACGTCCTGCACTCAGCTCAACCACCGCATTGACCACATTAATATGCTCTTCGTGGGTTAATGTCGTTGACTCGCCGGTTGTTCCCACGGCAACAATAGCGTCGGTTCCTGCTTTTATATGTTGTTCTACCAGAAACTCAAGTTCGCTGTAGTCCACATTACCGTATTTGGTAAAAGGAGTGACCAGTGCAACGATACTGCCTTTCAGCATACCTTCTCCAAGTCCTAAATTTTGGGCAACAATGTTAATGCCAGCCCTAACGAAACACAAGTGATAGGAACGTATCTTAGTCAGAAGGTTCCGTAAACCTAAGAAAAACCGGACTAAGCTTTCCTAACGTATAAGCTGTTGGTTAAGATACCCCTATTCATTTATTGGAAGACTAAGGAGACAGTCATGAATACATTACAAGCTGGCGACAAAGCGCCTGAGTTCACACTATTAGACGCAAATGAAAACGAAGTGTCGCTAAAAGACTTGCTGAAAGAGCACCGTGTACTGGTTTACTTTTATCCGAAAGCCATGACACCAGGCTGCACCGTGCAAGCTCAAAACTTGCGAGATCAGCGTGACGAGTTGGCGAAGCATAACGTTGTTTCAGTGGGTATTAGCCCTGACGCCCCTAAGCATTTGGCGAAGTTCACTGAACGTGACGAATTGAACTTCACCCTGCTTAGCGACGAAGACCATAAAGTTGCTGAAGACTTCGGTGTTTGGGGCCTGAAGAAATTTATGGGCAAAGAATACGACGGTATTCATCGTATTAGCTTTTTGGTTGAACAAGACGGAACCATTTCAAAGGTATTCAATAAGTTCAAAACCAAAGAACACCACGACGTGGTCTTAGAGCACCTGAAAGGCTAAACCATACTCATATTAGGCACTAAGCCTCGTCACTTTATGACGAGGCTTTTTCCGTTTTCGCTTCCGTTTGTTCTATATTGCTAGTACCGGTATCCCAGGCGGTTATCACAGCTTTAACCAAGCTAGCCAGCGGAATGGCAAAGAACACACCCCAGAACCCCCAAATACCACCAAATATCAATACCGCAGCAATAATGTAGACCGGGTTTAAACTCACTGCTTCAGAAAACAGCAGCGGCACCAGTAAGTTACCATCGAGCGCCTGAATAATGAGATAAGCAACCGTCAGCCACACAAACGGGGCGGTAGGTCCGAACTGGAACAACGCGACTAAAACGACAGGAATTGTGACCACCGCTGCACCAATGTACGGAATGAGCACCGAAAAGCCGACGAGAATGGCCAGTAACAAAGCAAACTGGAGCCCAAACAAGCTAAAGGTCACAAAGGACACTATCGCCACGACGATAATCTCAATTACCTTACCGCGAATGTAATTCATAATTTGCAGGTTCATCTCCTGCCCGACCTGAGTAATAAGTGCGCGGTTAGAAGGCAGTAACTTACTGAAGTTAGCCATTAACACGTCACGATCTTTCAACATGAAGAAAATAAGCAGCGGCACGACTATTAAATAAACCAACATAGCCATAAGGTTTATTAACGAAGTGACAGAGACTGTTACCAGGCTTTCGCCAAAACCAACGACACGACTCTTCAACGACTGAGTCAGCTCATTAATTTGGCTTTCATCGATAACGCTTGGGAACATTTCCGGCAGTTTATGCAACCATATCTGTAAGTTACCTATCATATTCGGCAACTCTTGAATAAGCATGGTGCTTTGCTGCCATATAACCGGAACCAGTGTCAGCAGCACCAGAACAGCCAGCGCCAAAAACGCTACAAAAGTGATAATAGTGGCCGTTAACCGCGACATTCCCATATACATAAGACGAGTCACCGGCCAGTCAAGCAGGTAAGCAAGCGCAATAGCAACAATAAGCGGCGCCAGTAAGTTACCAAACAGAACAATGACAACGACTGTCACCACCAGTAACAGGAATAAGGTAACCGCGTTAGGATCTGAAAACTTACGTTGATACCACTGCTTTATGTAATCAAACATGAACTGTTATCTCCCGGAGATTCTTACAAGGATAATATCAGTCCTTGCAATCTTTCCGTAACCCCATAGAGTAAAAAGGAACTAAAGATGAAAAAATCACTCTTATCAGTGACAAAACCTGAGTATTTGTAACTTCACTAATTGAGTCGTCGATGTATAAAACGCTGCTAAAAACTTTGCTGCCCGCTGTTGTTGCTGTTACCACCTTTTTTACTGCATTTGCTTACAGCGCACAAGACAGTCGCAGACTTCCTGAAATAGGCACCACTGGCGCAGCATTTCTGAGCATTGAACGCGAGCAAGTAGTTGGCGACTTTTACATGCGTCAGGTGCGGGCGCAGGCTCCCATTATTTACGACCCAGTTCTTGATAACTACTTAAGTAATTTAGGACAACGCTTAGTTCGCCACAGCAGTGGCGTGAAATACCCCTTTAACTTTTTCTGGATACGCAATAACGAAATTAATGCCTTTGCGTTTATGGGTGGTTACGTAGGTGTGCATACCGGACTTATTCAGGAAGCCCGCACCGAGTCCGAGCTGGCCGCTGTACTCGGGCATGAAGTGGCTCACGTAACACAGCGCCATATTGTCCGCCGCATGCAAGAGCAACAACAGAATATGCCCATGACCATTGCCGGCGTTATTGGCTCAATTCTTTTAGGTATGGCTAACCCGGAAGCCGGTATGGCCGGTTTGTATACGACATTGGGGGCAACTGGACAGTCGCAAATTAACTACACGCGCCTGTATGAAAAAGAAGCTGACCGCATTGGTTTGTCTGTTCTGTTAGCCGCTGGCTTTGATCCCATGGGGGCTCCGGATTTTTTCGGTCGTTTAGCGGAAAAGTATCGTTATGTCAGTAAACCACCAGAAATGCTTATGACTCACCCGCTCCCCGAGTCACGTATTGCTGACACTCGAGCACGAGCGGAGTCGATGCGCCGTATCGATGTAAAACCCAGTCTTGAGTTTGCCTTAGCAAAAGCTCGTGTTGAAGCTCGCTACGCGGGTAATCCGTCAGTTTCCGATTTTCAGGATATGGCGAACAGCAGTAACCCAATTAACCAACGCGCTGGCACTTACGGGTTGGCAATAATCGCCCTGGATAGAGGTCATTACAACGCTGCCGAAGAGCATATAAAAAGCTTACTTAATAACGATCCCAACAACCCATTTTACATAGATGTTCAAACTGACATTTTGTTGGGGCAGGAAAACTACGAATACGTTATGGAGTGGCTGGAAAGTAAGTATATTCGTCAACCCACTGAGCCGGTCATTACCATTAACTTTGCCAATGCGGCACTTACATCCGGTAACGGTAAGCTCGCTGAAAAGCTATTGCGCGAGTTTTTGCTGCAAAACCCGAACCACCCGTTAGCACTCGACTTACTGACCCGCGTGTATGAGAAAAGTGGGAAGCGAGCCGCCATGTACGAAACTCGCGCCGAGGCATTGGCGTTACGTGGTAACTTTTCGCTGGCCATTAATCAGCTGCACACAGCGCATAACCACACGGACAATGATATTACCCGTAAGCGCATTAACGCTCGCATAGACCAACTGCGAGCGCTCGAAAACCAAGCCAGAAACATTATGTGATGTTACTCGGCGCCCACAGCGTTATTCAGGGAGTCCAACGTTTGCTCGCCCATGAGCGGTCCATCAACACTGCCATCCGGTCGGATCACATAGGTTGCCGGCAGCATATTGGGTCGCTCGAATGGAAATGCGGGTGCCGGCTGAGTCAGTGACAGCGGAAATTCAATACCGTGCTTTTTCTTCAATGCGGCTAAATCTTCATTCGACATAGGATCAAAGCTGACACCAATAAGCTCGACGTTTTCAGGCTTTTGGTGGTGAAACTCATTCAGTTCGGGTAACTCTCTTAAGCACGGAGCGCACCACTCGGCAAAATAGTTAACCACCACCGTTTGCCCCTGCATTGAAGACCAGTCGTAAGTGTTACCAGTATCGGTCGTGACATCGACTGACTCAGAGCAGCCCAACAGCATAAAAGAAGCAACGAAAGCAATGACTGCGAGTTTCATTCTTAACCCCGTTTAGTTAGTATTAGTGCATTACGAGAGACTACAAGGTACGACAAAAATGAGTGAAGTAACAATTTATCATAACCCACGTTGTTCAAAGTCAAGACAAACCCTTGAGCTTCTCAAAGAGAAGTCTATTGAACCAGAAGTTGTCGAGTACCTCAAAACTCCGCCAAACGCTGCTGAATTAAAAGACATTCTGAGCAAACTTGGACTTTCTGCAGACGAGCTTATGCGGAAAAAGGAGGCTATCTACAAAGAGTTGGGGCTTGCTGGTGTCAGTGACGAAAATGAACTGATTACCGCCATGGTCAATAACCCTAAGCTTATCGAACGCCCTATAGTCATTAAAGGCGATAAGGCGGCTATTGGGCGGCCTCCGGAGTCGGTACTGGATATTCTTTAATGGCGCAGGTTTTAATCCTTTATTACAGCCGCGGTGGTGCCACTCAACAGTTGGCCGACGCTATTGCTGAAGGTGTTGCGAGCGCTGGTGGCGAGGCCGTATTGAGAACCGTTAATACGGCCAGTGATGCTGCCAGCGAACGTGACCTCGATGTCAGCAACGATGACTTAGAGCAATGCGATGCTCTGATTCTTGGCAGCCCCACACGATTTGGACACATGGCATCCGGCTTACAGAAGTTCTGGGAAGGCACCTCATCTCAGTGGTTATCGGCGACCTTAGCTGATAAGCCCGGGGCTGTCTTTACCTCGTCCAGCTCGTTACATGGTGGCCAGGAGTCGACCTTACTAAGCCTGGCTCTGCCGTTGTTGCATCACGGTATGCTGCTGGTGGGTTTGCCCTACTCTGAGCCCGCCCTGCATAAAACCGAGTCTGGCGGGTCTCCTTATGGTGCAAGTCATGTCGACGGCTCAGGTAAACTCACCGAGCATGAACGCCAACTTGCGGTTGCTTTGGGTAAGCGCGTTGCCTCAGCCGCTCAAAAGTTAATGTCTTAGGATTTATTCATGCCAACATCTCCACAGTTTTATCGTGTCTTAACGCAGCTTTGCTATTGGCCATTGCTGGTTCTTGTCACCTTGTGGCATAGCCTACCGAGTTCGGAACCGGCGTCTTTGCCTACTTCGCTTTCTTTGCTGTTTTGGGTATTGCCGCTACTATTCCCGCTAACCGGGCTTGTGCGCGGTAAGCCATACACGCATGCCTGGGCGAACTTTATTCTTATGCTTTACTTTCTGCATGCTTTAACCAC
The DNA here is from genome assembly GCF_900100855.1 of Idiomarina zobellii. Classification (GTDB taxonomy): domain Bacteria; phylum Pseudomonadota; class Gammaproteobacteria; order Enterobacterales; family Alteromonadaceae; genus Idiomarina; species Idiomarina zobellii. The sequence goes on from NZ_FNCB01000001.1 coordinate 96,242, forward strand.
TTTATGGACACACCCGGATGAGCGCGTATGGGCTGCGTTAGAGTTGCTTTTTGCGGTTGGTGCTTTTATCGGAGCAACGGGTTTTGCCCGCTATAAAGGTCGCGAATTAGGATTGGGCTTAAAGAAATTGAAAGATCAGGACTAAACCGACAAGATCTTTTTAATAAAAGGTATGGTTAAACGGCGTTGATAGGTAATCGACGCCTTATCCAACTCGTTCAACGTATTCATCAACTCACGCATTGAGCGCCCCAAGCGCTGTATCATGAAAGCCGCAACATCATCAGGTAACTCCAGTCCCCGAAATTGCGCTCGTAAGGACAGTACCTGTGCTTTGTCTTCATCGGTTAATGGCTGTAACTGAAAAGCCGTCGCCCACTGAAAACGGGAGTGTAAATCGGGCAAACTGACGTTTGTTTTTACGGCAGACTGTTGCGCGGTCATAACTAAGCGGCTGTATTCGTTGTCAGTTACGCGATTAATCAGTGCAAACAGCTCGTAACACCAGCTTTCATTGTCAGTAACACTGTCGACGTCGTCCAGACAAATAATACTGGCTTGTTCTGCCCCTTGAAGCACGGCGTCGGGGTCAACCCCTGCGAGCTCCTTTAGCGGGAAATAGAAAACGCGGTTATTTTCAGAGGAAGATGCGACCAGACTATGCAGCAAATGGCTCTTGCCAACTCCCTCAGGTCCGGACAGCCAGGTCAGCTGTTCACTGGTTTCTAACGGTGCCTGCTTTTGAGGCAACGTATGCAACCATTTTAACGCCGTTTCATTACTGCCTTTGTGAAAGGTTTCAAAGGTCTCATCGTCAGGTAACTGAACGGCTAAAGGCAACTGCTGAGGAGGCATTAATTGCCCCCGCGCCATTCATAAGTCTGTACCTGATTCTCGCTCATGCTGACAAAAGGCCCCATGTCACGCACTTTTAAACGACCGTCGAGGTTTATCGACTGAATAACATGATCTAACGAGCCGTTAATCACAATATCGAACTCAGAAAGACTCTGAGAGTATTGTTTTAATGTCACGTCCTGCACTGACACAATACTTTTTAAGAACGACTCAAGCGCTAATACATGCTGAAGTTTGTTTAGCCCTTCAACCTTTATGGCCATGGTTTGGCTCACACTTTCGTCCGACGCTGTCATGCTGTAGATAGAAGACAGCTTAGCCATCAACTGTTGCATTAACGGCTCTGCCAACCAGTCTTTGCTTGTTGCAGAGACTTTACCGTACAAACGTCTGTCGCCCACTTCCACTGACCAGTCCAGAACCCATGGCTCTTCACTTTCCGCGTTGCGCATTATTTTTCCGACAAAAAGTCCATCGGAACCGTAACGCTTAGACGTTTCTTTAATAGGTTGCATGAAACGCGCCCATACATCGGTTGGCGAAATCGTAAAAGAGTCCGTTAAATCCATTAAAGGCATACGTATTGGCAAACTTAACTGGCGTGCGAAAAAACTGAGTTGCTGCTGAAAAACCGACTGTCCGGAACTGTCGAGTATGGTTCTGCGACCATCTTCGTTTTCCGTCACAATCCACATTAACAGCTCTGGTCGGCGGCTACCCCAATACGGCAATTGATGCTCTGCTAACAGTGAACGTATCTTGGTACCATCGAAAGTCGCTGTTAATGTGCGTTGCCCTTGATTGTCACTGTAACCGTACTGAATGAGATAGTTACTGACACTGCGTAACGCTCGCTCAACAGCCTTATGTTCAATAGATTCAGGTTGTCCGGTCACTTTCAAAATAACCCGCTCAAACGCTTCTCGAATGGCTTGTTGCCTATGAGAATTGCTTTGCGAGGCAACTTCCACTTCCGCTGAATACAGGTTATCAACCAGCTTTGCCTGAGCGCTGCCGTTATAGAGCATTGTCAGCAATGTAATTGACGCAATAAAAGCAAAGCGACTTAGCAACCGTGACATGACATCATCCTAATAAGACTTTGAGAGCATATTAAACAGCCAAAACCAGAACAGCAAGTAACAACTTGTGGATAAGCTTGTGGGAATCTCCCCTATGAAAAAAAGGCAACTGACGCTATGATTGCCATAAATTCAAAAACAGCGGTAAAGACATGCTAAAACAACAACTTCGGGGAATCAGCTCACTGCTTACCAGCATCAGTCTCATTGGTGTTGTAGTGGGTATGACCAGTACCCTGTTAAGTTTGCGCGCCACTATCGAAGACTTCGGTACGCTGGTTACCGGTTTTATCATGTCAGCCTATTTTATTGGCTATTTATTTGGCTCAACCCGCGCACCGAAAGACATTCGTCGTGTCGGCTATATTCGCTCGTTTGGTGGCCTCGCCGCTCTTGCCGCGTTCAGTATTTTAATGCAGGCAATATGGGTCGACCCGGTTGTCTGGTTTGTTATGCGCTTTATTACCGGCTTTGCCATTTCCGGTATTTTCGTCATTGTTGAAAGCTGGCTCAATACCATGGCCGACAACAAAAGCCGCGGCACCCTGCTGTCGGTTTACCTGGTGATTATCTACAGCGGACTCATTGCCGGCCAGCTGATACTAGGCGTCGCCGACCCTGCTGGCTTCGTTGCTTTCGCTATTGTTGCCCTGCTCATTAACCTGGCGCTTATACCCATTTTGGTCAGCGTTACGGTCGAGCCAACCACTCATGAAAACAAAAAAGTGCCGGTTTCACTGTTATTAAAAACGGTGCCGTTAGGGGTTGTGAATGCGTTCGTTATGCAGGCCTGCTACGCAATGTTTTACGGCATTGGACCCATGTATGCCTCTTACATTGGCCTAAGTGTCTTTCAAATTACCATCTTTATGGCAGCCTTCATTTTCGGCGGACTCATTTCCCAGGCGCCATTTGGACTTTTATCGGACAGAATTGATCGCCGTTTTGTTATTGCTATTTGTGCGGCCGGCGGCACGGGTGTTGCCGTATTGCTCTCACAACTGGGCGCATCCAACGCTATTTTAATTTACCTGGCGGTGGGTTTACTGGGTGCCTTTATATTGCCTCTGTATTCGCTAGGCATGGCGCACACCAATGACTATTTGGAAAAGGATCAGATGGTTGGTGCCACCGGCGCTATTATCAAAATAGGTGGTGCAGGCTCTATTATCGGGGCACCGGCCGTTGCCGCACTCATGCAGTTTGGCGCCATAAATTTCTTCTTCTTACTGTTGGCCAGTCTTACCGCGCTGGTGTGCTTGTATACGCTGTATCGAGTGACTCGTCGTGCAAAAGCAGAAGACCAGCTACACAGCAACTTCGCTATTTTGGCACCGTCACAAACCTCTGACGAGCTGTTAACATCAATGGCGGAAGAAGCGCCTGAAAGTCTTGAGGAAGAAGAGGAAGACGAGGATAGCGAAATAGAAAGTAACGCTATCCTCCGTTAGCAGAAGGTTATTTATCAGCCAGTAAGTCGTTGACCCACTCAGCGGCTTGCTGGAGTATCGCTTCTAAATGCTCTTCACCAACAAAACTTTCAGCGTATATTTTGTAAACAGGTTCTGTACCTGACGGGCGCGCCGCGAACCAACCGTTCTCAGTAGTCACTTTAATACCGCCAAACTGCGCGTCGTTCCCTTTCGCTTTGGTGGTAATGTCCGTGACTGCTTCATCGGCAAGCGTTGGCAACTTCACTTTATAAGCACGAATGCCTTTAAAGCGCTGATTCATTTCTATTGAGGATGCTGTATCGACCCGGCGATAAAACGACGTACCATGCTGCTCGCACAGTTCATCATAATATTGACTGGGGTTCTTGCCCGTTGTCGCCAGAATCTCAGCGGCCAGCAAAGCTAAAACAATACCGTCTTTGTCTGTCGTCCAGGTATCACCGTTACGGTCCAGCATGGTTGCACCAGCACTTTCCTCGCCCGCGAACGCAATGCTCTGGTCCGCTAAGCCTTCTGCGAACCATTTAAAACCAACCGGTACTTCCATCAGTTTTCGGTCATTGGCAGCGACAACTCGGTCTATCATCGCGCTGGATACAAGCGTTTTACCAATAGCGGCAGCGTCTGACCAGGAGCGGTTCTTACTCAAATAGTCGATAGCCACTGACAAATAATGGTTCGGATTCATTAAACCATGCGTTGGGGTCACAATACCGTGACGATCATAGTCCGGGTCATTACCCATGGCTAAGTCGTATTTGTCTTTCAGCTCCAGCAGCGACGCCATTGCATGAGGTGACGAGCAGTCCATGCGAATCTTTTCATCTTTATCGAGCGACATGAACGAGAACGTCGCGTCGACCACCGCATTTTTGACATCAATGTTTAACCCATAATGCTCAGCAATTTGTAACCAGTACTTTGCACCCGAGCCACCCATGGCATCAACGCCCAGCGTTAAGTTAGCTTTCGCAATAGCATCCATGTCCACGCAGTCGGTTAAATGCTCAATGTAGTCTTTGCGCCAATCTACAAACGTCAGCCCCGGGTGTTCAAGAACGTCTTCGCTTTCGCAGGTATTCACGCCAATAAGTCCTGACGACAACAACGCATTTGCGTACTTTTCAATGGTCTTAGTGGCGTCACCGCCCGCTGGGCCACCGTGTGGCGGGTTGTATTTAAAGCCGCCGTCCTGCGGTGGATTGTGCGACGGGGTAATAACCACACCATCGGCTTTGGCGCTATTATTCTTGTTCCATTGAATAACCGCTCGACTCAATACCGGTGTTGGCGTGTAGTCGTGCGCTGCCTGAACATGCACTTCCAGACCATTGCCTAAAAACACATCTAAAGCACTTAAATACGCCGACTCAGACAGTGCGTGAGTGTCTTTAGCCACCAAAATAGGACCGGTAATGCCCTGCTCCTCGCGGTACGCGCAAATCGCTTGTGCAATCGCCAAAATATGTGCTTCATTAAAGGAACGCTTTAACGAACTACCTCGGTGACCCGAAGTACCAAAACTGACTTTTTGTTCGGCTTTGCGTGGGTCTGGCTCATACACATAGTAGGCACTGGTCAACTGTGCAATGTTGGTTAAGTCACTAGCTTGCGCCAATTGCCCGGCGCGCGATGAATTTGCCATTATAAAAAATCCCTTATCTTTTCTGCATCAGCAGAGCTGTAGCCTAACGTCTTTGCAACCTGCGTCAGCATTGACTTTTTCTTGGTCGTATTGGTGTTGGTTATAACCCAGTACGGCGCATCAGGTATTTGTTTCGGATTGGTACTGTTACCGGTGCTCAGCAGCGCGTCTTCAGTGCGCGCAAAGTACTGACGGTCACGACCGCGTATGTCCAACACGTCAGCAAAACGGTCACTGTGACTTTTGTACAGCATGCTTAATATGTATAAAAAGCGGGCGACGACACTCTTTTGAATGCGCACGTCCTGCTCATTTAGGCGGTTAAAGACACTGTCTGCTTTCGTCTTTTCCGGCTTGGCAGGTGCCGGCTCTGTCGTTTTATCAACATCCAGCAAACGGCGCAGAATATCGGAAGCACTTTCTCCAATTTCGCGAGTGTGGCTAGCTATATAGGCGTACAAATCGTCGTCAATGTCTATCCGTTTCATTATTAATGACCGACCTCTAATAAACCATTATGTATGGCTTTGTCGCTTGCATCGGCACCACAAAGCCTTGAAAATAGACCGCAAAGTTTATCACTAAAGGCGACTCGATGGCAGACTCTAAACAATTGAATCATGAAACGCTTGGTAACTCTAAGAACCCGGCGGTTATCATCATTCACGGGCTTTTTGGCGACAAAGACAACCTCAAGCGACTGGCTCGCGAACTTGAGTCTGACTTTTTCTGTGTCTTGCCAGACGTCAGAAACCATGGCGACTCATTCCACAGCAATGATATGACCTATCCAAGCATGGCTGGTGACATTATTACGCTTGCCGACGACCTCAACTTAGATTCGTTTCATTTAGTTGGTCACTCGATGGGTGGCAAAATTGCTATGGAAGTTGCCATGAGTTCCCCTGAGCGTGTCTTGTCAGCGGTCTTTGCCGATATATCCCCCGCTGCTTATGAAGGCACCCATGACCGCATTATGGAGGCACTTTGTGCGCTTGACCTTTCTCAGGTTAAAAGCCGGGGTGACGCAGACAAGCAACTGGCCGATGCCATTGCTGAGAAAGGCGTACGTCAGTTTCTGCTGAAAAACTTAAAACGTACTGACGAGGGCTATCAGTGGCGCTTAAACCTAAACGCACTGAGAGAATGCTACAGCGAAATATCCGGCGCTGTGAGTGAAAACACCTACGACGGAAAAGTACTTTTTATTAAAGGCGGAAACTCGAATTATCTGACGGAGAAACACGAAGACGCCGTGAAAAAACGTTTTCCCAACGCATCGGTTAAGGTTATTGATGACACAGGTCATTGGCTGCATGCCGAAAAACCTCGTATATTTAACCGTTTGGTGCGCGACTTTCTAACGGCCTAAGGTCGCTACTTTAACGACTTTATGCTATTCTACGATGGCTCAAAACAAGTCCCGTATTAGCGACAAATGTCAGCAAGGAGTAGTTGTATGTTGGCTGAATATTATGAACAACTGGAAATTCTTGGTACCAATATAACGCTGGGAATTCTTTTCTTGCTGATTGGTCTGGCAATACGCGACGTTTTAAAACGCTCCTCAGTACCCAAGTTTGGCCAAATTATTGTTTGGCTGGTGTTATTCCTGGGTTGTTTTGGCTTCATTGCAAAAGGCATTATCCAAGTCCTGTGGGAGTCGGGTATTTAAAAAATTATTTACGTCACTGAATGGTTGCGTTCTATTTAATTACGAAATAATCCATTCAGTATTGTTGATTCGTATAAACAGGTGAAAATAATTTATGGCAACGGTTGGAATTTTCTTTGGTAGCGACACAGGCAACACAGAAGCCGTCGCTCAGATGATTCAAAAAGAGCTTGGAAAAAAGCTGGTCGATGTAAAAGACATCGCTAAGTCCAGCAAAGAAGACATTGCCAATTACGATTTACTGCTATTCGGTATCCCTACGTGGTACTACGGTGAAGCTCAGTGCGACTGGGACGACTTTTTCCCCGAGCTGGAGGAAATCGACTTTACCGATAAATTAATCGGCATTTTTGGCTGTGGCGACCAAGAAGACTACGCAGAGTACTTCCTTGACGCTATGGGCATGGTGCGTGACATTGTTGAAGCTAAAGGCGGCATTATTATTGGTCACTGGCCAACCGAAGGCTATAACTTTGAAGACTCTAAAGGCTTAGTCGACGACGACCACTTTGTCGGTCTGGGTATTGACGAAGACCGTCAGCCTGAACTGACTAAAGAGCGCGTCAAAAAGTGGTGCGAACAAGTCTACGAAGAAATGTGCCTGGCAGAACTGGCAAATGACAGTTAATACAGGGTATGCTGTTTAGTAAGTTTGACTGAGATTAAGAATAATTTATGGCGAGTAACGACGAACAGTTAAAAAAAGCAGGCTTAAAAGTCACGTCTCCACGCATGAAAATTCTGGAGATTCTGAAAAAGCCAGAGAACCAGCACATTAGCGCTGAGGACGTGTACAAGATACTGCTTGAGCAAAAAGACGAAATCGGCTTAGCCACGGTTTATCGTGTTCTGAACCAGTTTGACGATGCAGGCATTATTACTCGTCACCACTTTGAAGGTGGTCGCTCGGTATTCGAACTGAGCGCTAAAGAGCACCATGACCACTTAGTGTGCCTGACCTGCGGTCACGTTTTTGAGTTTGAAGACGACGTCATTGAAGAGCGCCAGGAAAAAGTGGCGAAGACTAATAAACTGACGTTGACCAACCATAGCTTGTATTTGTACGGTGAATGCCAGCGCGGTGAAAACTGTGAGTACAAACTGGCAATAGAGGCAGAATAGTATGGCATTGCGATGGCTCATTTATGGTGCCTACGGGTATTCAGGGAAGCTCATCGCACATCAAGCCAAACGCCGAGGTTACCACCCTATTCTCGCCGGTCGTAATGAAGCGTCACTGGAGCCAGTGGCGCGTCATCTCGAATTCGAATACCGCAGTTTTTCACTAGACAATATCGACACTCTTAAAAGCCAACTGAGCGATGTCGATTTAGTTCTGAATTGCGCCGGACCGTTTAGCAAAACAGCCGCCCCTCTTATTCAAGCCTGTATCGATACCAAAACACATTACCTGGATATTACCGGGGAAATTGATGTGTTCGAATATGCCCACTCCAAACATCAGGCGGCCAAAAACGCCGGTATTGTACTATGCCCTGGTGTTGGCTTTGACGTTATTCCAACCGACTGTGTGGCGGCGCGTTTAAACGCACAAATGCCGGAAGCGACGCGCTTAAAACTGGGCTTTGATTCCGGCTCACGCATGAGTCGCGGCACCGCTAAAACCAGTATTGAGCGCTTAGGGCGTGGTGGCGCTGCGCGGGTAAATGGACAAATTGTCGATGTACCGCACGCCTGGCATTCGCAATGGATAGACTTTGGTAACGGTAAAAAATGCGCCATGACCATTCCGTGGGGCGACGTTTCAACCGCTTACTACACCACTGACATTCCCAACATTGAGGTGTACATTCCGGCCAGCCCGCGTTTAGTCAAGAAAATGCGCCGCATGAACTGGTTCCGCTTTGTCTTTAACTGGAAGTGGGTACAGCGCAAACTGAAGCAAAAGCTCGAGTCTCAGCCAGCAGGTCCGGAAGAGAAGGAACGAAAAGACAACCCAACCTATGTTTGGGGCGAAATTTCAGATGACCGCGGCAACACAAAAGAGCTGCGCGTAAAAGTGAAAAACGGTTACTCGTTAACAGCCGAGGGTGCTGTTGAGTTGGCTGTACATACCTTAAGCCAGAAACACACAGGGGGCTTTTACACCCCCTCTCGTTTATACGGCGCTAAGCTACTGGACCAATTTACGATTCAGTAGCCTGTTGCTGCTCTATTTTCGCCCAGCTGTCGCGTAAGCCGACCGTTTGGTTGAAAATAAGACGCCCTTCTTTCTCGGCATCTGTATCTAAGCAGTAGTAACCCAAGCGTTCAAACTGGAAGTTTTCACCTAACTTCGCGTTCGCCAGGTTCGCTTCCACAAAGCCCTTCTTAATGACCAAAGACTCTGGGTTTAGCGTTGAGAATAAGTCTTCCTCGGCGGCCGGGTTTGGCACCTGGAATAAGCGATCGTACACACGGAACTCTGCGTCTTTCGCCGTTTCTGCCGATACCCAGTGAATGACACCTTTTACTTTACGACCATCCGCCGGGTCTTTGCCCAAAGTGTCTGCGTCATAGTGACAGTAAATAGTCGTGATATTACCGTCAGCGTCCTTCTCGACTCTGTCAGCACGAATAACGTACGCATTTCTTAAGCGCACTTCTTTGTCCAGCACCAAGCGTTTGAACTTCTTATTCGCTGACTCGCGGAAGTCTTCACGCTCTATCCACAGTTCGCGGCTGAAGGTAACGTCTCGCTCGCCCATTTCCGGCTTATTCGGATGGTTCGGCGCATTCAACGACTCGGTTTGGTCTTCAGGATAGTTTTCAATAACCACTTTAACCGGATCCATCACTGCCATTGCACGCGGCGCATTTTCATTTAAGTCGTCACGGATACAGGCTTCGAGCATGCTCATTTCAACCTGATTATCCATTTTCGTCACACCAATGCGACGACAGAACTCACGAATAGACTCTGGTGTATAACCACGACGGCGCAAGCCGGCGACACTAGCAACACGCGGGTCGTCCCACCCGGTGACTTTGCCTTCTTCTACCAGCGTATTAATAATGCGCTTGCTCATGACCGTGTACTGCAGGTTTAAGCGTGAAAACTCAATTTGCTGTGGGTGACAGTCAATGCTGATGTTATCCAACACCCAGTCGTACAGACGACGGTTGTCCTGGAACTCCAACGTACATAAAGAATGCGTAATGCCTTCCAGCGCATCGGAAATGCAGTGGGTAAAGTCGTACATTGGGTAGACACACCACTTGTCACCGGTTTGGTGATGATGCGCAAAACGCACACGGTAAATAACCGGGTCACGCATGCACATAAACGGCGAGCTCATATCGATTTTGGCTCGCAGCGCTGCTTTGCCTTCTTCGTACTTACCGGCTGTCATGTCAGCAAAGTGTTTCAGGTTCTCTTCAACCGAGGTGTCACGATAAGGACTGTTTTTACCCGGCTCTTTTAAAGTGCCGCGCATTTCGCGCATTTCTTCCTGCGACGAAAAGTCGACATAGGCCAAGCCTTTCTCGATAAGCTCTACCGCATAGGCGTGTAGCTGATCAAAGTAATTTGACGAATAACGTGGCTCGCCTTCCCACTGATACCCCAGCCACTCAACGTCCTGCTTAATCGAATTAACGTAGTCGACCTTTTCTTTCAAAGGGTTGGTGTCGTCAAAACGTAAATTACAAGTACCGTTGTAGTCTTCCGCAATGCCAAAGTTCAACACGATTGATTTGGCATGACCAATATGCAGAAAGCCATTCGGCTCCGGCGGAAAACGGGTATGCACCGTAGAGTGTTTACCACTGGCCAAATCTTTATCGATGATTTGGCGAATAAAGTTACTGGGACGAGAATCGGTATCAGCCATTAAGTTTTTGTCTCCGCTACAGAATGAACACGGGAAATTAGAAAGGCGCTATGATCGCAGGTTATCGCCGCCCTGACAAGGCAGACGCACATTAAAAAACTGATAAAAGCGGCGCAGCTGCTGTTGTGCAACCGACGCTTCAACGCGGCTGAAACGCACTTTTTGGCCCGGCTGTAATTGCGCCAGCTTGCCTAAGTCGACTGGGTTAATAACCCCAAGTTTCGGGTATCCGCCCAGCGTTTGCCGGTCGTGCATCATAATAATGGGCTGTCCGTCAGACGGTACCTGAACCGAACCAATGTTAATGCCTTCGGAAACCAGACCTTGTTTCGGCGTTGCCAGCGCTTTGCCGGCTAGACGAATACCCATGCGGTTGCTGTCTTTACTGACCTCGAAGTCTTTATAACAAAAAGCTTCACGGGCGGACATTGGAAAGTCGTCATACTGATACCCCGGAATCAGCCCCAGTACCGGAGTCTTCGTGTAGTCGCTGCGATACGCCCAACTCACGCGCCTGGACGGCTGCGGTGTGTCACACTGAAAGCGCAGAGTATCGCCGCTTTGTAACGGCGAGCCGTCGCCCGACAAGCCTCCGACACTGTCTCGTTCAACCGTGGCGCAACTGTGCCATTTCGGTTCTACCTGAAAGCCACCCTGCACCGCCAAGTACAAGCGTAAGCCTGCTTTGGCGTAGCCAACTTTCAAACGCTGCCCGGCTTTCACGTCAAAGTTCTGCCACAGAGTTAACGGCTCATCATCCAGGTGCGCATCGGCATCAGCACCGGTCAGCGCAAAACAACCATCTTGCTGAAATTCAATTTCCAAACCACCTAAGGTAATTTCGAGCTGGGCTGCGTTAAAATTATTGTCCAACAATCGGTTTGCCCATAAAAATGCCTGCTCATCCACCGGTCCACCGCGGGTTAAGCCTTTGGATAAATAACCAAAACGGCCAAAATCCTGAACCGTCGTTCTCATGCCTGCATCAAGAATTTTTATCATGACAACGACTCCAGCGAGCCACCGGCTTGCTCAAATTCGTCTTTTGATACCGCTTTAAACTGCACTCGGTCGCCTACCTTCATTGGGCTAATATTGTCTGCCTGCGGGTCATAGAGGGTTTCTGCCGTACGGCCAATAATGTTCCACCCCCCAGGCGACTCTGACGGGTACACCGCCGTTTGCGCCTCTGCTATGGCCACACTGCCCGCTGGTATTTTAGTTCTTGGGTTATCTAAACGCGGCAAGCGCAGCTTCTCGGGCAACTCACCTAAATATGCGAACCCCGGCGCAAAGCCCATAGCGTACACTCGATACTCTTGCTCGGTGTGCATTCTAATAATGTCATCAATCGACAAGGAGGTTTGTTTTGCCGCACGCTCTAAATCGGGCCCGACGCTTGGGTCGTAATAAACGTCAATGGTATGCAAGGTGCTCTGCTTGGAAGCACCGCTTGCATCACCGTCTTGCTGCAATTCATCAATAAGCTTACGCACACATTCACGCAGCTCGTCCTCTGAAACCGCCAGCACGTTGTAATAGATCATCAGGGAATTGTAAGAAGGCACCAGGTCATAGAGCTTGTCACCTAATGCACTACCAACTCGATTCGTTAGTGCCATGACCCGAGCGTTCACGTCGGGGTCAATACCTTCGCCCAGATACACCAAAATGGCGTCAGCACCGGCGGTGACTATTTTAGGAAAAGCACTCTCTGCGTTACTCATCACTTCCTTTTACTATCTCTCTCAACTGCTTGACGGTGTCTATGGCTCCGGGGTTGTCGCCATGCACACATAACGAATCAATTTGAATACTCAGTGGTGTACCGTTAACGCTGGTAATAGGTTTTCCTTCGGTAAAGGCCTGTGCCTGCTCCAGCATAGCCTCAGTTTCACTGTGTACCGCATCGTCGTGCTTACGCGAGCGAAGCTTACCGTTGTCGTCATAGGCGCGGTCAGCAAAGCCCTCAAACCACAAGGTCACACCAAATTGTGCGGCACGCTCTTTCCAGGCATGGTTCTCTGGTGTTGCCATAATCATAAGCGGCAACTCGTCGTTTCCCTGCAAGGCCGCAATGGCCTGACATACAGCGTCGAACAGTGGTCCGTCATTCAGCATGTCATTATACAGCGCACCGTGTGGCTTTACGTATTCCACTTTAGCGTGCTCACCGGCACAAATGCCCTGCAAAGCACCCACCTGATACTGCACCATCGCCGTCACTTCTTCCGGCTTACAAACCATGTGCCGACGCCCAAAACCGACCAAATCGGGATACGCAGGGTGCGCACCAATAGTAACCCCATATTCTTTCGCCAGACGTACGGTATCCATCATGGTGAGCGGGTCAGACGCATGAAAACCACAAGCAATATTCGCACAGTCTATATGCGGCATAATGAGCTCATCGGCGCCCATTTTCCAGGCACCAAAGCTCTCACCAATATCTGCGTTAAGACTTACCTTCTTCATTTACGACTTTTTCTCTGACTCTGAGCTTCGTGCTTCAATGTCACCTAACAGGCGCGTCAAACTGACTGCAAATAAATACAAGCCAATACCTATAGCGCCCAGCTGAAGCGGCGGTAACGCCAGTACAAACAGCTGATGCTTCACATAAACAGCCACACCACCAATAATGCCCATGGTCGTTATGGCACTGGCAATTAACACAACCGGCGGTAACCACGACAGCAACCAACGAAATTTCAGCAACGCGCACACACCGCCGAGTACCACACCCCAGGCAATTGGCATACCCAGCTGATACCAACCCAGATTGTAGTCTGCGATAACGCTAATCAGTTGCTCTTGAGTGGCTGAGTAAAAGAATAGCCCCACTGCACCGGCTAAAATGACAATCCGCTTTTTTAAATCCATGAATAATTCCCGATGTCCTAATTAGGCTCTTAAACGAAGAGGCTGATAATAAAAATAATAATAGCGATAATAGGCACCCACAAAATAGGCGACTGATACCATTTTAACGGTGCTGTCTGCCCTTTTGAGTCGAGCGAGCTCAGCGTTGGTTGGCGATACAGCCAAATAATACCTACCAACATCAATGCCGCACCGGCCAAACGAACATTGGTGTCATTGTCGCTGACAACTCCCAGCACCGCCATTAACAGCCCGGCTATTAGTATTAAAAGAGCCAGTACCCTTTGCCACATACATCCCCCGCGTTTGTTCTTATAGTTGTTCTTGTTGTTAATCGCTTTATACTAATCGTTTTACTGTAATGACTCTATACTGTATCAGCTTCTGAGGCCATATGTTAAAACGAATTCTGCTACCAATTGCCGCCATTATTATTACTGTCGGCGTTATTCTCGGCAGCGCGGTTATTTATCAAAAAACGACCATGCAGCCCGACTTACCCACCGACGAAGACTGCAACATTCAGCAGCTGGTGAATAATGGCGACGGTTCATTAGAAGCGCATACTTATTGGTGTGAGCGCGGTAGCGACAAGCAGTGGCAAGGACATGAAGTGTGGCTTTATGAGCCGCGTGTTGAAAAGTGGCAGCGTATACTGACAACCGAGCACGACGGCTGCATGAAATTAACGCTGAGCGATCAGCAACTGGACATTAACCACGACGGCGACCGCGGCAATATGAACTTGGTGGAACCGGTATTTTTATATAACGACGCCAACGGAGTGAGTCAGTCACTGTCGGTGCAAGTGTCTACCGCTGGCGACGCCGTTTGTTCTGACAAATAAAAGCTAAGCCAGCTTTAACACCCACTTAAGTGGCAGGCGTTTCATTAGGAACGCCATTAGCGCCCAGGGCCAGTAAGGAACATAGGCTTTTACTGGCTCTTTATTAATGGCCTTCGCCAGCAGTCGACACCCCGTCTCGGTATCCACCATAAAAGGCGTATTTTTCACTTTCTCGTTAATTTCAGAGCGAATGTAGCCCGGATAAATGGTCGATACTTTAATTGGGCTGTTGCTGCCATAGGTTTTCATTAAGTCCGCACGAATGCCCTCGGTTAACGACGCCAGCCCGGCCTTAGTTGCCGCATACACCGTCATTGCCCGTGGCATGCCACGGAACGCACTCATGGACGAAATAGTCACCAGATGGCCCTGCTTTTGCTCGCGCAGAATTTCCATAGCGGCTTCGCATTGCGCCAGCGCCGCTACAAAGTTTGTTTCTGCCGTGGCTTTATTCGCCTCAAAGTAACCAGTACCTAACGCCGCGCCCTTGCCCATGCCGGCATTAATAATAAAGCGGTCAATGTGCCCCTGCTCTTGTTTAAACGTCTGAAACACACGGAATACGTCTTCGTGAGCATTTACGTCCAGCGTTTTAATGCTGACAGTTATGCCTGAATGCTTATCTTCCAGCTCGGCTTTTAGCGCTTCTAAGCGATCTAAACGGCGGGCACACAAACATAAGTTTTTGCCTTCTGCAGCAAATTCGCGCGCCATGCCCTGCCCTAAGCCAGAGCTGGCACCGGTAATTAAAATGGTCTTCCGTTCTTGCGGCATTGTTGAGCTCTCTTTTTATTATAATTCGTTAAGCTTTAGCGATACGGCGACGGCAGCGCCACAGCAAATAATTCACCAGGAACCAGAAGTTCTTAAAAGCTTTATTATTGGTTTGCTTATGGTGGTACCGATAGTAAATTTGCTGCGCAATAACCGCCAAGCGAAACAAGCCAAACACCTCATAAAAGGCAAAGTCTTCCACCTTGGTGCCAGTGCGTTCGCAGTAGTAATCGATAATTTCTTTGCGCGTTAGCATGCCCGGATAATCACTCGGTTGACGTTTGGTTGCTCGTGCCACTTTGTCGTCGCCCGCTTCAATCCAGTACGCCAGCGAATTACCTAAGTCCATTAACGGGTTGCCTAAGGTTGCCAGCTCCCAGTCCAGAATACCGATAATATCGGTTGGATCTTCCGGGTTCAGAATCAGGTTATCTAACCGAAAGTCGTTATGAACCAGACATATTTTTTCGTTCTCTGGCTGATTGCCTTTAAGCCAGCGCATAACCGACTTAGCGCCAAACACATTCCAGGTTTTCGCCTTTTCATAACGACTGCACCAGCCGTTAACCTGACGCTCGGTATAACCCTTGCCTTTGGCTATTTTACGAAGCTTTGTACTGTCTATGTCGACATTGTGCAGTTCAATAAGCTTGTCGAGTGCGTTCGTACAAAGCTGACGAGCCTGCCCGGCGCTTAAGTCCAGACCTTTAGGGAAACGGCGGCGTGGAATAATGCCGGTAACATGCTCCATAACATAAAACTCAGCACCAATAACCGACTCGTCCTTACAGTGCGCCAGCATACGAGGCACATGGGGAAACGCCGGACGTAAACGCTTTTGTAAGCGGTATTCACGCCCCATGTCGTGGGCTGACTTAGCTTTTGTGCCCTCAGGTGGGCGACGTAACACTAACGCTAAACCGTCATAGTCTAAGCGGTACGTCCAGTTCGACACACCACCGGTGTACTGCGTAATTCTGAGCTCACCTCGGTTGTCCGGTAGCTCACGTCCTATGTTCTCAGTCAGCCAGTTGTCCAGTGCTTCAACCGGCAACGCTTCCTCTTCGCGAACCTCGCTCGCTTGGTCCGTTATTGTTGACGCGTCAGTCATTAATACGCCCTTTCCACTGTTTTAATTCGTTTTTTGCAATGGTCGCACGGTGAACCGCATCGGGTCCATCGGCAATACGTAGTGAACGAGCCACAGTCAGTAAGCCCGGTAACGGTGTGTCGTGGCACATAGAAGCGCCACCAAACAGCTGCATGGTTTCATCCACCACTTTTTGCAGCACATTCGGTGCCACCAGCTTAATGGCCGATATTTCTTTAATGGCCTTCATGGCACCAATGTTGTCAATTTGCCAGGCCGCGTGCAGAGTCAGTAAACGCGCTTGATCAATAGCGACACGCAAGTCTGCCAGACGCTCACTGTTGCCGCCCAGCTTTAATAAAGGTTCGCCAAAGGCAATGCGTGACGTACCGCGCTCAATGAACAGCTCCAGCGCCCGCTCTGCCGCGCCAATAGCGCGCATACAATGGTGAATACGCCCCGGGCCTAAACGCCCCTGCGCAATTTTAAAACCCGCACCGGGGCCGACAATAATGTTCTCTTTGGGAACGCGCACGTTGTCGAACACCACCTCACCATGACCATAAGGCGCGTCGTATTCGCCTAACGCGGGCAGCATGCGCTCTATATTAACGCCAGGGGTGTTGAGCGGCACCAGCACCATAGAGTGACGATGATGCTTTTCAGCGTCTTCATCAGTAAGCCCCATAACAATGGCAATTTCAGCGTCAGGGTGGCCTAAACCGGTACTCCACCACTTGCGGCCGTTAATAACCCAGTCTGAGTCGTCGGCAACAATGGTGGTTTGCATATTGGTGGCATCAGAGGACGCGACATCGGGTTCGGTCATACAAAACACCGAGCGAATATCGCCGTTTAAAAGCGGCGTTAACCACTGCTCTTGCTGCGGGTCATCGCCAAAGTGATACAGCACTTCCATGTTACCCGTGTCGGGCGCGTTGCAGTTGAATACCTCGGGCGCTAACAAGCTTCGACCCATGCGCTCGGCCAGTGGTGCATATTCCAATGTCGTTAAGCCAGCACCCAGTTCGTTGTCCGGCAAAAACAGGTTCCAAAGCCCCTGCTCTTTTGCTAACTGCTTAAGCTCTGCCACCCGCGGCGGCACCTGCCACTCGCGCCAATGCGGCGTGCTGTTCAGCCGATAATTCTCTTTTTGATACTGGTCTTCATACGGCTCAATATGCTCGCGCATAAACGCGTCAAGCCGCGCCAAATAGTCCTTTGTTTTCGCACTGTAGGAAAAGTCCATAATGCCCGCTCCCAACGAATAGTTAACAGCATTGTAGACGTGAAAGTGTTGGTGGTACAACCAGAGTTGGAGGATGGAGCAAAACAAGTGATGTGAGTTTGGGTACGCTGCAAGCTCATCCATGAGCGCTCACCTCAGGCCATCCATGGCCTTCGATGCCCCAATCTCACATCACTCGTTTTGTCTCCATAGCTAGACTGGGCTATATTTAAGGCTTAGTACCCCTTTCAACTAGTAAACTTAAGGTTATGGCAATGCCAAAATGTTTCGATGCACATTCCGACAGCTCCCAAGAACTGAGGATAAGCACCTTATGTCAATTGCTTGTAGAAGGTGAGCAAAGTAGCGTAACGGAGTATGACCTTGAATCGTTAATCAATGAACTTGATAGCGAAGAGAAGAAGTCATCAGCTCAATAAAACCAATTAACGCAAAGCACACGGGCGACGAGCCGCGTAGCGGATTGACGCCCTAGCAACCAACGGAAGTGAGTGATGCGCCTTGTTATAAGCCATGGTTTTCTCTTGCCGAGCTATATACTCGAGAATGACACTGGTACAAAGTACGCTGATTATATACCTCAAGTTCATTCATATCATTTTCAAATGGAAAAACTTTCACTTCCTTTTTCTGGGCCTTATACATATCTACAATCTTCTGAGGTACGCCCTTTGGAGTTAGAGACTCTAGGTCACCAAACATATACCTAATAAACGCATTAGAGCTAAGATTAAAATCAAATGCCATATGCTTTCCATCAGGTACTGGAATTGTATGACCTCGATCAGACACAATACATGTGCCGTTTGTATACCTATAAATCATTACAAACACTGCTGTATCGGGGTTCTCAAAGAGAGACCGTATAGTTTCCTCCATGAAATTAGGCTCGCCCTCCCTAAACTCAGAGAGCAACATAAACAATGAGCCTAACCAAGTGACATATTGATTATGGGTAATGCCAAGCTGCGAACATAAGTATTCCTGTTGAGGTCTATTTCCTGCTAGTAGTTTTTCAAATTGACTTTTCAATGGCTCTTGAGCAGGTTTAAAATTTCGCAGGACAGCAAATGTATTCAGAAGCTTCTCAACTGAATATGGATTTCTTACGAAATTAAGGAACTTAGCAACAAATAAATTAAGAACCTCTCCTTTAATATCGGAATTATTCTTATCTATTTTCGATAAAAGACTTTCAGTATCACTTCCAATTCGCCCTTCATATTTAGTAAAGATATTCTCAAAATTCAGGCGCAGCCTTCTATCAACAACATCAAAGCTAAATAAATCATGAATAGATAGAGAATCATCAATTTTGGCTCCTCTATCAGAAGATAACTCATAGCCAAAAGCTTCTCTACCTGTAACCTCAAAGGAGTATACTCTTTGATTCTTTAGGCTAGCTCCAGGATTAATGGAATTAAGCCTAAGCTCTGCTCGAGAAATAAAGTGTTGATTTTTTGTTTCGCTTGAATGAATCACCTCGTCTCCAATGGCTTATAACTACTAGCTAAAGGGCAAAAATACAATGCCATAATCGCGAAGCGGCATTGTGTTTTTGTCCCAGCAACCCGCCCCGCGGGTTGCGTTTTAAGCGCCTTGTTAGCTGATTATTTGCTCAGGAGTACAACTAACTCGTTAGGATTTGACACTATGAATTGGAATGTACTGCCATCAAGTAATGAAACTTTGATTGCATCAGATGTTATAGGCAGAATACCCGCACCTTTACCTGAGCATTTTTCTACTTTTGAAATTGAGCTCCTTTCAATTTTAAGAGGCCCAAGCCCATAACCTTTATTATATGGGGAAAAATGAATATCAGTTTCAGTAATCCAAAATTTCCCATCTGCTTTTGCAACACCATTTTGAACTGTGGCTGTAATCGATTTTAAAGTGGCATCTTGCATTTATATTCCTTTTGAACGGTTGCACTAATCAGCTAACAATTATATATGTTGCAGACGCATTTTGTAACGCCCAAAAACAGCACTCCTAACCGCCTTAAATGACTGATAAAAAGTACTATTTTTACTCTTAATTCGAACTTACCCGAAAAAACTATTCGAGCATGCTCACTTTCGCTCTTATTAATGCGCAATATGAGACTTTAATTTTTTGTTATATCTATGACGATAAAAGAGTTAACCCCATAAGGCAATACTAAATCGAGCAACTCCGCCGACCGATATGCGCAAAGCATCACCACCAGCAGTTGAATCAGCGAGCCACTAATAACAAGCCGTTCCCCCGTACCAAACACATCACATCTAACGTACAATACTCGCCCTAAACACCATAAAACCACACACGACCACATGAACTTTTCTGATCTCGCACTTTCCCCTGAAACTCTTACTGCCCTTTCACGTCAGGGTTATAGCGAACCCACGCCCATTCAGGCGGAAGCTATTCCATTGGTGCTGGCGGGGAAGGATGTCATGGCCGCGGCGCAAACGGGTACGGGAAAGACAACGGCCTTTACGGCACCTATTTTAGAGCTTCTGAAAGGTAACGACCGCGCCAAGGCAAACACAGCGCGTGCGCTTATTTTAACGCCCACTCGCGAGTTGGCGGCTCAGGTCGGTGAAAACGTTGCGAACTTAAGCGCGGGTCTGCCATTGAATTACGCGGTGGCGTTTGGTGGTGTAAAAATTAATCCGCAAATGATGAAGCTTCGCAAAGGCGTGGATATTCTGGTGGCCACACCTGGCCGCCTGCTGGACTTATACAAACAAAACGCGGTTCGCTTTCC
The DNA here is from genome assembly GCF_900100855.1 of Idiomarina zobellii. Taxonomy (GTDB): domain Bacteria; phylum Pseudomonadota; class Gammaproteobacteria; order Enterobacterales; family Alteromonadaceae; genus Idiomarina; species Idiomarina zobellii. The sequence goes on from NZ_FNCB01000001.1 coordinate 116,387, forward strand.
TAAGTTAGAAGTGCTGGTACTGGATGAAGCCGACCGCATGCTCGACATGGGCTTTATTCACGACATTAAGAACATTATTAAGTTACTGCCGGCTAAACGCCAAACGCTACTGTTCTCGGCAACCTTTTCTGACGACATTCGTGCGCTGGCTAAAGGCTTACTGAAAAGCCCGGTCGAAATTTCGGTGGCACTACCCAACGCAACTGCCGAGCCTATTGAACAAACTTTGTATGAGGTACAAAAAAGCCAAAAGCTGGGGCTGTTATTAAAGCTACTGAAAAGTCTGGAGCAACCCAAAGTGCTTGTGTTTTCGCGCACTAAGCAAGGGGCTAACCGGCTAGTTAAGCAGCTGGATAAAGCCGGTTTTTCGGCAGCGGCTATTCACAGCGCTAAAAGCCAGGGCGCCCGCACTAAAGCGTTAACCGACTTTAAAAGTGGCAAAGTGCAGGTACTTATCGCCACTGATATTGCCTCGCGTGGCATTGATATTGAAAAGCTGCCATACGTGATTAACTACGACCTCCCCCACGTCGCGGAAGACTACATACACCGTATTGGCCGTACTGGCAGAGCCGGTCAAACTGGTCATGCTATTTCTTTGGTTACAGACGAGGACGCTGAAGCGCTGAAAGCCATTGAAAAGCTAATAGGCGAGTCGATTGAGCGGTGTAAATTAGAGTGACTTGCTTGGTAAATAATGCTCAATATCTGTAGAAGGCTTACCAAAGAAGTACCCCTGGAAATGCTCGCACCCCATATTCTGCAAACGCTTGAACTGTTGCTCCGTTTCCACCCCCTCTGCAATGACGGTAAGGTTCATACTGCGACCTAAGCTAATAATTGTCTCCGTTAACAAAGCGCCTTTACTGTGTCCATCTAAGTCACGCACAAAAGCTCGGTCAACTTTGAGTTCATCAAGCGGCAGCCGTGTAAGATAGGCTAGAGACGCATAGCCAGTGCCAAAGTCGTCGAGTGAAATCGACACGCCCAGTTCACGCAGACTGGCCATTTGCTCAACAATAAAATCAATATCGTCGGCTATGAGACTCTCTGTCAGTTCAAGGCATAAACACTTGGGGTTTGCCCCGGTGGTTTTGAGGATATTTTTCACGCGCTGAACAAAGTCCCCCCGACGAAACTGAACCGGGCTAACATTGACAGATATGTTAAAGCTTTCACTGCTCTTTTCTAAGACCCAGTCACCCAGCGCGATAATACTGTCATTCGCTTCGGCAATAGGAATAAAGTCATTGGGCGAGAGTGTCTTAAACTTAGGATGATGCCAACGAAGAAGCGCTTCAAAGCCAGTAATGTTCTGATTCTGATCGACTTGCGGCTGTAACGCCAGAGCCAGTTCGTCATTGTCGACAGCGTGATTTAGCGCCTGTGATATTTCTAAGCGCTTTTTAACCGATGACTCCATCTGTGAGTCGAAGAAACTGATATCGGTTGTATTGGAGCGTTTCGCCATTTTGAGTGCGATATCCGCCTGGCGCAGCAGTTCTTCTCCGGGTAATGTTCCGGGGCAATGAAACAACGTAATTCCAATGCAGGCATTGAGTTGGTGCGACCGTCCATCAAGAATTAATGGCGCTTTTAATTTTTGAAGAATTTGAGTTGCCATTAGTTCGGCCTCTGCTGCAACAGCATCGAGTGAGGATGTCGAGCAAGGTAAAACAAGAGCAAACTCATCCTTACCAAGACGAGCCAGGTCATCTGGAGAAGAACTAAATTGCTGCAAAGATTCAGCGCAACTTACCAGGACCCTGTCACCAACACTGTAGCCCAGACTATCGTTAATACTGTGAAACTTCTCAATATCAACGATAAGCAACGCAGCAGCGGAGGTGTCACTGCTGGTGTTGCGCATAGCACTGGTTATTCGCTCCAGTATTAAACGACGGTTGGGTAACCCAGTTAGTGAGTCATAATAAGACAGGCGCTGAACTTCTGCTTCAGCCATTTCTAATGAACGCATATCCGCATCCATACAGAACATAATAGGCTCGTCATTCGGCAGTGAAACGACGGTATGGCTTGAGTAAACAGGCACCGTGGAGCCGTCTTTATGTTTGAGGTTCAATCGCGCTGGTGGAATACCCTCTTCGTTGTCAAACATCCAGGCAACGGCTTGCTTTACTTCGTCGCGCATCTCATGAGGGATAATTAAGTCAAAAAGGCTGCGCCCAAGCGCTTCGCTGGTGGAATAACCGTATATTCTTTCTGAAGCGGCATTCCAATAGACGACCGAGCCATCCACGCGATAGCCTTGAATAGACATAGCTTGTGTATCATCGAAGAGCTTATGGAACCGTGCTTCGCTAATTTGCTTGTCGCGGTTATTCGTCATAGAAATTAGCCGTTGCTTAATTTATCGGTGAGACGTCGAACTTACATTAAGCATAGAAGATAATTGATAAATTTGTTAATACTATTCTTTCAACAATGATTCGACGACAGGTACACCATGCCAGAACACTTAAAACTCTATGAAGCCGTTATGCTGCTCGCATTGTGCGAGGAAAAGGGCACCATGAACGGCATGTACGTGGAGTATGCCACCGCTGGAGCCATAGCCGCTGAACTTTTAATGCTCGGCCGAATTAAGACTGATGAAAATAATAAAAACAAAGTTGCAGTGCTCGATGACAGCCCTACTAGCGATGCGTTGTTAGATGAAGCTTTAACGATGATCGCTGAAGCCAAACGTCCGCGTAAACTCAAGGACTGGGTGCAAAAACTCGGCGGCATTAAGAACCTGAAACATAAAGTTGCACAAGCATTAGCTGATGACGGCATTGTGTCTCATGAAAAAGAGAAAGTGTTGTGGCTGTTCGAGCGCCAGGTTTACCCCGAAGTAAACCCGCAACCAGAGCAGGAGTTGCGTCAGGCCATGCGAGATGCAGTACTCAGTGATAGCGAAGATATTGAACCGCAAATTGCTATTGCCGTCGCATTAGCCAATAGTGCCAAGCTACTGCCACAGGTGTTCAGTAAGCAAGAACTGAAAGACCGCAAACAACGCATTAAGCAGCTAGAAAATGGCGAACTTGTGTCTAAAGCCGCTAAAGAAGCTGTCCAGGCCATTGAAGCCGCGGTTATGGTTGCTGTGATTATGCCTGCCATCACTGCTGCAACGACGCCAAGCTCGGGTTCGTGTTAGTCACAAAAAAGGAATTTGTATGACACTGCTAAAAAATCTCCGACTATGGCAGGCGGCAGTAATCGCTGTCACTTTCAGTTTTGTCGTCAGCTATTCGGCTTTCAACCTGCAGACGCGCGTTACCGAGATCGCACCAGATGCCCAGAGCGGCATTGTCATCATGTACTCACTGATTTTAAACGCGGCGCTCTGGTTAGTTTTGTCCATTGCCGCGTTCTACTTTCTGCAAGGGCTCGCGCAGAAGTATCGGTTTAAATCGGTTGTCAGCGGTGCATTGGCGCTTCTAGTTGTCGGTTACGCGGGCTACCTCAGTGTGAGCGCAATGCAGCTAAGTAACGCACTCATTGCTGCAGCCGATCCATCGACGCCATCGCAGCGCCTGGCATCCCTCGCAGAAGCCGACCTGGGCTATGGTTACGAAATGGATAACAGACTCGCGGCAAATCCATCAACGCCCGTCGACACGCTGCGGGCGCTATATCAACGAGAGAATCAAATCGGCACCGACATAAAACTGGCACGCAATACCAATACGCCCAATTCGATTTTGATTGAACTATCTAAGCGTCATAACAGCGATCAGCATAATGCCATTATCAGGTCACTCAAAAACAACCCAAAGGTCACTAATGGTGAACTGCGTTTTGACGCTGCGATGACACTACAGGTTAAATAACTTAGCACTAACCATAAAACACAGCTCGTTAAGAGGAATCCGCATCAATGCGCTTTAGAAAACCTTCAGGCACTATTTGTATTGCTTTGCTACTCAGCATGGCCTCGGGTTGTGCGCACTTTATCGAGCAACAAATACTTTATCCTGGCGACGGCGGCATGGTTGTTGAGGGCGTGAACGACCGCGAGCTACTCGAAATTTATCATCTGCAAGCGCGCGAGGTTACCGGCCAACAAGGTTTCCCATTTTACTTCGGTGATGCCGAAGCATTGACGGCCGATTTTATGCCACCAAAGATGGATTTCACTTTTCGCTACAGCAACGCGCCAAAAGGCATCGAACCAGTACGTAAATACAAACTAGAACTTGAGTCCCCTCCAAAGGATTTTCCATCTGCCAAAGGTATTATAATTCTGCTACACAGCTACAGCACTAATGCCCAATCGGTTTTCTTTGACAACGTGGCGCTGCAGCTGCAGGGTTATCATACCGCCTGCTTTGACCTGTTGGGGCATGGTCAGGCAAAACAGAAGCCAGTGAGCTTTGGTGCCGCAGATCTAAAGCGTTTACATCGTTTAATCACGACGCTTAAACAACAGTATCAGTTACCGGTCATTCTCTATGGAAAATCCTATGGTGCATCTATTGCCGCGCAGTATATTGCGTCGTATGGCAGTATCTCCGGGTTTATTGCTGTCGCGCCGATGACTGATTTTACGCCCGCGGCCACACGAATGGCCAAAAGCTCAAGTCCTTTGCTTACTAAGCTCGTGTCTGACCAGTGGCTGCAAACTACCTTCGAGAACGTGCTGACTGAGCGGCAAACGAATTCTCGACAGTTATCAACGCCGCGCATTTTATTACGCCAAACGACTGATTCTTTACCCCCAACACTCATTTTAGCGGGAGGGCTAGACAAGATTAGCGATCCTGAGCAAATTAAAGCGCTTGCCACCATTGATGCGGTTGAACTGAGACACTTCGATAATCGTGGTCATGTGGAGATGATGATTTATGACAATCAAGTGAACGACGCAGTTAATCGCTGGCTAGGTAATCATGAGGCAATAAAAAAGCCCAGCGATGACCGTGCTGGGCTTAGTAACTCATCGAGGTAACCTACGAATCAGCGTTTTAATTCGCCACTGGCTGATTCGATGTGCGCGCGTACAAACCATTGGAACTGCTCTAAGTCACCCAGTTGTCCTGTTAGCAGGTCTTCGGACACGGGATCTAAATCTGCGAGCTTTTCGATGGCTGCACGATGGTCTGAATTAACGCCATTATAGACTTTGTCCAGCGCTGCCAGATGGTCGACAACAAGTCCTCTGCCAATACTGTACTCATCCCAACGACGACGGTCGACAATCGACTGCGGTGTACCTAACGGTACGCCACCCATGGTCGCGATTCGTTCTGCGATGGTATCGGTCATTTCGCGCACGACGTCAACCTGTGGGTCCAACATTTCGTGTACGCCGATAAAGTTTGGACCAACGACATTCCAATGAACGTGTTTTAGCGTAAGTTGTAAGTCAAGAAGTGCGACTAAGCGATCATCAAGAATTGCTATGACTTTATCCGCCGACTCACTTTTCATTCCCGGTGCTGTAAAGTCTGCAACTTGGCTTGCATTATTGCTACTCATATTGCCTCCTGATTTATTAACGTTTCAATTAAGCTTACGCATAAAATTATCAGGAAGATCGCTTTGTGACTGCGCGCAGTAAAGGCGAAATAAGACAAGGGCTGGTGCCCGGTGTTGTAGTTCTGTCATGTCAGGGTGTCGAAGGCCAAGGATGGCCTTCGTCAAGCCCACACGGACGTGCTAGTAGCGTCCCTGACATGGCAGAACTACAACACCCAACCGCCGGCTCTTGGCTTATTCCGACTTTATTCCTTAGAGAACAGCCACAAAAAACCCGGCACGAAGGCCGGGTTTTGTTTAAGCGTTGGCGGGATATTACCAGCCAGTTTTCTCTGCAACAGCTTTGCCGATATCGGCCAGGCTGCGTACAGTTTTAACGCCTGCTGCTTCAAGTGCAGCGAATTTCTCGTCAGCAGTACCTTTACCGCCGGCAATGATCGCACCAGCGTGGCCCATACGTTTGCCCGGAGGAGCAGTAACACCAGCAATGTAAGAAACAACCGGCTTAGAGACATTGTTTTTGATGTACTCTGCCGCTTCTTCTTCTGCTGTACCACCGATTTCACCGATCATTACGATAGCTTCGGTTTCTGGATCTTTTTCAAACAGTTCCAGAATATCGATGAAGTTAGAACCCGGGATAGGGTCACCACCGATACCAACACAGCTAGACTGACCAAAACCTGCGTCAGTAGTCTGCTTAACCGCTTCGTACGTCAATGTACCTGAACGTGACACGATACCCACTTTACCTTTCTTGTGGATGTGGCCAGGCATGATACCGATTTTGCACTCGTCCGGAGTGATAACCCCCGGGCAGTTTGGACCGATCATGCGCACGCCTTTGTGCGTCAGGTATTCTTTAACGTAAAGCATATCCAGCGTAGGGATACCTTCAGTAATACAAACAATCAGTTCGATACCAGCGTCTGCTGCTTCGATGATTGAATCTTTACAGAAAGGAGCCGGTACGTAGATAACTGATGCAGTTGCGCCAGTTGCTTCTACCGCTTCTTTTACGGTGTTGAATACAGGCAGGCCTAAGTGCTCTTGACCACCTTTACCAGGTGTTACACCGCCAACCATTTGCGTACCGTAAGCAATTGCTTGCTCAGAGTGGAAAGTACCCTGACCGCCAGTGAAACCCTGACAGATTACTTTGGTGTTTTTATCGATCAAAATGCTCATTATTGACCTCCTGCCGCAGCAACCACTTTATCGGCAGCATCAGACAAGCTTTCTGCAGCGATAATGTTCAGGCCACTTTCGTTCAATTTCTGTGTACCCAGTTCAGCGTTGTTACCTTCAAGGCGAACAACCACTGGTACTTTAACGCCGACTTCTTCAACCGCGCCAATGATACCTTCTGCGATCATGTCGCAACGAACGATACCACCAAAGATGTTAACCAATACGGCTTTAACAGAGCTGTCAGACAAGATAATTTTGAACGCTTCAGAAACACGCTCTTTTGTTGCGCCGCCACCAACGTCAAGGAAGTTAGCTGGCTCGCCGCCACTCAGCTTAACGATGTCCATAGTACCCATCGCCAAACCTGCGCCGTTAACCATACAACCGATGTTGCCGTCTAACGCTACGTAGTTCAGTTCCCACTTAGCAGCTTCCGCTTCACGAGCGTCGTCTTGTGACGGATCGTGCATTTCCTGAATTTTAGGCTGACGATACAGTGCGTTGCCGTCGATGCCGACTTTCGCATCCAGACAGTGTACGTTGCCTTCGTCAGTGATAACTAATGGGTTAATTTCTAACAGTGCTAAGTCGTACTGTTCGAACATTTTCGCCAAGCCTAAGAAAACCTTAGTGAATTGCTTTACCTGATCTGGAGTCAGACCCAGTTTAAAGCCTAATTCACGACCCTGGTATGGCTGAGGGCCAACCGTTGGGTCAATTTCAACTTTCAGAATTTTCTCTGGTGTTTCTTCAGCAACGGTTTCGATTTCTACGCCGCCTTCAGTTGATGCCATGAACACGATTTTACGTGAACCACGGTCAACAACCGCACCTAAGTAAAGCTCGTCAGCAATATCAGTACAGCTTTCAACCAAAATCTTAGCAACCGGTTGACCTTTCTCGTCGGTTTGGAAAGTTACTAAGTTTTTGCCTAACCACTGTTCTGCGAATGCACGAACTTCGTCTAAACTTTTAACCAGCTTCACACCGCCCGCTTTACCACGGCCGCCTGCGTGAACCTGACATTTTACGACCCAAATGTCGCCACCAATACGCTTTGCCGCTTCTACAGCTTCATCAGCTGTGTCGCACGCAAAACCTTCAGATACTGGTAAACCGAACTCTTTAAAGAGTTGCTTACCCTGATACTCATGCAAATTCATGATGCTCTTCCGATTCGTTGAAACAACAAAAGCAGCTTACCTGCTGCCTACCCGAATACCGCGCCGAATTTTAACGTGAACGGCGCAAAATTAACAGCCGCAAGCTAAATTAGCATTGCGGCTGGTTCTCAGCGTCTTTAGATATCCAGGATAAGACGTTGAGGATCTTCTAACAGCTCTTTTACGGTGACCAGGAAGCCAACCGATTCTTTACCATCGATAATACGGTGGTCGTAAGACAGAGCTAAGTACATCATTGGCAAGATCTCAATCTTACCGTCGACAACCATTGGGCGCTCCTGAATTTTATGCATACCCAGAATTGCGCTTTGAGGTGGGTTCAAAATTGGCGTGGATAACAGTGAACCAAAGACACCACCGTTAGTGATAGTGAAGTTACCACCCTGCATTTCATCCAGGGTTAACTTACCGTCACGACCTTTAATAGCCAGCTCGCGAATGCCTTTTTCCATATCTGCAATTGACATTTTGTCTGTATCACGCAGAACCGGCGTTACCAAACCACGAGGGGTTGAAACCGCAATACTTACGTCAAAGTAGTTGTGATAAACAATGTCATCACCGTCGATAGACGCATTCACGTCAGGGAAGCGTTTCAGTGCTTCTGTTACTGCTTTAACGTAGAAGCCCATGAAACCAAGACGTGTGTCATGAGTTTCTTCAAAGACGTCTTTATACTTCTTGCGCAAGTCCATAATTGGCTTCATGTTGATTTCGTTGAACGTCGTCAACATGGCCGTGTCATTTTTCGCTTGTAGCAGACGCTCTGCAATACGCTTACGCAAACGTGTCATAGGTACACGTTTCTGGTCGCGGTCACCTGAAACTGCAGGTTGTGCAGATTGCTGCTTGCTGCTGTCCGAAGACTTAGATGATGAGCCTGCTTTCACGTGCTTCTCAACGTCTTCTTTGGTGACACGTCCGCCTTTACCCGTGCCTTTAACGTCACTTGGCTTAAGGCCGTGTTCACCTAATAAGCGACGCACTGCAGGACCAGCCACTTCGCTGTCACCGCCGTCGTCTTTGCTTTCAGCAGCAGACTCAGACTTGCTATCGTCTGATTTGCTTACGCTACCGCCTGAAGAAGCACCCGCTTCCACAATACCGATAACGTCGTCAGCACCAACCGTTGCGCCTTCGTCGTGTTCAATTTTAACTAACACACCGTCAGCAGGAGCAACGACTTCCAGAACCACTTTGTCGGTCTCAATGTCTACTAAGTTCTGGTCACGTTTAACTTCGTCGCCTTCTTTAACGTGCCAGGCTGAAATCGTTGCGTCAGATACAGACTCTGGTAATTGAGGAACAGTCACGTTCATCTTCTCGCCTGAGCCTTTTTTCTCAGAAGAGCCGGAGTCTTTTTTGTCGTCTTTCTTATCGGCTTTTTTGTCGCCGTCGTCTGACTTCTCTTCTTTCTTTGAGTCAGAGCTTTCAGCGCCATCGCCTTCTTCGATTTTACCAATTACTTCTTCAGCAGTAACTGTGGTGCCTTCTTCAGCAGTAATTTCGCCTAAAACACCGTCAGCTTCTGCGACAACTTCAAGCACTACCTTATCGGTTTCGATGTCCACCAAATTTTGGTCGCGCGATACTTTATCGCCAGGTTTTACGTGCCATGTTGCGATGGTAGCATCTGCAACAGATTCGGGTAATTGAGGAACTTTAATATCAATCGCCATGGTTCATCTTCACCTATTTAATGGTTAGCGCTTCGTCAACGAGTTTTTGTTGCTGTTTGTTATGCTCTGATAAATAACCCACCGCTGGAGCCGCTGACGCGTCCCGACCACGATAAGTTAACTGAGCACCGGAAGGTATCGCAGCCCAGAAGTTGTGCTGGCTACTATACCAGGCACCTTGGTTCTGCGGCTCTTCCTGACACCAGACAAAGTCCTTGCCGTGTTGATAATCTTTCATGATATCGGCTACTTCTTCCGCAGGGAACGGATACAACTGTTCGATACGGATAATAGCCACTTCGTCTTGTTCACGGTCGCGGCGCTCTTTCAGTAAGTCGTAATAAACCTTACCAGAGCATAACACCACGCGTTTTACTTTTTTCGGATCCAAAGAGTCGATTTCGCCAATCGCATTTTGGAAACCGGTATTTTCAAGCTCGCTCATCTCTGAGATAGCCAGAGGATGACGCAACAATGATTTCGGCGTCATAACAACAAGCGGACGGCGAACCGGACGCAGTTGTTGACGGCGAATCATGTGAAATACTTGTGCCGGAGTGGTTGGCACACAGACTGACCAGTTGTGATCAGCAGAAAGCTGTAAGAAACGCTCCAGACGTGCTGAAGAGTGCTCTGGCCCCTGTCCTTCGTAGCCGTGCGGTAATAACAGAGTCAGTCCGCATAAACGGCCCCACTTCTGCTCACCGGAACTGAGGAACTGGTCAATAACTACCTGAGCGCCGTTAGCGAAGTCACCGAACTGAGCTTCCCACATAATCAGTGATTTTGGTTCTGCCGTTGCGTAACCATACTCAAACGCAAGTACAGCTGCTTCTGACAGCACTGAGTCATAAATTTCAATTTGGCCCTGATCGTCTCTGATATTGTTCAGAGGCATATAGACGCTAGCATCGTCCTGATTATGCAATACTGCATGACGGTGGAAAAACGTACCGCGGCCTGAATCCTGACCTGTTAAACGAATATGGACGTCTTGGTCTACTAAAGTTGCGTAAGCCAGGCTTTCTGCAAAGCCCCAGTCCAACGCTTTGTCACCTTTCGCCATTTTCTGGCGCTCTTGATAGACCTTGGCAACACGCGAGTTCAGCTTATGCTCTTCCGGATACGAAGAAATTTTATCCGCCAGCTCTTTTAACTTCTTCGCTGATACTTTGTAGTCATACTCAACGTCCCAGTCATTACCAATGTACGGTGACCAGTCGACTGAATGCGCACGCATTGGGCGGTGTTCTTCGACAACGACTTCACCCTTATCCAATGCATCGCGGTAATCTTGTATCCACTGCTTAGCGTCTTCTTCGCTGACGGCACCTGATTCGTTTAAGCGTTTTGCATACAACTCTCGCGCCACTGGATGCTTCTTAACTTTTGCGTACATCAACGGCTGCGTTGCACTTGGCTCGTCCGCTTCGTTATGGCCGTGACGGCGATAGCAAACAAGGTCGATAACTACGTCACGCTTAAAGGTATTACGATAATCGAGCGCTAATTGCGTAACGAAAACAACCGCTTCCGGGTCGTCTGCATTGACGTGGAAAATTGGCGCCTGCACCATTTTCGCAATATCAGTACAGTACTGAGTTGAACGCGCATCTTCTTGTTTAGACGTTGTGAAGCCGACTTGGTTGTTCACAACAATACGTACTGAGCCGCCAACCTGATACGCTCGGGTCTGCGACATGTTAAAGGTTTCTTGTACCACACCCTGACCGGCAATAGCCGAATCACCGTGAATGGTAATTGGCAGAACTTTTTCGCCAACCTTGTCTTCTAAGCGATCCATACGAGCACGTACAGACCCCATGACAACTGGGTTTACAATTTCTAAGTGAGACGGGTTGAAGGCCAGTGCCAAGTGCACATCGCCGCCCGGCGTAGCGAAGTCCGAAGAAAAGCCCATGTGATACTTAACGTCACCAGAGCCCTTGCTTTCGCCGTGCTTACCTGCGAACTCGTCAAATAAGTCTTGTGGCTTCTTACCTAAGACGTTCACTAAAACGTTCAAACGCCCGCGGTGAGCCATACCAATAACCACTTCTTTTGCGCCTTGCTCGCCAGAGCGAGAAATTAACGCTTTAAGAAGCGGTACCAGGCTGTCGCCGCCTTCTAATGAAAAACGCTTAGCGCCCGGGAATTTTGAGCCTAAGTATTTTTCCAGACCGTCAGCAGAAATCAGCTCACGCAGAATTTTGGTTTGTTGCTCTTTGTCGAACTTCGCTTTACCTAAAGAGCCTTCTAAACGCTGCTGAATCCAACGCTTCTCTTCAGTAGAAACGATGTGCATGTACTCAGCCCCAATAGAGCCGCAGTAAATGTTTTCCAACGCTTGGTGAATATCTTTCAATTTCATGGTTTCGCTGCCAACGGCAAGCGAGCCCACGTTGAATTCACGATCCAAGTCGTCTTTCGAAAGCTCATGAAAATCGAGAGAAAGATCAGGAACCCTGTCCTGTTTCCACAATCCAAGAGGGTCTAGATTAGCGTGTTGGTGACCTCGGAAACGGTAAGCGTTAATCAGCTGTAATACTTTAACTTGCTTTTGATCACTGACTGAGCTGCCGCTTCCAGACTGTTTGAGTTTGTTCTTCGCAGCCTCGCGAAATTGTTCGCGAACATCGCTCATTTTGGTATCTGTTACCTGGCCGTCGCTTGGCAGAGCATCGAAGACCTTACGCCACTCATCGCTGACAGCGGTTGGATCATCCAGATACGCCTCAAACATTTGCTCAATGTAGGCAACGTTCCCACCGGCTAGATGCGAAGTTTCTAGCCATTCACGCATTACACCGTCTTGCATTGCGTTTCCTTCACCTAAATATGTAAACCGATTTTATAAAAAAATAGCCATCCTTTGTGGGATGGCTATCCACAACATAAACCGTTCAAATTGACGCGCCGTTGGTTATTAAACCGCGCGATTCAACAGCATCGATTTAATGTGGCCAATAGCCTTAGTTGGGTTCAACCCTTTTGGACAAACATTGACGCAGTTCATAATGCCGTGGCAACGGAACACACTGAATGCATCGTCTAAATCATCCAAACGCTCGTCGGTTGCTGTGTCACGGCTGTCGATTAAGAATCGATACGCATGCAACAAACCAGCAGGACCGATGAACTTGTCAGGGTTCCACCAGAACGACGGGCATGATGTTGAACAACATGCACATAAAATACATTCATACAGTCCATCAAGCTTAGCACGCTCTTCAGGAGACTGCAGACGCTCACGCGCCGGCGGCGTTTTGTCGTCGTTAATCAGGTACGGTTTAATCTTCTCATACTGCTGATAGAACTGGCTCATATCAACAATAAGGTCACGAATAACCGGTAAGCCTGGCAATGGACGAATGACAATTTTGCTGCCTTTCAATGCTGATGTTGGCGTAATACACGCCAACCCATTTTTACCATTGATATTGAGGCCGTCAGAGCCACAAACGCCTTCACGGCATGAACGCCGGAACGCCAACGACGGATCTTGCTCTTTCAATTTAATAAGCAAGTCCAGCACCATCATGTCTTGGTTTTCTTCCACCTCTAGGGTGTAGTCCTTCATGTAAGGTGCGTCATCAACATCCGGGTTGTAACGATAAATCGAAATATTCAATGTTTTCATCGCTTTAACCCCTTAATTAGTACGTACGAGCTTTCGGAGGGAAAGCTTCGCGCAGTTTCGGTGCCATATTAACCTGACGAGTAACCATGTCTTCAGATTCTGGACGGTAAACAGAGTGAACCAACCATTTTTCGTCGTCACGGTCAGGATAGTCAGCACGGCTGTGCGCACCACGGCTTTCAGTACGGAAGTTTGCTGCAACCGCAGTTGAGTATGCCGTTTCCATTAAGTTATCAAGTTCCATACACTCAACACGCTGAGTATTGAACTCTTTCGACGTGTCGTCTAAACGTGCATGCTTCAAGCGCTCACGAATTTCTTTCAATTCTTTCAGACCTTCTGCCATTGCGTCGCCTTCACGGAATACCGAGAAGTTCATCTGCATGCAGTTTTGCAGGTCTTTCTTAATTTGCGCCGGGTCTTCACCTTTCTGTGTGTTTTCCCAACGGTTGTAGCGAGCCATTGCCGCTTCAACATCAGATGCTGAAGATTCACGCGCTTCACTGTTAGCCGCTAAGGTTTCACCTAAATGCATACCGGTCGCACGACCAAATACAACAAGGTCAAGCAGTGAGTTACCGCCCAAGCGGTTTGCACCGTGAACAGATACACAGGCAATTTCGCCACAAGCAAACAGACCAGGTACAGGCTTAGTTTCGCCTTTATCGTCAACTGTCAGAGCCTGACCGTTAACGTCGGTTGGGATACCACCCATCATGTAGTGACAGGTTGGAATAACCGGAATAGGTTCTTTAACCGGGTCAACGTGCGCAAAGGTACGAGACAAGTCACAAACACCTGGCAAACGGCTTTCCAGCGTTTCTTTACCTAAGTGGTCCAGTTTCAACTTAAGGTGTGTACCCCAAGGACCTTCACAACCACGGCCTTCACGAATTTCGGTCATCATTGAGCGGGCAACAACGTCACGCGACGCTAAGTCTTTTGCATTTGGTGCATAACGCTCCATGAAACGTTCGCCGTCTTTGTTTAACAGGTAACCACCTTCGCCACGGCAACCCTCAGTTACCAAGCAACCTGAACCGGCAATACCGGTTGGGTGGAACTGCCACATTTCCATGTCTTGTACAGGAACGCCGGCACGTAACGCCATGCCAACACCGTCACCGGTATTGATGTGTGCGTTCGTGGTTGAAGCGTAGATACGACCAGCACCACCAGTTGCTAAGACAACCGCTTTGGCTTTCACGTAATAAACTTCGCCGGTTTCCATGTTCAGAGTTGTTACACCCGTGACAGCACCGTCTTGGTTCTTCACGAGATCAAGTGCATACCACTCAGAGAACACGGTAGTTTTGTTCTTAACGTTTTGCTGATACAGCAAATGCAGAAGTGCGTGACCAGTACGGTCAGCAGCTGCTGCGGTACGTGCGGCTTGCTCGCCACCGAACTCTTTTGACTGACCACCAAATGGACGCTGGTAAACTTTACCGTTCTCAAAACGTGAGAAAGGCAAGCCCATGTTTTCCAGTTCCAAAATAGCTTCCGGACCTGCTTTACACATGTATTCGATAGCGTCCTGGTCACCAATGTAATCCGACCCTTTTACGGTGTCGAACATGTGCCATTGCCAGTCATCTTCGTGTGCATTACCTAAAGCAACGGTAATACCACCTTGTGCAGAAACCGTGTGAGAGCGCGTTGGAAACACTTTCGACATCAACGCACAGCTCATTCCCTCTTGGGAAATTTGCAGCGCTGCTCGCATGCCGGCACCGCCAGCACCAATCACCACTGCATCAAATTCTAAAGTTTTAACGTTCACTTAAACACCCCACAGTACGAATAAGCCAGTGAGCCAAACAGCGATGAGACCAACGCTGAAAACCAGCTGAATGAAAGCACGTAAGCCAGCGGCTTTTACGTAGTCAGTCAGTACCTGCCAAATGCCAATCCAACCGTGGATAAGAACGGCTGTCAGAACCAGCATAGTGGCTACTTTCATCCAGATGTTAGCAAATAACCCACTCCAAACTTCATAGGTGACATCTGGCGTAGAAATGAAAAAGCCCGCCATGAATAATGCGTATAAACAAATAACGATAGCGCTGGCACGAAGAAGGATAAAGTCGTGCGAACCGCTGCGTCCGAAAGTAGCTGCTGCTGTTACCATAGCCAAACTCCTACTAGCACGGAAAGAAGAATAGAAAGCACAATTGAAATAACCGCGCTGGTTCTTCCCGAATCAAGCTCTTCCCAGTAGCCCATATCCATCACTAAATGGCGCAGGCCTATAATTAAGTGAAATCCTAGCGCTGTCAAAATACCCCAGCCAATAAATTTAGCGATAAAGCTGGTCATCAGGTTTTCAACTTGAGCAAAGCCTTCTGGTCCACTCAGGGAAACAGCAAACGCCCAAATAAGGAAAACAAGAGACACCAGCATTACGACACCTGAGATACGGTGCAAAATAGATGCTTTGGCAGCGGCAGGAAATTTAATAGTTGATAAGTCTAAATTAACAGGTCTTTCTTTTTTCACGATAGATTGCCTTTTAATAAAGCACAAAAGAAATGTCTTTCACGTGTGTGCAACAAGATATTTGTTACAAATACGGTGAAAGAGTATATCGACCCAAGCCACATTTTACAACGACAAAACAACGATTCGATAAGTGAACTGTTTAGTCATGCGACTAAAGTCTAACTTAACTCAAAAATGAGTAATCTTTTCTTCATCTTCACTACGTATACTTTGCTAGAATTAGTTCACGTTCTGCGAATTAAATTGACATTTACGGGCATGATCGAGTTAAATTAGCCCACTTTTTCAAAGTAAACAGTGAGGAGATTTCCTTATGGCTGATCGTAAAGCCACTTTACAGATTGACGGCCAATCCATTGAACTGCCAGTACTTTCACCGGCGGCAGGTAAGGATGTAGTTGACGTCCGAACACTGGGAAAACATGGTTACTTCACTTTTGACCCAGGGTTCCTGGCTACGGGCTCTTGCGAGTCGGCTATCACCTACATCGATGGCGAAAACGGTGTGCTATTACACCGCGGTTACCCTATCGGTGAGCTTGCAACAAAAGCAGATTATTTAGAAGTTTGCTACATGTTGTTGCACGGCGAAGCGCCAACTGAAGAACAGTACCAAGAATTCAAGAGCACTATCACGAAACATACAATGGTGCATCAGGGCATCCACAACTTCTTTAACGGATTCCGCCGCGACGCACACCCAATGGCAATGCTATGTGCTGTCACGGGTGCTTTGTCTTCGTTCTACCACGATGACTTAGACATTCATGATGAAAATCAGCGTCTGCGCAGTGCGTATCGCTTAATTGCTAAAATCCCAACGATTGCAGCAATGGCTTACAAATTCAGCATCGGCCAACCGTTCGTCTACCCACGTAACGACTTAGGATACGCAGAAAACTTCTTAAACATGATGTTCTCTGTACCTGCTGAAGACTACGAAATTAGCCCGGCGGTTGCTCGTGCTATGGATCGTATCTTCACGTTGCACGCAGACCACGAACAAAACGCATCAACCTCTACTGTGCGTTTAGCAGGCTCTTCAGGTGCAAACCCATATGCGTGTATCGCAGCGGGTGTTGCGTCATTGTGGGGGCCGGCTCACGGTGGTGCTAACGAAGCGTGCTTGCGTATGCTGGCTGAAATTGGCTCTGTTGAGAACATTCCTAAGTACATCGAAAAAGCAAAAGACAAAAATGACCCATTCCGTCTGATGGGCTTTGGACACCGTGTTTACAAAAACACTGACCCACGTGCAACAGTTATGCGCGAGTCATGCCACGAAGTACTTAAAGAGCTTAACCGTGACGATCCATTACTGGACGTTGCTATGGAGCTGGAGCGCATTGCGCTTGAAGACGACTACTTCATCGAGAAGAAACTCTTCCCGAACGTCGACTTCTACTCAGGTATCGTGCTGAAAGCTATCGGTATTCCAACGAATATGTTTACCGTTATCTTTGCACTGTCACGTACTGTTGGCTGGGTGTCTCACTGGCACGAAATGATGGGCGAAGCAAACCAGAAAATTGGTCGTCCTCGTCAGTTGTACACTGGCTACACACAGCGTGAATTTAGCCCGATTAAAAAGTAAGGCTAACTACTGCTTACAAAGGCGCTCGATGAGCGCCTTTTTTATTGCTCGAAATTCAATAATTTTCCCGAAGATACCGACAATTAGTTCGTGTACGTTGCTTTTTATTCCTTAGAAAACGTGCAACTGCCCTTCAATTTATTTATACTACGTCGCATTTCGCTGGCCACCCATAGCGACAAGGCCGATTTCATTTTCAGTGAGTGTCTGTCACTTACTGCAGATAATTACAGAGAGGCTTATGCAGCAAGTAGTTAACGTACAACAACCCATCATTAAACCTCGTCGATTCAAGGTCTATCAGCACCGACAGCTTGATAAAATAGAAGCATTGAACAAAGTGCCTGCTGATATGCGT
Organism: Idiomarina zobellii; assembly: GCF_900100855.1. Classification (GTDB taxonomy): domain Bacteria; phylum Pseudomonadota; class Gammaproteobacteria; order Enterobacterales; family Alteromonadaceae; genus Idiomarina; species Idiomarina zobellii. The sequence continues at coordinate 134,022 of NZ_FNCB01000001.1, forward strand.
TTTGAAATGAAAGTCGTTGCCAACGTACTGCCATTTCGGGTCAATGAATATGTGTTTAACGAGCTTATTGATTGGGAGAATGTACCCAACGATCCGCTGTTTCAGCTAACTTTCCCACAAAAAGACATGCTTGAGCCGTCTGCGTTTCAGCGCATGGCTGACTTAATGTCGGGTAAACACACAACGAATGAAGTGTTTGACCTGGCAACACAGTTACGTGAGGAAATGAACCCGCACCCGGCCGGACAAATGCAGATGAACGTACCTCACGTGGATGGCGAGCCATTACCGGGTATGCAGCACAAATACCGTGAGACCGTTCTGTTTTTCCCTGCGCAGGGACAATACTGTCATTCTTACTGTACTTTCTGCTTCCGTTGGGCACAGTTTGTGGGCAAGGCAACACGGTTTAACTCTAACGACGCCGATCAGCTGCATCGCTACTTGGCACAGCACAAAGAAGTGACAGACTTACTGGTAACGGGCGGCGACCCAATGGTTATGCGCACCCGTAAGCTAGCGGAGTACCTTGAAGGGCTGCTGAAGCCTGAGTTTGAACACATTAAAACCATTCGTATTGGCACTAAGTCTCTGACTTTCTGGCCGTATCGTTTTATTACCGACCCGGATGCAGACGAAATGCTGCGTCTACTTGAGCGTCTGGTTGATGGTGGTAAACACGTGTCCATTATGGCGCACCTTAACCATCCAAATGAACTGCGCACTGAGGTGTGTCAGGAAGCCATTCGTCGTTTACGCAGCACTGGCGTGCAAATTCGCTGTCAGGCGCCTTTACTGCGCCACATTAATGATGATCCGGACGCTTGGGCAAATATGTGGACGAAACAAGTGCAGCTGGGCATGATTCCATACTACATGTTCGTTGAACGTGACACCGGCGCGAAACGCTACTTTGAAGTACCACTTGAGCGTACTTGGGAAATTTTCCAAAAGGCGTACCAGCAAGTTTCGGGTATTGCCCGTACTGTTCGTGGGCCATCAATGAGTGCCGGGCCAGGAAAAGTCGAAGTTCAGGGTGTGACGGAAATTGCCGGTGAGAAAGTGTTTGCATTGCGCTTTATTCAGGGCCGTAATCCTGACTGGGTACAACGCCCATTCTTCGCAAAATATGACCCGGATGCAACATGGCTGCATCATCTTAAGCCGGCGTTTGGGGAAGAGAAGTTCTTCTTCGAAGATGAGTATGCGAAAATGTCAAAGATGGACTAAGAGATTCGGCAAGGCCAGCTTAGCTGCTGGCCAGTGCTCGCGCCCGCTGCAAGTCGGCTTCAGTGTCGATACCTGCCGCGGGCGTTTTTATTGCCTCAGCGACATGAATACGCTCGCCATGCCAAAGTACGCGTAACTGCTCTAACGACTCAATATGCTCAAGTGGGCTGCTTTCCCAGGTAATGTAGTCCAATACAAAACCCGCACGATACGCATAAATACCAATGTGACGTTGATAACTCTCAATAACCGCCGGCTGTAATGGCTGATCTTTCGCAAATTCATCGCGGTTCCACGGTATAGCTGCACGGCTGAAATACAATGCATAACCTCTGCTATCAGTAACCACTTTGACTGCATTGGGGTTAAATACGTCCTCTGCATCTTCAATGGGCACAGACAGAGTCGCCATGGGTGCTGCCGTCTGATTAGCCAGGTTATCCGCAACCTGACGGATAATTTCAGGTGGAATAAAAGGTTCGTCGCCCTGCACATTGACGACCACTTCGGACGTTTCAATATTGAGCTTACTTATTACTTCCGCCAAGCGCTCAGTACCAGAGTTATGACCCGGCGAGGTCATTAATACCTGACCATCAAAGGCTTTTACCGCGCTTTCTATTCTGCTGTCATCAGTCGCAACGATAACCCGCCCTGCACCACTTTCCTGCGCACGTTCGTACACATGCTGAACCATGGGCTTGCCGCCAATGTCAGCTAAAGGTTTACCGGGTAAACGACTCGAACCATAGCGAGCAGGAATGACAACGGTAAAACTCATGAAGGAACCTTTTCTAACTCTTCACTGCTGATTTCCCGGGCTTTATCGGCAATCAGAACAGGAATACCTTCACTGATAGGATAGGCAAGTTGTTCACCACGACAAACCAGTTCGTCTTTCTCTGCATAATGAACCAGCTTTCCCTTACACTTAGGGCACGCCAAAATGTTTAACGTCTTAGCTTCAATGGGCATTTTGTTTCCTTTCCAGTTCTTTCAGTAACTGCTCTTTCAAAGAGTCAGGCAGTTTGGTCGCTATTGGCTGATAATACCAATTTCCCCGAGCAAATGACTGACATTTGCCAGCGTCTTTCTCGGTCATTAATATCGGTAAATCTGTCAGGTTATCAAAGTCGCTTTCAACGAACTCGTGATGATCATTAAAAGGCACGGTCTGCTTTACCTCAAAACCCTGGTCTCTCAGAGAGTTAAAAAATCGTTGAGGGTAACCTATAGCAGCAACTGCGTTATAGGCTTGCTCTTTATCCAGTTTGGTTTGTTCATCGTCGTTAACCCGATACCACTGACCGTTCTCAACTTCCGTTACATAGCGGGCAAACGGGTGGCGACCATAATTTGATACCACCCACTGAGAGCCTTTAAGTCGCCATGGTCCTTCTCTAAGAGGGCCGGCCGGCAACAGCCATCCGTTCCCCACGCCGCGCTCTGCATCCAACATAATAAGTTCAATATCACGCTTCAGTGCATAATGCTGGAGACCATCGTCAGAAATAATAATATCAACATCAGGGTGCTGTTCGGCCATATACTTAGCCGCTTCAACGCGCTTCGGAGATATAATCACAGGGCAGTCGGTTCGTTTACGGATAACCAAAGGCTCGTCACCCACCTTCTCTGCATCATCTCCGACATTGATAGAGTGTGGGAATGGACCTTTTGCGCCATAGCCCCGGCTAACAATACCGGGTGTCCACCCTTCTTCTTTTAACCACTGACAAAGCGCAATAACCATCGGCGTTTTACCGGTACCACCGACACTAATATTCCCCACCACAATAACCGGCACATCTGCTTTATAGCGCCTAAAAGGGCCAATAAAATAAAAACTGCGGCGCAAATTGGTCAATAACCAGAACAGCAATGACAAAGGCGTGAGCAGTAACAGTAGCGGATGTAAACGTCCTTTATACCACTGCTGCTGTAGCCACATTAAGCGCCTCCATGGAACTGCAAGTTATACAGCTGAGAGTACGCGCCTTCCTGGTCGAGAAGTTGTTGGTGAGTACCACGTTCAAGTATTTCACCACTGTCCATGACCAAAATTTCATCGGCGTTTTCTATGGTCGATAGCCTGTGCGCAATAACAATAGCTGTACGGTTTTGTCGCAATGCGCCTAAGGCTTGCTGAATATGGCGCTCAGACTCGGTATCAAGAGCCGAGGTTGCTTCATCCAGAATAAGTATTGGTGCGTCTTGTAAAAGCGCCCGTGCAATTGCAATACGCTGACGCTGACCACCAGACAACATAACACCGTTTTCACCCACCATAGTATCCAGACCATTTGGCATGTTGTCGGTAAATTCAGTGACATAAGCTTGCTCAGAAGCTCTTATTATGTCGTCTTTTGACACCTCTTTTGACGCACCATAAGCAATATTATTAGCGATAGTGTCATTAAATAAGGTGACATGCTGAGACACCAGTGCGAATTGTCGACGCAGGCATTTCAGTTTGTAGTCATTAATGTTGTGGCCATCAAGCAAAATGCGCCCCTGCTCGACATCGTAAAAACGCGTCAGCAAGTTCGAAATTGTTGACTTACCACTGCCGGAACGTCCTACTAACGCAATGGTTTTGCCCGGCTCTACGTTAAAACTAACATGCTGTAACGCTAAATCGTCGCCCTGCTGATAACCGAAGCTGACATCGTCAAATTCAATATGGCCCGCCGCACGGTCAATCACTTTTGAGCCTTTATCAATTTCGATAGGCTCGTCGAGAATAGTAAATACGCTCGTTGCCGCTGCAATACCGCGCTGGAAATCGCTGTTTACGTTAGTTAGCTGTTTCAGCGGACGTAGCAGCATGATCATAGAGGTTAGCAAGGTCGTGAATGCACCTGCCGATAACTCACCCAGCATTTCCGGAAAACTGGCTATAACCAGCACCATGGACAAACTGAGTGATGCAATAAATTGAATAACCGACGTGCTAATAACCCGTGTGTTCACCAATTTCATGTTTTGGTTACGGGTAGTGTTATTGATTTCTGCGAAGCGCGTCGACTCTTTCTTCTGTCCTTCGTGCATCACGACGACTTTGTGGCCGTTGATCATTTGCTCTGCGGTGGTTGTCACATTGCCCATCGCCGTTTGAATACGGCTACTGACTTTACGGAAGCGTTTAGACACTACCGCGACAACTTTAGCAATAAGCGGCCCGACAACGAGAAACACCAACGACAACTGCCAGCTTTGATAAAACATCAGCCCTAATAAGCCAATAACAAAAGCGCCTTCGCGAACTAACACCAATAAAGCCCGGCTACTGGCTTCAGCGACTTGCTGGGTGTCATAGGTTATCTTAGAAATTAAATCGCCGGTTGAATGCTGGTCATGGAAGGCAACAGGCAACTTCATCAGATGGTCGAACAACTGCTGTCGCATTTTAGTGACAACTTTAAAGCCAACCCAATTTAAGAAATAGCTGGAGGCAAAGTTAAAAAAGCCACGGATAATAAAGAAAAACGGAACAAAAATAGCACCATAGAGAAGAATATCGGAGTTTTGCTCGGTTAACCCGTCATCGATAAGGGTTTCAATTTGAGAGAAAAATAGAGTATCGACGCCTGCATAACCAATCATGCCGATAACTGCGGCGATAAAAGCGAGCTTATAAGGTTTGATATAACCAATTAAACGCTTAAAGGTCGTCTGTTTTTTTTGCTGAGAATCCATGTAGTCTCATATAAGTCATTAAAACTTTGTGCATTCTACCTGTTTTCATGTGGTAACTCCAAACTCCATGAGTCCCCGTCGCTGATTATTGTTATTTGCCCGACTTCCTGCGTTCCGTACCACGGCGACCCGGTGCGCTCTAGCCGCTGTACAGTATAACGGTGCGGGAAATTGTAGCCACGATGTTTACCATAACTAATAACGTAAGCCTTGGCATTTACCGCCTGTAACAAAGGCCAGCTTGTCGAGGTTTTGCTCCCATGGTGTGGAACAGCAAGTATGGTGGAGTTAAGCACGCCTTTCGACTCAATAGAAGCGAGTAACGACTGCTCTGCCGCCATTTCAATATCACCGGGAAACAACATTTGAAAGTCATTCCAGCGTAACTGAACAACACAAGACTCATTATTGCGGCTCAATTGACCACCTTTTGCATAGGACGCTGTCGGCCAGTAGGTATGCAAAGACATACCGTTCCAGTGAATAACCCGCCCGGACTCACAAGGATTATTCGTTTTAGCGCCTTGCCATTTTATGTTCGGGTAGCGTTTTGCTAAATACGCTTTACCACCACTGTGATCAATGTCTTTATGACTAATAACGGCAAGCTCCGGCACGAGTCCGTGGTACCTTAAAAAGGGTTCAATAACCTGCTCCGCCACACTAAACCCGCTATGGTACGAAACACCTGTATCCATAAGAAGCGCACGGCCATTCCTTTCAACAACGACCGCCTGACTTTGTCCAACATCTAACATGTGAACGCGCAGCTGGCCGTCACGACTATTGAGCAATACAAAGGCGGAAAGCGGCAGACACAGAATCAGCAATGCTCGCTGCCAATTGCGGACTACTGGAACAATAAAGGCAATAATAAGCGCCCATAAAGCACCGAAACGCGCTTCTCTGGTAACCGCTAGAGCATCGATTGCCAGCCAGTTCGACGGGTGCGCGCTCAGCTTCTCTAAATACGGCATGACATAAGCCAGCGGCTGTTCCGCAATATGCCATAGCCACTGCGCGTAACTGACACCGTCGAATAGGCTGCACATCGTTGCAATAAGAGACAACGGTAAAATCCAAAAGCTAATAATTGGCAGTATCAGTAAATTGACCAGGGGTGCGAACAGCGAAAACCCACCGAATAAATACACCGACAACGGTGCCATAATAATTAACAGCACCCATTGAATGAACCAAAGTTGTCGGAGGCTGGCAAAACGCCCCTCTTTCGGGCGCCAGCGCCAGGAACTGAAAAACAATGCCGTGACGGCACAAATAGACAGCCAGAAGCCAGCATCCTGCCAGGCGAAAAGGTCAACAATAAAAACGCCAAGACAGGTTCTAAGCAGTAACTGCAGTGGCGTTATTCGAACAGCAACTAACTTGTGGGCCAGAACAATACCTGCGAGCACAAGAGCACGAACCGTCGATATCGCAAAGTCTGCTAAAAATGCGTAGAAAACAGCGACCGCAATGCCAGCGCAAACGCTCACCAACCTTTTGTTGTAGCGCTCCCGGAAAGCCGGGCTTAGCGGTAAATAACGAAAAACTAATGACACAAAAAGAAACACAGCGCCAATAACCATACCGATATGCAAGCCGGATATTGCGAGGCTGTGCGCTAACCCTGTTTTTTGCCAAATCTGTTTGACTTGGTATGGCAAAAGGCTACGTTCGCCAATGGTTAAAGCGGCAATAATACCAGCAAAGCTTAGGTCAGCTTTCTTGATAGTATCGAAAATCTGCTGGCGAATGCTGGGGCTCCGGTTAAGCAATGTCACGTCTTTTAACGAGCCAACCGCACTTATGCCTTGTCGCTTTAAATAGGCTTTGTAATTAAAGCTACCATCGTTACGGTAACTTTTAGGAGCTTTAAAAACCGCAGTTCCGCGTACTGTATCGCCCGCTTTCAAGGCTATACTTTCGTCGTAAGTACCGTCGTAAGTGTAAAGGTTTAACTGTACCCGAATGCCTTGGTACCAAGACGGAACGAATTCATTCACACGCAAAACCCTGCCCGTAACACGCGTATGGTATTGATAGATTTGAGGGATTTCGTCGAGTGTTACTTCAATAGAGTATTCTGCGCCCAGATAGCTCTTAGGTAGTGACTGAAACTCTTGCCAATAAAGGTTGGCATTCACCCACGAAATACCGCAAAATACAACAATGAGTAGTAACCTGATGGTTTTAGAGTCCATCGCTTGCTCCCTCCCTGGAGCAAATCGAAACAGGTATTAAACATCACATTATGGCCAGACGCTTTATTCAACGCTTTATGCCTGACCACCAAAAAGTGCGTGAGTCTAAGGCAATAAGAATATTTGGCAGCCTTTTGCATGATGCAAATTTATGGCATTTAAACCGGCGTTCAGCCTCTGGGGCGTTCGCTGTTGGCCTTTTTTGTGCGTTTATTCCCGTTCCCTTTCAGATGTTATTAGCCGCAGCCTTGGCCATTCCTTTCCGGGTTAATCTGCCGCTGTCTGTGGGTCTGGTTTGGGTGTCCAACCCCATTACCATGCCACCCATGTTTTATCTGTGTTATCTGGTAGGCAATGCCATTCTGGCCGAGCCTCCACAGCCTTTTGCATTTGAGTTAAGCTGGGAGTGGCTGGGACACAGTATTTCCACTATTGGCCCCGCATTTATTCTTGGCTGTTTAATTCTGGGAACACTGTCGAGCTTAATTGGCTACGTTGCCATTCGCTTGCTATGGCGCCGCTCTGTGGTTAAAGCATGGCGCAATCGCCAAAGCGACTAACCTCTCTCGTGTAATGCTTTTGCGGGCTCCACTTTCATAGCACGCCAGGCCGGATAAATTGTCGCCAACCAACTCATTACCAGCGCAACAGCACTCACCAGAACAACATCGCTCCATTGCCACTGCGAGGGTATTTCGCTCACAAAATAAATACCGCCGTCAAGAATGTCGATATGAAACAAAGACTCAATAAAGCGCATAATCTCAGGCATAAATTGTCCCAGTAAAATACCAATACCAGCGCCCCAAAGCACGCCGTATAACCCATTCATAATGCCCTGGAACATAAAGGCCAGTAACAAAGTCCGGTCTTTCATACCTAACGTTTTCAGCATTGCAATTTGACGACGCTTTTTGGCCACTGTCATAACCAGTGTCGACACAATGTTAAAGCACGCAACCGCCATAACCAGTACCAACACGAGATAAACCACTGAGCGAACTAGCTCAATGTCTCTATACAAGTGACCATGGGTACGTGTCCAATCATTCAGGTAGACCAATTCAGGCAGTTGGTTACCGATCTCTTGTGCAACTGTCGGCGCTTTGAATACATCATTTAGCGCCAGTCGGACCGACGTCACACCATCGGCAATACTAAGTTCATCCATCGCAGTGCTAAGCGATACGTAGGCGTTCAGATGATCAATTTCACCACCAAATTCAAACAGCCCTGTCACTTCTAAACGCTTGCGCTTTGGAGACTGAAACCCTCTGGCAGATTTTTCAGGAAACAGAATGGATAACGAATCACCGATCTGTACATTAAGCTTTTCCGCAATTCCTGCTCCCAGCAAAATGCCACCTTCGGAAGTCCAGCGTTGCCAGTCTTCATCACTAACGTAACTACTGAGGTCAGATACCCTGTTTTCATGACTGGGGTCGATACCTTTAAGCTGAATACCGTGAAAGCTAGTATTAGTTTGCACCATAACGGTACTGTTAATACCGGGAGCTGCCGCAACAACATCGGGATGTTCCTTCGCAATCTTACTGATGAGCTGCCAGTTTTTGAGCTCTCCCTCTACCGCGCTATATTCAACATGCGGAACAACCGACAAAAGCTTGTTCTGAAGAACGCTCTGAAAGCCATTCATCATTGATAAAGCGGCAATGAGCACCGCACATCCCAGTGCAATACCTGTTGTCGAAGACGCCGAAATAAAGGATAAAAACCCCTTTTTATTGCGGCGGCTACGGAACCGTTTTGCCAATAACCAAGCTAAACTCATTGATGGTTCACCTGTACGTCGTCTCTCAACTGCTTACCATCCAAAGTACCACCAACCAATCGCTCCACTCGGTGCAGCTGTTCAGCCAGCGTGTTGTCGTGAGTCACAACGATAAAAGCCGTGCCCTTTTCTTTATTAAGCTCGAGCATTAATTGGTAAATACTGGCAGCAGCTTCGCCATCAAGATTTCCTGTTGGTTCATCTGCTAATACGATATCCGGGTTGTTCACAAGGGCTCTGGCAATCGCCACCCGTTGCCTCTCACCACCGGACAGCTGAGCCGGCCGATGAGATAAACGATGCTCTAAGCCAACTCGCTTTAGCAGTGCTTCTGCCGCCTGCTTAGCCGCTTTAGGATTCTCGCCGGCTATCAGTCTTGGCATAGCCACATTTTCTAATGCTGAAAACTCAGGCAGCAAATGATGAAACTGATACACAAAACCGAGATTACTATTGCGCCAGCTTGAAAGCTTGTCTGAAGACCAGGTTGTCATATCCTGACCGTTAAACAACAGACTGCCTTTACTCGGCTTTTCCAAACCTCCGAGGATATGCAGTAAAGTACTTTTCCCTGAGCCGGAAGCCCCCACAATAGCAACCATTTCCCCGGCAGAAATGGAAAAGTCGACCGACTTTAATACGTCGACCTGGCTTTCACCGTCCTGGTAAGTTTTACTCAGCTCACTACAATGCAGTAAATCAGTCATATCGAAGCGCCTCCGAAGGTTGCGTGTGAGCCGCCCGTAACGCTGGGTAAACCGTCGCTAGAATGGTTAGTGCAATAGCGGCGACTGCTATCAAGAAAATTTGTCCTGCATGAATCGATACGGGTAAACCGCCGTTACCCACGGCCAGGCCTCCGCCCATTAACGCCATAATGTCATTCAAAAACAGACTGACCAGCAGCCCGAGAATAACGCCAATAATGGAGCCCACCACGCCGTTGTAAGAGCCTTGCATCAGAAATACCGACCGAATGCTTTTATGAGAAAGACCTATAGTCTGCAAAATAGCAATATCGTGACGCTTATCATTTATTACCATAATAAGCGCCGACAACGTATTAAACGCGGCCACCGCAATAATCAGCGCCAGCATCAACCACATCATGCGCTTCTCCATGCCCACCGCTTCAAACAACTGGCCATAACTTGAACGCCAGTCAGACAGAGTAAACTCGGTTTTGCTACGAATGTTCTCTGCCACGGCAGGCGCCTTGAACGCGTCGTCCAAATACAGTTGCAAGCCGGTTACGGTGTCTCGCGGCAAACGAATTAAACGGGCAAGGTCATCGCCATGTGCAAAAACCACCGAGTCATCGACTTCAGAGCCCATGGAGAATATCCCGCTGATAACAAAACGTCGCTGTGAGGGAACCAACCCAAAAGGCGTATAAACACCACCTTCTGCGGCCACCAAACGCACAGTATCGCCCGGCGTTAAGCCTTGTCTTTGCGCCAGCCTTTCCCCAATAATTAAGTGGTAGTCGCCGGCGTTTAATGAAGTCCACTGCCCCTGTGTCAATTTGTTTCGTAACGAGTCCGGCAGCTCAGCTTTATTAGGGTAAATACCCTGCACTTGAGCCACAGAAAGCTTTTCATTTAATTGCAAGATGGCTTGAGTTTGAACATAAGGAAGTGTTTGTTGCACTGCGTCAATGTCCGGCAGCGCTTTGCGGGCGTCTTGCCAATTCGATAACTGGCGCGAGTTGTTTGTGTCATGCACCGTCACTTGAGGTACTGCACCTAAAATGCGCTCTTTCAGCTGTCCTTCAAAGCCATTCATAACGGACATGACCACCACCAACGCCATAACCCCCAGCGCAATGCCGATAAAAGCGAAGCGATTAATAAAGGCGGTAAAGGGTGATCCCTGTCGCGAGCGACTGTAACGCAGTCCGATAAACAGCTCGACGGGCTGAAACATGTTCCCTCAATGTTTTTGTGGTTGCTAATTCATTACGAGCAAGGATAATGACTTGTTAACAGCCTGACAACTAAAAGCAGAGGCAATGATGCAATCGCAGACATCGATGACAGCACCAATAGGCGATTTCTTCACCGTGCAGGAAGACTTCCCGGTTAACCTGGTACCGCTAGAGAATACTGATCAGCTGCCAACCGATGAGGAGTTTGAAACACAAATTCCTGAACTGTTTTTAATTGCCTCTAGCATGGCTGAAAACGACACCCAGAAAATACAAGCCATTAAAGTCGAGCAACCTGCCGGCAGCGCTCTTGTTGACTTCCTTGAGCAGCAGCACAAACGCATGAATATTCTGCTGGGCTATATGCTTCGTAATGAAGACGATGCGACACACCGCTTTTCCGGAAAAGAATATGGCGGCGGCGGTATTCGGGTGATTTCAGGCTCACCACTAGAAAGCGGCCAATTATTTCAGGCGAAGCTGTTTTTTAAAGAAGAAGCACTGGCTATATTCTGCTATGTCCGTCTTGAGAGCTCAGAAGCGCTCGACGATAACGACACCTACTTATGCACCCTAACTTTCGAGCGTATCCGCGAAGAAGACCAGGAACTCCTCATACGTGCCAGCCTGCACGCGCAAAGTCGCCAATTAAAGCAGCGCTCTAAACAACGCCGCGAACAAAAAGATAATGCAGAGGAAAAAGCTGACGACTCATCCAATTCCTAGTCATTTTCAGTATAATACCGTCGTTCGCGCAGCTTTTACTGCAACCTTTTTAACGTAACTATTGAGTAGTCATGACTAAGGCATCTGTATTACGACCGCCCTTTCCTTCATCTAAAGACAAAGACATTACCTGGCAGGAGCTCCAAGGTAGTTCTCCGGCACTTGCTCTGGCCAAACTGATTGACTCGACTCCGGGCCGGGTATTGGTGGTTACTGCCGATGCCAATCAGGCCTATCGCCTTGAGGAGGAAGTTAAGTTTTTTGCCGACGAACACACCGAGTATCATGACGACATAACACTCTTTCCAGACTGGGAAACTCTGCCCTACGACAGTTTCTCACCGCATCAGGATATTATCTCTGACCGTCTGTCAGTGCTGGCACGTCTGCCCTCTGCCAAGCGTGGTGCGCTTATTGTCAGCGTCAATACCTTGATGCACCGCATTGCCCCAACCTCTTACGTGTCGGGACAGGCTCTACAAATAGAAAAAGGCCAGCAACTGGATGCCATTAAGTTGCGGGAAAAACTGGAGCGAGCTGGCTACCGGCATGTTAATCAGGTTATGGAGCACGGTGAATTCAGTGCGCGTGGCTCCATTTTAGATTTGTTCCCAATGGGTAGCGAAACGCCTTATCGACTGGACTTTTTCGATGACGAAGTTGACACCATTCGTCCATTTGACCCGGAAACACAGCTGTCAAAAGACCCAATAGAAGATATTAATCTGCTGCCGGCGCACGAATTCCCAATGACTAAAACCGCGATTGAGCGGTTCCGTGCCCAGTATCGCGAGCGTTTTGAAGCCAGTACCGAGCGCGAATCGGTTTATCAGCAAGTCAGTAAAGGCCAGCTACCCGGCGGCATTGAATACTATTTGCCGCTGTTTTTTGAGGAAACGGCTTCATTATTTGACTACTTACCTGAAGACACGGTTCTGGTGACCTTTGGCAACATTCAGGCAAGCCTTGAGCGACTCTGGCAGGACATTAATCACCGTTACGACCAACGCCAGTTCGACCCATTGCGTCCGCTACTGCACCCTAATGAGGTGTTTTTACCTGTCGATGCGATTCACTCTAACTTTAAGGAGTATCGACGAGTACGAGCCAGCGTTCCTGCCGACATGGCACAACCGGGTTCCGTACAATTTGAGTCTCAGGCAGTGACTGAGATAGCCGCAGATCACCAGCAAAAGGCGCCTTTTGAAAAGCTCAATAAAGTTATCACTAATGCGCTCGAGAACTCAGAGCGGGTTATTATTTCTGGTGAAACAGCCGGCCGACGCGAAGCACTGAGAGAAATCATTGCGAAACTGGGTCATAAAGTCACGCTGTGCCAGCATTTAGGAGACGCACCTGCAAAAGGTGTTGGATTAATTGTCAGCCCCATCGTCAACTCCTTTTACTTACCCGACGCCAAACTCTGGTTCATTACAGAAACGGAGCTTTTCGGCAGCCGCGTAGTACAAAGTCGTCGACGCGAACAAAAAGCAACCGTCAGTGCCGATACCCTCATTCGCAATCTGGCGGAACTGCAACCCGGTCAACCCGTGGTTCACCTTGACCATGGCGTGGGCCGTTATAAGGGGCTCACAACACTGGACGCCGGTAACGTCACTACCGAGTTTGTCACCATTGAATATGCAGGTGGCTCGAAGCTTTATGTGCCAGTGGCTAATCTTAATGTTCTGAGTCGATACAGCGGTGGCGAAGAAAGCCATGCACCACTGCATAAGCTGGGTAACGACACTTGGGAAAAAGCTAAAAAACGTGCGGCAGAGAAAGTGCGGGATGTTGCTGCTGAACTGCTCGACATCTACGCTCGCCGAGAGGCTAAGCCCGGTTACCCGTTCAAAATTAACGATGAAGACTACCAACGCTTTGCAGCAGGCTTTCCGTTTGAGGAAACCATCGATCAGCAAGCCGCCATTGAAGCTGTTAAAAATGATATGCAGCAACCAAGAGCTATGGACCGACTGGTTTGTGGTGACGTTGGTTTCGGTAAAACGGAAGTGGCCATGCGCGGCGCCTTTATTGCGGTAAACGAAGGCAAACAAGTCATGGTGCTGGTACCAACCACCTTGCTGGCTCAGCAGCATTACGAGAATTTCAGCGACCGCTTCGCCGATATGCCAGTGCGTGTCGAGGTACTTTCACGCTTTAAAACAGCCAAGCAGTCCAACGCCATTCTTAGCGACCTGGCTGACGGTAAAGTCGATATTATTATCGGCACACACAAGTTGCTGCAGGACACGGTAAAATGCCGTGATCTTGGCTTGCTGATTGTCGATGAGGAGCATCGCTTTGGGGTGCGCCAGAAGGAAACCATTAAACGACTGCGAGCTGATGTCGACATTCTGACATTAACCGCAACCCCGATTCCTCGAACACTGAACATGGCCATGAATAACATTCGTGACCTGTCGATAATCGCGACACCACCGGCGAAGCGCCTGGCGGTTAAAACCTTCGTGCGTGAATACGACGAGCCAACAGTGCGAGAAGCCATTCTGCGTGAAATATTGCGTGGCGGTCAGGTGTACTTCCTGCACAACAACGTAGAAACCATTGAGAAAACCGCCCGCGACATTGAAGAGCTGGTCCCTGAAGCTCGTGTCACTATTGCCCACGGCCAAATGCGGGAGCGTGAACTTGAGCAAATTATGTCGGACTTCTACCACCAGCGATTTAACGTATTGGTGTGTACGACCATCATTGAGACCGGCATAGATATACCAAGCGCTAATACCATTATTATGGATCGCGCCGACCATCTAGGCCTTGCGCAAATGCACCAGCTGCGTGGCCGTGTCGGACGTTCTCACCATCAGGCGTATGCTTATTTACTGACCCCTCACCCCAAACGGATGACCAAAGACGCAGCGAAGCGCCTGGAGGCCATTTCTCAGTTGGAAGATTTGGGCGCTGGCTTCATGTTGGCCACCCATGATCTTGAAATTCGTGGCGCCGGAGAATTGCTTGGCGACGATCAGAGCGGCCAAATTGAGAGCATTGGCTTTACCTTATACATGGACATGCTCGAGCAAGCCGTAGACGCCTTAAAAGCAGGCAAAGAGCCGTCGCTGTCTCAACTTCTGCATGAGCGCTCAGAAATTGACTTGAAGTTACCGGCGCTACTGCCTGACGACTATATTCCGGATATTAATAATCGCCTTAGCCTGTATAAGCGCATTGCTAATTGCGAAACCAATAAAGAAATTGATGACATTCAGGTGGAGTTAATTGACCGCTTTGGACTACTGCCTGACGCCGCTAAGAACTTGTTGCGTCAAACCAGTCTAAGAAACCATGCCGAACAATTGGGCATTCGCAAAGTGGATGTGGGTAATCAGGGCGGTGTCATTGAGTTTGCTGATAACACTAAGATAAACCCGGAAGTGATTATCGGCTTAATTCAAAAAGCACCGCATCATTACAAACTGGACGGTCCAAACCGCCTGCGCATCAGTCAGTCGCTTGAAGATACTCAAAGCCGCTTAAAACTGATAGAGTCATTACTTAATGAGTTTTCTGAACAGTCGGAAGCCTAGCGCACAAGGAGAGCAAATTAATGGCGTCAGTCACCAGTCTGATTAAACACAGTTTAATTGCTGCTATTGCCGTTGCGGCAATTTACCCGGTTAGCGCGAAAGCTTTGCCGGATAAAGACTACTGGCGCTGGTTTGAAGTCGAAGTTCTGGTATTCAAACAACGCATTGCTGATGACTCCAGTGAACAATTCCAATTGTCACCGACTCACATTGAAAGTCGTAACGAAAGAAATTTAATTGCGCCTTTCATAAATCAAAAACCGCGGGCCTTAATCAGTGGATTACCCGTTTGTGAGCCATTAGACGAGACTCAACAAATTGATTTAGCCTGTCGCTATGAAAACGAAGAGCAATGGATTCCGATTGCCGGTAACCCTTTAGCTCCGCCAGCGCCGCTTATGGCGTTGCCTGAAACCCCGGTGGTCATTGACGGCAAGGGTGGCGACATTAATACCGCAGCAGCCCCGTTTTTAGTGCCTGCTGACAAGCTGGAGCTCAATGAAATTCGTACCGAGCTTGAAGAAAAAGGCCATGCTAAGCCGTTATTACACCTAGCCTGGCGCCAACCGGTTTTCAAAAAAGGTGTTGGTCCCAAGTACCGTCTATTTGCCGGAACAAATTACTCGAATGACTTCTTTTATGATGGCTTCCCTAAAAAAGACGATGAGTTTATAGCGCCATTGGAAAACCAAAGTAGTCATGCGCTTCAGTCCGATATTGAGCAATTGTTTGCACTTATTGAAAGCGGTCGTAAGCCCTTTAAACCTTTAAGCAAAATACCGCAGCCAGAGCAAATGCGGTCGTTAAATGAGAAGAACCCGCTGGTTTGGGAGTTTGACGGTCTTATCGACATATACCTTATTGGTAACTACCTGCACATTGACGGCGAATTCAATTTACGGGAAAAAAGCAGCCTGGAGCGCATTGGTAATAGCATTGAAGAACAGGCACAACTCGCTTTAGCTGGTGCGCAAACCGATACAGAGTTTTTACGCAGTTATTACTTCTCGCAACTGCGCCGCGTAATTAGCCACGAAACACATTACTTTGATCATCCGAGACTCGGTGTTGTCGTCCAAATTCGTCGAACTGACTTGTCAGCTCCACGATACTAAAACGGAGACCGATAATGGAAAAGTACGAAGAGCTTTTATTGGCACTCAGAAAAGTGATTAGAGCCATTGACCTCTATTCCAAGCAACTCAACAAGTATTCCGGGCTCACTGCCCCGCAGCTGCTTATTCTAAGAGAAATTAAAGCCGCCGATGGCATTACCGCCAGTAAAGTGGCTCAGAATATTAATTTAAGTCCCGCCACTGTTTCTAACGTGATTGAGCGGCTCGAACATCGTCAGCTTATTCACCGGCATCGCAGTGAACAGGACAAGCGTCGGGTGTCACTGTATTTGACCGACAGCGGAATGGAGTTATTGAATAAAGCGCCACAGCCGTTGCAGGAAGACTTTATTGAAAAGTTTCAGGCGTTAGAAGAATGGGAGCAGTCCTTACTGCTCTCTTCCATGCAGCGCATTGCCAATATGATGGATGCTGAACGACTCGACGCTGCCCCGGTGTTAGAAGTCGGTAGTTATCACAAACTGGATCATTAATTATGACTGCTTCACTGTTCACACGAGCTTCGCTCATCACAGCGTTAATAGCTGCGGCCTCTCCATTTGCCGCAGCCGCTGATGTCTGTAAAACCGACAACCCAAATATTACGCCCATTAATGCCGTTCAGGGCAGCAGCTTTAACTCACCGATGGTCGACACTCGCGTCACGGTGAGAGGTATCGTAACGGCCAGCTGGCAAGCCGAAAAAAAGCTTGGCGGCTTCTTTATTGAAAGTGCGCCAGATGACGCTGACGACAATGACAAGACGTCTGAAGGCTTATTCGTGCAAGCAGACAACCACATTAGTAACGTGTCGCCCAAGGACACTATTGTTCTTTCCGGAGTCATTCAGGAAATCAACGATGTCACTACCTTAACCGAGGTTAACGAACTGACTACCTGTGGGTCTCTTGATGCTTTACCGGCAGCCACTCAGTTTACTCTGCCTGCAGCCGATAAAAGCGACTTTGAGCGTGTCGAAGGCATGCGCGTAACACTTTCCAGTAGTAATAATGAGCCTCTCACCGTTTCAGGCAATTACAATTACTCGCGCTACGGCTTTGTAGATGTTTCTGCGGGTCGTTTATGGACACCGTCGCAGGTTGTTAATCCTGGTGACGAAGCCCGTGAACTGTCAGCAAAAAACGAGCTCAATCGCATTCAAATGGACGACAATAGCAACCAAAAAGAGCCTCGCCCATTGCCTTTTGACAGTTTATTTTCAGGTCCTCAGAAGAGTTTACGTACAGGCTCTGAAATAGAGCCGTTAGTTGGCGTAGTCAGTCAATTTAATAACCGTTATCGGTTTCAGCCATTAGACACGCCGCAACTCAAAGGGCCCGGAAAACCGATTGTTTCTGACACTCCCGAAAAAGCCGGGGGCACACTAAGAGTCGCCAGTTTTAACGTGTTAAATTTCTTTAATGGTAATGGCCAGGGGCAAGGCTTTCCAACGCCACGCGGCGCCGATACGCCAGAAGAAATGAAACGGCAACAAACCAAAATAGTGTCGGCAATAAACGCATTAAACGCCGATGTCATAGGTATTATGGAAGTTGAGAATGACGGTTTTGGCAAGCACAGTGCCATTCGACAGCTAGTCGATGCGCTAAACGAGTCCGGTTCAGTCACTTATTACATCTCTGAACCGCAAGCTCAGCGCATTGGCGGTGACCAAATAACCGTTGGACTGATATACAACAAAGATACTGTCTCTGCGTCTTCTCACGCATTAATTAACACATCCGGTGCATTCGCTTGGGGAAGTCGCCCGCCGTTGGCACAAACACTGAAAGATAAAAACACTGGCGAAGAGTTTACTGTTATCGTTAACCACTTTAAGTCCAAAGGAAGCTGTCCGGAAGACAACGAAAGCCCAAATAGCAACCAAAATGACGGACAAGCTTGCTGGAACGACTTGCGGGTAAAATCTGCGGAGCAGCTGACTGAATGGATTGCAGAAGAAGCCTTCCCGAATGCGGTATTACTGGGTGACTTTAACGCCTATTACAAAGAAGATCCTATTCGTTACTTTTCAGAAAACGGCTTTCATAATCCATCAAAGGCAACTGACTATTCCTACGTTTATGACAGCCAGGCTGGCGCGCTTGACCATATCTTTGTGGCCGATACCCTAAAAGACAATGTTTCAGGCGTTTACCATTTACCGTTTAACGCTGACGAACCGTGGATTTATGACTACCGTAATGCGGACTTTTATGAACCAACGCCTTATCGTTCATCAGACCATGATCCATTAGTATTGGATTTGCGCTTTTCGGCATCGGGCATGTAGGCGTTTGTAGTACCAAAGTGAACTTCGAACTCAATACCCACTAACCACTGGCCTTGCCGTTGCTCTTGTAAGTGATTACGAGGCCAGTGATAGCCCACCCAGCTTTCAACAAAAAACCATTCTCTTAAATAGCGCTGTCGGTTTAATAGCCGTAAACCATAGTCACTAATAGGCACCTCGTGGTCAGTTTGCCCCTCTATCCAAGTCTCCGTTGCCCAGGCCTTATCTTCGTTATATAAGTGATATAGGCGTGCAGTTGAGCTCCAGCGCAGTCCTTCTGTTTCCTCAGCAAAAGTACCTAATGCCCCCCACTGTAACAGCCAACGTTCATCTAATGCCGACTCATAATTGAAACGCTGCGAGACGCCAAAGCCATCGCTATCTCGCCAAAATGCTGCCGACTGAAATTTAAGCTGCTGTTTGTCCGATATGACAAAGCCCGTCATATAGCGTGCTCTCACGTAAGTATCAAAGCGCAAGCCACCGCGGATACCGACACTGTACGATACTCGATGCCCCTCATGTATCTCGGGGTCAAACCCCAATCCAACCAACCATTCTCGGTCAGATTCAGGCGAGCGTATCACCGACGGTTTACCCGTTGACTCTTCGTCTAAAAACTCGTCGTCATCAACACGCCCGATAAACGCGGACACGTTATCTTTGAGGTTAGGCAATGCAACACGAGCACGAAACCGCGACTTAACCTCAAAACCGTCGTATTCGTCCCACTGCGGTGCTACCGAAAGGCGCCCATACGAGCGGTGGTAGTCGTCTTCAAATTCGCCATCACCAAAAAGGCCGTCAAACCACAGTGCGGTTGCATCGACTGTGTCACCTAAACCGACCCTGAATCCATCCAGCCAAAACTCGTCGTCCTTTTGTTCCTGCTCGGCTGCAAGGCTCGGTAAAGAGCAACTTAAGGTGAGAATAATTGAGTAAGTAATCTTTTTCATAAAAGTTGGTCTATAAAGTATTAACCCTGGCGTTTGGAGTTTGCCATGAAAAAGCTCATTACTATTGTTAGTGCCACACTGTTATTTTCTTGTTTCAGCATGGCACAAAATACTGAGCCAACAAAGCAAAATAATGAAAAAGTCGCCACATTTGCGGGTGGCTGTTTTTGGTGTGTGGAAGAAGCTTTCGAGCAGCTGAGCGGTGTGCGGGAAGTGGTGTCCGGTTACGCTGGCGGCACCGAAGAAAACCCTGGTGGTGAGCAACCGTCGGCAGCGTTAGAGTTTATTCCACTGGAAGACATGGAAGAGAGAGGATACGGTGACTACATTTCTGCAGTCACCGGTGATTAAAAAGTTAGAAAACTAAGCAGTCCAGCCGAGCTCTTTTGCTCGCTGTGCTGCTTGTTGAGGCACGTCTGTTGCTACAAAGTGATGGTGCAATACCTGAACACCCAGCATGTGATTAATCACTGCATCCAGCTGTACACGCTCTTCATTAGGTACGTTTTCGTCCTGATGACGCTCAAAGGTTCTAACCACTTCGTCATAGTCGAGTAACCCTGCAGACTCCACCGCGTCTTTACTTAAGAACTGCTCAGCGAGCTTTTCTACAGCTTTCCACTTTTCCGGATCGGTATGCGCAGGCGGTGCCATAAAGGCAAACTTTTCACGCTTATACAGGGTTTCCGGCAAGAGGCCTTTCATCGCTTCACGCAGTACATACTTTTCTTTGTTGCCCTTAATACGTAAATGCGGCGGCACAGTAAACGCATATTCCGCCAAATGATGGTCAAGAAACGCAGGACGCGCTTCCATCGAGTTTGCCATATCGACGCGGTCACCACCCCAGGTCAGTATTTGCCCTTCCAGCATGGTTTTTATCCATACATATTGAGCTCTGTCTAACGGGTGACGGCCTTCCAGCATGGTTTCATCCAAAGTATCCGCAATAGCTTCGCTCGGGTCATAATGCTCGACCTGCTGACGCTTCTCAGCCGACATTAATGGTAAAGCGACTGACGAGCAGGACAACCAAGGCTGCACGCAACTTGGGGTAAAACCCATTTTCTTATTGAACGCGTCACTGACAAACTCTTCGCGAGCCAGCATAGCGCCCTTGAATAAGGCATTGTTCTTTTCCAGTAACTCCTGCCATTCAACTCGTTCAACTTCCGGCAAATGGTCAAGACCATGCAGGAACATATCTTTACGGAACGCCGGGTAGCCCGCAAAGAGCTCGTCCGAGCCCTCGCCTGTCATAACCACCTTATAGCCGGCTTCATGCACTTGCTGACTCATTAAATACTTCGCCACACCCAGCGTGTTGTATATAGTTCGCTCTGTATGCCATAGGGTTTTCACAAAGTGATCGTAAAGATCGTTCGCATTCAGTCGCATAATATGATGGTCAGCGTTGGTCGCTTCCGCCATCTCTTTCGCTATTGGTGTTTCGTCGTAGTCGTCCGAGTCAAAACCAATGGTAAAGGCTTTTACGGAAGTTTGAGTTGACGCGGAAGCCAGCCCCAGTATCGAACACGAATCGATACCACCTGACAAATAACAGCCGACCGGTACATCGGCGGTCATTCGATGCTGGACCGCCTCTAATAACTTGGCACGGACACCTTCAATGTACTCTTCTTCATCGACGTCAGCCCCCGGGTAACTGTGCTCGGGAGGAAAGTCGACGTCCCAGTATTTATGCTCTGACGCAACCACTTTGCCGTTTTTACGCTGCAATTTAACGACATAGCCCGGTTGCACCTGGTTTATGCCCTCAAACGCTGTAGAGCCCGGCACCATGACCTGAATTAATTGGTGATATAAACCTTCCGCCGAGAATTGACGCTTAACATCCGGGTGCGCAAATAAAACTTTCAGCTCCGAACCAAACACCACGCCGTGCTCGGTTTCCGTCCAGTACAATGGCTTGATGCCGAAACGGTCGCGCACTAAATACAGACTATCGTCTTCGGCATCAAACAAACCGAATGCAAACTCGCCACGCAGCTCTTTTAGCGTTTCTTCCAGTCCATAACGCTCGAACAAGTGCAAAACAATTTCTGAGTCGCTTTTACTGTTAAAGTTTGCACCGCGCGCCGTTAAATCAGCCCGAATACGTTTAAAATCATAAAATTCGCCATTATGTGTCAGCATTAAGCGTTTATCTGCCGACATAAAAGGTTGACGTCCCCGATTTTCATCGAGGTCAATAATAGATAAGCGAGCGTGACTAAAGCCTACGCCGCGCTCTGGTTGAATCTTGTAACCAAACCCATCAGGACCGCGATGATGCATAATCGCTGCCATGTTAACCAGAGTTTGAGGATCAATGTCTCTTTCCGTTTGGTGATGAAAAACGCCAGCAATTCCGCACATTCTTTGCTTTTCCTCGTATTAAACGACATCAATGACGCGCTCAGCTCGCTGAACCATGCAGGTCAGTAGCGCCATACGTAAAAACACTGCCCCTCTGGCCTGACTGAAATACCAGTTATGAGGCGTATGATCTAAGTCCGTTGAAAGTTCTTCACCACGCGCCAGTGGATGCAAAATAATGGCGCTTTCTTTTAGTGGCGACTTTGCCGACAAGTGAAACTCACTGCCGTACGTATTCACTGAATTACCTTCCCATGAAATGGCATTGATATAAACCACATCAAGCTCTGGTAATACCTCATCGAGCTCTCTGGTACTGCGAATTTTTATCCCCGCCTGCTCTACCTGTTCTTTTTGTTCACTACCAAATAATTGCTCTGTTGAAGCCTCATCATGAATAATGACCAGCTCATCAATAGCTTTAGGAAATTTGGTTAAACACTTAATGAAGCTTCTGACCGTGCGCATTTTGTCCGGTACGCCAATAATACCGACTTTTATCGACGCTTTTTCCGCCTCTTCGGTGACTAAGTCAGGACGCCATTTAAATATCGCGTACATATCAGACAGCGCCTGAGTTGGATGCTCATCGGCACCGTTACCGGCGTTGATAATTGGGATACGCAGCGAATCGATCATTTCCTCTAACGAGGTCTCGTTGTTGTCCCTAAGCACCACGCAATCGCCGTAATTATTGAACATTTCAGCGATGTCCGACAAACACTCGCCTTTTGCGATACCAGTAGTTGAGCGGTCGGTTATTGACATAATATCGCCGCCTAGCCGATGCCAGGCACTCTCAAAAGACAGCCGCGTACGAGTGCTGGGCTCGTAGAAAGCACTGATTAGAATCTTGCCCTGTAACGACGTACTAAAACGACGCGGATTAGCTTCATACTTTGCCGCCAAGCGAAACAACTGCAACATGCCTTGCTGAGAAAACTGATCAGCCGACACGATGTGTTGATTCGCTAGTTTCAGTAGGTAATCGCCGTCCTCCTGAATGGCTTTCAACAACGCCTTCGGGTGGGCATCACCACAGACATCCGGGCGCTCACGTTCGAAGGATACATCCTTTATATTCATAGAATTACCATATTGTTTTTGAAATTAAATCTTTTACCCAGAGCACCAGAAGTATTACAGGCGCTACGCAGCTGAGGATCAATGCGATGATGATCATCCACTCGAATACCGACTCACTCATTAGCATGTGCGTCTTCCTCCTGCAGCTGGTTCCAGTCAAAGCTGTCTTGGCTGGTCATAATACCCACAGCACATATCACGCCCGATACGGCACACGACACCAGCGCAGCCACATAAAACCCGATGATGAAATACCCTATCATGCCGCACGCGGTACCCGCTGCCATAGCTATTGCTGCATAAGTACCGGTCAGCTTCTTATGATAAAGCCCCAGTAATATTGGCCAGATAGTGCTTGCCACAAAAGCGCCGGCAAAATTCAGTAATGCCCCCAGCGTGGCTATTTTTGGAAGGCAGAAAAGCCAGGTCACAATACCAAGCCCTAAAATACAGCTTCGGTTAAACCGCATCAGGTTTTTATCTGACGCACCTGGTTTTAGCTTTTTGTGATAAATATCTTGTGTAACCAGATCTGAGGTCGCAGCCAGCAAAGAATCAAGACTGGACGCTAAGGCTGAAAATATCACGATAAAAACGATAACCGCGCCAGCTTTCCCTAACACCGCAGCAGCAACCGTGGGGCCTATCATGTCCATGCTCGGCGGGAATATGCCCAGCTGCGGGGCCGCCAAAGCAATAAAACCAGTAACAATAGGTATAGGCAGCCACATTAACCCGCCGGTCAAATAGGCTTTATAAGCGACACCTTTTTTAAACGACAATGCCCGTGACCACCATACGTTGGAGTGAAATATCTCACCCAGACCAAAGAAAATATTATTAAATAAGAACATAACGGCGGCAGGAAATAGGACATCCAGCAGTTTTGGGTGCTCCGCTGTCAAATTTTCATGAATACTGCTAAGACCGATATTGTCAATAAGCCAATAGGCAATAAAGCTGACCCCAGCGATAATAATGAGAGCCTGGATAAAGTCGGTTGCGATAACCGCGCGCATACCGCCAAACAAGGTATATCCCACACAAATGATCAAAATTGTGGTCATCCCGATGTGGTAGTCGAGCCCGGTTAAAGACTCCAGAAGAATACCACCCGCCATGCCAAGACTGATTAACCAGCCGAATGCATAGACCACAGAAATAATAATGAACACAACCCAGGCAAACTGCCCATAGCGCAGCCGGATAAAGTCACCTGAGGTATAACCGTTAGGCAGCAGCTGTTTAATGCGTTTCGCCATGGGGGCGAACAAAATAAGCCCCAGCGCTGCAAATGAGTAGCCTATCATGCCCCACACGCCAAACTGGAACGTCAGCTGCGGCGCAACCAAAGTGGTATTACTGGTCACCCAGGTTGCCATCGCCGTCGCCGCTGCAAAAGCAAAACCGACGTTTCGGCCGGCTAACGCAAAGTCTTCATGGCTTTTATTTTTGCGACCCAGCCAATACCCAAAACCTATCCAAAACAGGCCAAAAAGCACAATGATGAGAATGCCGGTACTTGTGTCCAGTGCAAATTCAGTCATGGGGATGGTGCCGCGAGTGTGTCCATTTACGATGAAGTAAAAGCAACGTGGTTACGACGGCCACAAAAATAATTAAACCAATAAAAAATAGTGTCAGCGCCTGCCACAGAGGATAATGCTTAACGGTAACCTGAATAACATTACTGACCAGCGACTCGCCGCTTTTGGTTTCGGCTTTGGCTCTTAAGTGATAACTGCCATTTGAAAACCCGGTTAACGATATGGTGGAAAAGTCACCCAGTGCAGGAAACTGTTTCTGGCTTTCAGTAAAGCTTGCGTCTGTCGCTACTTCAATCGTTAACTTGTCGAGCTTTTGCTGCTCTGACTTTGCAGACACTGAGACATTAAAGTACCCTTCTTTAATAACTGAAGTAGGCCCTTCAATGGTAAGCTGGTGAGCTGATTCATTCGCAAGGGTTGGCGTTGGCAGAAAGCCAATAAAACAAAATAAAAACAAGATATAGCAATAGTTAAAGCTTTTTTTGTTTTTTGTCATTAAGACATCTGCTCGCCAACGCAAGTTGAAATTTCAGGCTATCAGCCAATTATAGCAATTTCAACTGTTTCACGGGGTCATCTGTTTTACGCTGTACACCGTATATGACACAACATAATTTTTACGTTTAGTGGCTTTTAACTTATGAAGTATTTATGCAGCCTGGGGTCGAATATCGATCCTGAAATGAACATCCATCACGCAAAACAACAGTTACGAACGCTCAGCGGCGACTGCTTGTTCAGCCAAAACATAGCCACGAAGCCTGTTGATATTGATACAAACAACGGTTTTCTCAACGCCTTATTTATTATCGATACACCGCTTAGCTCAGATGAGCTAAAGCAGCAATTTAACCAAATAGAAGAAGCTCTGGGTCGCGACCGCAGTGACCCGGAAAGAAGCAAAAAAGACAGAACCATCGATATCGATATTTTAGGGCTTCTTGATGAACGCCCTGACGTACCAGACTATTTACAATCACTGACCACAGAGTTAGGGCTTGCCTCATGACAAAAACCGCACTTGTTACCGGCGCTGGTCGCCGTTTCGGCTTTGAAGTCGCCAAAGCACTTATAGAAGACGGCTACAAAGTATTTGCACATTACAACAGCTCAAAAGACGGTGTCGATGAACTGAGTCAATTAGGTGCAGAGCCCATTCAAGCGAACTTTGCACGCCAGCACGACGTTAAAGAGATGGTTACTCAAATTAAGAAAAGTGGCTCCAAACTGGACTTGTTGATTAATAATGCGTCCTGTTTTTTCGATAACGACAGCGTAGACAACGATTCAGAAGCGCTTGAAACCGTCTTTCAGGTACACAATATTGCCCCCTATTTGCTTATTACCGGCTTACAACAACAGCTGTCGAATTCCGACAATGGGCTTATAATCAACATTACGGATATATACACCGACAAACCTTCCACTAATTACATTGCTTACTGCGCAGCGAAAGCCGGCTTAGCCAATATGACTCAGGCCTTTGCGAAAGCATTAGCACCGGATGTACGTGTGAACGCCATTCAACCAGGACCGATTTTATTCCTTCCGGAACACGACAACGAACATAAAATGCAGGTGCTGGACGAAACACCTTTACAGGTAGAAGGTGGATTAGAGCCAATGATAGACACCGTCCGCTTTTTACGTGACAACCCATTTCTAACCGGCGAGTCGATAAAAGTTGATGGCGGCAGAGCGCTTAATTTGTAGTGCCGTTACCTGTTAACGAATAGCCAATAAAAAACCCCGGCTAAAAAGCCGGGGTTTTGTCATTTCAGCTGACGATTACTTAAGCATTTGACGCAGTACGTAGTGCAAAATACCGCCGTTCTTGTAATAGTTCATTTCGTTACCAGTGTCGATACGACATTTCACCTTGAACTTAGCCTCTGAACCGTCTTTGCGTTTTGCAACAACGTCCAGCATTTGACCCGGTTTAAGGTCATCGCTCAGTCCCAATACCGAAATTTGCTCTTCACCAGTAAGCTTGTGCTCTTCAACGCTCTCTCCGTCTGCAAATTGCAGTGGCAGAACGCCCATGCCAACTAGGTTAGAACGGTGAATACGCTCGTAACTTTCTGCGATAACAGCCTTAACGCCCAGCAAACGAGTGCCTTTTGCTGCCCAGTCTCGGCTAGAGCCCGTACCGTATTCCTTACCTGCCAACACGACTAATGGTGTGTCATTTTCCATGTACTTCATGGCAGCGTCGTAAATTGGCATTTGCTCGCCTGTTGGAATGAACTTAGTAAAGCCCCCCTCAACATTGTCGAGCATTTGGTTCTTGATACGGATATTGGCGAATGTGCCGCGCATCATGACTTCATGATTACCACGACGCGAACCATACGAGTTGAAATCTTTCACGGCCACACCGTTTTCCTGCAAGTATTTGCCCGCAGGAGAGTCTGGCTTAATAGAACCCGCTGGTGAAATATGGTCGGTGGTAATCGAGTCGGCAAACACCGCTAAAACATTTGCGTCTTTTATGTCACTAGGCCCTTCTAATGGCTTATCAATACCTTCGAAGAACGGTGGGTTCTTAACGTAGGTCGACTCATCCTGCCAATTATAGGTTTTACCCTCAGCGACACTGATGTTCTGCCACTCTTCGTCGCCCGCAAAGACTTCAGCATATTCTTTGCCGAACATTTGGTTATCAACCGTTTTCACCGCTTCTGAGATTTCAGCGCTGCTTGGCCAAATGTCTTTCAAGAATACGTCGTTTCCGTCTTTGTCTTTACCAATAGGGTCTTTGGTTAAGTCAGTACGAGTTGTACCGGCTAACGCATAAGCAACGACTAGCGGTGGTGAGGCCAGCCAGTTTGCCTTAACTTCTGGGTGAACACGCCCTTCAAAGTTACGGTTACCGGATAACACTGAGGAAACCGTCAAGTCGCCTTCCTGAATCGCTTCAGTAATTTCATCGTCCAGTGGACCCGAGTTACCAATACAGGTCGTACAGCCATAGCCCACAAGGTTAAAGCCGAGTTTATCGAGGTACTCGTCCAGACCTGCTTTCGCCAAGTAATCAGTAACCACCTTCGAACCAGGTGCCAGTGACGACTTAACCCACGGTTTACGCATTAACCCTTTTTCTATGGCTTTTTGAGCTAATAAGCCCGCTGCCATCATAACGCTTGGGTTTGACGTATTCGTACAAGAGGTAATAGCAGCAATAACAACGTCACCATGTGACAAGCTGTAATCCTTACCTTTTACTGGTACTTCTTTATCTTTTTCAGCTGACTGACCGTTTGTCTCAAGAATCAGGTCAAAGTTGCTACCCAGTTGCTCCATGTTGACACGATCTTGCGGACGTTTTGGTCCTGCAAGCGATGCTGTCACATCGCTTAGATCTAACTCCAACGAATCGGTGTATTCTGGTTCGTTGTCGTTGTCACGCCATAAGCCCTGAGCTTTGCTGTATTTTTCAACCAGCTCAATGGTCTCTTCATCACGGCCAGACAAACGGAAGTAACGCAGTGTTTCATCATCCACCGGGAAGAAGCCACAGGTTGCACCGTACTCTGGAGCCATATTTGATATAGTCGCACGGTCTGCCAGTGGCAGGTTGTCTAAACCTGGACCGTAAAACTCTACAAACTTACCAACTACGCCTTTTTCACGCAGCATTTGCGTAACAGTTAAAACCAAGTCCGTTGCAGTCACACCTTCGTTGAGTTTACCGGTTAAACGGAAACCAACCACTTCAGGAATCAACATAGACACAGGCTGGCCAAGCATCGCAGCTTCCGCTTCAATGCCACCAACACCCCAGCCCAACACACCAATACCGTTGATCATGGTGGTGTGCGAGTCGGTACCGACCAACGTATCCGGGAACGCAAAGGTTTTACCGTCTTCCTCTTTGGTCCAGACACTCTTGCCTAAGTACTCCAGGTTCACCTGGTGGCAGATACCTGTGCCTGGCGGTACAACACGGAAATTTTCAAACGCGCCCTGTCCCCATTTCAGAAATTCGTAACGCTCTTTGTTACGTTCCATTTCAATGCGAACGTTTTCTTTAAAGGCTTCGGGACTTGCGTATTTGTCGACCATAACCGAGTGGTCAATGACCAAATCAACAGGCGACAGCGGGTTGATGGTTTCAGGGTTGTGCCCTGCTTTATCCACCGCGTCACGCATGGCCGCCAAGTCGACAATGCCCGGCACGCCGGTAAAGTCCTGCATAAGAACACGCGCTGGGCGATACTGTATTTCACGGTCAATTTTCTTATCTTTCTGCCAATCGACCATGGCTTTTAAATCGTCTTCATTCACTGTGCTGCCGTCTTCATTTCGCAGCAAGTTTTCTAATAACACTTTCATTGAAGCCGGAAGTTTAGAAATATCCCCTAGAGCTTCTGCCGCCTTCGGCAAACTGTAGTAATGAAAGGTTTTTCCGTTAACCTCTAATGTACTTAAGGTTTTCAGACTGTCTTTGCCTGACATAGATACTCTCCCATTCGCTTCTTAAGCGTTTTGTTAAGCCAAACGATACTTCTAATATAGACAATTTGAATCGTTTGAGCCACATAAAGTGCTTTCTATGCAAACACAAATCAAAGACTTGTGCCAACATACTGGGCGCTAAATGCTCAGTTAATCCACTATAATCGTTATTTTCTTACTTTATATTACATAGTCCGGAAAAACCGTTTAAGATCAATAAGACTTAAGTTTTAACCAGCATCACAGGACGCAGGAAATGAGCAAGGTACTCGACGACTTATTGAACCTACTGACACTGGAAACCATTGAAGATGGTCTTTACCGTGGCCAAAGTCAGGATTTAGGCTTTGGTGCCGTATTTGGCGGTCAGGTCATTGGGCAGGCTTTATCTGCTGCGAAGGAAACACTGCCGCCAGAGCGTGTAAGTCATTCGTTTCACAGCTACTTTTTACGTCCGGGCGATGCAAAAAAGCCCATTGTTTATGACGTAGAAAATATTCGTGACGGCAAAAGCTTTTCGGCACGACGGGTGCAGGCCATTCAATATGGCAAGCCTATTTTCTACATGACAGCCTCGTTTCAACAACAGGAGCAAGGGTTTGAGCATCAAGATGTGATGCCACAGGTTCCGGGTCCCGAAGGCTTGGTTTCTGACTTGGATATTTATCGCGAGCATGAAGAGCTTATCCCAGCGCCGCTGAGAAATAAGTTTATCTGCGAAAAGCCGATAGAAATGCGCTTTGTTACACCCTATAACCCATTTAAACCCGAGAAAGATGAACCTAAGCGTTATGTTTGGTTAAAAGCCAACGGCAACATGCCTGCGGATACTCGCGTACATAAATACCTATTGGCTTATGCCTCAGACTTTAACTTCTTACCGACAGCCTTGCAGCCTCACGGCGTCAGTTTTGCGCAACCTAATATGCAAGTTGCTACCATTGACCATGCTATGTGGTTCCACCGGGACTTCCGCATGGATGACTGGGTGTTATACGCAATAGACAGTCCTTCGGCCAGCGGGCAGCGTGGACTTGTACGTGGTCAGATTTATACCAGAGACGGTGTTTTGGTCGCATCGACCATTCAGGAAGGTGTCATGAGAGACCGCAGTTAATTGCGGTCTCCCGGGTTTTATCAGGTTAGAGAAACAAAGAACCCTGCAATAGCGGCACTCATCATATTGGCGAGTGTCGCTGCCAATAAAGCTCTCATACCCAGTCGGGCAATATCATGACGACGACTCGGCGCCATGCCACCTAGCCCACCAAGCAAAATAGCAATAGATGAGAAGTTCGCAAAACCACAAAGCACGAAAGTAATAATGACCTGCGAATGCTCACTCATTTGGTCTTTATAATTCACAAAGTCCAGGTAGGCGACAAATTCATTAATAACCAGCTTTTGGCCAATGAAGCTACCAGCCAGGTTCGCTTCGTCCCAACTGACCCCTAATACATAGGCAACCGGCTGGAAGACGTAGCCAAAGACTTCTTGCAGAGTTAAGTCCGCGTAACCAAACCAGCTACCGACCCAACCAAAAATGCCGTTAATTAATGCAATAAGTGCCACAAAGGCTAACAACATTGCACCCACATTCATGGCTAGCTGCAAACCGCTGGACGCGCCTTGTGCAGCGGCATCAATCACGTTTGCTGAATTTTCTTCAACTTCTATTTCTTCTAAGTCGTTACGTGGCTTCTCGCATTCAGGAATCATCATTTTTGCCATGAGGAACCCTGCCGGAGCTGCCATAAAGCTTGCCGCGATTAGATATTTCAGCTCAACACCCACGCCCGCATAGCCCGCCAATACGGAGCCTGAAACGGACGCCATTCCGCCAACCATCACGGCAAACAATTCCGAACGGGTCATAGTGCCTATGAAGGGCCGCACCATCATAGGCGCTTCAGTCTGCCCCACAAAAATATTAGCTGCTGCCGACATTGATTCCGGGCGACTGGTACCCAGCAGTTTTTGCAGGCCACCGCCTAGTATGCGAATGACCCATTTCATAATGCCTAAGTAATAAAGCACTGAAATAAGTGATGAGAAAAAGACAATAACGGACAACACCTGAATGGCGAACACAAAACCAAAGTCTTCGGACGCTAAGTTGCCAAAAAGAAAATCGATACCCGCTTTTGTATAACCTATAACGGTCGAAACACCTTGCGCGAACCCAAACAGCATTTCGCGCCCTATAGGCACATAAAGTACAAATCCGGCAAGCACCACTTGAATAGCAAACGCACCGAGAACGGTGCGCCAGCGGATAGCTTTACGGTTAGTAGAAACCAAATAAGCAACGAGAAAAATAATGGCAATGCCAAGAATACTATTCATAAGAAAACCAGTTTATTCCGCCAGCAACTGACGTATTTTTGTTTTTATAATGTCAATGGCTATTTCGTTCTGGCCACCGCGAGTGACAACAAGATCTGCATACTGCTTGGATGGGAAAATAAAGTCAAAAAACGCCGGGCGCACGTACTGCTCATACTGTTCAGTAACAGACTGTAGTGTTCTGCCACGTTCCTCAATATCGCGCTTAATACGACGCAGCAAGCAAATATCCAACGGCGTATCCATAAATACGGAAATGTCGAACTGTTCGCGAAGCTTTTCGTCCGTCAGCAGCAAAATACCTTCAACCATAACCACCCTTGCCGGTGCGACTTTAATACTTTCAGGCAAGCGAGTGTGTGTTTTGTGACTGTATTGTGGCATTTCGACTGCTTCGCCAGCTTTCAGCTGCTTGAGGTGTTGCATGAGCAAGTCATGCTCAAACGCTGCAGGCTGGTCATAATTTGTAAGAACGCGCTGCTCCATTGTCATATGACTTTGGTCGCGGTAATAGGCATCCTCGGCGAGAATGGCGATACCGTCAGTGCCGAGTTCGGCCACTAACTCCTGATAAACCGTTGAGGCAAACAAGCTTTTACCTGATGCTGAAGCCCCTGCTATTGCTATAACTGTCGTCTTACTCACAAGATACCGTATCTATTTGCTGCAAACCGCGCGCAATTATCCTTGATTGTCTGTGTAATTAAAAGACTTGACTAAGACCTTATTTCACACAAACAACCCTCCATCATTTCAATATGTTTAATTTCGTTACAATTTAATAGCCCTTTTCATGAGCATAACAAGCCGTCCTTTCGTATAGTAGACGAGCTTATAAAAACAAATTGGGAACAACGATGAAAATGATGAAAACCCTCACTGCAGTGGCAGTGACAACAGTATTATTAGGCGGCTGTCAGTCAACCAGCTCTGCTAATAACACCACGGCCGTTAGCCAGTCACAATTTCCAGAAGTTAAAGTCGATTATGAGACTTTTACTTTAGATAACGGTTTAACCGTTGTTGTGCATGAAGATCGCAAAGCGCCAATTGTTGCTGTTAACGTCTGGTATGCCGTTGGCTCTAAAGACGAAAAACCCGGTAAAACTGGTTTTGCCCATCTGTTTGAACACTTGATGTTCAATGGTACTGAAAACTACGACGATGAGTACTTCGGTCCCTTCGAGCGTGCTGGTGCAACCGAAATGAACGGCACCACCAACAATGACCGCACCAACTACTTTGAAAATGTCCCGACTCCTGCGCTTGATATGGCGTTATGGATGGAGTCGGACCGCATGGGTCATTTGTTAGGCGCTGTGACTCAAGAAAAACTCGACGAACAACGTGGCGTTGTGCAAAACGAGAAGCGCCAGGGCGAAGCTCAGCCATACGGTAAAGCCTGGAGCTACATTGCCGAGCAAACATTCCCGGAAGGTCACCCTTATTCATGGTCGGTTATTGGCTCCATGGAAGACTTAAATGCGGCAACTTTGGACGACGTCCATCAATGGTTTAAAGATTATTACGGTGCTGCAAACGCGGTATTAGTTTTAGCCGGTGATATTGATGTTGAAACCGCTAAAGAGAAAGTGACTAAATATTTTGCAGATATTGGTCCGGGCAAGCCTCTGAAAAAACAAGAAGCCTGGGTTGCTAAGCGCAATGAAACTAAACGAGCGACTATGGAAGACCGTGTTCCAGCCGCTCGTGTATATAAAGTTTGGAATACCGCGCAAATGGGTACGGCTGACTCCGAATACCTTGAACTATTTGCCGACATCCTTGCTAATGGTAAAAACTCACGTCTTTATGAGCGCTTAGTATACGAAGAGCAAATTGCCAGCTCAGTCGGCGCGTTCCAATATGGTCGTACTCTTGCCGGGCAGTTTATGATTACCGCCGATGCCAAAGCGGGCGTTGAGCTCGAGCAAATTGAAGCAATTATTAATGAAGAGTTACAGCGCTTAATTAAAGAAGGGCCTACCCAAGCTGAACTGCAACGCACTAAATTCAGTAATACAGCGAACTTTGTCCGCCGCGCTGAAAAAGTAGGTGGTTTCGGTGGTAAGTCAGACATTCTAGCCTCTGGCGCTGTCTACCACGATGACCCTGGCTTCTACGCGCAGGAAATGGAGTGGACCAAGCAAGCAACCGTTAGTGACGTTCAAAATGCGGCTCAACAGTGGCTTTCAAGCGGTGATTTCGTTCTGAACGTTGTTCCACAACCAAACTACACGGCGCAGGAAACGGATGCTGATCGTTCTGAGCTTCCGAACGTGGGTGACTTACCACAATTAGAGCTGCCGGAAGTTGAACAATTTACACTATCGAATGGCTTAGACGTTTACTTAGCACAACGTACCGATACGCCAACCATCGAAATGAGCTTAGTCTTTGACAGTGGTTACGCCTCTGACGTTGGCGGCAAACTGGGCACGGCAAGTTACACTATGTCGATGCTAAAAGAAGGTACTGAGAGTCTGAGTTCGCTAGAGTTGAGTGAACGTCTGGAGTCTTTAGGGACTAACCTGAATGCATCAGCTAGCCTGGATAGCTCGCGCATTAGTATGGACACACTGAGCGTTAAC
The DNA here is from genome assembly GCF_900100855.1 of Idiomarina zobellii. Classification (GTDB taxonomy): domain Bacteria; phylum Pseudomonadota; class Gammaproteobacteria; order Enterobacterales; family Alteromonadaceae; genus Idiomarina; species Idiomarina zobellii. The sequence continues at coordinate 167,922 of NZ_FNCB01000001.1, forward strand.
TTTGCAGAAAGTCTGGGGCTTATGAATGACGTGCTGCAAAACCCAGCTTTCTCAGAAGAAGAAATTGAACGTAAGCGCTCAAACTGGATTGAAGGTATTCGCAAAGAAGAAGCTCGCCCTCAAACTCAGGCCTTGCGAGTTCTGCCAGGCTTAATGTTTGGTGATGGCCATGCTTACAGCCAACCATTAACAGGCTCTGGTACAGTCGAGTCTATTAAGTCTTTGACGCGTGACGACTTAGTTGAGCACGCACAAACCTGGCTACGCCCGGATAACGCAAAACTGGTTATTGTAGGTGATACCACAGTAGAGCAGGCTAAATCTCTGCTGGAAGAGCAATTCGCCAGCTGGCAGGCTCCAGCAACGCCTAAACCTGAAAAAACCTTGGATGCATCTGCTGCGTCAGACGAAAACCGAGTGTTCTTAATTGATAAGCCAGGAACACCGCAGTCACTGATTATAGCGGGTCAGCTAGCACCTTCGGGTCAGGTCGATAACGCCGACACTGTCGATGTCATGAATACAATTCTTGGCGGCAGCTTCACCAGTCGCTTAAACATGAACCTTCGCGAAGACAAAGGTTGGTCTTACGGCGCACGTTCTATTTGGCTAGACAACGAAGGCCCGGGACTATTGATGGCGCTTGCGCCGGTTCAAACCGACAAGACCCAAGAGTCTATTCAGGAGATTGTCAAAGAGTTTACTCAGTATGAAGACGACAAGCCGGCCACTGACGACGAACTTGCTAAAGTTAAAGCGAACAAAACCGCTAAACTGCCTGGTGCTTATGAAACCAAAGGTGCCTTGTTAGGCGGTCTAGTCAGTACCTTTAACAAAGGCAAAGACGTTGAGTATCTTGAGTCTTATGGCCAGCGTATTAACGCTATAACGTTGGATGATATTCAACAAAGCGCCGACAAGGTGTTAACGCCAAACGCAATGACCTGGGTTATTGTTGGTGACTTAGCTGAAATTGAAGATAAGGTTCGCGAGTTGAACCTGGGTGAAGTCACGATTCTTCAAAGTGACGAAGAATAAAGGGTAAGGTGCTCTCAATAAAAAGCCCCGGCTTAATCGTTAAGCCGGGGCTTTTTATGCCTTAAAGCACATTAATGCATCGAGCAACTAGGCGCCAAATAACTGCTCGGCGCGGCTATGCAGAATCCAGCTGGTAAGAATGTACTTGTCATTAGACACTGGCGTTCTGCCACGGTGAGTATGGGTGAAATACGCGGGAGCAATAACCATTTGTCCGGCTTTGGGCTTTAACGAACGCTCCTGGTAGTAAAAGTCAGTCTCCCCCCCTTCTTCCACATCGTTTAAATAGTACATAAATAACAAAGCACGATGCAGTGGCTCGGTCGAGCCTTTTTGCGGAAACGTCTCGCAATGCCAGTAGTTATAATTGCCCTCACCTTTACGATAGCGTTGCATTTGAATGGCGCCTACCCGAAACAGCTTTTGCATAATCGCCATTTCATTGCCTTTGGCTATTTCGTCAAAATTTTCATGGGTCAAAGGCGTTGGTTGTTGAGTTTTAGGGTGTTGCAGTGTCAGTGCGACCGGCGCAATTAGTGCAAAATGATACTTTTTAAAGTACTGCAGTGCATGGTCTGCTGTCGCTTTTTGAATTTTCAGCAGTAAATCTTGATACTCTGCGTGAGAGTTGAGCATTAAGTCTGTGCTCGACTTTTTCTCCACATCCACTCCACCGCCAGTGCGGCCTTGAAAAGTGTGTCCGGAACTCTCAAAAGTATCAATCAACTGCTTACAAAAGTCTGACGACAATGCATTATCGTAAGTTTCTATAAAATCAGTCATAGGGAAATCAGTTTAGTAGTCGGTTTACTTCAGGGCTTGGTTTGCCAATGTAGTAGCCTTGCAAGTACTCGATGTTCTGGCTACACAAGTAGCTGCTAACTTCTTCATTTTCAACAAACTCGGCAACAATAGGAATATTCAATTCCTTACAAATGCTAATCATGCCATTCAAAATGCTGGCACTGGTCTCGTCATATAAAACATTCTGAACAATACTGCCGTCAATTTTCAGGTAGTCTGGACGTAGACTAATTAGTCGGGAGAAGTTCGAATATCCTACACCAAAATCATCAATCGCAATTTGGCCACCCAGCTGTCTTACCTCTTGCGCAAACGTCTGAACTTTTTCGAAATCCTCGGTCGATTCCGTTTCGGTGATTTCAAATATCAGCTTAGCTTTTTTGTGCTCCATGAGCACATACCGTATGAAATTTACGGTTTTGTCGTTGAGTATGTCTTCAATCGATAAATTCACCGATATCGCAACACCAAATTCTTCAGACGCTAACACCGCTTGCTCTATGACTGAACGTGTAATTTCACAGTAATAACGAGTCGTTTTTGCTTTATCTAGAAACATTCCCGGAGGTAAATCACTGTTGTTGTCACGCATTCTCACCAGCGCTTCATAATAACTCGGACGCTCGTTCGAGGTGCTTTTAATTGGTTGGTAATAGTTCACAAAGCGGTGATCGGTGATGGCGGATTGAATTTTAGGAATCCAATTAACCTTGTTTTCTTTTAAGAACTCACGCTCTCGCACGACTTCTATTTTGTGCCCGGAATAAATTGCCTTAGCTTTTGATAAAGCACTCTCTGCGAGCTGCAGATGCTTGCTGTCACCGACCCCCATACCTATGGCCACGTCCAAGTTCGCCTCAACGTCACGCACTTCCAACTTAAGGTCAGACAAGGCTTCATAAAAGTGCAGTAAGTGACTTTCAAACAACGTAGGTATCATTCGAAAATCAGGAATGAGCGCAAACTTGTCACTGTACAAGCGATAAATATTAATATGGTTTGGCTTTAGCTGCTTCTGTGCCCATAAACTGAATTTACGAAGCAACTCGTCACCAAAGTCCAAACCATAGAAGTCCGCATAACTGCGGAATTTTCGTATATCAAGTACGGCCAGACATTGTGCTTTTACACGTTTCAGGTCGTTTAATAAGTCAACTCTGGTTGGTAACCCCGTTACCCGATCATAGCGCGCTTCTTGCAGCAGTTCGTTAAGGTGAACTTCTCGTGAGATATCCTGAAACAACAGAACCAGTTCATTTAGCGTACCCGCTTCGTCGTAAAGTGGAATGGTCATACAGCGACACCAGTTCGTGCGTGTGTTGCTTTCAAGGCAAACCGTACCGTTCCAGCTGTTACCCGATTCAATTGCATAGCTTATAACTTCTGTTACATGCTGTCTGTTGTCAGGGTGCAGGAAATCACGAAACGCTGTGGTCTGTTTTAGGTAGTGAATATCGAGCAGCTTATGCATGGAGTCACTTAACCACCGAATGTGACCAGACGGCGACAGTCGGGCACAAAGCGCAGTTGACTCTAACGTATTTATGTACTGCTTAAACAAAAATTGATCACGCATTCGCGCTTGATTACCTCAGCGACTCAGTAGAGATGTTAGCTTTTTGTAATGTAACGAATTCGATTGAATAATAACAGCCCGCAATCGCAGATATTTCTTTAAATTTACAGTACAGCTTGCGTATAATCGCTCCGTTTTTGCAAACTTGACTAAAGTTTAGGCGCTTTATCCATGAAACACATCGTTTTCTCTTTGTTCATTCTTTTGGCTTTGCCTTTTTCAGCAACCGCAGAAAAGTATTGGTCGGACACCAGTCTCACCTACTTAAATGGTAGTGACTATGAAGTTGGCGACCCTGACCGCCAGGTTATCACTCTTGAGTACGTTGGCGGGTACAGTTGGGGCAAGATCTTCTCTTTCGCCGACCGTTTAGAATCTGATAACGGCGATACAGAAACCTATATTGAGGTCTCTCCGGAAGTCTACTTCGTGCAGTTTGAAGACAACATCGTCAACAATTTAAGCGTTACCACGACCGCAGAAGTTGGTGACGGTTTTACTCACTACCTTTATGGCATAGGCGCAGCTTTCGATATACCTGGCTTTCAGTTTTTTGAAGTTGATGCGTACAGGAGAAACAATGATGGTTTCGACAACAACTACCAAGTGACCTTGTCTTGGGGAGTACCTTTCTCTGTTGGTGAAACCCAATGGATGTACGATGGCTTTTTAGATTACGCCTCTGGTATTAGCGGTATCGGTCCGGCTAATATGAACTTCACTTCACAGCTCAAGTGGAATTTAGCGCCTTATTTTGACCTGTCTGCGCCACTTTACGTTGGTGTCGAGTACGTTTACTGGCGCAACAAGTTTTATATTGATGGTGTTAACGAGAAAAACCCGAATTTATTGATTAAATGGCACTTTTAAGTGCCATTTTTCTATAGATGATACACCCCTTGATAATCCGCAACAGACACTTGCCGTGCGAGAATGTCACAGATGCTCTTGCGGTGGCTTGCATAGATACAATAGTCATACAGCATCCTTTTCTATGCGATCACGGCCGTTTCGCTTTGCTTGTAATAACGCCCTATCAGCCCGGTCAACAGCGACCATAATATGTTCATTTTTTGATACCTGTGCCACACCAAAGCTGCATGACAAACGCTCTGCAAGTGATGGTATGACTATTTTCGATATACCCTCTCTCAGTTTATGCGCAACACCCACAGCATGGCTTTGATCGGTATCAGGGAGTAAAATCATAAACTCGTCACCACCAAAGCGACCGAGTACATCCGACTCCCGCAACTGCGCATTGACCGCATTGGTAATTTCAACAAGCGCTGAGTCACCAACAATATGACCATAAGTGTCATTAATTGATTTAAACTTATCGAGATCAAACATAATGACTGAAATAGGTTTGTTACGTCGCCGAGCCATTTTCAGTAGTAAGTCCGCTTGTTGCATAAAGTGTTCACGAGAGGCCGCGCTTGTTAAACCGTCTTGCGACACTTGATGCGTCAAGTATTGATTATGTGCGACTAGCGCCGGAACCGTTAATCCAAACCATGCCGTTGACGCTATAACAGTGACCGCAAACTGATACACAATTGCGTAGTCCATTAACCCCAATAGACCAATAGAGAAGGCCGTAATGGTACTAAAAACAGCAAGTGCTATAGCGGTTTTTAATGGCGACTCGGTATAGGAAATCCAAAGTAAAGGTAAAATTAAAAAGAAGACCAGAAAGGCAGCCTCTTCATAGCTGGAAAACATAGAAATGACTAAGCAAACTGCCAGCATAATGACAATAATTAGCAACTTTGTAGAAAAGGACGACCAACTGCCCCCACCTTCGGTAAACTTTAAGCCGCCTAACCAGCGTTCTATTTGTGGGTAGCGCCAACTCACCAACGCAATGAAAATAGGCGTGAGCACAATAACGCCACTCAAGTCCCCTATCCACCAAGGCAGCCAGGTGTACCAAAGCGCCTCAGCTTGAAGCAAATTACCGGAAATCATGACCTCAGTACCCAACCACGCCGCGCAAAATGATGACAGTGCAGCAATACCTAAAAACGTCATAATGGTGTTAGACAAACCGTGGCTGCCTAAGCGAAGTAGTTTGGAGCGCAATAACCACGCCCCTAAGAAATAAGGCACCGTATGAGCTACTCCAAAACTCACACCAGTAACCAGCAACTCTTTAACAGGCGTTAGATCACCGTATAAATCCGAGACCCACAACGTGGTAATAACACCTCCCAGCAGTATTGCCGGGAACGCTCGCCAACTCATGACCAAAAAAGCCGCAAATGTCAGACCCGCCGGTGGAAACCAAATACTGGCGTGGGGGCCGTACTCCATGACAGCGGCAACACGCCACAAGAGTAACCAGGCCAGCGTTAGAAAAAATGTTCGTAGTAGGTATTGGCGCAAAATTAGCTTCTTTTTATTTTTCGTTATGCTTCTAACTGTTATCAAAAAACGCTCAAAAGGCAACCTTTAGTGTATTGACGAAGGTAATTTAACTTGCTTCACTCAAGCTAATAAGGAGTGAAACATGACGCAACAATACCCAAAAGCCGATGAGTTCATGGCCAGCACGCATGAAGTTGAAAACCAGCCGGAGCCTTTAGAAAACTATAATCTCTATTTAGCTGACAAGGCGCTTCAAGCGGCGGTCGAACGTGAGGGAGCCAGCTGGGCCTATTCTGACCTTATTGCTTTTGGTGCACTGGTCGGTCAACGTGAAAGTATTGAGCTTGGGTTTCAGGCAAACAAATATCCGCCGGAGCTGAGAACTCACGACCGCTATGGGCATCGTATTGATCAGGTCGACTTTCACCCCAGTTATCACCAATTAATGACAACCGCCATTGAGCATGGGTTGCATGCCAGCCCCTGGAGCGACCCTAAACCGGGAGCTCATGTGGCTCGCGCCGCAAAATATTACCTGCATACTCAAGTCGAAGCCGCGCACGGCTGCCCTATTACGATGACCTTTGCCGCTCTTCCGGCTCTGCGCCACCAACCCAATTTACTCAAAGAGTGGGCGCCTAAAATCACAGCCCGCGTTTATGACCCAAACAATCGTCCTCATACCGAAAAAAGCGCCGTGACGATTGGTATGGCGATGACCGAAAAGCAAGGTGGCTCTGACGTGCGTCGAAATTCGACTCGCGCTTACGCCATTAGTCAACAAGGCTCAGGGGAAGCCTATGAGCTCATTGGACACAAATGGTTTGTTTCAGCACCTATGTGTGACGCTTTTCTTGTATTAGCACAAACGACAAATGGTTTATCGTGCTTTTTAGTCCCCCGCTGGCGTCCCGACGGCTCAAAAAATCCGCTACAAATACAGCAGTTGAAACAAAAAATGGGCAATGCCGCCAACGCTTCCAGCGAAACCGAGTTGCGCGGAGCTTTGGGCTGGATGGTCGGCGAAGAAGGTCGCGGTGTTCGCACGATTATCGAAATGGTTGCTACCACTCGCTACGACTGCATGATTGGCTCGTCGTCCGGCATGCGCCAAGCTGTGGCTCAAGCCATCCATCACGCCTCGAATCGGGAAGCTTTCGGTGCCCGGTTAAGCGAACAACCGCTCATGCAAAACTTGCTGGCTGACCTGGCAATAGAAAGTGAAGCAGCTATGACATACACCATGCGCATTGCCCGAGCAATGGACAACCAGAACAGCGAGCATGAAAAGCTGTTGTCCCGCATTGCCACACCCGTTGGCAAATACTGGATTTGCAAGCGTACACCGAACCATGCCTACGAGGCGATGGAAGTCATTGGCGGCAGCGGTGTTATGGAAAACCATATTATGCCGCGTTTATTCCGGGAGTCGCCGGTGAATGCGATATGGGAAGGCAGCGGCAATGTTCAGTGCCTTGATATTTTGCGTGCAATTGAAAAACAGCCGGAGGTTCTCGATGCGTACTTTACTGAATTAGAGAAGGCTCAGGGAGCGGATCGACACTTTGATACCTTTGTGCGTAGCTTAAAATCTGAATTTAGTGATATAAGCACTCTGCAATATCAGGCAAGGACTATTGCGGACAAAATGGCGGTAGGCTTGCAGGGGGCACTATTACTGCAACACTCCACAAATGATGTTGCTGACGCCTTTTGCAAAAGCCGCTTAGCGTCCAATAGTGGCTTGAATTACGGGACCATGCCGAGTGGGCTTAATTGTGCTGCGATCGTCGAAAGGGGCGCGCCAACAAACGAATAAATAATTCACCAACAATAGCCAGCACTAAGCCGCAAACCAAGCCAAATAGGATAGCGCCCGGGTTCAGCTTAACAGTGTAGGAAAAGTCGCTTCTGACTTCCTGTTGTATATCTGGTACAGGAGAAATAAAAGCCTGAGTATAAGCGTTCCAGGCACTTTCATTAAATTCATTCAACGCACTGAGTAATAGCTGGTGGCGTGTGTATATAACGCTAATGCTTTGCCCGCCTTCCCGGAAGACAATATCGTCACTGGCCTCATAGTGAGCAATGAGCTGTTCGATATCACCGTCAAAAAACTTTTCTGCTTCATCTCTGAATGCATCAAGGCTTTTCTCTGACTCTATTAGATGAGCATTAAGACTTTTGCCGTATTGATCAACAAAGCCCGGTAATTGAATACCAGCCAGTACGCCCAGAATCAGTAAAATAATTCTCAGGTAAGATGTGACAACACCCATGCTCTCTCCTTACGCAGTCTAAAACAACTCTAGGCTAGACCATGGACAATAATCAAACAAAATTACACGACTTAACGCAAGACTCACTAACCCGTCAGAACAACGGCGTTCTTGCCTTCCTTTTTAGCCTGATACATAGCCCGGTCTGCCCGCGCCATAATATTTTCAACAGTGTAATGCTCTGACGGTTTGTCGCATTGGCATAAACCTATAGACAAGGTGACCGGCAACTTTGCATGCCCTATTCCGCTGACTAATTCAGCTCTTAAGCGTTCCATCATTTGCTCAGCGTCACTTGCTGCAATCATCGGATGAATGGTCGCAAACTCGTCGCCGCCAATACGAGCGACATAATCGGTATGCCGACTGTGCAAACGAATAAGTTCAGCTATCTTTTGTAGGACTTCATCACCATACTGGTGACCGTACTCGTCGTTAATTTCTTTAAAGTCATCAAGATCAATAAAGCTAACGGCGAACGGCGTTCCATGCTGCTCCAACTGCGTAATTTCATCGGTCAACTGCGCTGTAAACGCTCGTCGGTTCATTATGCCAGTTAAATGATCCGTCAGCGCCTGACGTTTTTCAAACTCCAGCTCCAAACGAATTTTATCTTCCGCTTTTTTTAGCAACGTGTAATCGCGAGCTATCGCAATGCCAAACAGTTCACCATCAATTTCCATCTGGTTCAGCATAATATCAACATAAAACTTAGAACCATCACGGCGAACGGCGGGAAAAATTAGGCCGTTCCCCATTGAACGCCGCCCAGGGTGTTTAAAAAACTTCACCAGGTGTTCATCGTGCTTTTCCCGGAATTCTTCGGGCAATAAGCAATTTAACGGCATTTCCAACATTGAAGACGACGAATAACCAAACATTGTCGCTGCTGCTTGATTCACAGCGACAATCAACCCTTCAGTGTTTATAACGACTGCACCATCGGGAATAATCTCGAGAAAATCGGTAAAGGCTTGTTTTACTTCCATGAGCATTCTCCGTTACAGCACAGCCCTTTAAAGCGAATGTTTTAACTAAGATAACTAATATATAACAGTTCTGTTGAAGCTTTAAGCAAAATCGCCCAGAAGCGGTTTAGAATAGCTTCTCCGAAGGTAAAACTTGACTCAGATCAAATAGAATTACTGAATCCGAGTTACGGAGAATGTGATATAGTGCAGGGAAAGTCACAGCAAGTGTGATGCCTACTTAAAACAATTCCCGGAGCTTCATGTCCACAGAACAAAATCAGAGTTCGTTCCAGTCACTAGGACTGAACGACAATATCTTACGAGCCGTAAATGAATGCGGTTATACCACCCCTACCCCGATTCAAGAGCAAGCCATTCCGACCGTAATGAGAGGTCATGACTTACTGGCAGCGGCACAAACCGGAACCGGGAAAACAGCAGGCTTCACGCTTCCTTTATTGCATAACTTGTCTTTGACGAAGACAGAAAGTAAGCCTGTTATTCGAGCGCTAATATTAACACCGACACGCGAGTTAGCAGCTCAGGTTGAGGATAACCTCAACACCTACGCAAAATACACAGGCCTTAAGTCGCTGGTCATTTTCGGTGGTGTTGGTATCAACCCGCAAATTAATGCGTTACGTCGCGGCGTCGATATCTTAGTTGCGACACCAGGACGACTGCTTGATCACAGCCGTCAAGGAACGGTCGACTTGAGCGAGATTGATGTACTGATATTAGATGAAGCCGATCGCATGCTGGACATGGGTTTTATTCATGACATTAAGAAAGTCATGAAGCTGATTCCTGAACAGCGTCAGACACTGCTGTTCTCGGCGACGTTTTCTAAAGAAATTAAAGCGCTGGCTCAGCAGTTTATGCATCAACCTAAACTGGTGGAAGTTGCTCGACAAAATGCCACTGCTGACACGATTGAGCAACGCGTTTATCCGGTTGATAAAAAACGCAAACGTGAGTTACTAAGCTACTTGATTGGCAGCAGAAACTGGCGGCAAGTATTAGTCTTTACTCGTACCAAGCATGGAGCCAATCGTTTGGCGACTCAACTTAGCGACGACGGTCTACCAGCAATGGCTATTCACGGCAATAAAAGCCAGGGCGCCAGAACCAAAGCTTTAGCGCAGTTTAAAGCAGGAAAGTTACGTGTTTTAGTCGCAACCGATATTGCGGCACGTGGCATTGATATCGATGAATTACCACACGTTATCAATTTCGAATTACCGCAGGTTGCCGAAGACTACGTACACCGAATTGGCCGAACCGGGCGTGCCGGCAGTGAGGGTGAAGCGGCTTCTTTGGTCTGTGTGGACGAGCACAAGTTGCTGCGCGACATTGAAAAACTAACTAAAAACGAAATACCCAAAGAAGTGGTTCCGGGCTTTGAGCCTGATCCAAGCATAAAACCAGAGCCTATCCAAAAACCCAGAGGTAGCCGACCAAATAATTCGCGCCGCGCACCACGACAAAAACGTCCAGCGACACGGCGCTCATAACCTTACTGGTCGCGGGGGTGTTACTTTAAGAAATCCAGCCCCCCCGTTACCGCAGCGACCTGGGCTTCAATACACTGCTCAGGCGTTGCTTTTGGGCTGTCGGGGTAAACTTCTGTAGTTGTGGCGTACTCGGCTTTACTGAAGCTAATGCAAAGTCCAAGCTTAGACGTTGGCAGTAAAATAACACCACGCTGAGCAATGTCTTCACCAATCAGTTTATTCTCTTCGTCAGCGTCCGCTATATGTGTGACTTTCTCGACAGAGTCCAGTACGGCCTTCTGGAATTCAGGATAAGGCTTCTCAGCATTCCCCACCAAATAAAAGCCGTCAGGAATATTCCAGTTGGTGTTCACAGTACCGTCCATTGCGGCTTTTGCCGGACGAAATTCACTGTTGTCAGTATCGGTCGTTTCATGCAAGTCAATGTGTGCCAGAATATCTACGTCCAAACCAGCGACATACTTCATAATATGCGCGCACTCACCTGCCGGTGACTCAGCAACAAATGAACGGTTCGGATCAATCGCGGCCGGGTTCCAACGGTTAATGGTTTCATAACCCCATGGGCTTAAACATGGCGCAACAACGACATTAAAGTGCTCAGCATAACTATTGGCTTTGGTTTCAATAAAACGCAGCGCGCCGTGAACACCACTTGTTTCATAGCCATGCACACCGCCAGTGACTAATACCGTTGGCTTACTACTGTCCCAGCTCTTGGTTTTCACTGCGAACAACGGATAAGTAGCGCTCTCATAAGCCAATTCACCATATTGCTCAACGTCAAAATCGTTTTTAAATGTTTCTATCTTACTGACAACATCATCAAAGTATGAACGCTTTTGAGTTTGCTCCGCTAACCATTGCGCTTTTTCTTCTGCACCCCACGGCTTACCCGGAGTACCAATGTGGTAAATCGTTTCTTGCGTCATAGTCTGATCCTATCCATTACGTCTTTGAAAGAGGCAGCTATACTACCAAAATCTTCACAAGCACCAAAGCTAAGCCGCTTTAGTCGACTCTTTACTTTCTGCTTTATTGTCAGCTTTCTCTGTCGGTGCTTTTTCCGCTTTCGGCTTTTTCGGTTTCTTAGCGCCCAGAGCAATTAATACATTTTCTCGTTCTTTCGCTAAAAACATCGCCATATCTTCAAGCTGCTTGTCGTCAGTAAAAAGCTCGCTGCTTTCAATTAAGGGCGTTAGCGCCTCTGCCATATCCAACATTTTATCGTGTGCATCAGCTTCGGCTTTCGAGGTAAATGTCATTTTTTCGGCTCCATCGCGAATCACTACGTATTGGGTTACTACAGCCATGGTTGTGTCCTTTGCTGAGGTTTACAGATACTGGTTATTTGTACAGTATAAAGCAAGTAATTGCAATAGCTGCCACATTCGCTAAACTGCGCACTCTTAATAAAGACGATAAGTACAGGAATACAGCCAGCCCCATGACTCAGTTCTCCAAAGCACAAGTTCGACTGGCTATATTTGCCATGGCCATTGGCAGTTTTGCTATTGGTATCGGTGAGTTCGTGATTATGGGTTTGCTGCCTGACGTCGCTACCGATTTTAATACTGACACGCGTACAACCGGGCACTTAATCAGTCTTTACGCTTTAGGTGTTGTTGTCGGTGCGCCACTTATTACTATCCTCTTTGCGCGCTTTCCTCGTAAGCCTATGCTACTCATACTGTTGTTCGTTTTCGCTATTGGTAATTTTGCCAGCGCATCGGCCGATAATTACTTTTTGCTGCAAATTTTACGATTTCTAACTGGTCTGCCGCATGGGGCTTATTTTGGCATAGCCTGTTTGGTCGCTGCCGATATGGTACGCCGGAACCAACGCGGTATGGCTGTCACTATGGTTATGATGGGCCTTACCATCGCCATTTTGGTTGGTAACCCTCTAGCTACATGGCTCGGGCAGCTCATCGACTGGCGTACGGTCTACCACACTGTTGGTGCATTAGGTTTAGTTGCACTGGTTATGATTGCACTTGTGGTTCCACAACATCCAAACGAACAAAAAACCTCTGCTCGAGGCGAAATGAGAGCCTTACAGAACCCACAGGTTTGGCTAACGCTGGCTATTGGCGCTATCGGTTTTGGCGGCATGTTTGCGGTTTTAAGCTACATAGCCCCCACCTTGATTAACGCTACCGGACTGGCTCCCCACTGGATACCTATTGCATTGCTTATCTACGGTATCGGCTCGTTAGCAGGAAGTTTAGTCGGCGGTTGGGCAGCGGACCGAAGCCTTAAGTTAACGATTGGTGGCTCACTTATTTGGTCAGCGGTTGTACTAGGTATTTTCCCCTTTACGCTAGAAAGCATTTGGAGCGTTATGCCAATGGTCCTGCTACTTGGCAGTGCAGCGGCTTTGGTTCCCGCGCTTCAGGTTCGCCTTATGGATGTAGCGGGAGAAGCACAAACCTTAGCCGCATCGCTGAATCACTCGGCATTTAACGCGGCCAACGCCTTAGGCGCCTGGCTAGGTGGTTTAGCTATTGTTTCCCCCCTGAGCTGGCAAGGTACCGGTTGGGTCGGCTGCGGTTTGTCCCTCGCAGGCTTATTGCTATTCTGGATCACTAAAGAACACAGCCGTAAAGCGCCCGATATTATTAGCCTTTAGTCTCGCCGTTGATGTGCAATTCGCGCAACTCTTCGTCGGGCTTTGCGTAAGACAAACGCACTGCGCGAGAGGTCGAGTGATAACCATCTAGTCCGGAAATAGTCATAGTACCCAGACCTTCAATGTCGATATAACCATCACTTTGAACTACATCCTCTTGTACATCGACCCAACGCACTTCGCCAACAATAAGCGCCGTGTCGTTGTGTTGTATCGGAATAATTTCAACCAATTGCATACCAATACGCAAAGAGCTCTCAGCCACATAGGGCGCGTGAAAACCATCCATAAACTCAGGTGTTAGGTCACAAGCATCAAACTCGGACTGCTCTCTCGGGTAGCGGGCAGAGGTTTTATGCGCCCTTTTAAAAAAGCTCTCGCCAACATGATTAATAGTATACACACCACTTTCCTCAATATTCTCCCAGGTGTGCCGTGTCACTGACTGTGGACGCATAACAAAGCCAAGAAACGGCGGATTGCTTCCAAGGTGCACAACCGAACTCACAATAGCCAGGTTATCCTGCTGGCGCCGATCGCGTGTACCTATGACATTGGCGCTCTTAAAGCCAGACAAGCAGTTCACGAAACGAGCCCGCTCTCTATCTTTCATTTGAGCTAAGTCGCTCTGTTTATAGTGTTTCATAATGACCTCAGAAATTTACTTATAGTCTGTGTTACGCACAAATAGCCGCTTTTGATCGTTTAAAAGAACATTTACAAAAACACTATTGCGAACAGTTATCATTTGCGTTAACTTGTTTTCAATAACGATCAATAGGGAAAGAGACAAAAATGAATAATGCCTACACAGCTTACTTTAGCAGCCAAAAACATCTGCAAGAAGCTACCCGGTATTTACAGCAGAAAAACTATTGCAGCGCAGCCTCAATACTATCTGAGGCTATTGGCAATGCTCGATGTGCTGCAGAAGAGGCAGCATTAACTGCGAATGCAATACAAACCTACACGACAGCATCAGTTTTGCTCATCGCTGTTTATATTCGACTCAATAACCAATTCCTTGCTCAGGAAAAGCAAGAAGATGCGAGTCGGCAGCTTGAAAAATGGCGAACAACCTCGAACTCCAAACAAGTTAAAGATTTATGCCGCTACTGCTGCCAATTACTTGTTACGGGGTGCCAACATTCTCGTTGTGTGGGTCACTATGTTCAACAGCTGGAGGAACTGAACCATGCGCAGGAACAAACCTGAGCGTTTGCAACTGTCTATGAGTAAGGAGCAATTGAAGCTCTTACTCTTAGAAAAGCGACTTGTCGCCAGTGATATTCGTTGCTGTGACTACTGTAGTCAATGCGAGTTAAAAGAGCTAATACTGGAGTGCGCCCGGATAACCTGCTCAAGTGAAACCAGAAATGTGGGAGGCTAAAACTCTTTTTTGCGAAGCACCTTTTTCTGGCCGTGCTGCTTCTTCTTATTCAAGCGCTTCTCTTTTGCTGCCCGGCTTGGTTTGGTCGGAATACGCTTTTTCTGTGTTTTCGAAACGCTTCGAATAAGCTCTGTCAGTTGCTCTAATGCTAGTTCTCTGTTCCTTGCCTGACTACGTGTTTCCTGACTTTTAATAATCACTTTGCCACTTTGAGTAATACGGTGATCATGCTTTTTAAGCAGTCGTTGTTTATAAAAATCCGGTAGTGACGAAGCCTGAATATCAAAAATAAGTTGAGCGGCCGTGGCCACCTTATTGACGTTCTGACCACCCGCCCCACTGGAACGGATAAACTGCCATTCTATTTCATTTTCTGCAATTTGAACGCGCTGAGAAATTTGAATCATAAGGAACCTGTTCAGTCAGTGTCATCCGATTGTTAAAAAATATGGTATATTACTGCGCAACTTTTTACTCGAGCAGGATTAACTTATGGCAGCTTTTGGCTCTGTATTTATGCCGCAAATGACGTTGGCGGCGTTTGAAAACTCAAACTGGAGCACGCCTGAACTGGTTTCCTCCGACGCCATTCAATTACACCCGGGTGCCCACGTTTTACACTACGCCAGCACCTGTTTTGAAGGGCTGAAAGCGTTTCGACACGACGATGGTTCCATTAATATTTTTCGTATGGATAGAAATGTAAAACGTATGCAACAGAGCAGTGAGCTGCTGTCATTGCCAGCGTTCGACGAATCTATGCTCGAACATATGATTATCGATGTTGTAAAACACTTTAGCGGAGAAGTCCCTGCTCCTCCGGGCTCTATGTACATTCGACCAACCCACATTGGCACCGAAGCCGCTATTGGTAAAGCCGCTTCGCCTACGCACTCATCCATGCTCTATGTTCTTTTGTCTCCTGTTGGCGACTATTTCTCAGGCGGCGATAAAGCATTGCGGTTACTGCTTGAAGAAGATGGTTCACGCTGTGCCGCCCACATGGGGATGGTAAAAAGTGGCGGTAATTATGCCAGCGCGCTCCAGCCAATTCTTAAAGCTCGTGCTTCTGTTAACGCTGACCAGGTTCTGTTTTGCCCTAATGGTGACGTCCAGGAAACCGGGGCTGCAAACTTTCTACTTATCGATGGCAATGAGATTATCACCAAAGCACTGGATACCAGCTTTTTGCACGGCGTCACTCGTGACTCTATTCTCACCATTGCTAAAGACTTAGGAATGACAGTGTCAGAGCGGGAACTAAGTGTTGAAGAATTATTAGAGCGCGCAGCAAAACCAAACTGCGAGGCCGCTCTATCAGGTACGGCAGCCGTTTTAGCACCAGTTGGTACTCTTATTCATGATGGTCAGGAGTTCTCAGTCGGCAATGGCAACACAGGCGAAACCACACTGAAGCTCCGCAAGGCCTTAAATGATATTCAATGGGGCAAAACAGAAGATACACATGGTTGGCTAACCAAAATCTGAAATATGTAGCACTTTTAGGTCGTTTTTCCAGGCGGTAAGACGACCCACTCTGGATCTTCGAACTCCCCTAAGGCCGTAATCTCACAAAACGGCGCAGCGCCGCGAATAATCTCAGCGACGTCTGGGTTGTGTTGGTTTTCCATTGCATCCCGCTGCGCCTTCGAGTCCCAGGATGCAATAGCAATCAGTGTTTTATCATCGCCAATTTTACGGTGGAGCTCGGTGCCTCGTGCGCCCGGAGCACGCTGAATAGTTTCACTGGCTTTAACCCAGGCTTCTGCATAGTCTTCTGCTGTGTACCCTTCTTTTATACGCACCTGAAAAATATATTTCATTACTCTCCTTTATTCGCGTACTGGTATAGTTATTTTCGTTTTTTCTCCGCTTTCACCATTTTTATATAAAAAAATACAGCGTAGAAAAAGCACATACCAATAACAATAGCCAGCCCACTAAAAGAAATAAAGATAACGGGGTCACTGAAAAACTCTTGCCATAAACTCATAACGGATACTCCTATTTTGTTTTCATCAGTTTACGAGAGCGCCGCAAACCCGTTATTGAGCTAAATCAACTTAATGAATATCACTTTGTTTTTTGTGGGTATTTTGAAAAACATCTGTAAAGAACACCATAAACGTAAATTATTGTTCTATATTTAATAGCGTTAGTATTTTAGTTAACACTGGAGGTTAGTGATGAAAAACGTAAAAGCAGCTTTATTCGCAAGTTTAATTCCATTGTCGCTTCTGGCACTGTCTGGTTGTAGTGAACAAGAAGCAAACAAAGCAGAGTCTGAAGTTGAGAGTAAAATGGAACAGGCTGAGCAAAAAACAAAGGAAACCATGGACGACGCTCAGGAAAAGTCAGAAGACGCTTGGAATGAAACCAAAGAAACGTCTGAAGATGCCTGGAATAAAACCAAAGAGGAAGCTCAGGAAGCTGGCGACTACGCTGAAGAAAAAGCAGATCAAGCGGGTGACTACATCGATGACTCTATCATCACCACGCGCGTTAAGGCCGTTATTTTTGAAGACGATAACCTCAACAGCATGAATATTAGCGTTGAAACCAACAATGGTATTGTTCAGCTGTCAGGTTTTGTTGAGAGCGACGCTGATATTGATACAGCTGAAAACTTAGCTTCTACAGTCGAAGGCGTGAAAGACATTGAAAACGACCTTCAAGTGAAAAAATAACGTCGTCACTTAGCGTCAAAAAGAGCGGCAAATTTGCCGCTCTTTTTATTTGTATCAAAGCATTTCAGGCACTAGCAGGAGACTTAAAAGCTTGCTAACTTAGGCTCCAACAACAATAACAAGCAGCCTGTCATGTCTACCAGTTCATTTTCAAACGAGACAATCGAAAGCAGCAGCCTTCCTAAAGCTCGTGAACAACGATTTTTACCGTTAAGTCCAGCCTACGTTAAAGTCAATTTACTTTGCCGCTTACTGCTTTGGCTTGTGATTTTAGTCGCCTTGGTTGTCGTTTACTGGCAGCCCTGGTTTGAACTGCCCAGCCCTATGCAAAAAGCAATTCCCAGCTTACTCATTGCTATTGCCTCATTAGGGCTATTGCTATCCGTTTACGGCGTTATTGGCGACAAAATTAAAGGCTATGCGCTGCGAGAGCATGATTTAAGTTACAAAAGCGGTGTTATTTTTAAGTCGATCATCAGTCAGCCCATATTACGAATACAGCATGTTGAATTAAAACATGGGCCCATCGACCGCCACTTTGGGCTCGCCTCCTTAGAGGTATTCAGTGCCGGCGGTGCTATGCATACGTTCGCTATTCCTGGCTTGCCCGAAGAAAAAGCCCGCGAGCTTCGTCAGTATATACTTGAACACAGTGATATTGCGGCCAATGAATAACAAACAAACAAGCAGTATTGACACTGCCACTGAAGAATATCGTGATAAATGGCTCAAGCTGTCTCCGGTCGCGATCATTTATTTTGCGATTCAATTTATTAAAAATACCGCCAGTAACTTCGTTTATTTGATTCCAGCGTTCGTTATTGGGTATCAGAAGCTGGCAGACAATATTGTTTCTATTATTGTTGGAGTAGCCGGAGTATTGGCGTTTATCGCCATCAGTGCGTTGGTTAAATTTTACTTTTACCAATACCGAATTACCGGACAACGAGCACAAATTCACTCGGGAGTTTTTCAAAAAAAGCATATTGATTTACCCTTTGAGCGTATTCAGAACATTCGCTTTGAACAGCCTATTTATTACCGCCTTACTGATCACGTCTGCATGTTGCTCGACACTGCCGGCTCGAGTAAGGCGGAAGCAAAAATCATCGCCCTTCCCAAACCCGTCGCCGAGGCGCTTAAACAAGAAATACTGCTGTTTAAAGATCACAAAACCAACACTGAAGATCATCCAGACCCCGAACAAAAGCAAGAAGAGCGAGAAACAGTTCTTAATACTCGTTCAGTGAGAGATCTCGTAATTCACGGCCTAGCAAGCAATCGTATTTGGATTGTCTTAGGGGCATTAGCGCCCTTTTTTAATTCGATTTCTGAACAAGTGATTGAGGGAATAGAAAGCTTCGGTGTCGATCTGGAAGCGCTCATGTCCTCCACTCAGTACGCGATGTGGCAATACATTCTGGTTATTGCCTCGGCCACCTTCATTATTGTTGCGTTCCTGGCGTTAATTTCTGTCATTGGCTCGGTCATTACCTTTTACGATTTTCGACTTACTCGTTCAGGCGATCGCTATATTCGAAGAAATGGTCTATTTACCCGTCACGAAGTAGCAATGCGACTGCGTCGGCTACAGATGATCGTATACCAACAAAACTGGCTGGACCGCTTGCTACAGCGCGTGAACCTGAAATTTGAGCAACTCAATTCCAGTGTTGAGCGGCACAATGCTTCCACAGCGAGTGGAAAAATAATGGTTCCCTCCGTTACTTTGAGTGAAGCTGGGGAACTGGCAGGCAATGCCTGGCCTGAGCATCAAATGGGCAGCATTAAGTTTCACCCGATAAGCAAGCGGTTAATGGTGCGAAACGCATTGGTCTCCTTTTGGCTATTGGTGGGTTCTGCACTAGTTATAAGTTACTTTGGCCACTACCAACTTTCAGCCGCCTTAGTTGCCCTGTTCCTAGCTAGCCTGCCTCTTATCTCGCTACGCTGGAAGCGCTGGGGGTATGCAAGCGACGACCAGTTTATATACATTCGTAAAGGTCTCATTGGCGTTAATTACCGTTGCTTTCCCATTCACAAAGTTCAACAAACCTCGTTTTACCAAAGCTGGTTTATGCGCCGCTTTAAACTGTGCTCTGTCGGCTTCGTGCTTGCCTGTGGTGGGCAGTCAGTTCCTTTTATTAAGGAAACCACAGGTGACGCTTTAATTGACGAAACGCTACATCAGGTTGAGTCATTAAAGAAATCCTGGATGTAAAACACGGCCCGCTTTTTTGTTAGAGTATCGATTACTAACGACGACAACTCGGTGATATTTTATGGAGCTACCGTTCTCACAAGCATGTGAAAACAATAAAAAGCCAATACTTGAGGTTCTGGAAGTCGCTTTTGCTAATGCGTCACAAGTTTTGGAGGTAGGCAGTGGCACCGGACAACATGCGGTTTACTTCGCTAGGCAACTCCCTCATATAGAATGGCAGGCAAGTGACCAACCGGCCTATTTATCGGGCGTAAAAGCCCGAATTTTAAAAGAAGGAGCGCCAGGCCAAGCTTTGCCGGTGGAATTCGACGTATTTAAAGAGGCTCCTGCGGGTCAGTTCGATGCTTTATTTACCGCCAATACCTGCCACATTATGCCTAAAGAAGGAGTGAAAGCACTGTTTGAGCATTTGGGAAACAGCCTTAAGTCGGTAAAGCGTTTATGCATTTATGGACCATTCAACGACAACGGTCAGTTTACCAGTGAGAGTAACCGCTCATTTGATGAATCATTAAAAGCGCGTGACAGCCAAATGGGAATCCGTGATAAACAATGGATTTCAGAGCTTGCCAGCCAGCATGGGTTTCATTTGAAAAACACCCATACTATGCCGGCAAACAATCAACTTCTGGAGTTTCAGCGTTAGTCTTTACGCGTAAGTTTATTTGGTATTGGGGACAATTCGCAGCTCAACGCGGCGATTGAGTTGACGTCCGCTTTCTGTGTCATTGTCTGCTATTGGCTGACTTTCACCATACCCTTCGGTTGTCACCCGACGAGTGTCAACGCCATTACCCACTAAGTGGTTACGCACCGCGTTAGCCCGGTTTAACGACAACTGCTGATTGTATTCAGCGGTGCCTGTACTGTCCGTGTGTCCCTGAATAAGCATGGTGGTTTTCTCATACTTTTTCAGCACTCGGGCAACGTCGTCTAAAACCGGGTTGAAGCTCTGCGAGATGGTTGCGCTACCTGTAGCGAAAGTTATGTTACTTGGTAGCTGCAGACGGATATTATCGCCTTCACGTATGACTTTAACGCCGCTGTCAGCCAGCTCTTCCCTAAACTCTTCTTCCTGCTTGTCCATATAGGAACCAATAGCACCACCCGCTAATGCACCAACTGCCGCCCCCCAGACATAACGGCTTTTATCGTGGTCACCCGTGCCTTTTCCTAATAAAGCACCTGTCACCGCGCCAATCGTCGCGCCTTTTTGAGTGTTACTCATATTCTCACAGCCGACTAAGGCGAGAGATGTCATTACCGTTAATAACGCTAACTTCTTCATACCGTTTCCTTTTTAACGCTTTGAGTACTCATAAAATTAGCATCAAATCAGAAATTCGCTAACGCCATTTGCAGTTCTTTTACGCAACCCAGAGCTAGATATTGGGCTTATATTCAAAACCTTCTTCTGCCTGAGAGTCGGAGAAGGTTTTTATCTTCTCTTTACGGTTCAGCATGGCATTAACCAGTGAGTTCGGAAACACTTCAATACCATTATTAAAGTCTTCCACGTTTTGGTTAAAAATACGAATCGCTGCGCCAATGTTTTCCTGTTGGTCGGTAATTTCGCGCATGAGTTTCTGATAGGTTTCTGACGCTTTCAATTCAGGGTAATTTTCAACCGTCACGTTTAAGCTTTTTAGTAACTCACCCGTTTTTGCTTCAGCTTGTTCAAGTTTCGCTGTATCAACTTTCCCGCTATCTAAGCCCTGTAGCGCACTGCGAAGCTCGGTGACTTTAGTCAGTGTTCCCTGTTCAAACTCTTTGTAATCTTTTACCACATCCTCTAAATGCGGAATGATTTTATTCTTCTGGCGCTCTTGCGTAATAACGTTTGCCCAAGCCCGTTCAACGGCATTCGCCCGGTTAATAATGGCGTTATAAATGGCAATAATGGCTATCACCAAAACTACCGCAATACCAACCGTTATCCATATTCCAGTCATTTATTTTCTCCTAAAAATTACTGTCCAATTTAGTCATTACATAATGAACATGACTCAGTGTCGCTCTTAGTTTTTCAAATTCCTGTTCTCCTTCCAACGCTTCAATAAAGGCGTCAAATTCGCTAATATTTACTTTGTTCGGTGTTGCAATAAGATCTTTGTCGGCAAATGAAAGACATAAATCGGCCGCGTCGTTCACCTCGAAGTTTATTTTCGATAATACATTGCTAAGTTCTTCAAACGCGACAACAACGGTCGGCTTCATGGCTTTAGCCGCTTCAATTTGACTCGCCGCTATAACTTTAAATACCCTATTAAAACGGTTAGATGCAGGCTTGTAAGTAGCTTTACCCGCTCCAGGAAGGTTAAAACCAATAACCACAAAATTACGCAGTAAGCCAAAAGGTAAAATCAGACCATAGCGATCATAATGATCGTACTCGCGACGAGTGCGCGTTCTTACCCGGCCGTTACTGTCAGTGTAGGTTTCGGTAACAATACGCTCATCGACGTAATGAAAATGGTAATAGTGATAGTCAAACGAATATTCATCGCCCTGGTAACTGCCTTTAAACAGTTCTTTAATTTCACGGCTGTAGTTGCCTCGATTAAACTCGCTAAAGCGTTGCTGAAACTGTTGAGCGGTAGCTTTGCCGTTAAAGCTTACCAACGTCAGGTTGTTGTCGAGTAGACCGTCGCGCTGCAATAAAGCATGGGACACTTTCGACATCAGATGATGCGGATAATAGGCGGTAATACCGGCAAGCACCGTTAACAAACCACCAATGGCAATAATAATCCAGGTACTTTGCTGAAAATACTGACGTTGTGACCAGTCCCAGTAACCGAATACCGTTGTTGCTAATAATAAGCCGGTAAAAATAGCCCAGTAGACTTTTGTTTTAAGTTGGTAACCACCGGGAAACGATTTCAGCTCGGAAATAACCACGTCTAACTCCTCCCTGGAGCGGCTTAGCGATACTTTGCTTTTAATCGTGTTTAGCAGCGAAATAAGTGCTTTGTTGTTTTTATAGTAGAGCACGGTTGGCAATATCAATTTGTTTGAATTGAGGAAGAAAGCTTAATGTTTCTTCCTCAACAGTACCAGCAAAACTTGGAGTTAATGATAAGCTATCGCTAAACCAATAAATATTGTTTGCAGTAGGAGTCATTATGAAAGCGGTAATATTAGATAACGACAGTTTGGGTGAAGGCGTTGATTTATCTCCTATTGAAAATCAGGTTAACGAGTTCATTTGCCATTCACTGACTTCGCCCGAACAAGTCGATGAACGTATTAAAGACGCTGACATTGTTATTACCAATAAAGTGGTGCTGAACGAAGACAGCTTAAAACAGGCAAAAGAGCTGAAGCTGGTTTGTGTGCTAGCCACCGGTATGAACAATATCGACTTAAAAGCTGCTGAAAAGCTTGGCATTCCCGTTAAAAATGTCGAAGCTTACGGAACACCCAGTGTGGTTCAGCACACATTAATGATGATGCTGTCGTTAGCAACAAAAATGCCGGTTATGCAAAAGCGTATGGCCGCTGGCGACTGGCAAAAGTCCCCGTTATTTACTCTGCTTAACCCGCCTACTTATCAACTCGAAGGCAAGCATTTAGTGATTGTTGGTTCAGGCGAACTTGGGCAAGCAGTAAAAAAACAAGCTGAAGCATTAGGTATGCGCGTCACTTTTACCGCACGACCAGGTAAAACAGACGACTCGCGCCCAAGTTTTGATGAGCTATTGCCTGAAGCCGATGTTATTTCGTTTCATTGCCCGCTAACGGAGGAAACGAAAGGTTTGCTCAATCGTAACAACATCCAACACTGCCCGCCCCACACTTTAGTTATTAATAATGCCCGCGGTGGTGTGGCTCATGAAGAGGACGTGCTGGACGCATTACGGAAAGGCCAAATCGGCGGCTATGCGACCGATGTTCTGCCACAAGAACCGCCAAAAGACGGCCACCCGTTACTCGATGCATTAAATGAACCACTAAACTTGATTGTTACACCACATAACGCCTGGACTTCTCCGGAGGCAAGGCAGCGCATTATTGAGTTAACCGCTGAAAATATTAACGGTTTTAAGTAATCTCAGAGTTTACTGCTATCTTTATAACCTAATAATTGAATAAACAAACAAAGGTTACAACATGAAAGAAATAAAATGGGGCTTAATTTTCGTTGCAGCGATTATTTTGTGGCTGATCATTGAGAGGCTAACAGGCTTACACACTCATAATATCGAGTATCACGCGATATTTACCAACGTGTTTGCCATGGTGGCCATTGTCATTTATATCATTGCGTTACGCGATAAAAGGGCGTCATTACCCAATCAAGAAATGACATGGTTACAAGGTTTTATTAGCGGTTTGAAAATTGCGGTTGTGGTGGCGGTGCTATCGCCCGCTGTGCAATTATTGGTTCACTATGTTATTTCTCCGCAGTTCTTTCCAAATATGAAAAGCCACGCCATTGCATCTGGCATGATGAACGACGACCAGGCTGAAAAATATTTCAATCTGACATCGTACATGATGCAATCAGCAATAGGCGCCTTGGTGATGGGCGCAATCACCGCAGCTGTTGTCGCTCTCTTTTTAAAACGACGTTCTTAGGAGCGTCGTTATTTCACCTTACCACTTAGGTAAAACCAACGGCCCTGCTCGCGCACAAAGTCGGAATACTCTTCCATAAAATCCACGTCAGCGCCCTCTTTATAAAACGCCCGGAAGTGTACTTTGCCTTTATCACCTTTTTGTTCAGAAGACATGACTTGTAATTTTAGCCAATCAGGTGAGTCCGATAAGTCAAGCATCATGGGACGTGTGCTGGAGTGCCAGGTTTTCAGTAGGTAATTGGTAATCTGTTTTACAAAGGCACTGTAACGTGATCGCATCAGTTGCTCTGGGGTGTCGGCCCGCATCGTCTCAATATGTAACAGTTCGCAACACCCTGAATACTCATCTCCACTGCCGCATGGACACAGCTCTCTACTCATAACCTACACCTAGTATTTTCTGATAACTATAAATGACTATACAAAACCCATATACCAATAGTAATTAGAACCACACCACCACAAATTTCTGTTCGTTGCCCTAGCCAGCCTCCAACGATACGGCCCAAGAGCACACCAATAGTTACCATTATTGCGGTCGCTAGCCCAATTAACCCAGCCGCAAGCCAGATGTTCACTTCAATAAATGCCAGGGTTATTCCTACAGTTAGCGCATCAATACTCGTTCCTATTGCGGTCACGACTAGCTTAAGAAAAGAGCCAGTATTCGGAGTAAAGTCAGCGTCATCCTCTTCTGTTTTTACTCCCTCATAAATCATGTGAAGGCCTAATATCGTTAATAGCCCAAAAGCTAACCAATGATCCCACGCCTGCACGTAAGACTTTGCGGAATAGCCAATAAGCCAGCCGATAAGCGGAGTAGAACCTTCAATCACACCAAACAGAATACCTATTTTAGCGGCTTGTTTGAACGTTGGTTTGCGTAATGCTGCTCCCTTACCAATTGCTGCAGCAAACGCATCCGTTGACATAGCAAACGCAAGGAGGATTAATGCAATAACAGTCATAATATAAAAGGTTAAGCGTTTTCAGATTGGCGCGCATAGTAACACAGAAACGCCCAGCCCTTACTCAAATAAAAAGTAATAGCCATAAGCCACAATAAAGGCTGGGATAGCCGAATAAACCGTTGCTAACATTGCCGCTTTTGGAGCTAACGCGATGGCAGGAAAAAGCGCATCGCCGTCATTACTAATAGCATTACCAAGTTGGGCAGAAAAAGGAATAGAACCATTAATGTACAAACTAGTCACGAGTATTTGCGGTCCACAGCCTGGCAAAAAGCCAATAACCACAGCCATTAATACGACCATTGGTCCCCAGGAATTAAACATGCCAGCCACATCAATACCAAAAAGCTGTACTGGAATCTCGAAAGCTAAAAACGCCAGGACGACCCATCCCGTTACAAACTGAGTGTCTAGAACCGATTTATTCAACCACCCTTCATGATGCGTTGTGGGCTCTTCACTGGTAATCGATGAATAACCGGTGAGATCTGACGTAAACGCCCATAACACCAAAATAAGAAAAGTCGCTGTTGCGGCAATGGTCTCAACGGTATTAGGGGGTAAATTTAACGGCTCGTTAAGCTCAAGTTGAAGTGCAACCGCGACTGCCCCAATAAGTGCGGGTATAAAAATAACTTTCCAAAAACGCACAGACCACCTCAGCACCGTTTTGCGGGTTCTGCTTGGCTCGGGTCCACACAGGCTTTCTTTGCTTTCAGTAGCGCCTTTACTCAGTAGCCAATCGGTTTTCCCTTTATGAAACAGATTAACGATATAGCCACTGATGGCTCCAACCACCAAACTTATTGCGACAATAAGTAACGCATCAGCAGGCTTTTGTGCCAGCAGTAAAAACGCAGCATCGCCCATAGTACTGGTTAACACAGCAACCACTGCACCAAAGCTTGTCATACCGCGAGTGAACTGTGTCACGACAATAATGGCGCCACCGCAGCCGGGCAACGCGCCCAGTAACGCAGCTATAGCAACTTCCTGTAGTGGATGCCGTTGCATATAACTGGCTAAACGCTCTTTATCGAGGTTGCGAGTTAAACTGTAATACAGCGCCAGCGACGCAAAGACAAATACAGATACCTGCAAAAACGCGTCCGACAACACTTGAAGTGTCACCGCACGAGTAACAGGAACAAGCAACAAAATAGCAAGCAGAATAGGGAGAATAATGCGGAGGTTCGGCTTCAGCTGACCTTCCTTGCATTCCATCATGAGCTCGTTAAATTTCAATTTTGAGTCCATACTGCCGGACTACTCCTTTATGAGACGAAATCGAGGCACGCTCTGCCCTCCAACGTCGACTGACTCGATAAACATATCATACGGTCTTACCCATAGTTTTTGTTCACCATACAGCGGCTGATACAGTACCAGCGTTTCTTCCGTTTCACTGTGCGTTACCATGTCTATCACTCGGTAACGGTTGCCTTTGTAGTGTTCGTAAATACCGGGGGTTATTGTCATAAGCTTCTTTGTTGCGTGTTTTTTTCATAGTAAAGCTTTTTGACCGCATCGCAAATAAAGACTATATTTAGACCAAATTTAGTTACCAGGATCTGTTATGGCACTTTCTGACAAAATTAAACCGATAAGCTATTTAAAAGCCAATGCTGCGAAAATTTCATTAGAGCTCACTGAGAGTGAAGGCCCAATGTACATTACTCAGAATGGTGAAGCGAAGATGGTGGTTCAGGACGTAAAGAGCTTTGAAAAGACTCAGGAAACACTGGCCATGCTTAAAATTCTAGCCTTGGGTAACCAGCAAATAGAGAGCGGCAACATTCAAGCGGCCGACAGCGCTTTTGATAATCTAAAACAAGAGCTTAATGATCGTTAATGACCTACTCTGTAAAACTGACCGCTGACGCAATTAAAGATATTCAGGACATTGTTGATTACATAGCTCTAAACGACTCTAAAGCTAAAGCGCTTAATACTCTTGAAAAGTTAAGGTCTTCAGTTGCCAGCTTAAGCGAATCGCCGGAGCGTGGGGCATACCCAAACGAACTTACGTCACTTGGTATAAAAGAGTTTCGTCAAATTCAAACGCCTCCGTATCGCTGTATATACAGAATAATCAACACCGATGTTTTTGTTCTTATCGTTGCTGATGGTCGCCGGGATATGCAAGCATTACTGCAGCGGCGTTTGCTGCAAGGTTAGGCTCAACTAGAAGCTTTATGTCTGAGAATAGAAAAACACTCCAACATTTTTTAGAGCAGAATAAACCAGTAACCGTGTTAACAGGTGCAGGCTTAAGTACGGCTTCAGGTATTCCCGACTACCGCGACAGTAACGGTAACTGGAAAAGCGCTCCTCCGATGCAGCATCGCGACTTCATGACTAACGAGCTACTGCGCAAGCGTTACTGGGCACGCGCTTTACACGGTTGGCCGGTGCTCTATAACGCACAGCCTAATGCTTCACATTTGGCACTAGCAAAAATGCAGAAAGAAGGCTTAATCGGTACTATCATTACTCAAAATGTAGACGGCTTACACCAAAGAGCCGGAGCCACAGACGTAATAAATTTACATGGCTACGCTAATGAAATGGTTTGCATGAGCTGTGGCGCACAATCGCCTCGTTTGGAAATGCACGAACGCTGCCTGGCACTGAACCCAGAGTTCGCTGAAATGGACGCCACCGCCCTACCCGACGGCGATGCTGACATAGAAACCGACTTCTCAACCTTCCAAATAGCCGACTGCTTAAATTGCGGCGGTATTTTAAAACCAGACGTAGTGTACTTTGGCGACACGGTGCCGAAGACCCGTGTCGCAGAAGCAAAGCAGGCGTTAGCTGAAAGCGAAGGGTTATTAGTTATAGGCTCATCATTAATGGTGTTTTCGGGTTATCGCTTTGCCCGCCAGGCCGCTAAAAATAACCAACCCATCGCCATTTTAACACGCGGTAAAACCCGCGCTGATGACTTAGCTACATTTAAAATAGATGAAGATATTGAGAGTGTGTTGGTGTGAAACAAGCACTTCCTTATGGTTGCATCGAAAAATTTGACTAGTAGTTTTAATAACTTACCTTATGAAGATTAATAAACAACCGAAGGAATATGCCGTTATGGTTTCAGACAGTAACCCGGTACTCTCTACGCTATACTTAACACTAGTATTGGTTGGTGGTTACTCAGTTGCCGCCATGCTCGTCACTTACTTTCAAACTGGGGAGTTTACCTGGGGACACGCCGGCGTTTTACACTTTGCCACGGCTTTCACCATTTCGTTGGTTTATCACGTGTGGAAAAACCTTCGTCATAAAAAGCTCGAACAGTAATACCCATGTCATTTAATACGCTCATCACGGAAGCGGCTGATAACCTTTCCAATCAGGAACCAAAGGCTGGCTTTTGCCGTCGTGGTACAAGTGAATGTAGTGACTATCGATAAGATCGAGACACAGGCAATCGTCGACAGCTATCAAGTCATCTTTATGCAATTGCTCCGCACCAGCTAAGCCTTTATTGATAACTTGTACTTTCGCCAACTGTTTAGCCGCTTGAACAGATTCGGCCACAACAACCGTAAAATCATGAAACTCCGCCAACTTACCGTCAAAGTAACCGCCAAAGTTCACGAAATAAAGCTTTTTAGCACAAGTCGATTGTGGCTCTTGTGCAAGTTCAATACGATAACCATCGACATGGTGCAACTGAACATAGCTGTCCAGATGCAAGCCTTTTTGTGTACCGAACCAACCTGCTCGAATGGCCGAATAGGTATTCTCAATAGTTTCCCCCACAACAAAACGAACATCATGTAGCTCAATATTCGCACCGGGAGCAGTACCGCCAACGTAGGTTAAGTAGAGTTTTTGCATGAAGGTGTTGTATCCGTTGCTTTCATTTCAAACTTTCGTCCAGTTTAACTGAAATTGGGTAAAGCAAAAGAAGAAACCCTACTGGGTTAGCTGCTAAAGTATTAGAAACTATCAACGAAGACCCTGAGGTCTACTTTAAAATAGCCGCCCACTAAGAATAGGAACACAAAATGAAAACAACAATAAAAATGGCTTTAGCAGCGGTAGCACTCTGTTTCGCTACGTTCAGCCAGGCTGAAGTCGCTTCATCATCAGAGCACGGCTTTCAAATACAACTAGAGCAAAGCTTTGAGGGCTCTGCTCAACAGGGTTATAGACATTTTATCAATAACGTTAGTGAATGGTGGCTGGACGATCATACCTGGTTTGGCGATGCGGCGAACTTAAGTATTGAAGCAACAGCCGGCGGGTGTTTCTGCGAAATTAACGGAGATTTGCAGGCAATGCACATGCAGGTTGCTTATGTTGACCCACGAAAAACCCTGCGGTTAGTCGGTGGTCTAGGACCATTACAATCCTTAGGTATGAACGGCACCATGACCATTAGTTTTAGCGATAACAAAGTGTCGCTGAATTACATCGTCGGCGGCTACCCAACCACCGACTTTACCAAGCTAGCTCCGATAGTTGATGGTGTGTTGGCGCAGCAATTAGCGTCGTTTTCACAGACTCTCTAACTAAAGGCTAATTTAGCTGCCAGTAAAACATTCGAGCTTCTTTATTAAGTGCTGTTACGGTAATCGCTTCGTCACTGGCTTTTCCTGCAGCGCCGTAGCAAACGTGTAACGGTAGCAAGTGTTCTTCGCGCGGATGACAAAACTCGGCAAATGGTGCTTGTTGCCAATGACTGAGTTTATCAGCGCGCTCTTCTTCATTTAACGTTTTACTACTGCATACTTGCTCTAACCAGCTTTGGAACTCTGCGTTTTTACTATCTGCTGTCGCGTCTTCCGGAGAGAAAAATGCCTTCATATTGTGGAATGAAAAGCCGGACCCCAAAATTAGCAGGTTGTCATAATCGAGGTTCGCCAAGGCTTTCCCCAGTTTGATGTGAGCATTAGCATCAAGCGTATTC
The DNA here is from genome assembly GCF_900100855.1 of Idiomarina zobellii. Lineage (GTDB taxonomy): Bacteria > Pseudomonadota > Gammaproteobacteria > Enterobacterales > Alteromonadaceae > Idiomarina > Idiomarina zobellii. The sequence continues at coordinate 197,885 of NZ_FNCB01000001.1, forward strand.
AACAGCGACAGCTGTACGCAAGGAATATCAGCCTGTGGGAACATAATTTTAAGCGGCACGAAAAGGCCATGGTCAAAACCACGCTCCGGCTCCCCCACCGACTCGATGCCCGCCGCCGTTATTGCTCCAAGTAGTTCTTTAGCTAAATTAGGCTCGCTAGGTGCTGGATAAGTGATTTGGTACGATTCTGGCGGGAAACCGTAATAATCATAAATTAGCTCCGGTTTTTCACCGGTCGTTACATGCGGAATATCAGCTTCCCAGTGAGCGCTAACAACAAGAATGGCATCGGGTTTTGGCATACGCGAGGCAACATCCTGAAGCGCGTTGTTCAGGCTTTCATGACTTTTATCGCCTAATAGTGGCATAGGGCCGCCACCGTGAGCGATATATAGAACCTGTCTCATTAGTCACTCCTCATTTATCCGGCTTACTTCTTTGGATAGAGTCTACACCTGACGCGCAACGTCGGCTACAGGCAATGAAAAAGCCGCTCGGGTGAGCGGCTTTTTATGGAATTGGTGGAGCTGGCGGGAGTTGAACCCGCGTCCGCAATACCTACATCCTCGGTCCTACATGCTTAGTCAGTCTTTTGTTTAACCTATGCGACGCCGACTAACAGGCTTCGTTCATAGGTGAGTCCGATTAAGTTTAACGCCTCAGCTCCGGACAAAGCATCCACGCGAGTCTACCTTAGGTCGAGCCGTCCTGATCCAGTCTCGTAGACAAAGCGCTGGGGGACGGGCTTAGCGGGTTATTAAGCCGCTAGAGCGTAGTTGTCGTCGTTTGCAACTATAACGTTGAGGCTTTTTACGAGGCCAGCCTCACCTCGGCATGCACCTTGGGTTTCGTGTATCCCGTCGAATCCTGATCAGCCCCAAAGTTTTCTGTCAGTTCTTAATGACGTAATGTCGATACTATAACTCAGACACCGTTTAAGCGCTATAAGTTCCGTACTTAAACGGTGAATTATTAGGCTTTCACGCCTTATGCTGCCATATAAAGCACTTTTTCTACCAATTTGCGAATGCCCTCTTCCGCATCCGCTAAGTTGTCTGCCAACATATAAGCAGGCGTTGTCACCAGTTTGTGCTTGTCGTCCACCACGATATCGCGCACGCCACAGTCAACATGTTCGCCACCCATTGTATTAATTGAGCCAGCGACTTCTTGGTCATTCCCCACAGTCACTTTCACACCGTTACCATAAATATGTGGCAGTAAAACAGGCGCAATGCACATATAGCCTGCAGGCTTCTCTGCATCAATAAAGGCTTTACCAACCTTAAGAACTTGCTCGTTAACGGTCATTTCGGCTCCGTTCACTGCAAAATCACAAAAGTTCTTCGCAACACCAAAGCCTCCCGGTAACATCAAGGCATCAAATTCTGATGCCTCCAGTTCACTTAACGGTTTCACCTCTCCCCGAGCAATGCGTGCGGCTTCTTCCAGTACATTACGTTTGTCGCCATTTTCTTCGCCTTTCAAGTGGTTAATGGTGTGCATTTGCTCGATGTCGGGAGCGAAACACTGATAAGCAGCACCTTGCTTGGTAAGGTGCAACAGAGTTAATACCGCTTCATTCACTTCAGCGCCGTCAAACACACCGCAACCTGACAATAGTACCGCTACTTTTTTCATAAAAACCTCTACTTAAACGTCAGTTTATTTATCGTTTATATGTTTATCGTGCTCAGTTCGCCATTTCCATTCATTTTCAAGCGTTGCTGTCGGCTGCAACATGGCGAAGTCTAAATCTTCAATTTTGTCACCTGACTTCAAACGCTTCGGGAGGTCAGGGTTTGCCAACGCCGCTTTAGCCACCGCCAACATCGCGTTCGGATAATGCGCGGCTACGTGTTCATAATTACTCTGGTCAATGCCGCCGTTGACTATCAATGGAATATCACTGAATTCCTGCACAATCTCCGCCAGCGTTTTCGCACTGCCACCTTTAAATGGCTTACGATTTACGTCGGTATCCGCTGTATGAATATAGTCTATTCCAGCCTCTTTCAAGGCTTTCACCAGCTTTATCATCGCGTCTTCGCCTTCTGGCCAATGATAATCCGGGTCGGTCACCGTAATTTGCCCCAGTCGAATACCGATGATGAAGTCATCTTTTGCAGCTGCTTTCGCCGCTTTTGCAACCATTTCAACAAACTTAATACGCTTACCAATATTGCCACCCCATTGGTCTTCACGTTGGTTGAAATAGTCACTTAAAAATTCATTCAGTAAATAACCATTGGCGGCATGCAGCTCAATACCGTCAAACCCTGCCTCTTCTGCGCGCTTCACGGCGCCAACGAAGCCTTGCATAACCGCATCGAAGTCGCTTTCATCCATTGCTTTAACTTCTGACCAGCCGTCAGTTTCACCATATAAACTCAATGGCTCACCTTTAGGCTGCACGGCACTTGGCGCGATCGGCGTGTCCGTATATTCATTGTGTTGGAACTGGGCGCCCGCGTGCATCAGCTGTAATATAAATTTGCAGCCATGCTCATGTACTCTTTCAACAATTTCTTTCCAGGCATCGGTTTGCGGTGCATCAGTAATACCCGGCTGATTGATATATCCCTGGCTTGCCTGACGGTCGGTATAAACACCTTCACTGATAATCATACTCCAGCCACCTTTAGCGAATCGCTCGTAGTATTCACCCATAAGCTCGGTTGGCTTACCTTTTTTATCAGCACTGGTGCGGGTCATTGGCGCAACCACAAAGCGATTATCAAACTTGTGGCCTTTTAACTCGAAATCATCAAATGCAGAGCTCATACGGAATCCTTTTTTGTTAGGAACTAATCTATGACTTTGTGCATATTTACGAAGATTTCAAGGTGATTTGATCACTTTATCTATTTTTAACCGATAAAATGACTGCCGCTTTTTGCTTCTTGCCGCCATATCCAAAGGCTTTACTGAACGTTTTGACCGGTATGGGTAGGTATTGTCTTTCTGTCGGCGACTGCCAGGGTAAGGTATCGTAATCGGGGTCATTAATATAAACAAAACCGTCGTCTGCGGCGCATATCAGAACCCAATGGGGTGCTCGAATGCCATCAAACAAATAGGTTGAAATAAGCGCCATGACCAACGACCCGGCCGCCAAGTCACGACACAACGACTCTAGTGTGTAATCGCCCACAGACACGGCTACATTTCTTTCACGCAAATAGCCGATATCGACTTGCTGTATTCGCTCAATAACGGCTTTCTTCTGCTCATGCCTTACCGAGTCGACAAACAATGGCTGATCGGTATTCACCTCAACACGAACATTCAAGCCTCTTTTTAACGCGGCGCGAGCTAATCCATAAGGCCCGCAGCCGCCGTGTCCAGAGGTCATATAAATAGTGGTTGCTTCGCGCCAAATTTCCAGCTCTTCAGATTGAGGGTCATGACTTGGGTAGCCAAAGTAATCAAGCGCCATTAATAAGCTCGCCGGCCCACAGGTGAACTCTGTCGACTGGGTTAACATAGGAACGTAGGTTTCGGTAGCGCCCACACCGGCATCTTCGCCGAGTTCATAGCGTGGTAGGAGTTTTTGCAGAACAAGCGCGTCACTCGACTGTGACTGAGTCACCGGAAAGTAGGCTTCACGCAACTCTATAGAGTGAAACCCATCACCAATAAGTAGCTTTTGAGCGACTTTATTAGACACCGCCACTTCGGTGCGTAAAAATAAAGAATGCCGTTCGTCAGCTAACTCTTCGCCTTTATGAAGCAATAAACGTCCGTAGCCTTTATGACGACAACGCTCACTGACCACCAGCGCATACAAACGAGCCAAGTTGGTGTTGTTGCGATACAACACCACAACATAACCTTCGACGTTGCCGTTCACTTCAAGTACATAAAAGTCGGCCGTTTCAGACTCAATAAAACGGCGGAAGCTACGCTTGCTGATGGCATCTTCGGGGTAAGTCCGGGCTTCCAGTATTGCTACGGCATCCAGATGAAGTGGTTGAGCACAGGTTATTTTATAGCTTTGAGAAGCCATACTTAGAGCACACCTCATAACAAAGTTCCTGAGGGAATAACCTCAGGCTACAGACTACCTTTTGTACCACGAATCGTGTTAAACTTGCGCGCAAATTTTTTGCCTGTCGGGATAATTCTGTGAGCGATAACAAACCTTCTTTAAGTTACAAAGACGCGGGCGTCGATATTGACGCTGGTAATGCATTGGTTGACCGTATCAAGGGCGTGACTAAACGCACGCATCGACCAGAAGTAATGGGTAACATTGGTGGGTTTGGCGCACTTTGTGAAATTCCGGCAGGATACAAACAACCCGTTTTAGTCTCAGGTACTGACGGTGTTGGTACAAAATTACGTTTAGCTATCGACCTTAAACGACACCGCGGTGTCGGCATCGATTTAGTCGCGATGTGTGTTAACGACCTTATTGTGCAAGGTGCAGAGCCTCTGTTCTTCCTGGACTACTACGCAACAGGCAAATTGGACGTTGACGTTGCTGCTGACGTAGTCGCAGGCATTGGTGACGGCTGTGAACAATCAGGCTGCGCACTTATCGGCGGTGAAACAGCAGAAATGCCGGGCATGTACGAACACGGCGACTACGACTTAGCGGGTTTTTGTACCGGTGTTGTCGAAAAATCAGAAATTATCGATGGCACCAAAGTTGCTGACGGCGATGCCTTAATCGCTCTGGCATCAAGCGGCCCGCACTCAAACGGCTACTCACTGATTCGTAAAATTATTGAAGTCAGCGGTGCCGACTTAGAGTCTCACCTACAAGGCAAAACGCTAGCGGATCATTTACTAGAGCCAACTCGCATTTATGTGAAGTCAGTGCTTGAACTGATTAAGCATGTTCCTGTACATGCATTGTCACACATTACCGGGGGCGGCTTCTGGGAAAACATTCCACGAGTCCTTCCGAAAGGCAGTAAAGCGGTTATTGACGGGAACAGTTGGGACTGGCCGGTTATTTTCGATTGGTTAAAAGACAACGGCAACGTCAGTATGAAAGAAATGTACCGCACTTTTAACTGCGGTGTGGGTATGGTTATTGCCGTGCCTAATGACCAAGCCGATAAAGCCATTCAGATACTGACCGACGCTGGCGAAGATGCGTGGAAAATCGGCCGCATTGCCAATGCCTCAGAAGGCGAAGAGCAAGTCGACATTCTGGCCGACGAGACTCACTAATGAAACGCATTGTTGTATTGATATCAGGCACCGGCAGTAATATGCAGGCCATTCAACAGGCCTGCGAAGACGGTAAAGTCGCCGGTGAAGTGGTTGCCGTTATTTCGAATAAAGCTTCCGCGAAAGGTCTGGAAAAAGCCGCAGCCAAGGGAATTAGCACCGAAGTGCTGAGCCACAGAGAATTTGATTCACGCGAGGCTTACGATGCTGAACTTAAAGCGTTAATTGATAGTTACCAGCCCGATTTAGTCGTCTTAGCTGGCTTTATGCGAATACTTACTGGTGACTTCACGCGCCATTACGAAGGTCGCATGTTCAACATCCACCCTTCTCTTTTGCCGAAATACAAAGGTGTAAATACCCATCAACGGGCATTAGACGCTGGCGACACCGAGCATGGCGTAAGCGTCCATTTCGTCACCGAAGAACTCGATGGCGGTCCGATCGTATTGCAAGCCAAAGTACCTATTTTTGAAGGCGACACAGTCGACGAAGTTCAAGCCCGTGTTCACGAACAAGAGCACCGCATTTACCCGCTTGTGGTTAACTGGTTTTGTCAGGAGCGTTTAAAGCTCGAAAACGGCCGCGTGACCTTAGACGGTGAAGTATTAGGCGCTCAGGGCTACGCCTCGGAGTAAATTGATCACATATCTAAACTTCTCAAAGACATGGTGGCTTGTTCGTCACCTTCTTTGAATTGCTGCATTTTAACCATCACGTAGTTTAATTCGGGGGCAAACCAGAAAAACGTCTGGCGGCGGTTATTGTCGCGAACGCGCCCTACTTTTATCGCTTCAACTTCTCCATATGGCAAGGACAGAATCTGACTCTCGGCCATCACTCTGAAACGGTACTCGTCTTCTTCACCTTTCTCATTAACCACCCGGTATTTAAACTGCTCCGCTCCACCCGATACATCAATGCGTAACTGCTCAATGACATTCGCTTCATCAAACAACGCATTTTCCCAATTTATATCCAACATACGACCGGTATCGACATTGCGGACCTTCTTATCATCTGCTCGGAATTCACCATGAAAAGACTTGTCTGATCCGGTTCCCGTACGCATGTAAATAAACTCGCGGGGCTCCAGTCGATTATTTTCATCATCCACAATAAAGACAGACCGAGCTTCTCTTGTGTCCGACAAAATGAACCAGGAAATGTCAGATTTTGTGCGCAACTGCCACTCGTTGTCAGGCGACACTTCTAAATATCGATAGCCCTCACCATATTCACTATCGCCACGTGTAATAACGTAGTTTGCTTCATACGGTTTCATGGTATCGTTAATGCCCTGAGTTGCTTTTGCAGTATCGTCTGCGTGAACTGGCGCAAGCTGAGAGAAACTCAGTACAGTAGAAGCCATTAAAAAATACATTGTCCGTTTTAACATCACCACTCCATTCGCCGTGACAACTGGATACTTACATTGACAGAAAATTCAAACGCGCGTTCAAATTTTTCTTGAAAATAATGTCTGGTTGATCTAACTTGCACAGTATAACTGGTCAGACCTCCAAATCGGAGTATTACACTATGAGTATTGCACTTTGGATTATCGCTACCGTTATTGTTGCGGCAGCTCTTATTTACAAGCGCGCCAGCCTACTGTTATTCAGCGTGGGCATGGTCGCTATGTTTGCTATTGGTAACGTACTGGAAATTGTCGGCCCTGTGCTTTGGACAATTCTTGCCGTTATCTTAGTACCTATTAATTTAGCACCCGTTCGCCTGAACTTGCTAACCAAACCGATTCTTAAAGCATATCGCAAAGTCATGCCAGAAATGTCTGATACTGAGCGCGATGCGTTAGAAGCCGGTACAGTTTGGTGGGACGGCGACTTATTCAGTGGCGACCCGGACTGGAAGAAGTTACTGGACGTACCAAAAGCTGAGCTAACAGCAGAAGAGCAAGAGTTCTTAGACGGCCCGTGTGAAGAAGTCTGCAAAATGCTGGACGACTGGGAAGTTACGCATGAACTGACAGACATGCCTGAGCACGTCTGGCAGTACCTGAAAGAGAAAAAATTCTTCGCCATGATCATCAAAAAAGAATACGGTGGTCTTGAGTTTTCAGCGTACGCTCAGTCTCGTGTGCTGCAAAAGCTTGCGGGCGTTAGTACGGTATTAGCATCAACAGTCGGTGTACCTAACTCATTAGGTCCTGGCGAATTGTTGCAGCACTATGGTACCAAAGAACAGCAGGATCATTACCTGCCACGCTTGGCTAGTGGCGACGAAATTCCATGTTTCGCGCTGACCAGTCCGGAAGCAGGCTCTGACGCAGGGGCTATTCCTGACTCAGGTGTTGTCTGTAAAGGCGAATGGAACGGCGAAGAAATTGTTGGTATTAAACTTAACTTCAACAAGCGTTACATCACGCTTGCACCGGTTGCGACGGTATTAGGTCTGGCATTCAAAATGTACGACCCTGACGGTTTAATCGGTGAAGAAGAAGAGCTGGGTATTACCTGTGCGCTTATTCCGCGTGACACCAAAGGCGTTGAAATTGGTCGTCGTCACTTCCCGCTTAACGTTCCGTTCCAAAACGGTCCTATTCGCGGTAACGACGTATTTGTACCACTTGATTACATTATCGGTGGTCAGAAAAATGCCGGTAAAGGCTGGCGTATGCTGGTTGAGTGTTTGTCGGTTGGTCGCTCAATTACCCTACCGTCAAACAGTGCTGGTGGTATTAAATCTATTGCTCTGGCGACCGGTGCGTATTCACGCATTCGTCGTCAGTTCAAATTACCAATTGGTAAAATGGAAGGTGTTGAAGAGCCAATGGCTCGCCTGGCTGGTAATGCGTACTTAATGGACGCAGTCACTACCCTTTCAACAAAAGGCATCGACTTGGGTGAAAAGCCTGGCGTTATCGGTGCTATCGCGAAATACCACATGACCGAAAAATTGCGTGCCTGCATGGATGACGCAATGGATGTTCATGGTGGTAAAGGTATTTGTTTAGGTCCAAACAACTACTTAGGTCGTGGTTATCAGGGCGTGCCAGTGGCTATTACCGTTGAAGGTGCGAACATTCTGACTCGTAACATGATGATTTACGGTCAAGGCGCCATTCGCTGCCATCCTTACGTTCTTAAGGAAATGGAAGCGTCTGCAGAACAAGGTCCTGAAGCACTGAAGAAGTTCGATAACGCCCTATTCGGTCATATCGGTTTTGCGGCAAGCAACTTCATGCGCTCGGTATTCTATGGTTTTGGTGGTCACCGCTTAAGTTCAGTACCAGTCAGTGGTCCTGCACGTAAGTACTACCAACAAATGAACCGTTTCAGCGCCAACATGGCATTATTATCTGACGTTGCTATGGGTGTGCTTGGCGGCAGCCTGAAGCGTAAAGAGCGTGTATCGGCCCGCTTAGGCGATATGTTGAGCTACCTATACATTGGCTCTGCAATTTTGAAACGTTTCCATGATGAAGGGCAAATTAAAGAAGACTTGCCACTGATGCATTGGGCTATGCAGGATACCTTGCACAAGCTTCAGGAAGCTCAACTGTCTATGTTGGATAACTTTGGTGGTGTTGGCTCTGTCATGCGCGCCATTATGTTCCCGCTGGGCCGCATTGCGAAGCGTCCAAGCGACAAGAACGACCACAAAATTGCGCGTATGCTGATGTCACCTAATGACGTACGTACTCGCCTGGGTAAAGGCCAGTTCCTGAGCCCTGAAGGTCACTTTGGCTTCTTAGAAGAAACACTACAAAACGTTATTGCCGCTGAGCCACTGTACGACAAAGTTTGTAAAGCAGCGGGTAAACGCTTCAGCTTTACTCAGTTGGACCAAATTGGTGCCAAAGGTAAAGAACTGGGCGTACTAAGCGATGACGAAGTTGCTCTTCTGGAAAAAGCGGAAGAAGGCCGTTTACGCACTATCAATGTTGACGACTTCGCACCGGAAGACTTATTGGCAGGTAAAGCGGCGTTTGATTACGCGCTGAAAAACCTAAAAGAAAGTGATGCAGCTTAAACGCTAAGCGTCTTAACGCAAATAAGGCGACTCTGTTTTGCAGGGTCGCCTTTTTTTTATGCTAGAATTCTGCGCTGTTTTAAACATTCTGACTTTAAAATAATAAAGGCGAAAGGTATGCAGTCTTCCAATAATGGTTACTCAGAGACCAGCAAGCGCGGCTGGTTTACTCGCTTCCTCGACATGGTCGAGTGGTTGGGTAATTTACTTCCTCACCCTATAACGCTATTCGCAATTTTTTGTCTGCTGGTTATTGTCGCTAGTGGCATTGCTGCTTATTTTGGTGTCAGCGCTATCGACCCTCGCGACGGCGAGACTGTTATCCAGGCAGTCAGCTTATTAAACGCCGAAGGTATACAAAAAATTGTGACCAACCTGGTGACGAACTTTACTGGCTTTACGCCATTGGGGACGGTGCTTGTCGCTTTATTAGGTGTTGGTGTGGCTGAGCGTTCAGGTCTCATTTCTGCGGCTATGCGTGGCTTGGTTATGAAAGCCCCACCTAAGTTAATTACCGTAACGGTCGTTTTTGCCGGTGTTATCTCTAACACGGCATCGGAGCTCGGCTACGTGGTGTTGGTTCCGCTTGCAGCAATGATTTTTTACGGCTTAGGCCGCCACCCACTGGCTGGTTTGGCCGCTGCATTTGCCGGTGTCTCTGCAGGTTACAGTGCCAATTTGTTAATTGGTACCGTTGACCCATTACTGTCAGGGATAACCCAGGAAGCCGCAAAGATTGTCGACGAGAACTATACCGTTGGCGCTGAAGCCAACTGGTACTTCATGATGATAAGCACCTTTCTCATCGCCATTCTGGGTGCAGTCATTACGGACAAAATCGTGGAGCCCAAACTTGGCAAATACAATAAAGACGAAGCTTCTATTGATTTGTCCGATCAGTCTTCTATGGAGCCGCTAAGTGCTCTGGAAAAGCGTGGCTTAAAGTTAGCCGGACTAAGTGTGTTAGTACTGTCAGGTATTCTCGCTCTCACTGTGGTACCCGAATGGGGCATTCTCCGACACCCGGAAACCGGCTTAGTGAAAGGCTCTCCATTCTTAAAAGGTGTCGTGGTTTACATTTTCTTCTTCTTTGCCATTCCGGGTTTTGTTTACGGCCGTGTCGTAAACACCATGAAAAACGACCGTGACGTCATTGACGCAATGTCGCACAGCATGGGAACCATGGGTATGTACATTGTGCTGGTTTTCTTCGCCGCGCAGTTCGTTAACTTCTTTAAATGGACCAACTTTGGCACCATCTTCGCTATTAACGGCGCAGAGTTTCTGACCAATATAGGCATGACCGGCCCACTCATTTTTGTGTTCTTCATTATGGTCTGTGGGTTTGTAAACCTAATGCTGGGTTCAGCATCGGCACAATGGGCTATTACTGCGCCAATTTTCGTACCTATGCTGATGCTTATTGGTTACTCACCAGAAGTGATTCAGGCGGCTTACCGTATCGGCGATTCGGTGACTAACGTCATAACACCGATGATGAGTTACTTTGGTTTGATACTGGCTGTTGCAGCTCGTTACAAGAAAGATTTAGGTATTGGCACATTGGTCGCGATGATGCTGCCTTACTCAATGATGTTTTTCATCGGTTGGACAATATTGTTCTTTATTTGGGTATTCGGCTTTGGGCTACCAGTTGGTCCGGCAGCCCCAACTTATTACGGATAAACTCTTATTCTGGCCGGCGCATTACGCGGTATGCAATAACCGCTAATAAGCCGGCCACACCTATCACCCACGCCATTGCGTAATCGGTAAAACTCCCTGCCTGACTTACGCCGGCCGATACCAACCCCGCAATTAAAAACTGTAAGCTACCAGTAACGGCGGACGCCGAACCTGCGCGCTCCTGTTGCTCTGCCAGCGCCCCCGCCATAGCATTAGGAAAGACTAAGCCAAGCGTTGATATATAAGCAAATAAAGGCAGCAAAATGCCCCAGAAACTGGCATGAATATACGCCATCACACACATAATAGTCGAAACAATGGCCAGTATCGGCAAAGAGACATTCAGTATTTTTCGTGAGGAATGATATTTCAGTAACCAACCATTGAGCTGAGAAAAACCGATAATACCAATAGCATTCACACCAAATAACCAACTGTAGTGCGTTGGATCCAACCCGAAAATTTCAATAAACATTTTCGGCGAGCCGGTGATATAGGCGAACAGCCCGGACTGAGCAATAGCCCCTGTCAGTGAATAGCGTAAAAAGGAAGGATCCCGAAATACCGCCCAATAGGTTGTTCCGGTATGGCGCATACGCACATCGTAACGGCGTCCGCGTGTTTCCGGCAGCACAAAGTGAATAGTCACTGCGGAAGCAACCCCCAGAGCCGCGACAATAAGAAACAGTGCTCGCCAGCCCATCCATTCGGTAATATATGCCCCGAACAACGGCGCCAAAATAGGCGCAACGCCCATAACCAATATTAAAAACGAAAAGACCCGCGCTGATGCTTGCGGCGTATAGAGATCACGCACGACAGCCCGGGCAATAACAATCCCCGCGCAGGCACCAATAGCCTGAAAGAATCGCAGCACAATCAACCACTGAATGTCCGGTGCATAAGCACAGGCAACGGAAGTAACAACATAAATTGCCAAACCGATATAAAGTGGGTTCTTACGGCCAAACTTATCGGTAGCCGTACCGTACAGCAGCTGACCTATGAACAAGCCAAAGAAGAACGACGTAAGCGATAATTCGACGTGATGAGTGTCGGTTACGTAATCGCTGGCGATAGCACTAAACGCCGGCAAATACATATCAATAGACAGCGGCGCAAACGCGGTAAGTAACGCCAGAATGACAACAATAAAATCGAATCTGGCGTTATCGGAGACAGGCCTGGGCTCAAACGAGTGAGCCATTATTTATCCTCTACAGGCGTATATGACTGAGTTGCAAACTCCTCAGGTCGTTGCAGAACCTCTTGAGCTCTGGCGTAATTCACTAGTGACTCAGCATAGTCAATACCGGTATTGCGGGCACGCCCCCGCTCACTAATACGGTAGAATGTATCCCAACCGTCCTGGCCGCCAGCAATGAAGCTGTTCGTTACCAAAATATAAGTCGCTCTGGCCGACATAGGCTGCCAGGTCTGGCTGCCTTTATCCCACACTGCCAGGTTAGATACGCGGGAGCCGGTTTCTTCCGTTAAATCGACTGAATAACGAATGCCGGCACCATAAGGGTAAGCCCCTTGAGAGCCGCCATCAGAAACAGCATAGGCTAAAGCTTCTTCCATTGCCTGCTTAAACTCGGAGCCTGTCAGCTCTAGCTTCACCAAAGTATTCGCGAAAGGCAGCACGGTAAAAGCGTCACCGACGGTAAAGTCGCCTTCTGAAATATCTGAGCGCACCCCACCACCATTTTGAATCGCAAAGTCAGCCTCTGGTACAGAGTGCAAAAAGGCCTCAGCAACCACTCGATGAGCACCTGAGCTGATTACCTGCGCACAGCCAGCACGACGGTTTCTATCAACTTGTTGAGAGCAAATTTGCTGAGGCACATCCGCAATAACTTCTGCTGAAAAATCGTCAACTTTGCTTCGATAGTCTTCTAATATGGACTGAAGCTCGGTATCGGGTTCAACGAAGCTATAAACACCGCTCTCTTTTAATGCGGTGGTAATCGGTTCATAGGTCGTCACAATACCGTCAGACACCTGAATGTCTTTACCCAATAAGTAGTGAGGTCGCCCACCACAAGCTGCGATTTTATCGCCGTCAAACTCAGCTTTTAATTCACCGACAACCAGCGAGTACTGATAGGCGTGGGCAATACACACTTTGTCACCATCCGCATTGGTTAATTCTGTCGGATACGATCCGGCAGACTTCATACCAAACTCACTAAAATCACCGAGTAAAGTATGCGAATCACCACCAATAATCACATCGACGCCAGGTAATTGTTTAACCAGTTCCTTGTCACGCTCATATTGAATGTGAGTGAGCAAAACAATTTTCTCAACGCCCTGGCGCTGAACTTCGGCAATATATTTTTGCGCCGTTTCAAATTCGTCTAAAAACTCGGTGCTTCGGTCTGGCTGAGAAGACTTTTTTGTTTTACTGGCAATGGTTAAACCAATAATTGCTACCTCTTCACCGCCACGCTCAACAATGGTGTAAGGCTTAAACATATGCCACTCGTTGTCTGGTGTCAGTGGCGACTCACCCACCTCAGGCTTAATATTGGCACTTAATTTGGCGGTTTGGCACTGCTCGGTACCTAACTGCTGTAAGAACTTAGCAAGGCCTGCATCACCGTTATCAAACTCATGGTTACCAATAGTGAAGGCATCAAAACAAACGTTATTCATCATGCGGGCATCGGCTTCACTGCCAAACAGCGTGAAATACAAACTACCTGTCACCGCATCACCGGCATGCAGGGTAAGAACATTATCATTAGCCGCTCGCAGCGCTTTTATCTGCGCGCCAACGCGTGGAAAGCCACCAGCTTCTACCTGCCACTCCTGCTCAGCCCATACCAGCGTTTGCTGTTTGGCGTCTAAGGTTGAGTGGTGATCATTAACGTGCAGCACTGTCAGCTCAAAACTCTCATTTTGGGGCGCTTGCTCTGGTGTTGATGCACAGCTCAGTAATGCAACAGAGCCGAACGCAATAGCAGCACCGCGCACTAACTGACTCAAAAGACGCTTGTTCTTATTCACCTGCATACTCCTTAGTGTCGGTTGCTATTAGTCTTTAATAAGACCAATTTCACGCAAACGCTGCATTAAATAATCATCCGCCGTAATGGGTTCGTCACGCTGCGGGTTTTGTTCAGTTATACAGCTTTCCAACGGGGTTATCATTACGTCCGGGTTAAAGTGTAAGAAGAACGGAATAGAGTAACGCGACTTCTCATTGTAAGGCGCAGGCGGATTAACCACACGATGCGTAGTCGAGGGCAACACATGGTTGGTTAAACGCTGTAGCATATCACCCACGTTACAAATAATGGCACCTTCAATAATGGTTACCGGCACCCAGCTACCGTCTTTCGCCAGAACTTCCAGACCCGGCTCTCTTGAGCCAACTAATAAGGTCAGAACGTTGATATCTTCATGCGCACCCGCTCGTACAGACGGTGTATCTTCATCAATAATAGGCGGGTAATGCAGTGGGCGCAAAATTGAGTTGCCGTTATTCACCTTGTTGCGGAAAAAGTCTTTTGGCTGACCCAAGTAAACGGCCAGTGCATCTAACACCTGGTTACCCAGCTTATCCAGTGCTTCATAGATGGCCAGCATGTCGTCTTTAAACTTTGGTAACTCTTCTGGCCAAACATTCGGTAACAGCTGCGGATAAGCCGGCGTACCTTCCACTTCGCGCCCAACATGCCAAAATTCTTTTAAGTCCACATGCTCTGCGTCTTTCGCTATTTCAGTGCCAAAAGGCGTATAGCCGCGAGCGCCACCTTCTCCGGGACGGTGATATTGTTTTTTCACCTCGTCCGGCAATGCGAATAACTCACGACACGTGTCTAGCGCACGTTCAATAAGCGCTGTATCAACACCGTGTTGCGTTAATGCAATAAAGCCATACTTTTCATAACCTTGGCCAACATCCTGAGTAAATGCATCAAAATTATCGTGATAACGTCGCATATCGACGTGCGGAATAGACTGCATGGTGGCGTTCCAACTTATTAATTTAGGAAAACAGGAAAGCCCTGTATTTTAGGGCTTAGGCAACAAAATCACAAGTTAGCCAGCGCTTCTCGAACCGGCTTGTAGTCACGTCGGTGAATGGGGCAAGGTCCGTATTTCTTCAGTAGTTCAATGTGCCGTGCTGTTCCGTATGCCTTGTGTTTATTAAACTCATACTGCGGGTAGCGTTCGTGCCATTCCAGCATCTGTCTGTCACGCTCTACTTTTGCCAAAATAGACGCAGCAGCAATGCTTTCTTCACGAGCGTCACCACCAACAATAGCTTCAGCGGGTACCGTCAATTCGGGCACTCGGTTACCGTCAATCAGCACTTTGCTGGGTAATACGGGTAACGCTTCTACTGAGCGTTGCATAGCTTTCATGGTTGCCCAGAGTATATTTATTTGTTCAATCTCGTCAGGGTCTGACTGCGCTATTGCCCAATACAGCGCCTTTTCCTTTATCTCCACACTGAGCTTCTCGCGCTTCTTCTCACTCAGTTTCTTTGAGTCATTAAGCCCCTCAATAGGACGTTCAGGATCAAGAATAACCGCAGCGGCAACAACGGGTCCTGCAATAGGACCTCGGCCCGCTTCATCGACACCACAAATCATGAGGAAATTTTCACCTTGTTGCTTTGTTCATACGCCAAATAATGGTTATGATACCTGCGCATAATAATTAGACCAATAAAATAACAATCGGGAATACATCATGGCTCAATCTCCACAACCGGACCGTTCGCAAAAGGAAAAGCCGAACAGTCTGCTCAACCGCCTGCTCGACGGCGTAGAAAAAGTCGGCAATAAGCTTCCTGACCCAGCCGTTATGTTCTTTGGCTTGCTCATTATTGTTTGGGTAATGTCCTGGGCGATGTCAGGCGTTAGCTTTGACGAAACTCACCCACTAACCGGTGAGGCTATTAGCGTTACTAACTTGCTCAGCGGCCCTGAAATCACCGCGTTTTTGGCCAACATGGTCGATACTTTTATGGGCTTTGCGCCGTTAGGCGTTGTATTGCTGGCAATGCTGGGTGTCGGTGTAGCTGAACGTTCAGGTTATATTGACGTGGCCATTAAGCTTATGCTGAACGTAACGCCAAAAACCTTACTCACACCGATGCTTATTTTGGTCGCAATTGTCAGTCACACTGCAGTCGACGCTGGTTACGTGCTTGTTATTCCACTTGGCGGCGTTATTTTCTACGCCGCAGGTCGTCATCCACTGGCGGGTATTGCAGCGGCATTCGCCGGGGTTTCCGGTGGTTTCAGTGCTAACTTTGTACCTTCTGCTATTGACCCATTACTACAAGGCTTTACTCAAAGCGCGGCGCAAATTATTGATTCTGATATTCAGCTGAACCCGTTGAATAACTACTTCTTTACCGCTGCATCTTCCATTGTGGTAGTCGCTATTGGTTGGTTCCTGACCGACAAAGTGGTTGAACCGCGTCTGCGCGGCGCTGAAATCGACGGCCATCCTGACGATATGCCGGCGGTTGATGATGTATCTCCGCGTGATCGCAAAGCATTTTACGCGGCTTCTCTCACCATGCTTGCGGGTATTGTATTACTGTATTTTCAGCAACAGCAGAAAATTCGCCGCTGGCCGATCCACAAACGGGTGAATTAGCCTCTCTGGGCGCACCGTTAATGGGCATGATTGTCCCATTAATTTTCCTGCTGTTTATTATTCCGGGCATTGTTCACGGTTACGTGTCGGGTAATTTCACCAACTCACAAGACGTTATTGGCGCCATGAGCAAGTCGATGGAAGGTATGGCTTACTATATGGTCATGGCATTCTTCTGTGCGCTGTTTATAAAGGCTTTTGGTGACTCGCAGCTGGGAACACTTATTTCAGTAAAAGGCGCTAATTTCCTTGCCAGCATAGAGCTATCAGGCGGCGTTACCATGGTGGGTATTGTCTTCCTGGTCGCGTTTATCAACTTGTTTGTGGGTTCAGCGTCGGCTAAATGGGCACTTATTTCACCCATTTTCGTGCCTATGCTGATGCAACTGGGTTACTCGCCAGACTTAACGCAAGCGGCTTACCGTGTGGGCGACTCGTCCAGTAACATCATTACTCCGTTACTGCCGTACTTCCCTCTGGTTGTGGTTTACTGCCAGCGTTACGTTAAAAAGACCGGTATAGGCACGCTAGTTTCCATGATGCTGCCATACACAGTCTCACTGCTGGTGCTTTGGTCTGCCTTCCTGATTCTATACTGGACTCTAGGCATTCCTCTGGGCTTCCAGGCTAGTTATACCTACCCGGCAGGCTAAAAGTCTTGTTGCAAATGAACATAAAGCCAGTGCCTTGCGCACTGGCTTTTTTATAAATGGCTGACGGCGTTAACCACATTGGTTGCGCCTTCGTCTATTTCATCCATTATGGCTTTCACTTTTTCAATTTGCTCTTTCCCGCGCTTTGCCATTTCCTGAATATCGTCAATAGACAACGAGATAGCTTCTGAAACTTCTGAACTGCGCTGCATAACGCCCGATATCTCGCTAGTGGCCTGAGTGGTTCGAGTCGCCAAATTTCTTACTTCGTCAGCAACCACAGCAAACCCACGCCCATGCTCACCCGCTCTGGCAGCTTCAATCGCCGCATTTAATGCCAGAAGATTTGTTTGTTCAGCTAGTGCGTTAATGGTTTTAACAATTTCTTCAATACTAACGGCTTGCTCTTGTAACTGCTCAATAATAGCGTCGGTTTGCTGACTTTTAGTGAGTATTTCGTTAGAGGTTTCCACAGAAACATCAATAGACGCTTTACCGTCTTTCACTATCATGGCTGTTTGCTGAGACGTCGAATACGCAATTTCTGCAGCTTCTGTGGTCTGTTGGGCTTTTAACACTCGTTCGGTAATATCGCTGGCAAACTTAATGACTTTTACAACTCGACCATTACTGTCAAAAATTGGGTTATAACTGGCTTCCAGCCAAACCGGTTGCCCGTGCTTGCTGACACGCTTAAATCGCCCGGTTTTGAACTCACCTTTGCCAAGTTCACGCCAAAAGCTCGGGTTTTCATCGTAAAAGCTTTGCTCACAAAACAGCTTATGGTGCTTGCCGGTAATATCGCTGAGCGAATAACCCACGGTGTTTAGGAAGTTATCATTTGCCCAGGTAATGACTCCGTCAGGTGAAAACTCGATAGTCGCCATTGACTTATTAATTGCCGTATTAATGGCGGTTTGCTGCTCTAAGGCGGTGACTTCGTCAGTAACATCACTGGCAATTTTCGTAATGAAAACAACCTCGCCTTTCTCGTTTTTAACAGGAAAGTACGTCGCTTCTAACCAAATAATGTCGCCATTACTGCAAATGCGCTTAAATCGCTCATGCTGCGACTTACCCTCTGCCAGCTGCTGCCAAAAATTTCGATACGCCTGAGAAGACGAATGACTCGGTTCACAAAACATTTTGTGATGTTTAGAGATAACATCATCGAGACCATATCCCATGGTTTCCAGAAACTGATTATTGGCATTTAAAACATAGCCCTGAGGGGTAAAGTCAATACGCGCAACATTACTGTCAATGGCATCCATTAACTGTTTATATTGCGACAGTTCTTCAGTGGTTTTAGCGAGCTGGTGTTTCGTTTTAGCGCAAAGCATTTGGGCGTTCCTACTGCAAATAAGGACATTTGAATGCAGTAGTTTACGCTCCCTCACATGTATCAGATCAAAAAAAGATCTATTTTAGAGTAAATACTCACCAATACTTGGTCTATATCAAACTTGCTGAAGCCGGCATTAAGAACTCCATGCCGGGTTCCAGGTGACTTCCCAAATATGGCCGTCCGGATCTTTGAAGAAACCGCCGTAGCCACCCCAAAATAAGTCTTTAGCCTCATGAAGAATGGTTGCTCCTGCCAATTTAGCCTCATTCATAACGGCATCGACTTCAGAGCGGGAGCTAACATTGTGGCTTAACAGAACTTCATTGGCATTTTTAGCGACATCAACACCCATTTCAGCAGCAATGCTTTTACGCGGCCACAAAGCCAACCTCAAACCACTAGGCAGCTTAAAGAAGGCAACAGCGCCATTTTCAAAGTCCTCACCGACAATGCCCTTCGTTTCCCAGCCTAAACCGTCCTGATAAAAAGCAAGTGCGCGCTTTAAGTCATCGACTCCCAGCGTAATAACACTGATACTTGGGTTCATAGAATCTTACTGCCTCAAAAGTTAAACTCTTACTTTAATTAACGCTTAAGTGATGGTCAAAGTATGGACGCAACATTGCTGGAACATTATAAAAATACCGACTACTGGTTTGTTGTGAATGGCCAAAAAATGACTTTATCGGTAGGTAGCACCAATAGCGACTTTAATACACTCTGTCATGACTTAAACTGCAAAACAGGGGCCTTTATTACCGCTTATAACCCTCAAAGTCGGCAGTTAACCTTTGACGAGAATCGCGAAAGAAACCAGCAATTAGAAGCTGAATTAGTGGGTTTTAAAGGCATTCGATACTTTTACGGAGCCGGTCAGGATCGTAGCCTTCAATGGCCAGCCGAAGAAAGTTTTATGGTTTTTGGTGCGCAACAGCAAACAGTTATTGACCTCGCCCGCCGATATCAGCAGAATGCCTTTCTTTGGATTGAATACCGACACGCTGCAGTACTCATCGACGTATGAGTTAAGGGGGCACCATGCCATCACACCATAGCCGCTGATAAAATCGCGTTTATCTACGCCCTTATTGCCGTTTTATTATGGTCGACGGTCGCTACAGCGTTTAAAATCACACTAGAGTACATGACGCCATTACAAATGGTGACAGCCGCCAGTGTCGTTTCCTTTGCTGTTCTAAGCTTGGTCTGTGTGATTCAGAAAAAGTCTCACTTGTTATTGCTTGAGCTGCGGAAAATGCCCTTGTACTACGTACTAATGGGGCTTATTAACCCTCTTATCTACTATTTAGTGCTCTTTCAAGCTTATAAACTGCTACCCGCCTCCGAAGCTCAGCCCCTGAATTACACATGGGCAATAGCACTCAGTATTATGGCCGCCCTGTTTCTAAAGCAGCATATTCGTCGCCGCGACTGGGTCGCCTGCGCACTGGGTTATTTCGGTGTGTTAATTATAGCGACCCGCGGTGACCTATTCGGGCTTAGCTTTAGTAATCCCTGGGGTGTTTTATTAGCCTTGATATCAACCTTCCTGTGGGCCGGTTACTGGATACTCAACACCCGACGTAATGCGGACTCAGTCGTTAGCCTAGTCTTGTCCTTTGGCTTAGCATTGCCAATTTTAATTATTGCCAGCTTTGTCTGGAGCGACTGGTCGAACATACCCTGGCAAGGCTGGGCAGCTGTCAGTTATGTCGGATTATTTGAAATGGGTATTACCTTTTTATTTTGGCTAAAAGCTATGAAAACAGCCACCAACACCGCACTTATTAGCAACCTGATATTTATATCGCCGTTTATTTCACTGCTGCTACTGTCAGCAATTATTGGCGAGACCATTTATGTCAGCACTATTGTGGGCTTGGCACTTATTATTACCGGTTTATTAGTGCAGCGGCTTCACTTTAAGAAAAAGCTTAAGCCATAGCCTTTTTAACGATTTCATCCGCCGCTTCTTTGTCCTCTTCGTCAGGCGAAGGGCCATCATTAATACTATTTTCACCAGGCGAGAGAGCCAGTTCCGTTAGCAGAGGAAAATGATCAGACCCAAAGCCAGGCAGTCGCGTCATTGAAACCAGTGCAAAATGGTGGCTATGAAAAATATGATCAAGCGGCCAGCGAGCAAACCAATAGTCCGCGTGAAAAGTGTTGAACATACCCCGCCCCACCCGCGGGTCTAACAATCCACTGATTTTACGGAAGAGCAAAGTGGTTCTCGACCAGGCCACATCGTTCAAGTCGCCAGTGACTATAGTCGGATGCTTCTGGGGCTCTACGTGTTTCGCAACTAACAGGAGTTCACCATCACGCTCCTCCGACTCCTCATTTTCCGTTGGACTCGGCGGCGCCGGATGCACAAAGTGCGCTTTCACTTTTTGCCCGGTCGGTAACTCAATAAAGCAATGTATCGACGGCTTATCGTCCTCAATTAAGTACTCAACGCTAACGTCAGATAACGGCAGCCGAGAATAGAGATGCATACCATAGAGATTATCCAGAGGCACCTTAACCGTATGAGGGTAGTTCGATTCAATAGCCTCTAACTGCTCCCCCCACCATCCATCAGACTCAAGCGTTACCAGAACATCCGGCGTATAGTCCCTCACTAGCTGAATAAGACCATCACTGTTACGGTTAGGCATCAGCACATTCGCCGTCATAATTCTAAGCCGAGCCCCTGCCTCGCCTACATCAACCGCTTTCACTTCTTTCGGGAATAAAGCCGTATAAGGCACCACCCACCACAGCTGACAAACAAGACAACCAATAATCAGCCCCATAGCCACCGCAGTGACCGACGTCCAGTCACGTATAACCACAAAACCAATGATCAACAGTACCCCAAGCAGCACCGAAAGCTGCAAACGCGGAAAATCCAACCCGCGAATCCACCAAACCTGCGACCACGACAACGGCGCTAACGTCAGCACAGCCAGTAATATCGCTAAAGAAAGGTAAATAATTTCAAACATCTTGGCTCTCTATGCTTTTCAGATAAGAAAACCATAGCACAGCTATAGAAAATAAGGGGAAAGGAAGTGTTAAGCTTGGTGGAGCTCCTACGGATAGCGTGCTCCGCTTGGAGTCAAAACCCTCTGATACAGGAGACGCAACAAGCTCATCCATGAGGGCTTGACGAAGGCCATCCATGGCCTTCGACACTCCTGTATCAGAGGGTTTTAACTCTAAACGCTACGCCCACAATCCGTAGGATCTGCTAGCTTTATTTAACTTACTGAACGCAGATGTAGATAGCCAGAAACAAAAAAAGAGTTAGGCGTAAGTTAAGAAACTGTGTGACGCCAAGGATGGCGTCACTCAAGCCCCCAAGGAGGGTTCACGGCGTGTTTCTTAACTTTCCTAACTCTTAGTTTCTGGCTCTTCCGTTATCTCAGACCATGTTAACCAGCATGCTGGTTGGGTCTTCGAGGTACTCCTGCCAGAGTTTGTTGAAACGAGCAATGGTGCCGCCGTCGATAATACGATGGTCGCCTGACCAGCTTACCGTCATTATCTTACGGGCTACCACGTTGCCGTTTTCGTCAAAACGCGGTAATTCCTGCACTTTACCTAAGGCAACAATAGCTGCTTCCGGCTTATTAATGATAGGTGTTGCCACCGTACCGCCGATAACACCAATGTTCGAAATGCTAATAGTACCGCCTTTCATATCAGCCTGAGGCACTTTGCCTTCTCGAGCAGCTTGAGTCAGACGAGTCACTTCATTGGCCACATCGATAATACTCTTGTTCTGTACCTGTTTTACGTTAGGTACTAACAAGCCAATTTTGGTATCGACTGCCATACCGATATTGTGGTCATCGAAGTAAGTAATTTCAGTGCAGTCTTCGTTCACCTGCGCATTCATTACCGGGAACTCTTTTAACGCCAGCGACAGAGCTTTAATAAAGAACGGCATGACAGTTAAGCGTACGCCTTTCTCTTTGTAGTGCTCTTTCAGCTTTTCACGCAGCGCAATCAGGTTCGTAACGTCAAACTCATCGGCATAAGTGAAGTGAGGAATGGTGCTGACCGAGTTCATCATTTGCTTAGCCATAGCTGCTTTCACGCCACGAATCGCTTCGGTACGCGTACCGCCGCTAGTCGCTGCTGGCTGCTGTGCCGGTTTGCTGTCGGTGCTGGTTGTAGCACTTTGACCACCCGACTTGAAAGCTTCAATGTCTTTCTTCACGACGCGACCTTTCTTACCAGAGCCAGGAACGTCAGCGATATTAATATCATTCTCGCGAGCTAAGCGACGTACTGCCGGACTGGCAATAGCTTTACCCTGACGCGCTTTCGCTGGTGGTTCTGCCTCCGCTTTTGTACTTGCCTGCGGTTTAGACTCAGCGCTATTCTGCGACGAGCTGCCTGGAGCAGTCTCACCAGAGCCTGAAGCCTGAGCGCCACCGGCTGGCTGCAAGGCAAATAAAGGCTTATGTACTTCGGCGATATCACCTTTTTTGTGATACAGCTTAACGACTTTACCATCATCTTTCGCTGGAATCTCAACCGTGGCTTTATCAGTCATAACCTCAACCACGGGTTGGTCTTCTTTCACTTCATCGCCTTCAGAAACTAACCACTCAACGATTTCACACTCAACAATACCTTCACCGATATCCGGTAAAATAAAGTCAGTGGTTTCGCCGCCAGTTGCCTGGTTACTATCTGGCTTGCTGTCAGATTTTGGCGCTTCTTTCTCAGCCGTTTTTTCTTCAGCAGCTTCACTTGAATCGCCCGCAGCATTAATGCGGAATAACGGCTCGTGGACTTTAGCAATATCGCCTTTTTGGTAATACAGCTTTTCAACCACGCCGTCGTCTTTCGCCGGTATCTCAACCATGGCTTTGTCAGTCATGACCTCAACAACGGGCTGATCTTCTTTAACTTCGTCGCCTTCGGCTACCAGCCACTCAACGATTTCGCACTCTACGATCCCTTCGCCGATATCGGGCAGAATAAAATCTTTACTCATGTCGATGGGTCCTTAGTAGTTCATTGAGCGTTTGATGGCTTCGTAGATCTTCAAGTGATCAGCCATGTACTCTTTCTCGTGACACAACGGATACGGCACATCAATACCTGATACACGCGCGATTGGTGACTCAAGGTATAAGAAACACTTATCCTGCACCGTTGCAGCAATTTCGCTGGCAAAACCACCAGTAATCGGGGCTTCCTGAGAAATAACCAAACGTCCGGTTTTCAGTACGGACTGAGTGACAGTTTCAACGTCCCACGGCAAAATAGTCCGTAAGTCGATCACTTCACAAGACACGCCGTCTTCTTCAGCTTTCTCGACCGCTTTTTCGGTCATTTCCATCTGTGCGCCCCAGCCCAGTACGGTAATATCCGTACCTTCTTTAACGACGTCAGCCTTGCCTAATGGAATAGTGTATTCTTCTTCAGGAACCTCACCCGTCGATGCACGATACAGGCGCTTCGGCTCCATAAATAATACCGGATTTTTGTCAAAAATGGCGCTCAGCAATAGACCCTTAGCTTCGTAAGGATTACGCGGAGTTACAATTTTCATACCCGGGGTGTGCGCAAAATACGCTTCCGGCGACTGAGAGTGATAGTGACCACCAGCAATACCGCCACCGTATGGCGTACGAATGGTTAAACCGCCTACATCAAACTCGTTGCCTGAGCGGTAACGGAACTTAGCCGACTCGTTAACGATTTGGTCAAATGCCGGGAATATATAGTCACCAAACTGAATTTCAGCAACCGCATAGCTTCCTTGTGAAGCCAGGCCGTTAGCGAAGCCAATGATGCCCTGTTCAACCAGTGGTGTATTAAAGTTGCGGTGCTTGCCGTATTTCTCGGTCAAACCAGAAGTTGCACGGAATACGCCGCCAAAGCCACCGGTGTCTTCACCAAAACTGTATACATTGTCGTGTTTGGCCATCGCCAGGTCGA
This sequence comes from Idiomarina zobellii, assembly GCF_900100855.1. Lineage (GTDB taxonomy): Bacteria > Pseudomonadota > Gammaproteobacteria > Enterobacterales > Alteromonadaceae > Idiomarina > Idiomarina zobellii. The sequence goes on from NZ_FNCB01000001.1 coordinate 222,326, forward strand.
GTGCGCTGTTGATGGCTTGTAATAAATTCATTTTAGCCATTAGTCGATTCTCCCTGACGTTTTCGGATACGCATCCGGATACTTACGGATATGCTCTTTCAACTCTTCCAATTGCTCTTTCAGCAATGGCGTCGGTTCGTCATATACATCATTAATCAGTTCATCGATATGTGGCGCAGGTACTTTTTCGGCTTCTTTTAATGCCGCCAGAACCTTCGCTTTTACTTCTGCATGATGCTCTTCAACATGGTCTTTATCCAACCAGCCTTCGTTCATCATCCATTTTTGCAGACGATCAAGCGGATCTTTTACTTTCCAGTCGTCTTCTTCTTCGCGCGTACGGTAGCCCGTTGGGTCGTCCGACGTCGAGTGACCCGACATACGATAAGACATGGCTTCAATCAGTACAGGCTCGTTCTCTTCCACCGCTAAGCGACGTGCTTCCTGAGTCGCTCTTAGTACGGCAAACACGTCGTTACCATCGATACGGATGGTTTTCATGCCATAGCCAATACCGCGTGGCGCAATGCCATCACCGCCATACTGCTCGCCTTGCGACGGCGTTGAAATGGCGTAACCGTTGTTACGACAGAAGAAAATAACCGGTACTTTATAAACCGATGCCATGTTTAGGGCAGCGTGGAAGTCACCTTCAGAAGCGGCACCTTCGCCAAAATAGCAAATTGTACACTTGCCGGTTTTATCCATCTTCTGCCCGAACGCATAACCGGTCGCTTGTGGTATTTGTGTACCCAACGGCGAAGAAATAGTCATAAAGTTTAAGTCAGCACAGCCATAGTGAACTGGCATTTGACGACCTTTACCTAAGTCTTTTTCGTTCGAGAACAACTGGTTCATGAACTGTTCCACGGTAAAGCCGCGGTACGCCAAGGCACCCTGCTCGCGATACTGTCCCATGATCATATCGCCGTCATCTAAGGCGGCCGCAGAAGCGACACTTTCTGCCTCTTCACCGCGCGAAGCCAGATAGAAGCTAATACGCCCCTGACGCTGCGCGGCAATCATGCGCTCATCGAGCGTACGAATAAATTGCATTGTGTCGTGAATTTTAACGATAAGGTCTTTATCGTACTCAGGCATGTCAGCGCCTTTATGGAAGCTACCGTCCTCTTTGAGGATCTGTAGCATCGGAATTGTAACCGACTCACCGTCAAACCATTGCGGCTTAGTCACAATCTCTGTGTTGTGTTTTTTATCCTTTGCCATAACCTTCTCTTTCGGTTGCAAGCTGGGTGAAATTTGCCGCTACTTTACCTTTACGTAAAGTGACATGCAAACCACAAACTAACGAAAAGTTAACGCAGTAAGTGTAAATAGAAACGAACAGGATTAACAATAAAGCCTGACTACTTAGACCAGTTTAGTCTACTCCAATTCGAGTGATTCTGTCGGTACTCTCACGACAGTCAGTAAGGCTCTTTGTCCCAAAGCAACCTTGGCGTTCGGGAAAATAATATGCTCGCCGTCATGCTGTGCGTAAAGGTTTTCATCACCGTCTCGCGCCAGTAAATCGCCCTTGTCAAAAGACGTAAAGTTAGCCACATCGTCTGCAAAGTTAAGCTCAAAATCTTCGTTCATGCGATTAATTGTCTGAGCTTCTTTAAAGATAAAGTGTTTATTAGGCTCGAACGAGCCAAAGTCGAGCGAGTCTTCACTAATTAACCGGCGTAGCGTTTGCTCTGCAGCAGCGAACTTCGAACGGTCATTCTCGCCAAACGGGCGTACTTTTCCCAACTCAACAGTAAACGCGTGCGCGTTAAATTCATTCACGCTGAAGTATGAGAACGTGGTTGTCGGTGCTTGATTCAGCAACACCGTGTCCACGCCGCAGGCTAGTAAAAACTGAAGCTGGTGTTTGTTATAAGGCTTGCCATGAGTAAATGGGTAGACAGCGAACTTCTCGCGCTTTGAGTCACGTATAGCCGTGTGCAAATCATAGTGCAGTCGCTCTCGCTCGCCTTCTGGCGACGTTTCATAAAAGCGTTTCACATACTGTTCTATTTTCGCCGCACGCTCACGCTCTTTGTTGTGCGCTTTACCATTACTGTGCGCACCGCTGAACAACCGGTTCATGTTTTCTTCAACGAAGCGTTCGCCTTTATTGATAGACGCCGGGTTCGCTATCAAAAATAAGGTTCTATGAATGACTGTCTGCTTTTCAGTGATAATGTCATTAATAATATCGCGGCATATTTCAATAGGAGCAGTTTCATTACCGTGCACAGCACAAGACAAGACGATATCTTTTTTACCAGGTTTTGGCGGCGAGACTTCCAATACACCGCTGTCCCATATTGACAGGGTTACACCGTTATTCAGTGTCTTTTTCTGAGTCTCTTCACTGCCCCACTCATTGGCGCATGTCCAAGCTAAAAAGTCCTCAAATGCCTTATTCAAACCAAACTCCTATGATTTTTTACCAGGTACGAAACCTTTTGTTGCCAGCAACTCACGCAATACTCGAGAGCGATACTCACGACGATAGAGAACAGCAACAACAATGAGACTTGAAACGACTAACATTGCCGGATGCAAGAACCACGATAAGTACGCTAATGCAAAATAGTAAGTCCGCAGCCCTTTGTTGTATTCATGTCCAGACTGATCCAACACTTTTGCAGCGTGGCGGGCAAAGCGGTCGCGCTCTTCTTCTGTCTTGTTTTCCTGATGAAACTCAACCGATGCGCCGAGTAACACAGAAACAAAGCCAAATTGGCGTATCGACCAGGTGAATTTGAAAAACGCATACACAAATATGAGCGCCAGCACTGCCAGTTTAAACTGTACCAGCAACGCATTCGTGTCCGGGCTTAACGGAATCTCATTTAAAACTGTCACAACTTCTTCGGCATGTGCCAGTACCGTTATAACCCCCGCCAGTACAAGAATGGTAGACGATGCAAAAAAGGTCACCGTGCGCTCAACATTACCGATAAGTGACGCATCAGCAACCTGGTTTTCTTTATGAACCACGGTGTTAAACCAGTCAATTCGCAAAGAACATAAAATACTCGATAGACAGTGGGTGGTCTTAGCGCGCTTTCGGGCAAAAAGAGAGTAGCCTATCCAGCAAAAGAAGAACAAGGCCAACGCAAAAATATCAAGGAATGACAGCAGCATGTAAATGACCCGAAGCCTCAAATAGTGTCTTAAAATTTATAACATCAAGTTTACCAGTTTATGACAGCACATACGACAAAGCCGGCGCATTTTGCCCCGGCTTTGTATTCTTCTGACTTAAAGCTAATAGTCTTTTAATGCTTCTTCTGTCGTCATATCTTTTGGCTCCGGTGGCTTCGCCAGCCCATACCAGGATAAAAACGACTGCGTATTGCGTTTTGCGTCCGCTAATATCAAATACAGACATGGTATTAATAACAGCGTAATTATCGTCGCAAAAATAATACCGAACGCTAATGATATTGCCATTGGAATAACCAGCTTCGCCTGCATACTCTTTTCAAGCACAATGGGTAGCAGCCCGAAGAAGGTTGTCAACGAGGTTAAGGTAATGGCTCGGAAGCGACGGCAACCTGCATCTAAGACCGCATGTCGCAAGTCGGTACCCGCTTCTTTCGCCTTATTGACGTAGTCGACCATAACCAGACTGTCGTTAACCACAACACCAGACAGCGCGATAATACCAAACAGACTTAAAATGCTGACCGGCATACCCAATATCCAGTGTCCAATAACCGCACCGATAATACCGAAAGGAATAACCGACATGATAATAAGCGGCTGACTGTATGACTTCAGTGGAATCGCCATTAGTGCATACACTGCCAGCATTGCCAACAAGCCACCTAAAGCTAAAGAGTCTGTCGCTTCCGCTTCGTCCTGTGTAGCGCCTTGCAGTTTAAAGCCCACACTGGAGTACTGGTCAAGAATGTCAGGTAACTTCTGCTCTCGCACTTCATTAACCACACGGAATGGCTCAACCCGGTCTTTGTTAACTCGAGCGCGCACATTCACCGAACGCTCACGGTCAATTCGCGTAATGGTTGAATAGCCTTCTGCAAACTCAATATCAGCCAATTCAGTGAACGGAATTTCAGACCCGTCAGCCATGCGTAACTTCATGTCTTGCAGGTTCCCCACAGACTGTCGCTGCTCTTCCGGATAACGAACCATGACTTTCACTTCTTCGTCACCACGTTGTATACGCTGAGCTTCAGATCCATAAAACGCATAGCGCACCTGAGTCGCCAATTCTGCCAGATTAATGCCCATTGCTTCAGCTAACGGCTTGGTGGTCACCAGAACTTCGTCTTTACCGTCACCAAAAGTATCTTCAATGTCAAAAACACCGTCGTACTCGCCTAGCACGGCTTTCAGCTCGTCGGCAGCCGCTTTCAGTTCATCAAGGTCATCACCCACTAACTGAAACTCAATGTCGAAGCCGCCACCGCCGCCTATGCCGCCCTGAAAGTTAATAGTGCGAACACCAGCTAGCTCAGGCACCGACTCTCGCCACTGATTAACAATTTCATAGCCGTCGATATTACGGTCTTCACCTTTCTTAAGCTCTGCGAAAACAGTACCGGCTTCAGTGCCATTCATCCAAATGTTAGTATGACGCACCACACCGTCACCTTCAGCCGCTTCGGTTTTCTCATCAACCTGAGCCAGACCTTTAGATACACTTTCCAGAACTTCAATAGTCCGCTCTTCCGAGGTGCCCGGCTGCATTTCAACATTGGCCTGAATAAAGTCGCTTGGAATATCCGGGAAAAAGACCCAGCGAACAATACCGCCGCTCATAAGGCCTATCATCAGAATCATCATGCCAACGAAGCTTGCCAATGTCGCATAACGATAATGCAGGCACTTTTTCAAAAACGGGCGGTAATACTTATAGACAAAGCGCTGAATCGCCTCGGCAAACTTATTGCGAAAACGCTGGAAGCCGTTCGGTTTCTCACTGCCGTCTTTTGAATATTTCATTTGCGCAATGTGAGCCGGCAAAATCCACTTTGACTCAATTAAAGAGAAAGCCAGCGCAATAATTACGACGTAGGCTATCGACTCCCAAATAGCCCCCATTCCGCCTTCGACCATCAGCATCGGAATAAAGGCCACCATTGTCGTCAGTACCCCGAAGGTCGCAGGAATCGCGACACGCTTGGCGCCAGCAACAACGTTGTCGACACTCTTTCCCTTCTCTTCTATTTCGGTATAGGCACTTTCTCCTATGACAATAGCGTCATCGACTACTATCCCGAGGACCAATATGAACCCGAATAAGGAAATCATGTTGATAGACACATCAACCATCGGTAGCGGCAGTAACGCGATGGTTCCCAGGAAGCATACCGGAATACCAATCATGACCCAAAACGCCAAGCGCAACTGAAGGAAGAGAGACAGCATTAAGAATACCAACAAGCCACCAATCCACATGTTGTTTAACATGAGGTCCAAGCGACCCTGGAGGTAATAAGATGAATCACCCCACGACGCTAATTGAATTTCGTTCGGTAACTCCTTTTTCTTGCGATCGACATAGTTTTTTACATACTCGGCAATTTTCAGGTCGTTTTGGTCACCGACCGAATTGACACGAATAAATGTGGCTGGCTTACCATCAAAGCGCGTGAATGCCTCAGTTTCGACGAAGCCGTCTTCTACCGTTGCAATGTCCCCCAGGGTTAAACGGGTACCGTCGGGGCGACTAATGAGGACAATTTTCTCAAATTCACTGCCATAGTACGCTTGGTTATTGGCACGCAAAAGAATGTCACCGTTGGGTGTTTTTATAGAGCCGCCGGCAACATCTATCGAGGTGCCCCGAACCGCATTCACTATTTGCTGGAAGGTTAAACCGTAACGTTCGAGATCTTCCTGCGAAATTTCAACAGCAATTTCGTAGTCGCGTGCACCAACCACTGACACTTTGGTTATGCCGCCAACGCTTTTGAGCTCATCCCGAATGCTTTTCGCCAGCTCTTTGCGGGTTCGTTCGTTGGCGTCACCAAATACCGTCATCCAAATAACGTCGCGGTTCGGTCGTACTCGATAAATATTCGGTTTTTCGATTTGTTGCGGAAAGTTGGGTATGGCATCGACAAGCATTTTAACCTCGTCCATGACCACCTGAACGTCATAGTCAGGCTCAACCTCCAGCGTGACACTACCAATTCCCTCACGAGATTGTGAGGTCATTTCCTCAATACCATCAACATCTTCAATGGCGTCCTCAATAAGCATGATGACACCCTGCTCAACTTCCTGCGGCGCAGCACCAGGGAACGGTACTTGAATACTGATAATATTAAGTTCAATTTCAGGGAACATCTGTTTGCGAACAGTAAAGACCGACAGCGTGCCCGCAACCAAAATGACTATCATTAATAGGTTCGCAGCGACCGGATTATTCGCGAACCAAGCGATAATACCTTTTTGCTTTTCGTTTTCCATGACGCTTACTCACCTTGCTCGTTGTCGTTTGCGGCAACTGTATCTTCATTTTTAGCGGAGGTTTCCATTTGCTCTGGCAACGGGTCGCCTTCCAAGCGAACTTTCATGCCATTCAGCGCGTTTTTCAGCTGTGTCAGAACAACTAAGTCACCCTCTTCAAGGCCTTCACTGACAATACTGGTGTTGGCTTGCGTGCGAATGACTTCAATTTCTCTCTTCTGAAGTTTGCGCTCATCGGCAACGGTCCAAACCGTTCCATCAGGGTTAATCGCATAGGTCGGAACTTCCATAACCCCGGTCACTTGCTGCCCTTCCACTTGCGCCTGCACAAAGCGACCAAAACGTAATGGCTCTTCGTGTGTTTGACCATTAAGGTTATAAGGGTCTTCAACCTGGACTACGCCGTAAATAACCCGGCTTGCTTCATCCAGCACACCTTCCGTTCTAACCAGCTTTCCGAGCCACTGAGTATCAACACCAGATACCTGTGACTCTAGTAACACTTTAGGCTCTGTCTGCGACTCTTCCGGAAGGTTAAGGTAAGTAACGTCCAGGTCACTGAGTGGCAAACGAATTTCGGCCACTTCGGTGCCATACAATGTTGCAATTTGAGCACCGGCACCAACAAACTGTCCTAAATCAGCTTGCTTGCTACGCAGAACGCTGTCATAAGGCGCTCTAATTGTAGTACGTTCCAGGTTACGCTCTGCCATGGCTAGGTTTGCTTCAGCAGATTCCAGTGAAGCTAATGCACTCGCTAGCTGAGGTTTACGTAAGCCCAGAGCAGGCGCTTCTCCTTCGGTAAACTGAGACCATTCTTCTTCCGCCACCCGAGCCCGGGCTTTTTCTTCTTCCAACGCAGCTTGTGCTTGCAGCAACTGAGCGCGAGCTTGTTGAACGGCAACCTTGTAATCGGATGGGTCAATTTGCAGTAATGTCTCACCTTTTTTGAAAAAACTACCGGCATTATATTTATCTGCAACATCAACAATTTGCCCACTGACTTCCGCCAGCAATGTCGTTGAGTATTTAGGGGTAGCGGAGCCTTGCGAGTCGACCAGGAAGGTCATGTCGCGGGCTTTTACTTCTTTAACTTCCACCATTACGGCAGGCTTTTGCTGCTGTTTCTTTTCAGGGGGCTTAGCAGCCATACTCGCTAACACAGCTAGCAGAATAGCCACAAGAATAATGAGAGGTGGTATAAAAGCGCGTTTTTTCAGTTTCATCACAGTTCGCTCAGCTTTAGTTAATTTTAAAATTTCTTATAGTGTTATTATCCGCCTAACAAATGTAAATTGTTAGACCTTAACTGTTGCGAACTGTGATTTTTCCCTAATAAGTTGTAACGGACTATTACAAAACCCGGTTATCCCTCCAGTAACCAACGTTCCGCCGCCTCAACATAGCGCGGCTTGCCAACTAACAGGACCACATCTTGCGGTTCAAATTCGGTGGCGTCATCAGGGTTTGGATATTCTTCGTCTTCTCGGCGTATTGCTTTAAGCTGAACGTTATGTTGCTCCCAATCAAGCGAAGCCACGGTTTTTCCGTTCGCCCATGCGCCTTCCGGTAAAGTCACAGCACGCAAAAATTCCAGTTTATCGACCATTTCTGGGCCCATGTCGGTTTCTGAGCCCTGGAAAAACCCATGCATTTCACCATAGTGGTTACGACGCTCTTTATCCAGACGTGCCAAAATACGGCGAATAGGAATGCCGCTGTGGCTTAATACATGAGATATCAACATCAAACTCGCTTCAAGTGTGTCGGGTACCACCTGAGAAGCGCCGGCGTTTTGCAAAGCATTTAAGTTTTGGTCGTCTCTACTGCGCACAATGACATAGGCATTCGGGTTTAATAGCCGCAGCTCTTTTAAAACTTCCACCGCACGCGCATCGTCCGCAAAGCTGATAATAACCAAATCAACTTTTTCAGCACCAACCGCCCGTAATATATCTTTTCGGGCGCTGTCACCAAAATAAACACGCGCTCCGCCAGCCACCGCTTCCTGAACACGTAAAGGGTCGTTATCAACCGCAATGTGCGTAATCCCCTCAGCATCCAGGAAGCGACTAATCGTCTGCCCGGTGCGCCCAAAGCCACAAATTAACACTTGGTTTTCAAGGCCATCGCCTTGCGGGGTGTGCTGGCTTTCAATTTGCTCAATGGGGTCGGGCGTGCGAATAATAGCGTCGACCAAAGGTTTCAGTCGGTGAATAATGATAGGTGTTATCGCCATACTGAAAACACCAATACCTATCATGCTGGTGACAATTTCCGGAGACAGCAAATTATGGTTATTTGCCAAAGCTACAATAACAAAGCCGAACTCCCCCATTTGGAAGAGCGATATTGCACTGCCCCAAGCGTCAGTGTCGCGCTCGCCCATAAGCCTTGCTACAGAGCTGATAATGGCTATTTTAACAATCGACATGACCAACACTGCGAGTAAAATCCAGTGCAGATTGTTTACAAACCCCGTTAATTGCAGCTGCATACCTATGGTGGTGAAAAACAGCCCCATTAAAATGTCACGGAACGGACGAATATCAGCTTCCAACTGATGCTTATATTGGCTTTCACCCAGCATCATTCCGGCTAAAAACGCTCCAAGCGCCATAGACAGACCGAATAAATGCGTCATACCACCGGCAACCAGCGCAACCAGCAGCGTTGCCAACACAAAAAGCTCGTCGGTTCTTTGCTTGGCGATTTCTTTAAACAGATAAGGTAATACCCACTTACCAACAGCCATCAGTACAGCAATAACCGCGGTGCCTTTAGCCAACGCAATTAGTAAGGTGTATCCAATACTGCCGGAATCTGAAGCTAACAACGGAATAATAATCAGTAAGGGAACAACCGCAATATCCTGGAATAGTAGAATCGCAACTGTCATTTGGCCTCGACGTGTGGCCGTTTGCGCGCTTTCTTTCAGCTGCTTAATAACCACAGCGGTTGACGACAACGCCAAAGCTCCGGCAATAGCCAGCGAAGCCGCCCACTCACCCAGCCACAAAAAACCGATGAGCATGAAGACAAGCAACGAACCAATAACTTGCGCAGCGCCTAGACCAAATACCCAACGCCGCATTGCCATCATTTTAGGTAACGAAAACTCCAGGCCAAGTGAGAACAGCAGGAAAACAATACCCAGCTCAGCAACCAAGTGGTAATCATCAGGATCTTTAATCCACTCCATAACCTCCGGTCCGGCAATAATACCGGCGACAAGGTAAGCCAGTATGGCTGGTAGCTTTATGCGCCGAAATAACCATACAAGCACGACCGCTATAGCAAGCAGCATCAGCAGGCTGGAAAATGTTCCGTTCATTCGGTCCCTCGTTTTCTAAATATGGCTGTCAAAATATTAACACTCTTTTGTTTCAGAAAAATTGATTTTATAAATCATTGTTTTAAATAACTTTTAATTTTTTGGCTTGAATTTTGCTTACTTCAAAACAGACAAAATTCATTGGAGTCGAAAAGCACATGTTAGGTAAAGCTGTAATTAGAGATCGCTTAAACTCTGCTATCAACAAAACTCAGGCGCTGGTCAGCCAACTCACCTCAAGTGAGGACATCAAAGCGAACTCGTCATCATTGACAGAAAAATTACAAACAACGCTGGATATTACGTCTTTACTGTCAATATACAGTCATGCCGTATTAGAGCGCCTGCCTGTAAAAGCCTTGCAGTTTGTCTCCGATGACCAAGTCATTAACCTACACGGCCAATATGACGAAAGCCATTTTGAATATGCTGTCATGCTTTATGCCGATGACCAATACTTGGGTCAAATGCTTTATCAGTTCAAACAACCTGCATCTTACGCGGTTAAGCTTCGCCTGGAACAAATGCATAAGCAGCTAACCTTTCCTCTGCGTAATGCGATGACCTATTCAAAAGTGCGGCAAGCCGCAGTAAAAGATCATCTAACTGGTGTTGGTAACCGTTCTCTGCTCGATGAAACTTTGGCACACATAACCGCCAAGCTTAAGCGTGACCCTCAAAAAAATGTCAGTATCGTACTTATCGATATGGACAACTTTAAGCAGGTTAATGATAACTTCGGTCACCAACTTGGCGACGAAGTCTTAAAACAATTTGCGCAGCTCATAAAACATCAGCTTCGAGACACTGACCGTGTGTTCCGTTACGGCGGTGATGAGTTTGTGTTGGTATTGGAAGATACACCCAAAAGCCAGGTAAATGATATTATTGAACGTTTGGAAAAAGCGATTAGTCACGACTCAAAGTTAATGTCTTTGAATGTTGCTTTTAGTTCAGGCTCTTTGCAGATGGAAAGCTTTCACACAGCCGATGATGTCCTTGATGAAGTCGATAAACGCTTATACGAGGCTAAATCGCTGCGCTCTATAGCTAACTAAGACTTGCTAAGCCATTCTAAAGTGGTTTGCCAGCTTGGACTTACTGTGGGTACACTATGACTTTCCGGCGCTGGAGTTAACCAGCCGGTAACGGGTGTCCAAACGTCATGCTCGTTGACCTGCAAAACAGGTACGCGTTGTCTTAACCAAGGCGCTAAGCCGCATTCTTTAAACCAGTCTGTCAGTTTTTTTCGTCCTTCTCTGCCGGGTTTACCTAACTTACCTTTTGGGTGAGTTAAGCTCACTGTAAGAGTCTCTGATTCTGTTATTACATCTTCCGCAATCTGCAGTATACCCCACTGCCCGAAGTGCGTTATTGGCTCCGAGATCGCCACGTCAGAGAACAGCTCAGGAACACCGTCATCAACCCAGAGCGCACTTTTAAAATAACGAACCGAATAGCCCTGGCAATTAATTGCCAGCTGCGTATCTAACCGCACATTCAAGCTTTGCCGGCGAATTTGCTCAAGTTGCTCGTAACTTGGCAAACTTTTGCCTAATTGCTGCAGCCAGGTACGTAATAGTGCTCGTTGCATTGCCGCCGATGTATTTTCAAGTAACGACAACGGGAAACAATCTGGACTTTGCTTTTGCCGCGCCGCGTGCAGCTTTTCCAGAAGTAGCTCATCCATGACATCCTGTTGTTCTGCACACAGTCTGGCAGAGCGTATAACACTCATGCCAAAGTGTGGCCAGCGGCTTTCCAGCGTTGGAATAACCTCGTGTCTTAAGAAATTCCGCTCTATTGTCGTGTCGTAATTGGTGTCATCTTCAATCCAGATAAGCTGGTGATGCGCTGCGTACTCTAAAATTTCGTCCTTACTGGTTGTCAGTAACGGTCGACAGAGTGTGCGCTCGCCCTCCCAGGGCTGAATCTCGGCCATAGACGCCAAGCCTTTAGGACCACTGCCCCGCTTTAACTGCAACAAGAATGTTTCTATTTGATCATTCTTATGTTGCCCTACCAGCAGAACGGCGTTTGGCTCTGTCAGTTCAGCCAGTCTGTTATAACGAAGTTCGCGGCCAATAGCTTCCTTACTCACACGCGTTTTCATCGGCACTTCAAGGGGCTCGAAAATGGTATCAATACCATAAGCTTTTGCCGCTTCATGAATAGTGTCAGACCACTGGCCTGAGTCGGGATGAAAGCTATGGTCCAGATGAATTGCTAAATATCGGTACTGTGGGTTGTCGCGCCGAAAGCGCATCAATAAGTCGAGGATAGTCTGTGAGTCAGCCCCGCCACCTAAAGCAGCAACAAGTTGCTGCCCTGGCTGCAGAGAGAGTTTATTAATAGCTGCTAAGAAACGCTCATAAAGCGCATCAGTCATCATTATACTTAGCAGTACCCAAACGACATCAGCTTTTTGTAACGCTGATCTAAGCGTTCAGACTTACTTAGCCCTTCCAGAGACTTAACGTCTGACAGAAGCTGTTTCTTCAAGCGAACCGCCATTTCTTCAGCATGACGGTGCGCTCCACCTAACGGTTCAGGTATAACGGCATCGATAAGTCCGAGCTCTTTACTGCGCTGCGCCGTAACGCCCATAGCTTCTGCCGCCAAAGGTGCTTTACTGGCACTTTTCCACAAAATGGATGCGCAACCTTCCGGTGAAATAACTGAGTAAGTGCTGTATTGCAACATATTTACTTTGTCGCCAACACCAATAGCTAAAGCGCCGCCTGAGCCGCCTTCACCAATAACAGTGCAAATAATGGGAACATTCAGTCGCGACATAACTTTTAAGTTACGGGCAATAGCCTCGCTCTGGCCGCGTTCTTCCGCGCCAATACCTGGGTAGGCTCCTGGCGTATCAATAAAAGTAATAATCGGTAAATTGAAACGTTCAGCGGTTTCCATTAAACGCAGCGCTTTTCGATAGCCTTCAGGCTTTGGCATACCGAAGTTACGACGAATTTTCTCTTTTGTTTCACGACCTTTTTGCTGGCCAATGACCATAACAGGTTTGCCATCAAGACGAGCCATGCCACCGACAATAGCTTCATCATTTGCAAAAGTTCGGTCGCCCGCAAGCTCATCAAACTCGGTAAAAATCATCCGAATGTAGTCCAGTGTGTACGGACGCAGGGGATGGCGAGCAAGTTGCGCAACCTGCCAGGCACCTAAATCAGAAAAAATTTTCTCGGTGAGTTCCTGACTCTTCTTGGTTAAACGCTGAACTTCTTCTTCAATATTAATATCGAGCTCGCCGCGCTTGCCGACTGACTTTAACTCTTCAATCTGCGCTTCGAGCTCTGCTATTGGCTGTTCAAAATCCAGAAAATTAAGGCTCATTCGCTGTCATTTCCTTTAAAATTCGAGTGAAACCTGCTGATTTCCCAGCAAGTTCTGTAATTCGTCTATTAATTCATCCGATGGCGTGACATACCAATTCGCTTCCACTGACAATTCCGCTCTCGCGTAAGACGAGTTATAACGAAGCTTTATTGGACAGGTTCCTTTTGCGTAAGGCTCTAGCACTGTTTCCAGCTTACCTGCCACACCATTTTCAAGTGCATCTTCCGTCAGCGTAATCGACAAACTACGCAAATAACTCTCACGCGCTTGCTCGATAGCCATCACTTCTCTAGCGGTCATTGTATTGCTATTACTAAAGTTATCAAATCTGACCTCACCTTTTACCCACAAAATTCGGTCTTTTTCGAGCAATTCTTGATAACTTTCGTATTCATTGCTGAATAATCGTACATCCATGCGCGCCGTTTTGTCATCTAAGGTCACTATAGCAAAACGCTGACCTCGTTTATTTGTCAGCACGCGAATATCTATAACGAGTCCGGCAATAGCAACGCTTTGATCTTTCGGTGTCGGGCCGACATTAGACAGAGTATTTGACACATAGTGTTTCAACTCACTTCTAAAGCGGTTAATTGGGTGGCCTGTCAGGTAAAGCCCAAGGGTTTCCCGTTCGCCTTCCAGCCACACTGCTTCTGGCCATTGGCGTACCTGCACAAACTCCTGCTCGACCGCTTCAGGCTCGGTAGTCAGCACACCAAACATATCTGACTGACCAATTTGCTCTGCCTGCAAGTGCTGCTCTGCCTGGCGAATGGCTTTTTCCAGCGTCGCCATAAGCGCCGCTCGGTGAGGACCTAAATTGTCCATAGCGCCCGCCCGAATTAAGCGCTCCAGCACCCGTTTATTCATTTTCTTCAAGTTCACTCGACAACAGAAGTCGAACAAGTCTTTGAACGGACCGCCTTCATTTCTGGCCTGAATGATTGACTCAATGGGAGCTTCCCCAACGCCTTTAATAGCGCCAATGCCGTAAACCACCCGTTGCTGTTCGTCGACCGTGAACTTATATTCGCCCTTGTTGACGTCTGGCGGCAGTAACTCAAGCCCCATTCGCTCACATTCGTCAGCCAGCGTGACAATTTTGTCGGTATTGTCCATATCCGCTGACATAACCGCAGCCATAAACTCAGCCGGATAGTGCGTTTTCATCCACAACGTTTGGTAAGAGACTAACGCATAAGCAGCAGAGTGCGATTTGTTAAACCCGTAGCCTGCGAACTTCTCTACCAAGTCGAAGATCTTCATCGCCAACTCTGGGTCAATATTGTTCTTGGCCGCACCCTCACGGAATATCTCTCGCTGTTTCGCCATTTCCTCGGGCTTTTTCTTACCCATAGCTCGACGTAAAAGGTCAGCGCCGCCGAGTGTATACCCGGCTAAAACCTGAGCAATTTGCATGACCTGCTCTTGGTACAAAATGACACCGTACGTCGGCTCAAGAATAGGCTGAAGACTGTCATGCTGATACTTAACATCGGGGTAAGAGATTTCTTCACGACCATGCTTACGGTCAATGAAGTTATCGACCATGCCCGACTGCAAAGGACCCGGTCGGAACAAAGCAACCAATGCGATAATATCTTCAAAAGAATCCGGCAGCAGCTTCTTAATCAGCTCTTTCATACCGCGGGATTCCAGCTGGAAGACGGCTGTTGTTTCGGCTTTTTTCAGTAGTTTGAAACACGCCGGGTCGGTCAAATCAATGGCCGTTATATCGATAAGCTCTTCACCTGCTTTTTCTTTGCGAGCGTTCACCATATCGACAGCCCACTGAATAATGGTCAGTGTTCTTAAGCCTAGGAAGTCAAACTTAACCAAACCAGCCGACTCGACATCGTTTTTATCAAACTGAGTGACCGGGTTTTTGCCTTCATCATCGCAATACAACGGAGAAAAGTCAGTGATAGTCGTTGGCGAAATAACCACACCACCGGCGTGTTTACCGGCATTACGGGTAACACCCTCTAAAATCCGCGCCATATCAATAATGGCTTTAACCTCACCGTCCTGGTCGTACGCTTCACCAAGCTGAGGCTCTATCTCAAACGCTTTTTCCAGTGTCATTCCCGGATCGCCGGGCACTAACTTTGATATGCGATCGACAAAGCCGTACGGATGCCCCAAAACACGCCCTACGTCTCGAATTGCTGCCTTTGCGGCCATAGTACCGAAGGTAATAATTTGCGAAACCGCTTCGCGGCCGTACAAATCGGCAACGTGGTCAATAACCTCATCGCGGCGATCCATACAAAAATCGACGTCAAAGTCAGGCATGGAAACCCGTTCAGGGTTTAGGAATCGTTCGAAAAGCAGGTCAAATTCCAGCGGGTCCAGGTCGGTAATTTTCAATGCATAAGCAACTAATGAGCCAGCACCAGAGCCCCGTCCGGGACCAACGGGTATGCCGTGGTCTTTACTCCACTGAATAAATTCCATAACGATAAGGAAGTAACCTGGAAAGCCCATACCATTAATGACGTTAAGCTCTTCTTTCAGACGCTCGTCATATTCAGGTCGTTTAGCGGCCCGCTCTTCCGGGTCGGGAAATAAAAACTCAAGTCGGTCTTCAAGCCCTTCTTCAGACACCTTAACCAGATAGTCTTCAGTAGTCATATCGCCTGTCGGGAATTTCGGCAGGAAGTATTCACCCAGGCGAACCGTCACATTACAACGCTTTGCAATTTCAACAGTGTTCTCAAGTGCCTCGGGAATGTCAGAGAATAGCTCTGCCATTTCTTCCGGCGTTCTTAAATATTGTTGCGGCGAATACTTTTTCGGACGACGGCGGTCTTCTAACTGATACCCGTCATGAATAGCGACTCGAATTTCGTGCGCGTCAAAGTTTTCTTCTTTTAAAAAGACCACTTCGTTTGTTGCCACCACCGGTAACTGAGTCTCGCCCGCCAGCTTCACCGCTTTATGGAGGTAGTCTTCCTCTTTTGGTCGGCCTGTTCTAATCAGCTCAAGGTAAAAACGGTCGGGAAAATATTCCTGATAGAAGTCCAGTGCGGCGTCGAGCTCTTTGTCGTTATTTTTAAGTAAAGCATGACCAATGTCGCCTTCCCGAGCGCCGGAGAGCAGAATAACGCCCTGGTTATGCTCTTTTAGCCAGTCTTTATCGATAACCGGTTTGTCTGCAATGTGCCCTCTCAGGTACGCTTTAGACATCAACTGCGTAATTTGTTGATACCCTTCGTTATCCATTGCCAGCGCCGTCAGACGAAAAATTTCCCCATCCGGGTAGCTGTGTTGCACCCACAGGTCACAACCTATAATAGGTTTTAACCCCAGCTTATGAGCCGTACCGTAGTAGCGAACCAAGCCACAAAAGTTCATTTGGTCGGTCATGGCCAATGCCGGCATACCTGCGTCAGCTACCGCTTCACAGATAGGGCCAACTTTTGCTAAGCCGTCAACCATGGAGAAGTCGCTATGAATGCGTAAATGGATAAAATTTGGTGCTGTCATTTCGCCGTTTCAGTTTACGTTTTTATTCTAATATCAGACGCCATATTGTGCCTGATGCGACTACTGAAGTATATCGTCAATGCAACTTCAAGCGTGGTTTCACCGCATGATTTAACTTGTCCACCAGCAATATCAAAAACATTTTCCACCAACCGTGCAATGCCCGCTGATGCATGCGGTACAAGCTCGCGTAAGCCCAACGTGCCAGCGTGCCTTCAATCGACATCGACACACTTTTACTTTGCATTAAATTACCAACGGCAGAAAAACGACTCAGTGAAACTAACGAGCCCCGGTCTTTATAGCGAAACGGCTTAGGCTCACGTCCGCCGTACTCTCGTAAGATATTTTTGTATAAGCACTCTGCCATTTGGTGGGCTGATTGAGCGCGTGGCGGTACCCAGCGTTCGTTATCAATTCGGCAAGCCGCACAGTCGCCAATTGCGTATATTGCGCTATCAGAAATCGACTGAAGGTACTCGTTTACCTCAATTTGATTATTCTTTCTGGTGTTTAGGTTCCACGATTGAGTAATATCAGGTGCTCTGACACCCGCTGCCCAAACCATCATATCGGCTCTTACAGGTTCGCCTTCGGATAAGCAAAGCTCGTTTTTCGTTACTTCTTTTACCGGGTTACTCAAAATGACTTCCACGCCCAGCTTACGAAGCTTTTTCAGAACCGAGTTCGATAACCGCTCTGGTAATGCGGGTAATAACCGTTCACCGGCTTCAATCAAACGAACTTTAAAATGGGTTTTATCCAGATGTTTAAGACCATAAATAGACAGGAGTGAGACCGAATGAATAAGCTCGGCGGCCAATTCAACGCCCGTTGCGCCACCGCCGACAATAGCCAGCGACAAATCAGCGTCTTTCCCGTCTTCTAATGCTTGGTTAACTTTTAAAAACTCATTTAATAACTCACCATGAAAAGCATCGGCTTGCTTTAGTGAGTCCAGAAAGTAACAGTTGTCTTGCACACCGGCGGTACCAAAGTCTGCAGTGACACTGCCAAGGGCTAAAATTAAACGGTCGTAAGGCACGTCCCGTGAGCTTAAAACTTCTTCGCCCTCGTTATTATTAATTGCAGCAAGCGTGACAGTCTTCGCTTCTTTATCCACATGCTCCAGAGTACCAATTAAAAACTGAAACCCTTCGCGGGCACTTTGCCCCCGGTAATCAACTTCGGCAAGTCGGGAGTCCAAAGCCCCTGAAGCCACTTCATGAAGTAATGGCTTCCAAAGATGTGTTGTATTGCGGTCTATCAGGGTAATTTGAGCCTTACCTTTACGACCCAATTTGCGACCTAACTGTGTAGCTAACTCAAGTCCCCCTGCACCACCTCCAACAATCACGATACGCTCTTTCATTGCTTGCCTCGCATTATAGATACAAAAAAGCCACTGACGATGATAACGCCAGTGGCTTTTTATAGCGACTATTCAGTCGTATTTAAAACATATTAGTCAATGCTAGGGTCCGTCAGTCCACGACGTTCCAACAGAGCTTCAACCGTTGGCTCTTGACCACGCCAGTCGATGTACTGCTGCATTGGCTCTTTGCTGTTACCTTGAGAGAGAATCTCTTTACGGAAAGCCTGGCCATTCTCCAGCGTTAAACCACCATTGTTGTTCATGTGTTTGAACGCATCCGCTGCTAATACTTCACTCCACATGTACGCGTAGTAACCCGCTGAGTAACCACCGGCGAAAACATGCGCAAAGTAAGTTGAGCGATAACGAGGCGGAACCGCTTCTACAGCAACACCATTACGCTCTAACGCTTCTTTCTCAAACGCTTCAACGTCATCAATTTCTGTCCCTGCCGACACTGTGTGATATTCAAGATCAAGCAATGCCGCCGCAACGTACTCAAGGGTATCAAAGCCTTGGTTGAAATTACGCGCTGCCAAAACTTTGTCCAATAGTTCCTGAGGAATTGGCTCACCAGTTTCATAATGATTCGCAAAGTTGTTAATCACTTTTTCATTCAGCATCCAGTCTTCCTGGAAAGTTGACGGAAACTCAACGTAATCACGTGAAACAGATGTACCTGCCAGCGACGGGTAGGTTACGTCTGAGAACATACCATGCAACGCGTGTCCCATTTCGTGGAACATAGTTGAAACCTCGGAGAAGCTTAACAACGTAGGCTCGCCTTCCGGTGCCTTGGTAATGTTCATGTTGTTCAGAATAACGGGCTTCTGATTCATTAGCTCAGATTGCGTGCGGAACGAGCTCATCCACGCGCCACCGCGCTTGCTGTCACGAGCGAAGTAGTCGGCATAGAAAAGGCCTAAGCTGCTACCGTCAACATCAAACACTTCATAAACTTTGACGTCTTCCTGATACACAGGAATGTCTTTACGTTCTTCAAAGCTAATACCAAACAGCTCGCCCATCGCATAGAAAACGCCGTCTTCTAATACACGATTAAACTCGAAGTATTTTTTCACTTCATCTGAGTCAATAGAATACTTCTCAGCACGCACTTTTTCTGCGTAATGGAACCAATCCCACGGTTTCAGTTCGAAATCTTTACCGTCAGCGTCAATCGCTGCCTGAATTTCAGCCGCCTCACTTTCTACATTTGAAACAACTGCAGGTACTAAGTCACGCAGCATTTTTTGTGCGGCTTCAGGGTTACCTGCCATGTTTGTTTCAAGAACATAGTCGCCCCAAGAGTCATAACCTAATAGTTGAGCTTTGTCGGCACGCAGTTTAACAAGCTGTTTAACTAATGGACGCTGGTCAGTTTCTGTATCGCCCGTACCACGGTTCGCTGACGCTTCCCAAACTTGTTGGCGCAATTCACGGTTTTCCAGCTCCGCTAAGATAGACTGGCGTGTAGTGTTCGTCAGAACAATGGCGTATTGGCCTTCTTTATCGCGGCTTTTCGCTGCGTTCGCTAAGCTCTCAATACGACTTTCGCTTAAGCCTGCTAGCTTCTCTTTATCTTCAACAAACACAACGGTTTCTTGAGTAAGAGACATTAAGCCATCGCGGAATTCGTTAGTCAGGCTTGAAAGCTGCTCGTTAATTTCACGAATTTGCGCTTTTTCTTCATCGTTAAGCTGTGCGCCTGCGCGGATGAACTCTTTATAAGTTTCTTCCAGTAAACGCTTCGCTTCACTGTCTAAGTCCAAATCATTACGCTGTTCATGCAATGTTTTAATGCGCGCGAATAAGTCAGCATTTAAACGAATGTTGTCACTGTGTGAAGCCATTTTAGGCGCCAGCTCAGCCTGTAATTCACGAATTTGATCGTTTGAATGAGACGAAGACAGGTTATAGAAAACTGAGCTTACACGACCAAGAATTGCACCAGATTTTTCCATTGCAACAATGGTGTTTTCAAAGGTTGGTTCTTCAGAGTTAGTCGCAATGGCTTCAATTTCTTCCATGTGCTCTTTCATGCCACGCTCAAAAGCAGGCTTGAAGTGTTTAAACTCAATAGCATCGAAGTCAGGTGCTTGATAAAGCAACGGGCTGGCTTCGAAGAATGGGTTCATCGCTGTCGCTTCCTGGCTGCTTTCAGCTTTCGCAGAGCTGTTTTCAGTATTTGACGGCTTACTCGCATCGCTACAGGCGCCGAGTGATACCGCAGCACCAATTGCAACGGCTAATAATGTTTTACGCATGGATAACTCCCACTGTTTCTTGTCATTGTGATTTTTGTGCCATTACTCTAGCCCTGTATGAGCGCTTGCTCAAGGGGTAAACGTCAAAAAGCCCATTATTAGAGGTAAAAAGCAGAAGGTAGAAACGGCGCCAGAAAACAGGCGATAACAAAGCCGCAAAGGCGGTATTGGGAATATTTCGATAGAAGAAGTGATACTTATCTTGTGCTGAGTCGCACTTAAGAAAAATGGCGGAGTGGACGGGACTCGAACCCGCGACCTCCGGCGTGACAGGCCGGCATTCTAACCAACTGAACTACCACTCCGCAAATTTCTTGGGGATGTACTAAATGGCGGAGTGGACGGGACTCGAACCCGCGACCTCCGGCGTGACAGGCCGGCATTCTAACCAACTGAACTACCACTCCGCATCAGTACTGCGTTGAAGTATGTCCCTCAACGCGGCGTGCATATTACGAGTGAGGGACAAATGAGTCAACACTTTTTTTAAAGATTTTTTCTGTTTGTCTGATTTATATTCAGTTTTGCGGTTTTTTGACCACTAAGCGTCATTTTTATCAGTTTTCTTCTTTCTGAACTTAAACCACCATAGCGCAAAAAGGGCGATAGCAATTATCAATACATTCACCATGACAATGATAATTAAGTTCATCATGGCCTGCTTTTCTTTTGCTTGACGCTCTTGTCGTTCTATTTCTCTCTGACGCTCTGCTTCAATGCGTTGCTGTTCTGCTATTTCTGCAGCTGTCGGCTCTGGTGGCGGCGGCTCTGTTGCAATAAAACTAAAGTCATCAAGCCTTGCTTCAAATTCACGCCCGTCCAACGTCGTCGCAAAAATGTCAATGTCAATTAAGTGTTTCCCGAAAGCCAGATTCGCAATGGGCACCTGATAAGGAAATTCATCAACTTGACTAAAGGTAAACTTACGCACTTCGCCATTGGGGAATTGCGTTTCACCATTAACCACCAAACTTTTTGGATCTATTTCTTCATCATTAACGGTGACTTTCAACTGGTGATCATCTTCGACCGCTTCAGACTCAATCACCTCAAAATTCACCGGCAGTGGCTTTACCACCAAAGGACCAAACTCAAAGACTCGCTCATAAAGCGGTGTGGTCATTTCATAGGTTGCCATCCACTGACCGGGCTCAACATCTAGGTTGAAAAAGCCGGTAAACACACCGTCACCAACACGCTCGTCATGACCTCGCCCATTATCCAGGAACTGCGCAACTCGTACCGGTGTTGCCCCAAAGTTATCAAAATCAGCATTATTGGTGCTGATAAAAAGCACATCGAGCGTCACTGTTTGCCGGAAGCGTGCGGTTTCTACAATTTCTTCACCGTTATAAAGTCGCCCCTCGACCTTCAGCTCTTCATTTTGGTAAAGCGGTTCCGGCAATGGGTCGGCCTCGAAACGAATATCGGAAACAACCAAGGCTTTGTTTTCTTCGTCGATGCGCCCTGCCGCTTGCCAGGGACCAGGCTGCGGGTTTTTAATGCGAATAATGTCGAAGTTTGGATCGGTATACCAAGTTACTTGGTCGGTAGGATAACGACTGTCATACCACTTGCTGCCGTCAGGCTTAATTAATATTAAGGGCTTACTGCCGGGCTCCCGGAAAAATAGCAGGGTAATTTCATCAACATTTTCATCAATTCGAAAGCGCTGACCGTCGATAGGAAGTTTATTGCTCATATCGCCTTCAATCAGCGACATCGCTTTTTTAAGAACCTCCTCTTTGTCTGACGCGCCAGATGTTTGCTGAACCGCTGTCACCGAGCAGCTAAACAAAAACAGAGCCAGTGCAGCCCAACCAAACTGAGTTACGAATCTAGCCACAAACAGCGTCCACCCTCTTCTTTAACTTTATCAAGCCGTTGTTGATGCAATACTTCTTCATCGGCTGATGCACGCAAAACCTTTAGTGGAGGACGGTTTTCAATGGCCTGATGCTGAATTTCACCGGCTACACCTGAAGCTGACTTTTTGTTTTCTGACAAATTAAGGGCTCTTTGCCCGCCAGTCATCATTAAGTAAACGTCAGCCAGTATTTCCGCATCGAGTAAGGCTCCGTGCAGCTCACGCGACGAGTTGTCGACATCATAAGCACGGCACAAAGCGTCTAGGTTGTTCTTTTGACCCGGCCGCATTTCCCGGGCGAGCTGCAAAGTATCCAATACCGTACTGAAGTCGCTGGTCAAGCCCGGGAAAGGCTTAATTCTCGAAAACTCAGCGTCCATATGCCCGACGTCAAACGGTGCATTGTGAATAACCAGCTGAGCGCCTTTAATAAACTCAATAAAGTCGTCACAAACCTGAGCAAACACCGGTTTATCAATTAAGAAATCGTTGGTAATACCATGAATTTTTATGGCTTCTTCTTCCACCACTCGTTCAGGGTTGATGTACACATGAAAATGATTCCCCGTGAGCTTTCGGTCAATAAGCTCAACACAGCCTATTTCAATAATTCTGTGCCCTTTCTGAGGGTCTATACCCGTGGTTTCCGTATCTAAAACGACCTGACGCATTTAAAATTCCTGATATACTGGCTGAAATCATTCAATATAGTACCAATTAACATGCCCAACTCAAAAACTGTTCACATTTATACTGACGGCTCATGTCTTGGCAACCCGGGGCCCGGCGGTTACGGCATTGTTATGGAATATGGCTCCCATCATAAGGAAATGAGCCAGGGTTATAAGTTAACGACTAATAACCGTATGGAAATGATGGCAACTATTGTTGCGTTAAAAGCACTGAAACGGTCTTGCGATATTGTTTTGTCCACAGACAGCCAGTACGTCAAACAAGGCATTGAACAGTGGATGACCAAATGGCGCAAAAACGGTTGGAAAACAGCGGCAAAGAAACCGGTAAAAAACCAGGATCTCTGGATTCAATTAGACGAACAGGTTCGAAACCATAAAATAAAATGGCAATGGGTAAAGGGCCATTCAGGGCACCCTCAAAACGAACGTTGTGATGAGCTGGCCCGCGACGCCGCCAGTCGCGAGCCTTTACTCGAAGATACAGGGTTTAAACCCGATTAGGTGAGTTACTCACCCGCCACGACTGGACGTTTCTCTTCTTGCCATGCGGTCATGCCGCCGTCGACGCTATAAACGTTATTAAAGCCCATGCGCTCAAGGCTTTCAGCGGCTAGCGCCGAACGCCCTCCGGTTTTGCAGATAAGATACAGGGGCTTTTGAGCAATACGTTCTAATGCATCATCGTATCCAGCAACGTCGGGATGTTGATTCAGCTGCATTTCCAGAACCCCACGCGGCATGTTCACTGCTTCGCGAATGTGACCCTGACTGTATTCCGCCGGTTCGCGCACATCAATCACTCTAGCGCCCTGCTCTATGGCTTTTTGCAACTCTTCCGTATTCGCTTCTTTTACGTTTGCTTTCGCTTTTCCACATAATTCTTTTGCTGTAATCATAATTACCTCTCTGACTTATCTAATTTAAAACTGTCCGATGTCATGGCAGTGGCGGGCTGCTGCCCTGATAAACGCACTTTTCTGCGTGTCGAAACCGTATTAATTCGACCAATCAATGTTTGTTTGGTTGCGACCAATACATAAGCCGCATTAAACACCCTGACTTTTTCACACAGCGAGCTGGACCAATCCAACCCCTGGAACTCCGCTTTATGCAATAAATGAGGAACGAAGTATTCACTGTATTTTACGTCGAACCCCAAAAGCGCCAGCCAGTCTTTCATTCTTGCTATTGAAAAATAACGTCCACACCAGGGAAATGGTTTTGCATGACGCACAAAAAAGCCACTGGCTACCGCCGGACTGACCGGGTTAAAACCCATTAGAACCAATACCCCGTCATCGTCCAATACTCTCGTGTACTCTCTTAAAAGTTGGTGGGGATGTTGGTGAAATTCAAGGGTAAAGGGGCTAATTAACGTGTCGACACTGTCGGTTTTTATTGGCAGCTCGGTCAATATGCCTAACATGTCAGCCTGCCCTGATGGCGCCACTGAAACCCTGTCTATATGCTCTTGTTGCTGAAGTTCTGCCCCCAAATTGCCGACAATGACCTGACAGCCTGGCTTCATCTTGCGCTCATAACGGTGCATAACCTCACGGGTTTGCGACTTAATGAACTCTCCGCAGGCCAGACTGCTCCACTGTGTAGGTGTCTTTAACGGGACCTTAGAATATGCCGGTTTAATAAACACTGCGTCATCCTGTATTATGGGAGCATTCTGTCACTATCGCTAACTCATCATAGCTTAGCGTTATCGAGGTTTCTATGCGAGTTCACCCTATTTGTGCGTTCGACGACAATTACATTTGGGCTATTGAGACAAACACAAACGATGGCGTCATTATCGTCGACCCCGGCGAAGCCACTCCGGTTTTTGAATGGCTGAAAGAAAACAATAAAACCATTACCGCTGTTTTCGTCACGCACCATCATTATGACCATACCGGCGGCATTGCTGACTTGACTAAAAAATACTCATGTCCGGTTATTGGTCCGCACAACCCAGAGATAAAAACAATTACCCAGGCGGTTCAAGAAGGTGAGCGTTTTTCAATGGCTGGCGTTGACTGGGAAGTGATAGAAACTCCGGGACACACACTTGATCACATTAGTTTTTACACGCCCGGCTTTCTGTTTTGTGGAGACACGTTATTTTCCGGCGGCTGTGGGCGTATGTTTGAGGGAACGCCTGAGCAATTTAGTCAGTCGTTACTTAAGCTTCGTCAGCTTCCGGGGGATACTCGGGTCTTTTGCGCACATGAATACACACAAGCTAACTTAACTTTCGCCCAAAAAGTGGAACCTGACAACCCGATACTGAAAAGTTATGCCGAAAAGGTCAAAATGCTACGCGAACAAAATGAAATTACTCTACCAAGTACGTTAAACCTTGAGTTAGCGATAAACCCATTCTTACGGTTTGATCAGAAAAGTGTGATGAAAGCGGCTTCGGAACATGCCGGAAGTGTAAAAAATGCCCCTGAGGACGTTTTTTACACTATTAGACAGTGGAAAGATAACGGCTGATTCTTTAAACTTCACCAAGTTTTAACATATTCAGGGTTTTAAAATTCATGGTTATAACAAGAAGCCGCACAACTTGGCTAAAATTAAGTGTACTGACAAGCGCTATCGCTCTTTCAGGATGCCAAAGCACTGGCCTTTTCTTTGCTGAGAAAAAGCAAGAAACTAACCATGAAAAAACCTCTTTAGAGCTGATACCGGTTCCTGAAGAAACGATTGTTGCTGCAGAAGCGACAACAAAAAAAGAGCCCGAGCCGGTTCAGTTGACACCGCAGGAACAAGACGACCTGTGGCAGCGTATTCGTCAACAATTGGTGTTTGACGTGCCGAATGTGCAACGAGTCCAAAGTCAACGAAACTGGTACGCCAGTCATCCTGAATATTTAGACCGGGTTGCTAAACGCGCAGAGCCTTATTTACATCTTATCGTCGAAGAATTAGAGCGCCGTGAAATGCCTATTGATCTGGCGCTGTTGCCTATTGTCGAAAGTGCGTTTGACCCGTTCGCCTATTCTCATGGCAGTGCATCCGGTGTTTGGCAGTTTATTCCGGGCACAGCCCGTCAATATGGTTTAGATATTAACTGGTGGTACGACGGCCGCCGGGACGTATTTGCCGCGACCCATGCTGCGCTGGACTATTTAGAAGCCCTCTACCGTTATTTCGACGGCAACTGGATGCATGCTTTGGCTGCTTATAACTCAGGTGAGGGGCGCGTTGGTAATGCAATTCGAAGAAACAAGCGTGCCGGCAAGCCAACCGACTTCTGGAACCTGGACTTACCGCGTGAAACTCGCGCTTATGTTCCTAAATTATTAGCCTTGGCTGATATTTTAGCCAATAGCGAGAAGTACGGTATTACCTGGTACCCCATTGAGAATCAGCCAATGCTGGAAGTAGTAGAAGCGCCAGCGCAAATCGACTTAGCCCTCGCGGCCGATATGGCTGATTTGTCATTGGAAGAACTGCACCAATTTAACTCGGGCTATAACCGCTGGGCCACAG
The DNA here is from genome assembly GCF_900100855.1 of Idiomarina zobellii. Classification (GTDB taxonomy): domain Bacteria; phylum Pseudomonadota; class Gammaproteobacteria; order Enterobacterales; family Alteromonadaceae; genus Idiomarina; species Idiomarina zobellii. Next base: position 248,640 of record NZ_FNCB01000001.1, read on the forward strand.
CACCTGACGGCCCTCACCGCTTTTTGTTACCGGCTGAAAATGCAGAGCGGTTCAGCCTGGCATTGCAAGAGACCGAGCCTAAAGACTGGCTTTCCTGGACACGCCACAAGGTGAAGTCAGGAGAAAGCCTGCTAACGATATCAAAAAAATACAATACTTCTGTCGATGTCATTCAACAACTTAACGACATTAGCAGCCATATTATTCGCGCCGGTGAGCACTTACTGGTTCCTGTTGCCACCTTAGGTCTTGAAAATTACACCTTGTCGCAAGATCAGCGCCGTGAAAACCGTCAAGATCAAAAACGCGACGGCAAACGTATTGATTATATTGTTCAGTCGGGTGACACTCTCTGGGATATCAGTCGTGCTTATGACGTCAATCTACGAGATCTAGCTCGATGGAATTCAATGGCGCCCGGAGACTACTTAAGACCTGGGCAAGAGCTTGTTGTTTGGACTGAAGCTGAGGCCTCTTCCGTCGTACGCAGTAGTGTTAACAGCATTATTCGAACGGTTAATTACCGCGTACGTTCAGGAGACTCTCTTGCAAGGATAGCTAATAAGTTTAACGTGACCATTCGCCAAATTGAGCAATGGAATAATATTCAACGCAACCGTTACCTGCAGCCTGGACAGATGCTGAGACTGAAAGTAGATGTAACCGAGGTGAGTAGTTGAGGCCCGTTATGAAGATTTTGAAATACGCTATTACTTGTATTGCTTTGTTATTCAGTACCCAGAGTTTGGCTGACTGGGAAGCCAAAGGCGAAGGTAAAGTTATTTACCCTTCAGGTAGGACTGAACCTCTTAACTTCGGGTTTGAGTATAAAAAAGTCTATGACACGGTGATATTCACCGCGGGCAAGTCGCAAATGCGCACTTCTGAAATGCCGCCTAATTACATTCTCAATATGTTTGTGAATGACAAAGGTCAGGTCTATGTTGCCGAGTTTGCAGAAGGCTTTTTTAAAGGCTTCGAACTGGCCATTGGTGAGCACAACATCGTTATTGAGCATCGCCGGGAATTTGATGACGAAGAGCCGTTGAAGCACTTGCGCGTCAGAATTAACGACAGAAGCTATTTGTTAGATAGCACACACCCAACCATTAAGTTCGAGTTCGATGAAGAAAAAGGCATAGCTGATATTAGCGGCTCAGGCCTTTTAAAAGACCTGAGCACACGCGGCCGCTAAGCGCCCAAAAGCTCTTTTAATTCGTCTTCAGACAGTATCGAAAGCCCGAGGGATTGGGCTTTCGTCAGTTTTGAGCCAGCACTTTCTCCGGCAATTAACGCCGTCGTTTTCTTAGACACACTGCCACTGACTTTTGCTCCTAACGCTTCTAACGCCTGTTTGGCTTCGTCACGAGTCATTGTCGACAAAGTACCGGTAATCACGTAAGTATTTCCAGCTAAACGATCGCTTTGTATGTCGCCTGCCTCTTCGCCTTCCGGCCAATGGACAAACTCACGTAGCTCTTTCACAACGTTTTCGTTATGCGATTCACGGAAAAAGCGCACAATGTGTTCAGCCACGACCGTGCCAACATCAGGGACTTCCTGCAATTGTTCACTGCTGGCGGACTGAACGGCGTCAAAGGTTTTAAAATGTCTGGCCAGGGCTTTTGCTGTGGCTTCTCCGACCTCTCTAATGCCTAACGCATAAAGAAAACGCGCGAGTGTAGTCTCCCTAGTCGCTGTTATAGCGTTCTTTAAATTCTCAGCAGATTTTGCGGCCATTCTTGGCAGCGTTGCCAATTCAGCTTTACTCAGACGATATAAGTCAGCAGGAGATTTTACCCAGTCCTTTTCAACCAACACATCAACCAACTTGTCGCCTAAACCATCAATATCCATGGCTTTACGCGAGGCAAAGTGTTTTATCGCCTCTTTACGCTGAGCTGCGCAGTAGAGTCCTCCGCTACAACGAGCCACGGCCTCCCCCTCAATGCGCTCAACGTCAGAGTCACAAACTGGGCAGCGTGTTGGAAAAGCTATTTCCTGTGTATTGTCAGGCCGTTTTTCTTTCAAAACGCTGACAACCTGAGGAATAACGTCCCCAGCGCGGCGAATGCTTACCGTATCACCAATGCGCACGCCCAAACGCTCAATTTCATCGGCGTTATGCAAAGTCGCGTTCGATACGGTTACTCCCCCAACGCTGACAGGCTTTAGCCGGGCAACCGGAGTAATAGCTCCGGTACGTCCTACCTGAAAGTCGACGCCAGTAATAGTCGTCAGTTGCTCTTGTGCCGGGAACTTACGGGCAATAGCCCAACGCGGCGCTCTGGCAACAAAGCCAAGTTCTTCCTGAAGAGCTATGGTATCAACCTTAAAGACAACACCATCAATGTCGTAATTCAGCGAGTCTCTGCGCTCAAGAATTTTTTCATAATAACTGTCACAACCTTCAACAGAGTCTACCCGTTCAATTTCACTGTTAACGGGAAGCCCCCATTCGGCTAGCTGTTGTAGACGTTCATAATGGCTGTCGGGCAATACCGTATGCTCAGACACTAACCCCAGGCTATAAGCGTAAAAATGCAATGGACGCTTTGCCGTTATTCGGGAGTCCAGTTGACGCAAACTCCCGGCAGCGGCATTTCTTGGGTTAGCGAAAACCTTTTCGCCCTGTTGACGAGCCTTTTCATTAAAGCGGTCAAAAGCGCCGATTGGCATCACCACTTCGCCTCTCACTTCCAGTCGGTCAGGGACATCGCCTTTTAACTTGAGGGGAATGTTGCGTATGGTTTTGACGTTTTCAGTAATATCCTCACCACTTTCGCCGTCACCTCGAGTGGCACCGCGTACCAGCACTCCCGACTCATACAGTAAACTGACGGCCGCACCATCAAGCTTGGGCTCACAGCAGAACGTGACCTGAGTCCCCTCATCCAGCTTTTGCCCAATACGCTTAGAAAACGCTGCGAATTCTTCCGCAGAAAACGCATTATCCAAAGACAACATAGGTACTTCGTGTTTTACCGTGTTGAATTTGGCTAGCGGTTTACCACCCACTTTCGCCGTTGGTGAGGTTTTGCTTTTTAAGTCTGGATTTTGCTTTTCCAGCGTCTGCAATTCACGAAATAGTTTGTCGTACTCAGTATCAGGAACCGACGGCTCATCGTTTTCGTAATATTCTTTGTTGTAGCGATTCAGTAATTGTTCCAGCTCTTGCATTCGCTGGGCAGTAGATTGACTCATAACACCTAATTCTATGCTGAATGTTGACGTTCAAACTCACGGATAGTTTGTCGTGCTTCGTGAATAGACTGACGGGTTAGCAATTGTCTCTGACCATCTAAAACCTGCCCTTGAGGTATTTCAGTCGCCAGCTTCTTGGCTGCGTTAAGCATCATATTAAAGGCCTGCTGGCCGTCAAACTTCATCGGCAAGGTCATAAAAAACGCAACGCCCTCTGTTTCAAAGTTTTCCAGGTTGTCGAGATCAAAAGTTCCCGGATTAAACATATTGGCAACACTAAAAATTAACTCGCCCGTACCCGCCGTATTTTCATAACGGTGAAAGATACCTAAGTCGCCAAACTTACAGCCGAGTTCGGTCATCATTTGTAACAATAATGCGCCCTGCACTGAGCCTTTTACATGCAATGCAATAACTTCTTCTGGCTCGCCAATGTCTGTCTCCCCCTGTTCTTCGGGCTCTTCAGGTTGCTCAGTTGACGCTTCAGGCTGTTTCAGTGGTTTCTCGTCTGAAGGCTCTAACGCCAACTCAGATTGCTCTACTTCCTCATTTTTATCCACACGCATAGAAGGTAGCGGCGTATCGACTTCGTCGTCGACGTCCAGGTCCATAGCCATTTGCTCGGCCGCAGAAAGAGGCTGACTCGGTTTCTCCTGAGCTTTTTCTTGAAGCTTTTCTTCACGCATTGACGGCTTCGGCTCAGCACTAGGGTCTCTGGTACTCGTGTCTTCATCGTCAGTTGGCACCGAGTCCGTGGTATCCGGTGCTTCAGACGAAGCCTGACGAACCACCCTGACTTCCCCTATACCATCATCATCAAAGCCACTATTTTGTTTCTGGCGCTTTTCAGCAACACGTTGTTCTTGTTGGCGTTGCTGCTGGTTCCCTTTACGAATTTTCCATAATCCGTGCGCGATAATACCGGCAATGGCCAGTACCCCTAAAATTCCGAGCGTCAATTGTAAATTGCCCATGTGCTCTATCAACCTTCTTATTATTGTCAGGCTTCCGTCATAGCGACGGCTTGCTCTACATCAACGGCAACCAGGCGCGACACACCTGCTTCCTGCATTGTCACCCCGGCAAGGTGTGACGCCATTTCCATAGCCACTTTGTTGTGACTGATATAAATAAACTGTACCGATTCTGACATTTCACTCACTAAGCGGCAAAAGCGGCCTACGTTCGCATCATCGAGTGGCGCATCAACCTCATCTAACAAGCAAAATGGTGCTGGGTTCAACCGGAAAATGGCAAACACCAATGATAATGCGGTCAATGCTTTTTCTCCACCACTTAGCAGGTGAATCGTACTATTCTTTTTACCCGGTGGCCTTGCCATAATAGTAACGCCTGTTTCCAGCAAGTCGTCGTCAGTGAGTTCTAAACTGGCACTACCGCCGCCAAACACTTTTGGAAACAATACCTGTAAGTCACTGTTCACCGCATCAAAAGTCGTTTTAAAACGATGCCGGGTTTCTTTATCAATTTTTCGTATGGCCGTTTCCAGCGTTTCTAAAGACGATGATAGGTCATCCACTTGCTGATCCAGATACTGTTTACGCTCTCTTTGCGCTTCAGCTTCTTCAATCGCCGCCAGGTTAATGGCTCCCAGGCGCTTAATTTTATTCTGCACGTTCTCCAGGTTAGTCTGCCACGGCTGCTCCTCTGCTTCCTGTGGCAACTCCTGCAGTAAGGTTTTCAAGGTCATGCCGGTTTCTGCCAGTCCCTCAAGCACACCCTGGCTGCGCTCTTGCAACTTGGCCTTTTCAATCTCAGTGCTTTGCAGTGCTTCTTTAGCTTGCGCAATACGCATTTGAACAGCCGACTGACCTTGATTAAGCTCTGACAATTCATGTTCTAACTCAGACAGTTGCGCACGCTGCTCCTGCAAAATGGCTTCCTGCTCCTGACGCTGGTCAAGAAGCTCTGTCAGTCGCTCTTCCAATTCCTGCTTATTTTCTTCGCCGTCAGAGCTTTGTTGCGTGGTCTTTTCATCCACTAACTGCTGGTAACGCTGTTCACTGCGTTGTAAGACCGTGTCGAGCTGCTGTACCTGAACAGTAATGTTTTGTTGCTGCATAGACAGCTGCTGTTGTTTAGACTTTAGTGCCTGCAGCTGCTCTTTCTTGTCGCTGGCCAGCCGTTCTAACTCATCACCTGAGTCGTCATTCGCCGCGTCGCTCTCCAATAACCGTTCGTTCAGCTCTTCTCTTTGTAATGCAGCTTCCTCAATACGCTCATTAAGCTCTTCTGCTTTTTGCTCAAGCTCTGATTGTTGCTCGCTAAGCCTCTCCAGTTGTTGCGTATACTGTTGTTGCTGTTGCTTAGCCCAGTTTAACTGCTGCTCCGCTTTATTTGTGTCATTCTGCGCGGTTTGTTGCTGCTCTTGCTCGCGCTCAAGTTCCTGCTCAATCTCTTTCTGAGAAGCGCGTGCCTGTTCCAATTTTTGTGTCGCTGTTTCTAGCGAGTTTTCTAACTCTTCTTGCTCACGTTTCAGGCTGTCACACTGACTCTGCAACTGCAGTTGGCTGGTGTTGCTATCAATTCGCGATGACATAAACCCGTTAGGCCAGTGCCAGTTACCCTGTTTTGACACAGCAAACTCAGCCTCACCATCTAATACCTGCTTTTGTGCTTGCTCATCACTGTCAGCCACAGCACACAGTTGCAACGGCGGCCAATGTCTTAATGCGCCAGAGACTTTGCTCGCCAAAGTACCCGATTTAGCCTCTCCGGCGCTTGGCCATATCAGTTTCAGACCTGCTACTGACTCAGTTCGCTCAGGTGAGCTTTCAAGAACCGCGGCATCCAGCCACTCATACAAAAACTGCTCAACAGCCAATTCCCAGCCAGGCTCTGCTTTCAGAACGTCACGGACTCTCGGGGTATTTGGATAATGCGTTTCAAGCCACTCATCCGCGCTGTCATCGCCTGACTGATGCTTGATGAGTAACTGCTCAATGGCTTGCAGGTTCGCCTGTACTTTATTTTGTTCTAATTCAACACTGCGCTTCGCTTCCTGTGCCTGCTCAACCTGCTCGCGACTGTCCGCTAACCGTTGCTTTGTTGTTTGAAGCCGCTCAATAGCGCTGTTTAATCGCTCACTAGCCTCATCAAATTCGCGTTGCAGGCTGTCTAACGATACGTCACTAAGCTGCTTTTTAACGTCCTGTTGCTGGTCGTTAACTTGCTCTAGCTGTTGCTTAGTGTAATCACGGCTTTGCTGAAGCTGTTGTTCTTTCAGCTGCGCCTGCTGATGCTGTTGTTCAATATCGCGCACTTTTTGCTGCTGTGAGCGTTGCTGCTGTTGCCAGCTTCGGTAGTTTTCATCAGCCTGTTGCGCTTGCTCAGACACCTCTTCAACCTGTTCGGCTAGCTCTTCAAGCTGCGGTTCAAGCATCATTTCCTGCTCAGCCAACTGCTCTTTTTGCAGTTTATCTTCGTCAAGTTGCGACTCAAGTTGCGTCAGTTCGCTTTGAATTCGCTGCAAACGCTCTTCACGCTGCGCTTTAATTTCATGCTGATGCTTTAGAGTTTGCTCAATACGAGTCACTTCATTACCCAGGATGAACATTTTCTCTTGCGATTGTTCAACTTGAGAGCGTAACTCTTCAGCCCTTTCTCTCAGCTCTATAGCTCCACGTTCGTCGCCGCTTTGCTGCGCTTGCCACTTTTCAAGTTCAGCCTGCTGCTCAGAGTATTGGGCATCAAGTTGCTGCCGCTGGTTATCTAACTTTAACCAACGCAATGCCTGCAGTTCGCCTTTCAACTGGCGCTCTTGTTTTTTCAGTTCTTTATATCGAATTGCCGCAGCCGCCTGACGCTCTAGCTTATCCAGCTGTTGACCCAATTCTTCACGCACATCACTCAGACGCTCCAAATTTTCGCGCGTGTGATTCATCCGGTTTTCTGTTTCACGGCGACGCTCTTTGTATTTAGAAATACCCGCAGCTTCTTCAATAAACACCCGCAACTCTTGAGGTTTTGACTCAATTAAGCGGGAGATCATGCCTTGTTCAATAATGGCGTAGCTTCGGGGGCCGAGGCCGGTCCCGAGGAATAAATCAGTAATATCGCGGCGTCGGCAACGACTGCCGTTCAGAAAATAGTTCGACTGGCCGTCCCGGGTAACTAAGCGTTTGACGGAGATTTCGTTAAACGCGGCATACTCACCCTGAATACGCCCTGCGCTATTATCAAATACCAGTTCAACACTGGCTTGAGACACAGGCTTACGGGCGTTAGAACCATTAAAAATCACGTCAGTCATGGCATCGCCGCGAAGGTTTTTCGCTGAGCTTTCACCCAGAACCCAGCGCACAGCGTCGATGACATTCGACTTGCCACAGCCGTTCGGACCCACTACGCAGGTCATTTGATCGGGAAAAGGAACTTTGGTCGGGTCAACAAATGATTTGAAGCCCACAAGTTTGATGTGTTTCAGTCGCATTCGGCTGTTTTTATAGTTATTACTGACGTTATTTATAATCCAAAGACTCTAGCAGATCCCGTAGTCATTTGTAACAATTTCAACCACACATAAGGGTGGTTTTGCCCTATTATGAGCAACAAAAGTGACAGCAGGAGTTCGCATGCACAAACCGATCTACAGTGAGTCGGGAATATCCTATATAGGAAGGGGTTTACAGCTCATCCGCACCAAAGGGCTACGCCGCTACGTTATTGTCCCTATTTTGGCCAACCTGATTCTCTTCACCATTGCCTTCAGCTGGCTGTACGGCGAAGCCGACTACTGGCTTAATAAATTCATGGCTTGGCTACCCGACTTTTTCCAATGGTTGGAATTTATCTTATGGCCACTGGTGGTCATTGTGATGGTCGCCTTTTTCTCCTTTATTTTTACCAGCATCATGAACTTTTTCGCCGCACCTTTTAATGGCTTACTGGCGGAAAAAGTCGAGCGTTATGAAAGTGGCGAAGCTTTAGGGGATGAGGGGTTTATGGGACTCGTTAAGGACATACCCCGAACGGTTGGCCGTGAATTTCAAAAACTCATGTATTACCTGCCACGGGCCATCGGCTTTTTCTTGCTGTCTTTAATTATCCCGGTATTTGGGCAAATTCTCTGGTACGTTTTTGTTTGCTGGATGATGTCTATTCAGTATTTGGATTATCCGTTCGATAATCACAAAATTTCATTTAATCGTATGCGCTCTGAGTTGGGGTTACAGCGGAGTCGGACTTTCTCGTTTGGCTTGGGAATCACGCTATTAACCATGATTCCTTTTGTGAACCTAATTATTATGCCGCTGGCTGTATCGGGTGCGACAGCATTGTGGGTCGACCATTACCGTCGCAGTGCATTAGAGCAGCGCTAAAGGACTTAGAAGACGACTGAGCGCATTGCTCAGTCGTCGCTTTCTGAGTCATTTTCTAAGTAGTCTGAACTTAACCGTTTATTCGTTTGTACACCCATCTGGCGGAACTTGTCGACTCGACCAATAAGGTTCCCGCGACCAGTACTCAGCTTTTTCATCGCTTCCTGATAACGGTTATCCAGTGTTTGTAAGCCGTTACCAATTTTCTCCAGATCTTCTACAAACCCGACAAACTTGTCGTACAAGCGCGCAGCGTCGGTGGCAATTTTCTCAGCGTTTTGATTCTGATATTCATACTGCCAGATATTGTGAACCGTACGTAGTGCAACCAGCAAGTTAGTTGGGCTCACCAGCATAATCTGATTGTCCAGCGCCAGCCGGATGAGCTCTGGGTCACGGTCAACCGCCAATAGAAATGCCGGTTCAATTGGAATAAACATCAACACATAGTCGAGCGTTCTCAAGCCTTCCAATTGGTGGTAGCTCTTTTTCCCAAGCTGCTTTATGTGTTGTTTAAGTGACTGAACGTGTTCATTTAATGCTCGTTCGCGCTCAAGGTCATCGTCGGAGTTAAAGTAACGCTCATAAGCGGACAAACTGACTTTCGAGTCGATAACCACGTCTTTTTTATTGGGCAAATGCACAATAACATCTGGTTTGAATGACTTACCGTCTTCATCGCGATGGTGTGCCTGGGTTTGATACTCATGCCCTTCACGCAGCCCCGACTGTTCGAGAATACGTTCTAGTACAACCTCCCCCCAGTTACCCTGCTGCTTGGTATCGCCTTTCAATGCTTTAGTCAGCGCCTCAGCTTCAGAGGCCATACGACGGTTTAAGTCTTTCAGTGACAACAGCTCGTTTTTAAGCGCTGAACGCTCTTTTGTTTCGTCGGTATACTGCTGAGTAATTTGCTTTTTAAATGCATCGATTTGTTGCTTAAAGGGCTCTAATGTTGCCTGCAAAGACTGCTGATGATGTTGCTGCAGCCCTTTCGACTTTTCTTCAAAAATACGGTTAGCCAGGTTCTCGAATTGCTGCGTCAGTCGCTCCTCGCTGGCTTTTAACAAGTTCAGCTTTTCTTCTGCGGTTTTTTGCTCGTGATCAGCGCGGGCCAACGTCTCGCGCAGACGACTGTCTTTTTCATAGACGTCGTGCTGCAATTCATCGATACGCTCACGAAGAATTTCTGCATCTTGTTCCAGTGCCTTATTTTGTTGCTCTGTCTGTATACGCAAACGGCGCTGCTGCTGCCAAAGCAACAACAACGCCGTAATAACAGTCAGAACTGGCACACCTATTATTGCCATCCATTGCCACAGTGCCAGCGACATCATTAAGCTCCTAATTTTTCGTTCAAGTCAGCAATTTTCGCTTTCCAAATAGCAGGACCTTGAGTATGTGCATTTTGACCGTCGCTATCGACAGCGACAGTGACTGGCATGTCTTCCACTTCAAACTCATAAATAGCTTCCATACCCAAGTCTTCAAACGCAACGACTCTGGCTTTCTTGATCGCTTTAGCAACCAGGTACGCCGCACCGCCCACAGCCATCAGGTAGACGGCTTTGTGCTTGCGAATACTCTCGACGGCTTCTGGCCCGCGTTCAGCTTTACCCACCATGCCGATAATACCGGCTTCTTCCAGCATCTGGTCGGTAAATTTGTCCATACGTGTCGAGGTTGTCGGGCCAGCAGGGCCTACCACTTCATCACCCACCGGATCGACAGGTCCGACGTAATAAATAAAGCGGTTGTTGAAATCAACCGGCAACTCTTCACCGTTATCCAGCATACCTTTAATGCGCTTGTGAGCGGCATCGCGACCAGTAAGTAACTTACCGGACAACAACACTGTTTCACCCATTTTCCAGTCTTGAATGTCTTCTTTCGTCACTTCATCCAGGTTCACACGACGAGCATCATCGCCCAGCTCAAAAGTGACATCCGGCCAGTCTTCCAGTTTCGGTGGCGCTAAGTCTGCGGCACCACTACCGTCAAGTGTGAAATGAACGTGGCGAGTCGCCGCACAGTTTGGAATTAAGGTCACAGGTTTAGAAGCGGCGTGTGTCGGTAGTGATTTAATCTTCACATCCAGCACCGTTGTTAAGCCACCTAAGCCCTGGGCGCCAATACCTAGTGCGTTAACGCGGTTGAAAATTTCTAAGCGTAATTCTTCTTCCGCGTTTTGCGGACCACGCTCAATCAGTTCATGGATGTCCACAGACTCCATCAACGACTCTTTCGCCAATACGGCTGACTTCTCAGCAGTACCACCAACACCAATACCCAGCATACCCGGTGGACACCAACCAGCGCCCATTTTTGGCAGAGTTTCTACAACCCAGTCAGCAATCGAGTCGCTGGGGTTTAGCATAGCCATTTTCGACTTGTTCTCAGAGCCACCACCTTTTGCGGCAATCATGACTTCAATTTCGTCGCCCGGCACCATATCGATGTGAACAACGGCTGGAGTGTTATCACCTGTGTTTTTGCGCGCACCTGCCGGGTCTGCGACAATTGACGCTCGTAATGGATTATCCGGATTGTTGTAAGCTCGGCGAGTTCCTTCGTCTACCATTTGTTGAACTGTCCGGTCGGTCTTATCCCATTGCACACCCATACCAACTTTAACAAAGCAGGTGACAATACCGGTGTCCTGACAAATTGGACGGTGCCCTTGCGCAGACATACGCGAGTTCGTCAGCACCTGAGCAATGGCATTCTTTGCTGCTTCGCTCTCTTCACGCTGATACGCCTCGTCCAACGCTTTAATAAAGTCTAATGGGTGATAATAAGATATGTACTGCAGGGCATCGGCAATACTGTCAATAAAATCCGCCTGACGAATGGTGGTCATGGCTCTACCTCTTCATTTTTATATCGAACGGTTCCGATATTGGTTCTGATAAACGTGGCGCTATAATAGCGTTTTCACTAACAACTGACCAGTGTAACTAACCGAGTTAGTGTCACTGTGATAGAATGATTCTTATCCTTAATTCGTGGCTGTTATTAAGTAAATCAAAGGGCTAAGTGTGAGCATTTTTCCTAACTTGTGTGCCGTAAAACTGGAAACCACCCTAACAGCGCTTGAGCTATTTGAGCTCTGCCAAAGCGAACCTTATGCACTTTTCCTTGACTCAGCCTCGACAACACACGAAGACGCTCATTATGACTTTATCTTCAGAGCGCCTGAATGCGTCATCCGAAGTAAAAACGAGCAACTCACTGTCTCCGCCAATAGCATAGCCCAACTCCCGAAAGTCCCAACTCACGCTGCCCAGATGTTCGATTACGCTGAGCAATTAATGGCGCTGACAGGCCATTATAACGGCCCCGAACACTTGCCTTTCCAGGGCGGTTTTGCCGGCGCAGTGGGGTACGATTTCGGCCGTTGCCTGGAAGTCATTCCTGAGTTTAACCGTGACGAATACAACTCCAGTGATGCAGTACTTGCGTACTATTGCGAAGCGGTTATTTTTGATAAAAAGCGCAACAAAGTTTGGCTGGTCGCTCCTGAACAGGCGCTTAAAACGCAGAAAGCTTATTGGGAGCAGTCACCGCAGTCAGACTCAAACACTCCTTTCAAGCTGGCCAGCGCCTGGCGAAGCAATATGTCAGAGGCAGAGTACCATACTAAATTTAATGCGGTACAAGCCTACTTACTTAGCGGTGACGCCTATCAAATTAACTTAGCGCAACGTTATCAGGCGAGTTATCAAGGCTGTGAGTGGGCAGCTTATAAAAAGTTAAGGGCTTCTAATAACGCGCCGTTTTCAGCCTTCATGCGCACCCCTGAAAGCGCCATTCTCAGCGTTTCTCCTGAGCGCTTCCTAAGCACTACTGGTGCGGGAGAGGTGCAAACTAAGCCGATAAAAGGCACCCGCCCACGTTATGAAGACAGCAGCAGGGATTCCGCCAGTAAACAGGCCTTGCTGAATTCAGAGAAAGATCGTGCCGAAAACCTGATGATTGTCGATTTACTGCGTAATGACCTCAGTAAAAACTGCGAGCCCGGTTCGGTAAAAACGCCGAAGCTGTTTGCCATAGAGAGCTTTCCGGCTGTGCATCATTTAGTATCAACCATTACCGGGCAATTAAAAATGGGCGGCTCTGCTTTACGTCTGTTTAAAGGAGCTTTCCCCGGTGGCTCGATTACCGGAGCTCCTAAAATTCGGGCTATGCAAATTATTGAAGAGCTCGAGCCGAATCGCCGCGGCATTTATTGCGGCAGCATAGGCTACTTCTCACAGAACGGCCAAAGCGACTCTAGTATTACCATTCGCACGTTATTAGCAGAAAACGGTCAGCTTTATTGCTGGGCCGGCGGAGGTCTGGTTGCCGACTCTAAAGCCGATGAGGAATACCAGGAAACCAAGGACAAAGTGTCTCGTATTTTGCCGGTGTTAACCTCATGACTATCAAAAACCGCGCCGAGTTTGTTCGACGTTTCAGCCTCACCCCATCGCCGTCAGTTGACCGAAAACTTGACGAGCCCTTGCGTAAACGCTTGCGACCAGCAGCAGTGCTTATTCCTATCATTGAGCGCCCGCATGGGCTGTCATTGATACTGACACGTCGTTCCGCTTCATTAAGAAAACATGCCGGACAAATTAGCTTTCCCGGTGGTCGCTACGACAGAACCGACAATGACTTGCTGGATACGGCATTAAGAGAAACCGAGGAAGAAATTGGTTTGCCTCGGTCTCAGGTTGAAGTGATTGGTCGTCTACATGACTATCCGGTATTGTCTTACTTTATGATACGTCCTTATGTGGCCTTTGTGTCGCCTCAGCAGGAGCTTGTTGCCGAAGAGAGTGAAGTCGCCGAGATATTCGAAGTCCCTCTGGCGGACATTCTTGATCCGAGCAATCATTACGTTTACCGCATTCGCAAGTTCATTTATGACCGGGTTTATTTTATCCCCTGGCAACACCGCAATATCTGGGGAGCAACCGCAGGAATTTTGCGAGAATTGGCTGAGCAGCTTCAGCCAGAGCGGAAAAGTCACTTTAAGCCACTCAACTGACCAGTTATTTCGCTATAAAGCTTGCCAGCCCCCACACAATTCATGCGACAATACTATAATTAATAGTAACGAACGCGACAGGTAAGGATAAGTATGATCAGCGTTTTTGATATTTACAAAATTGGTATCGGTCCTTCGAGTTCCCACACAGTGGGTCCTATGAAAGCGGCCTTCGATTTCCTGAAAGCCGCTAAAGAAGCTGGCCACTTAACTCAGGCAGACGGCGTTAAAGTTGAGTTGTTTGGCTCTTTAGGGCAAACCGGCAAAGGTCACGGCACCGGCAAAGCGGTTATTTTAGGTTTGGCGGGCGAATTACCGGAGACCGTAGACACCGACAACGTTGACAACTTCCTTGAACAGACTCGCAAAACCGAGAAACTGGCTTTATTAGGTGAGCACGAAGTCGCATTCCCGGCAGAAGGCGCTATTACATTCCATCGTCGTAAAACCATGCCAAAGCATGCCAACGCTATGGAGCTTAAGCTCCTAAAAGGCGACGATATTATCTATAGCGACCTATACTACTCTATTGGCGGCGGCTTTATTGTTCGTGACGAAGACTTTGATGAAACCTTAGAAGAAGCCATTGAACAGTCATCTAAACCTATTCCCTATCCGTTCGACAGTGCCGCTGAACTATTAGGTCATTGCAAGGAGCACGGACTGCGCATTAGCTCATTAATGATGGCGAATGAAAAAGTGTTCCGTAGCGAAGATGAGATTCGCGAAGGCTTAATGAAAATTTGGCGCACCATGCAGCAAAGTATCACCAACGGTATTACCACCGAAGGTATTTTACCCGGTGGCTTGAAAGTGCGTCGCAGAGCGTCTTCGTTGTATCAGCGGCTGAAAAAAGAAAAGTCGAGCGATGCCATGCAAGTTATGGACTGGGTCGATTTATTCGCTTTGGCAGTAAACGAAGAAAACGCTGCGGGCGGTCGTATTGTCACCGCGCCAACTAACGGTGCAGCAGGTATCGTTCCGGCGGTCATGAGTTATGCCGATAAGTTCATTGAAACACTGGACGAAGACTCTGCGGTTCGCTTTCTACTAACGTCGGCCGCTATTGGCATCTTGTACAAGAAAAATGCCTCTATTTCCGGCGCTGAAGTCGGTTGTCAGGGTGAAGTGGGTGTTGCCTGCTCCATGGCCGCCGGCGCACTGGCTGAGTTCATGGGCGGAGGCCCTGAAACCGTTGAGAATGCTGCCGAAATTGGTATGGAGCACAACCTTGGCTTAACCTGTGACCCTGTCGGTGGCCTGGTTCAGGTTCCGTGTATTGAGCGTAATGCAATGGGCTCCGTCAAAGCCATTAACGCAGCCCGTCTGGCAATGCGTGGCAACGGCGACCATAAGGTGTCTCTGGATAAGGTCATTAAGACCATGTGGGATACCGGTAACGATATGAAGACTAAATACAAAGAGACCGCCCGGGGCGGCTTAGCGGTTAATATTATCGAGTGCTGAAAAACGAAGCCGGTGTATTACAGCATCGGCAACTCACACCCTTCAAATAACGCATCAATTTCTTCTTGAGTTTTAAGCTGCGCCGCTTGCTGCACTCGTTCACGTGTCAGATGCGGGGCAAAGCTTTCAATAAAGTCATACATGTAAGTTCTTAAAAATGTTCCGCGACGGAAGCCAATTTTAGTGGTGCTTGCTTCGAATAAGTGACTGGCCGGAATGGCCACTAAATCGCGATCTTCATCTTCTTTGTATGCCATTGAAGCCAAGACCCCAATTCCCAGCTCCATGCGCACATAGGTCTTTATTACGTCTGCGTCTGTCGCCGTAAAAACAATTTGCGGCTCTTTACCTGCCTGAGCGAAGGCTCTGTCGAGCTCAGAACGACCAGTAAATCCATGCACATAAGTGACAATTGGATACTGGGCAACATCTTCAATAGAGATATCTTTTAATTGTGCCAGCGGGTGTGACTTAGGCACCACAATTGAGCGATTCCAGTGGTAGCACGGCAGCATGATTAAATCCTGATAAAGATGCAATGCTTCAGTCGCTATAGCGAAGTCGGTGCGTCCCTTTGCCGCCGCCTCACTAATTTGCTGCGGAGAGCCCTGATGCATATGCAATGACACTCTCGGATACTGACCAATAAACCGCTTGATCACATTGGGTAGCGCATAACGAGCCTGAGTGTGTGTGGTTGCTATCGTTAATTTGCCTTGATCGGGCTGCGTGTGCTCTGCCGCCACTGTCTTTATTGAATTAACATTATCGAGCACCTGCTTTGCCACCCGAATGATGTCCTGCCCTGCAGGGGTGACATGTGTTAAGTGCTTACCTGTTCGCCCAAAAATCTGAACCCCTAACTCGTCCTCCAGCATTCGTATTTGCTTACTAATACCTGGTTGTGAAGTGAATAAACTCTCTGCTGTCGCAGAAACATTTAAATTATGGTTCATCACTTCAACAATATATTTTAATTGCTGTAATTTCATAGCAGGACATGCCACTCAGTTTGCGAATTGTGATATAAAAAAATAGTATAATAATCTTATTAACTATGACAAATAGAAAAGCTGGTAGGTATAAGCAGCTGGAACCGGAATTCAACTATGACACAGCCCACATTCGACTTTTCTGCGATACTCGCCTCCTCTGCTCACGACATGAAAAATTCGCTTTGCTTGCTTATTCAGCTAATTGAAGAGGTTTCCGAGCAAGTACCACAAGGCAGTGCAACAGAAAACATGGCAAAAGTCCATTACGAGGCGCAACGAATTAACTCAGGGCTTATACAACTGCTGACCTTATACCGAGACCAGCAGGGAGCGTTGCCGCTGAATGTTGACGAACATCATTGGGACGAGGTGCTTGAGGAACTGCTACTTAACAATGAAGTGTACCTTGAGCAACGTGGTATCAGCGTAACAACCGATATCGACGAGTCAGCGGCGGGCTATTTTGACAAAGACCTCATTAGCCACTTACTGAACGACGTTATTATTAATGCTATGCGCTATACCGCCGATAAACTCTTTATTACAGTGACAGTCGACGAGAATAAAGGGTGTCAGATTTCAGTGCACGATAATGGCGATGGTTTTCCGAACGACATGCTAAAACAAGCGCAAATGCCCATGCAGCAACTGGATATGAAAAAAGGCCGTACCGGTTTAGGGCTTTATTTTGCCCACCTAATCGCTGAAGCCCACCAAAGAAACGATAAAAAAGGTTTTATCGAACTGAAAAATAATGGACACTTAGGTGGTGGTGTTTTTTCTCTGACATTACCTTAAAAATAATAACAACCTAATGAGCGTTATATGATTTACACCATTGTTATAGCACTGATTATACTTTTGATAATACTGGCGATTGTCGTCGGTTCAGTGCAACAACATAAGCAGCGTCAGGAGCTTGAGCGACGCAAAAAACTTGCCCGATACAGAAGCGCTCTGGAGCAGATTGAAGACCTTATTCACATGTCCAGCTTCTTCCCTATTGGTAAGTCGATGTTGGCTGTCCTGAATATGCGTGCCTACGAAGTTCTGCAACAAATGTATGCCGTATCACCGACCAAAGACTTTCAGGCTCGTATTGAAGATTACAAAGAAAGAATGGAAGGAGTTGATCCAAAAGACACTTCTCTAATTAGTGAAGAGTTTGAAATTCCACAGAACAACAAGCAAATTATTGCCATGATCAATGCGCTCAAGCGCTTGAAAGCGACCCTAAGAAGCGAGCACGCTCGTGGCCGCGTTGACAGTAATGTATTTAGTGTAGAAGACCAGCGTTTAAGCAAGTTACAGCTGAAAATTAGTATTGAAACGCTCATCCGTCGCGGTCGTCACGCCTATGAAAGCCATATGTTAGGGTCAGCGCGTCAATACTACGAGAAAGCGTTGCGCACTATCGAAGAGCAGAGCTTTTCTGACGATTACACAACGTCTCGTGAGGAGTCCATTAAAAAAGCTCTGGAACAAATTGCGCAAGAGCTGACCGACGCACATGCTCGTGATCAAGCAAAGAACAAAAAAGAAGACGACCTGGAAGAACTCTTTCAACCGAAAAAGAAATGGTAGTTTATGTCTGACTGGAAAAATCAACTCAGCCAAATGGTGTATTCGACGGATTCAGGCCGCATTGAACCCGAGAAAGAGCCTGAGCAGATACCAGAAAGCGACGGCATTGTACGCCTTAGAAGAGAAACCAAAGGCCGAAAAGGAAAAGGCGTTACTATTGTCACTGGTCTGGCGCTGCCAAAAGACGAACTGAAGGCATTTGCGAAAAAGCTAAAACAACAATGTGGTGTGGGCGGCTCTGTCAAAGACTACGATATTGAACTTCAGGGTGACCAGCGAGACAGTATTGAAAACTATTTAAAAGTGCAAGGCTATAAGGTTAAACGCTCGGGAGGTTAAGGTCATACTCTATATATAGGCACTGCCCTTCGTCCTTCCACTCATAATAACGAGAGAAATTTTTAATCAACTGCATTCCGCGCCCGTGCATTTTTTCTTCATCCAGCACTGGCGAAAATTCGTCTGCCGGATAGCCATTCTCTCCGTTAGAGCGAATACCGAAACAAATCACACTATCAACAGGCTGGTAGTTAACATCAATTGCTACTTCTATGTCTTCAAGACTTTTCAAGCGGCGCTCACGCTCAGAATAGTAACGCTCAAAGCCCTCGTCTTCTTCTTTTATGTCGGAGTTTAGACGCAATAGATTATGCTCTAAAATGTTATTGAACGCTTCAGCTAACAACAAATAAAGCGTCGTTTTATGAGCTTTTATCCCTTCGAGGTGCGACAAAGAGTCCACTAGCCGAGTGACCGGATCTTCCCCTTTGATATTGTGTTCGGTTAAGCTCACTTTTAGTTCAAATGGCAGGTGGATTATTGAGTGATCATCCTGCTTTACCGGTAAACCGGTTGGCACGCAGTTCACAACGACTAATGAAATATCATCGCTTTGTTCTGTTCCCTGCTGAAAGCTTTCAAGAGAACTCACCAAGTCATCGAACTGGTCTTGATGACCAAACTGCTTGAGCTTGTTTTCAAACCCACTTTCTTTCAGTCGGTTACCGTCAGTATTCGCCATTTCAATCACACCATCTGTGTATGCCACCAGCCGTTGTCCACGCTCGATAAAACAATGGCTCAGAGAGCTGTTAAACTCGTCGGGCGGTAAAATTCCCAGTGCGAGATGCTCAGACGGTAAGCGATTGGTTACTTCTCCGTTATTATCAATGAAAAGAGCGTCCGGAATGCCTCCGTTCCAATAGCTGAGGCGGTCGCCCCCTGCTGATAGCTCTGCGACAAATGCTGCACAAAACATGTCGTCAGGTAACAATTTTACCAGGCGCCGATTAAACTCTTTGACCATAGTCGCAACCGACAACCCTCTCTCAGCCAAATCGAAAAACGTCTGCGCAACCGGCAGTGCTCCCGTTGCCGGCGCCAAGCCATGACCGGTAAAGTCACCGACAAAAATATAGTAGTTTCCTAAGGGGCCCCCTTTTGACAGGACCAAGTCACCATTAAATTCGGTTGCCGGCGATAAATAGGTTTGCAGAAAATCGAACCTCAGTTCATTTTCTAACAGTGCGTTGCTTAGCATGTGGCTCACCACATTTTGCTCACGCTCCATGCGGTTCGAGTGATAAGCCAGTACTTCATTCTTTTCTTTCAGCTTAAAGCTCAATTCTCGCACACGTGCGTGAGCATTTAGCTTAGCCTGTAAAACAATAGGCTCTGGCGGCGTACTGATAAAGTCATCGCCGCCCGCATCCAGGCATTCTAAAAGAGTTTTCTGATCATCAAGTGCAGTAATAAACAGCACAGGAAGATGAATTTCACCACTTAACTGTTTTAAGTGTTTTGCGGTTGTAAGGCCGTCCATAACCGGCATCATGACATCAAGCAACACAATGTCAGCACCTTTGTGACTGAAAAGCTCCAGCGCTTGCATACCGTTTTCCGCGCAGCTCACATTGTGTCCAAAACGCTCAATAAGCCCCCTCAGCATTACCCGATTAGCGGCTTGGTCATCAACAATAAGTATGTGCATTAAGCAATAGTAAACATCTTATCGAAACGAGAAATATCAAGAATACGACGAACATCCGGCTTGGCGTTAATAAGCTGAATGTCTTTAACACTGCTGCCTAAAGACTTACGCATATTCAACAACATACCCAGCGCTGAACTGTCCAGGTATTCGGTTTCTCTCAAGTCAATGATCACCGTTGGCTGAGAGTCGCCAATATGGCTATAAGCCTGACGAAATTCTTGTACCAAACTGAAATCAAACTTACCCTGAATGGCAATAATCAGTTGTTTGCCATCATTTGAAAACTCACGACTAACGCTCATAGGTACCCCTTTTTTTCATGAGCCTAACACAATTTTATGATTGAGTTTATTGCCTGAATACCCTAATCTTTGCTACATCATAAACTCATTTTGACCGATTATGGCGATAGCCTTCGACGAACTCCGAATTTTGCTCATCGAGCCTTCCGATGTGCAGCGTAAAGTCATTACCCAACACCTCAATCAGGCAGGTATCCAACATACCCGAGGCTCTTCTACTATAGCGGAAGCAAAAGAAGAAATCCTGCGTTGGCAGCCTGATATCGTAACGAGCGCCATGTATTTTGAAGATGGTACGGCGCATGAACTTATTCAATTCATCAACCGAAACGATCTTCACGACACCTTACATTTTATGTTGGTATCGTCTGAACACCGAGCCGACCAGCTCGAACAGTTTAAGCAAGCCGGTATTATTGCTATTTTACCGAAACCTTTTACTCCGGAGCAATTACAGCGCGCTATTACGGCGACTATGGACTTAATGGAGCCGGAATTACTCCACCTAGAGCTGTATGACATAGAAGACTTACGGGTGCTTATTGTTGATGACAGCCTGACTTCGCGTCATGTATTACGTCGCGTGTTTGAAAACCTGGGCGTTGAAATATTTGTTGAAGCCGAAAACGGTCAACAAGCCATTGATATATTAGAAGAACATCAGTTCGATTTAATTGTCACCGATTTCAATATGCCGGAAATGAATGGTCGTGAATTAACACAATATATTCGCAACAGTTCAGCACATGCACACACTCCTGTACTGATGGTGACAGCGCGCGCCAATGAGCCACAACTGGCAAACGTAAAACAAAGCGGCGTCGATGCTCTGACCGACAAACCCTTTGAGCCGGCAGCCATACGCGGCTTAATCTCACGTTTACTTGACCAACAGTAACCCATAAAAAGAAGGCCCCTGACGCTTTATCACGCCAGGGGCCTTTTTCTATTTAGCCGTTAACTCATTTTAATTAGCCGGCTTTTCCTGATACTTGTTGTAAAGCTCAGTGTGACGGCTTTCTAAGCTCACATTGCGACCATCAATAAACATGTGCGTTAGGCTCTGTCCAATAGGGTCCAGCAAGTCCCCTTCTGAAACTATCAAGGAAGCGCTCTTGCCAACATCAAGCGAACCGAGCTTGTCTGAAACGCCCATAAACTTGGCTGGCTGAAGCGTAATAGCTTCCAGTGCTTTTTGCTGATCCAAGCCAAAGGCAACCGAGTGTCCGGCCGCGAAAGGCAGGTTCCGAACATCCCAGTAACCTGGGTAGGAGATAGCAAAGTTAACACCGGCATCCGCCAATTTAGCTGGCGTAGAAAAGTCTTGATCATAACCTTCGTCGTCACGGCCCGGTAACCCGAACGGTGAACCGAAAACAACCGGAACCTCAAGTTCAGCCAGTTTATCAGCAATGCGCCAGGCGTCTCTTGCCCCCATAAGTACCAACTTAAAGCCATACTCACGACTCACATCAATGGCTTGCTCCATTTGGCGTTTGTCGTTGGCGTGCACATACAGAGTTTTGCTACCGTCAAACAGCCCGAGCATTGCTTCCCAGCGCTGATCCATATCGATGTCTCTGTCTGCTTTTTTCGCATCAAAGTAGGCTTTCGCATCAGCAAACACCTTCATCAACTCTTTACGAGCCTCTTCATTAGCCTTGCGTTGCTCTTCAGGAGAACGGCGCTCCCACCATGTGTTGATAACATAGGTTCTCGGCCAGCTCACATGCACACCCATTTCACCAGAAACCAGTGCGTCTTGATAATTCCAGCCATCAAGGTGCATGAGCGACGACTGCCCCATGACCAATGAGCCTTCCGGAACCACTTGCGCATGGGTAATGCCGTTATAGCGTACCGTAGGAATAACTTCTGAGTCCGCATTAAAAGCGATGTGCCCAGCCACTTCCGGGTGTACCGGACCCACTTCGCGTGCGTCTCGCGTCGCTCGCACCGCTTCAATTTCGTTCAAACCCAAAGTGGTGTCCATCGCGATAACACCCGGATAAACATGCTTACCGGACACGTCTATGACTTGCGCGTTACCAGGAACCTCAAGATCTTTTCCAATGGCTGTAATCTTGCCGTCTTCAAAAACCAAATCAGAGTCGGTTAAAACGCCGTTAGTCACCGTGTGCAAAGTACCACCCTGCAAAACTATAGGTTGTTGCTGTGCATCGCCAGGCACTTCGTCATGAGCAACGGCGGTCGATACGGTCACTGCACCAATCAGCGCAGCACTCAATGTGGATAGTAAAGTCTTCATTAGTGTTGTCCTCCATGCTGATGCGCTTGCGTAGTGAAGTGATCCAGCCAGAAGTCATGCTCGGTATCACAGTGCCAGGTCGGCTGTGCGTCTTTATAACCGTCGGTGTCGCCTTTCAGAGCTTCATCACCGGCTGCTAAGACTTTCTGAATGAGAGCATTCTTCTCTTGTTTTACCGCTTGCTGACGCTGTTTATCTTGTTCGCGGTCAAAGAACTTACGACCATTAATCCAGGTCTGCTCTGCTCGCGCGTAAGCGCTTAACGGATAGTGACTCCAAAGCACAAAGTCAGCATGTTTGCCCTCTTCAATTGACCCAACGTACTTATCAACTTTTAATTGTTTAGCAGGGTTAATAGTGACCATTTTGAACGCTTCATGTGGGTCCATACCACAATAGCGAACCGACTTAGCCGCTTCGGTATTCAGACGACGCTGCAAGTCATTACTGTCCGAGTTAATGCTGGTTAATACACCTCTGTCATGCATTAAGCACGCGTTTTGAGGTATTGCGTCATACACTTCGAATTTGTATGCCCACCAGTCAGCGAACGTTGACCCGCTGGCACCGTGCTCCGCCATTTCGTCTGCGACTTTGTAACCTTCCAGAATATGAGTGAAAGTATCCAGCGTGAAACCATAATCTTCAGCCACTTCCATCAGCATAAGAATTTCAGACGCGACATACGAGTGCGCATGAACAAAGCGCTCGCTGTTTAGAATTTCGATTAACGTCTCTAAACGATAGTCTGGTCTTGGTGGTGCAATCCGGTTCTTCTCAGAACGACTCATGCGGTCATACGCTTGTTTACGCTGCTGGTATTCCAACGCCGCCTGAAAGCCGTCACGAACAATGGTTTCAACGCCTAAGCGAGTCTGAGGGTAACGAACGGTCATGTTGTCGCCCCAGTTACTTTGCTTCACGTTTTCACCTAATGCGAACTTGATAGACTCAGGTGCCGCATCAAACTTCATAATATTAGCATCAGTCCCCCAGCGCAGTTTAATAACCTGCGCCTGGCCGCCAACCGGGTTAGCAGAGCCGTGCAGCAGCTGAGCCATTGTCGTACCACCCGCTAATGAGCGATAAATATGAATATCGTCCGGGTTTACAACGTCACCAATACGAACTTCTGAGGTGATGGCTTCAGAGCCTTCGTTCACACCACCATCAATTGCGATGTGTGAGTGTTCATCGATAATGCCCGGTGTTAAATGCATACCCGCTGCATCAATAACCATTGCGCCTGACGGTGCGCTTAAGTTTTTACCGACTTCGGCAAATTCGCCATCTCTAACTAATACGTCGGTTTCTTCAAGAATACCGTCATCGCTGGCAGTCCAGACCGTCGCGTTACGAATTAGCACATCTTGTCGCTCCGGCAGGCCATCTAGACCATAGGCAACGTTCGGGAACGTAAGCTGGCTGACATAGTCAACCTGATTGTTGCTATCGCTCTGAGCTTCTTCACTCGTTTCATTAGCGTCGCTAACTTCAGCTGTCAGAGCTTGTGACTCACCTTCTGGAGAAACCGTTTCCAGTGTGAAGTTTTGTTGAGACGCAGGAGTCAGTTTAAAGCGCCATGTGCCCGCTGGCTGGACATCCATATCGGCCACAAAAGACAGGGTATCTTCCGTACGCTCTACATTACGAAGAGACTGAGTGTTATCACCAAGCGTCAGTTCGCCGCTTAACTTAGCGCCCGGCTTCAAAGTGAGCGCCACACTCTGACCATTCCAGTCAATGGTGTAGTTACCAGCAAAGTCCACCAATTCTCGAGAAACCAGCTCGTTCTCTTCACCTTGTAACCAAACTGACTGTATTTCACCGTCTTCAAAAATATCGCCTTTCACCATGACAAAGTCGGCCATATAGCCACTGGCTAAGCGTCCCACTTTGTCATCAACACCGGCAATTTTAGCGGCGGTTGTCGTTAATGCAGCAAGCGCTTTCTCTTTACTTAAACCGTGCTTTACGGCTTTACGCAGGTTTGGCCAGAAGTCGCCTGACTTCTCAAGCTCATTCAGGGTCAAGGCAAAATCAACGCCGGCATTCGCTAACATAGCCGGATTTGACGGAGCGCGCTCCCAATGGCGTAACTTAGCTAAATCAACATCAAGATGGGCATCAACACCACTGACATTAGGCGCTGCCGGGAAATTAAGAGGTAAAATTAAATCACTTCCCGTATTTTTTATTGAGTTCAGACGAGCGTACTCATAACCCGAGCCAACATACACACTTGGTACGTTAAACTGATCCAACACGTCATCGGCACGTAGCAAGGTTTTCTCATCAGAAACCTTGAACACGATGCCTTCAGATTCAATATTTTTAAGTGAATCCAACGCAGCATTAAACTCCGCCGGCTGATTATGTGACTGCTTACCGTAAGCATTTTCGTACCAGTTCGCGTCAGACAGGGTTTGTCTGACCAAAGCGATGCTACCCATCAAGGACGACGGGTACTGCTGCTGCGAGGTTCCTTTGTCAAAAGAGCCAAAGTGTTTGGACTCGCTGCGATAAATAACATCGTTGGCAATTTTATCGGCCAGCGAAACTGTCGCTGCCTGCCCCTGAAAAATACCGTCTAGCTTAGCCGTCTGAACGCTGGTAAAACCTTCAGAAACCCACTTTTTGGCATCGTCAGAGTTGGTTTTAAAGACACTGTACCAGTCTTTTTCAGCGTGAATGGCGTCATTTGCCGCGTTTCCACCTTCACGTTCATTGTTATAAATAGGCTTGTCGGTATCGGCTTTCTCGTAAGTCACGTCAATACCATAGCTGGCATAAGGGTCGATAAAGCCCGGGTAAATGGTGTAGCCGGTGCCATCGATAACGCGTGCCCCTGCCGGTGCGCGGTTACCGCTTTCAACGCTTTTTACTTTACCATTTTCAATAACCAGCGTTGCGTTGGTGACGACTTCGCCAGGCTCGGTCACAACCGCGGCATTTTGAATGGCGGTTAAGCTGGGCGTGTTGTCCCGCATACCATTCGTTCGAGAGGTTTGATCAGCGCTCGTCGGTAACGCCAGCACGGAGGTAACCGCTAACGCTGCCGCACTGAGCTTATGCATTGTCTTCATGAATGTGTTCCCCACTATAATGAGCTTTTCTTTTATTATTTCGTATACAAGTTAAAGCGTTTATCATGCCAGAAACAAGCACTAACCGATAAATCGTGTATTATTAACGGTAAGTGCACGATAAAAAGGAGAATATCCAATGAAAAAATCACTATCCGTACTTTTTACAGCGGTTGCTTTAGGTTTATCGACAAGTGCCGTAGCAGACGAGAATGCGTTTAACGACGGCGACAAAGCTGTTGAGTACCGTCAAAAGGCGCTGTCGGTGATGCAACAAAACTTTGCTGCTATGGCAGAAATGGTTAAAGGCGAAGTGGACTATGACGCGCAGGTTTTTGCAAACCGTGCAAATGATTTTGAGAAACTAGCTGGCATCCCCTGGAGTGGTTTCGCTGTCGAAGGTGCTATGCCCGGCGATAACAGCGATGCATTAACCGCAATTTGGGACAACTGGGAAGACTTTCAAGAGCGTTCAAATGACTTACAACAATACGCTTCAAAGCTTGCCAGCGCCGCAGAGTCGGGTTCAATGGATAACATTAAACCCGTATTTATGGACACAGCGCAAACCTGCAAAGGTTGTCATGACGAATACAAAGACTAATTTTAAAGCAGTAACATAAACAGCAGCCACACAGCTATCGCCAGCAGCAAACCTTGCCACCCGGGCTTTAATTGCGGGGCCGGTTGTGTGGTCTTTTTGTATCCATGAACCATGGCACCTATTAGCTTCACCCCTTTCAGACGATACATAAGCACAGCAACTATGTGCAGCCCAATAACAATTAAAATCGCATCAAACTGAGTTTTGTGCCAGTCAGTCAGGAGCTCTTGTGCGTCAGAAGAAACCCAGCTTGCCAATGGTCCCGAAAATAAAATTCCGTCACTAGAAAACAAGCCTGTCACCGCCTGAGCAACTAACAAACCCAGCATGATAATTACTGCCCATCCGCCGGCTGCGCTGTGCGTTGTTTCCGACTGATACTGGCCGCTAAAAAGCTTTTTCAAATGTGAGGGAATTTGCAAAGGAGAGCGAACGAATGTTTTAAAACGTGCGTTACTACTACCAAAGACACCCCAGGCAATACGCATGACTAACAGTGATAAAATGGCGATACCAAAGTCTTTGTGCAAATCCATACGGCCGTTATCGGCTGTCCACCACAAGCCGGCAACTAACAGAATAATCAGTAAATGGAAAAGACGTACAAAACTGTCCCAGACTTTTACAGGATTTTCTTTCTGAATCATCGTGTTAACTCCAAAACACTAGGAAAAACCGGTACCAGGTGCTAGGGTATAGTTAATTCAATGAAAAAGGTAGTAGGCATGACGAAAGTTTTAATTGCTGACGATGACTTTATCAGTCTGGAAGTTTTAAAAGCGATGCTCGGCCAATACGACGTCGAGATTCTTACCGCTACAACCGGCCAGGAAGCGCTGGCTCAAGCCAAAGAAATGCCTAACCTTATTTTCCTCGATTACGAAATGCCTGATATGTCTGGTGCTGAGGTTTGTAAAACACTGCGCGGCAAACCAGAATTTGAAAATACGCCGATTATTGCGATTACTAGCCACCAAAGCGCCAGTGAAATGACGGCCTGCAGAGAGGCCGGCATGGATGCCACGCTACATAAGCCGGTATCACCTGAGGCTTTAGAAGAGCTTTTTAAAGAGTACGTGAAGTCTTAACGCTCCTTAAAGCGTTGGTCGTCAGCCAGCTGGACTAAGGCTTCACTTTCCTTCATAAACTGTTGGGAAAAGTCCCCAAAATAGCTCTGAGCTTCTGCATATAACGCAATAAGCTCTTGTTTATTGCCTTTCTTAAGAGTTTCCAGCAACTCCGAAAATAAATCAAGATAACGGCTGATAGACTCTGTGCGTTCACCATGAGACAGCATAATGTCAGCGTATAGCTCCGGGTTCTGTGCGAATAGACGACCAACCATCATCAACTCCATACGATAAATAGGCGAGCTGACATTCAGTAGGTTATCAATATCGACATTTTCTCTCGCCATATGCAGGCCATACACAAAGGTGCTTAAATGCCTGAAGGCCTGAACCCAGCCCATTGCTTCATCGTGTGAGTCAGCGTCGGTTTGATAAAGGTGTGCTCCCCAGTTCGAGAGTTGATCTATCAACCACTCGTATTTGTCCGGATCTCGACCGGGCGTCACCACAATAAGCTGCTTGGCAAATGTTTTAATCGTAGGGCCAAACATTGGGTGTAACCCCACCACCGGGCCTTTATGGGAGCTCATCATTGCGCTAAGAGGACCCGATTTAGTGCTTGTCACGTCGGCTAAAACGCAGTCGCTTGAAAGTTCCGGCAATGCCTTTATCACTGCCTCAGTATTGTTAATAGGGACACTAATAAGCACTAACTGTAAGCTTTTAAGGGTTTCGGCATTTGGCCAGACATCGCCTTTGTCGATAATAATAGTGTCATAACCCGTTTGTTGAAAAAACTCCGCAAATTTAGCCCCTAATGCGCCTTTACCACCCACAATCATGACCGGCCTTTGCGGTGCATTCGATGTCTGGCTGGCTTGCCCTGTTTGAGTTTGGTAAGAGTTGCGAATAACCCGGCGTAAGATATCTTCCACAAAGTCTTCTGAAACCCCAAGCTCTCTCGCTTTTTGCTTGCGTGACTGTATCATTTTATTTTCGCGCTCAGGCACATAGAGCGGCTGCCGCAATGCTTTTTTGACGTCCCCGACTTCGGCGGTTAATGCCTCACGCTTCGCCAGTAAGCGGATGAGTTCTTCGTCAGTGCTGTCTATCGACTGTCGTAGCTCGTCTAATTTTTCTTGCGGTGTTTTATTCATGGGCTTCGCTTTAATTAAGGCTGACTAGAATAGCGCGGTACGCTCTTTGAACATTCTGCATCTTGGCAACACTTCCCCCTTTGTCGGGGTGGTATTTATGTACCAGGCGACGATACTGCTTTTTCACTTGTTTTTCGGTCAACGGCGGTGTTAATTCCATCACTTCACAAGCTTCGTCGGTCGGCATAAGTTGCTTAGTCGAAAAATCTTGCCCCATTCTTTCCCAAAAGTCATTAAGCATCGACTCGACATCGGTTTCTGAAGTACTGCTTAATTGACTCAAATCTAAATAGTATTCAGCTAGAGGGTCGTTTTCGGCTAAATCTTTCTCACCTTGCTGCCAGGGCTGACATTCTATATTCAGCGTATGAATGAATAACTCATACTTCTTTTGCAAACGCCAACGCTCTCGTAGTTTGTATAAACTATGGAATAAAATGAAGTGGGTTTGAAATAAGTTCAGTGGGTCGCGCAGCGCCGCCTTATCAAAGAATTGATATGGCTCGGCTTGCAAAGCTTCAATGAGTTGATGCTCTGTCCAGTGATGTTGGGAGTCCAAACATTCAGCCAAAATTTGGATAAGTATTTCAATGTCTTCTTCCATAGCAATTAGGCTAACAAAAAACCCAGCACAAGGCTGGGTTTTTCTTTGCTATTTCGGTTTTTAATCGCGTTCTTAAGAAAGCTTCTCGCGAATACGTGCAGACTTACCTGAACGCTCACGCAAGTAGTAAAGTTTCGCACGACGAACTGCACCGCGACGCTTAACTTTAATGCTATCTACCAATGGGCTGTGCGTTTGGAAAGTACGCTCAACACCTTCACCATTCGATACTTTACGTACCGTAAATGCAGAGTGAAGACCACGGTTACGAATACGGATAACAACGCCTTCGAACGCCTGCAGACGTTCACGGTTGCCTTCCTTAACTTTTACATTTACAACAACAGTGTCACCTGGTGCAAACTCAGGTAAATCTTTTTTCATTTGCTCTTCTTCAAGAGCCTTGATGATATTTTGGCTAACTTTTGCCATTTTTATATCTCCTATCCTAGATAAACTGTCCGCTTTTTTAGCTGGATGACCGTTGTTCGATAAATTCACTCAACAAGGCTTCCTGCTCGTCAGTCAGAGCTAGGTCTTTAAGTAACTCCGGACGTTGCAGCCATGTTCGCCCTAAGGACTGCTGCAACCGCCAGCGACGTATTTTTTCATGGTTACCGCTCAGTAGTACTGAGGGAACCTGCTGCTCGTTATAAACTTCCGGTCTCGTATAATGCGGGCAATCCAGTAATCCGTTCGCAAAAGAGTCTTCTTCTGCTGAGTCCTGGTGACCCAATACGCCAGGTACTAACCGTGAAACTGCGTCAATAAGTACCATTGCTGGTAACTCACCACCGCTTAACACGTAGTCCCCAATTGACCATTGTGCATCGACATATTTTTCAATAACGCGCTCGTCAATGCCTTCATAACGGCCAGCAATTAGTATCATTCGATCATTACCAGAGAGCAACTGCACTCCTTTATGATCCAACTTTTGCCCTTGAGGTGACAGATAAATTACTGGGGTGTCCTGACCAAGGTCGCTTTTAGCTGCTTCAATAGCATCAACCAGTGGTTGTACCATCATCAGCATGCCAGGTCCTCCACCGTATGGTCTGTCGTCGACCGTGCGATGGCGATCGTGAGTGAAATCGCGAGGATTCCAGACACTGACCTCAAGCAAACCTTCCTTTATAGCCCTGCCGGTAACACCGAAACCGGTAACCGCAGAAAACATTTCAGGAAATAAGCTAATAACACCAATTTTCAATGGGACTTCCATTAGAAGTCAGATGGCCAGTCAACCTGAATACGCTTCTCTTTCCGGTTTATCTCAGTGATATATTCACTTTGAATAAACGGAATGAGACGCTCAGACTTTCCAAACGCATCGTTGCTATTCGCTTTCACCACCAACACATCATTCGATGCGGTTGGCATTATCTGTTCAACCACCCCCATGTCATAACCTTGAAGGTTCACTACTTGCAGACCAATTAAGTCATGCCAGTAGAACTCGTCGTCGGCTAATTCAGGCAGCTCATCTGCAGTAATGCAGATATCCGCTCCAGTCAGGCGCGCAGCTTGATCACGGTCGGACACACCTTCCAGTCGAGCAATCAGTCCCTTATTGTGGCGACGCCACTCAGCGACTTCGATAGTTTGCTCACCTTTTTGTTTGAGCAGCCAAGGGCTGTATTCAAATATTGACTCAGGATCTTCCGTGAATGATTGCACTTTCAGCCAACCCTTGACGCCATATACCGCACCTAAGCGACCTATAACGATATGTTCTGACTGAGACATCATTAACTATCCTGAACAATTAATGCTTACGCCGCAGCGCTTGCATCTTTAACTAATTTAGCAACGCGCTCAGATAATTGTGCGCCTTTGCCTACCCAGTGCTCAATGCGGTCAACATCAACACGAAGTTTCTCTTCCTGACCACGAGCCTGTGGGTTAAAAAATCCTACTTTCTCGATGAAACGACCGTCGCGTGAACGGCGACTGTCAGCAACTACCATTTGGTAGAAGGGGCGCTTTTTCGCACCGCCACGTTGTAAACGAATGGTTACCATTGCGTTCCTCAATATAACTGTTGTTTAAATGTAAAAAATAGCAAAGCCCTCCGACTGAGTCGGAAGGCTCGGCAATTCTACTGATTTTTCGTTGAAATGCAAGCTTGACGCGCTTTTTCCTAACGGCCTGGAAACATTCCCGGAGGGAATTTGCCGCCCATACCACGCATCATTTTTTGAAGGCCGCCGCCTTTCATTTTTTTCATCATTTTTTGCATCTGCATAAACTGCTTCAGCAACTTATTCACGTCCTGCACTTGTGTACCTGAACCCGTTGCTATACGGCGTTTACGAGAACCTTTAATGACGTCTGGGTGGCGTCGTTCCTGAGGGGTCATTGAATTAATAATAGCTTCCATACGGACGGTCATCTTATCATCCATCTGACCTTTAATTTGATCGGTCATTTTTCCCATGCCGGGCATTTTATCCATCAGCCCCATCATGCCGCCCATTTCACGCATTTGCACAAGTTGGTCACGGAAATCCTCCAATGAGAACTGGCCTTTTTTCATGACCTTCTTGGCAACTTTCTCGGCTTTTTCTTTGTCGACTTTTTGTTCGACTTCTTCTATCAGTGACAGTACGTCACCCATACCAAGAATACGTGACGCGACACGGTCTGGGTGGAAGGCTTCCAGGGCATCGGTTTTCTCGCCAACCCCGAGGAACTTAATAGGCTTACCGGTAATGTGACGAATTGACAACGCAGCACCACCGCGTGCATCACCGTCGGTTTTCGTCAAAATAACACCGGTTAACGGCAGAGCGTCACTGAATGCTTTAGCTGTGTTTGCCGCATCCTGACCGGTCATGGCATCAACAACAAACAGCGTTTCAATAGGGTTAATGCTTGAATGCAGCTGTTGAATTTCGGCCATCATATCTTCGTCGACGGCAAGACGACCGGCAGTATCCACTAGGACGACATCAACAAATTGCTTACGCGCTGCAGCTATGGCTGCATTTGCAATATCCACCGGTTTTTGTTCAGTAGATGATGGGAAAAACTCGACACCAACCTGCTCAGCAATAGTTTCCAACTGCTTAATGGCTGCCGGACGATAAACGTCGGCACTGACCACCATCACTTTCTTTTTCTGGCGCTCTGTCAGGAACTTAGCAAGTTTACCAACACTGGTGGTTTTACCCGCACCTTGCAAACCCGCCATTAAGATAACAGCTGGTGGCTGTGTATTTAACTGCAAAGGCGCATTGGCTTCGCCCATTGCCGCTTCCAGCTCTGACTGGACAATTTTCACGAACACCTGACCCGGTGTCAGGCTTTTATTGACCTCCGTACCAACTGCTCGCTCTTTGACCTTAGCAATAAAGTCTTTAACCACGGGCAACGCAACATCGGCCTCAAGTAACGCCATACGCACTTCGCGTAACGTTTCCTTTATATTATCTTCTGTTAGCCGACCCCGGCCACCGATAGAACGCATGGTCTGCGATAAGCGTTCTGATAGATTCTCAAACATATCGGTCGTCTCTTCTAATTCTGGAATTCTGGCGTAGAAAGTTAATGGGGGCAGTATATCTGAATTGCAAGAAAGTTTCGCCCCCGAAGTATTGGGTTTACCCGTTTGACAACGTATACTCAACATCAAGAACAACAAACATCAGGGAACGTGAGCGCGTGATGCTCTTTATATTGCTGCTAATTAGTGTCGTAGGTTATACGGCAAGTGCTTTCATTATTTTACAGACGGTATTTAATGGCAAAGCGCATAAACCAGCGTTACAGATTATTCCCGCAGGCACTGCCATTATTGCGCATGGCTGGCTTATCGTTCAGCAGCTCGCCCTCGATGACTTCGACCACATTAATTTATCGTCAAGCCTGAGTATTGTTGCCCTGTTTGTAACTATTACTTCATTTGTTCGATTCCAGCGTTTTAATAACCTTTTTCTGAAACCGGTCATTTATCTGTTTTCAGCATTAACCTGCGTTTTGTTA
Organism: Idiomarina zobellii; assembly: GCF_900100855.1. GTDB lineage: Bacteria > Pseudomonadota > Gammaproteobacteria > Enterobacterales > Alteromonadaceae > Idiomarina > Idiomarina zobellii. The sequence goes on from NZ_FNCB01000001.1 coordinate 281,336, forward strand.
GTCTTCACTCCGGTTCACCTGGGAGCTGACATCAGCTCGAAACACGCGTTGTTTATTCATATTGCTCTGTCATTAATTGCGTACGGCATTCTGGCTTTAGCAACTTTATACGCAATACAAACCAGTTATCTAAGCCGCATTTTAAAGCAGCGCAAAAATCATTCTCTACTCAGCAAACTGCCACCACTAATGAGCATTGAAAGAAACTTCTTTAACTTATTGGCGTTAGGAACCATTGCTCTATTTGTCGCCTTAGGCAGTGGCTTTTTGTTTCTGGAAGATATGTTTGCTCAGAACCAGGCTCATAAAACAATTTTAACCAGCCTGGCGGCAGTTATTTATCTGATAGCACTTATTCTGCACCGGATTTCCGGCTTGCGCGGACGCATTATCGTATTGCTGACGCTTATAGCCAGCACACTTCTGACACTCGGGTATTTTGGCAGCCGTTTTGTTAAAGACTTCCTTTTGGGCTAATCAACCCTTGACTTCATGGCTCAGCACTCTAAATTGTCACATTCTAAGTTAACGTAAGGAAATAACCGTTGGACGAGATATCGACGAGCTTGTTGCTCGTTATTTTAGCCGTACTGATATTTTTATCCGCTTACTTTTCAGGCTCTGAAACCGGGATGATGTCGATTAACCGATATCGCCTAAGACATCTGGTGCAAAGCAATCACCGTGGAGCTAAGCGTGTCCAGCATTTATTAGACCGCCCTGACAGGCTTATCGGCCTTATTCTCATTGGCAACAATCTGGTCAACATTGGCGCGTCAGCCATAGCCACCATCATTTGCTTGCGTTGGTTCGGTGACGCCGGTATTGTCATAGCAACCTTCGGGTTAACCTTAATCATTTTGATCTTTTCGGAAGTCACCCCGAAAACCATCGCGGCTTTGCATCCAGAGCGGGTTTCCTTTCCAAGCTCATTGATTCTCTTGCCTTTGCTTAAAGTCATGTACCCTGTTGTTATTGGCGTCAATGCAATTACTAACACTTTTATGCGCATTCTGGGCGTCAACCCCAAACAGTCGCAAATGGCCGATGCGTTGAGTTCGGAAGAGTTACGAACAGTGGTTAACGAAGCCGGCAATTTAATTCCGTCGTCTCACCAGGAAATGCTGGTCAGCATACTCGACTTAGAAAAAGTGACGGTCGAAGATGTCATGATTCCGCGAAATGAAATTATCGGTATTGATATTAACGACGAGTGGAAGTCCATAGTTAAGCAGCTGTCTAACGGTCAGCACACTCGAGTTTTGTTGTACCGCAACGAAATTGATGACGTTGTCGGTTTCCTGCATGCTCGCGATGTCATGCGGTTAATGACAAAGAATCAGTTTAATGCCGATAAGTCCATTTTGGTCAGGGCGGCGCGAGATATTTATTTTATTCCAGAAGGCACTCCACTCAATGTCCAGCTATTAAAGTTTCAGCGCAGTAAAGAACGTATAGGGCTGGTGGTCGATGAGTACGGTGACATCCAGGGGCTAGTAACACTGGAAGACATACTGGAAGAAATTGTTGGAGACTTCACGACAACAATGGCGCCAGCGCCAAGCGAATCGGTTACTCAGGAAAGTGACGGAGTCTATGTCGTTGACGGCTCTGCCAACCTGCGCGAGTTGAATAAAGAAATGGAATGGGACTTCCCAATTGACGGTCCTAAGACACTTAGTGGTCTTATTATAGAACAGTTTGGTGATATTCCTGACTCACGCTTATGCTTACGCCTTGGTGGTTACCCGGTTGAGCTGGTAGAAGTCGGAGATACGATGATAAAACAAGCTCGGGTTCTGCCGGCACTTTATAAAGCACCGACAGAAACCAATAACGACTAACCAAAGAAGAGGCGCCACAACCACCCTTTTTGTAAGTCCTCTTCACAGGTTTTCAATTGCGTCGCGTAAGTTAACGAGCGACGCTTAACGATTCTAGACACACGCACCAACCACGGTTTTTTCAGGTAGGTTTTACGTTGGTAGCCTCCCCACCCTTCGTGATAATTCAGATACTGTCCGTAAGCATCCCATTTAGATACTCCGTTAACTTGATAGGTTTTATAAATAAACCAACCCATAAAATCGATAGCATCTTCGAATGAAGAGCGACTCGCCCAACTGTTTCCGGTCTCACGCTGGTAGTCTTCCCAAGTCATGGTTTTGGCTTGCGAATAGCCATACGCAGAACTGACTCTTCCCCAGGGGATAAAACCTAATAAATAGTCTCTTGGCGGCAGCGCATCGTGTTTAAAGGAGCTTTCCTGATACATCATTGCCATGGGGACATGAATGGGCACGCCCCAGCGTTCACGCGCGTCTTCCGCCGCATCGTACCAGTCACGGTGCTCTTCAAAAATCGCACAAATATTTTCAGGGTTCTCAGGTGGAGGTGTGGCACAGCCACTTAACAGAATAGCGAAAGCCGCTGCTGATAAGGTTGTTCGGTGTATAGGTTTAAAAAAAATCGTTTTCATTGAACTTTCTTCAAATAGGCCACTCTGAGTATATGAACACATTGTGAGTTAACGTATTTGTTCATCCCCTGAACGTTTTATTTGACGCAGCCAACATTGGCTGCGTTTTTTTATGCATTCGAGCCTAGCGTAGTTATCCAGGCTGTTTTGCGTTTTCAAAATAATTGGCTAAAAACGTATCGAAATCGACGGTATTGTCTTGCTCGTAACGATCACTAAACGCTTTTTCAGACGCTTGCGCCCACTCGCTAAAGTCACTTTTATCGTAAAACTCTAACGCAGAGTCTGTCATTTCCTGTCTGTACTTTTTAGCCAACAGCATACCGATACGGCTGTTGTCCCAGTTCTCCGACTGCAACTGATGCATAATTTGCCCGGACAATGTGCGCTCTGGATTCAGCACCCATTCATACAAGTCCGCCAAATCATTTTGATAATCCTTTGTATCGGCTGAATTGTCCAACGTCTTCGCTAGTATAGAAAGGTCGGCAAACAACTCTTCCAGCCAGTCGGCCATAAGCCGATCAATACCGTTTTGCGCCAAGCTTAAGCGCGGGTTACGCCCTTCCATAACAACTTTGGTAAAGTTTTTATCCGCTTGCTGCTGCTGTTCCCAAGTCATTTCTTCACTCGGCTGCAACAGACAGTACAACAGTAGCAAGTCGAGAAAACGCATTTGCTGAGCCGTAATACCAACATCACTGTATGGGTTAACATCGAGTGCGCGTATTTCAATATACTCAACCCCACCACGCTCGAGTGCCTGGCTAGGAGTTTCACCATCCTGAGCAATCTGCTTAGGGCGAATCGGTGAGTAAAATTCGTTCTCAATCTGCAGGATATTATCGTTTAGTTGACGATAGTCGTCGTCGACTTTTACACCAATTTTCGAAAACTGCTGCGACTGCGTAGTTATCGCCTTACGTAACCCTGCCACATACTCTTCCAGAGAGTTATAAGTAATTTTTAGTGTGGCCTGCTCTTTATTGGTATAGCCCAAGTCGCTCATGCGCAACGACGTGCCGTACGGCAAAAACACTGTGCCCTTCCCAACAGTGTCAAAGTCCCACTTTTTCAGCAGCTCTTCATTATTTGTTTGTGTAAAAAACGACTTACAAAGCGCCGGCGAGGCGCCAAAAAGATAAGGGATAACCCAGGCGAGGCGTTTAAAGTTGCGAATTAACCCAAAATACCTCTTACTGCGGTAGGCGCTATCGTTCACTTCGCCATCCACTTGCGCCAACTGCTCCCACATGTCATCAGACACTGAGAAGTTATAGTGCACACCGGCAATAACCTGCATCGTTGCACCATAGCGATAGGTCAACCCACGACGATAAAGGCTTTTCATTCGTCCGGAATGAGAGTCGCCGTATTTCGCTATACGGATATCTTTGTCTGACCCCAAATAGCACGGCATACTCATTGGCCACAACAACTCTTCACCGATGGCGTTATAAGTCACTCGGTGAATATCTCTAAGCTGCTTTAACGTAGTATTTATATCCGTCGCAACAGGCGTAATAAACTCTAAAAGGTTCTCAGAGTAGTCTGTCGTGATAGTCGGGTGAGTCAACGTCCGACCCAGCTCTCTCGGGTGGTCGGTTGTTGCCAAAGTACCATTTTCATTTATTCGCAAGGCCTCGCGCTCAATACCGCGTTTTATTCCCTGCCAAACATCTGGCTTATCACTTTGCTTAAGCGTTTCTACAACTGATTGAAATGTGGCTTGCAAAAGACTACTCCATTGACCAAAACGGATTATTTTCTGTTGCTAAGCTTACTGGTAATTACTTTAAACGTCCATGATAGAGACACTAATTTTCCTAATATTGCTTGGCGATTCGCCGCCGACATGGCAGACTAACGCACGTATACAACCCCTTTCGGTTATGGACTACCATGAGCTCATTCTGGACGTTTTTACAGCTAATTTTCGTTGTTCTGCAGGTATCGAGCCTCGTGCTCTACGCTCTACTCCCCTCTCCATGGAGCGACACCGTTCTGGTCGCAATGATAACGTTCAGCTTAATTATTGGTATTGCCATTTGGTGGTGGTCGCGCCGCAACGCGTTAACGGCGCCCTTCCGTCAGCCGTTTTTATCGTCAGATTCAATGCAGCTGTTTGAACAAGTGTTTAACGACTTGCCGACGCGCGTTTACTGGCGTGACTCGGAACTCAACTTATTAGGCGGTAACGAAGCCTTCGCCAAAGATTTAGGCCTTAATCCGGAAGAAGTAACCGGGAAGTCTGACAATGATATCCCGGTGCTCGCGAACAACCTTATTTTACGAGAGAAAGATCAAACAACCTTCGCAACGCAAAAGCCGTCTACTAACGACGAGCTAGAACTGTCTCTCGCGCAAGGCAGTCGTTGGGTTGAGCACTCCAGCGTTCCCCTGCATGATGACGACGGCAATATTATTGGTATTTTAGGCAGCTATTACGACATTTCCGGCATTAAGTCAGTTGCCGAGGAAATGGAGAAAGCAAAAGAAACTGCGGAAAATGCTAACCGCTCTAAGGGCGAATTTCTCGCTAATATGAGTCATGAAATTCGTACGCCAATTAATGCCATTGTTGGGATGGCTAACCTGTGCCTCAAGACAGAGTTAAACCAAAAACAAAAACGCTATATAAAAGTTATCGACTCCTCTTCGCAGGCGTTATTAGGTGTTATTAACGATATTCTCGACTTTTCAAAAATTGATGCCGGCAAGCTTACTGTTGAAGAAATTCCGTTTGATTTACAGGATGTTCTTACATCATTAGCTGACATGTTTGCGTATCGCGCCTACGACAAAGATCTCGAGTTTATTATCAATTTGCCGGCTAATATCCCCACCAAGCTAATTGGTGACCCGCTACGCTTAAATCAGGTCCTTGTTAACTTAATTAGTAACGCCATCAAATTCACTGAAGACGGCGAAATTAATGTTGCAGTGAACTTATTAGACAGCTCTGATGAAGACGTTCTACTGCGTATTTCCGTTACCGATACCGGCATTGGCATGGACGAAGAACAACGCGCGAACCTCTTCAAAGAGTTTACTCAAGCCGACACATCAACCACGCGAAAATACGGCGGCACTGGCCTGGGGCTGGCTATATCTCGTCGGTTAATTCTCTTAATGGGAGGGGATATTGGCGTAACCAGTGCGGTCGAGCAAGGCTCTACATTCTATATAGAAATAAAGTTGCCGGTTCAACGAGAGCAGGACAATACGCATCACGAGTATTTATTGAAGCACTTAACCGGCAAACGCATTTTGGCGGTCGATGACAATCTCAGCACCCGTGAAATGCTTTATGAAATGCTTAGAAGCTATCAGGTCGATGTCAAAGTATGCCGTACGGCCGAGCAAGCTCTTAAAGTGTTTGACGAGTCCGTTCATGAAGGAAACCCTTACGAGTTATTGTTAGTCGACTGGCGGTTACCAGGAATGGACGGGCTGACTTTGTGTGAGAAAATAACACAGACCTACGAGGCTGACGTACGACCTAAGCTAACATTAGCAACGGGTTACTACGCAGAGGAGCTCTCAGAAAAAGCCAAGCGTGCCGGCGTAAACGATATTTTATCGAAGCCGTTTACCGCCTCGACGCTTGGGCGCAGTTTAACGTCAACACTGCTCCATCGTGATATTGATGAAGACATGAGCTCTGAGTCAACTGAAGGCGTTCCTGATAACCTCACCGGTGCACCGGTGTTAGTCGTTGAAGACAACGAAATAAATCAGCAAGTTGCCCGAGAGATATTGAGCAGCCATAAGTTTCAGGTGGACATTGCCGAGAATGGCCAACTGGCGGTTGATGCTGTTCGCGAGAAAAAATACGCCATAGTGCTTATGGACATTCAAATGCCGGTAATGGATGGGCTGAAAGCTGCTCAACATATTCGCACTGAGTTTACCTACCAGCAACTGCCGATTCTAGCTATGACGGCTAACGCCATGAGTGGTGACAAAGAGCGCTCTTTAGCCGCCGGCATGCAAGGTCATATACCTAAGCCTATCGATGAAAAAGTGTTACTTAAGGCCATTGCCAATTGGGCGGTCCCAGGGGACTACTCAGCCGATGACACCAATAATTACGTTGACTCAGCCGAACAGCAACCAGAGCCTGCACAGAAAGCGCCAATAAAAATCCCCCAGGTGAAAGGTATCGACTTTGAATCTGCCCTTGGCCGTCTGCAATACAATGTTGAATTGTACCTGAAGCTGGTAGAACAGCTTTATGAGAGCTACCAAGGCAGCGCAACCAAAGTCTCTGACTTTATTACTCGTGGCCAGCATGATAGTGCTAAGCGTTATTTCCACTCATTAAAAGGCGCTGCAGCTAACTTAGGTTTCACTCAGCTTAGAAATAAAGCCGCTGACTTAGAGGCATTCATGGCGGAAGGCGAAATTGATAAGGTTGCCGACCAAATTACCGAACTGGAAAAGCGTTTGCGTTTCGCTCATCAGGCGGCACAAGATTTAGAAACCATTCAGCAGCACCAATCTTAAAGGCCAATTATGATACGTTATTTCTTTTTAATTCCTTTGCTGCTAAGCCTGCTTTGGTTGCTTTACCTTAAGACCAACGGCTGGACGATAAAGCAGGGATACAAAGGGTTTGTTTATATTGCGGTGATAAGTGCAGTCATCGCCGCTTTTTACACGGCGATGATGTTTATTACGGGGCGATAGTGTCTTAACTGTTAAACAAGAGCCAGCAAGACACCTGCAGCAACTGCTGAGCCCAGGACCCCGGCAACGTTTGGCCCCATTGCATGCATCAGCAGGAAGTTCTGCTGATTAGAGTCTAACCCAACCTTATTAACCACTCGCGCTGCCATAGGAACAGCCGAAACACCTGCGGCACCAATAAGCGGGTTGATTGGATCCTTACTAAACTTAGCCATTAATTTCGCCATAAGTACACCGCTTGCCGTACCTATAGAGAATGCCACAGCACCAAGCAGCAAAATACCCAACGTCTGGAAACTTAAGAACTGATCAGCCTGAAGTTTTGAACCTACCGCAAGGCCAAGGAAAATAGTGACAATATTAATAAGCTCGTTCTGAGTCGTTTTGGTTAAACGTTCAACAACTCCAGACTCACGCATTAGGTTACCTAAACAAAACATGCCAACCAACGGCGTTGCCGACGGCAAAAACAGTAGCGTTAAGGTAATAGCAATAAGCGGGAAAAACAGCTTTTCGCGACGCGCTACAGGTCGCAGCTGCTCCATTTTAACCTGACGCTCTTTTTCTGTTGTAAGCAGCTTCATAATTGGCGGCTGAATAATTGGCACCAACGCCATGTAAGAATAAGCTGCAACAGCAATTGCTCCCAGTAAATCCGGCGCTAACTTTGATGCCAAAAATATCGCTGTCGGTCCATCTGCGCCGCCAATAATGGAAATAGCAGCCGCATCTGACATTGAAAACTCAATACCTGGCACAATGTTCAAAGCAATAGCACCAAACAAAGTTGCGAAAATACCAAATTGCGCCGCGCCGCCCAGAAACAGCATTTTCGGGTTAGCCAACAACGGACCAAAGTCAGTTAATGCACCGACCCCCATAAAAATAAGTAACGGAAACACACCCGTGTCTATTCCCACCGAGTACACGTAGTAAAGCACACCACCCGGCTCGGTAAAGCCCGCCAGGGGAATATTAGCCAGTATCGCGCCAAAACCTATAGGTAAAAGCAGTAGTGGTTCAAACTTTTTCGCAATAGCTAAGTACAACAATAACCCGCCGACCAGTATCATACTAAACTGACCCAGCGTCATTGCGGAAATACCGGTGGTTTCCCACAAAGTCATTAACTTATCCATGTTAGCCCACCGTTACTAAGCTATCGCCAACCGTTACCGCATCGCCTTCTTTTACATGAATAGCATTGACGGTACCGTCACTTTCCGCCTTGATATCGGTTTCCATTTTCATGGCTTCCATAACCAAAACAACATCCCCGGCTTTAACCTGGCTTCCTTCTTTTGCAACGACTTTGAAAATATTCCCTGCTAATGGCGCTTTTATCGTTGTCCCTTCACCATTACTGGCGGGTTTAGATGCCTGCTGATCGTTACTTGAGCTTTGTGCTTGGACTGAATCAATTTGACCAGAAGGCCCCACTTTCACACTGAACTTTTGACCGTCAACTTCCACATCATAAAGCTCAACACCACCGCTGGACGGTGCCGCAACAGACTCTTCTCCAGATGTCTTACTTGAACTCTCACCGGGCTCCTCAGGAGCTGGTTCAAAGGCATCCGGGTTATCACGATTTTTCAGGAATTTCAGACCGATTTGCGGGAACAGCGCATAGGTCAATACATCATCTTCAATGTTGTCGGCCAAACGAATGTCCTGCTCCTTGGCTGTCTTCTTAAGCTCATCGGTAAGAGCATCCATTTCATCGTCGATTAAGTCAGCCGGACGACAGGTAATTGGCTCTGCGCCATCGAGTACACGCTTTTGCAGCTCTTTATTCACTTCTGCAGCAGTCGACCCGTACTCACCTTTAAGAACAGCAGCGGTTTCTTTAGAAATGTTGGCATATCGTTCTCCACTCAATACATTAAGTACCGCCTGTGTCCCGACAATTTGCGAAGTCGGTGTTACCAGTGGAATAAAGCCGAGATCTTCCCGAACCTTTGGAATTTCTTCCAGCACTTCATCAAACTTATCGATAGCGCCCTGCTCTTTTAGCTGGCTTTCCATGTTCGTCAGCATACCGCCAGGCACCTGAGCTAACAGAATTCTGGCATCCACGCCTTTCAGCGAGCCCTCGAACTGAGCATACTTCTTACGAACGTCGCGGAAGTATGAAGCAATTTCCGCTAAATCAGGTAAAGACAACCCAGTATCTCTGTCAGTACCTTCCGTCATTGCAACCAGTGTTTCTGTTGGCGAATGACCGTAAGTCATACTCATCGAAGAAATCGCTGTATCGAGCATATCAATGCCCGCATCAATTGCTTTTTGGTAGGTTGCGACACTTAGGCCTGTGGTTGCGTGGCACTGCATAGAAATAGGTAAGTCGGTCTTTTCTTTAAGTGCACTGACTAATTCATAAGCGTCATTCGGACGCAACAGGCCAGCCATGTCTTTAATAAATAATGAGTCACAACCCAAGCCTTCAAGTTCTTGCGCCATCTCGACCCATTTATCCAATGTATGTACCGGACTTACGGTGTATGACAAGGTTCCCTGAGCGTGCCCTTCAACATCTTTAGCCGCCTTTATTGCAGTTTTTAAGTTGCGAACGTCGTTCATAGCATCAAAAATACGGAATACATCCACACCATTTTCTTTTGCTCGTTCAACAAAACGGCGAACAACGTCATCGGCGTAATGACGGTAGCCCAACAAATTCTGTCCTCGCAACAGCATTTGCTGACGGGTATTTGGCATTGCCTTGCTTAACTCTCGAATGCGCTCCCATGGGTCTTCGCCCAGATAACGAATACAAGAATCAAAAGTGGCGCCACCCCAGGACTCCATGGACCAATAGCCGACTTTGTCCAGCTTTTCGGCAATAGGTAACATATCGTCTAAGCGCATTCTGGTCGCTAGTAAAGACTGATGAGCATCTCTTAAAACAAGCTCAGTTAACAACAAAGGCTTACTCATTTAGACATCTCCTTATTTTCTGCGGCCGAATGGCTCTGACGGTACTGGTGCACAGCAGCAGTTATTGCTGCAATCACTTTTGGGGACGTCCCGGCGGGAGCGTCAGAACGGGTTTGACTGAGTGCCTCTGGTGCTGGAGTCGGTGTCGGTATTAACCGTTTCATAACGGCCATACACACAACCAATATGCACAAAAAGACAATGACAGCGCCCATACCAACGAGCATAAGCTGTGCTGCCTGGGTAAGTAACTCTTGCAAAAAACACCTCGGAACGACTGCAAATTGTTATAAATTTATTAAATACTATGGTAGCAAGTAGCGCAAGAATTTGCAGCGTCAAATAGTCGGTATTCAACAGCTAAATAAGGGAAATATGAGAATAAATAGCAAAAATAAAATGTATGGAAAAGCAAAGAAATGGCGCGCCCGAGAGGAGTCGAACCTCTAACCGCCTGGTTCGTAGCCAGGTACTCTATCCAGTTGAGCTACGGGCGCATTGCCTGAAGTGTTTTGAAGTGAAAATGGCGCGCCCGAGAGGAGTCGAACCTCTAACCGCCTGGTTCGTAGCCAGGTACTCTATCCAGTTGAGCTACGGGCGCAAATTTTTCACTTAACGAATGGCGGAGAGGGAGGGATTCGAACCCTCGATAGGGCTACAAACCCTATACTCCCTTAGCAGGGGAGCGCCTTCAGCCACTCGGCCACCTCTCCAAATCGTTGTGGCGTGAATTCTAGCGATGTTGGCAATAATGTCAATTGGTTTTTTAAAAACAATGGTTCAAGTGTGGGATAATTAACCATCTCGTTGGATTTTTCCGCAAATTATGCGTTGCGCATAAAAAACCGGCGAATGCCGGTTTTTTCTAACTATTCTTTTTCGTCATGTTCATCGTCTTTTTCAGACTGAATGCGCATGTAAATTTCTTCTCGATGGACGGAAACATCCTTCGGGGCATTTACACCAATACGTACCTGGTTCCCTTTTACGCCAAGGACAGTGACCGAAACATCATCACCTATCATCAGTGTTTCACCTACACGGCGAGTCAAAATTAGCATAAATTGCTCCTTCAATACTGTCCCGATGTTACCGCAACGATCGAACATTTCCCTAAATGTGATGTAAGCAGTCTACCAATAATGGCAATGATTACACTATAACGAAACTCATAACCCTAAGTTACGATAGCTGCTGCTCTAACCAAGTTGTTGCCGTAGCCAAGGCTTCATTTAAATGTTCAGGCAGTGAACCCCCGGCTTGCGCCATATCAGGACGACCACCACCCTTGCCGCCGACTACATTAGCGGCCTGGTTGACTAAATCTCCTGCTTTGACTTTAGCGGTTAAATCGCCAGTAACGCCAGCGATTAAACTCACTTTGGAGCCATTGGCAGTTCCAAGTAATACGACACCAGAGCCAATTTGGTTCTTCAGATCATCAACTAATTCTCGCAGTGATTTAGGATCAGCTTGATCTAACTCAGCAATAATAGCTTTAACGCCTGCAATTTCAGCCGCTTGTGAAACCAAACCGCCCCCCGCTTGAGACGCCAGTTTTTTCTGAAGCTGCTCATTTTGACGCTCTAGCTCACGCTGCTTCTGCAACACCTGCTGAATCTTCTCAATTAAATTATCAGGTTTCGCTTTAATTTCGGCCGCAACCTGATTAAGCATAGCTTGCTGGCCTTGTGTATAGCGAATAGCCGCTTCACCGGTAACCACTTCAATACGGCGCACGCCCGAGGCAATACCACCTTCAGAAGTAATACGGAATAAACCAATGTCACCGGTTGAACGAACGTGAGTACCACCGCATAACTCCATCGAAAAGTCACCCATGCGTACCACACGGACCTGCTCGTCATACTTTTCACCAAATAACGCCATTGCACCAGCAGCTTTTGCTTCTTCAATGTCCATTAACTGTGTTTCTAGCGACAAGTTCGCTCGAATTTGCGCATTCACTTCACGCTCAATTTGAGCGATTTGTTCAGCGGAAACAGGTTCAAAGTGTGAAAAGTCAAAACGCATTTTGTCCGCTTCTACCAGCGAGCCTTTCTGAGTAACGTGCTCACCTAACAGATTACGTAATGCAGCGTGCACCAAGTGTGTCGCAGAGTGATTCCGTTTAATATTTTCCCGGCGTTCAGCATCAATCTCAGCTTTCACTGAATCACCTAGCTGAATAGTCGCCGACGCCTTACCGTGATGCCCAATCGCTTTACCAATATATTGAGTATCGGTGACCTCAAAGACGCCGCTATTCGCTACTAATTTACCGGTATCACCAGTCTGACCGCCGCTTTCTGCGTAAAAAGGAGTTTCGGACAAGACAATAATGCCGCTTTCACCCGCTTCTAAACGTTCAACCGCTTTACCTTCCTTGAAAAGCTCTACGACTTTAGCGTCACCATTGACCTGCTCGTAACCAGTAAATGCCGTTTTCTGCTCTGACTTAATTTGTTCGTTATAGTCCATACCGAACTGAGAGGCTTGCTGAGCTCGCTTGCGCTGTTCAGCCATTGCCTTTTCAAAGCCGGGTTCATCAACCGTTAGCTCTTGTTCGCGAGCTATGTCAGCGGTTAAATCAACCGGGAAACCGTATGTGTCATAAAGCTTAAAGACGACATCACCAGGAATAACAGTGCCATCAAGCTGCTTGATCTCATCGGAGAGAATTGCCAAGCCTCGTTCAAGCGTACGCGCAAACTGCTGCTCTTCACGCTCTAACGCATCTTTTATAATCGACTGTTTTTCTACCAGTTCCGGATACGCTTCGCCCATCTGGTTAACAAGTTCATCAACCAGCTGGAAGAAAAATGTTTCTTTAGCACCCAGTAAGTGACCATGTCGAACCGCACGGCGGATAATACGGCGCAACACATAACCGCGCCCTTCATTCGATGGCATTACGCCATCAGCAATTAAGAAAGAGCATGAACGGATATGGTCAGCAATAACACGCAATGACTTATTGTTAAGGTCGTCAGTACCAATGATTTTAGCCGCTGACTGAATCAGTGCCTGGAATAAGTCAATCTCGTAGTTACTGTGGACATTCTGCATGATGGCCGAAATACGCTCTAACCCCATGCCTGTATCTATTGAAGGGTTTGGCAATTGTTCCAGCGTACCGTCAGCCTGACGGTTGTACTGCATGAAAACCAAATTCCAAATTTCAATATAACGGTCACCGTCTTCTTCCGGTGTGCCCGGAGGACCGCCCCATACTTCAGGGCCATGGTCGTAGAAGACTTCTGAGCATGGCCCACACGGCCCTGTATCACCCATCGACCAGAAGTTATCTTTTTCGCCAATACGTGAAATACGATCTTCCGGTACACCAATATCTTTTGCCCAGATATCGTAAGCTTCGTCGTCTTCTGTAAAGACAGTCACCCACAGCTTTTCAGCCGGTAATTTCAATTCGTTGGTAAGAAAGTCCCAAGCATATTCAATAGCTTGCTTTTTAAAGTAGTCACCAAAGCTGAAGTTACCCATCATTTCAAAAAATGTATGGTGTCTAGCCGTATACCCCACGTTTTCCAGGTCATTATGTTTGCCGCCAGCGCGCAGGCAACGCTGAGCAGAAGTTGCCTTGTCGTAACGACGCTTATCGCTCCCCAAAAAAACATCTTTAAACGGCACCATACCGGCATTAGTAAATAATAACGTTGGATCATTACCCGGTATCATTGATGCCGAAGGCACTCTTTCGTGTCCTCGTTTCGCAAAATAACTGAGAAATGTTTCACGAATTTGGGCACTGTTCATGCTCATAGTTTGTCCTACTTTTAGTTTGTCTAGTTTGTCCTGCTTGCTTTGCCAAAAGCCTATGGGTGTAATTGCTTATATACTGTTAGATTATCACGAAGTCGTTGCTCAGCCTAGCTTTCTGGTCGATTGACGCAAGCGAATATTTGCTCCGAATTAAAACCTCGTTGCTGCAGAAAGCGAACTTGTTTCAGCCATTGTTTCTGGTCAGCGGGTGGTTCTTCCCCAAAACGCCGCTCCTTTAATTCCGCACATAAGCTAAACCAGTCCACTTCCATTTCTTCCAACAGCCGCTCGACAAGCTCTACCGATAATCCTTTTTGCTGAGTTGCCTGAGCTAAAATTTTCAGCCGACCTTGTTTTTGCGATACCTTTTCACGTATGAAAATTTCGGCAAACCGCTCGTCGCTTTGCCAGCCTTTTTCTTTAAAGTCTTTCAACACTGCGTCAACCATGTCGTTGGGCCAACGCTTTTGAATCAATTTTCGGCGCAACTCCTGATAGCTTTGCTCACGACGCCCTAACAGGCGAAACACCGAGTCTCTCAATGCGCTTTCATCATATTCTTCTGAACTTTCACCCATGACCTATACTCCATAGCTAAGAGTTATGGGAATTCTATACAGGGACACTAATCATGACCAAGAGTTACTTAAAATCAAGCATTCTTTCGGTTTGTCTGTTAGTTCTTACAGCAGGCTTCCACCAAGTCTCACAAGCAACAGAGCAGCGCATTACGGCGACAGGCAACGGCAGCGTCAGTGCCGTGCCGGATTTAATGCGAATTACCTTCTGGATAGAAGAGCGCGGCAATAAACTCAGTTCGCAAAAAACCGTGGTCGACAATACGACTGAACGCTTACTAAACGACTTACTTAAAGAAGACGTTGCAGAAAAAGACATTCAGTCTTACCAGTTGCAAATTTACCCGCAGTACGAACAAGACTCCGACGGTAAAACCAAGCAGAGCGGCTTTATTGTCAGACGAGAGATAAAAGTGACTCTACGCAACCCTGAAAATTATGACAATGTGATTGATTTAGCTTTATCTAGAGGTGTGACCCGGGTTGGACAAATTCAGTTCGAAATTGGTGACCAACAGGCGCTTTATCAACAAGCATTAATTAATGCCTACAAACAAGCCCGGCAAAAAGCCGAACAGTTGGCGAGTACAGCCGGCCTTGATCTCACCGGTACCTTAAGTATTACTGAGCGCTCAATCTCGCGCCCATTTATGATGCAAATGGCAGAAGCCAGTGTACGTTCTGACAAGGTGTCGCTGCCGGGTCAACAAACCATCGAAGCCTCCGTTGAAGCTGTATTTAGTGTCGAAAACATACAAAACAAAGGCAATTAATTGATTGCGTCGGGACGCGAGTCAGGTAGAATAATTAGCAACATTTTATTAACAGAAAAGTAGCAATTGGTTTTTAAGTTGCGATTCATTTACATCGTATTGCTGTTACTGTCGTTGCCGCTCTTTGCACAAGAGTGGCAGCAGCAGCGTATTGACGCAAGCAGCAATCCGGACGAATGGATAACCAAAACCAATCAATGGATAAGCCAATACGATGAAGGTCGCGAGTTCGAAAAGCTCGCACTCGCTTATGCCCTGCAATCTGAGGCCTACCGCTATTCCGGCAATGAAACCAAGCTTATTGAAACCGTTAAAGAAGGACTGAGATTCGCTAAATTAGCAGATTCTGAAGTCGCTTCCGCCCTGCTTCGTATCAATCAAACCTGGTATCAACTTCAGCGTGGTCAACTACAGCAAGCTAACGCCAGTGTCATTTATGCTATTGAAAACGCCAAAGCGTCGGGTAGTGAAGACTTATTTATTGAAGCGGAGATACTTCACGCTCAAGTCATGCAACATGCCGGAGATATTGCCGAAGCTCTGGAAATTTTAGAAGGCTTAAACCGAGACGCATACAGCGCTATACCCAAACTTCAAGTTGAGTTTCATGGTCTTATCGGCATTATCTACACCGATGTCGGTGCCTTTGATATCGCTATTGAACACACACTTGAAGCCCTGGAGATTAGCAAGGAGCATCTTGGCCAGTGGGACACCTCGGTTCTAGAGTATAACCTTGCCAGAATTTATCACCAGGCGGGTCAGCCCAATAAAGCGCGACAGCACTTTGAAACAGCTCTGGAAATAAGCCGCGAAATAGAAGACGAACTCGGCGTCGCTTATGCCATGTTCCGCTTGGGGACATTAGAGCTGGATAATGAGAATTACCAAGCTGCTTTATCTAACTTTGAGCAAGCCTTGCCTCAGTTTCGGTCTGCCGGGGCACATCCCATGGAGGCCGAAACACGACTCAGCCAGGTTGAAGTTTACTTGGCAACTCAGCAAATAGAGGTCGCTCAACAAGAGCTTGAAGCCGCTACCTCATTAATTAATACACTTAACGATGACGGCCTGAAACAACGCCTTGAAAGCAAGTGGTCTCGCTATTACGAAGAAACCCAACAGTTTGAAAAGGCGCTAACACATTACAAAAGCTCGGTTGAGAAAATGAAAGCCGTGCAAGAGAACCTTCAGGACAAGCAAGTTCAGGAAGTTATGGTTCGCCTGGAGATTAAAGAGCAGGAAACAACGAACGAGCTTCTCAAAAAAGAAAACCAGATACAGCAACTAGCGTTACAAGAGCAGCAAAACTCTTATTATTTGCTCGTCTTGGCAATCATCACGGTTGCTTTGCTGGTTGTTATTATTTCTGGTTTTCTGCTTCAACAATGGCGAGCGCGTAAAAACTTTGCCGAGCTCGCTCTTAAAGACGATTTAACCCAGGCCCCTAACCGCCGAGCCATTGTGCAACGTTGCAAAAAAGAGTTAGAACAAGCTAAGGAACAAAACCGCAGCCTTGCCTTAGCAGTGGTCGACTTCGATTACTTCAAAAGTATCAACGACGAATTCGGACACGACGCCGGCGACCGCGTATTGCAAAGGTTTGCACAGGTTGCCGATGAGTCCCTGAGGGAACAAGACAGTTACGGCCGTTTAGGCGGTGAAGAGTGGTTGTTGCTATTCTTAGATGCCTCAAAAGAAGATGCCCAACAACTGTTCAAGCGACTTCAGGAAGGTTTGAACAGTCAGCCCATAGAAGGAATTCCTGAAAACTATCAAATAACCTTTAGCATGGGCTTTACTGAAGCGCTGCCCGATGACTCCTTTGACGAACTCTATAAGCGCGCCGATGATGTACTTTACGACGCGAAAAAGTCAGGCCGTGAGCGTTTGGTTATCGCTTAATCCAGCTAGGTTATGACTAATACAATGCAGTCCACCGCCGCCTAATACTAACTCCCGCGCAGGAACACTCAATACCCTTTTTTCGGGCAGCACTTCTCGTATTATCGACAAGGCAATAGTGTCTTCCGGCAAGCCAAATTCCGGCACAACCACAAGAGTGTCAGTCTGTAACACATTAATATAGCTGCACAGCAACGGAAGCTCTTCCGTTCTGTTTAAACTCGTCTGAAGCTGTTCCAGACTTTCTCGTTCAATCCGTGTCGGTCGCAATGGCTTAGGTAATGGAACGGCTACTTTCTGAATTGAATCAGGCAGCAGTTCAATAAGCTCCGCTAACCGCTTACAGGTTTTATAGTCGGGGTGGTTTTCGTCTTTAGTTAGCGCATAGATAAGAGTATTTTCATTAAGAAATAGCGCCATATTGTCCATATGTCCCTGAGTCTCATCAGCAGTCAGAGCGCCTTCAAAGAAAAACAACGACTCACCCGAAAAGCAGTCGTTTAGCTTATTCTTAATAACGTCTTTCGATAACGAGGGATTACGCTGAATAATGCTGGATAAGCCAACAAGCCATGTACCTTGACCATTATGAGTAAAGGTGCCTCCTTCTGTGACCAAATCACAGACTGATAACGAGCGTTCCAACTTTAACGACAGTTGTGAGGCTAAGGCTCTATCACACTCCACCGCTGACTGAACGCCGCCCCAACCATCAAATTGGAACACGATACCAGACGTCTGCCTCTTCTTTGAAAACCATAACGGCAAGGTGTCTCGTAGCCAAATATCATCGTATCGCTCGACGATAACAGAGCAGCAGTCATACAGCTTCTTTGGCACAGAACCCTGGTAGTCTGGATGAACCAGTAAAGTAACGGGGGTATAGTGACTGACCTGACGCGCCAGCTCAGCAATGACTTCGCGAGCAGGCAATGCATTATCTCGCCAAACGTCCCGGCGGTAAGGCCAGGCTAAGAGTAAACGCTGGTTATCAGAAAAATCTGCTAACCAGCGCTTGGTAGAGCCTTTCATTATCTGCGACGCTTATCTGTCTTTTTGTATTCGCGGTGCTTTGCCGTCGCTCGGCGTATTTTAGCGAACTTACGCTGCCTGGACTCTTGATTCCGAGGGTCAATAAACGAACGCTCTTCAGGTGGCAGTTTCACCTGCTTTCTCAACGCATTCACTTGCTCCAGCGGCATTTCCGACCAGCCACCTTGCGGTAAGCCTTGCTCAAGAGGAATGTCACCGTAACGCACACGAATCAGTCGGCTCACCTGCACTTCCTGTGACTCCCACAAGCGGCGCACTTCACGGTTACGGCCTTCACTGATGGTTACGTGGTACCAACGGTTCATGCCGTCACCACCAGCCGGCTTTATCGAATTAAAATGCGCGGGGCCGTCTTCCAGCTGCACACCCTTTTTAAGACGACTCATCATTTTATCGTCGACTTCACCGAAAACACGCACTGCGTATTCGCGCTCAACCTGCTGGCTCGGATGCATTAACCGGTTGGCTAATTCCCCGTCGGTGGTAAATAACAACAATCCTGAGGTATTTACATCAAGTCGACCAACAGCGACCCAACGCGCTCCGCTCATGCGCGGTAAACGGTCGTACACCGTTGGACGTCCTTCAGGATCTTTGCGTGTACACAACTCGCCTTCAGGCTTGTGGTACATCAAGACCCGGCAGATAACTTCTTTTTCAGGCTTTATTTCAACTTCATGACCATCAATGCGAACTTTTGCGTCTGCATCAACTCGCTCGCCCAGCTGCGCCACTTTTCCATTTACACGAATGCGTCCAGCAGCAATTTTGGCTTCAATTTCTCGTCTTGAGCCATGTCCTGAGCGGGCTAATACCTTTTGTAACTTTTCGGTCATTCTTACTGTTCTCTCTCGTTAATCGCTGTCTCAGCGGTACGTTCATCGTCTTCATCAAGCGTGTCGATATCCGGCAATTCGGACAAGTCACTTAAGTTAAAGTCATCTAAAAACTCTTTGGTGCTGGCGTACAGTTGCGGTCGCCCCGGTACTTCTTTATGGCCCACCACCTTTATCCAGTTTCTTTCCTGTAGTGTCTTAATAATATTACTACTGACACTCACACCCCGTATTTGTTCGATTTCACCCCGGGTAATAGGCTGTCTGTAAACAATCAAAGCCAGAGTTTCCAACAGGGCTTGAGAATACTTCTGAGGCTTTTCCTGCCATAACGAAGCGAGGCGCTGCCCAAGTTCCGCCCGTGTTTGAAACCGGTAACCAGAAGCCACCTTCACTAATTCAATACCACGCTCCTGGTAATCGGTTTGCAGTTCTTTCAGTAAGCCTTTAACCATAGTC
Source organism: Idiomarina zobellii (assembly GCF_900100855.1). Classification (GTDB taxonomy): domain Bacteria; phylum Pseudomonadota; class Gammaproteobacteria; order Enterobacterales; family Alteromonadaceae; genus Idiomarina; species Idiomarina zobellii. The sequence goes on from NZ_FNCB01000001.1 coordinate 300,834, forward strand.
AAAGAGGCTTCACCTTCGCTCAACAACAGTTGATGAAGCTGCTCTGCCGATAACGGCTGTGGATGGGCAAACAATGCCGCCTCTATTAGCTGTTTAAGCTGTAACTGATTCATCCTGCTGACGGTTTCTCAAACTGATGCGAATATCACTCATGGGTTCAACTTGCGACAATTCTATCATTGATTCCTTCACAAGTTCTAAAATTGCTAAAAAACTGACCACCGCACCTGCACGCCCCTCTGTGCGTTTAAACAACTGACTGAAAGCAACGTATTTTTTCTCAGACAACAATTCAATAACCTGACTCATACGTTGACGGGTCGACAGCTGCTCACGTTGAATATGATGATGGGCATTGAGTTCAACCTGCTGCAACACCCGGCTAAACGCGAGCGTTAAGTCTTCAATAGTCACTTCCGGTGGTGGTGTCGTCACATGCTCGCGCGCATCAGTTGCCACTTCGCTTAATAAAATATCCCGGCCAACCTGCGGTTGTGAATCGATATGCTCGGCACCCTCGCGTATCGCCTCATACTCTTTCAAGCGCCGCACCAGTTCTGCTCTTGGATCGTCTTCCTCGTCCTCTTCCTGCGGTGGCTTCGGAAGCAGCAAACGGCTTTTTATTTCCGCTAATATAGCCGCCATTACCAAATAGTCAGCTGCTAGCTCAAGCTTCAGCTCTTTCATCATTTCCACGTATTCGACGTACTGTCGGGTAATGGTGAGAATCGGCATATCGACGATATCGAGCTTTTGCTTGCGAATAAGGTATAAAAGCAAGTCCATAGGACCACTGAAAGTATCTAATATAACTTCCAGTGCGTCGGGCGGAATGTAGAGGTCTTCCGGTTTTTCAATAACCGGCTCTCCACGAACAAATCCCAGTGGTAACGACTGTTGTTCAGCCATTTAAGTCGCCTTAAAAATCAAAAGGTTCCGTCTCACCAGAGCCTTCACGACGTATCACCGGCGCTCCTTCTGACAGATCAACAACCGTAGTCGGTTGTTCGCCTAAGTGACCTCCATCAACAATTAAGTCGACTAATTTCTCAAGCTTATCGCGAATTTCTTCAGGGTCTGACTCAGCCAGTTCGCCATCTCCGAGAATAAGGCTGGTCGACATTAACGGCTCATTAAGCTCTTCTAAAAGCGCCATTGCAATACGGTTGGTTGGTACACGAATGCCGATAGTTTTCCGTTTTGGGTTCAACAGACGCTTCGGCACCTCTTTCGTGCCTTTTAAAATGAAGGTGTAAGGCCCCGGCGTGTTGTTTTTCAGTAACCGGAACGCATCGTTGTCGACGCGGGCAAAAGTTGATAACTCCGAGAGGTCACGGCACATCAACGTAAAGTTGTGTTCTTTATCGATATCACGAATACGGCAAATACGGTCTGCAGCCGCTTTATCGCCTATTTGGCAGCCAATGGCATACCCTGAGTCGGTTGGGTAAACCACAACCCCGCTTTGGCGAATAATTTGTACGGCTTGCTGAATTAAACGCGCCTGAGGATTTTCCGGATGAATTTCAAAAAATTGACTCATAACCTCCCCCAACCTTTTTCTACTGTGACCAATGCTCCCATATTGGCACACAGTCGGCTGGCAGACAAAGGTTTTTACCGAGCTCACGCCAATTGCCGGGGTAATGAAAATCAGACCCCTGAGACGCTTTTAAGCCATATTCCTGACTCATTTTAGCGAGCGCATCACGGTGTCCCGGTGACTGCTGGCTTAAACTGACTTCCATGCCATCAAGACCCCACTCCTTCCCCTCGACCAATAATCGACGCAGCCACTTATTCGACATTTTGTAGGCATGAGGATGTGCCAGTACAGCCTGGCCGCCGGCCTTATGAATAGCTTCAATGGCCTCAGGAATGTCGCACCACTGCGGCGTAACATAAGCGCTGTTGCCCTTTCCAATGTAATGATCGAACGCTTTTTGCGGATGGCTGACAATGCCTTTTTCGACCAGGGTATCGGCTATGTGTTTGCGGGTTGGCATGCCATCAACCTGACATTCCTCAGCAGACAACATGACACCACGCTTTTCCAGCTTTTCTAAAATGGCTGCAAAGCGGTCATAGCGCCGTTGCTGTTGTTGTGCCAACAAACCTTTTAAATGTTCGTTGTCAGGGTCAAAGTTCAAACCAACAATATGAATTTCAAAACTTTCCCAGCGACAGCTAATTTCCACGCCGTTAATAAACTGAAGCGGCAGCTGTTCTTTTTCGACCAACGCTCTTGCTTCAGCTATCCCTTCAACGCTGTCGTGGTCGGTTAACGCCAGTACATCGACGTTGTGCTCGCAGGCACGACGCAAAAGCTCCTCGACAGACAAGGAGCCATCTGAATGCGTGCTGTGACAATGCAGGTCGTATAAAGTCATTAAATCCTTGCTGCCAACTCGGTTCCCTGACGAATAGCGCGCTTCGCATCCAGCTCGGCCGCAACGTCAGCTCCACCAATTAAATGTACTGACTGACCGGCCGCTTCCAGAGCGTCGTGAAGTTCACGCTGAGGCACCTGACCGGCACAAATAACGATATTATCCACTTCCAACAACTGTTTTTCACCATTGCGCTCAATTTCTATGCCTTCCGGCACAATACGGTGGTAGGTGACACCGTTCCACATATTAACCGACTTACTTTTCAGCTCGTTGCGGTGCACCCAGCCGGATGTTTTACCCAAGCCTTTGCCGACTTTGCTCTCTTTACGTTGCAACAACCATACCTGACGCGGGCTTGGCTCTGGTTGCTGGGGTTTCAAGCCGCCACGATCGCTGTAGTCTTTGTCTATACCCCAGCGCTCGGACCACTCTTTTTCATCCAGCGTCAGTGACTTTTCGGTCGTTAAGTATTCAGAGACATCAAAACCAATACCACCGGCACCAATCACAGCCACTTTCTTACCCACAGCTTTGTGGTCGCGCAAAACATCTAAGTAGCCCAGAACATGCGGTAAATCGACACCAGGAATGTCGACCTTGCGAGGACTGACGCCGGTTGCCAGAACCACATCATCGTATTTTTCTGCCAGCAGGCCTTCACAACTTTGCTCTTTACCTAACTTAAGCTGCACACCAGTGTCTTCAATACGGTGTTTGAAGTAACGCAGCGTTTCATAGAATTCTTCTTTACCCGGAATTTGTTTCGCGTAGTTAAACTGACCGCCAATTTCCGCAGCTTTGTCATATAAGTCAACCTGGTGTCCCCTCTCTGCCGCATTGCAGGCAAAAGCTAAGCCCGCAGGCCCTGCGCCAATAACGGCCAGACGCTTTTTCTTATCAGCGGGCTTCATAACCAACTCTTGTTCATAGCAGGCTCTTGGGTTCACCAGACAAGAAGCTCGTTTATTCTCAAAGACATGATCTAAACACGCTTGGTTACAGGCAATGCAGGTATTAATGCGTTCAGACTGACCTTGTTCCGCTTTATTAACAAACTCTGGGTCAGCCAATAATGGCCGTGCCATAGACACCATGTCAGCCTGGTTACTTTCTAAAATATGCTCGGCAATTTCCGGCGTGTTGATACGATTAACAGCAACAACAGGTACCGACAACTCACGGCGCACGCGCTCAGTTATCCAGCTGAAGGCGCCACGTGGCACCGAGGTCACAATGGTTGGAACCCTTGCTTCGTGCCAGCCAATGCCGGTATTAATAATGGTCACGCCCGCCTGCTCCAGTAGCTTACCCAGCTGCAGCACTTCGTCCAGCTGATGTCCGTCTTCCACCAAATCCAGCATCGACAAGCGGAAAATAATAATCGATTTTTCACCCAAAGCGGCTCGCACGGCTTTAACAATTTCCAACGGAAAACGCATACGGTTTTCAAAGCTACCGCCCCAGTCGTCAGTGCGCTTATTGGTTCTTGGGCACAAAAACTGGTTAATCAGATAACCTTCTGATCCCATGATCTCAACACCATCATAGCCGGCTTTCTGCGCTAACTTAGCGCCACGGGCATAGTGTTTAATGGTTTTGAGAATTTGCCGTTCAGACATGGCTTTCGGTTTGAACGGATTGATAGGCGCTTTTATCGCGCTGGGCGCTAACGAAAACGGATGGTAGCTGTAACGACCAGCGTGCAGAAGTTGCAGACAGATTTTACTGCCATACTTATGAACGGCATCGGTCACCTGACGGTGTTTACCCACATGCCAGGGCTTTGACATTTCACTGCCAAAGGGCGCTAAACGTCCTCGAAAGTTTGGACTAATACCGCCGGTGACAATCAGCCCGACGCCGCCTTTAGCACGCTCTTCATAAAAGCTGGCTAATTTACTAAAGCCATTTTTTTCTTCTTCCAGGCCAGTATGCATTGACCCCATCAGCACTCGGTTCTTTAACGTTGTAAAGCCAAGATCAAGGGGTTTTAGTAAATTTGGGTATGAATTTGCCACGCCAACCTCTTATTTTAAACGGGTGTTTAATTTTTTCCTAACTGTACTTCGTAAACCCGTTTAACTCAAGTTTAGAACGCCATGGCTTCACGCAATAAAAACCGCGAGAGCGCCATGCTGTCCACTTGCAGGCTCGAATTACCGCTTTGTACCTGCTCAACAACCTGATCTAAAATCGGCCAGAGTAATTCTTTCACCTGAGCATCAGGGTCTTGCATTGACTGTAAGTCGGTTAAAGCCAGCTCATCCACGTGAACACTGAGAATCGGTTCGCCTTTATCAAACAAGTTAATAGTGACATTGTCCATCACCCATTCATCGACCTGCCAGCGAAGCGGCACTGAGTTGACTTTTTGCACTTTCATGTCACTCATTTGCTTTAAAAACTCATGCAAATTTGAGCGCCCTGTTCCGTAATAGGAAACCGTAAGCTGAGCATCTGACACCGCTATTTTAGAGATATCGACACGACTACTGCCTAACGCCTGCCAGTCTCCGGTCAAAACAAGCTGTTTCGCCAGCAATAACTGATTCTCTGGCTCTGATAATTCGTCAACACGGGTCGCCAGGCGAACTTTATTTGCTGTTAAGCCGTTGGTCAGTGAGTTTACCTGTAGCTCGCTAACCTCTAAATCTGCGTTTAGCTGCTCTGACGCCATAGTTTGTAAGCCATCTTTCATGGCGTCGGACAAGCTTTGAGCAAACACCGCAATGCTGCTCAGTGACAATAAAAGGCCACACCCCGCAGCCACTAGTTTGTTTTTCATCATTGTTAACCTCTAAAAACCCACTCTTTTAGAAAACGAGACTCAATACGAGAGTCCAGTCGCAGGAATAAAACCAATAATCGCATAACCTTTGACTCTTTAAAGTAATTATTTGTTAATCTGAAGCGACATTATAAAAAACGGAGAACAATCTCATGCGAAAGAGTCTCGCTTTAATTGCTTCTTTGTCACTAATGGGTTGCTCTGTAGTATCAGCACCTGTTGTTGCCGAAGAGAGTTCAACGAATCATAAACGCATGTTGCCGGTCGACACCGAAGTGGTTACCGAGCACAGCGTAGAAATTAATGGCGAAACTGTCGACTACACAGCCACAGCCGGCACTCAACCGGTATGGGACGACGAGGGCAACCCAACCGCTTCGCTGTTCTATACCTACTACGAGCGTCAGGACGTCGATAACCGTGAGTCACGCCCTATTGTATACTCATTCAATGGTGGTCCGGGCTCGGCATCGGTTTGGATGCACATTGCTTACACGGGTCCAAAAGTATTAAACCTGAGCGACGAAGGTTATCCAGTTCAGCCTTATGGCGTGCAGGACAACCCGCACTCTATTCTCGATGTCGCTGACATTGTTTTCATTAACCCGGTGAATACCGGTTACTCGCGCGTTCTGCCAAATGAAGACGGCAAAATGCCTTCGCGTGCAGAGCAAAAAGAAAAGTTCTTCGGTGTTAATGCCGACGTTAAATATCTTGCCGAGTGGATGAACACCTTTACTTCACGCATGAACCGCTGGCAGTCACCTAAGTACTTAATTGGCGAGAGCTATGGTACAACTCGTGTATCTGGCCTTGCTTTAGAGCTTCAAAACAGTCAGTGGATGTACCTAAACGGCGTTATTCTAGTGTCACCAACTGATATTGGTATTGACCGCGACGGCCCGGTAAAACAAGCTAACCAGCTGCCTTATTTTGCTGCAGCCGCCTGGTATCACGATGCACTTCCAGACGCTTTGCAAAACAAAGATCTGGAAGAAATGCTACCAGAAGTTGAGCGTTTCGCACTTGAGCAATACCTGCCAGCATTAGCGAAAGGCGCTATGCTGACCGGTGACGCCCGCGAGCAAATGGCTGAGCGTGTGGCCTATTACTCCGGGTTATCTAAGCAAGCGGTATTAGATAACAACCTGGCTCCAAGCACTTGGTATTTCTGGAAAGAACTCCTGCGTGACCGCGACCGCACTATTGGCCGCCTTGACTCGCGCTATTTAGGGTTGGATGAAAAACGCTCAGGCGACCGTCCTGACTACAACGCTGAATTAACATCGTGGTTGCACTCGTTCACGCCAGCCATTAACTATTACCTGCGTGAAGAACTCAACTTCGAAACTGACATTAAATACAACATGTTTGGTCCCGTTCACCCGTGGGATCGCTCAAACAACAACACCGGCAAGCAGTTACGTCAGGCGATGGCTCAGAACCCTTACCTGAATGTACTGATTCAGTCAGGCTACTTCGACGGCGCTACTAACTATTTCGATGCGAAGTACAACATGTGGCACTTAGATCCGAGTACGCAAATGAGCGATCGTATCGACTTTAAAGGCTACCGCAGTGGTCACATGATGTATTTACGTCGTGCCGACCTGGAAAAAGCCAATGACGATTTACGTGAGTTTATTCGTCAGTCTGACTCTAAAGGTCAACCGGCTGAATATAAGTAACTATTTGCATACACAAGTCAAAACAACTGTTGACAGACTTCCGCACAAACGTTAGTTTGTCAGCATTAACGCAAATTAAGAGAGCTATACAACTTATGTTTTTACGTACAACAACCCAACATTGGTGGTGGCACTTCCCGAACGAGCGGGTGGTGTAGTTGTGCGTGTAACGTAAATAGCTTCACTTTGAGAAACCCGCTCCTTTGAGCGGGTTTTTTATTGCCGTTTCACTGGAGCAGGTTTAAAAATCAACAAGAGAAAACGAGGTCTGAGGTGGACAACCTGACAACTGAACAAGACGGCAATTTAGAGACATTAAGAGTGTCACTGCCTTATCAAGCGGAGCCGCTGCAGGTTTATCAAAATACCTGCCAAACCAATGGTGCTCATTTATTGCTTGATTCGGCTGACATTGGTACCAAACAACAAGTCAAAAGCTTATTGCTGATTGATGCCGCGTTGCAGCTTACCTGTAACGAGCAACAAGTGACCATTCAGGCGCTGACAGATAATGGTAACGCCCTGCTTCCATGGATTCAGAAAAAGCTGGAAAGCTGTGCAACCATTACTGCCCTCGGTAATGGCTTAGTCGCCGATTTCACCCTTACAACCCCCTCTCAAGGGGATGTGCCGGTAGATGAAGACTCCCGCTTGCGCCAAATAAGCAATATGGAGCCATTACGCATTCTTCAGCAGCAATTAATGAAAGCAAACGACACAGCACAGCAGCACCCATTTTCAGTGTTTCTTGGCGGTGCCTTTGCCTATGACTTTGTCGCCAGCTACGAACCGTTACCACAAGTTGAAGAAGGTGAGAACGACTGCCCTGATTACGTTTTTTACTTAGCTGAAACACTGCTCATTATTGATCATCAAGCGCAAACCACCGAACTGCTTGGCAGTGTGTTTGGGGGCAAAGACCATGATAAGCGTTACCAGGCCATGAGTCAGCGCGTTGGTGAACTAGCGGCGCGCTGCCAGTTACCGGCAATAACACCGAAACCACTGCCGGTTGATGTCTCAGTAACCGCAACACCCTCGGCTGACGAATTTGCTTCCATTGTTACCCAGCTGAAAAAGAACATCGTCGCCGGAGATATTTTCCAGGTAGTGCCGTCGCGCCGGTTTAAAATGCCCTGCCCGGAGCCTCTGGCTGCCTACAATCAGTTAAAGAAGAACAATCCGTCGCCTTATATGTTTTTTATGAGTCACCCGGATTTCTGCCTGTTTGGTGCTTCACCTGAGTCCGCACTTAAGTACCAAAAAGATTCGAACCAAGTCGAGCTATACCCTATCGCCGGTACGCGCCCACGCGGCAAAAATGCGGACGGCAGTATTAACCTCGACTTAGACAGCCGTATGGAGCTGGAATTAAGACTCGACCAAAAGGAACTGGCAGAACATTTAATGCTGGTGGACTTAGCCCGCAACGACCTCGCACGTATTAGTGAAACCGGTAGCCGTTATGTCGCCGACTTACTGCAAGTGGACCGTTATTCTCAAGTCATGCACCTAGTGTCACGCGTGGTAGCTAAATTAAGAGACGACTGCGACGCTTTGCACGCTTACCGGGCTTGCATGAATATGGGCACATTAGTTGGCGCCCCCAAAGTCAGCGCTGCGACGTTAATTCGTCAGGTCGAAAAGCAGCGTCGTGGTAGTTACGGCGGAGCCGTTGGTTATCTTGCCGGAAATGGCGACATGGACACCTGCATTGTCATTCGCTCGGCGTTCGTTAAAAACGGCGAAGCCATAGTGCAGGCTGGTGCCGGCGTCGTTCACGATTCAAACCCTGACAGCGAAGTTGCAGAAACAGAAAGTAAAGCCAAAGCCGTTATTTTAGCGATTCAACAGGCGCATTCAGTTCAGGAGGATACGTTTCAACACAGCACGGTTCAACAAGGAGTGCAATCATGACGCAACCAACTCGTATTGTACTCATTGATAACGTCGACTCGTTTTCTTACAACCTGGTCGATGAACTGCGACAACTGGGTTACCCTCTGGTGGTCTATCGTAATCAGCTGGCTGCTGAAGATGTCATAAGACAACTAGATAATTATCAGGGACAGCAACTGGTGTGTCTGTCTCCGGGACCGGGGCACCCCGCTAATGCCGGTAACTTAATGGAAATTATTCGCTTTTGCAGCGGTCGTATTCCAATGCTGGGCATTTGTCTGGGCTTTCAGGCACTGGTTGAATACGCAGGTGGTCGTGTGGATACCTGTGGCGAAATCGTTCATGGCAAGACGGCTACTATCACCACCCTGCAACACGCCGTATTTACTAATGCGACTGACAACAACCAATGTGTTGTCGCTCGTTATCATTCGTTAAGTGGTTACGACCTGCCGGACACCGTAAAGGTCATTGGGCAAATTAACGGTCCCGAAGGCAGTATTCCCATGGCGGCAGAGTTTCTTGATAGTCACGGCCATAGCGACGCTATTGGTTTTCAATTCCACCCCGAGTCGTTGCTAACACCAAAGGGAAAACAATTACTCAGTAACAGCATTCATTATTTATTGGAAGGAGCACAGCCATGAAGGCCCTACAAACTCTGATGTCCGGTGAGTCTCTGACACAAGATCAAACCCGTGAGTTTTTCCAGCGCTTGATTAAAGGCGAGCTCAACGATACTCAAGTGACAGCCGCGCTGATCGCAATGAAAATGCGTGGCGAAACACCCGCTGAACTGGCTGGTGCCGCTGAGGCTATTTTGTCAGCAGCGAAGCCTTTTATTCGCCCGGATTCAACCGTTATTGACAGCTGCGGTACCGGCGGCGACGGCAGTAACACTATGAATATCTCGACCACCGCCGCTTTGGTAGCAGCAAGCATGGGACTGGCGGTTGCTAAACACGGTAACCGCAGTGTGTCCTCGCGATCAGGGTCTGCAGACGTTTTAGAGTCGTTAAAACTGCGCGTCAACTTAGACCCGTCTGACGCTTCTTCGCAACTGGCAGATAACGGTTTTTGCTTTCTGTTTGCGCCACACTATCACCCGGGTATTAAACACGCGATGCCGGTAAGACAAACCTTAAAAACACGGACTCTGTTTAATTTAATTGGGCCACTGGTTAACCCGGCGCGCCCTGACGCACAGCTTCTGGGCGTGTACAGCGATGAATGGGTACAACCAATGGCTGAAACCCTACAAAGATTAGGCGTAAAGCGTGCTATGGTTGTCCACGGCAGTGGTCTGGACGAACTGGCTTTACACGGGCCGACCCGAGTTATTGAGCTACGCGACGGTGAACTTAACGAATATCAGGTCGAGCCCGCTGACTTTGGCGTACCATCGGCACCGCTCAGTGAATTAAAAGGTGGGGACGCTGACTTTAATGCTCGCATACTCGAAGATATTTTGGCCGGTGGAGGCAGTCCTGCACAGCGCCACTCTGTTGCCATGAATGTTGCTGCCCTGCTGTATTTAAGCGGACAATACGACAATATGAAAGCGGCCACAGCGGCGACCCTTGAGCATTTAGATACCGGGCAGGCGCTGTTGCACTTACGCCGTGTTCAGGACGCTCAGGAGACGTATCATGTCTAATGCAATATCACTGCAAAAAAATGTACTGAAAACCATTGTTGATCGCAAAGTTGAGCAAAACAAAGTCCAGTCTGAGCTTATGCCACTGAGTGAGATAAAGCCTCAACTAAGCCGCAGCGACAGAAGCTTATATGAAGCATTGAACGGTGAGAAGGCAGGCTTTATTCTGGAGTGCAAAAAGGCGTCTCCGTCAAAAGGTCTCATTCGTGCCAATTTTGACGCTCCTGAGCTGGCAAAGAGCTACGCGCCCTACGCAGCTGCCATTTCTGTTCTGACAGAGCCGGAGTTTTTCCAGGGCCGTTTGGACTACCTGACAGCCGTTCGCCAGCAAGTGACTCAGCCAGTACTGTGCAAAGACTTCTTCATTGACGAAGAGCAGGTTTACCGTGCTCGCTACTTTGGCGCGGACGCCATTTTACTGATGTTGTCAGTGCTTAATGACGAACAATACACCGCGCTTCGCAATATTGCTGATTCACTTAGTATGGATGTTCTGACTGAGGTTGCTAACGAAGAAGAAATGCAGCGAGCGGTTAAATTAGATGCCCGTATCATTGGTATTAACCACCGCGATTTAACCGACTTAAGCATTGATCCGAACCGCAGCGCAGAGTTAGCGCCGTTAGCACCGCAGGGTGCGTTGCTAGTCGCGGAATCAGGCTTTTCAACACATGCAGACATTCGTCGGGTTGCTCCTTACGTTAATGGTTTTTTAGTCGGCAGCGCCTTGAGCGCACAACCCAATGTCGATTTAGCCTGTCGCGAGCTGCTTTTTGGGCAAAACAAAGTTTGTGGTTTAACGCGCGCAGAAGATACCATTAACGCACGCTCACAAGGTGCAGCCTACGGCGGTTTGATATTTGTCGAGCACTCGGCTCGTTGCATTAATATCGAGCAAGCACAACAAATAACCACTGAAGTCAACGGCCTAAATTATGTTGGTGTATTTGCCGACACCGCCTTGCAGAAAGTGGTTGAAGCTGTTTCTGAGGTAGGTTTATCAGTAGTTCAACTGCATGGGCACGAAGACATCGATTACATCGTGCAGCTGCGCCAGCAACTGCGTGAGCAAGGTCTTAGCGCTGTGAAAATATGGAAAGCTATGGCTATCGAAACACCCGCTCAGTTACCCGACTTACCCGTCGATGCCTTTGTCCTGGATAATCGAAAAGGCGGTAGTGGCCAGGTATTTGACTGGTCATTACTAGAAAATTTAACGCCCCGGCAGCGCCAGCGTTGCCTACTGGCAGGCGGTATTGGTCCTGAAAGTATTGATCAAGCAATAACACTTGGTTTTGCAGGTGTCGATATGAACTCTCGCGTGGAATGGACGCCGGGCATTAAAAATAGCCAGAAAGTATCGCAAACATTCATGAAAATTCGCCAGTATGGGCGATTTTCAGAGAAGAACGTTTCTCAACGTATTCAACAGGAGGCTGTATGAGTCAGTCATTACCCGCTTATTTTGGCGATTTCGGCGGCCAGTTTGTTCCTGAAATCTTATTACCGGCGCTTGAACAGCTGGAACAAGCTTTTATTGACGCCCAGCAAGACGAAGAGTTTCAGGCAGAGTTTCGAGGCTTACTGAAAAACTACCTAGGCAGACCAACACCGCTGAGCCTATGCCGTAATTTGCCGCTGGAGAGCTCAAACAACACCAAAATTTATTTAAAACGTGAAGACTTACTTCACGGCGGAGCCCACAAAACCAACCAGGTGCTGGGACAGGCTCTGCTTGCAAAGCGTATGGGCAAAACCCGCATTATCGCGGAAACCGGTGCCGGTCAGCACGGTACTGCAACGGCCCTTGCCTGCGCCCTGCTCGATTTAGAGTGCATTATTTACATGGGTAAAAAGGACGCCGAGCGCCAACAACCCAATGTCTTTCGCATGGAGCTTATGGGGGCAACGGTTATTCCCGTCGATACCGGTAGCGGCACGCTAAAAGATGCAGTTAACGAAGCCTTGCGCGACTGGACGGCTAGCTACCCCAATACTCATTATTTGTTAGGAACCGCAGCGGGTGCACACCCTTTCCCAACCATTGTGCGTGAATTTCATCGCATGATTGGTGAAGAAGCCAAGGCTCAAATTAAAGAGCAAGCAGGACGTTTACCCGACGAGGTCATTGCCTGCGTTGGCGGTGGCTCCAATGCTATTGGAATGTTTGCGGACTTCATTGATGAGGAAGGTGTTGATTTAGTCGGTGTCGAGCCTGCTGGTAAAGGGGTCGAAACCTCTCATCACGGTGCAACGCTTACTGCCGGCAAACCGGGTATTTTGCACGGTTGCCTGTCGTTCTTAATGCAGGACACCGAAGGCCAAATTGAAGAATCGTATTCGGTTTCAGCCGGCCTTGACTACCCGGGTGTTGGTCCGCAGCACGCACACTTAAAAGCTATTGGTCGCGCGCGCTACGAATCTGTCACTGATGAGGAAGCTCTAGAGGCATTTAAGTTATTATCGCGTCATGAAGGCATTATTCCGGCACTGGAATCAGCACATGCGCTGGCTTACGCCCTGAAAAGAGCGGCAGAGCCAGACGCTCCTGAAATTCTGCTTATTAATTTATCGGGGCGTGGTGACAAAGACATTGATCATGTTCGTCGTATTTTTAATGCCCAAGAAAAAGCTACGGAGGAACAGCAATAATGAGCCGTTACAAAGACTGTTTTGCTAATTTAAAAGCCAATAATCAAGGCGCTTTTGTTCCTTTTGTTACGCTTGGTGACCCGACACCTGAGCAAAGCCTTGAAGTTATAAAGGCACTTATTGACGGCGGCGCCGACGCACTGGAGTTAGGTTTGCCGTTTTCTGATCCCGTCGCCGACGGACCAGTGATTCAGCGTGCTAACTTACGCGCGCTGGATGCAGGCACTAACTTTAGTGATATTTTGAAACTTTTAAAAGCTGTTCGCGACTATTCACCGCAAATACCCATAGGTTTACTGGTTTATGCGAACTTAATTTACGCTAAAGGCGTTCATGAGTTTTATCAGCAAATGAAAGATGTTGGCGTCGATTCAGTGCTTATTGCCGACGTTCCCACCAAAGAAGCCAAGCGATTTGCGGAAATTGCAAAAGACGTTGGTATAGACGCCGTGTTTATTGCACCGCCTGACGCCAGCGATGCCCTACTACAAACCATTGCAACGAAATGCTCGGGCTATGTGTATTTATTGAGTCGCTCAGGAGTTACTGGCGCAGAGACACAAATGCAGGCGCCCGCCTCAGAGCTTATCGACAAACTAAAAAACGCCGGGGCGCCACCCATTTTGCTCGGCTTTGGCATATCGCAACCTGAGCATGTGCAAAAGGCTTTGGCTGCAGGAGCGAACGGTGCCATTAGCGGCTCAGCTGTGGTTGCGCTTATTGAGAAAAACCTCGACAATAACGCGCAACAACTTGCGGACTTAAAAGCTTTTACCCAAAGCATGAAAGCCGCTACATCGCTGAAATAAAGAAAAACGAAACACCGGAGTAGTAGATGGCCCTGTTATTAGAATATATACCGATTATCGCCTTTTTTGTGTTCTACAAAATGGCGGACATTTATGTCGCAACCGGTGTTTTAATGGCAGGGACTGTGGTCCAGTTTATTGGGTTGAAACTAATTAAGCATCCTATGACAACCCGACATTGGGTTTTACCCCTAGTCGTAATTGGTTTCGGTTCACTGACTCTGCTTCTGCATGATGACTGGTTCATAAAAATGAAAGTATCAGTTATTTACGCTGCTATAGCACTTTTTCTGGCCGGCAGCTTACTACTAAAAAAGAAAAACCCTATCCAGTCAATTAGAGGGCAGAACATCGAATTACCAAATTTTGTATGGATTCGGTTAACCTATTCCTGGATTGTTTACTGCCTTTTCCTTGCAGCTATTAACCTCTACATTGCTGAATTTTTGAGTCAGGAAGTATGGGTGAACTTCAAAGTCTTCGGGATTCTGATTGCAACATTTTTGTTTATTTTAGGTACTGAAATTTATATAAACAAATACGCAGAAGATGAGGAGAACACTCAATAATGTGGTTCGTTATTTTTGCAGAAGATCACCCGGACTCACTGGAAGCGCGCAAGCGAGCCCGCCCTGCTCATCTTGAGCGTCTAAAAGCATTACAAAACGACGGGCGTTTGCTGGTTGCGGGTCCATGCCCTGCCATAGCCGAACTTGACCCGGGCGTACTGGGTTATACTGGCTCTGTGGTTATTGCTGAGTTCGACACTCTGCAAGACGCTGAGCAATGGGCAAATGACGATCCATACTGGGAAGCCGGGGTTTACAAAAAAGCGACGGTAAAACCCTTCAATGCCGTGCTCCCCAATTAATTGTCACTATGCCAACAAACATGAAAAGTATCGAGCTAACCGATAACAACCGCTACCTTCATTGCATTAAATTTGAGCCAGAGGCAGAAGCCAGAGCAACTATTGTTATCGCTGCCGCTCTTGGTGTGAAACAACGTTTTTACCAACCCATAGCACGCTGGCTGAGCGAACAGGGTTATCGGGTTATCACTTTCGACTACTACGGTATTGGCCAGTCGGTTGATAAACCGCTGAAACAAATAAAGTCCGATATTATCCAATGGGCCGAGCTGGATATTAAAACCGTACTCGACTACGCCAAGTCTTGCCAGCAAAATGAACCGCTCATTTGGCTGGCTCACAGCCTGGGGGGTCAGATAGTTGCCCTGGCACCTAACAGTGACAGCATCGACCAAATGGTGACTATTGCCAGCGGAACCGGTTATTGGTTAAAAGCCAGCAAACAAGTTCGCTGGACATCCTGGCTACTGTGGTATTTTGCGGCTCCAATCAGTACCCCCATAGCAGGTTATTTTCCGGGTAAGCGCCTGAACATGGTGGGAGATATGCCGGCACCAGCCATGAAGCAGTGGAGTCGTTGGTGCCGTAGCAAAAACTACTTGTTCGATAACATTACTGACGAACAAAAAGCGCGCTACGATGACTTCAGCGCGCCCATTCGTGCGTTCCATATTACCGACGATGAGTTACTTCAGCGATCAAATATTGAGGCGTTGTTGAGTCATTACCCGAACACCGAAAAGTCATTAACAGACTTAACCCCTGACATGGCAAACAGTAAGGGTATTGGTCACTTCAACTTCTTCCGCAGTCAATTTAAAGAGTCGCTTTGGCGTAAAAGCTTGCTAGACGCCCTACAGGTCAACTAAAGTCTTTGTCTTGAGGATATATAAATAGAGACATTTAAAGCCAAGCGTTACAAATACGCTGCCTACATGATTTTAGCGGTTGTTCCCGGTTTGCTTTATGGCTTTTGGCACGTGCTTTAAAAGGAGGAGTTTTGCTATCACTACCCAATTATGAAGAAGTGGCTGCTGCCGCTGAACGCATCCGTCCATACGCTCATAAGACGCCGGTGCTAACGTCGCGCACAGCGAACGAAAAGTTGGGCGCTGAGCTTTTCTTTAAATGTGAAAACTTCCAACGTATGGGCGCGTTTAAATTTCGCGGCGCCATGAATGCGCTACTGCAGTTTGATGAAGCGCAGAAGAAAGCCGGTGTCATTGCATTTTCCTCGGGGAATCACGCACAAGCGATAGCCTTAGCGGCTCAATTGCTCGGTATTAAAGCGACCATTATCATGCCCGAAGACGCCCCTGTCGCGAAGGTGAACGCGACCCGCGGGTATGGTGCCGACGTTATTCACTATAATCGCTATACCGAAGACCGCGAACAAATAGGCAGAGCGCTTGCTGAGAAACACGGTTATACGCTCATACCGCCTTACGACCATCCGCACATTTTGTCAGGGCAAGGCACTGCCGCAAAAGAGCTGTTTGAGGAAGTCGGAGAGCTTGACGCGCTATTCGTGTGTCTAGGTGGCGGCGGATTGCTCTCTGGCTGCGCGTTAGCGGCGCGCCACTTCGCACCTGACTGCAAAGTTTATGGTGTTGAGCCCGAAGCCGGAAACGACGGCCAACAGTCGTTCCGTAAAGGGGAAATTGTCCGTATTGAAACACCCAAAACCATTGCTGATGGCGCTCAAACACAGTATTTGGGCGAGTATACCTTCCCTATTATTCAAAATAATGTCGATGATATTCTCACCGTCAGCGACTCAAGCTTAGTTGAATCCATGCGCTTTTTCGCCGAGCGAATGAAGATGATTGTTGAGCCGACGGGATGTCTCGGTTTCGCTGCTGTGGAGCAGCTTAAAGATGAGCTTCGAGGCAAACGAGTTGGCGTTATCATTAGCGGTGGCAATGTCGACATAAGCCGCTATGCAGAACTATTAAGCTCTTAAAAAGTAGGAGGATTAAATGACAGTACCTCAGTGGATAGATACCCTTGATACGCCATATTTGCTGATTGATGAAGCCATTCTAAAGCGCAATATCGTGCATTTGAAAAACCGGGTTGAATCACTGGGAGGTCACCTACGTCCTCACCTGAAGACATTGCGCACGTTAGAGGCCGCCGATTACTTACTCGCGGATAAAACCAGGCCAGCCACAGTGTCAACACTGGCAGAAGCTGAAGCCTACGCAAACGCTGGCTACACCGACTTACTTTACGCCGTAGGCATTGCACCGGCAAAATTGGAACGCGTCGCTCAACTACGTAAGCGCGGTATTAACCTACATATACTGCTCGATAATATGGCGCAGGCAAAGGCAGTAAGTGACTTTGCACAAAAACACCAACAGGACTTTTCCGTTTTTATTGAAATAGACAGTGATGATCATCGCGGTGGTATTAAGCCCGAAGCGCCCGAGCTTATTGATATTGCGCAGCAACTTGGTCGACACTTTACCGGACTTATGACCCATGCCGGTGGCTCATACGGTTGTAATACCGCAGACGCTTTAAAAGCATTCGCTAAGCGAGAGTGTGATGCGGTTCGCAGCGCTAAAAGCCGATTGGAAGCGTCTAACATTCATTGTTCAATAACCAGCGTCGGTTCAACACCAACTGCGCATTATGGCGAAGACTTTAGTGATATTACCGAAGTGCGTGCCGGCGTTTACACGACATTCGATTTGGTCATGAAAAACATCGGTGTGTGCGACTTTTCAGACATCGCCATGTCGGTAGTAACAACCATTATCGGACACAACAAAGAGAAAGGATGGGTACTGACAGACAGCGGCTGGATGGCACTATCGCGTGATCGCGGCACCGCAGGCCAGAGTAAAGATTTTGGCTACGGACAAGTCTGTAGACAAGACGGCTCTGTTTTAACTGAATTGTGCGTTAACAGCACATCGCAAGAGCACGGCGTTATCGAATTAACCGAAGCTTACCAACCAGAAGACTTTCCCGTTGGCTCGCAATTGCGCATATTGCCCAACCACGCCTGTGCAACCGCCGCCATGCATCCGCTTTACCATATACTCATGAGTGACGGTTCACATAACACCTGGCAAAGGATTATGGGTTGGTAAATATCGTAAACCTTATCGAATTACTTCAGTAGTCACTTCAATAATACCGACGTCCAAGTCAGCGATTTCGCCAAACGCGGAGCGGGATAAATCGATGATCCGGCCGTCAATAAAAGGTCCACGGTCGTTAATTTTGACCACGACGCTTTTGTTGTTAGCGATATTGGTGACTCGAACTTTGGTACCAAATGGCAAGGTTCTGTGAGCGGCGGTGTCTGCGAAGTGGTTATACCGGTCACCACTGGCTGTGGTCCTGAATTGGTATTTCATGGCGTAATACGACGCCTTTCCGGACTCTTGTTTGCCAATTAAGTTATTGGGACTCTTCGCCGGAATGGAGCTACAGCCACTCAGCACCAGCATCAATAAACTGGCGCCAAGCATGAACTTTTTTACGGAGTGTGTGTTTTTAGTTTTCATTCCTTAATCTTACTGAGTTCCGAAAGCAGTGTCCGTTAAGGAAATAAAAAGACCCCGTAAAGATTTACACACTCACCTGAAAAGCTTCGCGCACCGTCGGATACTTAAACTCAAAACCATGATTGCGCAGTTTGTCCGGTACCACAGCTTGCCCCTCAAGTAGCATCGAAGACATTTCCCCCAAACCAAGTTTAAGCACAAATGCAGGCACTCTCATAAAGTGCGGTTTATTCAGTACCGACGCCAAAGTACGACTAAAAGCTTCATTGGCAACAGGGCCCGGAGCGGTCATGTTCACGGGACCCATTAAGTTATCGTGCTCCAGTAGATACTGTATTGCCCGAATCATGTCCTCAAGCTGTATCCAGGACATCATTTGCTTACCTTCACCTAAAGGTCCGCCTAAACCGAATTTATAAGGCGGCAGCATTTTCGCTAACGCACCTTCACCTTTTGCCAGCACGACGCCTGTGCGAAGTAAAACAACGCGAGTGGCCTTTTCAGCCGCTAAAGCCCTGCGCTCCCACTCCTGACATAGCGTCACTGCAAAATCCGTATGCTCGGGCTTGCCCTCTTCGTTTACCGGCGAAGAGTCTCGCGGGCCATAATAGCCAATCGCAGAGCCGCTCAGAAATACCTTAGGAGGCGTTTCGGCACCCTTAATCATAGCCGCCAGCTTTTCGGTAACCTGCCAGCGGCTGTCTTTTAACGCCTGTTTGCGGGAATCGCTCCAGCGCTTGTCGGCAATACCCTCCCCCTGCAAGTTAATAACAGCGTCAAATCGACCAATATCTACCACCTCGTCGACCGAGGACAGTAAAGTGACATCGTCGCCCATTAATTTCCGGGCACGCTCTTTGTTGCGCGTGGTGACCGTAAACTTGTGCTCACTTTGGTACGTGCGAATAAACGCGGAGCCAATTAGGCCAGTACCTCCCGTCATCAAAATATTCATCGGTCACCTCCTGAGTCGATCACTGGCGCAAACTTACGCGAGCTTGCGAATAAGTTGCGCTGTATTGCGTTTAATTAGGCGATAACATGACAAACGACCTAAAATACCCACAGCCAAGGCTCCGCAAAGCGGTCCTACAAGCCATAGTTTCCAATGAATTACCGGCGTCATGTTAAACACCTGGTTTTGCAATATGAACAAGGATATTTCCATCGCCAACGTGGCTATTAACCCACTAATAGCCCCCAACACCAGGAATTCATAGGTAATACTGCGACTTAATAACTTACCGGGCGCGCCTAACGTGCGCAGAATCACTAGCTCTTTCTGGCGCTCTTCCATGCTGGCCTGTACTTGCGCCACTAGCACTAACGCACCAGCAATAATTACAAGCACCAGTACGAACACAATGGCTAAGCTCACCTGCCCAATGACTTCTCGTATCTGATCAATCATAGCGTCCAGATCAATCAACGACGTTTGTGGGAAAGGTTTAAAGAGCTCATAGAGTTCGCTTTTACGTTCCTCACCAAGTCTGAAGCTGGTGATATAAGTCGCCGGAAAGTCTTCTAGTGTCGACGTATTGAATATCATGTAAAAGTTAGGCTGTAAGGTATTCCAGTCGGCTTTTCGCAAACTGGTGACCGGCACCGTGAAGACTTCGCCACCTAAGTTAAAGCGTAGTTCATCACCCACTTTAATATCCAGTCGCTCTGATACATTCAATTCGACAGAGACCTGAGGTTTGGCGTCTTCTCCCCACCACTCACCGGCGGTTAACTCGTTGTTCGGTGGTAAGCTATCGCGCCAAGTCAGTGATAACTCTCGACCAATACCTTCCCGTCGTTCTGTTTCGTCTTCATCACTATCTTCCTTGGTGACTTCATCTCGCAGCTTTTCACCATTAATGTGAGTTAAGCGACCAGGAACTATCGGGTACAAATCAGTCGACGGAATATTTTCGCGCTCGAACATTGCCTGCATATCATCCACATTGTCCTGGGCAATATTAATGGCAAAGTAGTTCGGAGCGTCTGCTGGCAACTGCCGTTTCCAGTCTTCCAGTAAGTCGTTGCGCAAAACAATGACTAATAACAGCAACATAATCGCCGTTGAAAAGCTCAACATTTGTACACTATTCTGCGCTGCCCGACGTTGCAGGCCAGCCATTGCGAGGCGCCAGCTGCTGCCTGCTTGCATACCCGCTTTGCGGCTCGCAGATATGAATAAGCGTCCTAGTCCTAGCAAGATAACAGCGGCAACGGCACCACCGGCAAACAAGGCGGTCGATAGCCACCATTGCTGACTGTAAATTACCAACAAGGCATAAATGGTGCCTCCGCTTAATACCCACTGCAGCCAACGAATGGCGTTACCCGCTGTTAGCTGACGATGCAATACACGCAAAGGAGGAATCGAGACCAGCCTAAACAATGGGTACAGGGTAAACATAACCGCACTGATAACACCTGTCGCTCCGGCTAATGCGTAAGGCTGCCATCCGGCTTGAGGTAAGGTCGCATCCAGTTTCTGTGCAACCCATTCAATAACCACATATTGAATAGCCCAGCCAAGCGCCATACCTACCGCCACACTCGCAGCTGTAAGTAGTAGCAAATGAAGTAAAAAGATACGACGAATCTGCTTTTTGTCTGCGCCCAGCGTTTTAAAAATGGCAACGACATCGTAGTTTCGCTGGCAATAACGTTGCGCAGCCACAGCAACAGCGGTAGCGGCTAACACCACGCCCAATAAGCTTGCCAACATCATGAAGCGCTCAGCACGGTTTAATGAACGTGACAACGGGCTATCACCATCTTCAATACTGCGCCAGCTATGCGTGTCGTCATTAAGCCGAGGTAACAGCCAGTCTTCGTACGAATCAATAGCGCCTGGTTCCCCAGCCATTAATACGTTAAAACGCACACGGCTACCCGGTTGAATGAGCCCCGTTTCTTCTAGTTGAGAATGGCGAATAATGACATTTGGGCTGTCAGTAAAGACCGAGAAACCGACATCAGGCTCGTAAGTGACGACTTTAGTCACTTTAAAACTGCTGTTACCCACTTCAATGGAGTCACCAATATCCAGCTGTAAAGCCTGAAACAGCTGTGATGCCACCCAAGCCTCGCCTGCAGCAGGCAGTCCTTCAGCCACGTAACCTTGTCCAAACGGCTGGTCTGCGATTTCGAGCTCACCCCGTAACGGGTAACCGTCGCTGACAGCTTTGACATCGACCAAGGTCATGTTTTCGCCAGAAAACGCCATGGAGTTAAACACGACTTTCCAGGCAGTTTGCAGCTCCATTTGTCCGGCTTGGTCCAGCCATTCCTGAGGTATATCACGGCGTGAGCTCAATACACGGTCAGCCGCTAAAAACTCACTGCTACGCTCGGTGAGCCCGGCTTGTAAGCGATCACTGAATATAGAAAGAGACAATACAGCGGTCACCGACAAAATAATTGCCAGCGCCATAATTGTCAGCTCGCCTCGTTTCAGCTCCTGCTTTAGCAAACGAAACGAAATTTTATGCCACATTCTGTGCTGCCTCCGATAACTGCCCTGCTTCCATTTGCAACACGCGCTGGCAGCGCTTCGCCAGCTGCTGATCGTGTGTCACCATAATCAGCGTTGTGCCGTAGTCTTTGTTGAGGTCGAATAATAATTCTTCGACCTTACCACCGGTTTTTGCATCAAGGTTACCGGTAGGTTCATCAGCAAACAGAATTTTCGGCTGGCCGACAAATGCCCGCGCAATGGCAACACGTTGCTGCTCACCACCTGACAGCTGGTTCGGGTAATGGTGCCAGCGATCTTCCAGCCCAACTTTGGCTAATAGTTCGCGGGCTTCCTTCTCTGCGCCTTTATGACCGGCCAGTTCAGCCGGTAGCATGACGTTTTCCAGAGCACTTAAGCTTGGCACCAATAGGAACGACTGAAAAATAAATCCAACTTTGTCAGCACGAACTTTCGCGCGCTGCTCTTCATCCAATTCGCTCAGTTTTTCGTTCTCTATAAGAACCTCTCCGGAGGATGCGAGGTCTAACCCCGCAAGCAGCGACAATAACGTTGATTTACCGGAGCCTGACGCGCCGACAATGGCAACAGTCTCGCCAGCATTGATACTGACGTTAATTGGCTGCAAAATCTGTAATGGACCCTCAGAGGTGTCTACGGTTTTTTCCAGTTGTTGAGCTTGAATGAGCATAAAATGAAAAACTTCCTTTTGAAAACGTGTCTATTTTTATCACTGTTGTTAGTTATACGCAGTGTTTCCGCAAATGTCTCACTTGTCGTTTTAGGTGACAGCCTAAGCGCTGGTTACGGCCTTTCACAGGAGCAAACCTGGGTGGCCGAACTCGACCGCCGGTGGAACAGCTCTCACCCCGATATTAACATCATAAACGCCAGTATTAGTGGCGAAACCACTCGTGGTGGCTTAAGCCGCTTAGAAAGCGTTTTAGAGCGTCACCAACCCGATGCATTATTTATTGAATTAGGTGGTAACGATGGACTTAGAGGCTTTGACCTCAACACAGTTCGTTCAAACTTAAAACAAATGATCGATAAAGCGCAGCAACAAGGCGTTAAAGTGGCATTGAGTCAGGTTATGGTGCCACCGAATTATGGCCAGAGGTTTGCTGAACAGTTTCGCCAGGTATTTAAAGAGGTTGCAGAAGAAGAAGGGGTTAAATTAGTGCCCTTTTTTATGGAGCAGATAGCGACCAATCCAGATAATGTGCAGAACGATGGCATTCACCCAACCGCTGAAGCGCAGCCCAAAATTGCTGACTTTTTAGAGCCCTACTTATTGGAATTAGCAAAATAAAGGCACAAAAAAACCGCCTGCGGGCGGTTGGTGTGTTGTCCTTAAAAATGGCGTCCCCTAGGGGATTCGAACCCCTGTTACCGCCGTGAAAGGGCGGTGTCCTAGGCCTCTAGACGAAGGGGAC
>NZ_FNCB01000001.1:324123-424342 GCF_900100855.1 Idiomarina zobellii
TCTAGACGAAGGGGACGCAACCAAATACTTTTAACTACTGTCGGCGCTCTACCGAAAACAACTTGGTGGAGCTAAGCGGGATCGAACCGCTGACCTCCTGCGTGCAAGGCAGGCGCTCTCCCAGCTGAGCTATAGCCCCGCACCTGGCAATCACAGACTGCCTTGACAGCGGGGCGCATTCTATTTCGACCTGAGCTAATGTGTCAACTATTTTTTGAAAAAATGCGACCGTTTGACGATTTTTATGGCAATTCGCTCAGTTATTCATCAAAAACTATTTTTTCAGGCCGTCCGGCAGTTTTTGGTGATAAACATGATACACCTGCTCCAACCCTTCCCGACTGGAAACAGAAACATTCATGTCATTCACTAAACCATTATCCAAACGATACACCCAACCGTGTAAAGTCAGCGGTTGACCGCGGTCCCACGCTTCCTGAACCACGTTTGTCTTGGCGAGGTTTTTCACTTGTTCAATAACGTTGAGTTCACACAGACGATCAACTTTTTGCGACTCTTCCAGAGCCGCAATTTCATCGACATGCTCACGATAAACGTCGCGGATAGGATACAACCAGTGGTCAACCAAACCATGAGGTTTTGACTCCATGGCGGCTTTGACGCCACCACAGCCATAATGACCCACTACCAATACATGACGTACTTTGAGAGTTTCTATCGCAAACTGAATCACAGACAAACAGTTAAAATCTGTCTGAATGACTTGGTTTGCCACATTTCTGTGTACGAATAACTCACCAGGGTCCATACCAACAATCTGGTTGGCAGGCACTCGACTATCGGAGCAGCCTATCCACAAATACTCCGGCGCCTGCTGCCCTACCAAGCGCTTAAAAAAGTCAGGATCTTTCTGAACCTGCTCTTCCGCCCACGCTTTGTTGTTCTCAATCAAGTGCTTAATGTCTGGCATGATGTATCCTAAGGTCGTTTTAACGCTCTATTAAGCGCTCTCACGCTTAGCTATAAATTCTAAAGCAAGGTCAATTCGCGCCAAAACGGTTTTTTGGGGTATTAATTCAAGGGTTTCACCTAACGAAGGAGAGTTACCTCCACCGGTAGCAGCTACCCTTAAAGGCATACCTACTTTGCCCATACCCACATCCAAGTCAGCAGCGGTTTGATTAATAGCGGCTTGGATATTATCAGCATTCCAGTCGTTCACTGCTCCAAGCAGTTCTTTTGCCTTTAATAAAGGCTCTTTCGCTACCGGACGTAAATGCTTTTTCGCTGCTTTCTCATCAAACTCTTCAACCGACTCAAAGAAGTAACGGCTAATGGCAGCCATTTCTTTTAAGGTTTTTACCCTATCAGCCTGCAACGACACAACTTTCTCTAGCGCTGGACCATTGCTTGTGTCCACACTTATTTGGTCAAACTGCCATTGCAACTGCGGAGCAACTTTTTCCGCCGGTAACGTTTTCATGTAGTGCTGATTTAACCAATTAAGCTTTTCGGTATTAAACGCTGACGCTGCTTTGTTAACGTCATCCAGCTTAAAGTACTCAACCAGCTCTTCGCGGCTGAATATTTCCTGGTCACCATGAGACCAACCTAAACGCGCCAAATAGTTAACAACCGCTTCCGGCACATAACCGTCATCGCGATACTGCATAACGCTGACTGCACCATGACGTTTCGATAACTTCTTACCGTCGTCACCAAGAATCATCGACACATGAGCGTACTGAGGTACGGGCGCGCCCAAGGCTTTTAAGATATTAATCTGGCGCGGTGTGTTGTTAATGTGGTCTTCACCGCGAACAACGTGCGTAATGTCCATGTCCCAGTCATCAACCACCACACAGAAGTTATAGGTCGGTGTACCGTCAGTACGGGCAATGATCAAATCATCCAGCTCGGTATTAGCGAATTCAATACGGCCACGAATGTGATCATCGAAAACCACACTGCCCTCTTGCGGGTTACGAAAGCGAATAACGTATTTATCACCGCCAACATTCGGGTTGTCACGGCAATGTCCGTCGTAACGAGGCTTTTCTCCCGCTGCCATTTGCTCTTCACGCATTTTCTCTAAACGCTCAGCCGAGCAATAGCATTTATAGGCTTTGTCTTCTTCCAGAAGCTTATCAATAAGTTCTTTATAGCGGTCAAAACGCTGAGTCTGGTAGTATGGTCCGCGATCCCAGCTTAAGCCCAGCCATTCCATGCCCTCTAAAATGGCATCAATAGCAGGCTGAGTTGAACGTTCACGGTCGGTGTCTTCTATACGCAGTACGAACTCGCCGCCCTGCGCTTTTGCGACTAACCATGAATACAATGCCGTACGGGCACCACCAACATGCAAATACCCAGTCGGGCTGGGGGCAAAACGCGTTACCACACTCATGTTTCTTCCTTTCTGTTAAACCGGTCAAAAATAATGGCGGCAAGTTTATCAAGACTGAGCGCTCAGCGCATCTGCTAATCGAAATGATTAAAATGTCAGCAAACGATACAAAGTTCGCAATTTTTATTTGACAGTTTTCATCTGATCCCTATAATGCCTCCTCG
The DNA here is from genome assembly GCF_900100855.1 of Idiomarina zobellii. Taxonomy (GTDB): domain Bacteria; phylum Pseudomonadota; class Gammaproteobacteria; order Enterobacterales; family Alteromonadaceae; genus Idiomarina; species Idiomarina zobellii. The sequence continues at coordinate 326,656 of NZ_FNCB01000001.1, forward strand.
CAACGACGCAGAAGTGTCACAGTGAGAATGGTTGCTTAGCTCAGTTGGGAGAGCATCGCCCTTACAAGGCGAGGGTCACTGGTTCAAGCCCAGTAGCAACCACCACCTCTCCTTCTTCCCCTTAGTTGCAGACCTTCAGGATGGTTGCTTAGCTCAGTTGGGAGAGCATCGCCCTTACAAGGCGAGGGTCACTGGTTCGAGCCCAGTAGCAACCACCATTTTTTTACTCCCAGTTACTTCAAATTTTCCAGTAAATAATCTAAAAGCACCCTAACTTTGGGAATAACCTGTCTGTTTTCCGGGTACAATGCCCAAATACCGTCATCCGCTTGCCTATAATCGGCTAATACTTCTTTAAGCTGACCACTTGCCAAGGCATCTGTGACGTAATAATCCGGTAACATCGCCAGGCCTAAGCCTTTTATCGCGGCATCTCTAAGCGCCAAGCCGTTGTTACAATGCAAATAAAGCTCTGGCCGGTAAGTTTCTGAGCGCCCGTCCACCTCAAACCGCCATTGTTTGACGGTACCGGTAAAGCACTTATGCGCATCAAGATCATTAATGCTGCTAGGCTCACCAACACGCTCAAAGTAGCTCGGAGAGCCTACGACATAATGACGTCGGCTACCAAGCTTGCGCGCTCTTAGCCTTGGGTTTCCTAACTGTCCAAGTCGAATAGCCACGTCATAACTGCCTTCAATCAGGTCAACCTGATCATTCGTGAGTTGCAAATCGAGGCGACAGTCTTCATAAACTTGCAGAAAGTCATTTAAAATCGGGGCTATAAAACGTTCACCATAATAGACAGGCGCAGTAATTCTAATAAGCCCCTGAGGTTGCTGTGTGCGCTGCTGAATGGCCTGATCGGCATCTCTCAGGCTGGCGACTAAATGCTGGCAATGCGGCAAGTATAGCTTCCCTTCTTCTGTTAAGCTGACACTGCGGGTCGACCGGTAAAGCAGTTGCATATGCAGTCGACTCTCCAGCGCAGCTATATTCCGACTGACCTGTGCGACAGACAGCCCTAACTCTTGCGCTGCAGCGGTAAAGCTCTGCCGTTCAGCGACAGCGGCAAACTCACTAATTCCCTGCCAAGCTTTCATATCAACCTATTATTGCATTTATGAAAAAGTAATTTGTATAAACATAAGATTACCTGCTTATGAGAAAAAGTTAAACTTAAGCTATGCTTTTACGTAATTAAATTAACTGTCTAAGAGGAAAAGGAAGCATCATGGAAACAATTAAGTCACGCGCTATGGTTGCCTGGGGTCCGGGCGAACCGCTGAAAGAAGAAACAATTGACGTTGCACCACCGAAAAAAGGCGAAGTTCGCGTTCGTATTATTGCCACTGGTGTCTGCCACACCGACGCTTACACTTTGTCAGGTAAAGACCCTGAAGGCATTTTTCCTTCCGTATTAGGCCACGAAGGCGGCGGTATTGTTGAATCTGTCGGCGAAGGCGTTACCTCAGTTGAAGTCGGTGACCATGTTATTCCTTTATACACCGCAGAATGTGGTGAATGTAAGTTCTGTACCTCTGGTAAAACTAACCTGTGTCAGGCGGTTCGCGCCACTCAGGGTAAAGGTTTAATGCCGGACGGTACCAGCCGCTTTTCAAAAGACGGCGAGACCATTTATCACTACATGGGAACCTCGACCTTCTCTGAATACACCGTTCTACCAGAAATTTCACTGGCGAAAATTCCAAAAGAAGCACCGCTTGAAAAAGTGTGCCTGCTTGGCTGTGGTGTCACCACTGGCATGGGCGCGGTTAAAAACACCGCCAAAGTGCAGGAAGGCGACACGGTTGCGGTATTTGGCCTTGGTGGTATTGGTCTGGCGGTTATCATTGGTGCCGTACAAGCTAAAGCTTCCCGCATTATTGCCATTGATGTAAACGACGAAAAACAAACAATCGCCAAAGAGCTAGGCGCAACCGACTTCGTCAACCCAACCAAGCACGACAAGCCTATTCAGGAAGTCATTGTCGACATGACTGACGGCGGCGTAGACTTTTCGTTCGAGTGCATTGGTAACGTTGACGTTATGCGCGCCGCGTTAGAGTGCTGCCACAAAGGCTGGGGCGAATCCGTCATTATTGGTGTTGCCGGAGCCGGTGAAGAAATTTCTACCCGTCCGTTCCAGCTGGTTACTGGTCGCGTATGGCGTGGCAGCGCCTTTGGCGGCGTTAAAGGCCGTACCGAACTACCTGACTATGTTAAACAATACATGGACGGTAAGTTTGATTTGGATACCTTTATTACCCATACCATGCCGTTAGAAGACATTAATAAAGCGTTCGACCTAATGCACGAAGGTAAGTCGATTCGCTCAGTCATTCATTATTAATGGAGCCAGTGATGAAACAAGTTAGCGAAACCCGCTGTTTTGGCGGTCGTCAGCTGCGCTTTGAACATGACTCTGAAGTACTGAACTGCACTATGCAGTTCAGTGTCTTTTTGCCATTACGCGCAGAGAAAACAGAGGTTCCGGCGGTCTACTTTTTATCGGGCTTAACCTGCACTGACGAAAACTTTTCCACCAAAGCCGGTGCGCAGCGAGTGGCCACAGAGCTGGGTATTGCCTTAATTATTCCTGATACCAGCCCGCGTGGAGACGATGTAGCCGACGATGCAGACGGCGCTTACGACTTAGGTTTAGGTGCAGGCTTTTACGTCAACGCGACTGAAGAGCCGTGGAAGTCGAATTATCAAATGTACGACTACATTGTGAAAGAGCTGCCAGAATTGGTCGAAGCGGAGTTGCCGGTTAACGACAAGCGCGCTATTGCAGGTCATTCCATGGGCGGACACGGAGCTTTAGTTATTGGCTTACGTAACAGCGACCGCTACACCAGCATTTCTGCATTCTCGCCGATTACCAACCCAACACAATGCCCCTGGGGTGAAAAAGCCTTTAGCGCGTATTTGGGCGATGATCGCGAGCAATGGAAGCAATACGACGCGGTTGAGATCATCAAATCTAAAGGTCAGACACTTCCAATTCGAGTTGATCAGGGCTTAGCTGACGGATTTTTAGAAGAGCAGTTAAAACCGGAGAACTTAAAAGACGCCATTAACGAAGCTAACGGCGGCGGTACTGTTCATTTACACGACGGCTATGACCACAGCTATTACTTCATCTCGTCATTTATCGAAGCTCAGCTTCGCTTCCATGCGAAGTACTTAACGGCATGATAAATCAGGTCATACGGTGAATTTGATGACCGCCTGGCGCAGCTGCTCAGTTTGTTGACGAACCTGAGTGACTGCGTCAGCATTTGACTGTGCATCATTTGCCGCTTCCACGCCAGCGTCGCGTACTCGGGTAATATTTCTTGCAGTTTCATCCACAACCGCAGACTGCTCCTCAACCGCGGTAGCAATAGAGGCCGAGCGGTCGTTAATTTTAACCAGCTCAGTATGAATGCGATTAAATAGTTCATCGGATTCAGTCGAGTGTTGCGCGCTTTCTTCACCCAGCTCATTACACTCTTGCAGGGTCTTCACAATAACCTGCGTTTGCTGGTTCAGTTGACTAGTAATTGACTCTATCTCACCAATAGACTGCTGCGTGCGGGAGGCCAGTGTACGAACTTCATCTGCCACTACGGCAAAGCCACGCCCCTGCTCTCCAGCCCTTGCCGCTTCAATTGCCGCATTCAGCGCCAACAAATTCGTCTGTTCAGCAATGCCGTTAATCACCGTCACGATTTGTGTAATAGAGGCACTGCGCTCTGCCAAGGTATTCGCTTCAGTTACGCTACTGTTCAATCGTTCTGCTAGGTAACGCACTTTCTCAACACCAGCCTGTACCGAGGTACTACCATGTGTCGCCTGTTCAGACAGACTGTTCACTTGCTCAGCAGTATCTTCCGCGTCATTGGCAATAGTGTGTGCCGTGCTACCCATCTCATTAATAGCAGCAGCAACCTGATCAACCTCATGCGACTGCATATCCAGGTTTTGTGAGGTATGAGTCACTGTATTAGATACTTGCTGTGTGAGACTATTTACCGTTTCGACAGACTGATTTATTTGTTGGATAACACCACGGAAGTACGTGAGCAACTCATTAAAGCTATCAACTAAATCACCGAGTTCGTCATCACGGAACTTCTCCGAGGACAGCGTTAAGTCATTGCTTCGCTGAACTTTGTGCATATCTTTACGTAATTGATTCAGCGGCTTATTAATAGAACGTATCACCCAGACCAACATAGCAATAACAATGAGTGCGATAACAGCAAATACAACGACAGGTACCCACTTCATGGTTGCCTGACGTGACTGCAGCAAGTCACTTAGCTGTTTATCTAACTGATCAAGCGAGGCTTCCATATTGCTCGCAACATCTCTCACTTCGCCTTTAATTCCTGACTCTTCATCAAGTCCTATCTCTTTTGAGCGCGTTGCATAACGATCAAAATCACGGCGATACGCATCAACCTTTGACGCGAGCTCAGGTGTTGCAGACAACTCTTTTTTCAGTTCATCCAGCAATCCCTCTACCCTGCCGAGATACTTATCGTCAAAGCGCAACATAAAGTCCTTTTCACTGCGACGAACCTGCAGCAAAGTAACCAAAAGCTCAGTACGTCCGGCAGTATCAATCGCTTCTTCTAACTCATGAGTTGCTGAGCGCAGCGCGCCATAAGCACCACTATTTTCATTTAACCCACGCTGCTCAAATGCGTTGACTAAGCGCTCAAAGTTTTTGCTATAACCTTCTACCTGGTTTTCTAACTGTGTAATCAATTGAGAGGAAGTTTTATCGTTAACCAGTGCGTTCAGCTGTTCAAGCCGTTTTTTGGTTACATCTGCCTGCTGATCTAACTTCTCCGCGTAGCTTTTATCCATTCGTAACAGAAAGTCTTTTTCCGCACGGCGCAATTGCAGCAAGCTATTGTGTACGGACTCTCGAAGCTCACTCGCACGATGTAAGTCACTCACTTGTGACTGAAATACCATCATCAGAACCAGCAGTAAAATAAAAGCGCCAGTAGCGACCAAGCCGACAGAAAGGAGCTTATTACGAATTGACATAGCAAACACTCGGCAATGAAAAGTGGCGGAATAATAGACAGTGGTCAACAATTCCGCAATGATCAATTTTGTTAATGATATGAACTTTTTATGACAGCTGCATGACAGGCAAAATAAGTATCACTTACTGGGTAAATACCCCTATTCGTTAAACGGTTATACTTCTGATCTCGCTCAATACTTCTCGCTTAAAAAGGAAGCAGTAATGAAGGTAAACTCAGCGGTAGAAGCCCTGTCAATTCTCGATGATGGCGATGTCATCTGGTGCCAGTCGATGGCTGCCACCCCTTATAAACTTCTTGAAGGTCTGAAAGAGATCGCAACACAACGTAAAGACCTGACGTTGTTACAGTTGCATACGGAGTACAGCGAAATACTCTGTGACCCTGAGCTTAAAGGACATCTTCGCCAACGTGCTTTCTTTGTTGGTGCTTCCACTCGGCAGGCCGTTAATCAAGGACTAGCCGACTATGTCCCTATTTTCCTGTCTGAAATTCCCAAGCTGTTTCGCTCGGGCGAGCAACCTCTGGATGCGGCTATAGTTCAAGTATCACCACCGGATAAACACGGTAATTGCAGTTTAGGTATTTCGGTTGAAGCAACCCGGGCCGCGCTGCAAGTGGCAAAAAAAGTGGTTGCCTGGATAAACCCTAACATGCCGCGCACACATGGCGACGCGCTAGTTTCCTTAAAACGATTTGATCGCTACTTTGAAGAATCGGCTCCTATTCCAATTCACAACCAGCCACCGCAAAACCCTGTGACACAAAAAATTGGCGAGCGCGTTGCCAGCCTTATTAATGACGGGGACTGTTTGCAAATGGGTATTGGCGCAATACCAGATGCAACATTGGCTTGCCTGCATCACCACAAAGACTTAGGCATTCACACCGAAATGTTCTCTGACGGCGTATTACCGCTGGTTGAGCGTGGCGTCATAAATAACAGCCGCAAACGTAAGCACCGTGGCCGCATTGTCACCACTTTTGCGATGGGTTCTCAGGCACTTTATGACTTTGTTGATGACAACCAGGAAGTGTTTTTCCTCGACGTTGAGTACACCAATGACACCTCGGTTATTCGCCAGAATAAGCAGGTTATGTCCATAAACAGCGCCCTTCAGGTCGACCTGAGCGGTCAGGTTTGCGCAGACTCTATTGGCACTAAAATATACTCGGGCGTTGGCGGTCAAATGGACTTTGTGCGCGGTGCCAGCTTGTCGGAAGGCGGTCGTTCGGTTATTGCTTTGCCTTCAACGGCCTGTGGCGGAACAGTGTCGCGCATTAGCTCTCTGCTTGCTCCTGGCGCTGGCGTAGTCACCACACGCGCCCATGTGCATTACATTGTCACCGAACACGGAGTCGCTAACTTACGCGCTAAAAGTATGAGCGAACGAGCGCGCGAGCTGATTCATATTGCCGACCCGAAATTCCGTGAAGAACTGGCAAAAGCGGCTTATGACGACTGGGGCTTGAACATAACCTAGATAAATTCTGTCTAAATCGCGAATTAACTTCACACCTTAGCTACTGTAAGCTACTTTTAATACACATTAGCGGAGGCGGTGATGAAAACAGTCGGCATTATTGGCGGTATGAGCTGGGAGTCCACCAGTACTTATTATCGCCGTTTAAATCAATTGATTAATGAGCGGTTAGGCGGTCTACACAGCGCTGAGCTCATACTTGCCAGTGTCGACTTTGCGCCTATTGAAAATATGCAGAGTAAGGGCGACTGGAATGCCGCCGCAAGTGCGCTTGTGACTAAAGCCAGACAACTGGAAAAGGTCGGGGCCGAATGTATTGTTATCGCAACCAATACAATGCATAAAGTCGCCCCTGAAATTGAGGCAGCCGTTTCCATTCCGCTTATCCATATTGTTGATGCTCTGGCAAACCACCTTAAAAAAAACAAGGTTGAACGTGCGGGGCTTTTAGGCACTCGTTTCACCATGCAACAACCTTTTTATAAAGAGCGCCTTGAGCAGCAAGGTATTAAAGTTCTGACACCCAATGAAAGTGACAGCAAAGCAATAGACAGCATCATTTTTAAAGAGCTCTGCCACGGTCAATTTACTGATGATGCACGAAAACAATATCTAAAAGTTATTGATGACCTGTCAGCTAAAGGCGCACAAGGCGTTATTTTAGGCTGCACCGAAATCGGCTTGCTCGTTCAGCAGGAACACTCTGAACTGCCACTGTTTGACACCACTGAAGTTCACTGCCAAGCCATAGCTGATTGGATGCTAAAGTCTTGAATATAAAATAATAAAATTCTTAAAATTTAATATGTTAAAGGGTATAGTAAACTCTTTTCTCAACCAAGGAGAGACTCATGAGAAAAGCAGCTATAGCCTTAGCCATACTTACCCTGCCATCAGCAGCATTAGCCGATTCCCCAAACTGGAATAAAGTTGAAGCGTCCTACCTGGACACTGATCTTGGTGTTGATAATGTTGGCGAACTATCTCTAGACGGTTTTCGTGCGGGCGGCTCTGTCGCAATTGATCAAGATTTTGTAGTCTTAAAAAATATCTTCGCATTTGCTGATTTCAGCTCGGTCTCAGAAGAAGACAATAGCGCCAGCATTGACTTGGACTACTTATCAGCGGGTATTGGTTCATTTAAATCTTTATCTGACAGCACTGACTTGTATGCGACTGCATCGTTTGAACGTATAGAAGTCGCAACATCGAGCATACTCACTGAGCCTACATCAGACTCCGAAAAAGCCGTAGGTGTCGGAATTGGTCTTAGATCGATGGTCACGCCTAATATTGAAACAAACGCTAAAATCGATTACATCGCTTTTGATGAAGCAACTGTTCGTCTAGATATTTCCGCCTTTTACCACCTAACCAATAGCTTATCTTTTGGACTCGCGTACGAGACTTATAAAGAACTTGATTACGCTGATATCGACAGTATCAGAGCTTCGGTTCGCTATTCTTTCTAAGTAGCTTGCATCAGCGAACTTTATCTGCATATTATTAAGGTGTTAATTCTTCGTTAATTAACACCTTAGGATATAACAACAACAATTGGAGCTTTTTATGGATCCTGCAGAAGTCAGTCCGCATAGTCGCGTTGTTTTAGCGATTGTTTGCTTTTTCCTGGGTAGTTTAGGTATTCACCGCTTTGTCGTTGGCAAGGTAGGTACAGGCATTTTAATGCTGGTAACCCTGGGTTTCCTTGGTCTTTGGACGCTTATCGACTTTATCGTTATTTTGGTTGGTGGCTTCCGCGATAAGCAAGGTCGCCTAGTTAAGCAATAAGCAGCTAAGCAATAAAGCCGACATAAAGCGTGCCCCGCGCACGCTTCTCTTCTTACCGATTTCTGCACAGCGTCACTAACCAGTCGCCCAATGCTTCTAAACCCGGGCTTTTTGCGGTTGATGACGGATAGACAAAATAGAAGCTGTCGTCTGTACGGATACTGTGAAAAGGCAATTCAAAGAGACTATTCTTCCGTTCTTCTTCGGTGGTCATAAATTCATTTAAAAGCGCAATGCCCTGACCGTATTTGGCCGCCTCTGCCGCTAACAATAAATGACTGAAGTGATGCACTTTTGCGGTTTTAGGGAGTCGTAATGACACCTTTTCGAACCAACGTTGCCAGTCGGTACCCGGCTTTCCGTTTGCGAAAGCAGAAATTGCTGAAAGCAAAGGAAAACGAGCCAACTCAGCAGGGTCAGTAATGCGATGCGCTTCCGCCCAAACCGCTTTTGAACAATAAGGCTTCAATGTTTCATCATACAAATGATAGCGCTGATACCCAGTACCCGGCGGTTGTGTCGTAATGAAACAGTCCGCCCACTGACTGTCAAACTGACCGTCCTGAGTCAGCATTTGCAAGGTTAAATCAATATTTGGATACCGCTCTCTGAAGTCATCAAGTGCAGGGATTAACCACTTAACGGCCAATGAGCCGTGAATGGCCAAACGTACCTGACGCGTGTCATTTTCTTTCACATTGCGTGTTGCGCTTTCAACCAGTTCTAACGCTCCAACCACTTCCTGAAAATAGCTCTGCCCAACCGCGGTAAGCATGACTGTGCGCCCTTTGCGGACAAATAGTGGTTTATCCAGATAAGACTCTAATAATTTAACCTGATGACTGACCGCACTTTGAGAGACATGTAACTGCTCGGCCGCACGAGAGAAGCTCTGCAAGCGGGCCACTTCCACAAAGTAATGTATCGCTCGGAACGGAACACTCATTATCTATATTTCTCATGAATTGATTATTTAATATCATTATATTTTATAAAAGGCTTTTCGTACAATGCTCACACTTTCAAGCAGTTTAACGGAGGTGTTGGTATGGATCGTTCCCTGATATTAGCGGTATTGCTTTTGGTTCTTGGCAATAATGTGGTCATTCTGTCTGACTCTCTGATTAAGCTGCTTGACGGTTTTGAAGCGCCATTTCAATTTGTGCTGTTCCGTCAGCTCAGCGCAACGCTTATTTTGTTGCCGGTCATTCTTTACTTTCGCAGACCCCTATTGCCTAAAAACCTGCGCTGGCACGCAACTCGAGCGCACATATTTTTAATTGGTACAGTCTTTATGGTGGTGTCTTTAACGACGCTACCGCTGGCAACCGCTAACGCTATTTTTTACGCAGCGCCATTAATCACGGTCGTTTTTGCACGCCTGTTATTTAAAGAAAGAGTAACCATTATCTCATTAGTCACAGCTGCGTTAGGAATGGTGGGTGTCATGGTTATCTTGAACCCGACCGGTGCCAATATCTTTGCGTTAGCGGCGCTGGTGGTAGCGACGACGCTGGCTCTTAACAACCTACTTATTAAGAAACTACCGACGCAACACGGCATTATTGACACCTTATATCTGACAAACTTGCTGGGTATTCCAACCGCCCTCATACTGGCGCTGATTGAGTTTGCCCCGTTCGACTGGAATGTTCTGCTCATTGCGGTGGGCTCGAGTTTATTCTCAATGATTTATGCGGCAACCTGCGTTTATGCCTACCGTGCAGCGGACAGTAACCAGGTAACCAGCGCGGAGTATACAGGGCTACTCGGAGCGGTATTCTTCGGCGTTGTTTTCTTTGCGGAGCAACCCGATATGCGCTTTTACATCGGCTCTATGTTGATTGTGGTGCCATTAACGGTGCTAACCACAATGAACTCTCGCTCGAAAACACCGAGTAATGAAGCCTAACTCTTTTCTGCTGTTGGGTCAGCAGGCTCTCTGCTGGCCAAATGTGTTCGGTAAAAGCGCCAGCGGCGAGAGTTTAATAAATACCAAAAACAAATAAACCAACCAAAGACAATGGCGGCACGTCCAAACGAGAACGCGCCATAGCTTTCGACAAAAAGCCAACCGATAAGTACCGCATCAACCAGCAAAGAAAGCATCAGTAAAGGCTGGGCGAATCGCATAACAGCATTTGCCCAGTTACGGTCGTCCTCAGCCGCAAAAGCCGTTGCTAAGAGCACAACTAAAGCAGGTAAGCCCACCAATAACATGACACCGAACTGCTCGGTGTTGGTATAGAAGAGTTTAAGAAGTCGAGTGCGGTCTTCCGCGAAGGTGATAGAAATTATGCCGGCGACATAGCCTCGCATTTGAAACAGAATGACAAGCAGGAGCGAGAGCGGGAAGCTCGCTCTGCCCTCTTTATCCAAGTAACGTGCTTTCTCGTACAGTTGTTGTCCGGCGCTTGTCTGTGCGCTGCCAGATTTTCTCATGAAAATAATAACCTACTGTATTTACTAGCGGCTCTATAAGCGCAACTGCGCCTCCAAGAACCACGTCGCCTGTCATCAACCACACCACACTAAATGCGATAGCAAAGTGCATAATACCAAATGAAACTGTTTTCGCTGCGTCTTTCATAAATTCCTCCCGCATGACCTTTATTCTATTCTGGTCGATTGGGAGGTTTATATCTAACAGATAAAACCGATAAAGCTGTTCGCTACCATCAATGTGCTTACTGGCAAATTATACAGCGCGTTTTAGCTGCTCTCGCAACTGTGCAATGTCATCTCGCAACTGCCCGGCTTTCTCAAACTCGAGATCCTGCGCTGCTTGGTACATTTGCTTTTCTTTGTTCTCAATTTCTTTCAATAACGACTTGGTGTCTTTAATCACCACCGTGCGGGCATCATAGCCTGACGCGACTTCCGCCAGAGCTTTGTCCGCTTTACTCTTACGAGCAGGCGCACTGCCCTGCCCCAAATCCATGACATCGGTAATTTTCTTATTCAAGCCTTTCGGCGTTATGCCATGCTCTTTGTTAAACGCAATCTGCTTTTCACGGCGGCGCTCGGTCTCTTCAATCGCGCGTTGCATAGATCCGGTAATGCGATCGCCATATAAAATGGCCTTACCATTCACATTACGCGCTGCCCGACCTATCGTCTGGATAAGGGAGCGATCTGAACGCAAGAAACCTTCTTTGTCTGCGTCTAAAATAGCCACCAACGACACTTCCGGCATATCCAAACCTTCACGCAACAAGTTAATGCCGACCAGAACATCAAACTCGCCTAATCGTAAGTCACGAATAATTTCCATGCGCTCGACAGTATCAATATCCGAGTGTAAGTAACGAACCTTGATTCCATGCTCATCCAAATAATCGGATAAATCTTCCGCCATTTTTTTGGTGAGCGTGGTTGCTAATACCCGCTCGCCCTGTTCTGTGCGCAAACGAATTTCCGACATCAAGTCGTCAACCTGAGTTGCGACCGGGCGCACTTCAATGGTTGGGTCGACCAACCCTGTCGGCCTGACAACCTGTTCAACCACCTCGTTACTGCTTCGCTCGAGCTCATATTTACCGGGCGTTGCGGATACGTAGATGGTCTGAGGTGCTATAGCCTCAAATTCGTCAAATTTTAATGGGCGGTTATCCAACGCAGACGGTAACCGGAACCCGTATTCCACCAGATTTTCTTTACGTGAACGATCGCCTTTGTACATAGCACCAACTTGCGAGACTGTTACGTGAGACTCGTCAATAATAAGCAAGGCATCGTCCGGTAGATAATCCATCAATGTCGGGGGCGGCTCGCCCGGTGCGCGTCCGGACAAGTAACGGGAATAGTTTTCAATGCCCGAGCAGTAGCCAAGTTCTAACATCATTTCAATATCGAACTGAGTCCGCTGGTTGATGCGCTGCTCTTCTATCAGCTTATTTTGCTTCAGCAATATATCGCGACGGTCTTTCAGCTCGTCTTTAATTTTATCAATGGCTTTGACCAATACTTCCCTAGGCGTCACATAGTGCGTTTTCGGGTAAATCGTTGCGCGGGCGACGTCTTTTTCTGTGACCTGGCCTGTCAGTGGCTCGAAGAAACTGATTCTATCAACTTCGTTGTCAAACAACTCAACGCGTACCGCCATTTCCTCCGACTCTGCCGGAAAAATATCAATGACCTCACCACGAACGCGATACGTACCACGCTCAAAAGCAGCGTCGTTACGTTTGTATTGCAGCTGGGCTAAACGACGCAAAATATCACGTTGGTCAATAATGTCGCCGCGACGTAAATGCAGCATCATTTTCATGTACGACTCAGGGTCACCCAAACCATAAATCGCCGACACTGACGCCACCAGGACAACATCCCGACGTTCCATCAGCGCTTTTGTCGCGGACAAACGCATTTGTTCTATATGGTCATTAATGGAAGCATCTTTCTCAATAAAGGTATCGGTCGTTGGCACATAAGCTTCTGGCTGATAATAGTCATAGTAAGAAACAAAATACTCCACCGCGTTGTTAGGGAAGTATTCTTTCATTTCACCATAAAGCTGTGCGGCGAGCGTTTTGTTGTGCGCCAATATTAATGTTGGGCGTTGAGAACGTTCAATGACATTCGCCATAGTGAACGTTTTACCTGAGCCAGTAACCCCCAGTAAGACTTGATGAGCTAAGCCTGCATCCAGATTGTCGAGCAAACTTTCAATGGCTTTCGGCTGGTCGCCGGCTGGCTTGTATTTTGAAACCAACTGAAATGACTTAGCCATGCTCCCTCCTGAGTTCTTTTGAAAACCACACATAGGCAATGGTCGCCGTTAGCAGGTTTGCCACAACACCGCCAATAAAGAGACCGGTTAAATCCGCCAGTAAGCTGCCTAAGTACGACAAGGGCACAAACAAGATAAATAAACGGACAATGCTAAGCCATAATGCGTTCATCGGTTTATGCACCGCATTAAAACTAGAGTTTGTCAGAATAATTACGCCCTGTAGTCCATAACCCAACGGCATAATATAAATAAAGAGTTTAACAATGTCGGCCACCGCCTTTTCTTCGGCAAAAGCCATCGCTATCCAATGCGCTGTAACCAACATCAGCAAGTAAATAACAGCCTGAATAATCAGCACTGATTTTAATGCAGTACGATACGCCTGCTGCACACGATCAATTCTGTCGGCACCATAGTTTTGGCTGATTAACGGCGGCAGTGACATCGATAAAGCCAATATAATAACGCTTGCCAATGACTCTAAACGCGACCCAACTCCAAACGCAGCAACGGCAGGGGCGCCATAAGCCGCAACTATGGCGGTCATTACTGACATTGCCAAGGGCGTTAGCATATTCGCACCGGCTGCGGGCATACCAATTTTTAAAACCTCTCTTGCGGATTTCACCCAAGCCGCCAAGAAGTTCAGACCGTTGGCTGGCGTAAAAGACACCAGCTTATTTCGACTGAGTAACCAAAACACCAGTAACACACCGCTAAACCATGATATAACGCTAGCTAAAGCTGCACCTTCAATCCCCATAGCGGGTATAGGTCCCCAGCCGAAGATTAAAATCGGATCAAAAATAGCATTCGCAAGGCCCCCGGAAGCCATTATTAATGACGGTGTCCGGGTATCTCCTGCCGCTCGTAAAACCGCATTTCCCACCATGGGTGTCACCAACATGACACAGCCAAAGAACCACAGGCTCATATATTCACGAATTAACGGCATTAATCTGGTTTGAGCCTGAAGCAAGCTAAAGATAGGCTCCATGAGTAAATAACCAATAACCGCCAGTGCAGCAACTAATAAGGCCGATACAGAGAGTGCCGAGAAACCATCAAAGTGGGCTTCTTCAGGTTTATCCGAGCCATACTTTCTGGCAATAACAGCGGAGGTGCCTATTCCCAGGCCAATGGCCAGGCTGACAACTGTAAAGGTAACGGGAAAGGTAAAACTAACGGCAGCTAAAGGATCTGTGCCCAATAAACTGATAAAGAAGGTGTCGACAACATTGAAGCTGATAAGGGTGGCCACACCGAAAATAACAGGCCAGGTCATTTCCCAAAGCTTCTGTCCTACCGGCGCGCTGATAAGACTTCGTGATGCGTCGGCAGCTGCCATTCTATTCCTCCTCAGTTAAGTAGCCCAGTAGTGTAACTCAGACCGCTGTTTGTGGCTACGGAGAATAGACTTTAACCGCCCTAATCCGTATAGTATTGGGCAATTCTCCTCTATCTAAAAAACAGGATCTGAACGTGGATTATCAACTCTCCGACCGTATTAATTCGATTCAACCATCACCCACATTAGCGGTGACTCAGAAAGCCAATGAGCTTCGTCAACAGGGCAAAGACGTTATTGGTTTGGGTGTGGGAGAACCTGATTTTGATACGCCAGAATTTGTTAAAGACGCCGCCATTCAAGCCATTAAAGATGGTAAGACAAAATATACCGCGGTCGATGGTATTGTTGAGCTAAAAGATGCCGTTATTAGAAAGTTAGAGCGAGACAACCAGTTAAGCTACCAGCGTAACGAAATTATTGTTTCATCGGGTGGTAAGCACAGCATCTATAACCTACTCAGTGCGTGGCTAAACCCCGGCGACGAAGTCGTTATTCCTGCGCCTTACTGGGTATCGTATCCGGATATGACAAAACTGGTAGGTGCCACCCCGGTTATCGTACAAGCCGGTATTGATCAGCGTTTTAAAATTACCGCAGAGCAGCTGCGTGGTGCATTAACCGATAAAACTCGCTTAATGTTCATTAATAGCCCGTCAAACCCGGCTGGTACTGCCTACACTGCGGAAGAATTGAAAGCGTTAGCGGACGTGTTAAGAGACTATCCGAATGTGCTAATTGCCACAGACGATATGTACGAGCACATTTTATGGTCCGATTCGCCATTTGCTAACCTGCCTATGGTTGCTCCCGA
Source organism: Idiomarina zobellii (assembly GCF_900100855.1). Lineage (GTDB taxonomy): Bacteria > Pseudomonadota > Gammaproteobacteria > Enterobacterales > Alteromonadaceae > Idiomarina > Idiomarina zobellii. The sequence continues at coordinate 341,879 of NZ_FNCB01000001.1, forward strand.
TCTAAAAGATCGCACGGTTATTCTTACCGGCGTTTCCAAAGCCTATGCGATGACAGGCTGGCGAATTGGATATGCTGCTGGTCCTGCACCTATTATTGCCGCCATGAAAAAAATGCAGTCGCAAAGCACATCTAACCCGGCCAGTATCAGCCAATATGCTGCCGCTGCGGCTCTCGATGGCGATCAAAGCTGTATAAAGACAATGGTAACGGCATTCAAAGAACGTCACGATTATTTAGTCGACGCCTTAAATGCAATTGATGGCATAAACTGTGTGCCCGGAGATGGTACTTTCTATGCGTTTGCACACATTGAAAAACTGATGGAAAAAGCAGGAACGAAGGACGACGTCTCGTTTTGTGAGAAATTACTCTCTGATGCTAATGTCGCGTTAGTGCCAGGCTCGGCCTTTGGCGCTGAAGGCTATTGCCGTCTGTCTTTTGCAACTGACCTCAACACGCTAAAAGAAGCGGTCAAACGCATTAAATCTTTTGCAGAAAACTTATAAAAAATAGGGTTTTGGTGCTAAACAGCAATGTAAGCGCCAAAACCCTTTTGCTTTTTCCGCCCAGTAATACGTATCTCCTCAATTTCCTACTTCTTTTCGTTTGACGCTTTTATTACAAATTAACAAAATTTACTGCGATCCTTTGCGTGCCTTTTAGTTAAATGACTTACAAGAAGTCAAGAGAAAAAACGCAGAAATTTGATGTTAAACGGGACCAAATTTCAATCAATTTAACCAAGAAATACACAAGTTGCTGATTCTGCAAGCATTGCCTGATGAACAAACCACCAAACTGAACAGTTGTTCACCGAATTTATATAAGCCATTAATTTTAAAGGATATATATTTATCTAGGTAATTTTTAACCATCGCTTAAATTGCGCTCGACACCGCATAAACCGTATTATTTAACAGAGTTAAGCACAGGGTTATCCACAGATTCCGTGGATAAGATCCTGTAGCCGTTATCTACTGGGCAACTCAGTGATCTGTGGATAATCACTTCAGCGATCAACTTATGACTTATGTTATAGCAGAGATTATGACCAAAGCTTGACATTGTTTTCCGTGAGGTATAGACGATATTTTCACAAAAAGTATCGTGTTTTCCTAAATTGTTGAGTTTTTCAGCAGACAGTCATGTTTCCCTAAAAAACCTTAATGGAACAGTTGACAGTCTCAGGCAGTAGCTTTAATATTCGCAGCCGTTGAACGTTGTTCCCCAGTAGCTCAGTTGGTTAGAGCGGTGGACTGTTAATCCATGTGTCGTTGGTTCGAATCCAACCTGGGGAGCCAATACAACGTTAACGAAACTTATCTATTCCCCAGTAGCTCAGTTGGTTAGAGCGGTGGACTGTTAATCCATGTGTCGTTGGTTCGAATCCAACCTGGGGAGCCAAGTTTTCCAGACCCCTTAAAGCCCCCAAAGCCTTTTACTCAAATCCCGGACTGACTCTTTTGCGCCATCAGCAATCCAATTCGCTAAGTGTTTTGCAACGTTAGGCCATTGCATATAAGCGCTTTGTCGTTCCTGCAGAGCCCGTTCAATAGAGGCACAACTCACATTTTTCATTACTGTTGCAAGCCCCTTACGCTCTAGTATTTCCGCATTTTTCTGTTGTTCGAACTGGCCTGTCAAAGGCTTTATGATCAGTGACTTCCCTTCTCTCAATGCCTCACAACTGGTTTCAAAGCCCGCATTAGAAATTACCGCTGACGCTCGACTAAACTGCTCTGAAAACTGTTTTCTTGACGGTGCGAAGCATTCAATGTGCCCATAGCTGCACCGCGTTAATTTGGGATGAAAGACCGAGAATTCATAATCATCAATAGGGTAAAGCGCGTTAATAATAACTTTAGGATCCTCAAACGGCAGGTAAACGATCACTCGTTGGGCTAAGCCGCCCTTACAGCCATTATCAGGCTCTCTAACAACCGGAGGTATGGCATTACCACACTCTAACCAGTGCATGCCTACAGGCGTTGAACAGGGAGCAAATTGCTTAATCATTTGACGCTGCCAGAGGCTCAGCGTTTTATAAAGCTCGGGCTCCCAGAATGCGTATTGCCGCCCCAAACCAATAGAACGCACTCCAGCTCGTTTAGCTGCCCAGGCACTCACTGGCTCGTAGTCCGTAATGACCAGATCATATTGCGTTACATCTAACGCTTTTACGTCGTTGTAAAACTGTCTCCAGTTATTTGAGGTGAGCGTTTTTCGGCGTTTCAAGGCGCCATTTTCAGTGACAAAAGACAGTCCCTCGCGGCTTTGATAGGCACCAAAAACGTCCATATCAAACAAGCCATAGTTCCTGCGTCCGGAAATCAGATAGTCAACGTGAATCGGCTGCTGACTTAAGTAAGTAGCCAAAGTGTGGCTTCTGGAAAGGTGACCATTTCCGGTGCCCTGAATACCATATAGAACTCTCATAGCATAAGCTCCCAAATAAGTACTGCTAACAATACGCCGGCTAATATGTCTGACGGGAAGTGCACGCCAACAATAATTCGTGAAGCACCAATGGCAGACGCCCACAGGTAGCAAATGACGCCGAATTCGGGAAAGTGGACGTGGGTTATTCCTGCAAAGATAAAAGCGGCTGCAGTGTGTCCGGAGGGAAAACTGAACTTGTCAGACGCGACAATCAGCGCTGCCAGCGACAACCCTAAGTCACTGGGGCGTCGGCGTTTGAAGCTACTTTTTAAAAGCCAGTAAATGGGCAGTTCAATTAGGAAAGCAAGTAATAAATGCTTAAAGTAGGCGGTACCAGAGTCGTTCAACAGCACACTCGCTAGTGCAATTGCAAAGTAGGCGTAGCCGTCTCCGGAACGGGAAATCCAAACCGCTAACCGCCCGGCAACGGGACGCGCTCGTATCCCTGAGCACAGGCAGTAACAGTAGGTATCAAAACGCTGTAAATAACTGAGCAGTACCATGGCTTTTATACCGTTTTAGCGCCAGTTGCAGCCACTTTGCCTACCACTTATGACAGTTTTAATGCGCTAGCATGACAATAAAGTGACAATTTGCCGGATTTCGCCGAGAAACCCTACCCAAAGGCGGTTGTTTATAAGCCTCAAAACACCGATAATATGCGCTCTTTATTTTTCACTGTTGCGGAATGCTCAATGACCGACTATTTGCTGCTATTAATTGGCACAGTATTGGTAAATAACTTTGTGCTCGTTAAGTTTCTTGGCTTGTGCCCATTTATGGGGGTATCCAATAAACTCGACACAGCTATTGGTATGTCCGCAGCTACGACCTTCGTACTGACATTAGCGTCTGTTTGCAGCTATTTAGTGAATGAATACTTACTCGAGCCGTTAGGACTTATGTCGCTGCAAACACTGAGCTTTATTCTGGTTATTGCGGTGGTTGTTCAGTTCACCGAAATGGTCGTGCATAAAACCAGCCCTACCTTATATCGCTTACTGGGCATATTTTTACCGCTAATTACAACCAATTGTGCGGTACTGGGTGTGGCTTTATTGAACATTAATGAGCAGCACAACTTCGTTCAGTCTATTGTTTATGGACTTGGCGCTGCCATTGGTTTCTCGCTGGTTCTTATTCTTTTCTCAGCGTTACGCGAACGTCTGGCTGCCGCCGATGTGCCAGTAACCTTTAAAGGTTCAGCGGTAGCAATGATAACAGCCGGTCTTATGTCTCTTGCCTTTATGGGCTTCAGCGGATTAGTGAGCAGTTAAATGAGTGTATTAGGAGCAGTTATTACACTTGGCATTTTAGCGCTGATATTCGGCGTTATTCTAGGCTTTGCTGCGGTTAAGTTTAAAGTTGAAAGCGACCCTATTGTTGACCAAATCGATGAAATTCTGCCACAAACCCAGTGTGGGCAATGCGGCTATCCAGGCTGTCGTCCTTATGCCGAAGCCATCGCAAACGGTGACGATATCAATAAGTGTCCTCCAGGCGGCGAAGCAACTATCAAGCAATTGGCCGACTTAATGGGTGTTGAGGCAAAACCTTTAGACTCCGCGCACGGTGAAGAAGACGTCAAAAAAGTCGCCGTTATTCGGGAAGACGAATGCATAGGCTGTACTAAATGTATTCAGGCCTGCCCTGTCGACGCTATTTTAGGCGCGGCCAAGCAAATGCACATCGTTATTGAACACGAATGTACCGGTTGCGACTTATGTGTTGAGCCTTGCCCGGTCGACTGCATCGATATGGTCTCTGTCAAAGCAAGCCCTGAAACCTGGCAATGGGATCTCGATACGGTTAAAGAAAACATCAAAAAGAACAGTATTCCGGTGAAGGTGGTTGAATGAGTCGTCCAGATAACAACACCATTTATGTGTCAAGCAATGTATCTGGGCATTTCCCTGGTGGTATACATCCGCCAGAGAGAAAAGCACCTGCGTGTAACAAACCAATACGCTCGCTGCCTTTACCTAACGAGTTAATTTTGCCGGTACGTCAGCATATTGGCCCATCGGGCAATATGTTAGTTGAGCCGGGTCAGACGGTTGATAAAGGTCAGCAACTCACTGAGGCCGGTTTGAGTCTGGGGCTACCACTACACGCCCCAACGTCCGGTGTTATTCACGCTATTGAAGAACGCCCAACGGCACATGCTTCAGGTTTGCCCGAACTAGCCATTGTAATAAGACCCGATGGTAAAGACCGCTGGGGCAATAAGCACGCCATTCCGGATTATCGGGAAGTTGAAGTCTCTCGCTTGCTTGAGTTGATACAACAAGCCGGTATTGCCGGTTTAGGTGGAGCGGGTTTCCCAACCGCGCAAAAACTGGCACAGCAAAAGCCTTTGCGTCATCTCATTATTAATGGCGTTGAGTGCGAACCTTATATTGCCGCAGACGATGGGTTAATGCAGGAGTACGCTGAAGACATAATCGCGGGTGTGAAAATTCTTCAGTACATTACTCATTGTGACTCCGTGCTGTTCGCCATAGAAAACAATAAGCCTAAGGCTATTGAAGCTATTCGCACCGCCATTGGGGACGACTCGCAAATAGCACTAAAGGTCGTACCAACAAAATACCCTTCCGGCGGCGAGAAGCAACTCATTGAGCTACTGACCGGTGAGCAGGTCCCCAGCGGCAAACTGCCAATGGATATTGGTTTCTTGATGCAAAATGTCGGAACCGCATACGCCATTAAGCGCGCTATTATTCATGGTGAACCATTACTTGAACGTGTTGTGACGGTCACCGGTGATGCCTTAAAGGAAAAGCGTAACCTTTGGGCGCTGTTGGGAACACCTATTGAACATTTGCTAAAGGAATCTGGGTTTACTCCCGAAAATAAACAACGCGTCATTATGGGTGGCCCTATGATGGGCTTTACCCTACCTAGCATTGATGTTCCGGTCATTAAAACCACCAACTGTGTTTTAGCACCAACAGAAGCAGAGCTGCCTGCGCCAGGGTCTGAATTAGCCTGCATACGTTGCGGTGCCTGCGCCGACGCCTGTCCGGCCAGCTTGCAGCCACAGCAACTGCAATTACTGGCTAAAGCCAAAGACTATGACGCGCTGGACGAGCAAAACCTGTTTGACTGCATAGAGTGCGGCGCGTGCGCCTATGTCTGCCCCAGCGAAATTCCCTTAGTGCACTATTATCGGAAAGCGAAAGCAGAGATTCGCAACATTGCTCGTGAAAAAGCTAAAGCGGAACATGCGCGCCAGCGCTTTGAAGCTCGACAAGAGCGTTTAGAGCGTGAGAAGCAGGAGCGCTTAGAGCGCCATAGAAAAGCAGCCGAAGCCCGCAAGAAAGCCCAGGCTGAAAAAGCGGAAACCGCAACGACAGACAACAAAGAAAAAACCGAGTCAGGCGGCAAGTCTGCTGCCGTTGCTGCTGCAATTGCGCGTGCAAAAGCCAAAAAAGCCGCCCAGGCGCAAAAAGCCGATGAAGAAAATAACTCAGCGAAAGGAAATGAGTCATGAGTTTTAAAATAGCGTCGTCACCTCATGGGCACAGCCAACACAGTACCAGCAGCATGATGCGCTGGGTTTGCTACGCGCTGGTGCCCGGTGTGTTGATACAAAGCTATTTCTTCGGTTTCGGTGTTTGGTTTCAAATAATTCTGGCGGTAACTACCGCTTTAATTGCGGAGTCAGCCTGTATTATTGCTCGTGATCGCCCCGCTATGTCCGCACTGCGAGACAATACAGCCTTGGTCACTGCCATTTTGTTGGCCATTAGTATTCCGCCTTTAGCCCCCTGGTGGATCATTGTTATTGGTACGTTGTTTGCCATTGTTGTCGTTAAGCATGTTTACGGTGGCATGGGACAAAACCTGTTTAATCCGGCGATGGCGGGTTACGTTTTATTGCTGGTATCTTTTCCGGTACAAATGACCAACTGGCTACCACCATCGACAATAGGTGAGCATTCACTCACGCTTTGGCAGACGTTACACACCATACTGTTTGAATATACACCGGCAGGTTACAGCGTCGAACAGCTACGTGCCGGTATTGACGGTGTCACTATGGCAACCCCATTAGATGCCATAAAAACAGGTTTAACACAGGGCTTCACACTGACCGAAGTATATGCCAAACCTCAGTTTAGCTTTTTAGCGGGCGCTGGCTGGCAATGGGTTAACCTCGGCTTTCTCATTGGTGGTTTGTTACTCATACAGCAACGTATTATCAGCTGGCACATTCCTGTCGGACTCATCGCGGGATTGTGTGTTCCGGCCTTCTTTGCTTATCTTTTCGCCCCCGACCTTATGGCAGGACCTGTGGTTCACGCACTGAGCGGCGCAACAATGCTTGGCGCATTTTTCATTGCGACCGACCCGGTCTCTGCGGCGACCTCGAACCGGGGGCGGGTTATTTTCGGCGTGTTAATCGGTTTATTGGTGTTTATTATCCGCAGTTGGGGTGGGTATCCCGACGGGGTTGCGTTCGCTGTGCTGCTAGCCAATATGTGTGTTCCTATTATTGATCGTTATACAAGACCAACCGTTTATGGTCACGGAGAACGCAAATGACCATTAATAGTATGCAGAAAAACGGCCTTATACTAGCCGCCTTTGCGGTTATTGCTACGGCTTTAGTGGTGGGTGTACAAGTGCTAACCAAAGATAAAATTGCACAACAACAGCAAGCTCAGGTACTGCGCACGCTGAACCAACTCATTCCTCCGGCAATGCACGACAATGACCTTTACCAGTCTTGTCGTTTGGTGACTCATAACGCACTGGGTAGCAACGAACCGCACCCAATGTATCGAGCCTGGGTTAACGATGAACCCACCGCGTTGGCTGCCGAAATTGTCGCTCCCGATGGCTACTCAGGTGCCATTCGCTTATTACTGGCAGTGAAGCCTTCAGGAGAGCTACTGGGTGTCAGGACGTTGCGCCACCAGGAAACACCAGGCCTGGGTGATAAAATAGAAATAGAGAAAAACGACTGGATCACGTCGTTTTCAGGCAAGCGAGTTAAATCCGAAGACGATGACCGTTGGGCAGTAAAGCGCGACGGTGGCATGTTTGATCAATTCACAGGCGCAACCATTACACCGCGAGCGGTGGTTGGCGCAGTCAAACGAGCGACACTGTACCTAGAAGAAAACGCGGACACATTATTCAATGCTGAGCTTCAGCGCTGTGAGGAGGCCGCACAATGAACGAGTACAAAGAACTAACCTGGCAAGGACTCTGGGATAACAACCCAGCTTTAGTGCAACTACTTGGCTTATGCCCTCTCTTGGCTGTCACGGCGTCTGTCACTAACGCTTTAGGACTCGGCCTGGCGACACTGTTTGTGCTTATTGGCTCTAATGTAACCGTGTCACTAGTGCGCAGTTTTGTGCCTCAGGAAATACGCATTCCGGTCTTTGTAATGGTCATTGCCACTTTTGTTACTGTTATTCAATTGCTCATGAATGCTTATGTGTTCGAGCTGTACCAATCGCTCGGTATTTTCATTCCATTAATAGTCACAAACTGCGCCATTATCGGCCGTGCCGAAGCTTATGCGTCTAAAAACCCGTGGCAGAAAGCAGCATTTGACGGCTTGATGATGGGTGTTGGCTTTGCCCTGGTACTTATGCTGCTGGGCGCCATACGTGAAATTATTGGTAATGGTACTTTGTTCGATGGAGCAGAGCTCTTACTTGGCGACTGGGCCGCTCAATTAAGAATTGAGTTATTCACCGTTGACTACCCGCTTCTGCTCGCCATATTGCCGCCAGGTGCCTTTATTGGTATGGGCTTTATCATTGCCCTGAAAAACCGAATTGATGCCATAAAAGCCGAGCGCGCAGAGAAGAAAACCGTCACCCGCGCCCGTGTAACCGCACAACAGTAATAATTAATTATGAATAAAACTAAGCGCTACGAAATTTTAAGCCGTCTTCGCGACAATAACCCAAACCCAACCACGGAGCTGGAATACGACTCCCCTTTTCAGTTATTGATTGCGGTTTTGTTATCCGCACAGGCTACCGACGTTGGGGTTAATAAAGCCACTCGTAAACTCTTTCCCGCAGCGCCTACCGCAGAAAAAATGCTGGCTCTGGGTGTGGATGGCATAAAAGAATATATAAAAACCATCGGCCTGTTTAATTCCAAAGCCGAAAACGCCTACAAGACCTGTAAAATTCTGGTTGAGCAATACGGTGGTGAAGTCCCGGAAGACAGAGCCGCCTTGGAAGCTCTGCCAGGGGTCGGACGTAAAACGGCTAATGTCGTTTTAAATACCGCGTTCGGCTGGCCGACCATTGCTGTGGATACCCATATTTTCCGCGTGTCTAACCGCACCAAACTGGCACCGGGAAAAAACGTTAAAGAAGTGGAAGAAAAACTGATAAAAGTGGTGCCAAAGGAATTTAAAGTCGACGTACACCATTGGCTTATTCTGCACGGTCGCTACACCTGTATTGCCCGAAAACCTCGCTGTGGCTCGTGCATTATTGAAGACTTGTGCGAATTTAAAGACAAAACCAGCGATTGAGCGATTAAAGCTCAATCCCTGACGGTTTTGCCAACTGTACAATGACCCGGCGGTTTAACTGACGATTAATTTCGTTGTCATTCGACTTAATCGGTCTGTCCTCACCGTGCCCAACGGTTTTTATGCGATCAGCCGCTATGCCACGTTCAACAAAAAACGCCTGTATTTCTTTGGCTCGTTCTTCGGTTAGCTCTTGGTTCGGCCCCCGGGCTCCGAGTGAGTCGGTGTAAGCATCGACAAGCACCAACTCAAGATCATTGTCGACTTTCAGGTAGTCGCTAATTTGCTTGAGCTTACGCTGTGACGATATGGTCAGCTTTTCACTGCCATCTTCATGATTCAATACCGTGTAAGCAATGTCTTCAAAGCTAAACGGCAACAGCGCATTGACACAACTTAAAAAGTCATCGTATTTATTTCGAAAATTCACTGACGACAATGACACCGCCACCTGATCACGATTGTTGTACCAGTCGTCGTAGAAAAACGTTGGATAGCGCCCTTTTTCCAATTCACTCAACAGTGTCCAGGCCAGTTGCTTTTGTAACTCGCCATTAAACTGCTTATAGAGTTGCATAGAGCCAATCTCGTAACTTGCTTCCCCTGGTCGCCAGCGAGGCGGCACAGATTCAATCGCAGAGACATCATAGCTGTCAGGCAGCTTTTTCATGTCCATTTTCATGCGTAAGTTCAGCTCTTTACTGGCTTCGCTTTGAAAACGAACTTTACCGTAGCGCGGAATTTCGTGCTCTAACGCACACTCCAACCGACTAGCCTCGCTAAGTTGCCACGACGAGCTATCAAGGTCAGCACTGTAATGCCTAACTGCATTGGCGTTTGCCTGGCTCGTTGCCAGCAATACAGACGCTGCAGCTGCAGTTAACATCGGCCAGTTTTTCATAGGCACTCCGGTTTAAAATTCTAATACGCTTTTATCGGCATTTATTCGCTGTGCTTTAGAGTTTCTCTCAGCATTATCGATATATCTTTGGCATAATAGGTGCAAATTGAAATAACCACCTAAATAACTAAAGGGTCTTTATGTCTGACACTTCTGAGTCGCTAATGAAGAAACGGTTTCGTGGCTATATGCCTGTCGTTGTGGACGTTGAAACCGCGGGTTTTAACGCAAAAACAGATGCCCTTTTAGAAATAGCGGCGGTACTGCTGGACTTCGATAGCGACGGCACTTTAAAGCCGGTTGATTCAGTGCATTATAACGTTGAACCTTTTGAAGGCGCTAATATAGAGCAAGCAGCTATCGACTTTAACGGTATTGACCCAGACAGCCCCCTGCGCGGCGCAGTCACGGAGTCAGAAGCACTACGAGAAATGTTTAAGCCCATTAGAAAAGCGCAAAAGGCAGCGGGTTGTCAGCGCTCAGTTCTGGTCGGTCATAACTCGAACTTTGACCATAGCTTTGTCATGGCTGCGGCTGAACGGGCCAATTTAAAACGTAACCCGTTTCACCCCTTTGTAAGCTTTGACACCACGTCTTTGGCAGCTTTGACATTAGGTCAAACAGTGCTTATAAAAGCTTGTCAGGCTGCCGGAATTGAGTTTGATGGGAAACAGGCGCATTCCGCTCTTTATGACACTGAGCGCACAGCTGAATTATTCTGTTGGATGGTCAACCGCTGGAAAGATTTAGGTGGCTGGCCACTGGACTCTAATGACTAGCTTAAAAACACAAAGGGAAAACAAAAAAGTCGCTCCGAAGAGCGACTTTTTTAATATCATTAAACGCTTATAGTTTGTCAGCGTTTTTAGACAGGTAAGAAGCAACGCCTTCTGCGTTTTCTTTCATGCCTTCTTTACCTTCTTCCCAACCTGCTGGGCAAACTTCACCGTGCTTCTGGTGGAAGTTCAATGCGTCAACCATACGCAGCATTTCGTCGATGTTACGACCTAATGGTAAGTCGTTAACAACCTGGTGACGAACCATACCGTCTTCATCGATCAGGAATGAGCCACGGAACGCAACGCCTGCTTCTGGGTGTTCAACGTCATACGCTTTACAGATGCTGTGACGTACGTCAGCAACCAATGGGTATTTCACCTGACCGATACCACCGTCGTCAGTTGACGTGTTACGCCATGCGTTGTGCGTAAATTGAGAATCGATAGAAACACCGATAACTTCTACGCCACGCTTGTTGAATTCTTCTAAACGCTTGTCAAAAGCGATTAGCTCAGAAGGACATACGAAAGTGAAGTCCAGTGGGTAGAAGAAAATAACTGCTTTTTTGCCTTTGATATGGTCAGACAATTTGAAATCTTCAACAATTTCACCTGAGCCAAGTACCGCTGCTGCAGTAAAATCAGGTGCTTTACGACCTACTAATACAGACATTGATTCTCTCCATTTCAGTTAAAGTAAATGAAACCTTCACAATCGGTAATGGGGATACCCCACGTCAAAAACAAGGGGCTCCGTCAAAACTTTTGACCGATTGCTTAATATTCGTTCAGCTGTTTTACTCTGCTGAAGGTTCCGGATGGCGCTCTGCAACTTCTGTGATCAATTGCTGCAACTCACCGTTTTGGAACATCTCAATGATAATATCACAACCACCGACTAATTCACCTTCAACCCAAAGCTGTGGGAAGGTTGGCCAATTTGCGTACTTTGGAAGTTCCGCACGAATGTCTGGGTTCTGTAGAATATCAACATAAGCAAATGGCTGACCACAGCCCATTAATGCTTGTGATGCCTGTGACGAAAAGCCACAGCTTGGCAGTTTCGGCGAGCCTTTCATGTATAACAAGATGGGATTTTCTTCGATTTGCTGCTTAATTCTGTCAACCGTTTCCATAACACCTCTGCTCTAAATAATGGTTGATTAAAACACTCAAGTATTCTAGCACAGCAGAAAAGATTTGCCTAAATTGAAAGATTTCCTTGAAAAGCAATCTAACCAACCCTATATAACGTAGATACAAAGAACACAATTCGTCTTCTGGTGGCTCAGTAAATGGCCACCGGATACTAATTTGCCCTAAAAGAAAAACTACGGAGAGAGACTATGGCATTTGAACTACCCGCTCTTCCTTATGAGAAAAACGCTTTAGCGCCTCATATCTCAGAAGAGACTTTAGAGTATCACTACGGCAAACACCACGCGACTTACGTCAACAAACTGAACGACGCGGTAAAAGGTACTGACCTTGAAAACAAATCGTTAGAAGACATCATTAAGTCTGAGAAAGGTGGTTTGTTTAACAACGCAGCTCAAGTCTGGAACCATACGTTTTACTGGAATTGCTTAAGCCCTAACGGTGGCGGCGCTCCAACAGGTGCAGTTGCTGATGCTATCAACGACAAATGGGGCTCTTTCGAGAAGTTCCAGGAAGAGTTCAACGCAAGCGCTGCAGGCAACTTCGGCTCAGGCTGGACTTGGTTGGTGAAAAAATCTGACGGCTCTGTTGATATCCTGAATACGGATGACGCAGATACTCCAGTTGCACACGACGGTGTTGAAGCACTGTTAACTGTCGACGTATGGGAACACGCCTACTACATCGACTATCGCAATTCTCGTCCTAACTACTTAGAAGCGTTCTGGAAGTTAGTGAACTGGGACTTTGTGAACAAAAACTTAGGCTAATAGTACTGAGTTTTAATCATAAAAAAGGCGCCAATGGCGCCTTTTTTATTGCCTAGCTCTTAAAACCAAGGACGATGCCCCTGAACATAGGTTTCCTCGAATTCATCGTCGGGCTTAACGATATAAATAATGAATTCAATAAACGCGATAATACCAATGATGAATGATGGGATTCCCAGTAGGATAAAACCAAACAAGAACACCAACAGCATAATAACGCCTTCTTTGGTGTATCCCAGATAGAATTTATGGGCACCAAAAGCGCCTAAGAAAAAGGCCAAGACAGCGGCGGCAATTTTCTTCGACGATGTGCTGGTATTTGAAGCCGCAGAGTCAGGGTAAACCCCTTCTGCTTTATCACCAGTGACTGCAAAATCAACTTTTGCACCCGCTTTCGGCAGCTGGTTTCCTTTCCATTCTGAAATATCGAGAGTATAACGATTACCGTCTTCACCAGAGATAATGCCGCTACGGTTGCCTTCGTCAAAATCTAGTACTGATCCCTTCATTTTTTATTTTCCTTTTCGCTATTAGGTAGGTATCAACTACTAGGTTATAGAATTGTAAATAGCTAAGCAACGCAAAATTTTTAGCCATAAATAAAGCGCCTTTCAGGCGCTTTATTCGACTAGGTTATTGGGCATGTCGCCGCGCAGACTGTGCCATATTTCCGCAGACTCATAACCATAGCGGCGTACAAGGTTTACCGACTCGTTATAGTCGCCTTCTTCGGCGCAGTTCACTAAGTTTTCATAATAGTCTCGAGCCAGCTGACGAGCCTCGGGTGAGGAGAAGTAGTACTGCCCAATACGAGAATACAGACCTTTGAATCCGTTTAAGACGAGTACATAAATAGGATTTCCAGACGCCATCGCTAAATCATGGTTTAACTGGTAATCAAATTCAGCAAAGCTCTTTTCGTCATCCTCAAGCTCTTTGGCCGCTTCTATCAGCTCAATAACACGGGCTGGGTTATGGCGGATCGCAGCTCGAATATAAATTGCGCTAATGTTTGTACGCGCAGACAACAGCTGATCCACTAGCTCAGGCATGCCATCTTCGTCAAGACGAGCTAAGGTTTCCAGTATATTTAACCCGGAGGTTTCCCAGAAGTTATTCACCTTAGTCGGTTTGCCATGTTGAATGGTCAACCAACCATCACGAGCTAAGCGTTGCAGAACTTCGCGTAACGTCGTTCTAGTAACGCCAATTAGCTCCGATAATTCACGTTCTGCGGGTAAAATGGTTCCTGGCGCAAAATGCCCGTTCCAAATAGACTTAACGATATACTCTTCGGCAAATCCCGCCGGACTTTTGGCTTTTATAATCATTTTCCCGCCCAAATGCTGAATGATAGAGTGATTCTAGCAGCCTTATACGAGGTCGGACAAGATAACTTCAGCCTTTATATCGACATTCCCAAAGCATTTGGGTATGGTTTCATCGTTTTTACACTTTCTTAAGGAATAGAGTGATGCTGTCTATAGGTCAATGGCCGACCAAACCGTTTGCCTGGCTGCTTCTTTTTCTGGGGTGCGCTGTACTGTTAGGGGCTGCCTTGTACTTTCAGGCTGTATTAGGTCTTGAACCTTGTGTTAAATGTGTCTACCAACGCATGGCCGTTGTTGGTATTGCGCTATCCGCCATTATCGGACTCATCGGGTCAAGTTACGCGTTACTACGCTGGATAGGGCTATTTGGTTGGTTATACAGCAGCTTTGAAGGGCTGCGTATTGCTTACGACCACTGGGACTTACAAACTTCTAAGAACGCCTTTTTCGCCGTATGCGAAAGCGCGCCAAATTTTCCAAGCTGGGCGCCGCTACATGAGTGGTTTCCTGGGTTGTTTGCTGCACCAGGCTTATGCGGTGATATTGACTGGCAGTGGCTTGGAATGGGAATGCCCGGCTGGATGACATGGATATTTGGTGGGTTACTGCTCTTAGGTGTTATTGTCACGCTAGCCCACTTCATTGGCTTATTTAAAAAGCGTAAAGGCTTAGTGCTTTACCATAAATAGATCTTAGTTGAGCGGCCAGGTAACGATTCTGTCCTCCAGATCGCCACTGTATTTCCGTTCACTGATGCATTGGCCGGCAACACAATAGCCGGCTTTTTTCATGGGCTCTTTGCTACCGTTATGCTTTAACGGATGCCATTTGGGCAAAGGTTGTCCTTGCGCCCTCAAGCGATACGCGCAAGTCGCCGGCATGAAGTAAACATCTTCAATGTTTTTCGGCGTTAACGTCACACAGGCAGGCACACGCTGACTTCGGTTTGCATAATCGGTACAGCGTGCTGTCTCGGTATCGAGCAACTGACAAGCGACATCCGTAGAGTAGAGGTTATCTTCTTCGTCGAGCAGCTGGTTGACGCAGCACTGCCCGCAGCCGTCACAGAGAGCCTCCCACTCGGCAGTGGTCAGCTCTTGCAAAGGCTTTTCATACCAGGACATCAAACTCCCCATACCCGACTCCGGCAATTACCGGGGGAAGCGAATACGGTCAGACAAATAACCAACAGCTGCCACAAAGTAATGTGAGCGATTCCAGTGCATCAGTGCGTCGTAGTTCGCGTAAGCCAGATAAACACGACCTTCTTTATCATCAGGAATAACAACTGACGCTTCAATGTCGTCTCGTTGAGGCAGTTCCGAGCCATCATATCGAGTAACACCTAAGTCGCCCCACTCACTAAGCTTTTTCTTCGTGTCAAGCCCAGACAAAGAGGTATCAAACCCTTCTGGTAGCTGCACCTGACGTCCCCAGGTGACGTCGTCACGCCAGCCGACCGAGCTCAAATAGTTAGCGGCAGAAGCAAACACGTCCGGGTAGCTGCCCCAAATATCTTTACGTCCATCGCCGTCATAATCCACCGCGTAATTCATAAAGGAGCTGGGCATAAACTGAGTTTGCCCCATAGCGCCTGCCCAGGAACCTTGCATTTTTTCTGGCGCAATATGCCCGTCCTGAATGATGGTTAATGCGTGCCAAAGCTGCTTCTTAAAGAAAGCTTCACGACGACCGTCAAATGCCAGTGTGGTCAATGCGGAAATCACGTCAAAGCCGCCCGTATAAGAGCCAAAGTTTGTTTCAATTCCCCACAAAGCGACGATAAAGCGTGGCTGAACACCAAACTCTTTACCTACTTTTTCCAGCAACTCTTTATGCTCTTCGTATTTCTCTAATGCCTTTTCTGCTTTCCATTCAGGTACTGCGCGAGGCAGATAAGTGTCCAGCGTCAATTTAAATTCCGGCTGGTTCTTATCAAGTTCAACGGCTCGCTCGTAATACTTTACTTTCGCAAAGGCCTTTTCCAGTGTTTCCTCGCTGTAATCATTGCCTCTGGCTTCGTCTTTTAACGCTTCCACATAGTCAGAAAACTTTTCTTCAACACTCTTCTCTTGTGCAGAGGCACTCACACTGACAAGTGCCAACGCCCCAATTAACGCACTACTCACGAATTTGATTAACATGAAATGTCCTCTTGCTTAGGTGGAAGCTGTAAATAAAAACCGTCACTGGCCAAGTGCTCAGTTAATTCTTTGACGCTCAAACGAGCCAGTTGTTCACGCGTCGTTAAGTTTATGGTCAGTATTTTCTCTGCTTTACCGAAACTTTGCACAAGGGCATCCGGTAATTCACTGAAGTCTTCACCATGAGGAAGGTAAACATAGGTATCCGCTTTGCGGGAACTGCGATACACATCGCACAACATAAGTGTCTCCGACGCTATGACGTTACAATAGCTCTTAATTCTGCCCCAATTGCTGCATTTCGCCAACCCGTCAGTAAGTCTGGTTGCGGCAGACGTTCCTGTTGCTGCGGCGAGTACTGCCAGAAGAAATTAATCAGTTCGTTTATTTGTTTGCGTGATGCCACTAATGAGACAGGCACATCAAGTGACTCAGCTAGCTCGGTGACTTTTTGCTTTATTGCTTTAAACGTCTCCTTATAGCCAGGCATATCATCCAAGCGGCTCAAGGGCTTCAGCGATTTAGAAGTCGCCTGCTCTTCGGCTTTTTTAATGACAGTAATCATTTCATTGCCGGAATACTTTTTTGATAACGGCGGTAAGTCACGAATATGATTTAAATCGCTTTGTGATTTGGGTTTGCGTCTGGCCAGCTCTAACAATGCGCCGTCTTTAGCTATAAACCCTAACGGAATGTTTTTCTTTCTAGCCTTGTTGAATCGCCAACTCGCCAGCTCTTGTAAAATCGCTAACTGTTCATTATTGAGTTGCCAGGCATTACCGACTTGCAAGTATAAGAGGTCGTCAGGAATACGAGTTGTTCGCTTACGAACCTGAAGTACAGATTCTTCATAGACGATATCCAGACAACCTTTCTCTTCACAAAGTGCTTTCAAATAAGGATACATAACAGCCAGATAGCTAGCATCAGCGGCAGCGTAATCCATTTGCTCAGGACTTAAAGGCCGTTTTAACCAGTTGGTCCGGGACAAGCTTTTGTCGAGCTCCACATTATCAAAGAGCTCACTGACTAAGCGTGCGTAGCCCATAGACTCACCTATACCACAGAACCCGGCTGCTATTTGGCTATCAAACACACGGCTTGGTTGAGCACCGCCACTTTCATAGAAAAACAGCTCAATGTCTTCCCCCCCGGCGTGCAGAACGGTTTCAATGCTATCCGAAGAAATGAGCGACCATACTGGATCCAAATTAATATCAGCCAGCGGATCCACAATAACCGTGTCGCCGCCCGCATGCATCTGTAACAGTCCAAGATTCGCGTAAAAAGTCCGCTCTCGCACGAACTCAGAGTCAATTGCAAACCAACCGGTCTGACGAGCTTTAGAGCAAAAATCGGCTAATTCATCGGTAGAAGAGATGAGTCGGTACTGACGCACCGACTCCGGAAGTTCAAGCTGCGTCAAGAGTTTTCCTCGTCACGCAGCTCTTTACGTAAAATTTTACCAACGTTTGACTTAGGCAACTCATCACGAAACTCAACTAACTTAGGTACCTTATAGCCAGTCATGTTCTCCCGTGAAAAGTCGATAACTTCACGCTCCGACAGAGACTTATCTTTAGCCACAATAAAGACTTTAACAACCTCTCCTGAGGACTCATGCGGCACACCAATAGCCGCTGACTCAAGCACCTTCGGATGATCAGCCAACACGTCTTCGACTTCATTAGGGTACACATTAAAGCCGGACACCAGAATCATGTCTTTCTTGCGGTCTACAATTTTAAAGTAACCGCGGTCGTCAACCATCGCCATATCGCCAGTTGCAAACCAACCGTCTTTAATGGACTCGGCCGTATCTTCAGGGCGGTTCAAATACCCGACCATAACCTGAGGACCTTTTACTTGCAGCTCACCTGGCTCGCCCATCGGCACTTCTTCACGCGTTTCCGGGTCAACAATACGAACGTCGGTACTAGGCACAGGTAAGCCGATGCTGCCCGTATAGTGTTCGATATCATAAGGGTTCACCGTAACAATCGGCGCGCACTCGGTCAGGCCATAACCTTCCAGAAGTCTGGATTTCGTGACTCGTTCCCATTCTTCTGCGACCGCTTTTTGAACAGCCATACCGCCGCCAATAGCGACTTTCAGGTTAGAGAAGTTAACGTCCTTAAACCCTTTGGTGTTGAGCAGGCCGTTAAATAACGTGTTAACCCCTGAAATTATTGAGAATGGGTATTTATTCAACTCTTTCACAAAATTCGGCATGTCGCGCGGGTTTGTAATGAGGATATTCTTACCACCATGCTTAATGAACGTCAGGCAGTTCGCCGTTAACGCAAAGATATGATAAAGCGGCAATGCCGTAATAATGACTTCTTCGCCATCATTCATAATAGGCGTAATACAGGCCGACACTTGTTCTAAATTGGCGACCATATTGCGATGAGACAGCATTGCCCCTTTTGCGACGCCAGTGGTTCCGCCGGTGTATTGTAGAAATGCAATATCGTCACCGGTGACTTCAGGACGCTGGTACTCTGCCTGAGCCCCCTTCGCCATTGCCTGGTTCAGGCTTATGGTATTTTTAACACCGTGAGATGGCACCATGCGCTTAATGTATTTAACAACAAAGTTGACAATAAAGCGTTTAGGTACTGGCAACTGGTCACCTATTTGTGTGGTAACCACCAAGTCGAGCGGTGCCTCATCTTTAATTTTGTCGTAGGTATGCGCAAAGTTTTCTAAGATAACCAACGCTTTTGCCTGAGAGTCCGTCAGCTGATGCTTTAATTCGCGGGGCGTGTATAGCGGGTTTACGTTCACCACCGACATTCCCGCTCGCAAAATACCAAATAAAGCAATCGGGTACTGCAACAAGTTTGGCATCATCACCGCAACCGCATCGCCTTTTTTCAATCCCTGACTTTGCAGGTAAGCGGCGAATTCGCGAGATTTTAGCCCCAACTCTTTAAAACTCATCTCTGAGTCCATATTCACGAATGCGGTCTTCTCTCCGTATTTCTCAATGGACTGCTCGAGAATATCTACCAGCGACGAGAAATGATCCGGATCGATAGTTTCAGGAACACCAGCCGGGTAGTTTTTTAGCCAAATCTTTTCCATAAAAGGCTCTGCCTCTCACTCTTAAATTTTGTTTTGTTAACACTTTATCTTCGCATATCCGACCAGTTAATCCTAGTCATACAGCGCTGCTAACCGCTCGATTTTAACAACTCAGCTATTTTTTCTGGTTGCTCCATATGAACATGATGTCCACCGTTCAGTGTTATTAAGTTTAGATCAGTGACCTGATGCTGCCATTTTTCGATGGCGCGTGATAGATTTTCATGGCCTTTGTCTCCCCTGACGACTTTCACAGGCATAGTCAGTCCCTGGAGCAGTTCATCGACAGCGGTGGAATGCAAACGATAAGGCGATACCGACTTAACTCTTGGGTCGGCGCGCCAGGAAAATGAATGGTCGGACGCTTTATGCAAGCCTCGATCAACCAGCAGCGCGACTAAGTCTCTGGAAAAGTCAGCCTGAGCAGCGCGCGCATCAATCGCTGTGTCAAGCGTTGAATAGCCGCGCCAGCGACCGCTTCGTTTTTTATAACGACTCGAAAAGCCCTTTGCTAACTGCTCTCTGGCATTCATTTCATCAGAAACCAGTAACCCGAAGGCTTCGACCAAAATAAGTTTGTCGACTTTTTCAGGGCAAATGGAGGCAACCACGTTACTGACAAAACCACCCATAGAGTGACCCAGTAAGGTCACAGGCGAATTAATATGATGCGTGAGGATTTGCCAGAGGTCGTAGGCGTAATCAATAAAGTGGTAGTGAGTTCCTCGCGGGCGGTGGTCACTGTGTCCGTGCCCTGCCCAATCGAGAGCGATTAAACCACCATGGTCAGAGTTCCAGTGCTCTGCTAACGGAAGGAAGCTATGGCAATTGTCTAACCAGCCATGGGTTGCAATAACCGTGACGTTGTTGGGATCGCCCCAACACAGTCCCCGAACAACGCCCCACTCTAATTCATAGCTGACTGGTGTCGCTTGCGCAGCCGTTGCCCGGAAACTCATTAAAATCAGTTACGTTCTTTTGCCGGTGTACCTGAATTGTCCTCTACTCGCACACGCACGGGTACCGGATAGCGGTAGGGATAGTACGGTGAATAGAAGTTATGACGGAACCACAGCGGTGAGTAGTCAACTTCTACGTGGTTCTTTTGTGCTTTAGGCTTCCACAAATAGTGGTTATCCGCTTCGAGAACCGGATAAATGTATGTGTACTCATCAATTTTGCCCTGCTGAGTTTCACCAATCGTACCAACGAAGCTTATCGCACGACCTTTTTTATAGACTTCAGGGTCAATAAAACCATCAATAACCGCTAAGAAACGGCCATCACTGTCGTCACTCACTTCGGGGCGTCCCCAACGTTGCAGCGGGAAGCTCACTACTTCAAATACCGTGTTATCTTCTGTATTGCGAACGTCAGCGATAACACCACCCCAGCGGGCCGGTTGACCAACCACTTTGTCCTGCTGAGCTTTTGCTTGCTTGTAAGCGACCAGCGCATCTTCATCGGCGGTTTCCAACTCTGTCGGAACAGACGCACAGCCAGCTAGGCCAATAGCGAATAACAAACATGTCAGTAATCTCATAACAGATCTCTCTTTAGGCATAAACGTCGACACCAAACATTGACGCAACTTCTTCACGTTTTTCATTCAAAGCTACCGTTTGATAAGCACTTAACGCCTTTTGTGAGCGTTGAGGTGGTTCGTCATACATGGTGTTTAATGACTGCCAACGCTCTGCCTGACGGCGGCTTTGCTTCGCATCAGGAACGACCTGCGGTAACTCCACAGCATTAGACACGGCAGCACTTTTCTGCTGCTCGTTGTCTCGCTGCACCGTCTGTTGCGATGCCTGCTGCTGGTTACTTAACGGCTGTACCGTTTGCGGATTTATCTGCACGTCAATATTGGCTCATCTGTTATGTAAGACAGGATCTATTATGGCGAGTTCCTGAGCGTTCAGCAAGTTAACGCCCCGGTAACTTTTTCCAGGTCACTTCATTACGCACATAGAGTGGCTCAAGCTGTTCGGCCTGAACCGGCTCAACACCAGCACTATTCACTACTGTCAGCATATCCTCCGCCAACGGTAGCCGGCTATTATCGCTGTGTTTTAGCTCATGATTTTCATCAAGAATATCTGCATAGACGTCCCAACCTGTACCAGCAGTACCCCAGCCCTTCAAGCGCCCTGTATCAATAAGGTTCGTGTCTGGTTTTGCTACCGCCGGCTCTGACTGAGCCACAGCAACTCCGTTCTCATTCGCATACAAAGAGTAATAAACCTCGCCCATGCGTGCATCAATACAAGCCACCACACCAGCAACATCGTTTTTGCGGATGGCTTGCTGTGCCAGTGCCTGTAAACTGCACACGGGGTAAACGGGTAAGTCAGCGCTAAATGCAAGTCCCTGAGCCATAGACACGCCGATACGCACGCCTGTAAAGCTACCTGGGCCAGCGCCAACCACAAGCCCGTCCAACTCGGCTAAAGACACGCCAGCACTGTCGAGAACCTCCTCCACAAAAGGCAGCAGCTTTTGTGAGTGCTCCCGGGGACTTTCAATATCACGGGTTGTCAGCTTGCCATCGTGAACAAGCGCGACAGAACAATTTTCAGTTGATGTATCTATAGCTAATAACGACTTCATACATTTTGCTCTTCTGTAGAACTTTTATGCGCCAGAAATTCAAGCGCGGTATCTAAGCTACGGGTGCGACTCATAGCCGGTAAGCTGGCCAAAAACTGCTTACCATACTGACGTGTTACCAGTCGGTTATCGCAAACCACCAGAATACCTGAGTCGTACTTATCCCGGATAAGCCGCCCTGCGCCCTGCTTTAGCGCAATAACGGCTTGCGGAAGCTGAATGGTGCCAAAGGCATCTACTCCTCGCAGGCGTGCGTCTTCCACCCGGGCATTCAATAAAGGATCATCCGGCGATGCAAACGGTAGTTTATCAATAATCACACAACGCAGAGCATTACCTCTGACATCCACACCTTCCCAGAACGACGAGGTGCCCAACAATACCGCATTACCGGCTTTGGTAAAGCGCTCTAACAACTCACCTTTATTCGACTCGCCCTGCACCAAAATTTCATTGTCGACGTGTTCTCTCAAAATTCCTGCCATTTGTTGCAGCATTCGATGGCTGGTAAACAATAAAAACGTTCCGCCGTCGTTATGTGTTATGCATTGTTTGGCAATATCCGTCAGCATTTCATGGCGGTTACGATCATTAGCGTCCGGTAAATAACGAGGCAGGCACAAGGTAGCCTGCTTTTTAAAGTCAAACGGGCTTTCCAGAACCAGGGTGTCCGCTTGCTCAATCCCCAGTCGGCGTGTGAAAAACTCAAAGTTGCCGTTAACCGCTAATGTCGCCGAAGTGAATATCCAGCTCATGTTATTGCGCTTAATATAGCCACCAAAGGTCTTCGCCACACTTAGTGGCGTTTGATGCAAGCTGATTTGTCTTGGCGTGGTTTCAAACCAAAAGCTGTAACCGGTACGTTCAACGTCCATTAACTGACGCCAAATGATGCGATGTTGCTCTGCTCTCTCTAATAAATTGTCGAGATCTTTATTTCGACCCTGCGCGGTTTTTAGCACATCAATAAGCAGGGTTAAGCGCTCGTCAAGACGATCCGTCACTTCGACAATGTCTTCTTTATTGCGCCATTCGCGCCAATTGCCGCGCATAGGATCATGAGGAAACAGTAACCGAAAATCGCGCAGCGATTGTAATAACGTTCGCGCCATCGCACTGGCCTGTGACAAGTCTTTTAACTCCGTCAGGCACAAGCGCTGAATTTCTTCACACATTTCGCTTAATTGACGCGTCGACACCGTTTCACCAAAGTACTGACTGGCAATATCAGGGATTTGATGGGCCTCATCAAATACCACGGTATCAACAGCCGGAATAAGCTCGCCAAACCCCGTATCTTTTAATGCCATGTCCGCAAAAAACAAGTGATGATTAACCACCACAACATCGGCTTCTAAAGCCTGCTTCCGCGCTTGTACTAAATGACAGTCATCATAAACCGGGCAGTCACGCCCCAGGCAGTTATCCTGAGTGCTGGTCACCTGAGGTAAAACCGCCGCTCCTTCCGGAAGCACATTCAGCTCACCCATATCACCGCTGCGGGTTGTCGTTGACCAACGCGTCACGGTAATAAGCTGATCCTGAATCTCTTTAGGGAGCTGCCCCGCTTGCTGCTTGGCTTGTTCAAGTCGATGCAGACAGAGGTAATTCGAGCGCCCTTTCAGCAAGGCGACCACTTTTTGCGGCGCCAGCTTTTTTCGTAATACGGGCAAGTCCCGGTGAAACAGCTGCTCTTGCAGGTTTTTCGTGCCGGTAGAGACAATAGCCTTACCTTTGGAAAGCAGAATGGGCGCAAGGTAAGCAAAGGTTTTGCCGGTGCCGGTCTCAGCTTCAACCACGAGTTGGCTTTTCTTTTTCAGCGTTTTTTCAATGGCTTGTGCCATTGTCGTTTGCGACGGACGAGGCTGGAAGTTGTCTATTGTTGAGGCCAGCTCACCATCGGGCTGAAAAATGGAAGAAACGGTCGGCATAATTTGCGCTAGTTAATGATAATTGGCGCGCATTATGACATAGAAAAAGAGTCAGGCGTAGGTGTCTATATGACCAGAATTGCTATCCAGACTGTCCTCTGTTGACTCTTCCTGAGTCACCTCAGGTTCAGACTGTTGCTGTTCAGAAGACTGCTGTTGCCGTTGTTTCTCGCGGTTAGGATCATTATCAATAGTGGTGCTTTCCTCATCGCTAATTGCTTGAAGCTCTTTGGTTTTCTCAATTTGATTGACTCTCATTTGATCCTGAGAGTGGTCAACCGGTACCCGGGTATCCTTTGGTATTAATGGCACCATTGCATCGAAGTTTGCCATGAGTTTGCTCCGCTGTATCCTTGCTTTTTGTCACCGACGTTACCGTCTTGATTATACAACCACTGGTTAAATATTAACCTACTATCGACCCATAAAGGAATAAATTTACGCTTGCATTACAAAATTAACCTGCTAAGGTATTATACAACTTTGCGAAATACAGCATACATTATTGGAGTCAACAAAATGAAATTCGTTCATCACCATCATGCACATCATTGGATTTTATGGGCTAGCTGAGAGCGAGTTTCTGGCTAGCCGCATAAGCGCTAGCCTTTCGATTGACTATACAACCTCCGAAAGGCAACTTTCGGAGGTTTTTTAATTTTTAGGAGTAATTATGACTAACCGTTTAACGATAGCGATACAAAAATCTGGCCGCCTGAGTAAAGAGTCAATGGCGTTATTAAATGCCTGCGGGGTAAAATTCAGCATTAATGAAGCCCGCCTCATTGCCCACAGCACCAGTCATCCTATCGATTTACTCCGGGTGCGTGACGATGACATTCCCGGCTTAGTCATGGACGGTGTTGTCGACTTAGGCCTGGTCGGCGAAAACGTGCTGGAGGAAGCTCGACTTGAGCGCATAGCCAGCGATACAGCAGCCGTATTTCAGCCACTCAGAGCGCTGGAGTTCGGTCAGTGCCGTTTGTCCATTGCAGTACCTCGTGAGCTCTCTTACCAGTCACAAGCTGACTTAGACGGAATGCGAATTGCCACGACCTATCCGCAACTCTTAAAGCGTTACCTTAAGGACAATGGTATCAATGCCCGCGTTGTCATGCTGACAGGCTCCGTCGAAGTAGCCCCGCGAGCAGGCTTAGCCGATGCGATTTGTGACCTGGTCTCAACAGGGGCAACACTTGAAGCTAACGGCCTGGTCGAGAAAGAAGTGATATTCCGTTCACAGGCACAGCTTATTCAAAACTCCGAAACTTTGTCTGATGAAAAACAAGCAATGATTGATCAATTACTGCCGCGTATCGATGGCGTACAAATGGCGAAGGAAAGCAAATACATTATGCTCCACGTGCCCAAAGATAAGCTTGAAGAAGTGGTTGAACTGTTGCCGGGGGCAGAAACCCCGACCATTTTGCCGCTCAGTCACACTGACAAACAAGTGGCTGTGCACATGGTCAGTACAGAAAAGCTGTTCTGGGAAACCATGGAAGATTTAAAGGCGAAAGGTTGCAGCTCTATTCTTGTTCTGCCAATTGAAAAAATGATGGGGTAACTATGCAAGGCTTAAACATCAAGGTTGAGCGCTGGGCAGACTTGTCTGCCGACGAAAAGGAGCAGCGGCTTTCGCGTCCCCGTCAGGCAACAGCGACAAACACGCAACAAACAGTTCAAAAGATTATTGCCGATATTCGTGATAACGGTGACAGTGCACTGCTGAATTACACTCGGCAGTTTGACTATCCTGAAGCGACCTCGCTGCGCGTATCGCAACAGCGTATAGAGCAAGCAGTGAATCGCCTCGACAAAAAAGTGGCAGAGGCGATTGATACAGCTTACGGCACTATTCGTCGTTTTCACCAGGCACAAGTCCCTGAAAACCTTGCTGTTAAAACCATAAAAGGTGTTCAGTGTGAACTTCGCTATGCGCCATTAGATGCCGTTGGGCTTTATATTCCCGGAGGCAGTGCCACCTTACCTTCCACCGCGTTAATGCTTGGTGTACCGGCCCAGCTGGCTGGCTGTCAACGCGTTGTGCTGGTCAGTCCGCCGGATAAAAGCGGTGACTTACCGGATGCGCTGTTGTACGCCGCAAACCGTTGTGGCATTACAGAAATATACACCTGCGGCGGCGCTCAAGCCGTTGCCGCCCTAGCTTATGGTACAGAGTCCATCGCCCCGGTCGATAAAGTATTTGGCCCGGGCAACAGTTTTGTCACTGAAGCTAAGCAACAAGTGAGCAATGACGCCAGTGGCTGTGCTATCGACTTGCCCGCGGGTCCTTCTGAATTACTGGTTATTGGTGATGACACTGCTAACCCAGCGTATATTGCAGCCGACTTGTTGTCTCAAGCCGAGCACGGCCCGGACTCACAAGTTATTCTGGTCACGCCATCAAGCACACTGGCAGACAGAGTGAAACAAGCACTCATTGAGCAGTGTCAGCAGTTACAACGGGCTGATATTGCAGCCCAGGCGTTAGCCGAAAGCCGTTTACTGGTTGTCGAGACTATTGATGAAGCAATAACCATTAGCGAGCAATATGCGCCTGAGCACTTATCCATACAAACAGACAATGCGCGCTCATTACTGCCGAAATTGACCCGGGCGGGCTCTGTTTTTGTGGGTCATTATACACCGGAGTCTGGTGGTGACTACGCAACAGGCACTAACCATGTACTGCCTACCTACGGCTACGCGCGCAATTACAGTAGTTTGGGACTATTGGACTTTTATCGCCGTTACACCGTACAAGAAGTGTCCTACGAAGGCTTAGCGACTTTGTCAGAGGCGATTACAACCCTGGCGAATGTTGAGGGACTCGATGCACACGCTAAAGCTGTCACCATTCGCATGGAGGACCAATAATGTCATTAGTGGAAAAGTCTCAGCGCCAGCATCTGAAAACACTGACGCCCTATGCGTCGGCCAGACGCAGTATGAGCGGTGGTAATGTGTGGCTGAACGCCAATGAGTCACCTTTTGATAACGGTTACCGCTTTGACGATGGCGCTCTGAACCGGTATCCACAGTTTCAGTCAGAGGCGCTGAATACCACTTATGCCGACTATGCTGGTGTACAACCCAACCAGGTGTTAAGTACTCGCGGCTCTGATGAGGGTATCGAATTGTTGATTCGGGCGTTTTGCGAGCCGGGACAGGACAATATTCTCATTTGCCCGCCGACTTATGGTATGTATGCGATATCGGCTAAAACTTATGCCGTCAATACTACTGAGGTGCCGCTAATAGACTCAGGGCAGCGAAAAGGCCAACTGAACGTTGAGCAGGTGATCTCGCAGGCCAGGAATTGTAAGGTCGCGTTTCTGTGTTCACCGTCCAACCCCCTGGGTAACACGCTAAATGCAGCAGACATTAAGCAAGTACTGGACGCCTGCCCCAACACAGTTATTGCGGTTGACGAAGCCTATATTGAATTCTGTTATGACAACAGCAAAGCATCATGGCTGAAGACCTACCCTAACCTGGTGGTATTGAGGACATTATCAAAAGCCTTTGCGCTTGCCGGCATTCGCTGCGGCTTTTTGCTCGCCAATGATGACATTATTGAGCTGATGAAAAAGATATTGGCGCCCTACCCGCTGCCGGAGCCTACCATTAACATAGCAACACAGGCTCTGAGCCCGGACAATATTGAGCGTATGCAGCAGCAGGTCGATACACTTATCGGCGAACGTGAACGGCTTGTGGAGTTACTCAGTGACTTACCACTAACGCTGGAATTTGACAGCGTAACAAATTTTTTACTGTATCGTTGTGATACCACCCGAGCCAATGCGGCCGACATTGTCAGTGCACTGCAACAACAAGGTGTGTTGATTCGGGACCAATCTAAACAACTCGGGTTAGACGGTTGTATTAGAATAACGGTAGGTAGCCGCGAAGAAAATGACGAGCTGGCACAACAATTAAAAGGGTATTTTTCATGACACAGCAATCCATACTTTTTATTGACCGCGACGGCACGCTGGTTGAAGAGCCGCCCGTCGATAAGCAGCTCGACAGTGTCGACAAGCTCGTTTTTGAGCCAAATGTCATACCGGCACTGTTAAAGCTTCAAAATGCCGGGTACCGACTGGTCATGGTGTCTAACCAAGACGGGCTGGGTACCGAGAGCTTCCCGACAGACACCTTTGAGGCTCCGCACAATTTAATGATGTCGGTATTTAAGTCACAAGGGGTTCGTTTTGATGACGTATTAATTTGCCCACATTTTGACGAGGACAACTGCGCCTGTCGTAAGCCTAAGCTGGGGCTTGTGCAACCCTATCTAACGGAAGGCAAAGTCGACTTTGCTAACTCTTTCGTTATTGGCGACAGAGAAACTGACTTACAACTGGCACAAGGCATGGGCATTCGCGGCATTCGCTACAACCGGGAAGAATACAGCTGGGATGACATTGTCCACGAAATTGTTGACCGGCCCCGTACCGCCAAAGTGTCTCGAAAAACTCATGAAACTGACATTAATATCGCCATTGATCTGGACAGCTCTGCACGCGGCACATTCAGCACCGGCATTGGCTTTTTTGACCACATGCTGGAGCAAATTGCCACACATGCGGGCATTTATATGAGTGTTGTGGTAGAGGGCGATTTGCACATTGATGATCACCACACCATTGAGGATACAGCTTTAGCACTGGGTCAGGCCTTGCGTTCGGCGCTTGGCGACAAACGCGGTATTGGTCGCTTTGGCTTCGCGCTGCCGATGGACGAATGTAAAGCAGAGTGCCTGATTGACTTATCCGGCCGTCCTTACTTGAAGTGGCAAGCGGACTTTAGTCGTGACAAAGTCGGTGAACTGTCGACAGAAATGGTTGAACATTTCTTCCGCTCGCTGACCGATGCTATGGCCATTAGCCTGCACCTCTCAACAACCGAGGGCAACAGTCATCACCAGGTAGAAAGCCTGTTTAAAGTCTTTGGTCGCGCGTTACGTCAGGCGGTCGCTAAAACCGGAGACCAACAACTGCCATCGAGTAAAGGAATGCTGGCATGAAGGTGGTGATTGTTGATACAGAGTGCGCAAACCTGACATCGGTTCGCTTTGCGATTGAACGACTGGGCTACTCATGCACTGTAACCGACGATGCAGACGCGATTCGCGCCACTGATCGTGTCATTTTGCCCGGCGTTGGCACTGCTGCTGCAGCAATGCGTAACCTACAGAGAAAACAGTTGGTTGACGTGCTGAAGTCGCTCGAACAGCCAGTGCTCGGCATTTGTTTGGGAATGCAACTCATGACATCGCATTCGGAAGAAGGGGATGTCGAGTGCCTGGGATTAATTCCGTCATTGACTAAACGGCTTGAGGTTGGCGAACTGCCGCTGCCGCACATGGGTTGGAATACGTCGGTGCCAACCAATAATAATCCGCTGCTGAAGTCTGCCGAACAATACTGTTACTTTGTTCACAGCTATGCGGTTGCCGTTGATGAATATACCATTGCCGAAGCGGAGTACGGTCAACGCTTTGCATCAATGATTCGCCACAACAATTATTTCGGCGCGCAATTTCACCCAGAACGCTCAGGCAAAGTGGGTGAGTCAATTTTACGTGAGTTTCTGGAGGCTAAGCTGTGCTAATACCTGCGTTAGACTTAATCAATGGTGCCGTTGTACGACTGTACCAAGGTGACTTTGCTCAGAAAACCGAATATCAGTTTTCACCGGTTGAACAAGCTCAAAGCTACGCTAAAGCTGGCGCAAAATGGCTTCATTTAGTCGACTTAGACGGCGCCAAGGACCCTAAGCAGCGTCAAACAAAGCTGCTGGAAAAGCTGATTAAAGAGTCAGGTATGAGTTGTCAGGTGGGTGGTGGTATTCGCACGACTGAAGATATCGACGCTCTTCTGGCTGTTGGTGTTAAGCGAGTAGTGATAGGCTCAACCGCTGTCAGCTCACCGGAAAAAGTACTCGAATGGTTTAAAACCTACGGCCCTGAAAAAATCGTACTGGCGCTGGATGTCAACATTCAACCCAACGGTCAGGCGTTAGTTGCAACGCACGGCTGGCAAGAGTCTTCAGGCAAGGCTTTGGAAGATGTTTTAGACCAATACCTTGAAGTAGGCTGCCAGCACGTATTATGCACCGACATTAGCAAAGACGGCACACTCAGCGGAAGCAACGTCGAGCTGTACCAAAAATACAAAAGCAAATACCCCAGCGTACAGTGGCAAGCATCGGGTGGCGTGAGCAGCCTGGACGATATAAAGGCGCTGAAAGCTATTAACTGCGATTCTGTGATTCTGGGTAAATCGCTGCTAACCAACCAATTCACTCTGGAGGATGCACTGGCATGTTGGCAAAGCGAGTAATTCCCTGCCTGGACGTTCGTGACGGACAGGTCGTTAAAGGCGTTAAGTTTCGTAACCACGAAGTCATTGGTGACATTATTCCGTTGGCTCGCCATTACGCCGAAAGCGGTGCCGACGAGCTGGTTTTCTATGACATTACCGCTTCGTCCGATGGCCGTACGGTGGATAAATCGTGGGTAGAGCGGGTTGCCAAAGAAATTAATATCCCGTTTACGGTCGCCGGCGGTATTCGCTCTGTAGCTCAGGCTCAAGAGTTACTGTCAAAAGGCGCAGATAAGCTGTCTATTAACTCACCTGCATTACTGGACCCGTCACTTATCGACACGCTGGTGGCAGAGTTCGGTCAACAGTGCATTGTTATCGGTATTGACAGTTTCTTCAATGAAGAGACCGGTACCTATGAGGTACACCAGTTTACCGGCGATGAAAAGAAGTCACGCAAATCGGCATGGCAAACTAAAGACTGGTTGCAGGAAGTGATTAAACGAGGCGCCGGCGAAATTGTCTTGAACTGCATGAATCAGGACGGCGTACGCAAAGGATACGATATTGAGCAACTGGCGGCTTTACGCGACTACTGTTCAATACCCATAATCGCCTCTGGTGGCGCTGGTGAAATACAGCATTTTGTCGATGTTTTTAATGACGCCAAAGTTGATGGAGCTCTGGCAGCTTCAGTCTTTCATAAGAACGTTTTTTCAATTGCCGATGTGAAAAGCGCGATGCACAACAATGGCATTGCCGTGCGTCCCATTGAACCCTAAGGAGTGACAGTGAGAGTCGACAAGCAAAATTTAAACAGCCTTGACTGGGCAAAAATGGACAATCTGGTTCCCTGTGTTGTCCAGCACGTTCTAACCGGCAAGGTTCTAATGCTGGGCTACATGAACGACAAGGCACTTGAGAAGACATTAGAGTCAGGTCAGGTCACTTTTTACAGCCGCAGCAAAGAACGTTTATGGACTAAGGGTGAAAGTTCTGGCCATGTCCTTGAATTGGAAGAGGTCCATACCGACTGCGACAGTGACGCTCTGTTAATTAAAGCGACCCCGAATGGGCCAACCTGCCACTTAGGCACCCAAAGCTGCTTTGCTGACACGTCAGGCTCTTTTTTACACCACTTAGAAGGGGTTATTAATTCAAGAAAAGGCGCCGATGCCGGTGAAAGTTACACTGCCAGCCTCTTCCAGAAAGGCATTAAACGATGCGCTCAGAAAGTCGGTGAAGAAGGTGTCGAAGTGGCACTTGCAGCGGCAACCAACGACAAAGACGAACTGCTCAATGAAAGTGCTGATCTGCTGTACCACTTATTGGTGGTGCTGAGCGCCAGTGACTTATCGATGAGTGATGTCCTTAAGGTACTGAAACAGCGCCATAATTAGTGTAATGCTTGTTAAGCGCTATTCAGCTGCTCTTGAAAGTGGCGGCGTTTGTAGGCTTTTGATACTTTCTTCAGCCTGACAGACAGCAGTACGGCCGCCACACTCAGGCCACTAATAAAGCCTATCCAGAACCCAGCAGCGCCCATGGCTGGCACCACTAAGTTGGTTCGTCCTAGCACATACCCCACAGTTAAGCCGAAAGGCCAATAGGATATAAAAGCCAGTACCATAGGGTAAGTCGTATCTTTGTAGCCTCTCAGTGTTCCCATTGCCACGACCTGGAAGGTGTCGGACAAGGTAAAAATAGCAGCCAGCCCCATTAATGTTGCGGCTAAATTAATGACTTCTGTGTTCGGTGTGTAGAGACTGGCCAGGAAACTACCACCCAGGTACATAATAAGCCCGTTTACAGCCGCAAACACACCACCAAACCAAAGTGCAATTCTGAAGCTACGCATTGCGTTGTCAGGGTTTCCGGCACCAAGCGCAAACCCCACTCGCAACGTCACCGCCATAGAAATACTGAGAGGGACCATATAGACCAACGAGCTTATGTTCAGGGCTATTTGGTGAGCTGAAACCACTGTCGCTCCTAACGGCGCTATTAACAGGGCAACCGCTGCGAATAAGCTCACCTCGAAAAACAGCGACATTGAAATAGGAAACCCCAGACGAATGACATAAGTCACGTCATCCCAGTTAGGTTTGTACCAACTGCGCAGTAAGCGGAGGCTCTTGTAGCGCTTGGCGCCAAAGGTATAAATAGCCATTGAAATCGCCATTCCCCAAAGCACGAGAGCCGTTGCTACACCACAGCCAGCGCCGCCAAGTGCCGGCATTCCAAACTCGCCATATACGAAAATATAGTTCGCCGGAATATTGATGATAAGCCCGATAAAACCAATAATCAGCGATGGCATTGTGTTCGACATACCTTCGCAAAAGTTTCTCAGAACGGCATAAATAACAAAGCCGGGAATGCCCCAGGCAATGTAAAACAGATAGTCGAGCGTAACCTGCCGGAACTTGTCTTCTACTTCCATTAAGTCCAGTAACCACGGAGCGGAAGACATGCCTACTAAGGTTATCGCGCCAACAATGGCACAGGCATAGAAGCCCTGTTGCAGCATATTCGCCATTTTACGATGACCACCAGAGCCGTCGAAATGGGAAATAATAGGCGCAAGCGCTAACGCCAAACCAAATACCAGCAAGGTTGCCGGCACAAAAATACTGCCACCAACAGATACTGCTGCTAGGTCAATCGCACTTTTTCGGCCCGCCATTACCGTATCGACAACACTCATGAGCATTTGTGTCAGCTGTGCGATAAGTATAGGGCCCGTCAGTCGAGCAAGTTTTACCACTTCGCTTTTATTGTCTTGCCAGGATTTCACGTTGGAGTGTCTCGCTCGTTTTGACCTTTCAGGGATTGTCGCTTATGCGTTTATAAACTGAACCAGTTTATCATTGACTTCTGACGGGTGAGTTAACGGTCCCATGTGCCCCGCTGCTATCGACTCTCGTTTTAAGTCACTAATGACCGTCGATAAAGCATCTGCCACAGCCTTAGCACTACGACGCGTATGCTCCCCCTGAACAAGCAATACCGGTTGCTCAACAGCCGCATAATCATTCAGTCGCTTGGGCTCATTGAGCAAGGCATCAAAGTCGAGTGCGACCTTAGCGGCCTGCTTTACCATCAACGCCTGTATTTTGGACGGCAAGGCGTCGAAATAGCCCGGACTGTTCCAGTAATCGACAAAGGTGCGGGTGCACTCTTCAGCGTCTTTACCATGCATCGCCTGGCTAATTTCTTGTATTTCAATCATCCCGGGGGAGTCGTCAGCTAACACATGAAAAGCCACAGGTTCATACACCGCCAGTTTTGAGATTGCGAAAGGTTGCTCCAAGGCGAGTTTAAGCGCCAAAGCCCCTCCATAAGAGTGACCAACAACATCAATAGCAGTATCAATTTTTAACGCTGAAATAGCCTCTACCACTCGCGGGACTTCATCGGCTAAGCGAAAGTTTGCCACCGCTTCAGGCTCTGGCGCTTTGCCATAACCAAGCAGGTCGACAGCAATGACGAAGCGAGAATGGCTTAAGCGTTGAATTAAATCTCGCCACTGAGAACTTGCACTTTGTGAGCTATGCAACAACAGCACTGGAGGGTTGTGCTTCTCACCGAAAACGTATACTCCGGAACCTAATTCTGACATGTCACTTCTCTACAGCAGACTAAAGCCGATAAATTGACCCACGCAGATCCCGGCACTGAATAGTAGAACAGCGAAGGTGCCCAACACGCCTATGGTGCGGAAAATACTTGGCCCAATCGTTTTGGTTAAACCAATAGCATGGCTTATACGAGCAATTAATGTAGCAATTCCAATGCCGTGAACAAGCTCAGTTGAGGTCCCATTAGCTTCAACCATACCAAGCAAAATAAGAATAAACGGAACATACTCAATAAAGTTACCGTGGACCCGTACCGCCACTTTCAGCTCGTCTTCTCCACCGGTACCAATACCAACACGATACTTCCAGCGTAAGCGAACAATTCGCACAGCCAAAATTAAATAAAGTACTGCAAGTAAGCCAGCGTAAAAACCGGTGATGCGAATATCCATTGTGCCGCCCCTTTATTCAAAAAAGGCCCACCAAGTGAGCCTTTGTGTTTATTTTTTCAGTAGCTCACCAAGCTGGTCGCTAACTTTTTCAACCGGCTGTGTGCCATCGATTTTGTAATACTCAGTTTTGCCCTCTTCCGACAATTTCTGGTAATACTCAACCAGTGGTTCAGTTTGTTCATGATATACCGACAGGCGTTTACGGACCGTTTGCTCTTGGTCGTCAGGGCGAATAACCAGCTCTTCACCGGTTTCATCGTCCTTACCATCTTCTTTAGGCGGGTTATGCTCAATGTGATAAACACGGCCAGAACCGGGGTGTACGCGACGACCACTCATACGCTCAACAATGACTTCATCAGGAACATCAAATTCCAGTACGTAGTCAATTTCTATACCGTTTTCACGCATAGCATCGGCTTGCGGAATTGTTCGAGGAAAGCCGTCTAACAAAAAGCCGTTTTGGCAGTCTGGTTCAGCAATGCGCTCTTTAACCAATTCAATAATGATGTCGTCCGAAACGAGTTGCCCGGCATCCATTACCTGCTTGGCTTTTTTTCCTAATTCCGAACCCGACTTAATTGCTGAACGCAACATATCGCCTGTTGAAATTTGAGGAATACCAAATGTGTTCATCAGGAACTGAGCTTGCGTGCCCTTACCTGCTCCCGGAGCGCCCAATAAAATAATGCGCATAAGAAAACCTCTTTGCGTGATTCAAAAGTCTGCCACGAACTTTACCCTGACAGGCAAGCTATTACAAGCTTAGAGAAGCGCTGCGGCCAATGGTATGACCGCAGCAGGAAGGTTATGCGTTAAGCATTAACTTATTCAGTTTAGTGACAAATGACGCTGGATCTTTCAAGTTTCCACGCTCTGCGAGCGTGGCTTGATCGAGCAAAACTTCAGCCCATTCTTTGAAGGTGTCGTCGTCTTTTTCCAACATACGCTGAACTAAGGCGTGCTCTGGATTTACCTCAAAGATATACTTGGTTTCAGGAACAGCCTGACCAGCAGCTTCCATTAACTTAGCCATTTGCGTACTCATATCATGCTCGTCGGTAATGATACACGCCGGTGAGTCTGTCAAACGATGAGTCACGCGCACTTTCTTCACTTTGTCACCCAAAGCTTTTTCGAAACGCTCAAGGTTCTCTTTAAAGGCTTCTTCCGCTTTTTCTTGCTCAGCCTTATTTTCTTCGTCGTCGAGCTCACCAAGATCCAGGTCGCCACGAGTGACCGACTGTAACTGTTTCTCTTTGAACTCGGTTAAATGGCTCATGAGCCATTCATCGATTCGATCAGACAACAACAGAACTTCAATGCCTTTCTTACGGAAAATTTCCAATGCAGGGTTATTCTTCGCAGCTTCGTAGCTATCTGCCACAATGTAGAAGATCTTATCCTGAGCATCTTTCATGCGCTCAATGTAGTCGTCAAGACTAACAGACTGAACAGCACTGTCGTTATGAGTCGATGCAAAGCGCAGTAACTCAGCGATGCGCTCACGATTACTGTGATCTTCCGCCGGACCTTCTTTCAAGACATTACCGAAGGTATCCCAGAACTGCTGGTACTCTTCTTTATTGTCCTTCGCTAGTTTCTTCAGAATTTGTAGCACTTTTTTAGTGCTACCGTTGCGCATGGAACGGGTAATTTTATTGTCCTGAAGAATTTCGCGAGACACATTCAACGGCAAGTCGTTTGAGTCCACCAAACCGCGTACAAAGCGCAGATAAGTCGGCATTAACTGCTCTGCGTCATCCATAATGAAGACACGCTTAACATACAGCTTCACGCCATGCTGCTGTTCACGGTTCCATAAGTCCCAGGGCGCTCTTTTCGGAATGTACAACAAGTTTGTGTACTCTGTAGTGCCTTCCACCTTATTGTGCGTCCAAAGCAGTGGCTCATCAAAGTCGTGCGCAACGGTTTTATAGAACTCTTTGTATTCGTCGTCAGTAATTTCTGACTTGTCACGCGTCCACAGCGCTTTACCTGAGTTTACTGTTTCCCACTCGCCTGGCTGTGCTTCTACCTTGTTGCCTTCACTGTCTTCAGATTCAGGTACTGGCTCTTTCCACATTTGTACAGGAATACTCAGGTGCTCTGAGTATTTGTTAATAATACCCCGCAGACGATACTCGTCTAAGAACTCCTCAGCGTCATCTTTTAAGTGCAGAACAATGTCCGTACCACGACGCGCCTTTTCAATGTCAGCAATTTCGAACTCACCTTCACCACGCGAACGCCACTCAACACCGGCAGTGTTATTATCGAGCGCAGAGCGAGTGCGTACAGTGACCTCTTCGGCAACAATAAATGCTGAATAGAAACCAACACCAAACTGACCAATAAGCTGACTGTCTTTTGCCTGGTCACCTGACAGCTGCCCAAAAAACTCAGCTGTGCCCGACTTAGCGATAGTGCCCAAATTGTTCATGACATCGTCTCGGGTCATGCCGATACCGTTATCGCTTATGGTGATAGTTTTAGCGTCTTTATCGACCGAAATACGGACGAACAACTCACTGTCGTCGCCGTATAAAGAGTTGTCACTCAGCGCTTTAAAGCGCAGCTTATCCGCCGCGTCAGACGCGTTGGAAACCAATTCACGTAAGAAAATTTCTTTATTGGAATACAAAGAATGGATCATCAAATGAAGTAATTGTTTTACTTCTGTCTGAAACCCGTGTTTTTCCATTTGACCGGCTTCCGCCATAGTGTTTTCTCCTACTGTTTAAAACGTACAGTGATACCTATCGTTTTAAAATGGGGATGACACCAGGCTTTTCAAGTCAGCGAGTGAATTGTTTTCGGCCACTAAAAGCGTGACCTAAAGTTGTTTGGTCAACGTAACCCAGTTCACCGCCTACAGGAACACCGTGAGCGATGCGAGTCGTGTTAATGTTGTACTGATCCGCCATGTCCGCAATGTAATGCGCTGTCGCATCACCTTCTACGGTGGGGTTAGTGGCAAGTATGATTTCTTCGATATTGTCCGATTGAAGCTGCTGCTCGAGTTTATCTAAGCCAATATCGGAAGGCCCAACACCATCAAGCGGCGATAAATGGCCCATTAGAACAAAGTAGCGCCCTTTAAACTGGGATGTTTGCTCGATGGCTAAAACATCGGCCGGCGTTTCCACAACGCAAAGCACGCCACTGTCGCGACGTCTTTCATCGAGGCATATTGAGCAAAGGTCATTTTCCGTTAATGTTCGACAACTATTACAGTGTCCTACGGTTTCAACGGCATGTTTTAAAGAGTCAGATAACCGTGAAGCACCCGGCTTGTCCCGTTCCAGTAAATGGAAAGCCATACGCTGTGCGCTTTTCTGCCCAACACCAGGCAAACGCTTCAAGCTTTCCACCAGTTGTTCGATAGCCGGGCTTAACTTCATTAAACTGACTCCGAATTAAAACGGCATTTTAAAGCCTGGAGGCAAACCCATACCGCCAGTAATTTCAGACATACGCTCTTTGCTGGTCTCTTCAACGCGGCGTACTGCATCGTTTGTCGCTGCCGCAACTAAGTCTTCCAGCATTTCCTGGTCGTCGTCCATCAGGCTTGGGTCAATGCTAACGCGTTTCACGTTGTGATTGCCCAGCATAGTCACTTTCACCATGCCTGCACCAGCTTCGCCGGTGACTTCCATATTTGCGATTTCATCCTGGGCTTGCTGCATGCGCTCTTGCATTTGTTGCGCCTGCTTCATCATATTTCCCATTCCGCCTTTAAACATGTTTACTTCCTCATCATTAATTAAATACGTTAAAGCGCTTGCACCGATTCTTCATCAATTTGTGCGCCGAAGCGTTTTTTCAACTCCATAACGCCATTATCTTTTTCCAAACGTTCTAAAGCACGCTTATGTCGATATTCATTGATACGCTGTTGCAGCATAAGGGGCGTAGGGTTTGCCGGTGTACCTACAGCAAATGATACCACCGCGCTGCTTCCCAAGAGTCCTTGTAAAGACTCTCTCACAGCCTGCTCTGTCGCATTATTTAGAAGGGACTGTTGATCGCTGTTGACTAAAATAGTCCAGTTATCCCCTTCGTTGTCCTGTAATTCGGAGTTCAGTAACACCTGTCGAGCCAAACCGGAAATATCCATACCCGCTATCATGGCGCTCCAGCGGTCAATGTCAGCTGCATCCTTAATTTCATCGGTAATTTCAGGGTAGTCGTAGCTGCTCGGGGCTGCATCGGAAGAATGCGGCTGCCCAGAGGTGTCAGCACTTCCTTGCGGGATTTCAGAAGACACGACTGGCTCAGTCTCTTTAAGCTTAGGCGCCTCTGGTGCCTGTGCCCGGGGTGCTTGTTTCTGCGGCGTTTCTCGAAAGTCTTTAGAAGCTATTTCATCTGGCTTTTTTTTTTGCATTAAGTCTTGCCGCATTTGCAGCAAGTCATCAAGACCCGATGCATCAGGCTGATCTTGTGATGCTTCTTCTTGCTCAGACACATTGTCGTTCGATTGCTGCGCCACCTGGTTATGTGGCTCCGATTTCTCCACCATGTCAGGAGTTGGTTCGTATGAATCTGCAAATTCATCGGTATTACCAAAGCTCACTGGCTCTTCATTGATTTCAGGAGGCTGTTCCGGCGTAGGCCGGTCGTCATGATACTCTGGTTTTAATTCTGGTTTTAATTCTGATTTTAGTTCTGGCTCTGGCCCGCCTGAAGGCTCATTTGGTTTCGACAATTCAGCGGCTAAAGGTGTTTCTTCGCCGTTTGTCTCTTCGCCATTTGTTTCGTCAGTTAAAGGGCCTGCCTTAGGTCGAAATGCCAATAAACG
Organism: Idiomarina zobellii; assembly: GCF_900100855.1. Lineage (GTDB taxonomy): Bacteria > Pseudomonadota > Gammaproteobacteria > Enterobacterales > Alteromonadaceae > Idiomarina > Idiomarina zobellii. The sequence continues at coordinate 380,720 of NZ_FNCB01000001.1, forward strand.
AAGCAAGGTCATTTCCAGACCACTTCTGGCATCCACTGCATAAGGCTGCTCTCGCCGCCCTTCCAACACTATGCGATAAAATACTTGTATAAGTTCCGCCGGCATTTGGCGCAACAGCGGCTTTATTATTTCTGCGTCATCAAATGCCTGCTGTGCATCAGGTAGCTGCTGCATGAGAGCCAGCTGGTGCAGCATATTCTGCATTTCGACAAGCACGGAGCTTAAATCGGGAACAACAGCAACCATGGTATCAACACGTTGCATTAACGACGCCGCATCGTTATTTAATACATCTTTTAGCAGGCCAGCTATGTCAGCAGTGGGTACATTACCCAGCATTTGCCGAACACTGTCTAACAGCACTTCTCCATGACCCTGAGCAATAGCTTGGTCAGTCAGGCTCAGTGCATCTCGCATACTGCCTTTTGCGGCTCGCGCAAGTAAAGAAAGTGAGGTGGAATCCGCTGAAATACCTTCCTGCTGCAAAACATGCTGCAGCTGACCGGCAATATCTTCTTTTGAAAGCGCTTTTAAATTAAATTGTAAGCAACGGGAAAGTACGGTCACTGGTAGTTTTTGCGGATCAGTTGTGGCCAGCAAGAACTTAACATGCTCCGGTGGCTCTTCCAGGGTTTTAAGAAGTGCATTGAAGCTATGACGCGACAGCATGTGTACCTCATCAATAAGGTACACTTTGTAACGCCCCCGAGTTGGACGGTACTGGACGTTATCGAGGAGCTCTCGCGTATCTTCTACTTTTGTTCGCGACGCCGCATCAATTTCTAACAAGTCGACAAAGCGTCCCTGATCAATTTCCTGGCAAGCAGAACATTGCCCGCATGGAGTTGAAGTCACTCCCGTATCGCAATTCAGAGCCTTAGCCAGAATTCGAGCTATTGTGGTTTTGCCAACGCCGCGCGTTCCGGAAAAGAGGTAAGCATGGTGAAGCCTTTGCTTAAGCAACGCATGTTCTAATGGTTTCAATACATGCTGCTGCCCAACCACCTCAGAGAACTGAGACGGTCGCCACTTTCTTGCCAGAACTTGATAACTCATAAGAAACTCAGGTTATAGTTTTTAGAATTGACACAAGGTATAGCACGCAACACCCGCTTGCCGCAATTTATCTTCGCCACCGAGTTCAGGCAAAGAAACAACGAAAGCGGCTTCCGCAACCGTTGCTCCAGTCGAACGAATCAGCTTATCTGCGGCTAAAACAGTTCCACCGGTAGCCAATAAGTCATCGATAATGAGAACCTTATCATTGCTCGTTAAAGCGTTCTCATGCATTTGTAGCTCATCAGTACCATATTCCAGTGCGTAAGTTTGACTGACGATATTACCGGGAAGCTTTCCGGGCTTTCTTAGTAACGTTATGCCACAACCAAGTGCGTAAGCTAATGCCGACCCGAATAAGAAACCCCGAGCTTCAATAGCCGCAATTTGGGTCACTCCACTTTTTTCATAACGCTGTTTAAGTGCATCAATACTGCTCTTAAAAGCATCGTGATTTTGCAATAGTGGAGTAATATCCCGGAAAACAATTCCCGGTTTTGGGTAGTCGTGAATAGCACCGATAGAGTCCTTCACTTCCTTTAGACTTGCTTCCATAAATCCTTGCTCTTCAGTTAAGCAACCGCTTTAGCTGACCAATTCTGGACAGAGTCTACTAAATACTCTGCATCCAACGGCTTAGATAAACATTGTGTTGCACCGGCGGCCAGTGCTTTAGGCTCTACCTCAACTAATGAGTCAGTCGACATAAAGAGTAACGGTGCATTTCTATAGTTCTCGAGTTCTCTCAAGTTTTTCAACAGCGAGAAACCGTCCATGACCGGCATTTTGTGGTCAATGAGAATAATATCGTAGTAATCTTTTTTGGCCTTACTAAGACCGTCAAGCCCATCTTGGGCAGTTTGAATGTCGAGCTTTAACGGCTCTAACATTCTACGAATTGCCTGAAGCGTGTTGTCTTTATCTTCGACAATAAGCATTGAAATGGACATAACTGTCACTTACACCTTAAGCCTTTTACAGCTTGACTATTAGGCAGATAACACTTGTATTAGGCGCAGTACTAATGGCAAGCAGCCTGCGATAACAAACAAGACAATAGCGAACAACAAATAACCGAACCCAGCAGGTTCTTTAAACGACTCTGATGACATACCATCTACCTCCTAAATAAGTCGAGGCAGATCATACTTGATCCTTCCGGTTGATAAAAGCAGTTCAGCCAATAAAAAACCCGACCTAATTAGGCCGGGTTTTTTTAAGATAACGAACGCTATCAGGTTAAATTATAATTCAATGCCTTTGCGTTTCGCGGTTGATTGAATATAACCTTTCCAGCTGCGAGCACTACGACGTTGACCGTCGAATTTAGCTGCTTCGTTAACGTATCTCATTGCCTGGCGGTAGTCACCACCGTAGAAATACGCTTCAGCTAAAGACATATAAACACGACCTTCGTCACGACCTTCTAAATAGTCCAATGCTTTTTTCAAAGGCTCTGCTGCTGCAATGTACTGTTCGTTTAGCAGCATAATGTTACCGCGTTTACGATAGTACTCACCTTTGTTATCGGCATCTTCTGCAGCTTCCGCTGCACGAAGGTACCATTCAACCGCTTTATCTAGCGTTTTCGCACGATGATAGCTGTTTGCTATGGTCGCGAAATTCTTAGCGGTTTGCTCAATATCGCCTGCTTCTACATGCTTTTCCATAGTAGTAGCTGCTTTATACGGAATACCTTCATTATCATAAAGCTGAACCAGCATTTTAAATTGGCTTTCTTTATCTAGGTATCCTGCTAAATAAGCAACTTCTATGGTTTGAAGCGCTTTCGCTAAGTTCTCTTCCAGCATGTAGAACTGCGCTAACTGCGGCCACCATTGAGTCACTTCAGGAAGCTTATTCAAGCCTTCCTCAAGTACCCCAATTGCATCCGAGTACATTTTACGCTCGTAGTAAGAAGCCATCATTAACGTGTAAACGTTTTTGTCCGGCTCTCCATACTCTAGCGCAGCTTCAGCAAATGGGATTATCTGAGCGAATTCCTTCTTCTGGTAATAGGCATTCGCCATGTACAAGAAGACTTGAGGATCTTTCTCGCCAGTAAACTGAACCCACTTACGAAGGTACTCGATAGACTGGTCATACTTTTCTTCCTGAAGGCTGATTTGGCCAACAAGTTTCATAGCTGCAGCTTGGTCACTCCAGCCTAAAACATCTTGGTCAACCGAGCTTTTCAAGACTCTCAAAGCATCCGCCATACGCTCGTCAGCAGCATAGAGGTTACCAAGGAAGCGACCTAAATACGCAGAGTCGTAGCCAGGATCTGGCTCCTGCTCTTCCAGTACCGCTATCGCTTCTTTAATTTGCTCTTCTTCGTAAAGCTCGAACGCATCCATAATAGCGCGACCAATACTTTGCGAAGCCGCTTTATTGTCGCGAGCTTTTTTCTGCGCCTCAACGGTCTCTTTGTCCGGAATGTTGAAGCCAAGGTCCTGGGCCGAAGCCTGGACCGTGGTCATCGACATAACCGAAACAAAAGCCAGGGCACTAACAAATGTTTTCGCTAAATATTTCATTTCTTAGTTCCCATCCATTGTAAAGTCGAGCTGGACGGTCATACCTTCCTGACGAACAGGCTTGCCGTCAATGATTTTCGGCTTGTACTTCCAGCGCAACAATGCGCGACGAGCTTCACGGTCAAATACTCGACGAGGTTCAGAGTCAATGACTTCAACGTCAGTTACACCACCTTGTTGATCGATAGTGAACCGTAGTTGAACCCAACCTTCCGTGCCATTACGAGCCGCTTGAGGTGGGTAGCGTGGTTCGATACGAACGATAGGCGTTGCATCACCATCGCTGCTCAAACCTCCGCCAGGACCGGAAAGACCGGTGTCAGCTCCACCAACATCCACATCAAAGCCCATGTTCATGTTTAGGCTTGAGTCTGAGGTATCAGGCTCAGACTGTGGTGTTTCTGGCGGCTGCTCTGGTGGCGGCGGTGGCGGCGGCGGAGTACGCCGACGCTCTTGTACGTCAGACTCAGGTGGCGACGTTACGATGTCAATGACCGGTGTTGGAGGCGGCGCATCGTTGCGCTGCGCTCCTCCGCCGATTAAGTAAGCCATGAAAGCAAACAAAGCAAACGTAACGGCCGCACCTAGTAGTAAAGATACTAAAAAGCGCACCATATTAGTTAGTCTCCGCTGCTATGGATATCTTATCGATACCCGCTTCCTTAATTTGGTCCATGACTTCAACGACGCGACCATGTTCAGCTTCTTTATCTGCCTGAATAACCACTAAGTCGGTAGGTTGCTCTGCTAGCATACGTTCTAAGTTTGCAGCAACGCGTTTAACGTCGACTTGGCGTTTATCCATCCAGATTTCACCAGTATCACGAATTGCGATAAAGATGTTAGCTGAAGGCTCCTTGTTCGCCTGATTAGCTTCAGGTTTATTAACCTGAATACCAGCTTCTTTAACGAATGAAGTCGTTACGATAAAGAAGATCAACATGATGAAGACGATGTCGAGCATCGGCGTCATATCGATAGACGCATCTTCTTCTTCTCGATTACGATTACGTGCCATAGTTTTACTCTCTTAGTGATGTGGCAAACTGTCAACCAGGCCTTCTTTCGCGCGACGAACCTTACTTTCAAGTCGAGTTGCGAAAAACATGCCGGATAAAGCTGCAACCATACCCGCCATTGTTGGGATAGTTGCCATCGAAATACCCGATGCCATTAGACGAGGGTTACCCGTCCCTTGCACTGCCATGATTTCGAAAACCGTAATCATACCGGTTACAGTCCCTAACAGTCCGACTAACGGACACAAGGCAACACAAGTTTTAATTAACAGAATACGAGCATTCAGTTTATCGTTCGCTTCGGAAATCCATGCTTCACGGATTCTATGGGCGTACCATGAGGTGGTGTCCTTACGGGCATCCCACTTCGCAATAATTTCGTTGCGAAGCTTAGGGAATGCGCCGGTAAGGTACCAATAACGCTCAATCATCAGTACCCACATTAGAAAGAGCACCCCCATGACGATGAACAATACATCGCCACCGGTAGCCAGAAAATCCCTGATAGATTCCCAAAGTTCCATCAGGTAAAGCATGGGTTACTCCTTCTCCGAGTGCGCAGCTACGATTCCCGCTGCCTGTTCGTCCAGAATGTGAACGATAGACTTAGCGCGAGATGCCACAATACTGTGAGCCAAAATCAATGGAATAGCCGCGATAAGACCCATAGCTGTTGTTACCAACGCCATTGAGATATCGCCTGCCATGATCTTCGGATCACCGGTACCGAACAGTGTGATTGACTGGAACGTACCAATCATACCAACAACTGTACCTAATAGACCAAGCAATGGTGCGATAGCTGCGAAGATCTTGATGACGTTTACGCCACTGTCGATTTTCGGAGTTTCGCGCAGAATCGCTTCGTCCAATTTCAGTTCTAAGTTTTCAGGATCGGCATTCTTGTTCTCTTGATACACTTTCAGGATACGACCTAAAGCGTTGCTGTCTTTCGGGCTGTCAGGATTTTTCAGCTGCGAACGGATTTTGCCTGCAGCGCCAGTCAGCGTGATCAGCTTGAACAGAGAAATTAATAGACCGATGATTAATACAGCGGTAATAACATAACCAACTGTACCACCTTGGTGATAACGCTCAGAAAGTGTTGCTTTTTGAGTTAACAGACCAAGAATCTGACCTTTAGATGGGTCAAGGAAAACACCTTCGTAACCACTTTCAGTGTTCACAAAGTCTTGCGCTTGTCCTGTAGCACCACCTTCTGGTTGACGACCTAACGGCTGAACTTGTTCAGTCGTGTCGTTATAAACCAGGTATTGGTCATCAGAAATAAGGTTAAAAGTACCTAAACGAACAACTTCGCGTTGCTCAGTACCACCGTCAAGCAGAGTTACTTCAGTGTTAAACTTAACCACTTTACCTGACTGAACCATTTCTGTAAGAAGTGCTTGCCAAAGCTCTTCTAACTCTTCCAGAGTTGGAAGCTCTTTTGCTTCAGATAAGCTTTCCAGAACGTCTTCACGACCTGGGTACTGAGCACTGATAATTGATGTTGCGATACGACCGATAGTTTCTGTTGCCGCACCACGAACAACACCAAACATTTCGCCCAGTGTACCTTTCGCGTTCTCTAGCTCTTGCTCTTTGTTAGCAAGCGCTACTTCGTTTTCAGAAAATTGATTCTGCAAACGTTTACCACGTGCTTTCTCGTCTTCTAACTGTTGCTTAGCACGGTTTAGCATTGCTTGCTTGTCAGCACGCGCTGCTGTGAACTCGCGCTCACGCTCAGCATTTAATTCACGAGAAGAAACACGGTTTTTCTCAACTAGCTGTAACAGCTCGTCAAGGTTCTTAGCTTCAGATGTATCCTGAGCTTGTGCAGCGAGAGTCGTACCGGCAGAAAGGGTGACTGCTGCTGCAATCATTAACGATTTTACTAATTTATTCATTCTGCACTCTCCGCTGCGAATACTGGAAGTTTCACCAGATCGTAAGCTGTTTGCTTACGTGACATACGAATCGCTTGGGTCAGAGGACGGATAAACTCGTCTTCCAAAGCAGTCCACTCATCAGTTTCGTTGTTGTAAATCCAAGCGTTTCTCAAATCGAGAGACTGTGCCAGGAATGCAACACGACCCATGTGGAAATAGTCAACAGCCACTTGCTCACCGTCTACTTCCAAGTTGCCTTGGTAAGAAATCAAGCCCGAACCGTAATCCATTTCTGTCTGGTACGCTTCAATGATTTGACGGAATTGCTCAGACGTTGAAACGTTTGCGCTGTCCATAATGTCGCGCAGACCTTCAACACGTTCCATACGCTTCTCGCGGTGAATTGGAATATCCAACTTCACAAATTGCTCTAACGCATCGATCATTTCGTACATAAGAGGAACAACGCCCTGCTTAGTACGTTCGATGCCGTCAATTTGCTTCTGCAAAGAGGCTAACGTTGCTTCTTGGTCATTAACCAAGCGCTGAACGTGGTCGTTGTAAACTTTCAAGTTCTCGTACTCAGCAACAACTGAGCGATACTCGATAAGAAGATCCTGGCTTTGCTCAAACAGAGAGTTCACTTTCTCTTGAGATTGAGCGTCCGCTTCAAGAATCTTTTTCTCTTCGTTTTGTAGCTTAGCTACATCGACTTGCTGTGCAGCGGCAACGCCGGTGCCAGCAAACGCCATCACACCCATCAGGGTTGCAGCGAGTTTGGTTCTTTTGATTACTTTGGTCATAGTTCCCAACCAATTTGACTTAACTTCCGCTTCAACGCCTAAGGCGCGAAACACCAGTTGTTTGAATGACGAAAAGATCTCGTTCTACGGTTTATAGTATTGTCGACAAAAGCGACAATGACCAAGAATACTCCCACGATGACTATACGCTGTCAACCAAGTCAACCTGAGTTAACCGCGCTATAGCTATCGCTTCAATTCTATACTGTAGAACACGGATCTGGACTCGTACAATCTCCAGATTTTATGACAACGTCCTGTCGTCAAACCATTTCATAGCTTCAAATTCGGTAGAAACTACCTATTCTTGGCTACTACTCCTGTTTTGAATAGTATCACTTTTTGATCCACGAACAACACTAGCTTATAAATTTCAACGTTTTTTATACAAGTAACTTTTGAGTCTATGTGTAATGACTTAAGCTCTTTTTCTGATTCAACCGTGCCTTAAGAGAAAAATTCTTTTATTATGGCGCTATGAGACCGATAAATGACTTAACCTCAATTCAACATATTGAGCGCTTACTCAATGAATTTTCCGAGCAAGCCCAACATATTGATGAGCAAAATAGACGCCAATCAAAAAAAGTGACTGAACAATGGTTTAGCCTTTCACTATTTCATACCCGCTCATCCATAGCCCGGGACTATGTCGAAGAAACAAAGCGTTTGTTAGCACAACTTTTGGCCGCTAAAAGAGAAGAGTCTCAACACTTTTTGGCAGAAAAACTCAGCGCACAAATAGAAGCCTTAGCAACAGCGCTACGTTCAGGAAAGCTACCCGAGCAGGCTGAGGAGCAACGGGAGATTAGAGCCAGCCATTACCAGCAGCTTCACGAGAAGTTGGTCACTTACCGGGACTACGAGCGCCGTTTAACGGAAAACCTCTCTCAGGCACAAAGCACAGGTTCACAAGAAGCCGTTCAAATCGCTCAAAAGCGCTTGAACCGCTGTCAAATGGCTATTGTTCAATTAGAGCGACAAATTCAGCACCATGACGAAGGTTAATATCCCTTTCATCTATTCGCCAATATACAGTCAGCTTGAACTGCCTGAGCGACACCGTTACCCAATCGAGAAGTACCGTTTACTGCATGATTGGGCTGTTCGTCGCGGCGCTCAGAAAGACCAGTGGCAAAGGCCTGTCACGCTGACATGGGAACAAGTCGCACAAACGCATTGCTCTTCCTATATAGAAAAATTAAAAACCAACAACTTTGAAAAAGCCGAATGGCGCAGAATTGGGTTTCCCTGGTCAGAACAGTTACTGACTCGCTCATTAACGTCTGCCGGAGGCACTGCACAGGCGCTACAAATGGCGTTAAGTTCATCCATTGCTATCCACTTTTCAGGTGGGTACCACCACGCTCACCATGACTGGGGAAGTGGCTTTTGTTTAATCAACGACTTGGCAATTGCCTGTCACCAGTTACTTTTACAGTATCCTCATTTAAAAATAGCGGTGCTTGATACTGATGTTCATCAAGGCGATGGTACCGCAAGTATTTTCCAAAACGATCCGCGCGTATTTACCTGTTCCATTCATGGTGAAAAAAACTTCCCATTTTCAAAGTCTATTTCGGATTTGGACATCCCATTACCTAAAGGTACAGATGATAGCAGCTACCTGAATGCTCTGAATCAAGCCCTCAAAATCGTCGAGTCCGACGTAAAGCCCGATGTCATCCTTTACGATGCAGGCGTAGATATCTACACGAAGGATGAACTGGGTCACTTTCACATTAGTTTAAACGGCCTGTTCCAGCGCGACATGACCGTACTCTCATTTTGTCGACAAAATGACATTCCTGTAGCAGCTGTCATTGGTGGTGGTTATCAGCGAAATTTAGAACGCTTGGTTCGTGGACACGCTCAATTACTCAGAGCTGCATATTATGTCTATACTGAAAATAATTTCGAGTTAAGAAGCGTAGTAAGGAGTTCAGAAGATGAAGTTTGATGATGATATTCACAATTATTATGAACGTTTAGTTGTCGATCGCATTGAAGAGTTGGAGCTCGATAAACAGTATGAGCAAGAATTCCTGGCTGATTTATGCTGCCTGGTCTTGAATCAACTGCCGCCCCGTTATATTCGACATGAAGTGGACATGGCGTTTTTCCTTCCACCGTCAAAAAGACTTGATATGGAAATGCAGGTTCACAAGGCAATTACAGAAGCCCTGGAGTTTTTGAAAAATAGAAAGAGAGACGAAAACGGTTAACGCTAGGAAGTTGGGTGGCGACTCTACCAGCCACACCCCGGCACACACATCCCCAACTACGGCTGCTCCCTTCCGGGCCTGACCGGGTTCGCTGGTTAGTGTTGCGGGGGAACCCGCAGAGTCACCATTGATGCTTTATTCAAAGCAGGCGCATTATGACGCACTTGCCTTAGGGACACAACCCGACAAGTACCTTTCGCTTACTTTTTCTGCAGTTTACGGGCAATGGCCTGTTTTGCCTCAGGAGAGCTTAACGCTTTGGCAAAATATTCAGCTTCACGGCTTATGCGTGCGGCGGTTGATTCAACCGGGTGCTTGAGTAACTTCTTCGACACCCGCAAAGACTGGCCAGATTGAGCTCTTAATTTATTGAGTACTTCCTCAACCTTACCCGCCAGCTGCTCGGCTGAAACAACATGGTTCACGAACCCTAAGTCCAAGGCTGTTTGCGCATCAAAGTTGTCTCCCAATAACAACAACTCAGCAGCTTTTTGATAACCACAAATTTGTGGCAGCAATAAGCTTGAGCCAGCTTCAGGTAAAAGACCTAACTGCACGAATGGCAACGCATAAACAGCCTCATTGCTACTAATAACAATGTCACAGTGCAATAGCAGTGTCGTTCCTATACCAATCGCTAAGCCATTAACGGCTGCAACGACCGGTACTTCCACTTTATTCAGGGTATGCAGAAAACGAAATGGTGGTGCTGATTCATCCAGGTTTTCAATTGCCAGAAAATCGTTTAAATCATTACCGGCTGAAAAACTGTCACCTTCGCTTTCAAAAACAACGGCATTAATCGAAGTATCATCATTGGCTTGCTTCAACGCTTTTTCACATAAGGTATACATGTCTTGAGTAAAAGCGTTTTTCTTTTCCGGACGGTTCAGGCGAATTCTAACAACGCCATTATCCTTAGTTATTATTACCGGTTGTTCAGACATCAAACCTATCCTTTTATTGTTCTCGCTTTTTCCAGGCTTTGGCCGTTGCTTCATGCATGGGTACAATAATATCCAATGCACTTTTATCACCCGCAGGCAGTTCCATTTGGTTTGGCTTTTTAGGGGTTACTCGATCCCCCCATTTAATCAGCCCTGCCCCACAAGTCAAGCCGCCGCCGAATACCGCTGACATAATGCTATCACCAGGCTTAATAATGCCGTTATCGGCCGCTTCAGCAAAAGCGATAGGAAGTGTTGCGGAAGAGGTATTGCCGTACTTCTGAATATTGATAACAGTTTTCTCACTCGGCACTTTACACATTTTGCCCAGGAAGTCGATTAAGCGTTTATTCGCCTGATGCGGAATAAGTGCATCGATATCTTCCGTTGTCATGCCGGTTTGTTCAAAAACGTTCTCCACAGCGGCACTCATACCTTTAACCGCTCGCTTGAAAATTTCCTGACCAACAAAGTCAAACTGCATAATGCCGTCGAAGTTAAAGCGGTCGAAATTAAAGCCAAAATCAAGGCTCAGCACATCACGAGCATCGGCATCACAACTTACGTGACTCGCCAACAATCCAACTTCATTGTCCGAAGCCTCCAGTACCATAGCACCGGCTCCATCACCGAAAAGAACCGCACTTTCACGCTTCGTCCAGTCTAAAATACGTGTTAGACACTCTGCGCCTATCAGTAAGACTTTACTGTGCGCACCCGTTCTTATCGACTGAGTCGCGAAATGCATGGCATATAAAAAGCTACTACAAGCCGCGTTAAGGTCAAAAGCAGCAGCATTTTTAGCGCCAATACGCTGCTGCACAGCAGACGCCACATTAGGAATAATTTCATCTGCGGTACAGGTGCCGACAATAATCAAATCAATTTCATTCGGGTCTAAGTCCGCCGCAGCCAATGCATTGCGTGCAGCGACCGTGGCCAATTCCGAAGTGCCCACGTGACTCACGCGTCGCTCCGAGATACCTGTTCTCGAAACAATCCACTCGTCAGAGGTTTCCAGGAAAGTGGCAAGATCATCGTTTGTCATAATGGCCGGCGGAAGGCATTTTCCCCAACCCGTGATTTCTGCATATTTTGTCACGGCAAAACCTTTTACTTCTGTCAGTAAATGCTGTCTGCGTGCTAAGCTACGTTGAGACGGCAGTATTTGCTCGTATCATAGCACGAATATTTGTCAGGTGAATGTATCTGAGGAAAAAGGATAACGGTTATGCTTCGTTTTATTCTGGTACTTATTTTAACTCCATTAGTAGCGGCCTGCTCAAGCCAACCAGACCCGCTTATTATCAGCACCACGCCAGTCAATGACACTTTTTCGATAAAAGTGAACCAGCTTGAAGTCATCGATACGCGAACATACTCGTATCTATATCGACACAAAAAGGATGACGACAAGGCTACATTTGCTCCGCCCCAACAACCGCTGACCAAAATCGTCCAGGATGCACTGACTCCATTAACCGACAGTGCACCGAGCGGGCAAGGGTTAAAATGGTATGTATCCTTAGAAAAAGCGTTAATTGATGCAAAAACCAGTGCGTTGAAATACGAATTAGAACATCATGTCCGCATACGAGTGGAAGCGGTTAGAGATAACCGCCGTTACAGCAATTTTTATACAGGCAAAGCGCAATCCAGCGGTGCTTTGAAACCAGCTCAGGCAACTATTGAACGTCAGTTTCGTAACCTGTTGAATAATGTATTGAATGATATAGCTAACGACCCTAAACTCCGCTTAAGTGAGAGAGAGGTTTACTGATGAAGTTTTGGATTTTATTAACAAGCTTACTGGCCATTTCATTTGTCGCCCCGGCCAGTGCGGAAATACAGCCAGATAACCCATTCCCGCGAGTAAAAATGGTCACGTCGATGGGAAATATTACCGTCGAATTGAATCGTGAAGCAGCGCCGTTAACCATTAAAAACTTTTTTCGCTATGTAAAGAAAGCACAATACAATGAGACGGTTTTTCACCGCCTCGTTCCCGACTTTGTGATTCAAGGTGGTGGCTACGATAAAGACTTTCAGGAAAAGCCCACGTTTGAGAAAATCGTCAATGAGTCAGGCAATGGTCTATTAAATGAATACGGTACTATTGCTATGGCTCGCGAGCGAGGTCCACACACTGCGACCCGCCAGTTTTTCTTTAACCTCAACGACAACACATCTCTGAACCCTGAGAAAGGAGACTGGGGTTACACCGTATTTGGACGTATTGTTGAAGGCTTAGATGTACTGGAAAAAATGGCAAAGCTCGAGTCAAAACCCTTTGATGATGCAACTGGTTGGCGAGATGTTCCTGAAAATCCGCCGGTCCTGAAGCGAATTGAGATAGTGCCACAAAGTTAATGGAAAAACGTATCCCCTTTTGGCAGGACATGGACGTCTATAAGCAGTCGCGTGTCTGGGTTATTTTCATACTCGGTATTGCCAGTGGCTTTCCATGGGTCATGATTGGTTCAGCGCTATCAGCCTGGCTGCAGGAGGAAGGCTTAACGCGTTCCGTAATTGGTTATTTCGGCGCCGTTTTCGGAGCCTACTCCATTAACTTCCTGTGGTCACCACTTATTGACAACGTAAAGCTTCCCGTACTCACCAAATGGTTGGGACAGCGACGTAGTTGGATATTCTTGTGTCAAATAGCCATTGCTACTGGATGCTTTGCGCTAGCAAGCCTCAATATAACCGATAACCTGCATATAGCAGGCTTAACAGCATTAGCCATTGCTATTAGTTCGGCCACACAAGACATTGCTATTGATGCCTACCGCATCGAATCGTTTTCTGAAACCGAAGGCCGTTTACAAAGCGCTGGCGCTGCCATGGCTACCGCCGGTTGGTGGACGGGTTACAGTGGCCTGGGTGCCTTGCCCTTTTTTATTGTTGACGGCGTTAGCTGGAGTTGGCAACACGCCTATTTCGGGCTTGGTTGCATCATGCTATTTTTGGCCGCGGTTGTACTGCTTGTTCGCCGCACGACTTATACCGCAGTTTCAGAGACAGCCGAACCTGTATCGAATTGGTTCAGCTTTTTCAAAGAGCGCATAAAGCACACCGTTGTTTCACCTATTGCTGAGTTTTTCACGCGAAACGGCATAAAACTCGCGTTGTCACTTTTAGCATTTATTTTCTTGTTCAAAATTGGTGAAGCCTTTTTAGGCCGCATGTCTATTGTGTTCTATAAAGAAATTGGCTTTACCAACACAGAAATTGGCACCTATTCCAAGCTTGTAACCTGGTGGGTTACTATTGTCTTTGCAGTGTTAGGTAGTGTCGTAAACCTAAGACTAGGCATTGTGAAAGGACTGATTATTGGCGGCTTAGCCATGTCCGCTTCAAACCTAATGTTTTCCTGGATTGCGCTTGTCGGCCCCGACACCAATTTGTTCTTAAGTGCCGTTCTTATTGATGGCTTTACCAGTGCCTGGTCCACTGTGGCTTTTGTTGCGTTCATTAGCTTGCTTTGCAACCGAACATTCACGGCAACACAGTATGCACTCATGGCGTCACTAGGGACTCTGGGAAAAACTGTGTTGGCGTCGTACAGCGGTGTGTTAGTCGATACAATGAATGGTAACTGGGCGCTATTTTTCGTTTTAACGGCGATAATGGTTATTCCCAGCCTTTGTTTCCTTTGGTTTATTCGTAAACCGCTGAAAAAGCTTGAGGAAGCACGAGATGCAAACTGACTACCATTGGTATGTATTAGGTCCTGGTGCTATCAGCGGACTCATCGCCTGCCATTTGCTTGAAACTAAGCAGCAATGCTCGGTTTTAACTCGAAAAACAGAATCTGAACACGGCCAATTAACTCTGAAAGAAGGTGCAATCAGCAGCACTTATACATTACCTTTTTTGCCGACACAGGAATGTCAGTTGGTCAAAGATTCGGTGTTTATTGTTGCTGTAAAAGCCTTTGATGTCGTAAATGCTTTGGAAAGTATCACTACAATTCCCGGCTTTGACAAAGACATGCCAATAATTCTGAGTCACAACGGTATGCTTGAGCTGCCTAACTCACTAACCTCATTGAATATTTATCACCTAGTGACCACCCATGGTGCGGTGAAGTTTGCTCAAGAGCCAACACATATTGTCATTGAGCACCGTGGGAAAGGTCGAAGCTGGCTTCAAAGGAAAGAAAATAAGGCAGACTTCGAGGCGATTTTAGCAAAGAGTTTTAAGCCCATTCTTTTTGAAAGCGATATTCAGACCCGCCGTTGGTCAAAGCTTTTAATTAATTGCGTAATAAACCCGTTAACCGCCATTCATCAGTGTAACAATGGCGAGCTGCTTAAGGCTGAATGGCAGGAAGTTATTCAATCGTTGGTCAACGAAGCGGTCTGTGTTGCTCGCGTCGAACAGGTCAGTTTAGATGCCAAGAGTGTTTACGAGGAAATACTAAGAGTCGCTGGTGAAACCCGAAATAATGAGTCATCAATGAGACAAGATATACGTCATAATCGCCGTACTGAAATTAACTACCTAACGGGTTACATTATCAAAAAAGCAAAAAAAGCCGGCTTACAAGTGCCGGCTCACGAAAAGCTCATGAAAGACTTTGTCAGTCTTTATCCTCAATAAAATCTACCACCTCTAAGCCAAAGCCGGACAGCGCAGAGTAACGCTTCGGTGAGCTCATCAGGCGCATTTTATGAATATTTAAATCCGCCAATATTTGTGAGCCTAAGCCCACATTACGTGACGCATTTGAAGCCGACGCCGTTGGCTTATGTTCACCGTGATCTTGCGCCTCAAACTCTTTTACCTGAGCAATAATATCTTCTGGCGTTTGCTGGCGGCCAATAATCACTAAAACACCGTCATTCTCGGCAATGTAAGACATTGCTTTCTGAATTGGCCAACTGCGCTTGGCGGCTCTGTCCGTTAAGAACGTATCATGGAAAGTATCCTGTAAATGCACACGCACATTCGTAACTTTGTCTTCCGCTATGTCACCATGCACAAGTGCCTGATGCACTTGTTTATCGATTGTGTCCTGATAAGTGACCAGATGAAATTCACCAAAGGCTGTCGGTAATGAGCACTCAGCAACACGTTTAATCGTTTTTTCCTGAGTCGAGCGGTACTCGATTAAGTCCGCGATTGTGCCAACTTTTATATCATGCTGTTTCGCAAAAGCTTCCAAGTCTGGGCGGCGTGCCATAGTACCGTCTTCATTCAGCACTTCCACAATAACAGAAGCAGGCTCAAACCCTGCTAAGCGTGCCAAGTCGCAGCCCGCTTCGGTATGCCCGGCGCGATTTAATACACCGCCCGATTTTGCTTTTAATGGGAATATGTGTCCCGGCATAACTAAGTCTTCAGGCTTAGCATCCTTTTTCACAGCATCTAGCACAGTCTTCGCGCGGTCGGCTGCCGAAATCCCTGTTGTAACGCCCTCTGCCGCTTCAATAGAAACGGTGAAATTGGTTGCATAAGGCGCGTTATTTTTGTCCACCATCAGCGGTAAGTTCAGCTGCTGACAACGCTCTTCAGTTAAGGTTAAGCAAATAAGTCCACGGCCGTATCGGGCCATAAAGTTGATGGCTTCCGGTGTTGCACATTCAGCGGCAATGATGAGATCGCCTTCGTTCTCGCGATCTTCATCGTCCATCAGAATCACCATTTTGCCCTGACGGATGTCTTCAATAATTTCTTCTGTGCTATGCAATGACATAACGCTTAACCTTATCCTTTTATGAGTTGCGGTACCGCGATAACCCGCTGGTCATCACCCACCTGACGGCGGTCCGTTACCTTAAAACGTACCGCTTTATCCAAACTTTTTGGTTCTTCAATATCAAATAGCGAACGTGCCGCATCACCCAATAACTGCCCCGAAGAGTACATCATAAGGCGATCGCAATAACCGTTTTCTATCAGCGCAGCTGCCAACGAAGCACCACACTCAGTCCAAACTTGATTCACTTCCCGTTTAGCCAGCTCAGTCATCAAAGCGCTCAGATCAACTTTTCCGCTGTCTGCTTTATCAATTATAACCTCGTGGCAATGGGCATGGCGGCTCGGTTTTCCCGGCTCGCATCTGACTAACCATACCGGTGCGGATGATTCAAAGATTTTAGCATCATCAGTCACTCGGTTTTGGCTGTCGATAATAATACGTATGGGCTGTTTTAACGGTTCAGGCAGGGTCCGTGTTTTCGGCCACTGGCTTTCACGAACGGTCAGCATAGGGTCGTCCTTCAAAACAGTATCGGCACCAGTAAGAATAGCGTCTGACTGCGCCCGCCAATACTGTACATCAGACCGGGCATGAGGACCGGTTATCCATTGGCTTCGGCCATCAGACAGCGCAGTTTTCCCATCCAGTGACGACGCCATTTTAACGGTCACAAACGGACGTTGATGCCGCATTCTCGACAAGAAACCTGGATTCAGCTGTTCCGCTGACTTTTCCAAAACGCCCACCAAAACGTCAATATCTGCTTCATGCAAGCGCTTGATACCGTTACCGCTGACTCGTGGGTTAGGATCGTGCATGGCAACAACAACCCGGGCAACGCCCGCATCAACCAGTGCATCTGCACAGGGCGGAGTGCGCCCCATATGGCTACAGGGCTCTAAAGTCACATAGGCGGTTGCACCTTGCGCTTCGGCACCTGCTTGCTTTAAGGCATGAATTTCCGCATGAGGTTCGCCTGCCTGCTGATGCCAGCCTTCACCAATAATTGTATCGTTCTTACTGATGACGCAACCAACCGCAGGGTTCGGACGTGTTGTCATGATACCGCGGCGCGCAAGTTCTATCGCACGGTGCATCATTTCATGATCAGTTTTTAACTGTGACGGCTTAATCATTCAGACGAGCGATTTCTTCGCCAAACTCTCGAATATCTTCGAACGAACGGTAAACAGACGCAAACCTGACATAGGCCACTTTATCGATTTGCTTAAGGTTTTCCATAACTAACCCACCAATGAAGTTGCTGGTAATTTCGCGCTCGCCGGTCGCTCTGATACTCGATTTAATTTTATTGATAGCCTGTTCCATAAGCTCCAGACTGACTGGGCGCTTTTCGAGTGCTCTTAACAGGCCATTACGGAGCTTATCTTCATTGAACGGTTCTCTCGAGCCATCGGTTTTAATAACCCGCGGCATAATGAGCTCAGCCGTTTCAAAGGTCGTAAAGCGCTCCTTGCAATGATTACACTCACGCCGGCGACGCACCGAGGCGCCATCCGCAACTAAGCGCGAATCAATAACCTTGGTGTCTTGTGTGCCACAAAATGGACAATGCATTGCCTGACTCCTTTAAGTGCGCTTTACGACTCGTTTAACGACAGTGCGTAATTATCCGTATACCGGAAAGTTAGCGCACAACGCTTTTACTTGTTCACGCACTTCTGCAATTTTGCTTTCGTTAGAAATATCGTCCAAAACATCGCAAATCCAGTTGGCTACCTGCTCAGCTTCCGCTTCTTTAAAGCCACGGCGAGTAATTGCCGGTGTACCTAAACGCAAGCCAGAAGTCACAAAAGGTGAACGTGGGTCATTCGGAACCGCATTCTTATTAACCGTAATAAATGCATCGCCTAAAGCCGCATCGGCGTCTTTACCCGTAATGTCTTTGTCAATTAGGTCAACCAGGAATAAATGGTTCTGCGTGCCGTTAGAAACAATCTTATAGCCACGAGACTGCATTGCTTTGACCATTACGTTCGCATTTTTTAACACTTGTTGTTGGTACGCTTTAAATTCAGGCTGTAAGGCTTCCTGGAATGCGACCGCTTTACCAGCAATAACATGACATAAAGGGCCACCCTGGTTACCCGGGAATACGGCACTGTTCAGCTTCTTGTGCAGTTTCTCATCGTCACTACCTGAAATGATCAAGCCACCACGCGGACCCGCAAGAGTTTTGTGCGTGGTCGTTGTAACAACATGCGCATAAGGCACAGGGTTTGGATATTCACCCGCAGCAATTAAGCCCGCTACATGCGCCATATCGACCATTAAATAAGCGTCTACTTTATCGGCAATTTCACGGAATTTTTTCCAGTCAACAATACCAGAGTATGCTGAGAAACCAGCAACAATCACTTTCGGCTTATGTTCTTGCGCCAGCTTTTCAACTTCGGCGTAGTCTATTTCGCCAGTGCTTTCATCCAGACCGTAAGACACTGCGTTGTACAATTTACCGGAGAAGTTAACACCAGAGCCGTGAGTTAAGTGGCCACCGTGAGCCAGGCTCATGCCTAAGAAAGTGTCACCCGCCTCCATTAATGCCATAAAAGCCGCAGTGTTTGCTTGTGAACCAGAATGCGGTTGCACGTTTGCGTATTTTGCACCGAATAACTCTTTTGCACGCTCAATAGCCAAGTCTTCGACTTTATCGACAAACTCACAGCCACCATAATAACGCTTGTGCGGATAGCCTTCTGCGTACTTATTTGTCAGCTGAGACCCTTGCGCTTGCATGACTCGCGGACTGGTGTAGTTTTCAGATGCTATCAGTTCAATGTGTTGTTCCTGACGCTCAACTTCGCCTTGCATCGCTTGCCATAAGTCCGCATCAAAGTCGGCAATGTTCATCTCAGATTTCAGCATTACAGCTCTCCAAATCATTAAATGGTCTTAATTTGTCGGGTATTTTACCTTAAAACACAAATGAGTGCCTAGTTCAGCGCAACAAAGTTTGGGGATGTTCGTAAATAACAGTAAACTATGCAGTAACTTTTTTGTTGATAGGAAGGATTTTACGTCGCTATGGCGCAATATATCTATTCAATGTCTCAGGTGAGCAAAGTTGTTCCGCCTAAGAAGACCATATTAAAAGACATTTCTTTGTCATTTTTCCCGGGTGCCAAAATTGGCGTTTTAGGTTTAAACGGCGCCGGTAAGTCAACCTTACTTCGTATTATGGCCGGGGTTGATAAAGAGTATGAAGGTGAAGCTCGCGCTTTATCGGGAACTCAAATTGGCTACCTGCCTCAGGAGCCAGAGCTGGACGAAAATAAAACGGTGAAAGAAACCGTTGAAGAAGCGGTGGCGGACGTTAAAGAGGCCTTCGCTAAGCTCGATGAAATTTACGCGGCTTACGCTGACGAAAATGCTGACTTTGACGCCCTCTCAAAAGAGCAAGGCGAACTAGAAGCTTTACTACAGGCAAAAGATGGTCACAACATCGACAATATTCTGGAGCGTGCAGCCGATGCACTGCGCTTACCTGAGTGGGATGCCAAAATAGGCAACTTGTCAGGTGGTGAACGCCGTCGTGTGGCTATCTGCCGCTTACTGTTATCGAAGCCCGATATGCTCCTTCTCGACGAACCGACAAACCATTTAGACGCTGAATCTGTTGCTTGGTTAGAACGCTTCCTGCACGATTACACGGGTACCGTCGTTGCCATTACCCACGATCGTTATTTCCTTGATAACGTTGCTGGTTGGATCCTTGAACTTGACCGGGGCTATGGTATTCCGTGGGAAGGTAACTACTCCTCTTGGCTGGAACAGAAAGAGAAACGTCTGGAGCAGGAAGAGCGTTCAGAAAAAGCTCGTCAGCGCACCATTAAACAAGAGCTTGAGTGGGTACGTACTAATCCGAAAGGCCGTCAGGCGAAAAGCAAAGCGCGTCTTAACCGCTTTGAAGAGCTGCAAAGTGGTGACTATCAGAAGCGCAACGAGACCAACGAGTTGTTTATTCCGCCAGGTCCTCGTTTGGGTGACAAAGTCATTGAAGTTAATGGTATTAGCAAAGCTTACGAGAAGCGCCAGCTTATCGATAACCTAAGCTTCAATGTTCCTAAAGGTGCCATTGTCGGTATTATTGGTCCTAACGGTGCGGGTAAATCCACCTTATTCCGCATGATCAGCGGCGAAGAAAAGCCGGACAGCGGCTCTATCGAATTAGGTGAAACCGTGCAGCTGGCCAGTGTTGATCAGTTCCGTGACAGCATGGACGACAGCAAGACTGTTTTTGAAGAAATTACCGACGGTAATGACATTCTTAAAATTGGTAACTTCGAGGTTAATGGTCGCGCCTATGTTGGCCGCTTTAACTTCCGTGGTACCGACCAGCAAAAACGTATTGGCGAATTGTCTGGTGGTGAGCGTAATCGGGTGCATTTAGCGAAGCTGTTAAAAGCCGGCGGCAACGTACTGTTGCTCGATGAGCCAACCAACGACTTAGACGTTGAAACCTTGCGCGCACTTGAGGAAGCCATTCTGGAATTCCCGGGATCCGTCATGGTTATCTCGCACGACCGTTGGTTCCTTGACCGTATCGCTACCCATATTCTGGATTACCGTGATGAAGGCGAAGTGGTCTTCTACGAAGGTAACTACAGCGACTACGAAGCTTACATGAAAGAAAAATTCGGTGAGCAGGCAATGGAGCCACACCGTATTAAGTATAAGCCTATCGGCTAACAGCCTTTATAAGGGGCGAGGCTGCCAGGCCACGCCCCTTTTATTGCAAATCCAGTCTGCATGCACCCCAAAGGTCTCCGCCAGGTTGGCTTTTGTCAGCACTTCAAATGGTTGTCCGTGACAAACCAATTCACCCTTATCCAGTAAAATCAATTCATCACAATACTCAGCCGCCTGCGGAATATCGTGAATAGCCATGATCACTAACCTTCCCTGCTCGCTTTGTTTTTTCAGCAATTGTAAAACATTGAGCTGGTGATAAATATCCAGCGCATTGGTCGGTTCGTCGCAGAGTAAAAGCTCTGGTTCAGCGACTAACGCCCTGGCCAGTAGCACCCTTTGCAGCTCACCACGCGATAAACGCTGAATAGAATGTCCGTTAAACTCCGACAGATTAAGCGTTGCACACACGTTGTCGATACGCCGTTGCCGCTCTGAACGGGATATACGCCTTTTGAGCAGACCAATATCGATGATATCCGCCATCGTCATATCCCATTGGGGGATGTCATCTTGAGCCATGTATGACAGTGTATTAGCGCGCTCAGTGTCCTTCATAGCTGATAACAACTGTTGATTCCAGGAAAAACGTCCTGATGCAGGTTCAATGCCGGCTATCGCCTTAAGTAACGAGCTTTTACCGGCACCATTAGGGCCTATTAGGCCCACCAATTTACCGCTGTCGATAGAGAGTGTAATGTTATTTAAGCGCGGGCGAGTCACACCTTTCAGGCTGCCATTTTCTATTGTTAGCATTGTGTCTACCTCACCGCCTGCCGAGATTTCTGTCTAACCAGTAAAGCAATAAGTAAAGGAGCCCCAATAACTGCCGCAACCACACCTAATGGCAGTTCCCGACCAACACTAATAAGGCGCACAAAAATATCGATAGAGAGCACCAGTACAGCTCCAGCCAAGGCGCTCATCGACAGAACTTGTTTGGGGTGATTAAGCCCGACTAATCTCACCAGATGCGGTGCCAACAGCCCCACAAAACCAATAATTCCAACGCTGACTACGCTACTACCTGCCAGTAATGCAACGGCTATAAGTACTAAGTTACGCCTTGTCGGATAGCTATAACCCATGCTAACGACGGTTTCTTCGGAAAAGGTTAACGCCGTCAAAAAGCGAGACTGAGTTAACACCAATACTGCGCCGATTAAAGCAAAAGGCAGCATTAAATTCACATGTGACCAGCCCCGGTTTGCAAGGCTTCCAAGGGTCCACTGGCTCCATTCCTGAAAAGCGAATGGGTTGGGCGCCAGGTACAGCAGCAATGCCATAATAGCTCCTGCCAAAGAGGAAATAGCCACACCGGCTAAAATGACCCGGTTCACATCGGCATAATTTCCCGCCATTACCACCACGACAACGATAGCGGCTAAGCCGCCGGTCAATGCGATAAAGGGTAAAAGCCAGGAGAACGTTGGCAACAAACCAAAATAAAGCACAGCGACCGTCGTTAACGCAGCCCCGGATGAGACGCCAGTAAGTCCGGGCTCTGCGAGCGGATTTCTGAGCAAAAGCTGCATGGCAGCGCCAGCCAGTCCAAGCACCGCGCCATTGACTACTGCAAGAACCAGTCGTGGTAAACGAATATCAGCCAATATGGCCTGCTGATAAGCCGATAATGCATCGGTTCGCCACCAGTCCCATAGCGTTAAGCCACTACTGCCTTGCGACAAATGCCACGCGGAGAGAGCGATAATCAAGAGAGTAAGCGCTAACACCCATTTGACGATACTACTCAATGTTTTCTCTCCTATGGCCAAGCGCTTCGACATAAGCATTCGCATTCACTACGGGGCAAGACGATGTCTCGTGAGGAATAAACTGAACTTTGTTTTGTTCCGATATCCACTTTCGCACCACAGGGTGATGTCGCCAAATATTAGCCAGTGCGAAGTCTGCCGTCGCCGCATCTTCAGTGAATCCTTCCATAATGACAATGCCAGGTCGCCAGGTTATTAACTGCTCGAGATCGACCGATACTAAGTCATAACCGGCCGTTGCTGCCAAGTTTTTCCAGCCCATTTTTTTGAATAGCGTGTCGGTCCAGCTCCCCTGACCCCAACTGTATTGATTAGGCATAATCACTATTGCAGACTGGCTCCCGGCTTGCGCAATGAGAGAACGCTGTAATTCCGCTTTATGTTGCTCTACCTTTCTTGGATAACCCGTTTGGTTGGCCATAATACTCAACCACTGCTCATAAGCCTCCCAGTTTCTCGGTTGCGGCAGCACCACAACATCCACGTAACCTTTTAGCGCTTTAACCAGTCTGGGCTGGTTAAACTCCGTTGCGAAAACTTTTGTCGGTTTTAGCGCCAGTATGCTCTCCAGCGTTCCATTATGTCTTGCCACACCCGTCAACTCGTTTTCGTCATGCAGGCGCGTGATACCAACAAGCTCCTGTCGTTCACTCCATCGTGCCAGAGCAATATCAATACATTGATTTAACGACACCCAGCGCTCACTTTCCTTTGCTTGAACAGGCGCTGTTAGTACCAAAACTGTTAGTACCCCAAAAAGTACAGCTATGGCTGTCAGTTTAAATGACATCGAGTGCCTGCTGCAGATTTTTAACACCAATAATCTCCATGCCTTCCGGCGCCGTTTTAGGTTTATTGGCAATAGGCACCACGGCTTTTTTGAAGCCATGCTTCGCCGCTTCATTTAATCGCTCCAGCCCGTTTGGCACAGGACGAATTTCGCCGGCTAAACCAACTTCGCCGAAAGCAACTAACTCTCTCGGCAACGGGTCTCCTTTGAAACTCGACACAATGGCTAGCAACAAGGCTAAATCGGCTGAGGTTTCTGCCACTTTCACCCCACCAACCACGTTAACGAAAACATCTTGATCGGATACTTGTAAGCCGCCATGGCGATGCAAAACGGCGAGCAATAACGCCAAGCGAGTTGCTTCCAGACCTACGGCAACCCGACGTGGATTCGCCAGTGCGGAGTAATCGACTAGCGCCTGTATTTCCACGAGTAAAGGTCGGGTGCCCTCCCAAACCACCATGACGACAGAGCCATTGCCTTGTTCTTCAGCACGTTGCAGGAATATCGCCGACGGATTCGACACCTCTTTTAAACCACCGCCTGTCATGGCAAAAACCCCAAGCTCATTCACTGCGCCAAAACGGTTCTTGGTGCCGCGCAAGGTCCGATAGCGAGAATCTGAGGAGCCATCTAAAATAACTGAACAGTCAATACAGTGCTCCAGTACTTTAGGGCCTGCCAGAGAGCCTTCTTTGGTCACGTGCCCGACCATAATAATGGCGACATTCTTTTGCTTTGCGTAACGCGTTAAGTAAGCTGCCGCTTCCCGCACCTGAGACACGCTGCCTGGCGCCGACTGAATGTCCGCCAAATGCATAACCTGTATTGAATCGATAACCATAATGGCAGGCTTTTCTTTGTCAGCCAGCTGGCAAATCGTTTCAACCGAGGTTTCCGACAGCATCCGTAATTTATCTGTCGGCAAGTTTAGGCGTTGCGCTCGCATAGCGACCTGTTGTAATGATTCTTCCCCCGTCACGTACAACGCCGGCATTTTTTCTGCTAATTGACAAAGCGTTTGCAACAACAAGGTACTCTTACCAGCGCCGGGAGAGCCTCCAATTAGAATAGCTGAGCCGGGCACGACGCCCCCACCCAGCACACGGTCGAACTCTTTAAAGCCTGAGCTAAAGCGCGGAACTTCCTGCAGGTCAACCTCGCTGAGCGTTTGCACTTTGCTTTCGGTCATACCGGCAAACCCCTGGCGGGCAACGACAGGTGAAGCCGACTTTGATGCCAGCCGAACTTCGGTTAAGGTATTCCATGCTTTACATTCTGTGCACTGTCCTAGCCAGCGCGGGAAGTCCGCGCCACAGTCGCTGCACACATATGCCATTTTTGCTTTTGCCATTAATCTGCTTCTCGTTTTAATATGAGGTAATATTCAAGAATAACGAATAAAAATGGATCTTGATGCCAAATTCTTATTTTGACCAATTAATTGATCAGTTGAAACCCGTTGTTTACGATTCTGATTTCGACGCTATTTTCCAGGCCTTAACCAAAGATCTGGATGGTCCCACTCGTTTCAAATTAAAAATGGAGCTTAACCGACTCGCCGCTCCTTGTCGTCGAACGGTTGACTTACGGAATCAAGTCGATGACGAATGCTTTCCTTATGAGCATCAGGGTCGCAGGCATCAGCTCGACAGCGTTGCTATAGAAATTTTTGAGAAAGGCTTAGACACCTATAAAGGCGTTTTTACTCAGGACACGTTCGAGCAAATTCTTGACGCCGATAACCAACTCCGCCGGGCTCAGGAAGAAGAACGCGCTTACGCACAAAGTCTCGCTTCTCAAAATGCCGAACCAGTGAGCGGCCAGTCACCTTTTAGAACAGAATCTAATGAGCCTTATTCCTACCTAGTGGAGACCTTTAACTTCGGTCGTTATCCATACCGCTCAGAAGAGCGCATGAACTTTACCATAGATGTACTTTTAACCGATGACGCAGAGCAGGAATTCAAAGGTATAACCGCCGATATATCCATTACCGGTATGCGCGTAAGGCTCGACGAATCAAGAGACATAACGGAACAAGACAAGGTTGAATTATCTTTTATTGGTTTAGCCAAAGAGTTTACCGTCGACCCGGAAATGCGCATTCCTTATATTGTTGTTGGCGTACAACACATTGGTGGAAAACAGTACATTAATTTAAGCCGCGAATCAGAGTTTCGCTCCGACGAACTTGATAGCTTTTTCCAGCGTTTCATCAACGGCTACAAAAAACGCTACCGCGTTAATATTGATAACACCTACGACAGTGTCATTAGTAAAGGGCATGAGCAATTCTTCTTGCCAAGAACGCGCCAGTTACCAGTTTACTTTTCAGAAGCGAATAAACGGCTAATTGCGGATTATGTATTAACCACAGACAACAACCGTTTTATTTTAGACACCTGGTTAAATGAGCTGAACCAAATTAGTTTCGGCTCGATATTTAATGTTCGGCGGAGCCAGCAAATTCTCGAGCAAATAGAGACCCAGGGGACTGCACAAATTATCGTCCTGAGTTTTTCAATAACAGCTCGCGGCAAAATCTATCACTACTCGGCCACCGCTGATGAATTAAAGCGCTCCGGCCTTTGGGATACTTACATTGCCTTTGGCCGTCAAAAAGCCTCCTGGCGAGTACTCCAGATTGATATTCGCCGCAGTGATAGTGAGCGGGCATGGCAGCCACAAGCTGTTCCTGAGCATATAAAAGTGCCGTTTCGCATAAATCCGCCTTCAGCAGAAGTGAAGCAAGCGGTGAAACCACTGAAGTATTTGGCCGCGGTTTCAGACGTCACATCCAGTGTTTCCGGTTTAACAACGGTCGAGCTTAATAAAGCTGAGCTGCCGTCAATAAAGGCGTTCGCACATCCACCCGCTGTGCCGTTACGAACCAAAGAAGCCCGTCTGGAGTTCGTTAATCTGCGCAAAGAAAGACGTTTCAATTATCGCAGCCGCTGCCGCGTCAAAGCAGGCAAGTTTGTCAGGGACGCAATGGTTATCGACCTTTCCATTAGTGGCTTACAGGTACAAATGGATAACCCGGCGAACATCAATGCGGGCGATACGATTTATATCTCCATGACGGGCTTCTTGAAAACCTATAAAAAAGCCAAACTCAATGAACTGCCGTACATTGTTGCTTCAACAGACCGGGCGGGGACGACCTTACGGCTGAAAGCGGATACAACGGCAGAGCCACACCAAGGCTCAGATTTTATTCGTTTTCTTATCCGCGAGCAGCGAGACGTACTGAAGCTTCAAGTCGAGAATACATCCGTTAATGGACTCCCTCTGTGCTTAAGAAACCTTTACTGTGAAGCGCCAGCAGCAATACCCATATTCTTTAACCGTTCAAAACAGAAACAGTTATCTGCGCGTCGGGCTGGTATGCCTCAATGGACGTCAGGTTGGTTACGCATGCTGCAGAAGTTACCGGGTAGTCGAGACGCCATTATTAACTTACAACCCCTGCTGCGTGGAAACGCTGTAGCTGATACTCTTGAGCCCAAACTCAAGTCTATGGAGCGAGATGCTTTCCCTGAGTCTCTCCTGCTCCTGATTAGGCTCTATCGTCAAAATGGTGAATACATTGTTCAGACGAAGTGGTGCGAAACAGATGCCACTGACGACATCGACGGATTTATTGACCAGTGCCTGCCGAGTTCAGTATTCCGTGCCATTACCGTTAATTTATCAAGAGCCGGTAAACCGGATATCCAGTTTATTCAAGCAGAATTGGCTTATATGAGTCACTATGCGGCTTATAAAGCTGAAGATCTGGAAGAGGAGCTGTGGAAAATTTTCGGTGTTGCCGAGACTATCGATATCACCTCAAGCTTACTCAATTTCGTGCTACCCGACACCGCTTCAGTTAACGAGCAAGAGCAGCGACTAACCGCATGGTTAGAGAAGCTTTGAGTGACTTAAACAGGTAAGAACCTGACACAGGTCAGGTTCTTCGATGCAATAATCCGCAATACGCTTAAGTGACGGTTTAGCGCAATAAGCAATACCAACCGCTGCGTTTTCCAGCATCATTGCATCATTAGCGCCGTCACCAACAGCGACCGTCTTCGACATAGGAATGCCCCATTGATTGGCTAAATCCTGAAGCGACTGGGCTTTAATTTTTGCATCAACAATGTCACCTACTACGCGCCCCGTTAGCTGTCCGTCCTTCACTTCTAACTGATTAGCCACCACAGCATCGGCCTGAAGCTCAGCAGCCAGTCTGTCAGCAAACCAGGTGAATCCGCCTGATACTATAGCTCGCCGCCAACCTTTTTCTTTTAATTCGGCAAACAATTCTTGCGCGCCAGGATGCAAGGGAATGGGGTTAAATAAGCGCTGCAGTGAAGACTCACTAACGCCCTGGAGGCAGGCGACACGCTGACGCAGCGACTCACTAAAGTCGATTTTTCCCTCCATGGCGGCTTTTGTTATTTCCGCAACTTTAGTATAACAGTCATTGAGTCGAGCAATTTCATCGATACACTCAATACCAATTAAGGTAGAATCCATATCGAAAACGATTAAACCAGACGGATACTTCATGAACCAAAAACTCCTGAACCTGTTTTATGCGTACTCAACAAACTAATCTCTGGCAGCCACTAAAAAGTTGGTTGCTGCAAGATAAGACTCGCGCTTTTATGCACATCGCGACCAAACGTGCTTTGCGACTTGGTGCTGCGGCAGGTTTGTTATTTATTATTATGAACGTCTGGAATATTGCCAGTGTTCAGTCACAGCAGCAACTTTTTAACCAAACCCAGTCAATAACCGAGCTGCTGATGAAGCAGGTTGAGCATGAAGCGCATTACTGGGTTGAACAACAGGAAACCGACAAGCTACAACAGCTTGTGGAGTATATCACCGACCAACCTCATGTGTTGTCTGCGGTTATTCGCGACCGCTTTGGTGAGGATATCGTCACCGCCGGAGAGGTGACTTCTATTATTGATTGGCCCACAGCCAGTTTAGAAGCAGATCCCTGGATACTGGTTGAAGAAATTAACGAAGAGCAAAATATCAGTGGTTATATTCAAATCGTGTTTGATAAAAACACCTTGTTAGCCCAAAGCAGACAAGCGCACGATGGATTATCACAACAGGGGAAAGTCTTACTCTTGCTCGCTATGTTAGCTGGTGTTTTCATTATGCTGGGCTTCAACCGAATACGCGACCGATACTGGCAGAAATAGGCGTTACTTTAGGTATTATCTAAAAAGCGCAACACTATTCTGCCAAAGCTGCGAAGCCAGCTCTTCTTCACTCGTGTTTCTTAATTTGGCTAAGGCTTCTAAAACCAGTGGCATTCGAGAGGGCTCATTCCTCTCCCCCTGATACCCAGATACCGGCATATCGGGCGAATCCGTCTCAAGCACTAGGCTTTCTATCGGTACTTCTTTTATTGCCTGACGTGTTTTTTGAGCACGCTCGTAAGTAATCACTCCGCCCACTCCAAGCTTGTAACCTTGTTCAACAAACTTCATAGCCTGTTGATGACTGCCACTAAAGGCATGGATAACGCCATTTTCCGGCCCATATTTTTTAATATCTGCGTGGGTGCGATCCAGTGTTTTTCTGTGGTGAATAATAACGGGAAGTTTAAAGCACTTCGCCAGCTCTAATTGACGAATGAAAAGACGGTGTTGTTTGTCGAAATTTGGACAGGTTCTATCAAGTCCTATTTCACCAACGGCTCTGACTTTTCCTTGTTGTTTTTCCAGCTGACGTTCAAGCTCTTCCACATCGCTGTCTTTATGCTCATCGATAAACCATGGGTGTAACCCCAGCGCATAATACCAGCAGGAGTACTCACTCGCTAAAGGTACTAATTTATCCCACTGTTTACGCGTTACCCCCGGCACCATAAACCGCGATACAGCTGCTTCTCTCGCTCTTTTCAGCACTGCCCCTCTATCTTTATCAAAGGCTTCAAAGTCGAGGTGACAGTGCGTATCAAAGAGCTGCATAAAAGGTTAATGCTCGCGCGTATGTGTAAAGGTAATATCTGGGTAGCGCTCTTCGGCCAAACTTAAGTTAACCATGGTCGGCGCTATGTAGGTTAAGTTATCACCGCCATCTAGCGCCAGGTTCGACTCCGCTTTACGGCGGAATTCGTCCAGTTTTTTCTCATCTTTCGACATGACCCAACGCGCCGTAGCGACATTGATGTTTTCGTAAATAGCTTCCACTTTGTATTCCGTTTTCAAACGGTGTACCACCACATCAAACTGCAACACACCAACCGCCCCAACAATAAGGTCGTTGCTAATAAGCGGTCGGAATACCTGCACGGCGCCTTCTTCTGAGAGCTGAACAAGGCCTTTTAACAGCTGTTTTTGTTTAAGCGGATCTTTCAAGCGAATACGGCGGAACAGTTCAGGTGCAAAGTTTGGAATACCGCTAAACTTAAACTCTTCACCGGCGGTGAAAGTGTCGCCTATTTGAATCGTCCCGTGGTTATGCAAACCAATAATATCGCCCGGGTAAGCTTCTTCAACATGCGATCGGTCGCCCGCCAGGAACGTCAGAGCATCGCTAATTCGGACATCTTTGCCGGTGCGTACTTGCCGCATTTTCATGCCTTTTTCATATTTACCCGAAACGATTCGCAAAAACGCCACCCGGTCTCGATGTTTAGGGTCCATATTCGCCTGGATTTTAAAAATAAACCCTGAAAAGTTTTTATTATCAGCCTCGACAAAGCTACCTTCATCTGTCTCGCGCGATTGCGGCTTAGGCGCCCAATCAACAAGGCCATCAAGCATATGGTCAACACCAAAGTTACCTAACGCGGTTCCGAAAAAGACAGGCGTCAATTCGCCCGCCAGGAACATCTCTAAGTCAAACGGGTTCGACGCGCCCTCGACCAACTCGATTTGCTCACGCAGCTCTTCAGCCCACACGCCAAGACGCTCATCAAGTTCAGGGTTGTCCAGGCCTTTGATAATATCCTCTTCCTGAATACGGTGCCCTTGCCCGGTCTTGTACAGAATGACTTCGTCACGCAGTAAATGGTAAACGCCCTTGAAGTTTTTCCCCGAGCCAATTGGCCAGGTGATAGGCGCACACATTATTTTCAGAACGTCTTCCACTTCATCCAATAGTTCAAGTGGGTCACGAATATCGCGGTCAAGCTTATTCATAAACGTCAAAATAGGCGTGTCTCTCAGACGCGTCACTTCCATCAGTTTAATGGTTCTGTCTTCGACACCTTTCGCACCGTCGATAACCATTAAACAAGAATCTACCGCCGTTAACGTGCGGTAAGTATCCTCGGAGAAGTCTGCGTGCCCCGGGGTATCAAGAAGATTGACCAGCGCCTCGTTATACGGAAACTGCATAACCGATGTGGTGACGGAAATACCCCGCTCCTGCTCCATTTCCATCCAATCTGATTTTGCGTGCTGTCCGGACTTCTTCCCCTTTACCGTCCCCGCTTTTTGAATTTGGTGCCCGTGTAAAAGCACTTTTTCAGTAATGGTCGTTTTACCAGCATCAGGGTGAGAGATAATCGCGAATGTACGTCTTTTTTCAACTTCTTCATGTAACTTTGCGTCAGACATTAACAGCACTCAATTTCGGTTATTAATTAATTGGCCTTATTTTCGCTTATCTGCTGCCGATACACAAATTAAGGATGACTAACACCGACTTAATAAGATTCCACAAATGTCTAACAGATAAGTTGTTTAGCTTGTACTAAAATAGACAAGTTAACGTCATGACCAAGGCTACGAAACTATGAGATTGACCATTAAAGCTAAAGTGTTCTCTCTGGCACTCATTCCACCACTGCTGATTGCAGTTTTCCTTACTTGGTACAACTTGTCGCAATCGACACAAGTTGCTCAGAACGCAGTGTCAGACTTTAAGTCGCAAATGGAAACAGACGCCCGGGAGGAAGTCCGTAACTATCTGCAATTGGCCATGAGCTCAATTGAACATTTGGTTGCAGATGACTCTTTAGGCTCTTTACAAGAGCGCCAAGAGCGCGCGAAACAAATTTTGCGCCAGCTTCGCTTCGATGATTCCGGCGACGTCGGTTACGTCTTTGTTTATGACGATGAAGGAAATAGCATCGCGCACGGTGTTAACCAATCTCTGGAAGGGAAGAACTTATACAACTTTAAAGATCCAAACGGCGTTCTCCTCATTCGTGAGCTTATTGAGGCCGCAGAAAGTGGCGGAGGCTTTGTTGAGTATGACTGGGAAAATACCAAAGGCCAGGTGAACCCCAAATTAGGTTACGCTGATATGCTTTCAGAGTGGGGCTGGGTTGTTGGTACCGGCTTTTGGACAGCGGGTTTACAAGAGCAAACGCAAGTTATCGAAGGTAACGTTGACGATGCCCTGACAGAGTCGGCCGCAAGCACCATCATCGCATCTATTATTGTGCTGCTTATCATAGCCGCCCTCGCCCTGTTTGTCGTAAAAGGAATTACAAAACCATTGAAACGTGCATTAGATGCCATGGATCAAATTGCTAAGGGCGATGGCGATCTGACCCAACGCTTAGATACAGACAGCAATGACGAAATGTCTGAACTCGGACAGGCATTTAATAACTTTGCCGACCAAGTCTCCGATATGGTGACTAACATAAGAGCATCGGCAACGTCTGTTACTCACTCGACTCAGCGTTTAGACGGTGTACTTACCGAAGCGCGTAATGGGGTTAACGAGCAGCAGGAAGAAAGCGAGCAAATTGCGACTGCTATTAATGAGCTTGCGACAGCGTCACAGGAAGTTGCCCGCAGCGCAAGCGAAGCCTCAAGCGCAGCTGAACAAGCAGAAGAGCTTGTGCACTCGGCTAACCATCTGTTAACTAAGGCAGTTAATGTTATTCATGGCCTTGCTGAAAAAGTAGAAGATGGCTCGTCTGAAGTAGAAAGATTGAATGCTCACTCTGCTGATATTGGCTCAGTACTGGATGTTATTCGTGCCATTGCCGAACAAACAAACTTATTGGCGTTAAACGCCGCTATTGAGTCTGCCCGTGCGGGTGAAGCGGGACGCGGTTTCGCTGTTGTTGCTGACGAAGTTCGTACACTGGCAAAACGAACACAAGACAGTACTCACGAAATTGAAAGCATGATTGAGCAGTTACAAAGTGGCAGCAAACAGGTATCAGAGGTGATGTCTGCTATTAAAGAAGGCAGCGAAACCAGTGTTGCTGAAGCTGCAGAAGTCGAAACGGCACTGGCTCAAGTGTTGGAAGCGGTGAATACTATCAATAGCCAGAATGCTCAAATTGCGACGGCGGCGGAAGAACAAACCTCTGTGTCTGAAGCCATTAATGAAAACATGACAAAGATTGTCGATATCGCTAAGCAAACTGCCAGCGGTACTCAACAAGCGGGTGAGCATATGCGCGAGCTTACGGACACAGCTCACCAG
This sequence comes from Idiomarina zobellii, assembly GCF_900100855.1. Taxonomy (GTDB): domain Bacteria; phylum Pseudomonadota; class Gammaproteobacteria; order Enterobacterales; family Alteromonadaceae; genus Idiomarina; species Idiomarina zobellii. The sequence goes on from NZ_FNCB01000001.1 coordinate 413,589, forward strand.
CTCGAAGACAATGTAAAGCGCTATCGCATTGACTAAATGTCGATAGCCTGACCTTCATCCATTGGCGTGAGTTGAAACCAACGGCAGAGCGTTTGACCTAAATCGGCAAAGCTCTGTCGTTCGCCATGATTCTTTGGCTCGATCTTGTTCCCCGATAGCAACAATGGAACATATTCTCGGGTATGATCGCTACCCGGCCAAGTTGGGTCACAGCCATGATCAGCCGTTAGCACAAGCAAATCATCTTCTTTCATGGCACTGATGACTTTTGGCAACCAAAGGTCAAAACGTTCCAGCTCTTCGGCGTAGCCCTTTGCGTTGCGTCGATGCCCATATAGCGTGTCAAAGTCGACCAAGTTCGTAAAAATAAGACTGTTATCTGCGGCGCTGTTCATTGCCTTTAAAGTTTCGTCCATTAGCTCAGCAAGAACTTTACCTTTAAACGACTGACTAATACCACTGTGCGCAAAGATATCGGAAATTTTGCCAATACCAATCACCTGACCACCGGCATTTTCTAATTTGTTCAATACGGTCGGCTTTGGTGGCAGCACCGAATAGTCTTTGCGGTTGGCTGTTCTGACAAAATCTTCAGGTGTTTCGCCGACAAAGGGCCGCGCAATAACACGGCCAATGTTGTATTCGTCCAGCAGCTCTCTTACTTGCTCGCAGAGCTTATAGAGCCGCTCAAGCCCAAAATGCTGTTCATGAGCCGCTATTTGAAAAACCGAATCTGCAGAGGTGTAAAATATTGGCGCCCCGGTTTCAATGTGCTTTTGTCCCAGTCGCTGAATAATTTCGGTACCGGACGCATGACAGTTACCTAAACTAGGTGGAGTACCCGCCTGTTTTTGAATTTTTTCCAGTAACTCCTGCGGAAAGCTGTCCTGTTTATTGGTGAAATAGCCCCAGTCGAAGTGCACCGGCACACCCATCAGTTCCCAATGACCCGACGGTGTATCTTTACCAGATGATACCTCCGCAGCCCAGGCATAGGCTCCATCGGTCTGACACTCTGTTATACCATCAGCATAATGTCCAACAGCGCCTCTATGAGCTTCGCCCAGCCCCAGCTTGAGAAGATTAGGTATGTTAATCGCATTACCGGACTTGTTGCGCTCCGCAGCGATATGCCCGAAGGTGTCGGCTCCTGAGTCATCAAATTTATCAGCGTCAGGAGCAGCACCAATACCTAAAGAGTCTAAGACAATAACAATTGCTCGCGCCATAACGTTACCTTGCTAACCGTTCGTATATCACAGGATTAAGGATAGGCGCCGCTTCAGCACAGGTTATTGCCGACAAAAACATCTCTCGTGCCGTATCCACTTTATCTCTGTCATTACCACAGACCCACGCAACCGGCTGCTGCTTATTCAGCTGAGTTCCAAGTGGGATTATATGTTTAAAGCCAACACTTAAGTCCAGATTATCGTCGGCTTTACGGCGACCACCGCCCAACTGCACAACCGCCATACCTATTGACTGAGTATTGTATTCACTAAGATACATTCCTAATTGCTCGTCAGCCGGATAGATAGGCTCGTTAATGGTAGCTGCGGATAAATAATGCGCTGGTCTTTCAATGAAGTCAGCCGGCCCATTCAGCAGACGAACCATTTCGCCAAACCGCTCGGCAGCGCTGCCACTGTCTAATGCTTTACTTACCCGCAGCCTGGCTTCTTCTCGCTCTTTCGCCAGGCCTCCGGACAATAATGATTCAACAGCCAGTGACTCAGTTACCTCATGAAGACGCGTATCACGATGCTTGCCGGTTAAGTAGTCAACCGCCAATGTCACTTCCAGCGCATTACCGGCCGCCGACGCTAACGGCTCATTCATGTCAGTCACCAAAGCGGATGTAGACACTCCGAGTTGCCCACCTACCTCGACAATTTTCCGGGCCAGCTCTAGTGACTTTTCATGAGAGGGCATAAAGGCGCCATTACCGGACTTAACATCCATAACCAGGCCATCCAGCCCTTCGGCAAGTTTCTTCGATAAAATCGACGCTGTAATTAACGGAATGGATTCAACAGTTGCCGTGATATCCCGCGTTGCATAAAACCGCCTGTCGGCCGGTGCCAGGTTGCTGGTTTGGCCTATAATAGCCACACCGGCTTGCTTTACGACTTTCTTAAAGGTTGCATTGTCGGGTGTCGAACAATAACCCGGAATAGAATCAAGCTTATCCAGAGTCCCGCCGGTATGCCCCAAGCCTCGCCCTGAGATCATCGGCACATAACCACCACACGCTGCAATAATAGGTCCAAGCATCAAACTTACGACATCGCCAACACCACCCGTGGAATGCTTATCCAAAATGGGGCCATCAAACTCTGACTTAGGCCAGCTTAGGACATCTCCCGAGTCGCGCATGGCTTTAGTCAGGTTAAGTGTTTCATTGGCAGTCATACCATTAAAATAAATAGCCATTGCGAGGGCGGCGATTTGTCCCTCGCTCACACTCTCATCACAAATACCATTGACGAAATGGTGAATCTCTTCCTGAGTTAACGGAAGAGCATCACGCTTTTTGCGAATACTATCTTGCGCCAAAAACATAATCAGCGGTTATCCAAAATGCTCTGTACGTCTTTCAACAAACTGCTTGCGCCAATTCGGAAGTGCTCAGGAGTCACCCAGTCCTTACCAAGAATTTCCTCGGCCAGGTTAATATATTGCATAGCTTCTTCTACCGTGCGAATACCGCCAGCCGCCTTAAACCCGCAGTCGCTGCCACTCGCTTTTATGACACCCAGCATTGTTTGAGCAGCTGATAACGTTGCGTTCGTTTCAACTTTGCCAGTCGATGTTTTAATGAAGTCTGCCCCATTAGCAATAGCAATTTCACTGGCCGCAACAATAGCATCCTGTGTTTTAAGCTCACCCGATTCAATAATGACTTTTAACGTCACTTCGTCACCGCATATATCTTTGCATTCACGAACTAACTCAGCAGGCGTACTCTCGTCCCCATTTAACAGCGCTCGATATGGCAAGACAACATCAATTTCGTGTGCCCCCGCCGCAATAGCTCGTTCGGTTTCAGCCGCAGCTCTTTCAATATTTGTACTGCCGTCCGGGAAGTTAGTGACCGTTGCTATGGGGATACTCAGATCATGCTTTTCGAAATAGGCTTGTGCTGTTGCCACCCACTCAGGAAAAACGCAAATAGCCGCAACTGATTGGCTACCAATAGTCACCTTCGCGCAGAGTGATTCAATAGTGGCTTTATCATCGTCATTGTTCAGTGACGTTAAATCAACATAGGACAGTACCTGCAAAGCCTGAGCTTGATTTTCAGATGGCATAAACTTCTCCTAATTCTGTTCGCTTTGCCACTTCATGACTAAAGCATCTTCGTAGCCATTATGGGTTTTGTAATAGTCGGAGCGCTTAGCCAGCTCGCTGAACCCATACGTTCGATATAAATTAATTGCCGTTGTATTGGACGCGCGTACTTCAAGAAATACTGACATTTTGTTCTGGTGCGCATAGTTTAAGGCATCTTTCATCAAGTAATGCGAAAACCCATGCCCTTGATGCTTTGGATCAACCGCTACATTAAAAATCGTCAACTCGTCCAGTACCTGCTGACAGATAATATAGCCTATCGTTTCTCCATCAATTGTGAGCCGCCGATTGTAATAAGCCGGCCCCTGACTTTGGCTGAAAACTGAAAAGCTCCAGGGGTGTTCATGAGCTCGCCGTTCAACCTCATAGCACGCCTTATCGGGCGTAAAGTTTCGAAGGGTTATTTCAGGCATGGCTTAAACTGCGCCACAGCTCTTTTTTAAATGTGGCTGTCGGTGTTTCATCAAACCAGTTGTCGTAATTAAAACATTTGTCAGAATTCTCTGCTGCTTTTACAGCGACTGGCCGTTCACCAACACACAAGCAAAAGTCCTTAAACCACTGAGGTAGCTCAACAGGTAACTGCGACTCTCCCACCAGATAGTAAGCCCCCATTTTGTAACAGTAATATTGGTTTTCTTTAGGTGTTTTTTCCCAAACAGGAATGTTCATAGCAGCCAGTGCTTGCAGCTGTTGAGAAGTCCACTGAGCATCCATAGGAGTTACCGTTTGACTAAGTTACCGAATAGAGATGAATGTAGTGTAATTGAGCAGGATAAATAAGACTAGTAAAGAGTTGGCAGGGGCGGAGGGATTCGAACCCCCAACCGTCGGTTTTGGAGACCGCTGTTCTGCCAGTTGGAACTACGCCCCTAACTCTCGAGGGAAGGATTATACCGACAACAAGCCGTGGTACAAGTACTTATTGGCTCTTAGCCTGTTGTTTGCAGATAATTTAACCAGCGAGACTAATGCTCTACGTCGAACAGCTCTTCATGAACCAATTCAACAATCTCTTCCACCTTAAATTCATCGATTTGAAAGTGCTCTAAAACACCGTCCTGTACCGATTGCCACTCGTCCTGACCGGCCAGGCTTCGGGTGCGCAGGTCAATGGCATAGCGCGATATTTTCAAAATACCCAGCAAGTCTAAGGCTATGTTGGATAACTCACTCGATGTTGAAAAAATAGAACTGTCATCAAACAAGTAATAGATAACTTCGACGACAATTTTTGGGAGCTTCCATTGCTGAGCAAGCAACGCACCCATAGTTGTGTGAGTCGTATTAAACTTACGCTGCTCTTGTTCAATAATTTCAGGCCATGGTTGGCTGCTTGAGGCGTTCACTAGCTCAGAGTACTCTTCATCAAATTCTGACAGCATGACAGGAATACCAGAGCTTTGAAATAAACCGAGCATGTATGCATGGTCTCTCAATTCAGGTTTACCGACGGCTTCTGAAACCATCACACAAGCACTTGCCACCCACTCGTTATAACGCCAAAACTCATTAAGATCATAGTCCGACTTAAGCGCGGACTTTAACGCTACCGCTTTTACAATAGGGAAAACTCGTCGAAAACCCAGCGTCATAACCGCCTGCTGGATAGAGTCTATTTCTTTTGCCCGCCGATAAGCTGCAGAATTCACCACTTGCAAAACCGCAGCGGCAATCCCCATATCCGAAGCAATGGCCTCAGCAATAACGGACACATCGGGCTCTTCTTTTTTGGCTTCACTACTAACAGTTAACAGAGTTTGCGGTCGTGGCGGTATACTCACTTTTTGTAATAACCGTTTCTCTGCTGTTGTAATTTCTATCGCCATAATGTCTCCAAGTTGAACCCAATGAGTGACACAGAGTCTCAAACAATGAGATTATGTTGCCACCTTTTTTATGGTAAAACACATCAATGCTTTACATTCGCTGTATTCTTATTGCTTGTAGCTTATTCGTTAGCTGTCTGACTTTTGCTTCCGTAGAAGTAAGAGTTTCGGGTGTCGACGGTAAAGCCTATGACAATGTCATGACGCTACTACAAATTGCCCGACTCAATGATAGCGAGAGTTACGCAGACTATCGAGTTCGGTATCTACACCGACAAGCCCCTGACGATATTCAAAAAGCATTGCGTCCTTATGGATATTATCAGGTTGAAGTGAATGCTCAACTAGAAAGTGTTGAGAGCGGTTGGGTTGCCTCGTATGAGGTGGTATTGAATGAGCCCGCACGCATAACGAAAAACAGTTGGATTATAAATGGTGATGCCTCAGATGATGATGTCTTCCTCGCCTTGTTAAAAAACAGTGACCTGAAAGAAAATCAGCGTTTTATTCACAGCCAGTATGAAGCACTAAAGTCTCGTTTTTTATCCTTAGCAAGCCGTCGCGGCTACCACGATGCGCATTTCAATAAACACGATGTAGAAATTGATGTTGATAAAAACACCGCTAATATCGATGTTATTTTCGAGTCAGGTCAACGCTACAGGTTTGGCTCGGTAACCTTTGAGCAAGACATCCTAAATGATGATCTACTGCAGCGATTTGTGCCTTTCGAGCAGAGCGATGGCTATACGAGCCAGGAGCTGAGCAATTTACAAGTCGCACTGCTCGACAGTGGCTATTTTTCGCAAGTTCAGGTTACCCCTCGATGGAATGACTCTAAAAAGCACCATGTGCCTATTGATGTTAAATCGACGGCAAACTATAGAAACCAATATCAATATGGGATTGGCTATGGCACAGATACTGGTGCGCGAGTTAGTGCCAGTCTGAATCGGCGTTGGGTAAATTCAGAGGGGCATCAACTGCGTGGCATGACTCAAGTCTCTCAAATTGAAAGCCGCATTGGTGCAAATTACATTATCCCGGGGCAAAATCCACAATCGGATTATTACCGTTTTAACGCCGAGGTCTCAGACAAAGATAACGAAGGTCAGGAGAGCCGTTTATATAGACTGGGTGCATCCAGTGTGGTGACTATGAGTAAATGGCGCCATGAGTTCGGTTTAAGCTGGCAGCGCGACGACTTTGAAATTGGTGAAACCATAGGCACCAGTCAGTTCCTAATTCCTCACTCAAGCTGGAATTATATGTCCGCAGATGGCCGTCTTAATATCGATAAAGGGTTTCGTTTTGATGCAACTCTAAAAGCGGCAAATGACGCTGTTTTATCTGATGCGAACATGGCAAGCTTAGAGTTAGGATTCAAAGCTGTTCTGCCTTTGACAGAGCGTTTCAGAGTGCTGACACGAGCGAATCTGGGGGCGACCTATATCGAGGACTTTAATGCGCTCCCTCCATCGCTACGATTTTTTGCCGGTGGTGACCACAGTGTCCGCGGTTATGCTTATGAACAACTTGGCCCTGAAGATGATACCGGTACCGTCATCGGTGGACGTTATTTGGCCACTGCCAGTGCTGAAGTCGACTACCGGTTCAAAGAGAACTGGAGAATCGCGCTTTTTACCGACATCGGCAATGCTATGATTGAGCCCAACGAAAAGTTAAAGCAGAGTGTTGGCTTTGGTATTCGCTGGATATCTCCCATCGGCTCTATTCGGCTCGACCTCGCTCAAGCCATTGATGAACCTGATAAACCCTGGCGCTTACACTTAACTTTAGGGCCTGACCTATGAGTATTTACCGTTGGTTGGCAAGCATAATACTAGGTGTATTTATTATACTGCCCACAATAGTCCTGGCGCTTTTGGGCACGGAAGTCGGCAGCCGTTGGGTTATAGAAAAATCTATTCATTACGTTCCCGTCGATATCAGTTATGAACAGTTTCAAGGCAAGCTGCTCAGTAATTTTAGTTTTAAGAGGCTAAATGTCGAATCAGAGTCATTTGCTTATAAAACAAAAGAGTTAAAGATTCACTGGCAACCCTTAGCTCTACTGTCAGGCAGTGTTACTGTAAAGAACATTGCCAGCCAGCACAGTGAGATCCGACTTCGTCCCTCTGACGCTAGTTCAAGCGATGATGTGCGCCCTGTCTCTGTTGAAGATATACAAATAGAGTTACCACTCGCCATTGATATTAAAAAGCTAACACTGTCTGACAGTTTATTCTTTCTGTTTGACGCTCCCGCGCAAACGCTTGATATGACTCTTTCGGTAAAAGCCCATACTAATGGAGTCGTTTCGTTAAGAAATCTAAGCGCCACTCACCAATACATGACGGCCTCCATAAGTGGTCAATCTTCGTTGTCCTATCCATTTAAAAGCTCGCTTACAAGCCAGATTCGGTTGCATTCACCGGACTACCCGAAACTGACAGTAGACAGTAAGTTTAAAGGAAATATAGAAAAAATTGTCGCTAACAATCACTTTACTGAGAGTATCAGTGGCTCAGTAGAGGCAACGGTTCTCGAGCCTTTAGAAGATCTAACATGGTCTTTTAGCAGCCAATGGAGTGACAATGACTTAACCCCGTGGTTAAACGCTCTTGGCGCAGGAAATATAAGCCTTGCCTTCAATGGAGCTATCGCAGGAGAGGGTGATGTGAAGCGAGCCTTAGTCTCGCCTGATCTATCCATTGTCGTGAACCAACAACCAGTAAAGATAGCTGGCGAAGTATCTTATCAAGCGGACGCTATAAAGCTTCATGCACTTAAAGTCAGCTCAGATAGTGATATTAATGGTGATTTATTCGTTAACGGTGACATCTCACAGCTTACTTCAGAGCCAAGTTTTCAACTCACCACCCAATGGAGCGAGCTCTTCTATAAGCCGAACAACCTTCTTGCAAAAAATGGTGAGGTAGAAATAAAAGGATCACTAAACAACTTATCCATTCGTTTATCGAGTCATCTGTCTGGGGTGTTGCCAACACCACTGAACTTAAACGCCAAAGCAACACTGACTCCAAGTCGGCTACATGTCACAGAACTAGAGGTCAGTCAGGACCGTAATACCATTCTTGCTGAAACGACCGTTGATTGGGCGGATGATATTTCTTTAGCTGCCAACATCTCAGGCCTCTATAAAGGCGATGAAGTCACCAGCGATATTTCTATGCGTTACGTTGATCCTTACTTGTTTATTAACAAACTGGAAGGTCGTTGGGGTGAACAGTCATTTACCGTTAACGGGGCCCTAAGCCCAGGTCAGGCACTATACTGGGAGGTCCGGTCAAATCGATTAGATGATATATCGACACTAAGAGGTGCTGCTTTGGCTTCAGGCACTATTGAAGGCCAGTTGAATCAACCAAACTTTACAATGCACCTCGATACATTCGAGCTAAATCATCCTGACTATAGCAAGGTGTTTTTAACCGAACCGACTCAGGTTTCATTAAATTACGAGAACATGAGTTTTAGTCTAATGCCCACATGTCTCCGGTATAAAGGGTTAAAATCCCCATTATGTGTTGAACTGGAAAAGACAGAAAACCTGTTGTCTTTCGACGCTAATGCGCAGTCAGTCCCATTAAATGTCATACAGGCACTTATAGCTCCTTCCGCGCCTTATAATTTAGCAGGGAAACTAACGCTTAATGTCGACGGTAAAGTGGATACCAATACGGCCGAACTAAGCCAATTAAATGCATCTATAAACGCAGACAACAGTACAGTCGAAGTCGCTGAAGAAACAGTAACTCTGGATACGTTAAGTTTAAACGCTGAAACTAAAGAGCAGAGATTAGCCGTTTACTTAAAGGCTGCCGCTAAACAACAAGGACTTAATCTTGACGGTACTTTAAGAACTGATAATTTGTCATTAAACAGCAGTTTGTCCGGCACCGCTGTTCTTCGGTCTGAAACTCTGGAGCTTGCCAATTTATTAACTCCCCAATTAGATATTGGCGATGGTCAAGCGTCTGCAAACCTGCGTATTAGCGGAACCATTCCGTCTCCCCTTGCATCGGGAGACATTCAACTAAATGCCAACCAAGTAGTTGTACTTAAGTCCGGAACAATGATCAGTGACCTGACCGCAGCTTTAAACGCAAATGCTAACTCCGGTGAATTTGAAGTAAATGCCGCAGGACTCATCGGAGACGGCAACTTTAATATTGATGGCAAGCTAAATCTATTCAAACGCCGTGGAGAATTAGAAATTAATGGTGACGAGCTGCTTATTGTCGATACCTCAGATATTCTCATAGAAGCCTCTCCTGAAATACAAATCAGTATCGATAAGAACCTTGTCAGTCTTAGCGGGAACTTAAACATCCCGAAGGCACGCATAACACCGGTAGAGCTAAACCAAGCGGAAACAGAGTCAGCCGATGTTAGGCTAAAAAATGAAGAAAAGAAGGCATCGACATTCAAAACACAAACGGATTTAAGAGTTTCATTAGGGGAAGATGTTCGTGTTAAAGCTCTCGGTTTTTCTGGCCAGTTAGAAGGTGGTCTTCGAATCACTCAACAACCGAACTCCCCAGCCAAAGGGGACGGAACAATTGGAGTTACAACCGGACAATATGAGATTTATGGACAAAAATTAACAGTCGAAAGAGGCGACTTGCTCTTTAATGACGTACCACTAAGCAACCCATCATTAAACCTGCGTGTTACAAGGGATATCTCGTCAACCGCTGGCGAGCAACGACCTCCTGATGAAATTGGAGCACGTATCACAGGAAGTATAGAGCAACCCGAATTAGGCTTATTTTCGACCCCACCTTTACCGGATAGCACTATTCTTTCCTACTTGCTTTTCGGAAAGCCGCCTGGCAGCCAAGGTGATGTAGATAACCTTGAACTCCAAGCCGCTTTATTAGTTGGCGGACGTAGTACAAAATTTTTAACTGAAGGACTAAAGGAAACATTCGACTTAGACGAAGTTTCTATCGACTCACAAACAAGCGATGTAAACGATACGTCTTTATATATAGGTAAACACTTATCTCCAGATCTCTATATTAAGTATGGAATAGGCTTAATTGAGCCCACCTCTACATTCATTCTCAGGTACAGCCTTTCCGACCAATTGATTTTTGAATCAATTTCTACGTCAGAGGGACAAGGTGGCGATCTTATCTACACGATAGAGAATTAATAACGAACATCCTGCGAGTCGCCTAATGCTATTGCATCAGGTGTGATGGCAGTTCCGGGAGGACGGGCATAAAAAAAGCCCCCAGCATCAGCTGAGGGCTTCTTAAATTGGAAGTCTGGCGGTGTCCTACTTTACTCCGGGCTTCCTGCCCTCCGCCCTTCGGGCCGCACTAACGTGCGTTCAAAATCGCTCCCGGCGATTTTGTCACATGCCCATGCTCGAGTAGCACAACACACAAAATAAAAAGCCCCAGCCAAAATCGGCTGGGGCTCTTTTATTTGAAGTCTGGCGGTGACCTACTCTCACATGGGGAGACCCCACACTACCATCGGCGCTGGTGTGTTTCACTGCTGAGTTCGGGATGGATTCAGGTGGTGCCACAC
>NZ_FNCB01000013.1 GCF_900100855.1 Idiomarina zobellii
TGTTGTGACAGTTTATGTCTGGCGGCCATAGCGGTGTGGCACCACCTGAATCCATCCCGAACTCAGAAGTGAAACACACCAGCGCCGATGGTAGTGTGGGGTCTCCCCATGCGAGAGTAGGACACCGCCAGACTTCAAATAAAAGAGCCCCAGCCGATTTTGGCTGGGGCTTTTTATTTTGTGTGTTGTGCTACTCGAGCATGGGCATGTGACAAAATCGCCGGGAGCGATTTTGAACGCACGTTAGTGCGGCCCGAAGGGCGGAGGGCAGGAAGCCCGGAGTAAAGTAGGTCACCGCCAGACTTCAAATCTAAGAAGCCCTCAGCTGATGCTGGGGGCTTTTTTTATGCCCGTCTCCTGCGTGGGACTCCTATCACACCTGATACAATAGCATTAGGCTACTTCATTCTAATAAATCGAAGATCGCATCCCATTTATAATTAATTTCTAAAACGAAATATTGAACTAGACTATTTGTAAGTAAATAAGGAAAGGTCTCTATGTTTCGAAATACGTCAAAACGTTACGGACTAGTGTCTATTCTCATACACTGGCTATCTGCACTTATAGTTTTCGGGCTTTTTGCGCTTGGCTGGTGGATGTTGACGCTTACCTATTACGATCAGTGGTATCGTCTAGGGCCTTGGTGGCACAAGTCTTTTGGTATTTGCCTCCTTATTCTGACTGTTCTAAGGGTATTGTGGGTGATGGCAAATCCAAAACCAGCGGCTTTAGGTAATAAAATAGAAGTTATCGGCGCTAAATTGGGTCATGCCCTACTCTATCTACTGTTATTTACGGTCATGATAAGCGGCTATTTAATTTCGACGGCTGATGGAAGCTCTATATCTGTATTTGACGTATTTTCTGTTCCGGCGACGTTAACGGACTTGCCAAGCCAAGAGGATACTGCCGGAGAAGTTCATTGGTACTCGGCATTGGCGTTAGTCATTTTAGCCGGAGGACATGGACTAGCCGCATTAAAACACCACTTTATAAACCGAGACACGACTTTAGTTCGTATGTTTGGAAAAACAGAGAGGAAATAGACATGAAAAAGACATTATTAGCAGCTGCAATTGCAGGTACAGCGATGTTTAGTACGTCAGCTTTAGCTGCGGATTATAAAATTGATACTGAAGGGCAACACGCTTTTATCGAGTTTAAAATTAGTCACTTGGGTTATAGTTGGCTTTATGGTCGTTTTAACGACTTCGAAGGCTCCTTTAGCTACGACGAGGATGCGCCTGAAAATGCGTCAGTCAACGTAACCATCGACACAGCCAGCGTCGATACAAATCACGCTGAACGTGATAAACACTTACGCGGTGAAGACTTCCTAAATGTGTCTGAGTTTCCACAAGCGACTTTTAAAAGCACCAAGTACGTGCCGGATAGCGACGATGACGGTGAAGGCACGTTGTACGGTAACTTTACGTTAAACGGCGTGACTAAAGAAATTGCTATTGAGATTGAGCATGTGGGTGCTGGTGAAGATCCTTGGGGCGGCTTCCGTCGTGGCTTCTCTGGCGAAGTCGACTTAACCTTGGCTGACTACAATATCGACTACAACCTTGGTCCGGCAGCTAAAGAAGTCGAGCTGGAGCTCTCGATTGAAGGCGTTCGCCAATAAGGAACGCCCTTTCAGTCAGTCTGCTAACGCTTGTTTATAAGCGTTAGCAGCTAATTGGCTGTCGCCGAGTGCATAATAAGCATCGCCCAGTAGGCGGTATGCCTTATCGTTCGGTTGAATATCGACGAGCTTCTTAAGCGCTCGTTGAGCCAGAGAGTAGTCCTGATTATCTATTGCTATCAACGCAAAAGCGTATAAGTAGTCTTTGTCATCTGGGTTTTGCTTTAACTTCTCCTGAACGAATTCCACAAGCTTTCCGTGTTTACCGTTGAACAGCTTCAATGCGTTAACACCCGCCGGGTGTATATCTTCGCGCTTAAGCCCTTTTAATATTACTTTTGCCGACAGCTCTTGCTCACCTAAATGTCGCAAAGCACTCGCATACGCCAAACGAATGGTCGCATCGCTTCTCTGTTTACTGCTTAAACTTTGCCAAGCATCCTTTAGCGCGTCGTTGCCGTTACGACCAACAGATACAAAGTAATCAAAGTAAACATCGTATTCCAGTCGTTCAAAATCAGCCGGGCTTAACTCAGAGTGCTGCTTCAATTTAGGAAGCAGATCTTTTAGTGCATTATAGTTTCCAGAGGCTTTAAACGCTGTTTTCGCTAAAAATGCAACATGGGCGGAGTCAGGGTGTTTGTTTAACAGCTCCTGAACGGCTTTATCGGCATTATGCGGGTCGGCGCTGACTTGCTGAGACACCTTAAGAATATTCAGCAATGTGTCGGAGCCTTTAACAAAGCCTCCTGCTTCATCATGCCAGTACTGAGCTTTTCCTGTATCTTTGGCTAAACAGGCAGCTAAAGCGGCCATGGCTGCTGTTTCCTGAGCACCACGTTTTTTGTATGCAGCTGAAAACTTTAACGAGGCGTCTTCAGGGGAGTCATCCAGCAACAAACGAATACCTTCTTCGTAAAGCTGCTTGGCTTTTCTGTCTGAACGATTCGAGAACCAGGCTGCGCCTTTTTGCGTTTTGTTCAATAGACGACGCAGGATAGATACGATCACGGTAGTAATTAAAGCGATAGCGACAAGGACAACGATAAGCCCTACAACAGTGGCTTCTATTGACCAACCTGCAAACTGGATGAGTACGTAACCGGCGTTACCAGACGCCGTAGGACCCAAAATAGCGCCAACAATTAGTAAAACAACGAGAGCAATTAACCACTTCATAGTGCATCCCCTTGCTCAATTGCCCGGCTTATAAAGTCTAACGACTCAAGCGAATCGACTGTTGAGCGTGTTTTCGGAGTCTGTTCAAGGCTCTTAAGTCTCTCGACCACATCGGAGGTTGAGGCATTATCGCCTTTTACCAGCATAATTAACTGAGGCAACTGATTGACGTATCGTTTAAGCAGCTTATTATTTCCTTTAAGGGCAGCGTCTTGCGCTAACGTGAATGTCAGCGAGATACGTGCATTAATGGCCGCTCTGTGCGACTTGTTTAATAAGGGCTCTGGGTCTGCTTCGACAGGTTGAATGCGAATAAAGTTATCCAGAAAGTCATTCCAGTTCGACTTCAAATTGGCTTGCCAGTTGTCGCCAGTTGCCGAACTTTCGGAGTTTTCACCCTCAATACTGTATTCGTTGTTGATATTGTCCGGTAACTGACTAACACGATCCTGCAAGCCAATTAAGGTCATAACCGCATCGGTGTTATTAACAGAAGACAACGCACTGACTTTTTCGATATCTTTTGCAAGCAGTTCGCGGGTGCGCAAAGCCTCGCGGCTGTCCATACCTGAAAGCTGATTATCAGCTAAGCGAAGCAGTTTTCCGGCTAAATCGTAATCTTCCTGTACCCACAACATACGAGCTGCCGTCGCGAGCATTTGTTTTACTTCCAGCAGGCGCCAGTGGGCTGCGCGATCTGCTGGACTTTGGCGCACTTCATCGCGCAGACTTTCTAAGTCAGAACGAAGTGCGACATAATCCTGGCGCAATTGTTGAGCTGAGTTAGATAGTTTGTTTAAGTCTTGAGAATTAGGCGTTTCCTGCAGCTGTTGTTCAAAACTGGCAAGCGACTGCTCCAGCTGTTGAAGCCTCGTTTCAAGTGGATCTTGCTTTTCTTCCGGTTCTGTCTTTGCCGGTTGCTGTTCAGACGACGTTACTTGTTGGTCATTGTTAGCTGAGAACAGTCCGGGGAAACGCGTATAGCCATAATAGGCCGCGGCGACAATCGCAATTAGTATAACAAGCCATAGCAACCGCTTGAAAAAGCGTCTGCTGCTTTTGTTAGCCGTGACGACCTCGTCTTTTTCCTGCTCAGCCTGTGGCTCTACATTATTATCTTGTGTCGTTTCTTCGCTGTTCATGTGTGCGTTTCCGTTTGCTACAAGCGCATCTAGAATAATAGCATCTGATGCGCTTTCTGTGACTTCGATACTGTCTGATTGTTTAATAGGAATCAAACTTTTCAGGCGTTCGCTGGGTACTACCCACTGGCAGTTTTCCAGCCACGGGTTTGCGGACTCTGGTAATTCCGATAAAAAATGATTCAGCTGTTCAGCGCTGGTGACAACAATGGTATCGACAGAGGAAACCCAGTTATCCACAATGGAAGAGTCTGTCAGCGGAATAGGTTGCCGCTCATAAACTTCCCAGTAACTGACATCCGCGTTATTTTTTTTGAGGTGCTCAGCAAGTACTTCGCGGCCCCCAACGCCTCTTATTATTAACCACTTTTGTTCATGTACATTGCTGAATTCTTCCAGTGCCAGCAGCCCTTCTGAGCGGTGGGCAAAAGCCGGGCTGGTCACCGGCACTTTTAATGTATCGGCGGCGTATCTGGCCGTACCTGAACCAACGGCAAAAAAGCGACTCTTTTTCGGTTTAAAACCGTTATCCAATGCGTAATCAACAGCGGCCTTACTCACCAGGATAATACCGTCCCAGATGGCTTCATTAACTCGCTGTACCTCACTTTCATCCACTTGCTTGGGTCTTACCCGTACAAAACTGTGAATAAAGTGAGTTATTCCCGCTTTTGTTAGCCCCTCAGATATGTGTTGCGCACGCTCTTCGGGACGTAACAATAAAACGGTCTTATTATTTTTCCGCATTGCTGTCATATACCGCTGACAAAATGTCACCTGCGCCTTTCTTAAGCAAGCGCTCAGCTAACTCTGTACCAAGAGCCTCTGCATCATTCGCAGGGCCTTCTATTTCGTCACGCAGTACTTGCTGCCCGTCAGGGTCTCCAACTAAGCCTCGCAGATAAACACTGTCACCTTTAAGTTCCGCATAGGCACCAATAGGCACCTGGCAACCGCCTTCTAAACGACGGTTCATGGCTCGCTCAGCCAGCACGCGTATACGAGTTTCCTGACACTGCAGAGGCTGAAGCAGTTGTTTCATCGCATCATCATCACTGCGGCATTCAATACCTAAAGCGCCTTGTCCGTTTGCCGGTAATGACTGCTCCACCGGAATGAACGAAGTAATACGATCACCTAGTTCCAGACGAATAAGCCCAGATGCGGCTAAAATAATGGCATCAAACTCACCGTCGTCGAGTTTGCGTAACCGTGTTTGTACGTTACCGCGTAAGTCCTTAATTATCAGGTGCGGAAACTGCTCCATAACCTGACAACGGCGGCGCAAACTACAAGTACCGACAACTGCCCCTTCGGGCATTTCATCTAAGTTGTTGTACTTACCAGACACAAAGGCATCGCGAGGATCTTCGCGCTCGCAAATGGTGTGCAGCTCCAAGCCGTCAGGAAACTCAACAGGCAAGTCTTTCATGCTATGCACAGCGATGTCAGCCCGGCCTTCAAGCATCGCAACTTCCAGTTCTTTCACAAACAAGCCTTTACCACCAATTTTAGCCAGCGGTGTATCGAGAATAACGTCCCCTTTTGTGGACATAGGCACGAGCTCTACAGTGAGTCCCGGGTGTAGCTCTTCCAGCCGTTGCTGAATGTGCTCTGCCTGCCATAACGCCAGCTTACTTTTACGTGTTGCGATTCTTACAGTTTGAGTCATGGTTTTCCTTACAACGCTTAATGACTTTTTCGGGCTTGAGTGCGATGATAGACACTATAAAACCCTTAAGAGAATAGTCATAGTTTAGCGATGTTTAGTCGAATTGTAATCAAGACGCTGGTATTAACCGCGGTTTTTATGATTGTGGTCGGGTGTGGTCAAAAAGGACCGCTTGAACCTGCGCCAATGCCTGAAAAAAATGACGTGGAAACGATACCAACGGATAAAGACGAATGAGTGAGTCTATTTCTTACAAAAATAATCAGCTTCATGTTGAAGGTATCGGCTGCCAGAGCTTGGTAGAGCGCTTCGGGTCACCCTTGTATGTGTACTCGAAATCTCAGCTGGTGAATAACTGGCAGCAGTTTCAGCGGCATTGGCCGAGCCCTCATAAACTGTGTTACGCAGTTAAAGCTAATAGCAACCTTGCGGTGCTTCAAGTCTTGGCTCATCAGGGGGCAGGGTTTGATATTGTGTCGGGCGGCGAATTACAGCGTGTGCTGGCCGCCGGTGGTAAGCCGCAAAGCATTGTTTTCTCAGGTGTCGCTAAGTCAAAAGATGAAATTATATTGGCGTTGGAGACGGGCATTGGCTGCTTTAACGTAGAGTCTGAAGCTGAGCTGGAACGCATTCAGGATATTGCCGCCGCCATGAATAAGCAGGCGCCGGTGTCGCTGCGCGTTAACCCAGATGTCGATGCGAAAACGCACCCTTATATCGCGACAGGTATGAAAGCCAACAAATTCGGAATTGGCATGGCGCAGTCAAAGGCGGTTTTCAAAAAGGCGGCTCAGTTGACAAATATTCGCCTTATTGGTGCCGATTGCCACATTGGCTCACAAATTATGACGCCAGAGCCATTTTTAGACGCCGCCAAGCGCATGTTCGAGCTGCTCGTCGACCTTAAGAAAGACGGTATTGAACTGACACACTTAGATTTAGGCGGTGGTTTTGGTGTGTCTTATCAAAACGAGACACCATTGGACAAAGCGCAGTACCTGACCGAACTGGTCGAAATGGCCAAAGACTTTCCCAACGTTACTCTAATGTTAGAGCCGGGCAGAGCCATAGCTGCGAACGCAGGGGTTCTTTTAACCTCTGTCGAATATATTAAACCGTCGGAAGATAAGCGCTTTGTTCTTGTTGATGCAGGAATGAACGATATGTTGAGACCGTCGTTGTATCAAGCTTGGCATGACATTGTTCCGGTCAAAGAGAAAAGTGATGAGGCGCCGCAAATTAGCGATATTGTCGGGCCTGTTTGCGAAACCGGTGATTTTCTGGGGCATGCGCGACATTTGAATGTTGCCCAGGACGATATTCTTGCGGTAAAACACGCAGGCGCTTATGGTTTCACTATGGCGTCAAATTATAATTCGCGTGGACGTCCGGCTGAGGTTATGGTTTCCGGGAACGACGCACGCTTGGTCAGAGAGCGCGAAAACTTTGATGACCTCATTCGCGGCGAGCACTTGCTAGATAAGGATTACATCTAATTATGTTATTGCACTTTTCTAAAATGCACGGGCTCGGCAATGACTTCATGGTCGTCGATAATGTCACGCAGAACTTATACGTAAACCCTGATCAAATTCGCCAATGGGCAAGTCGCCATACCGGTGTGGGGTTTGATCAGTTGCTGCTGGTTGAGCCGCCCTACGACCCGGATTTAGACTTTCATTACCGCATATTTAATGCCGATGGTAGCGAGGTGTCACAGTGTGGCAATGGCGCCCGCTGTTTTGCGAAATTTGTGAAAGCCAAAGGCCTGAGTAACAAAAACCACCTTAAAGTTAGTACGAAAGCCGGGAAAATGGTTTTGCATTTGGAAAAAGACGGTCAGGTGACTGTCGATATGGGTGAGCCTTTATTTGAACCCGCCCAAGTGCCGTTTAAAGCGCAAAAAGCGGAACAGACCTATGTTCTTCGCGTGAATGATGAAACCGTAATGTGTGGTGTTGTTGGCTTGGGTAATCCACACTGTGTTATTGCTGTTGATAGCGTTGATACGGCGCCGGTGGATAGCTTGGGCGCTGCGGTTGCCGCGCATGAACGTTTCCCGGAGAGTGTGAATGTTGGCTTTATGCAGCAGCTGTCAGCCGATGAAATAAAGCTTCGGGTATTTGAACGTGGTGTTGGTGAAACCCAGGCCTGTGGTAGTGGTGCTTGTGCCGCAGCCGTTGCAGGCATACAGCAAGGCTTATTAAACGAACGGGTAAAAGTGTCGTTACCAGGCGGTGACTTACTGATTCGCTGGCAACAAGGGCAGCCTGTTAAAATGACGGGTCCGGCAGAGCTGATTTACGATGGACAAATGGTGTTATGAGTAACGAATTGAACTCGATGTTAAACGAAAAAATTGATGACAGTCTGATACGCGAGTATTTGCAGGAAAACCCTGACTTTTTCACGCGTAATGAGGACCTGTTAGCGCAGCTGCAATTTCGTCATAGCGAGAAAGGTGCCGTGTCGTTAATTGAAAGGCAGCAGCAAAAACTCAGACAGCGAGTGCAACAGCTGGAAGAAGAAATTACCGAGTTGATGATTAATGCTCGCCGTAACGAGGCTATTTTTAACGCCTATAGCAACCTCTATGTTCAGTTACTGCGCTGCGACAGCCTGAGCGACGTGCTCTCACAATTGAAAAACACCTTTGAAAATGAACTCGATATGCCGGTGTTAACGCTCAAGTTTTTTGAAAGCCCGGTAGAGCTCGATGAACAATACACGTTTGCGTCTGATACTCATAAACAACTACTGAGCAAGCGTTTTAGTGACGAGTCCATCTACTTAGGACGGTTAACCGAGCAAGAACATAAGCTGCTGTTTAACGACGAAAGTATTCAGTCAGTAGCCCTGCTGTTACTGGGTGAAAACGGTGAGCTTGGTATGTTAGCGGTAGGAAGTAGCAGCGCGGGCCACTTTGAGCCGGCAATGGATAAGCTGCTTATAAAACAGCTGCAAGCTCTGTTGGGTGCGGTTTTGCCGGAGCTTATTAAACGCCATGACGCTGCTTGAGTGGCAAGATAAGTGGCTACAGCAATTGCGCGGCGAGCGCGGTCTCGCCGAGTTAACTCTTAAAAACTATCAACGGCTTATAGCGGCCGATCTTCAAGAGCTCGAGCAGCAAAAAATAACTGATGCTAAGCAACTGAGAGTGCCTGTCATAGAACGGTTGCTCGTCGGTTGGCGGCGTTCTGGTCTGGGCGAGCGCAGTATTGCGCTAAAATTGTCGGCGTGGCGCACGTTCTGCCAGTTCCTTGTAGAGTCGGATGCTTTAGACGACAACCCAGCAAGTTCAGTTTCTGCACCGAAAGTGCCGAAAAGGCTACCTAAAAACCTTGATGTTGACAGTATCTCCCATTTACTGGATTTACCGGCTGACGACGAAATAGCCATTCGTGATGCGGCTATGATGGAGCTGTTATATGCCAGTGGTATTCGCTTGGCTGAGCTGGTGAGTCTGAACCGGGACGACATTGACCACCGTATGATGCAGTTAAGAGTGACTGGTAAAGGCAGTAAAACGCGTATAGTCCCTTTTGGTCGGTGTGCGGAGAAAGCACTGAAACAGTGGCTGAAAGTTCGCCAGGTGTGGCTCGCCGATAAACCCGAGTTGGCGCTATTTGTCAGTAAACGATTACAACGGATAAGCCCCAGAACGGTACAGCAACGGCTAAACTACTGGGGGAAGCAGCAGGGCATCGTCGGGGATTTACACCCTCATAAACTGCGTCACTCATTTGCATCGCACATGCTTGAAGCAAGCGGTGACTTACGTGCTGTGCAGGAAATGTTGGGCCATGCCAACTTATCCACAACTCAGGTGTATACGCACTTAGATTTTCAGCGGCTGGCCAGCGTTTATGACAGTGCTCACCCCAGAGCCAGAAAGAAATAGTATTGGGAGTTTAACTTTATGCAGTTTTTCCGCCGTTGGCAGCCGCCTAAAATCATCAGCTTCGACCTGGATGACACGCTTTATGACAATGTACCGGTGATGCAAACTGCAGAGCATTCGGTGCAACAGTACATTGTGGACAAGTTTCCGGAAACCGCCGAGTGGAATGTCAGCCATTGGCGCCAATTACGAGACAAAGTCAGTCAGAGTGATCCGGCGCTTGCCAGTGACATGACAGAGCTGCGCATTCGTACCTTACAGCATGGCTTAGAGCAGTTTGGTGTGGTGAATGCAGCGACCCATGCACACGACATTATGGAGCATTTTCTACTTCACAGAAGTAACTTCGAGCCGCCAAAAGAAAGCCTTGAGCTATTGCAGCAATTAGCTGAGAGATATGAACTTATTGCGTTGAGTAATGGCAATGTTGATACCGGTAAAATAGGTTTGTCGGATTACTTCAGCCTAATAGTTCAGCCGGGAAATGGCGTTCGAGGTAAGCCATTGCCAGACATGTTTTTAAAGGCACAGCAACACTTCTCGGCGGTTAAACCGGCGGAGTTTCTGCATGTCGGCGACCACCCCTATTCCGATGTACTTGGTGCGCAGCGGCATGGCTGGCAATCAGTATGGTTGACGTCTGGTTTAGGGCGAGCACAACATCTGTCGATATTACCGACCGTCAAAATTGATCACTTAGCCCAGCTTAAGTCGCTGTTACTTTCGTAAAAAGCCCTCACGCGACACTACTGGTTGCTTATACAGTGATTCATTATTACACTGGCGGCAGATCTTTGAATTGAATACATCAGGTGAACGTTAATGAGTACACACCCTCTTCTGGCAGAACTGAATGAAAGGCAGCAGCAAGCTGTATCGGCACCCGACGGACATATGTTGGTGTTGGCTGGCGCCGGGAGTGGTAAAACTCGGGTGCTGGTACACCGTATCGCCTGGCTCATCCAACAACAAAACTACTCTCCATTCAGTATCTTAGCGGTCACCTTTACCAACAAAGCGGCGGCGGAAATGCGTGGTCGGGTTGAGCAGCTAGTAGGCAGCTCCGTGCGAGGCATGTGGATTGGCACCTTCCATGGTTTAGCGCATAGGTTGTTAAGAGCGCATTATATGGATGTCGGGCTGCCACAGAATTTTCAAATACTCGACAGTGATGACCAGCAGCGACTGATTAAACGCCTGATAAAAAGCCTCAACTTAGACGACAAACGTTGGCCGGCAAAACAAGCGCAGTGGTACATCAACGGCAAGAAAGACGAAGGGTTACGAGCCGAGCATATCGAAACTTACGACCCAACCGAGCAGACACTGAAAGAAATTTACCAGCTGTACCAGGAAAGCTGTGACCGCGCTGGCTTGGTGGACTTTGCTGAGCTGCTGTTAAGGGCGCACGAGCTGCTTAGAAATAACCGTATTGTGCGAGAGCATTACCAGAACCGCTTTCGTCATATTTTGGTGGACGAATTTCAGGATACTAACTCCATTCAGTATGCCTGGGTGAGGCTGTTAGCAGGCGCGCAGAACAGCGTGACTATTGTTGGTGATGACGACCAGTCTATTTACGGCTGGCGCGGCGCCAAAGTCGAAAATATTCATCAGTTCTTAGAAGACTTTGCCGGCGCACAAACCATTCGTCTGGAGCAGAACTACCGCTCAACCAGCACTATTTTGAAAGCAGCAAACTCAGTCATTTCTAATAACTCTGGCCGCTTGGGCAAAGACTTATGGACTGAAGGGAACGAGGGTGAGCCCATTAGCCTTTATGCGGGCTTTAACGAAATGGATGAAGCTCGCTATATAGTATCGCAAATTGAAGATTGGCGAGATAATGGCAATTCACTGCAAGATGTCGCTATTTTGTATCGAAGTAACGCACAATCGCGTATTTTAGAAGAAGCTTTGCTGCATGCAAGGCTGCCGTATCGTATTTATGGTGGTTTGCGCTTCTTCGAGCGTCAGGAAATTAAGGACGCGCTGGCTTACTTGAGAATTTTAGGTAACCGGGACGATGATGCTGCGCTTGAACGTGTCATTAATACCCCTGCCCGCGGCATTGGCGGACGCACCATGGACATTATTCGTCAGGCGTCACGGGAGCGCGCTGAGTCATTGTGGAATGCGGCTAAGTACATGGTGAACGAAAAGCAGTTAGCCGGACGTGCACGAAACGCAGTAGGCAGCTTCCTCGACTTTATTGAAGAGCTTGATGATGAAACCGAAGAATTCAGCTTAGGCCGCTTAAGTGACGAAGTTATAAAGAAAAGCGGCTTAATGGCCATGTATGAAGCAGAAAAAGGCGAAAAAGCAGAAACGCGGGTAGAAAACTTGAAAGAGCTGGTTACTGCGTGTGAGAACTTCACGCTGGATGACGCTGAAGAGGAAATGACGCCACTTAATGCATTTCTGGCGCATGCAGCCTTAGAAGCGGGTGAAGAGCAAGCGGATGAGTATCAGGATGCGGTCCAGCTCATGACATTACACAGCGCAAAAGGTCTGGAATTTCCTTTGGTGTTCATGACGGGCGTTGAGGAAGGTATGTTTCCGTCGCAGCAGTCGATGGATGAGCCCGGAAGGCTCGAAGAAGAGCGCCGTCTTTGTTACGTCGGTATGACTCGAGCCATGCAAAAGTTAGTGCTTACTTACGCAGAGCAGCGTCGTATTTATGGTCAGGAGTTGTTTCACAGAATTAGCCGATTTATTGCGGAAATTCCACCCGATACGCTACACGAAGTTCGTGCGCAAACCAGTGTTGAGAAGCCCTCGAGCTACAGCCGTTTTAATAACGCGGCCAGCCATGAAGCTTTTGATCAGACCGGTTACACACTGGGTCAGCGCGTTCGCCACCCGAAATTTGGGGAAGGCACCGTGCTTAATTATGAAGGTACTGGCCCGCAGTCACGTGTTCAAATTAACTTCGACAATGTGGGCAGCAAGTGGTTAGTTGTTGCCTACGCCCGGTTGGATCCTGTGTTCTAAGTGTAAAGTAGTGATCAAAAAGTGCATTCTTCAACTATGTTTATAGTACATACATGAAAATTTGGAGGTGCTTTATGAAACGCACTGCAAATGCACAGTGGAAAGGCAGTATTAAAGGAGGCTCAGGTGTTGTATCAACACAAAGCGGCATATTGGACAAAACCCAGTACTCGTTTAAAAGTCGCTTTGAAGACGGCAAAGGCACCAACCCTGAAGAGCTTATAGGTGCCGCTCATGCGGGCTGTTACGCCATGGCGTTTTCCTTAATGCTGGGAGAAGCGGGTTATGAGCCGGACAATATCGATGCAAAAGCAGAGGTCTCTCTGGTAGAGCAAGACGGCGGCTTTGCGATTGATAAAATTCATCTGACGGTAAAAGCCAGTATTCCGGATATTAGCGAGGACAAGTTTCAGGAGTTGGCAAACAACGCGAAAGAAGGTTGTCCGGTCAGCAAGGTGCTAAACGCTGACATCTCAATGGATGCCAGCCTCAGCTGAAGCTAATTTCTTCGCTTTTCTATCTCGCTGGCGCTGTATAATAGAGTCAAAGCTATACAGTGCCAGTGCACTCCAGATAATAATAAATGTGACTAACTTACTCTCATCCAGAGGCTCACCGTAAATAGCGACCGCTAGTATAAACATAAGCGTTGGCGCAATGTACTGAAAAAAGCCTAAGGTCGCATAGCGGAGCCGTTGCGCGGCTGCGGTAAAGCACAGCAGCGGAATAGTCGTGACGAGTCCGGCTGCTACCAGCAATAAATTCAGTGTCCATGGGTTGGCCGTTAAGTCACTGGACGCCGAGCTGGCAAACCCGAACAAATAAATCAGCATAACCGGCAGTAATATGGCGGTTTCCAGCCACAATCCACTAATTGAGTCGACAGGCAAACGCTTACGAATAGCGCCGTAAGTGGCAAAGCTGGAAGCCAGCGCCAAAGCAACCCAAGGTACCGAACCGAAGGTAATAACCTGAATAGCCACACCAACCACGGCTAAACCAATAGCGACCAGTTGCAGGCGACGCATACGCTCTGAGAAGAAAATCATGCCTATGGCCACATTCAGCAATGGGTTGATGTAATAACCAAGGCTGGCGTCCAGCATGTGATCGCTGTTAACCGCCCAAATAAACAAGAACCAGTTACCACCAAGCAGACAAGTGGCCAGAGTGAGCCGAATGACGAGCTTGCGACTTTTCAAAATGGGGCGAATGCGGTCTAGTCGCTTCATAGCAACAATTAACACAAAGACCATCAAGAAAGCCCAAATAATACGATGAGCGAGTATCTCGAAAGCCGGAACTTGCTTTACGAGTTTGAAGTAAACAGGAGCAACGCCCCAGAATGTGTAGGCAGCAAGTGCGAAGAAAACGCCTTGCCGGGCCCGAACTGCGTCATCGGACATACTGGCTTTCCTTAATCAGAGCTTAACCGACCAGGTAGGTGCCGGTTCCAAAAGCGATGTGCGTGCCTTCTTCGTTATGCAGCTCCATACGAGCAACGGCCACTTTGTTTCCTGAACGAATAATAGTGGCACTGGCGATAAAGGTTTTACCCCGGCCTGGGCGAAGAAAATCAACACGCAAATCAATTGTACCACAACGGCTGAGACGCTCCATAAGGTAACTTTCACTGGGGTCTTCTAAACGGTCAACCATGCCCGCTATCGCAACCAGGCCACCAGCAGTATCTAACGCTGTTGCAGTGACACCACCGTGCAAAATACGTTGTGGAACATTACCTAATAACTCGTCTTTCCATTGGAACTTTAGTTCGCCCCGGGCCGGGTTAAACTCCGTAATTTCAAAGCCAAGTAACTGTTGAAACGGCACCCGCGTGTTCATAAAGTCGGAAACTTTTGTCAGTATTGTTTGTGTATCCATTTTGGGCATGGTTATTAATGAACAGGACGCTTACAATAAGAGGATGTTACTTAATAAGTCAATAAACGATGCCGACCATGAGTAGTAGCGCAGTCAGCACTGCAGAACAACTGGCGCCAAATCCGCTTCAGTCCAAGCTTGAATCTGTCTTTGGCTATCACGAATTTCGTGAAGGTCAGGAGGCGATTATGCAGGCGGCACTGGAAGGGCGAGACTCGCTGGTGCTCATGCCTACGGGCGGTGGTAAGTCATTATGCTACCAGTTGCCGGCTATTTGCAGCGATGGCGTGGCTGTGGTTATTTCTCCGCTATTGTCCCTGATGCAGGATCAGGTAGAAGCATTAAACGCGCTGGATATAAAAGCAGCGACTTTGCATTCAGGCGTGTCAGCAGAACAATCGATGAGTACATTGCAGGCGTTGCAACGAGGCGACATTAAGCTGCTTTACGTTAGCCCCGAACGCATATTACAGCCAAGCTTTATTGAGCGCTTACAAACGCTGAACCTGTCGTTTATTGCTGTTGACGAAGCGCATTGCATTAGCCAGTGGGGACATGATTTCAGACCTGAGTATGGACAGTTGGGTGTGTTACGCAGCTATTTGCCCAATACCCCTTTTATGGCGTTAACCGCCACAGCGGACTCAGCCACCCAGCACGACATTATTGAACGACTGCATTTGAATGCGCCATTGGTTCATCGCAGCTCGTTTGATCGCCCCAATATTCGCTATGTTGTTCAGGAAAAGTATAAGCCGCTAAAACAGGTTAAAGACTACGTCAAAAAGCAAAAAGGCGCGGCCGGTATTATTTATTGCGGTAGCCGAAAGAAGACAGAGGAATTGGCGGAAAGCTTGCAGCAGTCCGGTGTTCGGGCGGCGCCGTACCATGCGGGCTTAGAGCATAAGCTTAAAGAGACAACGCTACGGCAGTTCCTGCGTGACGATATCGATGTTGTTGTGGCGACGGTTGCGTTTGGCATGGGTATTAACAAGCCAAATATCCGTTTTGTCGTGCATTTCGACATTCCGCGCAGCGTCGAGTCTTACTATCAGGAAACCGGGCGTGCCGGGCGTGACGGCCTTCCTGCTGAAGCGATGATGCTTTACGATCCGCGAGATGCTCAGTGGATCCGGCGCATGATAGACGAGCACGATAATGAACAGCGTCGAGCGGTGGAAGCGCAGAAATTCTCAGCCATGCAGGCCATGGCGGAAGCTCAGACCTGCCGCCGCTTAGTAGTACTGAATTATTTTAATGAGTACTCCGACAAAGAATGCGGTAACTGCGACTTGTGTCTGGATCCGCCCACTCGATACGACGCATTGGAAGACGCTCAGAAAGCGCTAAGCTGTGTGTACCGGGTCGGACAACAGTTTGGTATTAATCATGTCGTTGAGGTACTGCGCGGCTCAAAGGCTCAACGGATTATCGAGTTAGGCCATGACCAATTAACAACCTACGGACTGGGGCGGTCAAAACCCCAAGAGCATTGGTTTTCGGTATTGCGGCAACTTATTCACCGCGGGCTTATTATTCAGGATATCCGCCGGTTTGCCGCTCTGCAGCTGACTGAGGCGGCACGACCTGTTTTAAAAGGTGAGGTGCCGTTAGAATTAGCCAAGCCAAGGCTAGAGCTGACCGCAACAAAAACCCGAATTACCGACCGTGGTGATTACAATAAAATACTGTTCAGGCGGTTGCGGAAACTGCGCAAAGACATTGCTGATAAAGAGCAAGTGGCGCCGTTTGTGGTATTCAGTGATGCCGCTTTGGTGGAAATGTGTGTACATTATCCGACCACGGCCGATGATATGCTCGATATAAACGGTGTTGGTGACGTGAAACTGGCTCGGTATGGTCAGGAATTTATGAGTGCAATTGAAGCGTTTTTGTCAGGAGCAAGTGAGCGGCAGCTATTTAATGGATGAAGCAAACGACCAGGCAGTCATTACTTTAAACGGTAAACCGGCAGAGCAAGAGCTCGATAGCTGGGTGGCTGCATTATGCGACACATTGGATGCTCGTATTCGCGAAAAAGAAATTGCGGCTGATCAGTTTTGTTGGCGCCTGACTATTAATAATCAGCACTGGCTATTATTCTATTCGGAAATCTGCGATGCGGTATGGCTGCAAGCGCTAGAAGAGAAGAGCGAAGAGGTTATAAAGAACTTACGACATGCAGACTATATTTAAACACGCACTATGGCTGTTACTGTTGCTTCCGCTGTTAGCTGGTGCAGAAGTTCGCACGCCCGTTTCCGTGTCCGCTCAAACCTCGAAAGTTACCCTTAATCAGCATTTTAAATACCGCGTCGTCGATGCGTCAGTGCCGGTAGACAGGCTTGCCGTTAATGAACCGTCGCGCTGGCTTAGCCCAGCCGAACTCAGTGAACATAACTACGCAGGTACCAAGCCCAATATCTGGAGCAGTGTCCCGCTTTATAACCGAAGTAACCGCTCACAAACCTTCTATGTCAAATTTAGCGACCCGTTTTTACAGTCGGTGAGAGTGTTTGTACTCGACTCCAGTGGCACTCCCTTGAGTCAGTTATCCAATAACTTTTCGACGCCATTGATGCAGCGTCCACACTTATCTCATGAGCACGTGTTGCCGGTTACCCTGCCTGCTAATCAAACCGTCTGGCTGGTGACTGCAGTGCAACAATGGCCGGAGCAAATGCCGACCATTAGCTTATGGCAGTCGACCGAACTCGAACTTCGCCAACAGCAGCAACAAACGGCACTGGGTGTAAACGCTGGTATCCTTATTCTGCTGGCTTTGGCTGCTTTTGTCTCAGCACAGCTATTTAAAAGTCGGTTATTACTGACTTTTGGGTGTGTGAGCGCTGCGTTTACTTTGTCTCTGTTGCTGCATAGCGGCGTTTGGATAACCTATTTCTCACCCTATACCCCCGATATCGCAGCGGCATTGAAAACTTACGTTAGTCAGCTGTTGGTGCTGACGCTTTGCTGGTTTATTTGGGAATGGGGGCGCTTTCGTTTCCGGTTGTCCCGTTTTAACCGTATTGGTTACGTGGTTTTGGCGGCTGCTCTGGGTTTCACTATTGGTTTGCCGTGGTTGGATGACCGTTGGCAGAGTGCGTTGATTATTGCCCAGGTTAACGGTTTGCTGATATGGGCGGCAGTTGTAGTGCTTAGAAGCATCCAGAAACAGCCAATTTCCGGCTTTCGCTGGCAAACATTCCTATTGGCTGTGACCGTCATTGTCGCTTGGCTTCTTATTTCGCCACGCTATAACCCTATATGGGAAGGGGTATCTGGCTTACTACTCTACAGTGCCATGACAATAACCACGATGATGTTTCTGCTGGCGCTGGAAAGACACCGACTGAACCGATTAATGCGCCGTATTGTCGGGCTTAAAAAGAATAGAAAGACGCTAAGAAGAAGGCTGTGGCAGTTGCTGCAACGCACTAGCGAGGGTTGGTTTAGGCTGAATGCCGATGGTTCTTTTAAGCAGGTTAACCAGCAAACCTTAACTATCCTGGCAGCTAACTCACTTGAGCAACTCAAAGCGCAGTGGCCAAATGGCTTCGTTATCGAAGGCAAAAGGCAGCTGACTTCTGTCGATAGACTTGATGGTCGGAAAATTTGGCTCGATGTCGAATATTTTGGTGATAACACCGGCCGTATTTCTGATGTTACCAAGCGCATGGAAGCTGAAATTCACCTCGATTTTCTGGCTCACCATGATGCAGTAACCGGCTTATTAAATGTACGTGAGCTTAGGCGTTTATTGCAGTCTCGGCTCGACGCCCAAAAGGCGGCCTGCGTAACTATTATTAAGCTATCTGGTTTGGAAGTTATTGCCGATCAGGCCGGTGTTGATGCCAAAGACCAAGCCATTTTGCAGCTTGCTATAAACCTGAAGAAAAAGGCGCCTAAGTACTCGCGCATTGCAAGGGTTAGTGAGCATGAAATTGCACTGTTGAATACCGAAGACGAACAGTCCGTCTTTGCGCAAGCGCATCGCTTAGTTCAGTACTGTAAAGAGTTTCGCTTCAACAGCGACAAACGAATTTACCAACTCACCGCTCATGCCGGCATCGCTTATTCGGACTCGTCTGAAGTGTCCGCCAGCACCTTACTAAGACAAGCACGAGAGGCGTTAAAGCTTGCCATGCAGCAAGGTGACTACCGGGTGCATTCATACAGTGAGGCTGACCAGAAACGCTTATTGGGCGAAGCCGAGTTAGAGTGGGAGCAGAAGCTTAAGCAAGCATTAAGAGAGGAAAACTGGACGCTCTATGCCCAGCCCATAGTCAGTGCGGCGCGTAACGCAGACAAACACTGTATCGAGTTACTGCTCCGCTTGCCCGACTCGAATACAGATGAGCCTATAGCACCCCAGCAATTTTTGCGTGCTGCGTTGCGGGCAGGCGTCATGGGCAAGGCTGATCGCTGGCTAGTGCGGGAGGCCGTCGAGCATTTCAATGAAAACCCATTTGAGGCAACCCGAACCTGGCGTTGTCACATTAATTTGTCGACTCAGAGTCTTGAAGATGACGGCTTTATTCAATTCATTGAAGCGGCGCTTAAGAACTCGGTTATCCAGCCTAATCAGTTGGTGTTTGAAGTATCTGAGCCCGATGCCTTCAAACATTTCGACCAAACGTATCAGTTGTTTAAAGGCTTAAAAGAACTGGGTATTGGTACGGCAATAGACCAGTTTGGAAGTAGTTATAACTCGTTCCAGTTATTAAGGCAGTTACCGCTAACACAAATAAAAGTGAATCGGTTCTGGGTTCAGAACATGCTTATCGACACTATAGATGCTGAGCTTGTCGCAAGTTGTGTTCGTTTAGCCAAAGCGGCCAACGTGGAGGTTTGTGCGGTTGGAGTGGAAAGTGACGAGATTCGAATTAAACTCACTCAGCTGGGCGTAGACTATATCCAGGGCTTTGTCTGTGGGCACCCAGTCGAGTGGCAACGTTAAAAAAGGGCGGTTATTCACCGCCCCTCATCCAGTGCATAAATTTACGCAGCACTTTCTTCTTTGCTTTTAGAACGATCTTCCAGCAGATCTTTGGTCGAGCTGCCGATGCTAATGCGTTTTGGCTTCATGGCTTCGGGAATGTTCTTCACTAAGCCAATAGTCAACAGACCGTTTTTCAAAGCAGCGCCAGTGACTTCAATGTGTTCAGCTAAGCTGAACTTACGTTCGAAGGCACGGTTTGCAATGCCGCGATGCAGAAATTCACGTTTTTCGTTTTCTTCGGCTTTTTTACCGGTCACACGAAGAACGCCGTTTTCTACTTCAATTTCTAAGTCACTATCCTCGAAACCAGCAACCGCCAAGGTAATGGCGTATTGGTTCTCTGCTACCAATTCAATGTTGTAGGGAGGATACCCAGTTGCACCAGTATCTGAGCGTAGTGCCGAATCCAGCAAAGATGCCATACGGTCGAAACCTACACTGCTACGATATAGAGGGCTTAAGTCGATAGTTGCCATAGTCATTCTCCTTAGAAGCAATAACTGTTAAATGGTTAATAAATTGACACAGCGTGTGTCGTTACAAGGCGGCTCTCTTTGAGACACCAGCCTTACCCTTTATATGTGTACTGGCAAAATTGCTTTCAAGAGGCTTTTTGATATTTTTTCATTGGACTCTGCGCAAAGGCACTCTATTATCGACTGATAGGAAGTTATTTTCTGGCGAACATAACAGGGAAACAACTATGGCTGAAGCGCCTAAAAAAGCCTGGCAATGGGTAACAGTTAACGAGTTTGAACGCCCTGCGGTTCCGACCGTTATTACTGTTAAAAAATGGTGGCAAAATTTTACCCATTGGTTATCTCCAGAATCAGAAAATGACGAACAAGACGAGCATGAAAACGCGTTCGAATTAAAGCTGGATGAGGCAATAAAGGAATTAGACAGCGTATTTTCAGACTGGCTGAATGACAAGGATGATAACAGTTTGCGCTGGGTTATTGCGCCGCCTCATTCCGGCGTTGCTGAAGCCATTCAGCACTGGGCGCAGCAGAACAATGTATCGACAATGAAGCTGCCCGACAGAGATACACTGTGCCAACCGAGTGACCCGCCCTCTCCTAAATTCACCAAAACCAAAGTGTGGCTAATGCCGCAATTGGCTCATACCTTTTTACGACAAACCAATGGGTTGCGCTGGACTCGTGAGTTTTTCGCAGAAGCTTTGTCGGGAGAAGCGGGCAAAGGACTCATTGTTTGTGACAGCTGGGCATGGGCATTTTTAGAAAAAGTTTGGCCAGTGCCGGTTTCTGAACTGTGGACTTTGCAAGGGCTCGACGACCAGGCGTTGGAAAAAATAGGGCTGGCACGCGGCGAGGGGCGTTTACGGGCATTGGCAGCGCTCAGCCGAGGTAATCCGGGTATCGCCGCCGCATACTCTGATCGCTACCACCGCAATAGCGATAAAGCTTTTGAGCTGCCGCAGTTGCCACAAGTGGTGGAAGATGCCACTGCGTTCGTATGCTACGCCTTATTGGTTCATTATGGCCTAACTAGCCGTCAGCTTGCTCAAGTATTGCCTATTGTTTCAGCGAGCCAACTGCAGATAGAGCTGCAAATTTTGCAACAGCAGTCACTTATCTCAAAGCAGGACACTGCCTCTAAGGACAGCCTTTGGTACATAACTGCGCGAGGGTATCCGGTTGTTAGAGACTTTTTGGCCTCTCGTGGCTTTTGGCTTGATAAATTCTAGGGTGCTTAAAAATGGAAACTGAATCAGTCAAAAATGTTGCTGGCATATTTAAGTCGCTAGACACATTTGCCATTTTAGAAATTGTCATCATTATCGCCGTAGCCGTGGGCTTAGTATGGCTAACTCAGAAGTTGATACCCTGGGTCGCATCGCACCTGCACGGCAAGCAAAGGCTTTACACACTGGCGCTGGTACCTATGTTACGAATTGTGATTCTGGTATTAGCCCTGGTCATGATAGTCCCTCTGGTTATAGAGCCCACATTACAAAACATGGTTGCGGTGTTAGGTGCCGCAGGCTTAGCCATTGGTTTTGCATTAAAGGATTACGTCAGTAGCCTCATTGCCGGAATCGTGGCTATTCACGAAATGCCCTACAGACCCGGAGACTGGATAGAAGTCGATGGCAGTTATGGCGAGGTTGTGCATATAGGCATGCGTACGGTTGAGCTGGTGACTAACGATGACACGGTTATTTGGGTGCCGCACCTGAAGTTGTGGGATAACCTAATACACAACGCCAATAACGGCGGTCCAAGTCTAATGTGCATTGCCGAGTTTTACACCCGGCCAGAGGCAGATGCTTATCAAATTCGCGACGCGCTGGAAGAAGTTGCGTTAACCAGCCCATACCTGCAGCTCGGGAAACCAATAGCCGTAACCGCCGCCGAGCAACCCTGGGGCACCAAGTACCGCTTAAAAGCCTACCCAATTGACCCTCGGCAGCAGTTTCAGTTTGTTACCGACATGACGGCGAGAGGTAAGCGACGATTACTTGAGCTAAACGTGAAGTTCGCAAAAGTGGAATCAGGTGAAGCGCTGGAAATCTAAGTCTCTTCTGCTAAAAAGCCGCCAGACTGGTGGCGCCACAACTTCGCGTATAAACCATCCTGGGCAAGCAGCTGTTCGTGGCTGCCTTGCTCAATAATTGCCCCCTGATCCATCACTACCAGCCTGTCCATTGCGGCAATGGTCGATAAGCGGTGAGCAATAGCTATAACGGTTTTGCCCTGCATTAGCTGATACAGGTTTTCCTGAATGGCGTTTTCTACCTCGGAGTCGAGCGCTGACGTGGCTTCATCTAAAATGAGAATGGGTGCGTCTTTAAGCATCACGCGAGCTATGGCAATGCGTTGGCGTTGACCGCCGGACAGTTTCACACCTCGCTCACCGACATGAGCATCCAGCCCTTTGCGTCCTTTACTGTCACTTAATTCTGCAATGAACTCTTCACAATGGGCGCGGCGCACTGCGTTCATTAAGTCTTCTTCGGTCGCATCCGGGCGACCGTATAAAATGTTGTCACGTACAGAGCGGTGCAACAGCGAGGTGTCCTGAGTGACCATTCCAATATTAGCGCGCAGACTGTCCTGCTGCACTTTATGAATGGCCTGATCATCAATACGAATTTCACCGCTTTCAACATCGTAAAAGCGCAACAATAGGTTCACCAGGGTCGATTTACCCGCACCAGAGCGTCCCACAATGCCGACCTTTTCGCCTGGTTTTATGTGTAAGTTGAAGTCGTCCATAACCCCATGGCCTTTGCCATAATGGAACTGTACGTGGTCGAAGTGAATATCTCCTAGTGTGACAGTAAGTGCTGGGGCGTTAGGTTCGTCAACAATACGCTGAGGAACCGCTATCGAGCCTATACCATCTTGCACAGTACCGATGCTTTCAAACAGCGTCGACATTTGCCACATAACCATTTGCGACATACCAAATAAGCGTAGAACCAGGCCAATGACCACGGCAACCGCCCCCAGGGTAACGGCATTATCCATCCACAATACAATAGCGGTAGCGGCTGAGCTGAACAGCAGAGCGCAGTTTATAAAATAAAGAAACCCATAAAGCTGAGTGACCAGCCTCATTTGCTTATGCACTGTACCCAAAAAGGTATCCATACCGTCGTGGGCGAACGCCGCTTCGCGCTGAGAATGCGAAAACAGCTTAACGGTCTGTATATTAGTGTAAGAGTCGACAATGCGACCGGTCATGATAGAGCGGGCGTCGGCCTGCTCTGCCGATACCTTGCCTAGCTTGGGTACAAAATAACGCAGCAGTAGCGCATAAAGTACGAGCCAGCAGGCAAGCGGCAGCATCATTCGCCAGTCGGCGCTGCCAATAATGACAAACATCCCCAGAAAATAAACGACGACGTAGTTCACTATTTCAATAAAGGTCATAATGCACTGGCGCAATGCCAGAGCTGTTTGCATGAGCTTGGTTGCAACTCGGCCGGCAAATTCGTCTTGATAATAGCTCATCGATTGCTTCATGAGGTAGCGGTGGCCCAGCCAGCGGATACGCATAGGGAAGTTGCCAAGCAGTGTCTGGTGGGTCAGTAAGGAGTGGAACCAGACCAACAGAGGCAAACCTAACAAAACCAGTGCGCTCATGCCTAACAGCGGCCAGAACTGGTCGCTTAACAAGGTTTCTTTGTCCTGAGCGGCAAGCCAGTCGACAATCTGCCCTAAAAAGCCGAATAGCCAGACTTCAGCTACGGCAATGGCAGCCATAAGTAGCGCCGTAACGGCAAGGAAGGGGGTTGCCCCTTTCGTATAATGCCAGCAGAAAGCAAAAAAGCCGGTAGGAGCCTGAGTGGGTTCCTCCGCAGGGAAAGGGTTTAATCGGCGCTCGAACCACGAAAACATTGCGTCACTCCTTGATATACATCAAGCTAAGAATATCAGGTTCGCATTCATTCAGCTTGTAAAAAATGGACATTTGAACAATAATGAGAACCATTAACAACTAATGAGGTTTTTATGAAAGCGTTAACAATGATACTAGCAGGCGCAGCACTGCTTTTTAATGTAACCGCAACGGCCAGTGACAACGATGACGAGCAGCGTTACCAGCATTTTAAGCCTGAGGCTTCTGAAAATTTAGAACAGGCAATTATGAACCTGACGAAGTACAATGCAGAGTTGCAGAAAATTATTGAAGGTGACATGCCGCCGGAAGATATGGCAAAAGTGCATGAACTGACATACACACTGGAAGTCGCTTTAGCACGTCTGAGTAAAGAGCTGGACGTTGCAGCAAACTCATTGGAAGAAGTGCATTTAGGCTCAGAGGCCATGAACAAACAACGTGTTGAAGGCTTTGGTAAAAGCTACCTTAAAACACTGAATCATGTGTTAGGTAAGCATGCTGAGCACCATGAAAACGGGCATGACGAAGAGCACGAGAATCACCATTAAAGTGTTTCTATAAACGCTTTAAAATGTCGTAGCCAGAAACTGTGGGGCTGCGACATTGCATTTCTCCCAATTGGTATTTCACAAATCGCTTCGCCGTTTATTTCGGCTCGTGGCAGCGGCAAAACAACTACACCGGTGTTGTTGACGTAATCAATGATTTTTTTACTCAAGTCTTCTGCGTTTATAGCGAAGTGTAGGTGAAACATGGCGGTTTGCGGTTTTTCGGGGTTGACCCGAATTCCATTCAGCTCATTGAGCGCATCACCTAACGCCCGAGAGTAACTCACAGCATCACCCATAAGCGGAAGGTTTTCTCGTAAGCCACGGCGTGCAGAGATTATCTGCGGATACTGAGTAATAACATTGCCGCCGGCTCGACGAGCCCAGACTTTAGCTTGTTCAATAAAAGCTTCAGAGCCCGCAAGTACAGCGCCAGAAATAGCACCTAAGTCTTTGTAAAAACTGACGTAAACGGAGTCAAACAGCTCACAGACTTCGGCTAGCGAACAGTCATAAGCTGCCGGCACTTGCCAAAGTCGGGCGCCGTCTAAATGCATGGCAATATCATTAGCTCTAGCCCACTCCGATTGCGAAACTAAGTCGTCCCAATTTGGCAGTTGACCGCCAATTTCGCGCATTGGCAGCTCTAACAGTACACTACCAAGGTCGGCAGTTTGAACGTTTTTCAAGTCTTCTGATGTGATTGTATTGCCTGCTTCACCTGTTGTTGTACCGTTAAGTCCCCACAGTGCTTCAAAGCCCATTTGCTCGTGTAGCATTAAATGCGAGGTCGGGTGTAAAGCAACGCCATTGCGTTGGCGTTGGTCAGCATGAATACGTAACGCCAGTGGCTGAGCTAAGGTCCCGGTTGGTAAGAACAAGGCGGCGGGCTTGCCCAGCAGTTTAGCCACCTCACCTTCAAAATCATTAATAAGCCCGCCACTACCGTAGACATCGCGTTTTTCGTTTTGCTTGATCTCATCGGCTAATAAGTGCAGCTCATCCGCCATACTCCGTTGTGGCTGACGCAGCAGAGACGAGCTTGCTTGCTCGGCCACTCGAGAATACGCGTGTTTAGTTTTTTCGGTAATAGAAGCTGTCATTATTCGCCTACTTTGAGTGAACTTTGCCGCCAATAATTTTGTAGGCAGGGGTACCGCGAATCATGGTCTCGCGTGCAAACTCCTGCCCACAACCAGGACAATGGCACGGTTTGGTGGTGTGATCTTCAACAATGCGCTCAATAAAGCATTTTACCAAAGCGCCTTTACCACCCTTTCTGTATTTAAATATGGGCGTTTTGCACTGCAGACAAGAAATCTGCACGGTGCGAACCGGCCCTTTCTTGTTGGGTTTCGCCATAAAACAGTCGGTTACAATTTAAGCATTTCCATTAGTGTAACAAGCACGCTATAGTTTTTCTTCCTGTATCAAAAGAAGAATAAAGGACACTGCTATGCGTTATTCCATTGTCGCCCTGGCTGTTTTGAGCTTATTAACGGCCTGCGGACAACCGCAGCAAAACAATTCTGAACAAAATTCACAAACGGCGGTTGAGCAAACGGCGCAGTCGGAAACTGAGCGCCTGAACCAGTGGTTTGAAGAAAAGTACGAAGAACAGCTTCAACAAAGCCCTATTCAAATGACCTTCCTGGGCCGTAAAGATCGCTACGGCGACATTGATGACATGACCGTCGCTGCTGAGAAAAAGCAGCTGCAGTGGCTGGAAAATAGCGTTGAAGAGCTAAAAGCGAACTTTGACTACGACAAGCTGAACCTCGAAGCTCAGACGTCTTACGACGTTTGGGTTTACCAATACGAACAAGCCAAGCGTAATGCGGAATTCCGTGGCATGGACTACGTGTTTGACCAAATGCGTGGCGCACACACCTTCTTGCCCCAGTTTTTAATTAACTTCCACCGGGTTGATGATGCGGAAGATATGGAAGCCTACATTTCTCGTATTAAGGGTGGCGCAACGGCTATTGAGCAATTATTGCAGCGCGCGAAGAAGCAGGTTGAGAACGGCGTTCGTGCTCCCCGATCTGCGTATGAGCAGGTTATTAAAGAGGCAAAAGGCCTGACTTCAGGTGCCCCTTTTGATGAAGAAGGTGACTCAAGCTTACTGGAAGATGCTAAAAACAAGCTCAGTGCGCTTCAGGAAAATGATGCGATCTCCGCTGAACAAGCCGACAAATACGAAAAAGAAGTGCGTAAAGCGCTATTGGAGCGTTTTCGCCCAAGTTACGAAGCCTTAATCAGCTTTTTGGAAAGTGACATTGAAAACACCGACGAAGTCGCCACCGGCGTGCATCGTCTGGAAAACGGCGAAGCTTACTATAACGCCCGTTTGGCCAACTACACGACGACTGACTTAACCGCTGATGAAATTCATGAGATAGGCCTGAGTGAAGTCGAGCGACTGACTAATGAGATGATCGCGATTAAAGAGAAAGTTGAATTTGATGGCGATTTGCAGGACTTCTTTGATTATATCCGCACCGACGAGCGCTTCTTCTATCCGAACAACGACGAAGGCGCTGAAATGTATCTGGAAGATTCGCGCGAATATCTGGCGTACATTAATGAAAAGCTGCCTGAATATTTTGGTATTTTGCCAAAAGCCGACTTGGTGGTGAAACGGGTTGAACCTTTCCGTGAACAAGACGGTGCGGCCCAGCATTATTACCCTGGTTCGCCTGACGGTGAGCGTCCGGGCATTTACTATGCGCATTTGTCGGACATGAGCTCCATGCCGAAAAATGAAATGGAAGCCATTGCCTATCATGAAGGTAACCCGGGTCACCATATGCAAATTTCTATTGCTCAGGAACTGGAGTCGGTACCAGAATTCCGTACTCAGGCTGGCTTTACGGTTTACAGTGAAGGCTGGGGCTTATATTCAGAGCAATTAGCCAAGGAAATGGGGGCCTATGAAGACCCTTACTCTGACTTTGGTCGCTTAACCACCGAAATTTGGCGTGCCGTGCGCTTGGTTGTGGATACCGGCATGCACGCTAAAGGCTGGACTGAAGAGGAAGCGGTTAAGTACTTCCAGCAGCACACGCCGATTGCTGAAGGCGCTGTGCGTTCAGAAGTTCGTCGCTACCTGGTCATGCCGGGTCAGGCAACGGCCTACAAAATTGGCATGATCCGCATTCTGGAACTGCGTGAAGAAGCCAAAGAGGCCTTGGGCGATAAGTTTGATATCCGTGGCTTCCACGACACCGTTTTGGGTGGTGGCGCATTGCCGCTGCATATTCTGGAGCGTCGTGTTGACCAATGGGTTGAAAAGCAGAAGAACGCCTAACTTACAATAAACCTAAATCAATGGCCTTTAACACAGCTCGGGTGCGGTCACGTACCCCGAGCTTGGCCATAAGTGACGACACTTGATTCTTAACGGTCCCGGTTGATTTAAACAAGCTTTCCGCTATTTCATTATTGCTGAGCCCCGCTGCTATTAACCGTAAAACGGCAATTTCTTTATCTGTCAGCGGCTCAACCAGAGTCTGTTTATTATCATTTTCAGGCGCTTTGCTTTCTTTTAAGCCTTGCACGATACGTTCAGTGATAGCGGGCTGAAGCCAGGTTTTACCATCGGCTAAAGCTTCAATAGCGCCAACCAACACCTCCAGCGACACATCTTTTAATAAGTAGCCTTCGGCGCCGGCTTGAATGGCTTTCATTATAGATTCGTGGTCATCAAAGGTTGTCAGCATTAAAACCGGTGTTTGGAAGCCTTTTGTTCGCAAAAGCTCGACGGCCTCAATACCACTCAAGTCAGGCATGCGAATATCCATGAGAATTACATCAGGTTCACTCTCTGTCGTTAGCCTAACCGCCTCTCTGCCAGAGCTAGCCTGCGCGACAACGGTAACATTGTCGGATAGTGACAAGAGCGAACTCAGACCTTCCCGAACTAATGTTTGGTCATCAACTAACAGAACGTTAATGTTCATACATCACCCTCAAGCGTTAGCTGAATGCTAAAGCCTCTGCCCTTTGTCTGCACGCTCAAATCAGCACCAATTTCATCGGCGCGCTCTTGCATACCGGTCAGTCCACTTCCGCCCTTAAAATGCTGAGTAGACCCATTATCTTCAATAAAAAGGCAGAGTTTATCTCCCTGCCGAGATAAAGAAATACTCTGACGATCACCATTGGAGTGCTTCAGGAAATTGGTCACTGCTTCTTGCGATATTCTCAGAACAGCGTCAGCAATATCGATGGATTGAATACCAAGGTTTTTCTGGCAAACCACCTCAACTCGCTTGTCCGCCGAGTGATAAGAAAGAGATTGTAATGCATTTTCAATGTCCAGCACGGCCG
The DNA here is from genome assembly GCF_900100855.1 of Idiomarina zobellii. Lineage (GTDB taxonomy): Bacteria > Pseudomonadota > Gammaproteobacteria > Enterobacterales > Alteromonadaceae > Idiomarina > Idiomarina zobellii. The sequence continues at coordinate 28,662 of NZ_FNCB01000013.1, forward strand.
AATCACGTAAATCGGAAACCGCTTCACGAACATCGGAGAGCAATAACTTGGTAATACTCTGGCTCTTTTCTAACGTCGGCTTTAGGTCATCGTTGGCTTTTCGGGAAGCCACCTGCAAGTTAATAGAAAGAGCCGTTAAGTGATGGCCTATTAAATCATGGATATTACGAGCAATTCTCGTACGTTCGTTTTGTTTACTGGCTTCTTCCAGCAACATTTGTGTTGCGCGAAGTTCTCGGTTTATTGCCTGCTCTCGTTCAAGTGCCTCTGTTTCTCTCAGCCGGGTGCCCATGGTTACAATGGAAAACAAATTAAATGCCCAAAACAGAATGGCGGATATCCAAGCATAACTGTCGCCCCAGCCAAACTGGTAAATCAACCATAATGGAACCGATAGCGGAATAGAGAGAAGAACGGAGTTCTGGATACTGGTGTAATAGGGCAGCTGAGCAACATAAATGGTCATCAATATGGCGACAAAGCTATAAGGTACTACATAGTAAAGACTATAAATTGCCACCAGCTGAACAACCATAAGACTTACCCTTAGCCAAGGCTCGTTTTTGTAAGGCTGCTCCCGTGTGGCTTTTGTAAAGCACACAATGAAGACCAAAAAAAGTACCGCGGAAATAATCCAGTGCGAACTGAAGAAAGGTGTTTGCTCTCTTTGGCCCAGTAAATAGAGACAAAACGAGGACAGCACAACCCAGGACAGCACTGCAACCCACTGCTCATGATCTAAGTATTTGGAAGTAACAGATTTTATATTCATGCGTTAAGTATGCCCGCAGCTCGGTATTTCGCAATAGGCCAAAAGTCACGTTTCATAAAGTGACTTCTTGCACTAACTGACACCGTTGAACCGCTCTAACCTGTATAAAAACAGGAGGGCTTTTTATGTTGACGCTACACAGCTTTTTACTCTATTTACACATCGTGTTTGGGGCCATCGCTATGGCGCTATTTTGGATCCCGGTGATAACCAAAAAAGGTGCCTTGAATCATCGCCGATTTGGTAAGGCGTATGTCTGGACCATGAACACCGTTGCTATTTCGGCCATAGTTATGTCCGTTATGGTGTTAGTTGCTCCCGAATACTTCAAAGCGAATATCATTCAAAACAGCCAGCGTCCCGAGGCGGTTACCGAAGGTATTCGATTCTTTTGGACTCTACTGTTGTTCCTGTCTGTATTTACCTTTGCCTCGGTTTGGAACGCAATGGTGGTTTTGCGGTCGAAACGAAGTCGCGATAATTTGCGTACACTCAGTTACTTATCGATGATTGCCTGTTTAGCGGTGATGTCTCTGGTGTTGCTATGGCAGAGCATGAATACGCCTGCTATTCAGTTTGTCAGCTCTTGGTTACACATTATTTTTGGCATTTTAGGGTTAGTAAACGTGTATCAAATGTTGCGTTTTGCATTTTCGCCCTCAGTTAAGAAGAATGCTTGGTTGATAGAGCACTTAAGTTCCATGTGTGGTTCAGGTATAGCGGTTTATACGGCGTTTTTTGCCTTTGGCGCGCGTCATGTGCTGGCTCACTTGGGGCAGTGGCAATTGTTATTCTGGGTAGTGCCGGGTGTTGTAGGTACGGTGCTTATATTTTTATGGTCACAAAAATACGAACAAGGAGAGCTCTCGTGAGGTGGCTTTTATTCTTACTTACAACATTAATTTTTGCGCCCGGCGTTTATGCCGAGGTGGAAACGAAGCAGGTTATTCAGCAGCAGTTGGCTGATGGCTCACTCGATAGTGCTGAAGACAGCGTTGAAGAATGGGTAAAAAAAGAACCGAAAAACGCTGAAGCTTGGCACACGCGCGGCGTGGTTATGGCGCAACAGGCGCAAAATGCCTTTTTCAGTGCGATGAGCTATGCCGGCAAATCGGTAGAGTCCTTTGAGAAAGCGGTTGAGCTGGCGCCTGACAGTATTAAATATCGCAGAGCCTTAATGCAGTTTTATTTAATGGCGCCCTCTATTGCCGGCGGTGATGACGAGAAAGCATTGGCTCAAATTGAGAAAATGATGGCGTTAGACCCGGCACAAGGCGCGCTCGCTAAAGTTGGTTATTTTCGTAAGCATGAAAAGATGACAGAAGCAGAATCGCTGCTGGAAGAAACCATAGCAGCACACCCTGATAATGCGGATGTTTTGCTTTATGCCGGTCTACAGAAACAGCGCGCAGAAGAATTTGATACGGCTCTCAAGCTGTTTGGCAGAGCGGTAAATGGCATCTCAGATGACGGTTCTGCAGTCAGTATGGCGTTGTATCAGATAGGAAAGACCGCCGTTTTAGCCGAGAGTCATATTGATGCAGGCATTGCTGCTCTCAATAATTATTTGGAGAAAGCGTCGTTAGAGAACTTGCCTGAGCCCCACTGGGCACAGTTCAGAAAAGCACAGTTATTAGCGTTAAAGGGCGATACAGAAACGTCAGAACAACTGCTGGCAGAACTTAAAAACGTTAACGACGAAGAGCTTCAGGAGCAGTTAGCACAATAACGCTAGTCGTCTAAATACCCTCTGTTACGACCATCGGACTTGGCGCGATAAAGCGCTGAGTCTGCTTTGGCTATCATCGTATCTATTAGTGATCCGATGCTTTCATCGGTTTTTGGTGTATGAAGGTAGCCGCCAATGCTCACTGTTAAATAGGGGGCTATTTCTGAGTTCTCATGGGGAATTTGTAGTGCTCGAATTGATTCAAGCAGATGATGGATACTGGCTTCCGTTTTTTCTTTATTTGTTGCTGAAATAACAGCGACAAACTCTTCTCCACCATAACGAGCAACAAAGTCGGTGTTGCGCTGGAATAAATCGAACATCGCATTAGCAACAGACTTTAGTGCTTGATCACCTTGCAGGTGACCGTAACTGTCATTAAATGACTTAAAATGATCGATATCGATAATCAGCAAACTTAATGGCGACTGTTCACGCATCGAGCGCTGAATTTCGTTGTGAATGCGCTCGTCAAAGGCGCGGCGGTTAGCAATGCCGGTTAAACCATCCTGGGACACTTGAGCTTGCAGTAAACGGTTCGCTTTTTCGAGTTCTCTTTGTGTGTGAATAAGCTCAGAGTATGTTCGTTGTCGCTCCATAGTGTTCGCAATGATATTGGCGACTAACTTGAGACAACGCACTTCTTCCGGTGTCCAGCGATGTTGCTCCTGAACCTTGTCACAACCAACAAAGCCCAACAGTTGATGTTTGGCGACAATACCGACACATATTACCGATTTGATGTGCTCACGCTTAAACTCTTGCTTTTCAGCACTTGCTTCGGGAGGTAGTAACTCTATGTCGTTTACAATGAATATTTGATGAGTTTTTATTTCATCAAAAAACCAAGGAAGGTCGTTAATGCCAACAGACTGAAGGTCTTCAATATGTGCTTCAAAGCCATCGCGAACCCACTCATGAGTGTTTGTCATGTTGATTACGGCGTCGTCAAACTCAAACACATAGCATCGATCGGCTCCGGCATAGCTGCCAAATGCCTCTATAACTTCCTCAATGCACTCGTAGGTTTCTGCAGGCTCGCTGTTAATCAAACGAGACGAAAGCTCAGATATTAATTGGTTAAAAGTAACTTGAGTATTTATGGCGTCCATGAATCCTTCCGACCGTTTACTCTGTCAGTTAAGCATAGACACAACACAAGGTAAATGTTATTTTTGTGTTATTTGAAGAGTTGTTCAGTCTGTGTAAAACGTCCAAATATCAAATACGACCGGTAATACAGAAAAGACCAATAAAAGCGCCATTGAAACATTAAAGATGCGCTGTGCTGTGTGGTTGGTCAGTAGTTGACGCAAGCCAGCACCGGCAACAAGCCATACGCCAACACAGGGAAAAGCAACTGCTAAAAACGCCGCCGTAATTTCAATAACTTCTAGCCAAAGAGAACCTGCGACTGTAGTAAAAGCGGCCACGGCACCCGTTGCCATCACCCAAGCTTTGCCGTTTACCCACTGAAAAAGCACCGCCTGCCAAAACGTCAGTGGTTTACGGTCGCCCTTTTCTATTGCTTTGGGCGTTTGCGAACCAATAACCCAGGCGAGCCAAAGCAAATAGAGAGTACCGGCAATTTTTATCATTTGGTGCAGCAACGGGAATTGCTCAAGCACCGAGCCAAAGCCCATACCGACCACCAGCACCATAGCCGGGAAGCCAAAGCAAATGCCTAGGAAGTGCGGCAAACTCGACTTTACGCCGTAATTAACACCAGAAGACATGATCATTATATTGTTTGGGCCTGGCGTAATCGTGGTTGAAAACGCAAAGAAAAATACCGCGATAAAAATTTCCATAGCATTCCTTGTGCGACATAAATTGACGCATAACGTCTTATACTGGTGTCTTTAAAAATATACGATACCATGGCATTTCATGGAACCGGTTTTAAGGAGAGCAGCGAGTGAGTGAATTAACCCCCGGCTTTATTGTCGCGCACGGACACCGTTTGGAAGACTTAACGGATGTGGCCGTCAAATTCACTCAAAATTATCCGCTGGCGCCGCTGGAGCAGGAAACGGTGCTGGTGCAGAGCAATGGTATTGCGCAGTGGCTTAAAATTAACTTAGCACAAGCCAGCGGCATTGCTGCCATGGTTGATGTGACCCTGCCTGCGCGCTTTCAGTGGCAGGCCTATCGTGCCGTACTGGGTGATGACATTCCCAAAACCTCTCCGTTTGATAAAGACCGGCTGACCTGGCGTTTAATGCGCTTATTACCCGATCTTATTGCCGAAAACCCACACTTTGCGCCGCTGAAGCACTACACTTCGGACGATAATGACGGGCGCAAGCTCTATCAGCTCAGTGGACGTTTAGCCGATTTGTTTGATCAATACGCGGTGTATCGCGCTGACTGGCTCGATAGCTGGGTTAAAGGCCATGACGTTTTGGAAAGCAATGAGCCGCTTGAAGCGGAGCAATTGTGGCAGCCGGAACTTTGGCGCGCTGTTAGTAACGACATTGGCATTGACGACTACTGGAACAACCGTGCTGAGCTGCACCAGCGTTTTATTGATACTGCGAAAAGCTTGTCGCAACGTCCTTCCGGAATACCTCCTCGCGTGGTTGTTTTTGGTATCTCGTCACTGCCGCAACAAATGTTGCAAGTGCTGGATGCCATAAAAGGCTACACGCAGATTTTGTTATGTGTGCACAATCCATCGCAATTTCACTGGGCCGACATTGTCGATGGTAAAGAGGCGCTGCGCGAGGCAGTAAAAGCCTCTTCTCGACTCAAACATAAGCCTGATCTACCTGAGCAGCCAGACGATGATGAACTGCATCAGTTGGCGCACCCGCTGCTGGCGTCCTGGGGCAAGCAGGGACGAGACTATATTCGCTTGCTGGACTTATACGACGAAACGCTCGCCAAGCAGGAAGCTTTTAATACAGTAAAACTTGAGCTGTTTGAGCCTCACGACACCGATCACTTACTGGCTCAGCTACAGGATGATATTTTAAACTTGCGGCCGGTTCAGGAAACGCGAGAGCACTGGTCGACACCGGCCAAAACGGAAAAGTCGTTGCAGTTTCATGTCTGCCATAGTCCTCAGCGAGAGCTCGAAGTACTGCATGACCAGCTATTGAACGCGTTCGCTCGCGATCCGGATTTAAAGCCCCGGGACGTTATGGTCATGCTGCCCGATGTGAACACCTACGCGCCCTATATCGACGCCGTCTTTGGGCGTTATCATCATCGCGACGGCGAGCGTGATCCGCGTGCCATTCCTTATACCATTGCAGATCAGGGGGAGCGTCATCAGCGACCGTTAATGATAGCGCTGGAATTGTTGTTGCAGGCGGATCAGCTGCGCTTTACCCAAACCGATTTGTTCAATTTATTGTCGGTGCCGGCAGTTCAGCAGCGCTTCGATATTCATGACGACGATTTGCCGCAGTTGAAACGCTGGGTCAGAGAGGCTGGTGCACGTTGGGGTCTGAACAGTCAGCAGCGTGAACAGTTTTATATGCCGCCGGCGGAGGAAAGGAACAGCTGGTGGTTTGCGCTTAAACGGATGGTGGCAGGCTATGCCATTGGCGAGCTTGAAGCAGACCATTCGTCCCCCTGGGCTGACGTTGAGCCTTATGCCGAAGTATCGGGCCTGAGCGCTGCTCTCGTCGGTTGTCTGGCGGATGTAGTACGCGCGCTCGAGTCATGGTGGCAGCGTACCCAAACTGCGCAGCCATTGACGGACTGGGTGTTGCATGGCGAGTGGCTGTTACAGCAATTCTTCGATACCGACGACGATAGTGATCACTTACTGTTAGCCAAGCTTAGTGATGAGCTGTATCAGTTACGGGATATTGGTGTTGAAGCCGACAACGAATCGCTGTTGCGGTTGCCGATATTTAAAGACGCGTGGCTGGAGCGTGTTGACCAGCAAAACCTTAACCAACGGTTTTTAGCCGGCGCAGTGAATTTCGCCACGCTTATGCCTATGCGTGCCATTCCTTTTAAATACGTTTGTGTTTTGGGAATGAACGAAAGTGACTACCCGCGCTCGGTACCTCGGGTGGACTTTGACTTAATGACAGACCGTTACCGTCCGGGCGATCGCTCCCGCCGCGACGATGACCGTTATCTGTTTTTGGAAGCGATGCTGTCGGCGCGGGACTGTTTTTATCTGAGCTGGGTGGGTTACAGTTCCAAAGATAACAGTGAACGCACTCCCTCGGTATTAGTCGCACAGTTGCGCGACCATCTTCAGCAAGGCTGGGGTGTTGACGTTAAAAACCTGACCGTAGAACATAAGCTGCAACCCTTTAACACGTCTTACTTTAGCCAAGAGCAGCCGGGGTATTTCACTTACGCCAGTGAGTGGGCGCTGGCGCATGGCGGTGCACAAAAGAATCATCGGGCGGTACAGCAAGAGAAGTCGCAAAACGCTGAACGCACCCTCAGCATTAACGACATAAAACGTTTTATCGAAGAGCCCGCACGGCTTTATTTTAACTGGCATCTCGATACTTATTTTGGCAGCGACAGCGAAGATCTGGACGACAGCGAAGCCTTCGTGATGGATAACCTGCAAAGCTGGACGCTCATTACGCGTTTGGTGGACTGTGGTAAGCGTGCCTTGTTGCAAGGCGGGGGCACGGAAGCGGCTTTGTTAAAAGAGCTGAACCGAATCAACCGCGAGGGCGCGCTAGGTATAGGCGCTATTGCCGAGCAAAATGGGCTGGAGTTGCTTGAACAAGCCGACAAAATACTGGGCTCTTATCAGCAGGGTATTACCGGTTACAGCCAGTTTAACGAGTTCCCCATTGAAGTGGGCTTCGAGTATAACGGCCTGATTATCGACGACACCATTACCGGCTTACACACCAATGAACAGGGCGAGCGGCTGTGGGTGGTAACTTCAGCGAGTAAAATCGCAAAAAATACTAAAAAGGGCGGTGTTGAAGACGGTGGCTGGAAACATATCAGTGCGTATTACATCGGCTTAATGCTGCTGAATTTGCAGCAACCCACCCGTTTACTCATAGTTTCCAAAGGGGGTTGTCAGTTGCCGGTAGCCGCTATACCGGCAGAGTTGGCGCTGCAACAACTCGAGCAACTGCTTGAACTGGTGACATTGTCGGTGCAGCAACCACAACCCATGCATTTGGATATTGCCTTAACCTGGCTGAACGCCCTGGATAAAAGAGACAGCGACGAAGCGCTGGCGCATGAGGCAGCTCAGCAGAAATACGAAGAAGGCGGCTTTAATGCACCGGCGATAGTGACAAAAAGTGATTACTGCGGCCGGGTTGCCGACACTTACGAGGCCATTATGACGTCGCCTCATTTCCGCCGATTTCTGAATGAACTCTACGATCCGCTGCGTTTAACCATGGTGCCGGAGGAGAAGTTATGAGCCAATCGACGACGCATATTCTGGAGAACCCGCTCGACTTTCCACTGAACGGCAGCCGCTTGATTGAAGCGAGCGCCGGTACCGGTAAAACTTACACTATTGCAGCGCTGTATGTTCGTTTGGTCATTGGTCACGGCACGCAGGACACCGCCTTCGAGCGCGAGCTTGTACCCAAGAATATTCTGGTCATGACCTTTACCAAAGCCGCGACAGAAGAGCTGAGCGACCGTATTCGCGAACGCTTAGCCGAAGCCGCGGCTTATTTTCGTGATCCGGACTCGGTCGACAGTGACCCGTTCTTAGCCAGTTTGCGCGAAGACTGCGTAGCGAAAGAACAGAACTTAAAACACTTAGCGCGATTACTGGATTTAGCGTCCCAGTCGATGGACGAAGCGGCTGTTAAGACCATCCATGGTTGGTGTCAGTCGATGCTAAAAGAGCACGCTTTCGCCAGCGGCAGCTTATTCAGTCAGGACGTCGAGACCGACAATGAGGAATTGCGTTTACAAGCCGCCGAGGATTATTTTCGCCGCTTTATCTACCCGGCCGATGCCGAGTTGAGTGAAAAATTGCTAGAAGACTTTACCTCGCCTGAAGCCTTGTTAGGCTTGACCTACAGCTTAAGCAAAAGCGGACAGGCACCGGTTGAGGGTGACTTGCAAAGCTTATTAAGCGGTGCAGAAAGCGGACATAAGCAACGAATAGCCGTGATAAAGCAAGAAGTTGCGCCTATTTTCGGCGAATTGATTGATAAAACATCGCAAGCCAAAGGCACTGCCACCAAACTTAAGCAATTTCAGAAATTTGCCGACTGGTGCGCGGATGCTGAGTTGGTTGAGCCGCACGCCACGGCAGCAAACTGGAAAAATATCAGCGCAGATGAGTTACAAAAGTTTGCTGAGGCCAAACTGGGCGGCATGCCGGACAGTTGGAGCGTCTTAGGGCAGCTGCAAGAGCGCATTAAGCGAAGCAAAGTCCAGCAAACGCAAGAACTGGCTAAAGTAAAACAACACGCTGCATTTTGGGTGAATAAACGCTTTGCCGAGCTGCAAAATCAGCGTGCAGAAATGGGGCATGACGACATGCTCACGCGCTTACGCGATGCGTTAAAAGGTCCTGGCGGCGAAGCGTTAGCGGTGGCTATTCGCAAGCAATATCCTATAGCCATGGTGGACGAGTTTCAGGACACCGACCCTGTGCAGTATGAGATATTCAACCGCATTTATAATCTGGCAGAGCCGCACACCGGCACCGGTATTTTTCTGATTGGCGACCCGAAGCAGGCCATATACAGCTTCCGAAATGCCGACATTTATACCTATTTAAAAGCTCGGCGAGACACCGAAGGTCGGCACTATAACCTGGCGAAAAACTTCCGCTCGTCGCAGGCAATGGTTGATAGCGTAAATGCGCTGTTTGAACGTGCGGAGCAGCTACCGCGCGGCGCTTTTTTGTTTAAAACCGAAGATGACAACCAACTACCTTTTAACCGTGTAGCTGCTAACGGGCTAAAACGAACCTTTAAACACTGCTTGTTATCAAGTCACTTAAAAACCGCACCGGCGCTTTTGTGGTCCGTATCGAGTGAAGAGAAGCGCAATAAAGATACCGTATTCAGGGCAGCAGCGAACCATCATGCCAACCTAATAGCGTCGCTGCTGAATGACCCGCAAGCCGGTTATTACAACGTAGACGATGTGCTGGAGCAGCGCGTGAAAACCAGCGACATTGCCGTGCTAGTGAACAACTTCAGCGAAGCCAATGCCATTAAAAAAGCACTGAGTGATCGTGGTCTCAAAAGTGTTTATTTGTCAGACCGGGAGTCGGTATTTGCGCAGCGTGTCGCTAAAGACTTGCTGGCACTGGTTAGCGCCTGTGCCGAGCCGCGTGACCCGTCACTTATTCGCAGTGCCCTTGCAACGAGGCTGTTAGGACTACCGTTTGCTGAACTGGAGCATATTCACAGTAACGAACAAGCCTGGGAAGCGCGTGTAGAGCAGTTTTTAAGTTATCACGACCAATGGTTGCGCCTGGGCGTATTGGCTATGCTGCACAATGTGTTGCACGACCATCAGGTACCAGCGACGTTGCTGGAAGATCGCATTCATGGCGAACGACAGCTGTCAGACGTGCTTCATATTGCCGAATTACTGCAACAGCAAAGCTTGGTTTTAGATGGTATTCCGGCGTTAGTGAACCATTTTGCCGAGCAAGTGAATGAACGCCACGGTTTTGGTAGCAACAGCCGCACACAAAGTGACGAGCAGCAGCTACGCCTGGAAAGTGACGATGAACTGATAAAAATTATCACCATTCATAAGTCTAAAGGTTTGCAGTACCCGCTGGTGTTCATGCCCTTTGTGGCTTATACCCAGTCGGAGACTTACCGCATAAAGCCACCAGCGGTTTATCACGATGAAAAGGGCGAGCTGCAAGTGCTCTGGTCCAAAGACGACGACAATAAACAGCGTTTAAGCGACGAAATTCTCGCAGAAGATTTACGCAAAATGTACGTCGCAGTGACCCGTGCACAGTACGCCACCTTCATTGCGCTGGAGGCCATGAGCGAGCATCGTAATAATCCGCTGTTTTACTTGTTGAACGGCGGTGAGGCGTTGTCTGACGAGCTTTACAATGTCGTTAATGAGCGCTGGCAGCAGAGCGCGCATACGCAGGTGACACGACTGGAAGAGGATGAACCTTTAGTCCGTGCGCTTGAGCAGGAGCAAAAAACACCTAAGTTGACACCTAAAACGATGCCGGCTGGCCGAAAACTTGAACGTTGGTGGGTGGCCAGCTACAGCGCGCTTAAGTATGAGGGCGCGGTCACGAAAAGTGCACAGGCACCGCAGTCGCCCGACGAAATGAACCTGCTGGATGAGCGAGAAGACGAGGACGAGCAAGTCGCCAGCGTCGCAGAGCCGAGTGCGGACAGCATTCACCACTTACCTAAAGGCGCCGGACCGGGCACCTTTTTGCATAACTTACTGGAAGAGTCGGCGAATCGGGGCTTTGAGGTAATCGCTCAAAATGCCGGCGAGCGCACTGAGCTGGTACAGCGTTTTTGTGTCAGCCCTTTGTGGCAGGAGCATGATCAGAGCATCGCACAATGGCTGAATGCGTACCTACAAACCGAATTTACGCTGAACGCTAACGGCGACAAAATTAGCCTGAGCCAGTTGCAGCAGTACAAAGCCGAACCTGAGTTTTGGTTTGGTGCCAGTGGCGTTAACGCACAAAGACTGGATAGCCTGGTACAACAACACACATTACCCGGTTACGAGCGCCCTGCACTAGAGCCTAACATGCTGAATGGCATGTTAAAGGGCTTTATCGACTTGGTCTTTGAGCATAACGGAAAATATTATGTGGCCGACTACAAGTCGAACTGGCTGGGTGAGGACGACCACGCCTACAGCGAGGATGCCATGCGCGAAAAAATACTGCACAGCCGTTATGACCTGCAATACGTGATTTATACGCTGGCATTGCACCGTCTGCTAAAAGTTCGGCTGGGCGATGAATACGATTACGACACCCACGTTGGCGGCGCAGTTTATCTCTTTTTACGCGGGCACAGAGCCGAAACTGGCGGCGCATTTTGTGACAGGCCACCGAAAGAGCTGATAGAGCAGCTGGACAGCCTGTTTGCCGGAGAAAGCGTCAAAGACAAGGAGTCAGTATGAGCAATGTAACTACCCACACCCTGTTCGAAGCTCTGAGTCAGTGGCGGGATGCCGGCTGGATACGCTCTATTGATTTGGCGTTTGTCGAGTTTTTACAGCAAGCGGGCGAGCGCAGCGATGCGGTGTTACTCGCCGCCTGCTGCGTGTCGCATCAAGCCGGGCGTGGGCATACGCAAGTTGATTTGAAGGCTTTGATGGATGCCCCGGAAACGCTGCTGAACCTGCCACCGGAGAACCGTCATGCCGCGGACTGCGCCTTACCAAGTGAGCTTTTTAAGCAATACGGATTAGACCTGACCGACGCACTGGCAGCCAGTCAATGCGTCGATGTGAATGGCCACGGAACCGAGCCGTTGGTGCTCAGCGAACATACCTTGTATTTACGCCGCTATTGGCAGTACGAAACCTTTATTGAGCAAAGTGTTCAGGCGCGCATGCAAGACCGGCCGGTTATTAACGATGAGCTACTAAAGAGTACCCTGGCTAAGCTGTTTGCGCCGACCGAAAACGGCGATATTAACTGGCAGCGTGTCGCTTGTGCCAATACCGTGCGTAATCGGTTTAGTGTCATTACGGGTGGACCGGGTACCGGCAAAACCTATACCGTGGTGCGCTTGTTGACGGCATTGCAGCATCAGGCGTTGACGCTTGGTTTGCCACCGTTGCGGGTGTCACTGGCGGCGCCGACCGGCAAAGCTGCGGCGCGCCTGACTGAGTCCATTGAAAATGAGCTCGAGCAATTGGTTCAAAATGACAAACTCTCTAGTCTGAAAGACGCACTACTTTCGATTCAGCCCGAAGGGAAAACTCTGCACCGATTATTGGGCGTGAAACCCAATTCCCGCGCCTTTAAACACAATGCAGAAAACCCGCTGCGAACGGATGTAGTGATTGTCGATGAAGCCTCGATGATAGACATTGAAATGATGACCGCATTGCTAAAAGCAACACCGAAACACGCGCGGCTGGTACTCATTGGAGACAAAGACCAGCTAGCATCGGTCGAAGCTGGCGCCGTGCTTGGTAACTTATGCGCCGGTGCCGACGAGGGGCATTACCATAGCGATACCGCTAAGTGGCTGCAAGACATTGCTGACACTCCAACATTTCCGTCAGAGCTTATTGACGACAAGGGTGAGCAACGCCTGCAACACGTAGTCAAATTCCGCAAAAGCTATCGCTTTAAAGGCCCTATTGCCGACCTGGCAAACGCTATTAACCGTCAGGATGATGCCGCCACACAACAGGAAATTGAAAAGGCCAAAGCCGCCGAAGGTGAGCACCCAGTCAGTGTTTACGAAGTCGACAGTTTAGACGACTCAAGCTTTGAAGCCTTAATTCGCCGTAACCTGACAACATCGGGTAGCCTGACGTTACACGTCAGGAGCAATGCAGCCGTCAACGACAATGCTACTACAAACATTGACGCTGGCTCCGCTGACGAAACCGCCCTCGAAGCCCTGCAAAACCTGAGCAATTTCCAAATCCTAACCGCCCTGCGCGAAGGCCCCTGGGGCATGAAAGCCGTAAACCAAAAAGTCGGTGACATACTCGGCGTAAACGCCAACAGCTGGTACGAAGGCCGCCCCGTTATGGTCACCAAAAACGACTACGGATTAAAGCTCAACAACGGCGATATTGGCATCGCCCTAAAAGACCCTGAACACGGACACCTGCGCGTCGCCTTTCCCGATCAAGAGCACGGCGTTCGCTGGATACTTCCCAGCCGCTTGACCCACATAGAAACCGTGTACGCCATGACCGTGCACAAATCCCAAGGCTCCGAGTTCAAACACACCGTCATGGTATTACCCGACCACGACAGCCCGGTAATGAGCAAAGAGTTGCTGTATACCGGTATTACGCGGGCTAAAGAGCGGTTGAGTTTGGTGGGGAATAAACTGTTCAGTCAGGGAGGCAAGCGTGTCTAACCTGCACCGAGGCCTCTATGATTTGCTGCAAACCTCAGCAGTTCAACAAGAGCTTTCAACGCAGGATGAAAGTCTCGTTGCTGATCTAGAAAACCTAAGTGTTGAAAGTAGTCATGAACGACTAGTGGACGCGTTAACCGAGCAGTTATCTCAGTTACTAGCAGCCGTTGGTGAGGGTGAAAAGCTTTCAGATAACGATAAGCTTTTGGCTCAAGTCGACTTATTGAATAATCTACTCAAGCACGCGCGGCAGCAGCTAAAAGAGAACACAGCAGAAGCACTTATCGACGAAATCGCTGCACCACCAAAGGTTTTACGCTCCATTTATCGCCAAGGCGAGCAGCCAGAGTTGCCTCAAATTGGCTTATCTCAGCCGTGGCTCTTTACTGCGGGTAAAGACTCGCCTGCGTTACTCAACGAATTAATTTCGGAGCTCTCTAGCTGTGATCACGTCGATATTTTAGTGAGTTTTATCACGGTTTCTGGTGTTCGGAAAATTTACGACGTGCTTAAGCAAATTACCGCAGCCGATGCTGAAGGCCATAGTAAAACATCCATTCGAGTGCTGACGACAACCTACATTGGCGCAACAGAGAAAAATGCGTTGGATATGCTAGCTCGACTCCCGAATTGTGAGGTGCGCATATCGTTAGATGGGCGTCGAACGAGACTGCACGCAAAGGCTTGGATGTTTGAGCGAAAAACCGGATTCGGCAGTGCTTATGTTGGTAGTGCGAATTTATCGGGCGCCGCTTTAATGGGAGGCTTAGAGTGGACGGTTAAGTTTACCGAACACGGGCAACAAAACTTGTATGCACGTGCTAAAGCACATTTTGAAACGTTGTGGGAAGACGGTGAATTCCAACCGTATGATCCGAACGACAGTCAACATGTTGCAGCATTGAGAGATGCGTTAAGCCGGGAGTCTGGCGGAAGAGTTTTACCTGAGCATGTCACTACAACTTTCTTCGATATTACACCCAAACCGTTTCAGGCGGACATTCTTGAACAGCTAGATAATGAGCGAGCCCACGGACGCTTTAAAAATCTACTGGTAGCGGCAACGGGCACCGGGAAAACCGTTATGGCAGCCTTTGACTACCGACGTATTTGTGAGCGGGAAAAAGGACGGCCGCGAGTACTTTTTATCGCACACCGCGAGGAAATTTTAAGTCAGTCACTGACTACATATCGACAGATTCTAAAAGACGCAAACTTTGGCGACTTACTGACAGGACGTCACGAACCTAAGCAATATGATCATGTGTTTGCGACGGTGCAAAGTGTTCGCTCACAAAGGCTGCTTGAGCGTTATCCGGAAAATCACTGGCAAGTTATGGTTGTTGATGAGTGTCATCACATAGCGGCGCAAAGTTTTGATGAGGTTGTTTCAAGCGCAGAGCCCAAATATTTGTTGGGTCTGACAGCCACACCTGAGCGAGCAGATAATAAAAACGTTCTAGCCTATTTTGATGCTCGTCCCGATGGTTCGCCATCGGTACAAATGCGTTTATGGAATGCGCTTGATCAGCAGCTACTTGCACCATTTGAATACTATGCGTGTGACGACGGCCAGGATTACCGGCAAGTTAACTGGAAAAACGGCGATGGCCGGAGCGACCTTCACGACATTCTCTCTGCGAATGATGCTCGTGCACGTAATGTGGTGAGGGCTTGGGATGAAGTCGTTAACAACATAAAAGAATCTCGCGCATTGGCTTTCTGTGTCGACGTTGATCACGCACGCTTTATGACCCAAAAGTTTAACGAAGCGAATATTCCAGCGGCATTGATTTATGGAGAAAGCTCACGTGAGGAACGGATGTCTCTGCCTAGAAAATTAGCGAATAAAGAAATTAATGTGCTAGTTACGGTCGACCTATATAACGAAGGTGTTGATTTGCCTTTTGTCGACACACTGCTGCTATTAAGACCAACGCAAAGCGTTACGCTGTTTCAGCAACAAATTGGTCGAGGTCTGCGCCTACACCCAGAAAAGGAAAGTTGTTTAGTACTCGATTTTATCGGCCAACATCGAGCGGGCTTTCGTTTTGATGTGCTGTACAGTGCAATAACAGGATTAACCCGTAAAGAAGTTTACGACGGTGTGAATAATGGTTTTGGTAAGTTACCGAGTGGTTGCTACTTGCAGCTTCAAAAGGAAGCGCGTGAATCGATATTGGGAAGCCTGCGTCAAGCGATCAATCAGCGTTGGGATCAACTGCGCAATGAGTTGAATCACTTCGCTCGAATAAAAGGTAACAATAACGTCTCGTTGTCAGAGTTTATTAGTGAACAGCAGCTGGAACTGACGGATGTTTACCGTGGAAATGGTAATAACACCGGCTGGACCAATTTAAAGCGTGCAGCTCAGTTGATTGCTGGTGATGCGACGGAACAGGAAACCTACCTAAGCAAGCGCTTTATGAGCCTACTGCATATTGATGATTCTGATTACCTGCAACTCATTCAAAAAGCGACAAGTGGCGATTTAAGTGACGCTTGGACGATTAGTGATAAGCAATATGCGCAAATGTTGGCTTATCAAATTGATCACCAGAACGAGCGCGTGGGTAGCGGTGTTGAGTTTATTGAAGCTTTGAAGCAGGAACCTGAAGCACTCACTGAGCTCAATGAACTTGCGCGTTTATTAGATGCTAAAACAAACTATGTTTTTGAGCCTTTGCCTGGGCTCGAAGATACACCTTTGAAACTTCACGCGTCTTATCAAATACGTGAAATTTTGACTGCAGTTGGCTTTTTGAATGAGCAGGAACGTCGAGTATTTCGAGAGGGCGTACTCCGCTTTCAAGATAGGAAGCTTGAGTTATTGTTCGTGACATTGGATAAAGCTGACGCAGTGCACGAAGGTGTTGCCTACAATGACTACGCGATCAGTCGAGAGAAGTTCCATTGGCAATCACAGAATACGGCTTCTCCAAATACGCCTACCGGACGTCGCTATATCGAGAGCAACACCAACGGTTGGCAGTTCCAGCTTTTTGTTAGAGAAAACAAGCAATCAGCCTATAAAGCCTGCGGGCCAGTGACTTTTATTAGCAGCCATGGGGAGCGCCCTATGAATGTGACTTGGAAGCTCAAGAACAAATTGCCAACTAGGCTTTATCAGTCATTTAATATTTTGCGATAAGGTTTAGTTAAAGAAGACCAGAGGGTTAGCTTTTGGAACAGCCTGGCTACCGTGTATTCCATGAATGATGACACGGAAAGTGCGCTTCAGGCATCGAATAAAGCGTTAAAGCTGGCTCGCCAGCATCAGTCCAAATACCTTAGTGAAATAGAAGCGCAGAATGGTGAGCTGACCGTCGACTAAATCGAAAGCTATGGCTTTAACAAGGCATCTTAGTTTGCTGCACTACGTCGACTCGGAGTGTTTGTTTCTCGTATTTTGGCCTTAATACAAATCCAAGCTGCCCAAGACATTTTAGTAAGCGATCCGACCGAAACTTTTCTATACGACCATTAACTAAATCGCTGACTTGTGGTTGGGTTAGTCCAAGCTTTTCTCCAGCTGTTTTCTGAGGCCAGCGCTTCTCTGCGATAATGTTTTTTAATACAAGCATAAGATCAGACCGAGTTTGCAACTCTAAAGCCTCCTCCGGCTTGTCCTCTAAACCAACCGAAAATATGTTGTTATATTTTAATGTCATCGCTTGAAACCTTTCTTAATTAACTATCGGTTATTTTATATCGATACTGATATATTTGCGAGTTTTAGATTTTTTAAGACCAACTTGCAGGTTAAAGATTACTAAACCCGCCGCAGCACATCCAGTATCCCCTGGTCTCGGGCTTTTTGATCGGCGGGCACGTTAAAGTATTCGTTAGCCTTTACTCGTTCTTCCCAAACTTTTACAAAGTCCATGGGCTCGCTGGGGTCGACTTGTTGTGACTCGGGGGTATAGGTTTTGTAGAAGTGTGTTTTCACGAACTGAAAGCTCATGCGGCTGCGTTGTTCCCATGATATTACGCCTGCTTCGTGGAGGTCTTTTGCCAACAAACTCATGTCATCGGGGGAGATAGCCCGAGGGTCATATTTATTGGCGATTTCCGTGGGAATGCCATTGCTGGTAACGGATGGCTGACTCGAATTACCTTCCTCAGCCTGACGGCGCATGGCTTCCTCAAACAATTGATCACGGGCTTTAATCAGGCTTTCAAGCTTATCTTTTTCGTCTTTTGTCAGGTTAGACTTACTCTCAAGTTCTTCAACTTTCTGCTCTATTTCTTCAAGTTGTTCGGTGTCCACACCCATGCGGTTAAGCACTAAGCTGCGGTAGGCTTTATCGATAAAGGTTTCATCATTGCCTGGTGTGGCTTGTTTCGACTCCGCTGCTGGCGGCGGCTCGGCCTGACGGTTCTGTTGTGAGGAGCTTGCCTGATTAGCTGCTGTGTTTAGTAATGTACTGACGTTCATATCATTTCCTAGTCCTTTAGCGGCAAAAAACGGCAATGACTTGCCGAAATTCTCGGGCATTGGGTAAATATGTGTTAACTCAGCAAGAGGTGTGCCAGTTGGTAGTGCAATAGGCGCGTATATCTATGTAAGCCAATTACCGCCCTGAATCTGATACTTTCTTTTATCCCTCATAATAATGCTTAAACATGATTTTAGTTGTCATTTGACAACTTTGTTGTGTTGGTTTATTTTTTATCCGTGTTGGGGGAGCAATGAGTAGGCCGAAACACCCTAAAAAGGAAATTGAAATAGCGCTACGTTATGCAGAGAAGAACGGGTGGCGAGTTGAGCACAGAGGAAAAGGGCACTGTTGGGGCCAAATGATGTGTAAACAAAATAGCTCAATGTGTCGGTGTGGTGAGTTCTGTATTACATCTATCAACAGCACACCGAGAAATGAAAAGACTCATGCTAAACAGCTGAAACGAGTCGTGAATAACTGCATTTATTCAGGAGGTAACGACAATGAATGATTATGACTTCACCTTAAAATTTGTCGTGCCTGTTACTATCTCTTCTGACGAAATTGCCGATAGTTTATATGGTGGCGATTGCGACGATGCGATTATAGGAGTGGGTGTACCAGGACGACTGGCGCTCAACTTCATGCGAGAAGCGGCTTCTGCTAAAGATGCTATAAAAAGTGCAATTTCCGATGTGCAAAAGTCACTTCCCCAAGCGGTTTTGGTTGAGATAGGGCCGGATTTAGTTGGACTGTCTGATGCCGGCGAGCAACTTAAGATGAGTCGCCAGTATCTGCGCAAAGTTCGCGACAAAGAATTAGCCAAATTTCCCCTGCCAATGCATGAGGGTAACCCGTCTTTGTGGCATTTGTATCATTTGTTGGAGTATTTTAAGCAGGAAAAACGCAAGGCTATTTCGGAAAACGACATGGAAGTGGCAAAAGCGGCTATGTTATTAAACTACGAGCACCAAAAGCAGCGGGTTTACTAATCTTTCACTGGGCAAACGGCTGAAAATTTGTTTTGCTGTGGGGTAGTTATTAGCAACTGACTGCCAACATGAATAAAACCATGCTTCAACGACGCTCAGGTGAAAGTAAACCGTTTAATGCCGCGACGCCAGACAGTGATGCGCAGCGCGACCGCGCGCGAATCATCCACTCTTCGGCGTTTCGCAGGCTGCAGTCGAAAACCCAGGTGCTGGGTGTGGGCGACAATGACTTTTATCGTACGCGGCTGACCCACTCGATGGAGGTTGCTCAGATTGGCTCAGGTATTTGTGAGCATTTAAAGCGAACTTATGATGATAATGACGATATTTCACAGCAGATACCGTCGTTTTTTCAAATTGAAGCTACTTGTTTGGCGCATGATTTGGGACATCCGCCGTTCGGTCATGGCGGCGAGGTTGCGCTTAACTATCACATGCTAGGTCACGGCGGTTTTGAGGGAAACGGGCAAACGCTACGTATTTTAAGCAAACTGGGCGAATACTCTGAAAAGCACGGCCTGGATTTGACACGGCGCACTCTGTTGGGTGTGTTAAAGTATCCGGTGCTGCACAGCGAGGTACAACAAGCGGGTTTAACTACCGACACTCCGTTGAATGCCTTTAAACCACCTAAATCGATTCATGACGATGAAAAAGACGTCCTGGAATGGGTTTTAAAAGAATTTTCGCTGCAGGATCGCAACAAGTTCCGCACAAAAATGGAAAGAGATGGCAAGCGCCGCTCGCAATTCAAAGCCTTTGATACCTCGATAATGGAGTTGGCAGACGACATTTCTTACGGCGTGCACGATTTAGAGGATGCGCTGGCGCTCGGCTTGGTGACAGAAAGGCAATGGCGCGAAGATGTGTTGCAACTGGCGCAGGAAGACAGCCCTTTCATAAAGGAAGCGTCGTTTTATAACGACAAGCTATTCTCGCCGGACAGCCGCGACCGTAAACACGCTATTAGCAAGCTCATTGGTTATTTAGTGCCGCAAATTTCCGTTCAACGGCAGCAACAATTCGAGCACCTACAACTGGATTTACAGGCAACACTACCTGCAGAAGCGGAGCATACGCTGGAATTACTCAAGCGTTTCGTTTTCAAGCACGTCATTCGGAGTGCAGAGGTAAAAGCCATGGAGTTTAAAGGTCAGCGCATCATTATGGCGCTGTTTGAAGCGTTAAGCGATACGCCTGAGCAGCTCCTGCAGCCTTCCACATTGCAAAAATATCAGCAGGCCAGTAATCCACGACGAGTTATTTGTGATTATATATCCGGAATGACCGACCATTTTGCTCGAAGGCAATACAGTCAGCTGTTTGGTACGAGTAGCTTATAAAAAAGGCGCCAAATTGGCGCCTTTTGAGTTCAAGGAGTTGTTTTAGCTCGCGAAGAAACTTATTCCCACTCGACAAATAAGTCGACGCCAGAATAGGTTCTGTACCCTTTTAAGCTGATGTACCAGCGATCTTCAGCTGGGTTATCAATGCTACAAGACTCGTCATTACCTGAGCGGTATGGACGGCACTCGTAGTTTGACTCAGTTGGCTGAGAGCCTTGGCGAACGTATAGATCAGCGTCGCCTGAACCGCCGGACATGGTTACATTAAGCGCTGACATGCCCGCAGGAATATCGACGTAGTAGTGTGACCACTCACCGCTGGCACCTGATAAGTCAGTTGCTGAAGCTGAGCCGCCATCACCTCCACCAGTGCTTGGTTCAGTGAATGAACCGGTTAAATTCACACCAGAGAAGCTTGAGTATGCGTTCAGCATAACGTGGTAAGTACCGGCTTGTACGTTCGAAATAGTACAAGTTTCAGTGTTACCGCTTTGATACGGACGACAGTCATAGCTTGACTGAGTTGGCTGAGAGCCAAAGCGCACGTATAAATCAGCGTCGCCTGAGCCACCATTAATATTGAAGCTTAGGTCTGTCGCGCCTGCCGGAACATTCAATGTGTAGTACAAAGAATCGCCGGTAGTTGCAGACAAGTTGCTGACCGTTTGACCATTGCTCAGTTCGTTGTCTGTTGGTGGCTCTGGATCTCCACCGCCACCGCCTGAGCCGTCACAGCCGTTTGCATCAATGTAGTCAATAGCGTCTTTAGATTGCGCTAAACCGTAACCAAACTTAACGTCGCGACCATAGTCGCCTAAGTCTTGAGCTGTTGTATTTAGCACGTTACGAATTTCTTGAGCGCTACAGGTTGGGTGGTGTGACCAAACCAAAGCCGCAACACCCGCAACGTGAGGTGATGCCATAGAGGTACCGCTCATGGTGCCGTAGTTGCCTTGCTGACCAGTGCCTTCAGGGTAGGTTGAAAGAACGTCAACACCCGGGCCGGCAATTTCAACTTGGCTGTTCTTCTGAGAGAAAGACGCCAGGTTTTTGCTGCTATCAACAGCGGCAACCGACATCACTGCGTTGTAAGACGCTGGGTAAGACATTGGGTCAGTTGAGCTGTATGCAGAACCGTCGTTACCTGCTGCCGCAACCAGTAAAACGCCTTGGTTATACAGGTTTTGCATGGCATTGGCTTCGGTTTGGCTTGAACCGCCACCGCCAAGACTCATGTTAACAACGTCAGCGCCGTTGTCGGCACAAGTTTCAATAGCAGAAACCAGTGAAGACGAGTAGCCCCAACCGCTTTCATTGAATACTTTGACGATATGCAGGTTCGGATCGCTACCAATAACCCCACGAACACCAAAACTGTTATCGAGTGCAGCAATAGTACCCGCAACGTGAGTCCCGTGTGGACCGCCAGCGTCATACCAGTTGCCAGTGCCGCTATCATTGGTGCCGTTAATAGTACCGCCTAAGGTCCCCATGTCTTCGTGTGGTAAGTCTAAGCCTGAATCGATAACACAGACTTTCTTACCGCCAGCAGATGCAGACGCAACGCTGTCGTCGACCAAGTCAGCCTGTACCTGGCTAATGCCGTAAGGCACGTCTTGCGCCATAAAACGACGAATACGGTCAACTTCGACGTATTCGATGTTCGGGTTTTTCTCAAGGCGTTTCTTTTGTTTTTCAGTTAGCTCGGCGGCAACAGCCAAGTTATGGCGCATGCTGAGTTTTACCTTACCGCCAGCTTTTTTGACTACGTTGTTCGCACGAGAAATGGCCAGCTCAGAACGTCCTCTGTTGCCCATTTTACTGACAGCGTTACCATTGTTTTTAAATTTAATGATGTAACGCTGAGGTGCTGAGCTGTCCACTTGTGCTTGAATTTGAGCCTGCTCTTTTACCAGCGGCTGCGCTTGTGAATGGTCAGGAGGTTTAGCAAAAGCCGATGAAACTGATACTGCTAAAGCAGTCAGTGTAAGATATTGAATTTTTCTCATACCAGATTTGTCTCTTTTTGTTTTTATGAGTGGCTGTAAGAAGCCATGAATGAAAGCAGCAGGGGATACGACGTTTGGCTGCCTGAAAATGACGTCGTTTGACATCATTTGCAACATTTAATAACAAAATTTGAACAATTCAAAGCCTTTGAACGTAAAGATTGTTTAAAGGTTAAACATTATTTATACACCTGATATTTTATTATTCGTATCGATAGGAGGGTAGTTTGTCTGAAATAAACCAATACTTAATGCGCTGTATTGAGCTAGCAGAAGAGGCTCTGGCAGCAGGAGATGCTCCTTTCGGCTCGGTTTTAGTAGACTCTTCCGGAGAGGTTCTAAAAGAAGATCGCAACAGGGTGAATACGGTTGATAAAACCTACCACCCTGAAATTGAGCTAGCGCGCTGGGCAGCGAAAAACCTCACTTTAGAGCAGCGCCAAAACACGACCATGTATACATCGGGAGAGCATTGCCCGATGTGTTCTGCTGCACATGGCTGGGCGGAACTGGGAAAAGTCGTTTACATTCACTCTACTGAACAACTGACAAAATGGCATAACGAGTTTGGTATTAATGGCTCCCGTGTCAGTCAGCTACCTATTCAGAAAATTGCTCCTGACGTAGCGGTTGAAGGGCCCGTCGATAACCTAGTGCCTATTATGTACGAACTACATAAGGCATATGTGGAAAAGAGTGCCTAACTAGCGGTAGGCGGGGCTCGGTTCGTTCACTGAGCTTACAGAGAGTTCGCGAGAGTGCTCATCAAAAATAGGTGCTAAATAAGCTGGTCGGTTCTTCATAATGTAAATACAGATATTGGTATCCAGCATATATCGTAAATTCATAGTTGCTCGCGCTCCTGCTCTTGAGGCTGTTCACGCTCAACCATAAAGTCGTCACTGGCAGGCTCACCACTAAACCAAGAAGCCCAACTGGTTCTCGCCGGAGTAATAATTCGGCTTTCACCAACGACTAACACTTCAACTTCTTTTACATCTTCAGAAAAAGCGACGTCTTTTGGCAACCGAACCGCTTGCGTTTTATTGCTTTTGAAAAGTGTTGTTTTGGTCATAACTTACTTTGTATATCCAATTTGAATATACATATTTTAGTTGAGCTATATGATATGAGCTGTCAAATGTGTTACTTACGTTTGTGGTTTTTGCGCTTACTCATTTCCGCTATACTCTGCTTAAATTCCGTAGTGCAGAAAAGTTATGTCCAAGAAAAAACAAGAGTCGATTGTACTCGAAACCCCAACAGGCTCCGACCACGTTTTATTACACTCCTGCTGTGCGCCGTGCTCTGGGGAAGTTATGGAACGTATGGCAGAAGCGGGCATCAAGTTTACGATTTTCTTCTATAACCCGAATATTCATCCGGAAAAAGAGTACTTGCTGCGTAAAGAAGAGAATATCCGCTTCGCTGAGAAGCTTGGCGTGGACTTTATTGACTGTGACTATGACACGAAGAACTGGTTCGAAAGAGTGAAAGGTCTCGAGTGGGAACCGGAACGAGGTGAGCGCTGCACGGTTTGTTTTGATATGCGCTTTGAGCGCACAGCGTTATATGCGTATGAAAACGGCTTTGACACCATTACCAGTTGCTTGGGTATTTCACGCTGGAAAAATATGCAGCAAATAAATGACTGTGGTCAGCGTGCGGTTGCACGTTATCCCGGATTGCATTACTGGACGTTTAACTGGCGTAAAAAAGGCGGCTCTGCCCGTATGGTGGAAATTGCCAAGCGAGAACGTTTTTATCAGCAGGAGTATTGTGGTTGTGTTTATTCGCTTCGCGATACCAACCGCTGGCGCCTGCAAAATGGACGAGATCGAATTAAAATTGGTGTGGAATATTATTCCGCCGATTAAAAAAGCCCCAGACGCTGGGAAGAAAGACGTCCGGGGCCACACGTGAAAGCGTTTAACCTATTAGAACTGGTAACTTACTGTTGCTGAATATTGAACACTCTCAGGTAAGAACTTAGATCTAAGCCTGAACGTCAATAACCTGTTCGATGAGAAGTATTACTCAAGTATCGACTTCTATAATCAAGGCTTCTTCGGCGCAGAGCGCAATTTTGAGCTGAGCCTTAAATACGCGTGGTAAGTTAACTGCGTAATCACAGAAAGGGCAGTGCAACAACACTGCCCTTTTCTTTTGTCCGTTGCTAAGCCCTCTGCAACTTGCTATAAATGCGCGCAAATTTTTTATGAACCAAGCTATATGAATCAGTCTTCGAATATCGTTGTTATGGTGCGCCCGCATCACTTTGCATCGAACCCGGAAACTATGGGCGATAATGCTTTTCAGTCACTGGCGAAAGACGGCGTTAACGTTGCTGAAGCGGCATACAACGAAGTGACCGAAGCGGTCAACAAGCTGCGTGAGCACGGTGTTCAGGTGCACTTATTCGAGGATGAAACCACAGAAACACCTGACTCGGTATTTCCCAACAACTGGTTCAGCACTCATGCCTCTGGCGAGCTGGTTCTATACCCTATGTATTGTGAAAACCGCCGCAAAGAGCGTCGTCCGGACATTATTGAATTTCTTCGTAATGAATATGGCTATCAACAGCTTATTGATTTAAGCGCGCAGGAAAACGATGGCGTATTCCTTGAAGGCACGGGATCTATTGTGTTCGACCATGAACATAAGCTTGCTTATGCCGCCCGATCTAAGCGCATGCACGAAAGTGTGCTGAAAGAGCTTTGCCTAAAACTGAATTACAAACCCGTGGCGTTCAATGCAACCAGCCGAGACGGCAAGCCGGTGTATCACACCAATGTGCTTATGGCTGTTGGCAGTGAGTTTGTCATGGCGTCCGCTGAGATGATTCGTGATGACAAAGAACGGCGCCGGTTTATGGATACGGTTGCAGCAAGTGGTAAAGAGCTGGTGCAGTTGACTGAAGCTCAAATAGAGCACTTTGCCGGTAATACTCTGGAGTTAGAGGCAGATGGGCGCAAATTATTGGCTATTTCTGCAACCGCTTATAACGCTTTAAGTGCTGAACAGATCCAAAAACTGGAGCAATGGGTGACACTCGTACCCATTAACGTGCCTACCGTTGAACTGGGCGGCGGTTCTATTCGATGCATGCTGGCGCAGATTTTCTAAGCCGACTTTACTATAAATCAGCTTTATAAAATAAATTGAAAATATTCTTTGACATTATAATAAATGAGCGTACAGTGGGCGGCGTTGGATAAGAAACAGATAGTTAAACACTCCTCTACGTCACATTATTAGAAGTAATCGTCTCGTCCTGTAGTTTTAAGTTTCACATTTTTTACCCCGCACGATCATCGGCATCGAGATTGTCTCGGTCCGGTACTTTTATAGTTTTAAAAATTTCAGGATATTATTATGTCTAATACAGTAAACGGTGTTGTTAAGTGGTTTAACGAAGCAAAAGGTTTTGGTTTTATCGAGCAGCAAGGTGGTGCAGACGTATTTGCTCACTTTAGCGCGATTGTAAGCGACGGTTTCAAAACCTTAGCTGAAGGCCAACGCGTTTCTTTCTCAGTGACCCAAGGCCCGAAAGGCCCTCAAGCTGAGAACATTCAAGCGCTATAATCCCTTGCGGATAGAGCCCTTGAAGTCGCTTTAAGCGAACCAAATTTAAGAAGCAGCCTACGGGCTGCTTTTTTTGTGCCTGAATTTTGTCGCGAAACCCCGTAAACTTAAGCTTTAAAATTAATAAGAGCTTCCGCCGTGATACAACCGTTTGACCAACTCATTTGTCCATTAGATAAACAGCCTTTGCAGCTGAATGAGCGTACGTGGTGCTGCGACAATGGTCATAGCTTTGATATTGCGAAGCAAGGTTACGTCAACTTGTTGCCGGTACAGAATAAACGCTCGAAAGACCCCGGTGACAGCAAAGCGATGGTGCAGGCAAGGCGTCATTTTTTGAGTCAGGGCTTTTATCAGCCATTGGCTGACGCGCTGTCAGATAGTGTGTTATCGGTTGGCGATCAGTCAATTTTAGACGCGGGCTGTGGTGAGGGATATTACCTTCAAAGCATTGTGTGTAAAGCTGAGCAGCGTGACGTATCGTTAGAGGTTGCAGCGCTGGATATCTCAAAATGGGCGGTACAGGCAGCCGCAAAGCAAGATAAGCGCTTGAGCTGGATGGTGGCATCTAATAACGCGATTCCATTGGCAGACAATAGTGTCGATACCATTTTATGTGTATTTGGTTTTCCGGTGGAAGCTGAGTTTAAGCGGGTTTTAAAACCGGGTGGTCGATTGATTATGGTTGATCCGGCTTCTGAGCACTTAATCGAACTCAAACGAATAATTTACCCAGAAATAAAAGCAAAATCCGAACACTTACCAGTCTCCGAAAAAGGTTGGGTTTTGTCATCAGAAGAGAGAATCAGTTTTAAAGTTGAGTTGCCTGATACTGAAGCCGTACATGACCTACTCACCATGACACCACACCTCTACCGTGCTAGTAAAGAAGGCATAGAAAAGGCAGAAAAGCTACAAAGCTTGGCCATAACGGCTGATGTATGGGTACGTGTTTTTAGCCTTAAATAGTTTGCTAAGATAAACCTCAACATAAAGAAGAGCTTCTGGAGGCTTGGGATGAATACTTTAGAAATTGATCGCCACCCTGTTGCAGTGAATGTATCTGTTACCGAAGCTGCGCTCGAAGTTGAACTGGCTGACGGACGTAAAATTTCGGCTCCCATTGTTTGGTTTCCTCGCTTGGAAGCTGCCACGGAAGAAGAACGTAATGATTGGCAATTATTAGGCAACGGCCAGGGCATCCATTGGCCACGTTTGGACGAAGATATCAGTGTGCTTGGGCTTTTAAGCACCTAACCCATGCGCGCTGTTGTTCATTCAACAATAACGTCAATATCCAAGGCGGACTGGAACCGGTTGTTCAGCGGTGACTATCCGTTTACGCAATATGATTTCCTGTTGGCGCTTGAGCAGGGGGGTAGTCTTGGGCCTCAACGTGGCTGGTTGCCCCAGTATGTTGCGGTACATGATAACAGCGACAAACTGATTGCCATTATGCCGTGGTTTAAAAAGACCCATTCCTATGGCGAGTATTTGTTCGACTGGGCGTTTGCTGAAGCCTACGAGCGTTATGGTTTTCAGTATTACCCAAAACT
This sequence comes from Idiomarina zobellii, assembly GCF_900100855.1. Classification (GTDB taxonomy): domain Bacteria; phylum Pseudomonadota; class Gammaproteobacteria; order Enterobacterales; family Alteromonadaceae; genus Idiomarina; species Idiomarina zobellii. The sequence continues at coordinate 56,087 of NZ_FNCB01000013.1, forward strand.
TATCAACGCCATACCTTTTACCCCGTGTCAGGGGCCTCGCCTGGCTACTGCCGAGAGCGTTAACGCTGCTGATGTTCTGCCGGTTATTGAATCGACGTTGGTGCAGGAGCACGATGTCAGCAACTTGCAATGTCTGTACGTTGAGCCGAATGTAAGCGAGGTTCTGGCAGAAGAGGGTTGGTGGCAACGCTTTGATATCCAATTTCTCTGGCAGAACCGGGGTTATAGTTCCTTTGACGATTTTCTCGGGGCTTTAGTGTCACGCAAGCGCAAGTCCATTCGCAAAGAGCGGCAAAAGGTGTCCGAGCAAAATGTCGAAATGCGAACTTTGCATGGCAACGAATTAACTGCAGATTTCTGGCACCAATTCATTGTCTTTTACCAGCGAACTTACTTAAAACGCTCAGGCCATGGCGGCTATTTAACACCGGCGACATTTGAGCTTTGGGGTAAGTTATTGGCGGAACATATTGTCGTGTTTGCGGCTTACCGAAATGACGAAATGGTGGCGGCGTCCTTGTGTTTTAAAAGTGAAAACACGCTTTATGGGCGCTACTGGGGCTGTCAGGAAGAGCTGGAGTTCCTGCATTTTGAGGCTTGTTATTATCAGGGCATTGGCTACTGCATTAACCATAACCTTAGCTACTTTGACGCTGGCGCACAGGGCGAACATAAGCTGCATCGAGGCTTTGAGCCGGTGCTTCGTGAAGGGTTTTATCGGTTTACGCCGTCTCCTCTTAACGACGCCATTGAACAGTATTGTCGGGATGAAAGCACAGCGTTACACGAACATCTAAAAACATTGCGAACTTACCTGCCTTATAAAAACCGCGGTTAATACAGCGGCCACACCAGCAATATCATCACCAGAGCCACGGAGGCGACAACCAGCGACAACGGCAAGCCCAATCGCCAATAATCGCTGAAGTTATAGCCGCCCGGTCCCATTACTAAAATGTTCGACTGGTGGCCTATGGGCGTTAAGAATGGCACCGCAGCACCTATAGCGACGGCCATTAAAAAGGGATCCATACTGGCGGCGAAGCTGTTCGCCATACTGATGCCAATAGGTGCCATAAGTACGGCGGCAGCAGCGTTATTAACGATATTCGACAGCAACATGGTAACAACCAGCAGCAGGCCAACGGCAACAAATTCAGGCGCACCAGAGCTGATATAAAGCACGCCGTTGGCAATGGTATCGGCGGCACCACTGCGCTCTAACGCTGAACCCAGCGGTATGGTTGCGCCCAGCAGCACAATAATAGGCCAGTCGATAGCGTCATATAGCTCTCGCAGGGGTAGAATATTAGTCACTACCATAAGTCCGGCAGCCAATGAGAAGGCGACGGGCACCGAGAGTAATCCAAAGGCGGCTGATAAAATCGTTGCAGCAAAAATCCCCAGTGGTAAAGCCAGCTTTTTGGACGATCCGATACGCAAGCTGCGTTGCGCGAGCGGAAAACACCCAAAGCGCTGAAATACATCGGTCAGAGTCTCAGCATCGCCCTGCAATAACAGAACGTCGCCTGGCTTGAAGCGAATATTACCTAAAGCCGTACCGAGTTTTTGGCCTTCCCGCGCGACCCCAAGCACATTGATACCGTAGCGGCTGCGCAGTTTAATATCCGCAGCAGAGCGACCAATAAGCCGTGAGTCGTGACCAACGATGCCTTCAATAACGGTAATATCGTCTGATTTCAAAAAGCGCTCATCAATGTCTTCTTCGGCGTTAAGCTCCAGTCCTGTACCGTCAATAACGTGCTGAATGGTTTCAGCGTTAGCCTCGACAATTAAGACGTCTTCGGTTTTTAAGCGCAGATACCGGGCGGGGGCAGACCAGCGTTTTTCACCTCGTTGTAGTGCGACAATAACAAAGTCGTCTTCGGTGCGGTTTTCCAACTCATACAGCGTTTCGCCAATAAACCCAGACTCTTCCGGGACATACAATTCGGTAAGGTAACTGCTGACATCGTACAGAGACTCTGATTTGGACTTACCACTTTTTTCAGGGACCAGCCAGTGGCTGAGCAGCCACATAAATAACAGACCGGCAGCAGCAATACTCAAGCCCACAGGGGTAAATTCGAAAATGCCAAAAGACTCGCCCATGGCTTCGCGCCGTATATCCGCAATAATGATATTGGGTGGTGTACCGACCATGGTTATGGTCCCACCGAGTAGCGAGCCAAACGCCATTGGCATAAGCAGTTTAGAGGGATTATTGCCGCTGGTGCGGGCGAGTTGAAGTGCCACGGGAATCATAATGGCCATGGTGCCAGTGTTACTGATAAAGGCGGAGCAAATGGTGGTGACCGATGTCAGCGCTATCATTTGAATCCAGCGCTTGTCGCCTGCGCGTTTCATGACCGAAGCTAAAGCGTCAACCACGCCCGAGCGCCATAATGCATGGCTAATGATAAGTACCGCAGCGACGGTTATGACGGCGGCATTACCAAAACCACTGAACACTTCTGCGGTAGGAACAAGATCTAATACTGCTGCAGATAACAGCGCCATCATGGCGACTAGGTCATAGCGCCATTTATCAATGACGAACAAGGCCAGCATTGCCAGCAAGATAATACCAATAAGCCATTGATCCAGCATGCCAAGCCCGCCGTTTACTATTTATACAATGAACATTGCATAAGTTACGATCGGGTGCAATATTTAGATGAACACCTATTTCAGGAGGCATAACGATGAAGTACCTTAGTTTAGCAAGTGCAGTAGTCGTTGGCCTGGCGGGAATAAGCAGTGCGCCGGTGAACAGTGATGACCACAAAGAATCCGGATTAGCGAATGCTGAAATTCAGGAGTGGCAGGTGCCGTGGGAGGACTCCCGGCCTCGTGACCCTTGGGTGCATGACGGCACGGTCTGGTTTGTTGGTCAGGGAAGCCACTACGCAGCAACCTTTAATCCGAAAACAGAGGAATTCAAACGCTACGACTTGCCTGACGGTGCAGGGCCTCACACCGTTATTGTCGATGATAGGGGCGCCTGGTACGCCGGGAACTTAAAAGAGCACATAGGTCTTATTGACCCAGGCACTGGCGATATTAAGCAATTTGAATTACCAGGTAGCGGCCCCAGAGACAGTCATACTATGGACTTCACCGCAGCTGGCGACATTTGGTTTACGGTTCAGGGCGGTAATCAAATAGGTTTTTTAGAAACCAATGGTGGCGAAATGATGCTGTGGGAAGTGCCGACAGAGTCAGCACGACCTTATGGCCTTATCGTTGAAAACGACCGCCCCTGGGCGACGTTGTTTGGTACGAATAAACTCGCAACCGTCGAGAATGGCAAACTAAAAGAATTTGAACTGGATAGAGAAAAGTCGCGACCTCGTCGCCTGGGTATGACCGATGACGGAACGCTTTGGTATGTCGATTATAACCAAGGATATGTCGGTAGCTACGATCCGGTAACTGGCGACAACAAAGACTGGCGTGCACCTGCTGCCGGCAATTCTCGTCCGTACGGCATGGCGGTCGACAAGCGCAATGACGTTTGGTTTGTCGAAACGGGCGTGCAGCCGAACCGCTTAGTGGGTTTTGACACAGAAACTCACGAATTTTCAGAGCCTATCGAGCTAGAAAGTGGCGGCGGTACCGTTCGTCACATGTTCTATGACGAAGGCACCGACTCCATTTGGTTCGGCACCGACGCCAATACACTGGGCGTGGTCCGTCTAAGCGAACCACCGGTTGTCACTGCCGATTAATTACATCGGCAACACTTCTAACACGGCAACATAAGAGCCCTGGCGTTTGGTCGCCGGGGCTTTGCCGTTGTTATCGGCGTATTCAGCTTCTAGCCAGTACATACCCGCTTCTTCAACAGAGAAGCTGACTTCGCCTTTTTCGTTGGTTGTCAGCTTGGTTGGCTCTGAACGATCGCGATACCGTTCACCACCTTTCACCAAGACCAGCTCAGTGCCAGCAGCGGCTTTGCCGTCCATTGTAAACTTAAACGTAATGTTTTCGCCGGTGTATAAGTCGTTAGGGTGCGTTACTGGCTCTAACTCTAAGCCTTTACCGGTTGGGCCTAAAGTGTCATAGGTCGGTGCGCCTGACGTTACAAAAGCTTCGACTCGATGTGAGCGTTCACTGACTTCTAAGTCTTTGGCGTCCTGAGGAACTTCTTTATAAAAATCGTCATTGGTTTTGCGGGAGCCACGTGGTGGCCAGTATTGGCGTTCGCCGTTATCGTCTACCCAGCGAGCCGATAATCCTGAACTGGCTGAGTACACCGTGTAGGTGCCTTCTTTTTCGAGCTCTATGTCAAAGACAGAGCGTAGTTTGCCTTTGTAACCGTTCTCTAAAGTCACTGCAGACCCGTCCGGTGCCATAGCTTCGACTCTGTCTAAGCTCAATGGGTAGTGGTCGGGGTAAAAAATGCCGTTCGCAATTGCCGCGTCGAAGGTGACCCATTCAGAGTCGCCGGATACAATGGTGGCGCTTGGTTTAATCCAAACACGGTGTGCTTCACTGCTGGCGCTGGCAAACAGCGTCAACACAGCAAGACTTGTCGTTATTACAGAAGATAATTTCATGCTTAAGGCTCCAGTTTTAGGGACACACGGCCAAGCTCGTGCTCACCGCGGTCTGTTATGGATATTGGGTTGTTAAGGGGTAAAGACAACGGCAAGCGCAGCATTTCACGGCCGCCAAGCTCGCGGGCGGCTTCTACGTATAGGTAATAGTTGCCGTCACTAAGCTCGGGTAATTTACTCAGCATGGGGGTAAGGTCGACCCGCTGAACGCCTGGGCGGCGGGTTGCGCCGGAGACACCATCTATAGGCATATCGGTCATGCGTCCGCTGCGGCGCCACCATTGACGCATGTCCTTCAGCCACTTTTCGCCTTCATTGTTTTCAAGGTTCGTGTCATACCAAACGGCAATGTCGACAACACGCTGATGTCGCTCGTTGGCTAACCAAACCGCGACATAAGGCACGTGATACTCAGCCACAGACAGACGCGGAATTTCTACGGTTAATTCGTTTTCCGCAGCATGAGCAGAACCAATGACTGCGAAAAATGGGATGATGAATCCGGCCAGGACCAGCGGCCAGGTCGATTTTCGGCCCTTACTGTACTTTTTCAAAAGCAATAACCCCGTAATAGTGAAAACAATGCTGGCAATCGCAAAAATATCGATGAATAAGCTCCACAAGAACCCGGTATTTCGGGCTTTATGCAAGTCGTTAAAATAAGCTATCCAACCCCTGTCGGTAGTTTCAGAATAAAAAGCACCGCTGTCTAAATCGACGCTGAACCAGCTGTCGCCGCCAGGCCGGGGCATAGCGACGTACACTTCGTAATCGCTCCATTCAATTTGGGCGTTTGAACTCAAGCTGTTTTGCGTTTTGTCTTCGTACCAGCGGTGAAAAGAAGCTGGCAGAGTGTCATTCCCTGACGCATTCACCAGCCGTTCCAAGTCCTTTTGAGGGAGAGACCCTTCATGGCTTTCTATGCTAGGCGCAGACTCTATCCACCCCGCATGGTTCAAGGTAATACCGGTGACAGAGAACAGCAGCATGCCAATAAGACACACCGCCGAACTTATCCAGTGCCAGTCCTTTAATGACCAGCCGCGTTTTCTTGATCTATTTCTGCGCGCCATAAATTATTGCTGTTAGAATTGGCTAAACCAATGCTTTTATTTGATGTTTAATGAATATGGCGTTAGTCTATATGAAAATCATTCTTATTCGCAATTTAGAAATAATTAAGTGATTTTTTAGTTTTTAAACGCAAAGCGTCACTTTTGCCGTAGTCCCTCCAAGAGCTGGAGTTAGAAGCAGGAGTTTTCATGAGAAGTACTATTGCCGAAACCGTCACTCAGGTACGCCACTGGAATGACACCCTATTCAGTTTTAGAACCACCCGTAAGCCAAGTTTCACTTTCGAAAATGGCCAGTTCGTAATGATGGGACTGCAACTTGAAGACAAGCCGTTGCTGCGCGCTTATTCAATTGCCAGCGCCAACTATGAAGAAGAGCTGGAGTTTTTCAGCATAAAAGTGCCCGATGGCGCATTAACGTCACGTTTGCAGCATATTCAGGTTGGCGATGAAGTGGTGCTGTCGACGCGCCCTACCGGCACCCTTGTTCCGGGGCATCTACTACCGGGTAAAAACCTGTATTTGCTGAGTACCGGTACCGGGCTAGCGCCGTTCATGAGCGTCATTAAAGATCCGGATATCTACGAGCAGTACGACAAGGTGATTCTTGTCCACGGTGTACGTTATGTCTCTGAATTGGCCTATCAAAAAGAAATAGGTGAAGACTTACCGAATAACGAGTTTTTTGGTGACTGGGTAAAAGAGAAGTTAATTTATTACCCAACCGTTACGCGTGAGCCATTCAGAGATGAAGCACACCAGCAGCGAATTACAGACTTACTGACCTCAGGCACACTGACGCACACCATTGGAATGTCCGATTTGAACCCCGAGCATGACCGTTTTATGCTGTGTGGTAATGACGCTATGCTGCAAGACTTAATGGCTATACTGAATGAGCGCGGCTTTACAAAAGCCACCTCACGCAAACAAGGCGATTACGTTATAGAGCAGGCATTTATTGAGAAATAACCAATGAGGCAACCATGAGCTCCTGGCAAAATTTGCTGACAGAGGTTCGTCAATGCACGCTATGCGAACCTGAATTGCCAATGGGAGCTCGGCCGGTTGTCCAGTTACACCCTAATGCGAAGATTTTAGTGGCAGGCCAAGCGCCTGGTCGGCGTGTCCATGCGTCAGGCAAGCCATTCGACGACCCCAGTGGCGACCGGCTTCGTCAGTGGATGGGCATTGATAAAGCCACTTTTTATGACGCTGAAAAGCTGGCTATTATTCCTATGGGCTTGTGTTACCCGGGCACCGGCAAGTCCGGCGACTTACCACCAAGGCCAGAATGTGCTCCGGCATGGCGGCAAAAGCTCCTCGAGCAGCTGCCAAATTTAGAATTGACGTTGGCCATTGGACAGTACGCACAAAGTTGGCACATTGACGAACCAAAACAGACGCTCACCGAGCGAGTAAAAAACTGGGAGAGTTATTGGCCGGAGGTTCTGCCGCTGCCGCACCCAAGCCCGCGTAATAACTTGTGGTTAAAGCGTAACCCTTGGTTTGAAGACAGCATTATTCCGATGCTGCAAGAAAGAGTCGCAAGGCTCCTTAATGCCTGACTACCACCACCGGCCGGTTTCCCGACAGTAGTTCTTGTAGGCTTCTCCAAAGGTTTTTGTGAGAATGCGCTCTTCCGGCTGAATTTGAAACTTACTCATGTATGCAACGTATAGCACCAGCCCCCATAACGACAGAATACTGCCTAAAAACACGCCCCAGGCCATTAACATAAAGAAAAAGCCGAGATACATTGGGTTTCGGGTCCGCTGGTAAATGCCTGTTGTGACAAGCTCGGTGCTTTTTTTCGGATCTCGCGGATCGACCGTTGTTTTCGCGCGGCGAAAGCTCATAACACCGAGTAAAGGCAGTAATACACCCAGCACCAGCAAGAAAATAGCCGCAGCGCGCTGGCCAACGTAGAAAGCGTTTAACTCTGCGGTATAATGCGCCGTTAACCACATAAGTCCTGCTACTATGGCAACAACAATGACGGGTGGAACTTTGAGCTCTAAAGACTTCATATACAGAAGCCTCCTTTTGGTGATACTAAAATGACAGCCGAGATACCTACGATTATTGAGCAAACCCAGCGTTGGGTGCAACAGCTTATTGTGAAATACAATATCTGCCCGTTTGCGCGCCGCGAAGTTGAGCGCAAAAGTATTCGCTACGTTGTTGCAGAGCAACCGGACATAGCTTCAGTGTTACAACAGTTGCTGGATGAAGCGAAGCACTTAGACGAAACACCTGAAACCGAGACCACGCTTTTTATTCTTCCCCAGGGTTTCGAAGGCTTTCATGGCTTTTTAGACTTGGTCGACATGGCCGACGCACTGCTTATTGAGGAAGGCTATGAAGGCGTTTATCAACTAGCGCATTTTCATCCGGACTACTGCTTTGACGGTGAGCCCCAGGACGACCCGGCCAATTACACCAACCGCTCTCCATTTCCGACATTGCACTTATTACGCGAAGCGAGTTTAGAAAAGGCGATTGAGCAGTACGACGACCCCGAGTCTATACCCGAGCGCAATATCGAATTTTGCCGTCGCAAAGGGGCCGAGTTTTTTGTAAAGATTTTAAACGGTTAACTTGGGCTGACGAATTGAATGGCGTAGGCTATTCTTTATTGAAGATTAAAGGTGAATATTATGCCAGAGCGTCAGCTATCGAATAAAATTCTGGAAAAGCTACCCACTATGGTCGCTTTCATTGATGAAAAGCGGCGATACCGTTATGCCAATAAAGCCTACTGTCAGTTTTTTAACCTTAAGAAAGCGGACATGTTGGAGCGTTTTGTCGCTGATGTTCTGGATGACGAGTTTTACGCTCGCGTTAAAGTGCGGCACGACAAAGTTTTTAAAAGTGGTAAGGTTAATTCTTTTTCGGAAACCGTTACATTCAGGGACGGACGTAAATGTTTTTTAGATGTCCGTTATATTCCTGAGCTGGATGAAAACAATAAGACCGTCGGTCTTTATGCCATTATTGAAGACGTGACAGAGTACTACGCTTCTGTCGACTTAATGCGCACCATTCATGACATTATTCACAAACGCGGCCGTAGAATTGACCCTGCCTCTATTGACGAACTTTTAAAGTTTGGCGTGGACTATTTAGACGTGGATATTGGCACCGCAAGCTCCATCATTGATGGCGTATACACCATTGAGTGGGTGCAAACGGCAAAGTTAGACCTGGAAGCAGGCACTCAGCTGCCTTTAGACACAACCTATTGCTCGGTTGTGTTAGCAGAGAACGAGTTGGTTCATACCAACGAAGCCGACAAAGACGAACGCTTTAAAGACCACAAGTCCTTTCAAACTTATGGCCTGCAGTCGTATATCGGTACCCCAATTGTTATTAATGACGTTGTTTGGGGCGTACTGGGCTTTGCTAAGAAAACGACACGCCTGGAAGCTTTCAGTGAGTTAGAAATTGAAATGGTTCGTATGATGGGTACGGCCGTTGAAACCGTTATTGCTGAGCAAGCTGTGCGATCAGATCTTATGCGTCAACGCGATGACATGGCGTTAATTGCTTACACTGACTCCCTTACAGGCTTAAAAAACCGCTCCGCAGGCATGGAAATGCTGGAGCAGGGGCTGGCAACCCACTATAAAGACAGCTGTTGTGTCGTAGCCGTTATCGACTTTGACCACTTTAAGTCCATTAACGACACCTATGGTCATGACGTCGGTGACCAAGTGCTGATAGCTGGTGCCAACGCTATGAACGACAGCTTAAGAGGCAGTGACACTGTCATTCGGGTCGGTGGCGAAGAGTTTATGATTATCCTGCCCTACACGGACAAAGACAACGCCTCAGCGGTACTAGAACGTGTTCGCGAAGCAGTAGAGAAAACCGTTGTAACCCTGGATTCAGGCGATGTCATTAACCCAACCGTGAGCATTGGGGCGACCACAAGCGAGACAAATGACGACGTGTCCAGCATTTACCGCCGCGCCGATCAGGCTCTTTACAAAGCCAAGCATGCGAGCCGAAACTGCATTGTTTGGTCAAAGTAGCGTAGCGATCTAATCCGGGCCTTCATTACGTACGATCAGACACTAAAATTATGGAGGTCGATTATGAAAGTTGCGGTTATTGGTGCGAATGGAAAAATTGGTCAGCATCTTGTCGAACAATTGCAAAACGACGACAAACACAAGGTTGTTGCTGTAGTACGGAAGCAGGAACAAAAACAATCGTGGGAAGAGAAAGGTGTTGAAGCCAGGTTAGCCGACTTAGAGGGTTCCGTTGACGACTTGCAGACTGCTCTTAATGGCGCAGATGCGGTTGTATTCACAGCAGGCTCTGGCGCTGGCACGGGTGATGACAAAACACTTTTAGTGGATTTAGACGGTGCAGTGAAAACCGTTGAAGCTGCTGAAAACATTGGCGCGAAGCGCTTTATTATGGTCAGCGCATGGCAAGCGAATAACCGCGAGAACTGGGCGGAACAGCTACTGCCTTACTACGCGGCGAAGCATTATGCCGACAAAGAGTTAATGCTTAGCAGCCTCAATTGGACGATAGTGCGTCCCGGCGCATTAACGGATGACCCTGCCAGCGGCAAAGTGGTTGTAGGAGAGTCACTGGCCCCGGGCTCTGTGCCCCGTGAAGATGTAGCGAACGTATTATTTCGCTGCCTTGACGAATCAGGAACAGAACATAAAGCCTTTGATTTGATGTCAGGCGACAGTGACGTTCAGCAGTCCTTACAAGCTATGAAAGAACTCGCTTAGTACCTCAACAGTCCGTTCAGTTTTTGCCGGGATGTTGTCCTTAACTGGCAACACCGCATGCACGCTGTACGGACTGCCTTGCCAATCTGGCAGTAAACGCAGTAAGTGACCACTTTCAATGTGGTGTTTAACTTCTGGTTCTGGCAGTAACGCATAGCCGACGCCATCCAGTGTTAGCTGAACCACAGTTTGCATATTGTTGAGCATAATTTTGGGCTGTGGGAACTCAAGCTCTGATGAGTTCGACATATGCCCAATAAAGCAGTCTTCGGGAAGGTCGTCAAAACTGTTGATAGTGTTCTGTGCAGCCGGGTGCGAAGCAGCAATACAAGGAATCATGTTCCAGTCGGCTAAATGTTTAGCGTATAGAGTGGAGTCAGCCAATGGGCCAATACGAATGGCTAAGTCTGCACCAGCGGTAATTAAATCAACAGGCTCGTCGGTCATGTGCAGCTGAAAATGGACATTTTTAAACTCTTGTTGCAGCTGCTTTAACGGCTCACTAAGCAACCCGCCACCAAAACCAACAGGCGCTATCATTTTAATTTGCCCTTGTGGTGTTTTGGTCAACGCCTCCCACTGTTCCTGATTACGCGACGCAATGCTAAGCATATCTAAGCACGACTGATAAAACACTTTCCCGGCTTCGGTCAGCGTTAGCGTTCGAGTGTTTCTGTGGAACAGCGCTATACCGTTGTCTTTTTCCAGGCGCTGTAACTGTTGGCTAACCGCAGATACCGTCATGTGCAGTTCCTTTGCCGCCCCACTCATACTGTTCAGCTCGACAGTTCGGGTAAAGGTCTTCATTGACCGAATCATTTTTGGGTTCATGTTTTAGTCCTGCTTAAAACCTATTTCAGAATTTCGACGTTGATGAATTTATCTTAACATTTATCATCGCCAATGAAAATTATTCTCATTTAAACAAAGGGGCGATTTGTGAACGTTATTAAGAATGGCTTGAAACTGGGTGTACTTTCAATGGCTATTTTTTCTGCCTTGGGTACCGCTCATGCACAGGACGGTGCAGACGACGATCGCGAAAAACGACGTCACAAACATAAAGATGTGGAGGTCATGGTGGTTACGGCCTCTGGCGTTGCTCAGCATATTAAAAAGGCACCTGCTTCTATTTCTGTCATCGACAAAAGCGAATTGTCACAGCGTTTTTATAAAGACTTAACCGATGCCATGACCGATGCGCCGGGCGTTGTAGTAACTGGCGGTGGTGATCGTCAGGATATTAGTCTGCGCGGGATGGGAGCCGACTACACCTTAATTTTGGTGGATGGTCAGCGTCAGAGCTCTCGTGAAACCCGCCCGAATAGCGATGGCCCTGGTGTGGAAGGTGCCTGGACGCCACCGCTAGCCGCTATAGACCGTATTGAGATTATTCGAGGGCCGATGTCTTCACTCTATGGTTCAGATGCAATTGGGGGCGTTATTAATATCATTACGCGTAAAACTCCGGACGAATGGCGCTCTGAAATTAAAGTTGATGGTACGTTGCAGGAGCGATCGGAGTCGGGTAACAGCTATCAGACAAATTTTTTTACGGCAGGCTCACTCATAAAAGATACTTTAGGGCTTCAACTGTCAGCAGGCTACACGCGTCGACTAGAAGATGAAATTGTCGAAGGTTTTCGAGATAAAACGGCGCAAGATGCGGACATGAAATTGGCGTATACACCAAACCGGGACCATGAAATTCTGTTTGAGGTGGGTACGGCGAAGCAAACAATTAACGCGTCTTTAGGAAAAACGGTTGAGCCGCTGGCGCCGGGTGAAGAATGTGGTCGCCGCGGGTGTCCTGAGTCTTCAAGTACCGTCTATGACAGTAGTTCCGTGTCCATTGCTCATAACGGGCAATGGGGGTTAGTGGGCGCCCGCAGCTATTTAAAACGCGACGAATATGAAAACGAAGCGCGTCTAATGACTATTACTAATACCGACTTTCAGAGTCACTGGAATTTACCGCTATTTGATGACAACTCAGTCAATACCGGGGTTTCCTACTTTAAGGAAGAGCTGGAAGACTTAACCAGTAACCAAGTCAGTGATCGTACCCGAGTAGAGGGCTCGCAATGGTCGGTATTTGCAGAAACGGCCTGGCCGCTGTTTAAAGGTTTCGACTTAACTACAGGTGTGCGCTACGACGACGATGATATTTTCGGCGGCCATTGGAGCCCTCGCGTTTACGGTGTTTATACTTTGAGTCGCGCAACAACCATAAAAGGTGGTGTTTCAACGGGATTCCGAGCTCCAGGCTTACGTGAAACCACACCCGATTGGGGCCAGGTCAGCCGTGGTGGTGATGTTTATGGTAACCCAAATTTAGAAGCAGAAACGTCGACCAACTATGAGTTGGGTTTGTATACCGACTGGAGTCGTCATACATCGACCTCTGCAACCGTCTTTTATAACCAGTTTGACGATAAAATTACTCGTGTCGCCTGCCCTGCAACGATTTGTGACGCTGGGCCTAACCAGTTTGGCTCAATGCCAACGACACGTGTGAATATTGATGAAGCTGTTACCAGAGGTGTGGAACTGACATTTAATTCACGATTAAGCCGCCATTGGTCAGTTAAAGGCAATTATACCTATACCGACTCTGAGCAAAAGTCGGGCGAATATGCAGGCGACCCTTTAAACCAATTGCCTAAGCATTTAATACAAACATCGTTAAACTGGAAGCCGAATAAACGATGGAACAGTTGGTTACGTGTGCATTATCGTGGTGAGGAGAGTCAGCCAACAACAGGCCCTTCGCAGGACGTATTGGTTGCGCCTTCCTACACATTGGCGGACTTGGGTGTTAATTACTATGTCACGAGAGACATTAAGTTGGCGGCAGGTATATATAACCTACTAGACAAAGAAATTGGCGTAGAAGAATACGGCTATGTTGAAGACGGCCGACGTCTTTGGTTGTCAGCCGCCTACAGCTTTTAATCGTTAAAGTACGTTATTTAACGCAATACCGATACCGAAGCGAGTTTGCTTGTGGTTGTAGTCAATCAAGCTCTCTCCGTATCCGGTGAAAATTGACGTATAACCAATAAACTTACCGCCGAGTGGAAACGTCCAGTTAAGCTCGGCGGAGCCTCTGCCGGTGTCTATGGCGTGGTTAAGCTTTAAAATGTACTCGAAGTCACCATCGCTGTATGCGGTAGTGAATTCGTAGTTGCCAACATAGTCCGTAATATTTGGGTTGTCGTCACCACTGGACTGAAGCGGGTCGGTTTTTGCGTCTTCTTGTAGACGAACCCACGGCTTAAGCGAAAACACAAAACGGCCTTTTTCAACGACAAACTGAGCGTAGAAGCGGTTCCAACTGCGCGACAGTGGTTGGCTGCGACCATTCGACAAATGTTCAGCCCCAAACACTAAGGCCGTATTGGTACCAAACGGATGCCATCCGGTTGGCGTTGCGTAGAAAAACTCAGGCATGTAGTTAGTTTCGCGGAACGGCTTAGAAATATTGTCCGAATAAACTTGCCACCACGACTGCACAGTGAAGCCAAAGAAAAACTGGTCATCTTCGAACAACAAGCTTTCTTTATTGAGCGGTACTTTAAAGCTTAGCTGAAACTTTGACTCGTATTCTTCGAGGTTTTGCTCATAACCTTCTATGTCAGCGTACTGAATGCGGTTGATATTGTTTGTCGTGAGCACGGGAAGCATATAGTTGCGGCGGTGTGGGGTAAGAACGTAAGGGTCAAACTGAGTGACCTTTTCACTTTTCATTCTGTTGGTGAGCACACCTGGCTCTTCCACGGCATCGACTTCAACCACTTCCTCGTCTTCAGCACTGCGTAATTGCTCTTCACACTGACTACGAACATCTGCAATGGTCGTTTTCGTTGCTTCTGCCGTATTCATTTTATCGAGTAGGCATTGTTGCATTTCGGACAGCTGCTGTGCGTGAGCCATTGTAAAAAGAAACATACAAGAGGCTGTTGCACTAAGACGAATCCATGTTTTCATAAAGGTACGACTCCAAACGGTAAGCTTCTGTCTACTATAGCGGAATTAACAGTTTTAGATCACTCATTCAGGTTAGTTTTATTATACACTTACAAAAAGTAAGTGATTAAAAAGGAATTCAACTTGCGGGGGAGAAAGCGTATTTCATATCGCGCGCTCGAATTATTCGACAAACTGCCACTTTCGTATCGTTTTGCAGCGGCTTTGCTATTGCCGATTATCGCTATTATCTGGATGTCAGGCTCTAACATTCTGGAGCTGCGTCAGTCGGTAAACAGACTAGATGCGCTGAATGATAATATCACGCTGGTGACAGCGGCCGGTCAGCTTGTGGGCACATTGCAGCGTGAGCGAGGCTTGAGTGTCTTAATAGCTGATGCTGGCGCAGACAGGTTTCGAGCCAGGCTCGCGCAGAGCCGTGAAAGAACCAACCAGCAGTTAGAGCACTTAAAACAGCAGTTGAGCTCGGTCGATATTAACCCCGAAACCCAGTCGCTCTACCAGAGCCTTAAAATAACAACCGACGCGCTTAGTCAGTTACCGGTCATGCGGGAACGTGTCGACAACAAAGTCGCCACGGCTGACGAAGCTATTCAGTTTTATACCAGTGTTATTCAACAAACCAACAGTCAGCTCAGCGAATTAGCGAGCGACTTACCTATTGTTAGCCTTTCCCGGGAAGTAAATGCTTACTTTATATTAAACCGATTAAGAGAGCTGCTGGGGCAAGAACGAGCTATTGTCGGTAAGGCATTAGTCACCGGCGAAATCAGTCAGAATGACATTCGCCAACTGGCCTACAACGCCGGTCGCCAACGTAGCTTACTTATTGGTTTTGAAAGTCAGACCACGGTGGAGCCAGACGGTGAATTGTCAGCGTTAACGACGGAATTTCGACAAAAGCTACTAGCAACACGAATGCCAAATGAGTTACTTCAGGGCATGGACGCTGATGTTTGGATCGCTCAGCAGACACAGCTTATTGCGACCGTTCAAGATGTTGAAGAACGACTAATCTCGAATATTAAAGAGAGTGCGACGAACTCCTACGAGTCGTCCCTCAATGAGCTATGGCGCTACGCCATTATATCGCCGTTGGTGTTGCTGGCCGCGCTATTCTTAAGCTGGCTAATTTTACGCTACGTGCGTCGGCAAATTATGCTGGCCGACTCGGTTTTTCAGCATACGCAGGACCGCATTACTATTACCGACGCCGATGGCCGCATTCTCGATGTGAACCCCGCGTTTACGCGCATTACCGGTTATAAAAAACGTGAAGTGCTTGGCAAGAACCCTCGTTTTTTAAAGTCGGGGCGTCAGGGTAAGTCGTTTTATCGAGCTATGTTCCAGCAGCTGATAAAAGACGGCTTTTGGCAGGGCGAGCTTTGGAACCGCCGTAAAAATGGCGAGTTTTATGCGGAGCTTGCGTCCATGAGCGCCATTAAAAATAAGCGAGGCGAGGTGCAAAACTTTGTGGGCATTAGCTCCGATGTGACCGAACGCAGCTTCGCTCATAAGCGGGAGTTAGAATACCGAACCTACCACGATGCCCTGACTGGCTTACCCAATATTCTGCTGGTGCGCGACCGCTTAGAGCACGCCTTAAGCATTGCCAGCCGTAAAAACGAAATAGTGGTGGTGGCGTCAATAGATGTCGATAACTTCAAGAATATTAATGCTCAGTTTGGCCATACCGTTGGCGACAAAGTGATAGAAAAACTCGCCAAACGCCTTAGCGCAACCTTGCGTGAAGGGGACACTGTTGGCCGCCTCAGCGGCGATGAGTTCTTGTTGGTTATTGAAGGCGGCGAAACCGAACTGAAGGTTAATGAGGTACTCGAGCGCATAAAGTCGGACTTGTCAGAAACCGTAACCGTTGGCTCATACACTATGGATATTACCGTCAGTATTGGGGTTACGGCCTATCCGCAGGACGACAACGATGCCGATACCCTCATTCGCCATTCGAGCCAGTCGTTGCATCAGGCAAAACGTAATGGCCGCGACCGTATAACCTGGTTTGATACCCAAAGAGAGCAAGCGCAGACCCAGTTAACGCAGCTCATTAAGCGCATGGAACTGGCTATGAGTAATAATGAACTCGAGCTGTTTTACCAGCCTAAAGTCAATATGAAAACCTGCGAGGTTATTGGCGTTGAGGCGCTTCTGCGTTGGCGTGACCCTGAACGAGGTCTGGTGCCACCGGGAGACTTTCTGCCTCTTATTGAAGAGCATCCGTTCTCCATTGATGTCGGCAACTGGGTGCTCGACGCAGCACTTAAGCAGGTGAATGAATGGCGTTCACAAGGCATTGAGCTGCCGGTGAGCGTTAATATTAATGCGCTGCAACTGCTGGACGACGAGTTCCTGGACTCTGTGAGCAGCCACTTGCTCCACTACCCCAATGTGTCACCCAAGTTTCTTGAAATAGAAGTGCTGGAAAGCGCCGCCATTGGCAAAATTAAAGTGGCCGCCGAGGTGTTAGCGAAATGCAAAAAAATGGGCATTGCCGTGTCATTGGATGACTTTGGCACCGGCTTTGCCGCGCTCGACTACCTGAAGCGGCTACCGGCACAAACGCTTAAAATAGACCAAAGCTTTGTACGCGATATGATGACAGACGAAGGCGACCTCGCCATTGTAAAAGGCATTATTGGCCTTGCCGACGCCTTTAACTTCAGCATTATCGCCGAAGGCGTCGAAACTGAGCCGCAGGGTAAACAGTTGGTAGAGCTAGGCTGCGTGCTGGGCCAAGGGTACGGCATTGCGAAACCGATGCCAGCGAACGAAGTACTGCCATGGCTTAAAAACTGGAAATGCCCTGAAGGTTGGGGTGGGTATGAGGGGGGGTGAGGTGGTAATGTGGTTTTTCCGCGAATGGCCGTTAAGTGCCAAGAGCGGACGTTGGCACCATAGCCAACTGTTAAGTTACATTCTCCACTGCATAGTTTAACCAAAACGAATCGCTAGGATTCTCACGCATTTCAACAAAATAATACCAAAGCTCTCTTACTTGAAAAGCGTGTAATGCGAAGTTAGCACGCTCAGATAAATCTTCTACCTTAT
The DNA here is from genome assembly GCF_900100855.1 of Idiomarina zobellii. Classification (GTDB taxonomy): domain Bacteria; phylum Pseudomonadota; class Gammaproteobacteria; order Enterobacterales; family Alteromonadaceae; genus Idiomarina; species Idiomarina zobellii. The sequence continues at coordinate 73,535 of NZ_FNCB01000013.1, forward strand.
CCGAAAATGCAACGGGAAGTACGTTAACTAACCTAGATTCAACTAATAACTGCAACACTCGCTCATGGTCTGCGAATTCTAAACCGTCTTGCAATCTCTCGTTGTGAAAATTCTTCTGAGAGTAACGCAGAAATCTGGTATCGTTGTCCCTCGGTCAGCTGCCGATAACTCATGTTGGAACTCACTTTTTTTGGTCGAAAAGTAAAACTACCACATGTTGGTAGCTGACCTCCTTCCGATCTATCCCATTACATGAGTGTTGCGGTTATTATCTGAATTCAGGATTGGTTTACAAAACAGAGCCCGAAGAAAATTTTCAGGCCCTGCTGTTAGGGTAAGTTAAAAGTTATGAACAACAGATATATTAGCTGTACGACCGCGCAGATTGTATTGGGTCATATCGTATCCGTAGGCTCCGCCTGCCGGGTCAAACGGCGGCTGTTCGTCGAACAGATTGCTGATATTTAAGGTCAGCTGAGTATTACCAAAACCCTGATAAACCAGCTGTGAATCCACTTGCCAGTAGCTATCAACCTTTTTGTGTAACCCCGGATTACTGCTTTGCGTGGCTATCTGCTGCTTGTAGCTGCTGGTGTAGTTAAGGCTAACACCCCATTGCCAGTCACTAACCAGCCAACGCAGTTGGTTATTGCCTTTCCATTTGGGCAGTGCGCCTAATATATTACTGCCAGCGCCATCAGTAGGTTCCTGACCGGCAACTAATGCCTGCTCGTACTCTAAAAGCCGTGACCAGGTGCTCTGAAACTGAAGCGTCGAGTTGCTTAACTGCACTTGGTAATTCGCATCAATATCAAAACCGCGGGTAGAGCGGGTGCCCTGGTTCCGGTATTGGTTACTGATAATCTGTAATCGCCCGGCATCATCACGCTGAATACGGTCAGCGTACTGGTCTTCATTATTGACAATAAACTGCGCATTATCGGGCGCAATAATGTCGTCCTGTTCAATTTCGAATACATCGACAGCAATGCTGGCGCCTTTTTGCGGAGACCAGATAATACCGGCATTGAGGTTGGTTGAGCGTTCAGCGTCGAGCTCGGAATTACCCGTACGCACTTGCGTAAAACCGCGGCGTACGCCAGGATCAATGGGGTCACTTGGGTCAATAACCGAGCCATAGCTGATGGTGTTACTTTCTGCAATTTCCGGAAGCGATGGCGCACGGAAGCCACGTGACCAGGAACCGCGCAGCAACCAGTCGTCGCCTAATACATAGTGAAACGCCACTTTAGGTGACCAGGCCGAACCAAAATCATCATAATGGTCATAACGGCCGGCCAGGTTTACGTTCAGGTTTTCGACAACAGGAACGTCCAGCTCGACAAAGCCAGCGGCAACTTGTCGTTTCCCTTTAATTAGGTTGATAGCTGGGCGCAGTTCGGTGCCTGATAACACTTCCGGTGAGGTTCCTGCATCCATTTCCTCTTCACGCCAGTCGACCCCAAAGGCAATGCTGAGTGGTCCGTTATCCAGCTCTTTTAAAATGGTGCTGGCATTGGCGTTAATACTGTTTAGCTCGTAAAACCCCGGGCGACGCGTATCAATGCGCAGTGCCTCAATGGTTTCTGCGTCGTTATTGCCGTTAAAGAAGTCATACTCGGCGCTGGCCAGCACATCTTCAAAAGTGTAGCGGTTAATAAAGTTATCAACGTACTCGCGCTGGCGGCTTTGTGAGTTCAGCACATTGACCGACCAGTCCCAGTCTAAGCCTCGGTAATTAACACCGGCCAGAAAGCGGTGAAAGTCTTGTTTATTGGCTTTTACGCGCTCGCCTACATCAAAAAACGTGTATTCAAAAGGTAAAGCCTCTGAACCCGGGTTGCTCGGATGCCCGATCGGTAACTCCACCGGAATATCCACTAAACTGCCGGTTTCCTGATTGTAAGCCCGCAGTCCGGCACCGACGCTTAACGGTGCACCAAACACGTGGCTTGAACGGTTATTGCTGTACAGGAAGTCGCTGTAGGCTTGTATGTCGTCGGTGAGTTGCAAAGTGCCCTGCAGTGAGAACTGATGTCGCTCAACTTCTGGCTGAAGCGTGTTGTATGGCTGAGCCTTAAAGGCACACACCTGACCGTCTGCGCCGGGGGTAAAATCGCTTCGGTCTCTTTTCTCAGAATGGCCAGGGCAGTTCTCAAAAGCCTGAGGGTTCTGCGGATCACTTAAATAGTTACCGCCCTGAGACGACCAGCCGGCCAGGCGACCGCCGGGCTTGTCGCGAAAATCCCCGGAACGGGTAAAGTCGCGGTCATTGGCATTTAGCCGCTCGCGGGTCAGATAGTCGTAGCTGAATGTCAGGTTATAGCCGTCGTCTGCTATGTCGCCAAACCCGCTGATAGCGCCCGCGCTGTATTGCGTTAATGAACCTTCGCTGGCACCGCTGACACCCGCCCGAAACTGTGTGCTTTGTACGTTGCTACGCAAAATAATGTTGATAACCCCGGCAATAGCGTCGGAGCCATACACGGCAGATGCACCGTCTTTTAATACCTCTATTCGCTCTACTGCTCCTAAAGGTAACGCGTTTAAGTCAACGAAGGTGTCCTGAGTGCCCAGCGCAAAACCGTAGTTAGACACCCGCTGACCATTCACCAGAATTAGCGTATTTTTCGGGCTTAAACCGCGTAAGCCGACCGACGCCGACCCTGCCGAAAAGCTGCTGGTGTATTGCTCGTCGTAACTGTTGCCGGTATTCACCGTTAAGTCGCGCAGCAAGTCCGTAAGCGTAATTTCACCACTGGCCGATATGTCACTGGCATCAATAATCTGCAACGGCGTGGCGTCTTCATTTTGGGTCCGTTTAATGTAGGAGCCCGTAACACTAATGCGTTCCAACTCGGAGCTAGCATCATTGGCTAACAGAGCTGGGGGTGCCGATGCAGCGATAAGCCCAGCGGCAACAGCTGATAACGTAAAGAACTTTGATTTCATTAAATACCTCACAAAATAAATGAATAAGCCGTTTAGACGTCTAAACGGCCATTTAGCATAAGCGATATATATAGTGGAGGTAAAGGAGTAATTATTGTTTTGGGAAAAGTGTGATTTTTAGAGGTTTATCCCTCTTGAATTAGATGCCTTCACGTTGTTGTAACTTTTTCGTTATATTCACGTTAAAAATATCGACAATGATGAAGATCTATTGTTGATTTATTGTTATCGTAATTTTAACAAATAGCTAGAAGTAATAGAGAATGAGAAACGAAGGGCTTTTCCGAAACAACGCCATAAAAGCACAAGCAAATAAATTGGACGGTGATGTAATAGTCGCTCAACCAGTTAGTGCGACTGTACTCACCTCCTGCCTATTAGCTGCTTTAGCTATCGCTATTGTTTTTTGGCGGGCTCTTCTTTTAATCGTAAAGAAACAGTTTCTGGCTTTTTGCAGCCTGGCTCAGGTATCTCAAGGATTGCTGCTCCCCGAAATGGAGTGATTAGCGCTATTTATGTGAACGACGGAGAGATCGTCAAGAAGGGGCAGCCGCTAATATTGTTAAAAACCCCCGAATACCTTGCTGGTGGAGAAAGTTTAAGCGAGTTGATTTCAGGTAACTTGATTGAGCAAGTTGAAATTCTAAATAATCGAGCAGCTCAAACACGTCGTCAATCAGACTCCCAAAAACGGGAACTTGAACAGCGAATAAAATATCACACGGCTCAACTACGTGATATGCAAGAACAACAAAATTTGCTGCAGGAACGTTTAGATCTTAATAAAGCGCGCCTTACAGATATGACCACTTTAAGTGATAGTGGTTTATTAGCTATTGACGAAGTGAGGCAGCAACAAGAGCTTATTTTGAATGCTCGTCAACAACTTGCTGAGTTAAGGGTTACTGAGCAGTCACATGAATCACAACTGGAACAGTTAAGTGGTGAATTAGCGAGACTGCCCGACGAAACAGATCAGCAACTTAGTGTCATTAATTCGGAAATTACTCGGCTTGAACAGCAGCAACTAGAGCTAGGTGCTCGTAGCGAAATTTTGATTACTGCCCCAGTTGGCGGCGTTGTAACAAATTTAATTGCTGAAGTGGGGCAACAAGTACAACCGTCCGGTTCATTGGTAACGGTTTTACCAAATAATACCGAATTAAAGGCGATGTTGTTAATTCCTACCCGAGCCTATGGTTTTATAAAGCCTGGACAAAATACCAAGATCCGTTTCGATGCTTTTCCGCATCAGCGTTTCGGCTTGTTTGATGGGAAAATATCCAGAACGTCCAAGTCTATTGTTTTACCGAATGAAATTGATATGCCGGTCGCTATTCAAGAGCCAGTCTACAGAGTTGAAGCAACGCTGACCGCACAAGAGATCTGCGCTTACGGAGAATCCATGCCACTACAGGCAGGGATGCTACTAAGTGCTGATGTGGTGCTTGAGCAACGGAGCCTTTTGGCTTGGTTGTTTGAGCCTTTGTTGAGCCTGAAAGGGCGTATTTAAAATAAAATGCGTATTTCGGTGATTCCGAACAGCGATTCCGGAGTTATCCGATCACCTGTTAGCCGTTCTTTTTCATAACCCTCTTTTTACGCTAAGTGATCGGATTGGTCTAGTTTTCTCATTGATTCTCCTGTCAGTTCGATTCGGTGACTGTTGTGCAATAAGCGGTTAAGTAAAGCATCGGCAATGGTGGGACTGGGTATCAGCTTGTACCACTCGCTGGTGGGGATTTGGCTGGCGATAATGGTGCTGGACTGTTGGTAGCGTATTTCCATCACATCAAGCAGGTCATTCGCCTGACGGGCACTTAACTTTTCCATGCCCCAGTCATCAAGGATAAGGAGTTTACGCTTCGCTAAGGTATTTAACTGCTGTCGGTAAGAGCCGTCAGCATGTCCAACGTGTAACTCATCCAGCAGCTCTCCGAGGCGATAATAACGGGCGCTGTGATGTTGTTCACAAGCCTGCGTTGCCAGCGCACAGGCCAGATGGGTTTTACCACAGCCTGTTGCCCCGGTAATGATAATGTTCTGATTGTAGTGCAGGTATTGCCCGCTCAATAGCGTCGCTACTTTTTCTTTCTTGAGCCCACGGCCACTGCGGTAGTCGATGCCGCTCGCGCGGGCATCGAAGCGCAGCTTTGCCTGCCGGGTCAGTCGCTTTACTTTGGTGTTGTCACGGCACAGTATTTCGTGCTTAGCGTACAGAACATGGTAGTCCGGTCCGACCCGGGCTTGTTTACTGTCGATGTATTGATAGCCATACGCAGGCAACGGCATTAGCGCGGGTTTATCAAGACGGATATAAAGTTCGTGTCGTGAGCCCGGGTGAACGCGTTGTTGACGATGATTAAGCTCAACTAGCAGCTCCCGGATCCGCTGATTAAGGCTGGATAGCGTATAAAAGTGATCATGTCGCAGACGCATTAAGATCCACCGCTCGACGATAAGAACGGCATTTTCTGCTTTTGATTTGTCTTTGGGTTTATAAGGTCGGGCAGGCATGATGGCGGTGTTGTAATGACGCGCCATGCGCGCATAGTTTTCATTTAACACCGGTGCGTAGCGGTTTGCCCTGGTGACCGCCGAGCGCAGATTATCCGGCACCAGTAGCTGTGGTACGCCACCGAAGAACTCAAAGGCGCGTACGTGCGCCATGATCCAGTCTTCCAGTTGCTGTGAAC
>NZ_FNCB01000022.1 GCF_900100855.1 Idiomarina zobellii
GCGGTATTAGCCACCGTTTCCAGTGGTTGTCCCCCGCCTAAAGGCAAATTCCCAAGTCTTACTCACCCGTCCGCCGCTCGTCAGCAGAGAAGCAAGCTTCTCTCTGTTACCGCTCGACTTGCATGTGTTAGGCCTGCCGCCAGCGTTCAATCTGAGCCATGATCAAACTCTTCAATTAAAAGCAGTTCAATCAACTCAATAAATTACGCGTTTTGCTACTTTATGTAGCTGAACACTCATTCAAAAGTTGCAATACATATTTCTGTTTTGCGTAACTTCTGCAAGTGCCCACACAGTTTGCTTGGCTTGATATAGTTGTTAAAGAGCGTTTCTCAGCAGCCTTGGCTGCGAGAGGTGCGTATTCTACACACCGTGTGTTTTCCGTCAATACTTTTTTGAAAAAAGATGTTTTAGAAAACTTAGGTTTTCGGCGGCTTCGTTGCCTGCCTCGAACGTGGAGCGCATTTTAGAGATTTAACTCGCACCGTCAAGCGCTTTTTATGCCTTTTTAACTGTTTTTTTACTGACTGCGTAAAGTTTCAGCAACACGCTGTTTTTATGTGCAGAATAAGGCAGTACATGATCTTCACAACATCATCTGCTATAAAAGGATTAACTCTTTATTAACGTTGGAGCCCAATATGGCGGACTTACGTAGTTATCAAGAACATGAGCCTATTATTGGCGAGCGCGTCTATTTAGATCCTAGCGCGGTCATTGTAGGAAATGTCACTCTCGGAGACGACAGTAGTGTTTGGCCTATGGTCGCGGCCCGAGGCGATGTAAACTCAATCAGTATCGGCAAAAGAACCAACATTCAGGACGGAACCGTATTACATGTTACCCGAAAGTCACCATCGAACCCTGACGGGCATCCACTTATCATTGGTGACGATGTGACCGTCGGTCACCACTGTATGCTTCACGGGTGCCAGCTGGGTAACCGCATTTTGGTGGGTATGTCTGCCGTTATTATGGATGATGTTATTGTCGAGGATGATGTGATTATTGGGGCAGGGAGCTTGGTACCTCCGGGCAAACGCCTCGAAAGCGGCTACTTATATGTTGGCAGCCCTATAGAAAAGAAACGGAAACTTAACACAGGAGAGTCTGCGTTTCTCAGCCAGTCAGCACAAAACTACGTAGACTTAAAAGACGACTACCTACTGCAGGTAAGTCCCGTTTCCTGATATTAATGAAAACGACGGTTCTCGACTCTTTCAATAGCCAGTAGGGAGGTTAAGTCTTTTAACCTCCCAGCTATGACATGAACAACACCTGACTTTATTTCGACCACACCTTTCACCCAAAGTAACTTGCTGGTCAAATAAGCTTGTCGGAATTGTCTGGCCGTATGCGCCCAAACAACCACATTTATATTGCCCGTTTCATCTTCTAGAGTAAAAAATGTAACACCACTACTTGTTCCGGGTCTCTGTCTACAGGTTACTAAACCAGCTACGGATAACACCTGTCCTGAGCGACAGTCGGTTAATTCTTTTGCGACAATGCATCGACTCAGCTCTTTTGAGTGAGCTCGTAGTAAGGTAATAGGGTGACGCCTTAAACTGAGACCCTGTGTTTCATAGTCTGCTTTTATGTCTTCGACTTCCTGAGGCGCTTGTAACTGGCGAGCAGGGCGGTCTGATACCTGAGCGAACAACGGCATTTGGCTGTCTCGCTCACTGAGGCTTTCCCAATGGGCTTGGTATCGGTGTCCTAAAACGCTTCGTAACGCATCTGCTTTTGCCAACGCCTGTATGTCAAATTTATTCAGTCCTGCGTCTTCTAAATCTTTCAGCCCGTTAAAGCCTGCCTCAGATCTGTGTTTTAACGACTCTTTTATGCGTATTTCTGACAAGCCCCTAATTTGTCGTAATCCTATTCTTACAACATTGGGCTCCTGGCTTAGCCACTCATAGTCCCAGTTACTCTTATTAATATCGGCAGGTAAAAATTCGACATTGTGCCGCTGTCCGTCCTGAACCAGTTGAGAGGCAGAATAGAACCCCATCGGTAAGCTATTCAGTAAACCGACATAAAATGCGGCAGGGTAGTGCGTTTTAAACCAGGCTGACGCATAAGCAAGGTTGGCAAAACTGGCAGAATGGGACTCCGGGAAGCCGTACTGCCCGAAACCACAAATTTGCCGAAATAAGCGCTCTGAAAAGTCTCGCGTATAGCCTCGCTCCAGCATTCCTTTTATTAGTTTATGCTCGAAGTGTGTTAACTGCCCCCGCTTACCCCAGGATGCCATGGCTCTTCGTAATTGGTCGGCCTCTCCACCGGTAAACCCAGCTGCAACCATTGCCAGTTTTATAACCTGCTCCTGAAATATGGGCACACCGAGAGTACGCTTCAGTACCGATTGAACTTCTTCGCTGGGATAGTCCACATTTTCCAGGCCATCCCGGCGCCGTAAATAGGGGTGAACCATGTCGCCTTGAATAGGCCCGGGTCTGACAATAGCAATTTGAATAACCAGATCGTAAAACGTTTTTGGTTTCAGCCTTGGCAGCATGGTCATTTGCGCCCGCGACTCAATTTGGAAAATACCCATAGAGTCGGCTTGGTGAAGCTGCTTATAAACGGTTTGGTCTTCTTGAGGGATATTTGCAAGGGTTAATGACTTACCATTATTTGTGCCTTTCTCGTTCACTAAAGCAAGCATTTTACGTAGTGCTGTCAGCATTCCCAGCGCCAGCACATCGACCTTAAGCAGACCTAGTGTTTCTAAATCGGTTTTATCCCATTGAATAACGGTGCGCTCAGGCATCGATGCATTTTCCACCGGAACCAGCCGGGCAACCTCGTCGGACGCAATAACAAAGCCGCCAACATGCTGAGATAAATGTCGCGGCGCTCCTTTTAACTGCTCGACAAGCAATAGTAGCAGTTGTCCTTTTTTAGACCCAAATACGTTTGGGTGTTGCTGCATCAACTGTTGTTGCCAACTGTCTTCCTTATCTCGGGTATCTAAGTTCTGGCTATAAAACTGTAACTGTTGCTCAGAAAATCCCAGCACCTTTCCGACATCACGAAAGGCGCTTTTAAAGCGATAAGTGATCACCGTTGCTGCCAGTGCCGCTCGTTTTCGAGTGTACTTTTTATAAATGTATTGAATGATCTCTTCGCGACGTTCGTGCTCAAAGTCGACATCGATATCTGGCGGCTCATTACGCTCTTTCGAAATAAATCGCTCAAACAACACTTCTATTTGCGAAGGGTTAACCGCGGTAATACCTAAGCAAAAACACACCACCGAATTCGCCGCTGAGCCTCGCCCCTGATACAAAATGCCCTGACTGTTGGCAAATTGAACCAAGTCATAGATAGTTAGGAAAAACGCTTCATACTGCATTTCCTGTATAAGCTTCAGTTCTTTTTCATACTGAGCTTTAACACTCGCAGGAATGCCTGTTGGATAACGCCACCGCGCGCCGTCTTCGGTTAACTGCCGTAAATACGCCGTAGCGGACAAGCCTTTCGGCGTGAATTCCGCCGGGTACTCATAACGAAGCTCTGATAAGCAAAAATGACACTGATTGGCTATATTGCTTGACTCATTCAGCCATGCCTCCGGATAGCACTGCTTTAGCTCTTGCAAACTCCGTAAGTGACGCTCTGCGTTATCGCTTGCGACACCACTGTTTTCATACAAACTATGGCCTTCGTGTATCGCGCTCATGATGTCAAACAAAGGCTGTTGCTGCTTTGCTGCCATACGTACGCCACCGGCACAAACTACCCGGGTTTTTAATGCTTTGTTAAGTTCGACGATTGCATTGAATGTCTCGCTGTCATCAGCCTGGTAATGCCTTTCGTACAATAGCCAAAATCGCGAATGCCAAACATGGCAAAGCTTTTTGCCAACAGCCACGAGTTGGGGTTGCTGAAACTCCGGAAGCCACAACAAAAGACAGTCCGAAAAACCCGTGAAAAAGTCCTCAATATTCGCCTGGTAACTGCCTTTTTTCGAGCGTCCACGAAATTCAGTAATTTTCTGGCTCAATTCAGCATAGGCTTCTCGCGTTGGAGCTAGGACGACAAAAGTGCCGTAGTCCGCAATATGAAACTCACTGCCTATAATGAGCTTAATATCGCGCTGCTTAGCCTCTTCATAGGCTTTAACAACTCCTCCAACCGAGCATTCGTCGGTAATGGCTATAGCTGAGTAGCCTAGCTGTTCTGCTCTGCATACCAACTCTTCTGGCGCAGCCGCTGAGCGCAGAAAGCTGTAATGACTGAGTGCGTGTAACTCTGCAAATGCCATAATAAGACCTCAGGCTGAGTGGGTGTGAAGCCAGATCAGCTAAACCATCCCTGCAAATACCACTGCCCAGACTCATAAAAAAGCCAACCTTTGCGATGCTTACTGTCCGTTGCTATCCAGTAGTCTCGCTCTATTGGTTGGCTATCCCACCAGCCGCAACGTTTTCGCTCCGGGCCATTGCTTAAAGACCACTCATCCAAATTGACCCGTTCAGGGTGATTTAGCCATAAAGGCCGCTTAACAGGCTTGACGGAGAAACCGCCGAAACGGCAGGGCGGTTGTTTGTATTCATTAATACCGGGCCTGGGATCATCGCTCACTGCCGGGGTATAAACCGCATTTTCGCCAAGCTTCACCTGTAATTTTCCAATGAGAGGAAATAAGCCCTGGGTGTCTTTTGCATCATGAAAAAAGTGACTTGTTTTTACCGACAATGAAGAAAAGTCTGATGCCTGAAGAGACACTTCCAAAACAGGCGCGCTTAAAGGAGCTTGCTCCATTTTTAACTGCAGTAATGACCAAAAACTTTGCGCGCGCCAACTGGGGCTTGCTGTCGCAACTCTAACCTCTGAACAACTTTTATCACGCTGGTACAGCTGAAACTTGATATGCTGCACAACTTTTTGGCGTTGATATAAAAAGCTCTCTAATTCATTAAGCAGCCGCTTCATAGGAAAGCGTAAGCCCTGCCAATTAGATACCTCGGAAACTAAGTCGACGTGCTGAAAAAATCGCTCGGACGGCTGATAAAAGTCACTCGCTCGCTGCGTTTTCAACTCACCTTTTAACTCTTGTATATAAAACAGGGCTTCTTTTCCAAGTTGCCGGCCAATGTCACTAACCGGTATGTCCAGTAAATCACCAATAGAGAAAATGCCTGCAGATAGTGAGTCTCGAACGACTTTGTCCGGCAGTCCGCTACTTTTTATGGATAAACCTTTTAACTGATGACCGACTTTTTCATCCTTCATTGTCAGCGGGGCATCGGCTTCAGCCAGCACTTTCGCTGCTAACGCATTGTTAGCCACCGCCAGCTGCGATCTCACCCCCAATTGTTTTACCGCCAAATGCAACGTTTTCGCCGTATTCGACAACCCACCGTACAACTTTTCGAGGCTATCGAGCTCTACGTATATGCCCTGCGGCGGCTCTAATACCAATTTTGCCGCCCACTGGTACAAATGGTCAGCCACGCCACAAAGAAGCCTTTCTTCTTTTGCCACACTGTACTCTTTTAACTTTAAGTCTTCGCAGAGGGCTATAGCCATAACACTGGCAATGCCCTGACTAACTCCTGCCTGCTGAGCAACTTGATTACTTTGCTCAATAAGTGACTGTCCGTTTTGAACCTGATAAAGCGCGACCGCCTGTTTCTCAAACTCGGGCTGTGCTCTTAACAGGCTATCTAACAGCAACTGCGGAAAGTGACAATATAACCACATTAGCTCAGCTCTATATTCTCAACAGGCCATCCAAACTTGCGCTTTAAAATATCCAGAGCTAATCCATTTTCCGTTAAACGTATTTTTAACCGGTTACTATAGGGTCGAGCCTCCGGGTGATCACTAAAGCCGCTAATAACGATGCCCATTTGCCCGGACTCTGCCGCTTTATACCAGCGCCGGACTTTCGGAGACGTCGTTTCTTTTTGCGGAAGCCAGGCAAACGCCATGGCGTTTTTCGTCTGTAATATCTGTTCAAGAGCCCAGCAAGCATCACTTCCTTTGGCCTCAACCACAACATGCATAGCATCGGCTAAGTCATGATAATACAGACTGGCGGCAGACAACTGCGCCGGTGGGTTTACCCAAAACACAGCAAGCCCCTGTTCAATAGCTTGTTGCGCAAGCGGCAATAACAACCGCTGCTCTGAAAAAGGCGACTCTAACTGCCATTCATGCAACCCGGGAGTTTGCCAACCACCACCTAACAACTCATCAAGCTTGGAAAAGCCTGTTTTTATGTAATGGTCAGCTTGAGCCGCTTTTGTCTGCCCCTGCCAAACAACCCCTTTTTCTATCAGTCGCTGTAGATTTGGCTGCATACTGCCCTCCAATACTGTATATTTGTACAGTACCATTATTTTTTACCCTTTCGCAACAGACATAAAGCACGGCTTAAGTTATTATTTCTGTAACTATTTACTTTTAGGAAGGCACCAGGAAATATGCTGACATCGTTACTTATTCCCTTCAGAGTCATCGCTCACTTACTGTGGGGAGTTATCACAACCGCTATTATCGGCGTTTTGATTATTGGTGTCGGTGTTTTCAAAATTCTTCTGCCTTTTCCTGCAACTCAACGCTTGTGTTCAGCCGCCGCTAACGGACTATTCCGCGTCTGGGCTTATTGCATGTCAATGATGTTCCAGCTGACTCAACGCATGGAATGGCATATAAAAGGTGACTTAGATCTCCACGAAAACGGCTGGTATATGGTCATGGCGAATCATCGCAGCTGGGTGGATGTTCTTGTGTTAATGCACTTAACCCGCCGCCATATGCCGACGCCTCGCTTTTTCTTAAAATCTCAGCTTATGTGGATACCCATTGTCGGATGGGGGTGCTGGGTTTTAGATATGCCTTTTATGAAGCGTTATTCAAAAGACTTGATACAGAAAAAGCCTCACCTAAAAGGCAAGGATATCGCCACAACCACACGCTCATGCGCTAAATTCCGACATATTCCGACAACGGTCGTTAATTTTTGTGAGGGCACTCGCTTTACGCCGGAAAAGCATAAGAAAAAGAACAGCCCGTTTAAAAATTTATTGCCTCCAAAAGCAGGTGGAACAGCTTTTTCCATGCAAATAATGGGAGAACAGTTTGAGGCTATTTTGGACATCACTATTGTATATCCGGGTAACGATTCGCGCCCCGTTGTTTGGCATTTACTCAGCGGACGACTCAAAAACGTTTACGTGGATATCAAAACGCTGCCAGTTACGGCGGACTTAATTGGCGACTACGCTAATGATCCGAAGTTCAAAGAGCACTTTCAAAACTGGCTGAACTTGCGTTGGCACGAGAAAGATCAAACCATTAATGATATCCGTAAAACCATCACGGAAACCCGATAAGGAGCGTTGCCATGAACTTTAAGTTTGTAAGGCAGTGGCTGGAAAGTATGGGCATCGAGAGCAATTTGCAGGAGCTCAGCTTGGTCATCGGTGTCACCATTATATTAGTCGCAAGCTATATCACTTACGTCATTGCCCGTTGGGTATTCGACCATGCGATTGAACGTGCACTGCGCCGCGCCCCAGAGCGTTGGTATCGGGCATTAGTAGACAGTGGTTTTTTCAAACGCTGCGCCAACTTAGCACCGGTTGTTATTATTAATAGCTTTATTCCGGTGTTGTTCACCGGCGACTTCGAAAGCTGGCAGTCACCCCTGCGAACGGCTGTCGGCATTTATCTTACCTGGGTTATCACCAGTATTCTGACGTCTATTGCTAACTTTGTATCCATCGCCTACGACTACACACCAAAAGCGCGAGATGTGCCTATAACCGGCGTTATTCAGGTTGTGAAATTGGTCTTGGTATTAATGGCCATCATTATCACTGTGGCTATTATCATGAATAAGTCGCCCATGTACTTGCTCAGCGGCTTTGGTGCCATGACCGCCATACTCATGGTGGTGTTCAAAGACACACTGATGGGCTTTGTCGCTGGTGTTCAGCTTGCCACTAACCGCATGGTTGCAATAGGCGACTGGATAGAGCTGCCTGATCACAATGTTGATGGCACCATACAAGAAGTCGGGCTTATTACGCTTAAAGTCGAAAACTGGGATAAAACCATTGTGTACCTGCCAACCTATGTGCTGATTAATCAGTCCTTCAAGAACTGGCAAGGCATGATAGAAACAGGCGGGCGCCGCATGAAACGTTCCCTGATGATTGATCTGGATAGCTCAAAACTACTGTCTGACGATGAGCTGGAGAAGATAGTTGATACGTATTTTGGGAAGTCGGTGGATGAATGGCTTAAAGAAAACGATTTAGAAAAGCCGGTCAGTAACCTAACGGCATTTCGAATTTTTGCTGATCAGTATTTGAAGAATCATCCGAAAGTACGTCAGGATTTAACTTGCATGACCCGACTAATGCAACCTACTGCAGCAGGCATACCTTTAGAGATTTATGCCTTCTCGAGCGACACAGAATGGACCAAATACGAAGCGATTCAAAGCTCTATTATTGAGCACTTGTACAGCGTATTACCGGAGTTTGGCTTACGGAATTATCAGTACCTTAATAATCAAAACGCCTTCTCCAAAAATGAATAAGGCGCTTATTGTAAGTACAACCCTTAAAGCTTCTTACTGTCCAGGCAGGTTACTTCTCTAATAAGTAGCCTGCCAGATCCGTAAAGTCACCGGCAAAGTCATCACTGTCACGGAAGCCCTGTGGCAGCATTTTATACTTACCATTAACGATAAAAGTTGGAGTTGCATTAACACCTAAATTAGTCGCTCGGCGATCCATTCTCGCGGCAGCCGTTCTTACCGTGAAGCTTTTCATTGCCTTATCAAACTCTTCGCCAGAAACACCGTTCACAATAAATACGTTACGAATGTCTTCTTTGCTGGTCAGCATATTATTCTTGTTGAAGTTGTAATCAAAAATAGCGACTGACAATTCGTCGCTTTTACCCAGCTTTTCCGCTACCACAAACGCCTGAGTCATTTCCTCGCCGACATTACCGCGCGGGCTGATAAAAGACACGTGGGCTTTTTGAAACGCATTTGGATATTCTGACTTCATCTCTTTAGCGATAGGTTCAAAGCGGTAGCAATGCACACAGTAAAACGAGAAGAATTCTGTAATTTCAGGCTTGCTGGTCGCTTCGTCTGCAATCACTTCGTAGTGCACGCCTTCCTCAAAGTCCTGAGCCTGAGCGACACCAACCACTAACAATAAAGAACCAATAATACTGACTAACCAATTTTTCATTACGTCTTCCTGTTATCTATTAAAACTATCCGTTAAAATTATCCGTTAAAACCAAGGTTAAGCGGCGCATCGTCAAGCCCCGCCAGTTGTTCTTTGAGCGCAAGAATTTGCTGCTCCCAATAACGACTCTCCGCAAACCACGGAAATGCCCGCTGAAATGCACTGTCTTGCCAACGTCGCGACAACCATGCCATATATTGAATGATTCTGAAACTGCGCAAAGGTTCAATTAAAACCACTTGTTCGGTGTCAAAATCGCAAAAATCTTCATAGCCACAGACTAACGCATCGAGTTGCAGCGTCTGCTCTTCCTTAGGTCCGCTCAGCATCATCCAGAGATCCTGCACCGCTGGGCCAGAGCGACAATCATCAAAGTCGACAAAAGTCAGTTTGTCATCGTACTGAAGAATATTGCCGATATGACAGTCACCATGCAAGCGCTGAAACTCAAATTGATTCAGTGGCGTACTTTTTAGGCGCTCTGCTAACGGGTCCAAAATGGCGAAAAAAGCGTTTTTTAACTCTGCGGGCAGCAACTCAGACTGTTTCAACTCAACCACTGACTGCGCAACGAAGCCGTCATAAGTTATTGTTTCACGGCTTTCGAAACGTCCGGCTTTTGCAACTGCATGCATTCGGCCAATTTGACGACCCAGCCGCTCTAACTCATCTAAGTCATTAGGCTCAAAAGCGCGTCCACCAACACTTGGGTAGACGCAAAAGCGATAGCCGTCGAATTCATGCAGGCGCTGGCCTTGTAGCTCCAAAGCTGACACGGCAGGCACTTCCGCTTGCGCCAGCTCTTCAACAAAACTTAACTCTTCTTGTATTTGTTCTGTGGTCCAGCGGCTGGGACGGTAGAATTTCGCGACGTAGCGTTTGCGATCATCGTCGGTGAATTGATACACGCGATTTTCATAGCTGTTAAGCGCCAGCAATCCCGAAGCAGGATACAGTCCGACAGATTCCAGCGCATTAACAACAATATCTGGCGTCAGCCCCTGAAATGCAAAGTCTGACGAATGATCCAGTAAATTACTCATATAAGAAACGGCTTTGGTGCTCAGTTGTGATGTCCGCATTATCAACGGCTGTCACCACAAAGTAAAACTCTGTCACCTGGCCATCTAATAAAGTCGGAGGTACCGCTAAGGTCACCGGCATTGTGCCCACTTCACCGGCAGAAACATCTTTCGTCGTTTCTCCAATAAGTTCGAACTGTTCAAAACCTTTGACTTCTATTCGGTATGTCTGGTCTTGCTGCGATTTATTCACTAACTTAAGGGTGAAGACGTTTTCAATTTGACCTTCAATGTTCTCACGATACAACTGATTACGGTCACGAAGCACGTCGACTTCCAATGGAATACGCGTCGCTACATCCCATATCAATACAGCGCTTACCGCCAGCAACATAATAAAGTAACCAATACTTTTCATGCGCCACGGGTTGGTCTTCTGTTTTTTCTCTTTTGCCGCCAGGTTACGCTCTGTGGTGAAACGGATAAGGCCGCGTGGGTAATTCATTTTGTCCATAACTTCATTACAGGCATCGATACAAGCCCCGCAGTCTATACATTCATACTGAAGCCCGTTACGGATATCGATACCTGTGGGGCAAACCTGCACACACATATAACAGTCGATACAATGGCCCAAACCTTTTTCGGCAGGGTCCGCTTTTCGCGAGCGAGGACCGCGTGGTTCACCGCGTTCGGCATCGTAAGAGACTGTGTAAGTGTCTTTATCGAACATAGCGGACTGAAAGCGCGCGTAAGGGCACATGTGCGTACACATAATTTCGCGCATATAACCGGCGTTTCCGTAGGTACAGAAGGTAAAGAAGAGCACGCTGAACGTAGCCCAAAAGCCGGCGTCTAATGTGAAGAAATTAATAAAGAGTTCACGAATATCGGTAAAATAGCCAACAAAGGTCATAGAAGTCAGCAAAGCGACCAGGACCCAACTCACCTGCTTAGCGGTTTTGCGCCACAGCTTGTCGAAATCCATTTTGCGTTCATCAAGCTTAATACGCTTATTTCGCGGCCCTTCAAACTTCTTTTCAAACCACATGAAAATAAAGGTCCAGGTGGTTTGCGGGCACATAAAGCCACACCAGACTCGGCCAAATATCGTCGTTACAAAAAACAGAGCAACCGCCGCGACAATGGCAAACCAGGCGACAACTGTGAAGTCCTGAGGCCACAGGGTCAGTCCATAAATTCGGAAGCGTTGCTCCATAATATCAAGCAAAATAGCCTGCTCACCCTGATAAGTGAGCCAGGGCAACAAAGCAAATACGCCCAGGAGAATAAAACCAAAGCTGCGCCTGAAGTACTCTAGAGCACCTTTTACGCTACGCACATAAATGCGGCTGCGGGGAGAGTAATTGTTGTTGTGCTTTTGTCCGTCGGGGCGCTGGATTTTAACTTTGTCCGCAGACTGAACCGTTATCTTTTGCTTGTGTTCCATGAACAATACCACTTAATGTCACGGCGAGGTGCGCCTAGTATAACGGATCATACGGCCCGGCGCAGCTCACTGAGCTGAATCAATTATACAATCAAAAAGTATGTTACAACCTGCTTCCACATCATGCCAATGCGACCACTCGTCGGGCGCATGACTGACACCATTAACAGACGGAATAAAAATAAGCCCGGCATCGGTTAATTCCGCCAAAAACTGTGTGTCATGACCGGCACCACTGGGCATTTTCAAACACGAATACTTACGTGCTTTGGCCTTATCTAAAATTTTCTGAGTCAGTGCCGTTGAACAGTCTTTTGGGTTAAGCCAGCTGACTTGCTCATACTCAAACTTCAGCCGATGTTTACGCGCAATGGCCGACAAAGCTTTGTTGCATGAGTCTGCCAGCTCTTTCATCACATCGTTACTCATATCGCGACCGACAATGGTGAATATAGCTTCACCCGGCACCGTATGCGGACTACCCGGCTTTAAGTCGACTTTACCGACGGTGATACGGGTTTTGTCCGTGCCATCTTCAGCAATAATTCGGTCAATTTCATGGGCAAAGTCGGCCAATCCCATAAACGCATCGCTACGCATATTCATCGGTGCTGTACCAGCATGGTCGGCCTTACCTTTTAAGTGCACTATCCATTTGAAAACACCAGAAATACCTTCCACAGCACCAATGGTTATTTCCTTTTGGAACAACACCGGCCCTTGCTCAATATGCAGCTCATAAAACGCTTTAAGTCGCTCCGGTGGCCAGGCTGCATCAAGCACATCCATCACATTCATACCGTGTGCAGCCATAGCATCTTTCAAGTACACATTGTCGGCATCGTGCGCTGACATTAACCAGTCCGGGTTTATAACGCCCGCTATTGCCTGCGAGCCCATCATACCACCAAATCGACCTTCTTCTTCGGCTGTACCGACTACCCAGACAGGATGCTTCAATTTAATATCGTTTTCTTTGATCGAGCGCAAAACTTCGAATCCGGCAAGCACGCCCAAGGCACCATCAAAAATACCACCAGCGGGAACAGTATCGAGATGAGACCCGGTTAGTACAGCCGGCTTTTGGGTAAAGTCGCCGATGCCGAAAAAAACATTGCCGGCACCGTCCATAAAAGTTTCAAAACCCTCGGCTTTTGCCTGTTCCATCATCCACTTTCGGGCTTCCATATCGGCGTCAGTAAAGCCCCACCGATACACGCCGTGATCCTTGTCGTTATAGCCAATATTGGATAATTCCAGGACAGATTTTTTTAAGCGATCAGCATTAATGCCTTGCATAGTTCCTCCTTCGCATTTGTTTTAAGCTTAGGACAAAACCTGCATAGCAACCAAACGAACATAAAAAAGCCCGCACCATAGCAGTGCGGGCAAGCGTTGCATGGGGCAAAGGGGAGCCCCTAGAGGGTTTACGACAGTTTGCGTGCAGTTAAAGCTGCATTAAGTACCGCCGCCAACTTAATGGATGATTGAATCGCTTGTGCTGTTACGTCGTGTTTCAGTAACGTTTGCACGTGCGAGTCAATGCACATTCCACATCCGTTCAGTGCTGACACTGCCAGTGAGAAAAGCTCAAAATCGGCTTTATCAACACCTGGGTTAGCCATTGCGTTCATGCGCAAACCGGCTGGCATTTTGCCAAACTGCTTATCGCTCGATAAGTGCAGGAACCGGTAGTACACGTTGTTCATGGCCATTAAAGACGCTGCGGTTTTTGCCGCTGTCTTCACATTGTCTTCGATTTTACCTTCGGCTTCTTCTTCCACAGCTTCGATAAGTTCGTTATCCGCCAAGCTGTACACCAAAGAAAGCGCTGTTCCGTAGAACTGGTCAGCCGTTAAGCCTGACGCTTCCACATTCGAGAACAAACTCGACAGGTTCAGCTTGGTATCCTTGCTGTGGTCACCGAGTAATTGCTTGTAATCGGCAATTGCCATGGGTTAACTCCTATTAAAGCGTGTCGCCACCAACTGCGCGGTTACATGGGCACAGTTCGTCAGTTTGTAAACCGTCTAAAATACGCAGAATTTCTGCCGGGTTACGGCCCACGTTCAGGTTGTTTACCGATACGTGTTGAATCACGTTGTGGGGGTCAACAACGAAAGTTGCACGCAAAGCGACGTTTTCTTCTTTGTCACGTACGCCTAAGCCGTCTACTAAAGAGCCGTTGTCCGCGAAAGAATACTGGTTCAGACGGTCAAGGTCTGGGTGCTCACGACGCCATGCTAATTTCACAAATTCGTTGTCGGTGCTACCGCCCATAACAACCGCGTCACGGTCTGCGAAGTCTTCGTTCAGTTTTGCGAACTCAACAATTTCGGTTGGGCAAACAAAAGTGAAGTCTTTTGGGTAGAAGAAAATAATTTTCCATTTACCGGCAAAGCTGCTGTTGTCGATGGTTTCGAACGCGCTTTCGCCGTTTTCTTCAGGCATGTTGAACTTAGGTTTTGCTGCAACAACGCTGAATTCTGGTAATTTATCGCCTACTGTTAACATAAAGTGTCTCCTTGATTGGGATTTAAATCTATTCGTTCCTTAACGAGTCGAGAGCTAGTGTACGGATGGAGACAGATTGGATAAAACGAATAAAACGGATTATGATAATCGGAAATACCAATTAAGTTCGTTGCAAAAGGAAAACCATGAGCAAATTACCCAGTTTAAAAAACCTCAGTTATTTGCTGGCGTTGCATCAAGAGCAAAACTTCAATCGTGCGGCGGCTGAATGTAATGTCAGCCAGTCGACGTTAAGTAGCGGCATTCAAAACTTAGAAGAGCAATTGGGCTGCCAGCTTATTGAACGTGACCATAAGTCATTTTTGTTTACGGCATTAGGCGAAGAAATTGTCGAGCGCGCACGGCAAATTTTAAGTGCCGCCGAAGAGCTCAGCCACTATGCCCAGGGGCAGGGCAATGTTATGGAAGGCCCGTTGCGTTTAGGCGTTATACCCACCATAGCCCCTTTTGTTATTGGTCAGTTAAGCAAGCGATTGCAGGATGCCTATCCGAAATTGCTACTGCAAATTTCCGAGGACACCACGCAAAACCTACTACTTCGCCTTAAAAACGGCGAGCTCGATATTTTACTGCTGGCGTTGCCAATGGACATTCAGGGCAATCAGAAATGGGTATTGGGTCGCGACCCATTTAAGCTGGTTGTGCATAAAGAGCTAGCGGATAACATTGGTGAGCCGGTTGACTACGACAAGCTTCCGGACAGAAGCATCTTTTTACTGGAAAAAGAGCATTGCATGACCGGTCACGCAGTAGCTGCATGCCAGTTAACCGATTCCATAAAAATGAATCCGTTTACCGCTACCAGCTTACACAGCTTAGTGCAAATGGCGGACGCTCGGTTAGGCGCGACCTTTATTCCGCAAATGGCAATAGATCAGGGTATTCTCAGTAACACTGACTTAGTGCCGTTAAAGCCAACCGGACAAGAAGCGTCTCGTGATATTGGCTTGGTATATCGCCCTACGACCAGTCGTCGTCAGACATTCCGCAAAGTTGCGGAGGAAATAGCCCAACTACTGCCAATTAATACCTTACGCTAACAGCGCCTGTTAGCGTCTTCTTGCCGGCGGCAATGGGTATCGCTCTGCCAGACTGATGCTCTCGCCGTCCGGCTTTATAACACGGGCATGGCGGCGGTTAAGCTGGCGCGGGTCGGTGACACCACAAGAGTGCGCAATAATATTCACCCCGTATTCCATGTACTTATGATAGTTCGCCACGCGCTCGCACTTATCAGTCGGATCGAGCCCCTTCATCAGTTTAGGATCGTCCGTCGTAACCCCGGTCGGGCAAGTGTTTTTGTTACACTGCATGGCTTGTATACAGCCCAGGGAAAACATAAAGCCCCGTGCCGATGTGACAAAGTCAGCTCCCATTGCAATAGCCCAGGCGACATCAGCCGGGGTTATCATTTTACCTGAGACAATAACTCGCACGCGCCCATGCAACCCCGCTTCTGTGAGCTTATCTATTAACACCGGCAGGCTTTCTGATACTTTTAAACCGACGTAGTCCATCAATGGTTGTGGTGCAGCACCAGTGCCACCGTCAGCACTATCGAGCGTAATGAAGTCCGGCGCTGACTCAACGCCGCGTGTTAAAATTGAATCTATGAGCTCATCTATCCAGCTCGGATCGCCCATAACGAACTTAAACCCCGTGGGTTTGCCGGTAATACGCCGAACCTTATCGATAAAGTCGAGCAGCTCTTCGTTATTACTGATTTCCGGGTGACGGTTGGGGCTAATAGCGTCTTTACCGACTTCGATGCCACGAATTTGCGCAATTTCCTCGTTAACTTTTATACCCGGTAAAATGCCGCCTTTACCCGGTTTAGCGCCCTGGCTCAATTTTATTTCAAACATTTTCACGTTGTCGTGACGGCCAAGTTCCGCTAAACGGTTTTCATCCAAGCGACCTTCTTTATCTCTCACCCCAAACTTCGCGGTTCCCATTTGGAATACTATGTCGCAATGGCCCATAAGGTGATAAGGCGACAAACCGCCTTCGCCAGTATTCATCCAGCAACCCGCCTTCGCAGCCCCTTGCGACAATGACTTAACCGCCACCGGCGACAAGGCACCGTAACTCATACCTGAAATATGAAAATAAGAAATGGGGGAATAAGGCGTCTCACAATAGGGGCCAATAAGCACAGGCTCAGGAGCGGCCGCTTGCTCTGCAAGAGGCGGATAGGGCGCGTTACTGAATATAATGGTGCCGGTACGGGTTAAATCTCGGGTAGACCCGAAAGCAACGTTTCTGTCTGAGTTTTTTGCCGCGCGGTAGACCCAGCTCCGCTGCGCTCGGTTAAACGGCATTTCCTCACGATCCATGGCGAAGAAATACTGGCGCATAAATTCGCCCATGCGCTCAAAAATATAACGAAAACGGCCGACAACAGGATAATTACGTCGAATCGTGTGCTTATTCTGAGTTTTATCCACCACATACATCACACCAACGGATACAATCAGCGTGATAATAAGAAGAACAAAAATGGCCGCTAACCATTGCGCTAACACCAGAAGAGAGTCCGTACCAAAAAGCTTCTCGCTCATTCCATTCGCACTTATTTTGAAAGTTAATACGTCTATTAACGACTAAAGCCATAAACAGATCAAGCCAAGAGTCATCAAAATTTCAATGAATGACGTATACTGAAGATAATGAAAAACAAAGGAGACCCTTATGTTTAACCTAAAACTCGTATTAACCGCACTTCTGGCAGCCTCTGCCAGCATGACAGCAGTAGCCGATACAGTCGAAACAGAGCGCCATAAAGTCACCGTCTCCACCTTTGCGGATGGTTTCACTAATCCCTGGGGCATGACGTTTTTGCCAGACAACAGCGTGTTAGTTACCGAGCGCTCGGGTGATCTTTACTGGGTATCAGAAAACGGTAAATATCGGGAAAAAATAAGTGGTGTGCCTGAGGTTGTTGCAAAAAGCCAGGGCGGTTTGCTGGATGTCACCATTGACCCAAACTTTGATGAAAACCAATGGGTTTACATTAGTTATTCGGAGCCGGCGCAAGACGGTGGCAAAGGTAATAGCACAGCCGTTATGAGAGCAAAGCTGGTGGACAAAGCCTTTACCGATAAAGAAGTGATTTTCCGCCAGGCTCCGAAATATGAAAGCAACGCACACTTTGGTTCGCGTTTGGTGTTCTCGCCTGAAGGGCATCTGTTCGTTACTTTGGGTGACCGCTATTCACGTATGGATGATGCCCAAACACTGGACAACCACCACGGTAAAGTCGTACGCATTTGGCCCGACGGCAGTATTCCTGAAGACAACCCCTTTGTTGGTGAAGATAACGCATTAGACGAAATTTGGTCTTACGGTCACCGCAATGTCCAAGGTGCAGACATTCATCCTGACACGGGCGAATTATGGACAGTAGAGCATGGCCCGCAAGGTGGCGATGAAGTGAACATTCCTGAAGCCGGCAAAAACTATGGCTGGCCCGAAATTACTTATGGTGTTGACTACGGCGGTGCCATTATTAGTGAAGACGCGGTGAAAGAAGGTATGGAACAGCCGTTTTATTACTGGGTACCGTCGATTGCTACAGCTGGCGCTACTTTTTACACTGGCGACGCCTTCCCTGAGTGGAAAGGTGATTTTTTCGTGGCGGCACTGAAAAGCTCGTTAGTGGCTCGGTTAGACTTGTACGAAGGTCGAATGATGCATGAAGAGCGCCTGTTCGAGGATGCTGTTGATGCGCGTATTCGCGACATTAATCAAGGGCCGGACGGTTATCTGTATTTACTGACTGACGAGTCCAATGGCGCAATCATTCAAATTAAACCGGCAGATTAACGATGTTGTATTCAGCGGTATTTAGAAAATTGACTTACACGGGGCTGCCTTTACTGGCGGCCTCTTTCGTTGTGCAGTCCGCCGAAGTAGACGAAACCGTTGTCGTGACAGCAACAGAGAGCGAAACGCCCTGGCTGACAACGGCGGCGAGTATCGACCGGGTGAACGTAGAGAATACACTGCCATCGATGAACATTGATGCTGGCGATGCCTTAGCCGGTGTGGCAGGTATTCAGGCAGATAATCGTTATAACTACGCGCAAGACGCACGCCTCGTCGTACGCGGGTTTGGCTCAAGAGCCGCCTTTGGCGTGCGCGGTTTGCAATTGAATGTCGATGGTATTCCGTTGTCCATGCCTGACGGACAGGCACAAACATCCAGTTTCATTCTCGACAATGTTGATTCGTTAGAAGTGCTCCGCGGACCATTGGCGACTCTTTACGGCAACTCCGGGGGCGGAGTGGTTGAATGGTTTAGTAGCCAACCCACCGAAACAGCATTAGAGTGGGGCGGTCAGTTCAGTGAAAACGATACACAACGCTACAGTGTCAATGCGCAATGGGCAACGGACACTAAGCAGCTACAGCTTATAGCAACCGACTTTCAGACCGACGGACCACGTCGCCATAATTCTGCAGAGCGCCAGCAACAGGCCGTACGCTGGTATCATCAATGGGACGACCAAAACCGGTTTGTTCTGCGTTATGACAATAATGATGCGCCGCTACTGCAGGACCCCAGTGCTTTAACGCCTGAAGCTTGGCGGGAAGATCCGACACAGACCGTGCAGCGTGCTATCGACTTTAATACCCGCAAAGACATTCATCACCGACAAGGCTCTTTAAGCTGGTTTCATGAACGCGACAGCGGCGAAGGTTTAGTCTCTGTTTGGCAGGGCGACCGTGACATTGAGCAGTTCCTGCCATTTGCCGGAGACGATATTAATGAACAAGGCATTTACACCAGCTCCGGTGCGGTCATTGATGTCTCTCGCCAGTTTGAAGGAGCGCACGCGCGCTGGCGTCAGCTAGGTCAGAACTGGTCAGCAACACTAGGCGCACAACTTGAACGACAGCAAGATCATCGTTTTGGTTATGTGAATGACAATGGTGAAAAGGGTGAGTTGCGCCGCGATGAGTTTAACTGGATAGACAATGCGTCGGCCTACTTGCGCTTTCAATGGCAGTTAAGTGCTGAGTGGTCAGCAACCGGTGGTGTTCGTTACAGCGATATCAGCTACGACGTTAAAGACTACTTTACGGAGCTTGATGGTGCTGATGACAGCGGCAGTAGTGAGTTTCAGGAAACCACCGCCGCAGCCTCTCTCACCTGGCAATTTTTGCCCAGCTCAGCCACTTATTTCAGCGTTGGGCAGGGGTTCGAAACACCGACATTAACAGAGCTTGCATATCGTAACCAAGGTTCCGGATTAAACCGCGAGCTAGGTCCTTCGACTAACGAACAGTGGGAGTGGGGTATTAAGCACCAACTGCCTAGAAACTGGCGTTTACACTTGGCCTTTTTCGGTATTGAGAGCGACAACGAGATATTGGTTGATCAGTCAACTGACGGCAGAACGACCTACCGAAATGCATCAGAGACCTCTCGCGAGGGCGCCGAACTAACCATTAACGGTGCGCTGACACAGCAGTTAAACTTACTGGTCTCGTACAGCTATATCGATGCGGTATTTGGCGAAGGTCCGTTACAAGGTAATCAGCTGCCCGGTGTTGCCGAAAGCCAGGGTTACTTGCGTTTAAACTGGCAGCCAACCGAACAATGGCTCGTTCAAGTTTCAGGTCAGTATCGTGACGATACCCCGGTTAATGATGCCAACGACACGTTCGCACCCTCTTATACCACCTGGAATTTTGCGGTGAGCCGCGAGTGGCAATGGACAAACAGCGAATTAGACGTATGGGCCCGGGTCGACAATATCACCGACAAAGACTACGTCAGTGCGGTTGTAGTGAATCAGGGCAGTGGGCGCTCGTTTGAACCCGGAATAGGGCGACAAGCAAGCGTCGGCATAAGCTGGCGCCGACGCTTTTAAATGGTTTTAGACCATAGCTCTTAGTACATCGAGCAGGCGCTGAGCCGTCTGCTCCGATGACGCCGGGTTCTGACCGGTAATCAACATACCGTCCTGAACCGCATAGGCTTGCCAGTCATCGACTTTACGGTAGTGACCGCCTTTTGCTATGAGTTCGTCTTCCAGTAAGAAAGGAACAACATTGGTCAACTCGACGGCAGCCTCTTCTGTGTTACTAAAACCTGTGACAGTACGGCCCTGAACAATGGGGTCCCCGCTTGGCGTTTTCGCATTCAGCAATACCGCCGGCGCATGGCATACCGCCGATACCGGCTTACCTTTACTCCAGAAGTGCTCAATCAGCTTAATAGACTGCTCATTGTTGGTTAAATCCCATAACGGTCCGTGTCCACCTGGATAGAAAATAGCGTCAAAGTCGTCAGGGTCAACATCGTCCAACGTGCAAGTTGTTTCCAGCTTGTGTTGCGCTGTTGAGTCTTTCTCTAAACGCTCAGTAGCCTCGGTTTGCGCATCCGGCGCTGTACTGTTCGGATCCATTGGTGGTTTACCGCCTTTAGGAGACGCCAGCGTTACATCGACACCTGCATCCACAAAGACATAGTAAGGCGCAGCAAATTCCTCGACCCAAAAGCCAGTTTTATGGCCAGTGTCGCCAAGCTTGTCGTGTGAGGTTAAGACCATTAATACTTTCACTGGGTACTCCTTAAATTTCGTGTGAAATTCTCTGTAAACTTACGTGCATTTTACGCAAAAAGTCACCACTTTGATCACTCCGCCTCGTTATCAAGCCAGCGATACAGCGTACGGCGTGTAACACCGAGTATTTGTGCCGCCTGTGACTTATTGCCACCGGTATGCTCTAAAACTTTCCTTATGTACTGGCTTTGGTGCTCATCTAACGTTGGCCAGGCTGACGTTGCCGCCGGCTGACTGGTATCACTTTTCTCGACTATACGCTGCGGAAAGTCGTCTACCGACAGGGTCTCGTCACTGGAAAACGCAAACGCCCGCTCTATGGCGTTTTGAAGCTCCCGAACGTTCCCCGGAAATGGATACCGATACAGCAAATCTAATGCTTCCGCTGAAATTCCACGTACTGTTTTATCACTGCTTTTCTGTTGCTGCTGAAGAAAGAAGTTTGCCAATCGCTCGATATCCTCTCCTCGCTCTCGTAACGGAGGAACTCGCAGGCTAAACGTCTCCAGACGATAAAATAAATCTTGCCGGAATTTGCCCTCTTCAACCAACCGCTCTAAATCCTGGTGCGTCGCAGCAAGAATGCGAACATCAACTTGCTCTTCTTTGTCGCTACCAACGGCTCTTATCGTGCCTTCTTGTAAAACACGCAATAATTTGGCCTGAAGCGCCATTGGCATTTCGCCAATTTCATCCAACAATAAGGTGCCGCCGTCGGCTTGCTTTAAAAGCCCCTGCCGCTTATTCTGCGCGCCGGTAAAAGCCCCCGCCGTGTGACCAAAGAACTCACTTTCCATTAAGTCGGCTGGAATACCCGCACAGTTTACCGCCTGGAAAGGCTTGTCAGATCTATCACTCAGCTCATGTAAGGCTTTAGCCACTAACTCCTTACCTGTACCGCTTTCGCCGGTAATAAGAACACTGCCGCCGGTTGGCGCAATGTGTTCAATTTGGTCATAAAGCTTGCGCATAGCCGGGCTTTGTCCGACCAAGCCACCGGGACCTTTCTGCTGCTGTTTATAACGTTTCAGTTCCCGCTGTAATGAGCGATGCTCTAATATCCGTTCAACGCTCAACAGCAAGTGCTCAATATCCAGCGGTTTTGTCAGAAAGTCATCGGCACCTTTTTTCAGCGCATCAACCGCCTGGTCGACCGTGCCAAATGCCGTTATCAGCAGTAGCGCAGGCGGGTTATCGTGCTGCTTCAAGTCTTCCAGTAAGGTTAAACCCGATTCTCCGGGCAGGCGTATATCGCTGACAATTAAGTCAGGGCTTGCATTGCTGCTCTTAAAGTCTTCTAAACTTCCCCAGGCATCCACCTGGTAGCCTTCCGCTTCAAGTTCTTCGACCAAAAGCTCCTGTAATGCAGGGTCATCTTCAACAACACCTATGACAGCTTTAAGTACCGCCATTATTGACCTCCTAGTGCAGGCTTATCGGCCAGACTCGATGCCGGCAAACATAAAATGACGCGACAGCCACCCTTATCGTTATTCGTTAACGTCAATTCGCCCTGATGATCACTCAAAACATGTTTCACTATCGTCAGCCCCAAACCGGTGCCTTTACCTTGTGGTTTATTGGTCTCAAACGGGTGCAAGGCTTTTTCTTTCATATTGTCAGGCAGACCTTCACCGTCATCATCAATAATTATTTTCAACGCGCTATTGCTGTCGACCTCTGCGTTTATATTCACCACGTGCTGTGCTGCCTGTAGCGCGTTACGCATCACGTTGACCAAGGCCAGTTCCAACCGTTTAATATCAACTTTTAGTGTGACAGCAGGTAACTCTCCCAGTTTGACTCTGGCGGCTCCTTTGTCTTGCTCAAACTGAATGCTGGTTATTGCCGTATCTATCAAGGTTGCCAGCGCTATAGACTCTCGGTGCTGAACTGGCGTTCTGGAGAACGCGAGCAATTGGTTGACCAACCCGGTTAACCGCTGAACCTGGCCGCGAACGGCCTGCAATTGACGCTGACTTTCTTCATCTTTGTGAGTTCTTAATAGCCGGCTGGCGCGTCCGTCGATAACGGTAAGCGGCGCCCCCAGTTCGTGTGCAACGCCGCTGGCAACGCTCCCTATTGCCGCCATTTTTTCTTGTTCGCGTAATGCTTGCTGAAGCGAGGCTTCGTGTTGTCGGCGTTGTTCTAACTCTTTTTCGGCTTGCTCTATGCTATCCAGCATTCGGTTAAGCCCTTGCGCAACCTCCTGCAACTCAGAAGGTCCCTCAGGTTTTACACGGGCTGTACGGTTCCCCCCAGCCACTTGCAACATGGCGTCTTTCAATTGAACCACATGTCGCCCAACGCCACGATAGTGACCGAAAACCAGCACAGCGATGGTAATTATCGCGAAAGCGCTCCACGTTAACCAAGCGTACTGACTGAGCTCCTCGAAAGACTCATCGAAATCGCTGGCACGTCGGTTAATTTGCAATAACCCGATAATTCGGCCGCCTCTGTCAACAATAGGGAGAAACTGGGAAAATACATCACGTCCCTCTACACGACGATAGTCATCTTGTTTAATGCCTGTTTGGACCGTTTGCAAAGCAAGGCGGCTGTTACTTAAATCGGTTTCCGTTACGCCCGCTTCAGCAACCTGCTCACCATAGACGTTATATACAGAGGCTCCATAAACCCGGCCAATGCTAAATACTGAGTCCAGGTTGGCCTGCACCGTATCTAAGTCGTTATTCAGCAACGCATCACTAATAGGTAAGCTAATCGCGCGTCCCAATAACTCTAAGTCGCTTTTCAGGCGGTCATTAGCATTTTCTGAAGCTACCTGAAGACCAACGGTGATTGCCGCGCCCGATATCAGCAGCATAGGAACCACAACATAAGCGAGTAGCCGCCGTTGCAGGCTCGATAGAGACCAACTGTATACTTTTGTCACACACGCCTCCTTTGACTGTGTCTTCAGGATACACATTTTTAAGGATTCTTTCTGTTGCTTTTAATCGGACAACATAAAAACCTTTAAAAACATAAACTTGAAAAGTTGGCACAGTCTTCGCTTTAGTAAGAGCGTTAGTAAATCTGACAGAATCAACAAGGAGATTATCATGCAAAAGACAATTATCGCATTAGCAACGGTATTCGCACTGGGTAGCACTGCAGCTATGGCTCAAGAGCAACAAGCTCAAGGCAACATGGCTCAGCAACAGCAGCAAACTCAGGAAATTACTGAAGGCATGTTAGTTAAATTTGTTTCAGCAATGGAAGAAGTGCAAGGCGTTACTGAAAAGTATCGTGAAAAGTTCCAAAACGCTGAAAACCAGGAAGAAGCTCGTGGAATTCAACAGTCAGCTCAAGAAGAAATGATTGCAGCTGTTGAAGACGCTGGCCTTACTCCGCAAGAGTACAACATGATTATTCAGCAAGCTCAAAACGACGAAGAACTGCGCGCTCGTTTAGAAGAGTTAACCTCTGATTCTTAATAGTTAATGTAAAGCTGTTTTAAAATCCGCAATCAGTTAGGTCTGATTGCGGATTTTTTTGATCATATCTCCTATGCTTTACGTAACTCATTAAACTAAAAAGAATTAACGCAAGGAGACAGCGACGTGAAAGCATCCGATTTATTCGTAAAAGCTCTGGAGAACGAAGGTGTTGAATATGTCTTCGGTATTCCGGGTGAAGAAAATCTGGACTTATTAGAGTCTCTTTCAAAATCTAATATCGAGCTTATTCTAACTCGTCATGAGCAAGGTGCCGGCTTTATGGCCGCCACTTATGGTCGACTTACCGGCAAACCAGGTGTTTGTTTGTCGACGTTAGGACCGGGCGCGACCAACCTGGTTACTCCGGTCGCTTATGCGCAGCTAGGTGCTATGCCTATGGTCGTAATTACAGGCCAAAAACCTATTAAAGAGCGCCAGCAGGGTCAGTTCCAGATTATCGATGTTGTCGACATGATGACGCCTATTACCAAATACACCCAGCCTATTATTAGCGCTAATAGTATTCCGGCACATATCCGCGAAGCCTTTCGCCGAGCGGAAGATGAACGCCCCGGTGCTTCACACCTGGAACTATCGGACGATATTGCTCGTGAGGAAGTGAGTGCTAACCCAATAACTCCGAGTTTCTCGCGCCGCCCTATAACTGAACATAAAGCGGTTCGTCATGTTCTGCAATTATTGAAAGATGCAAAACATCCGGTGTTACTTATTGGTGCTGCGGCAAACCGTAAAATTACGGCGAAAATGTTAAGAGCCTTTGTCGATAAAACAGGCATTCCGTTTATTACGACTCAAATGGGTAAAGGGGTTATCAACGAAGATCACCCTCGCTGGCTAGGCAACGCTGCGGTTTCAGACGGTGACTATCCGCACCGTGCCATTGAAAAAGCAGACTTAATTCTTAATGTGGGTCACGATGTTGTCGAAAAGCCGCCCTTTATGATGAAAACGGGCGTAAACGACGACAGAAAAGTGGTTCACATTAATTTCCAGGGTGCCCAAGTTGACTCTGTCTACTTCCCGCACGCCAGTATGATTGGTGACATTGGTAACAGCATTTGGCAACTGAAGGAAGGTATTGAGCCACAAGAGCACTGGGACTTTGACTTTATGCTGAAAGTCCGCGATCACATGCGTGACCATACTGATGAAGGTGCCGATGACGATCGTTTCCCCATTCTGCCTCAGCGTTTAGTTGAAGATGTCCGGGAAGTCATGCCAGACGATGGTGTTATTGCACTGGATAACGGTATTTATAAGATTTGGTTTGCTCGTAATTACCCAGCGCGTGAGCCAAATACCGTACTGCTGGATAATGCACTAGCATCAATGGGGGCAGGTTTACCGTCCGCAATGGCTGCGAAACTGGTTAACCCAGAGAAAAAGGTCATGGCGATATGTGGAGACGGTGGGTTCATGATGAACTCACAAGAGCTTGAAACTGCCGTCCGGATGAACTTGGATATAGTCATCGTTATTTTGAATGATAGCGGCTACGGCATGATTAAATGGAAACAGCAGCACATGGGTTTAAGTGACTATGGCTTAGACTTTAACAACCCAGACTTTGTGAAATATGCTGAGTCTTATGGTGCCAAAGGTTATCGTGTCGACAGTATAGGAAACCTGATACCACTTATGAAAGAGTGTCTGGACAAGCCAGGTGTGCACCTTATTGATGTGCCCGTGGATTATTCCCAAAACGACCGACTGCTGAACGAAGAAATTCCTGAACGCAGCCGGGCGATAAAAGCCTATTAAGCTTTAGATGGGTCGGTATCCGCGAAATAGGGGTAGTCGTTGAGCTTATCAACGAAAGCCCCGAGTCGCGGGTACTTATCCAAATTAAAACGCTGACGGAATAACCCCCAACTTAAAAAGCAGCCCAACCGCAGTTCGCCGTCACTGAATGGATGTGGACCCTCGTAAGCCACTGCGTGATCTTTTTCTTCCATCAACTGCAATATGTCATTGATGCGCTCTTGCTGGCGCTGCAAATAAGGCGCCTGCGAACTTTTTATACCACCTTTTTCCAGCAAGAAAATATTGATGGCAGCATCCATTGCCGTATTAACCAGACAGTATTGATCGAAGTCTTTTGTATCTGCGAAAAAGCGCTCACCGGCTTTCTCCCGCACGTACTTTAAAATACTGGTCGAGTCATGCAGTCGTAAATCGTTATGGTGCAAAAACGGGACCTTTTTCGCCGGGCTCAGTTTTGCGCTTGTGTCGAAGTCAGTCTCTGTTAGCGAAAACTTCGTGTCCGTCTCTAGCAAGGCAATACGGCAATGTCTTACATAAGGTGACGTATAACTGCCAAACAATTCCATGGTAAACCTCCGTTAATGATCACGACAGGCTTCGTCCGGATACTCCAGCTCTATGGTTGTATGAGCTAATTCAAACTCGGCCAATTGTTCTGATATCTTTTCTTTTAACACCGCTCTCTCGGTGCTGGTTAACTCCTTTGATACCACAATATGTGCTGTTAATACATGGCGTTCACCATCAAGCGACCAAAAATGTAAATGGTGTGCGTTATCGACTAAGTCCAACGCCACCAACTTTTTATGGATTTGCTGATAAACCTGCGGGTCAGGAGAAGCCTGAACAAATAACTTAATAGTGGATCCTAAATGTCGTACCACGTTCACTAAAATAAACAGGGTAAACGCAATAGACAATAAAGGATCTAAAATAGGCCAGTCGACAAACAGTAAGACAATAGAGACAACCAGCACTGCAACCCAACCGAGAACATCTTCCAGCAAATGCCAGTTCAATACCCGTTCATTAAGTGACTGACCTTTCGAGAGTTTGAATGCCGCATAACCGTTCACAACAACACCAAATACGGCCAGCAAAGCCATGCCTTCAGCCATAGGCATAACCGGATTCCACAGCCGTGGAATAGCCTCAAACAAAATCCAGATAGAGCCAGCTGTAAGAATAACCGCATTAATAAAGGCGCCGACTAAGGACAGACGACGGTAACCATAAGTAAAGGTATTGGTCGCATCTTTGCGACTGAATTTATCCAGCAACCAGGCCATACCGATAGAGATACTGTCACCTAAGTCATGAACCGCATCGGCAAGTATCGCGGTACTGTTGGTCAGCACTCCGCCAATAAATTCGATAACTGTGAAGCACAAATTTAAGAAGAACGCCCAGCCAATGCGCTCTGAAGCCGTATCATGATGATGGTGGTGATGCATAGTGCTCCTAATGTTAACAAAGCTTTGTTTTTAGAGTTAAACAAGCGTTTAAAAAACGTAATTATTGTTAATGTAACACCCATTTATAGCGCAAATGAAGTATTGCTTGTGATTAACGAACAGTGCAAAATTTCGCCAAATTTAGATTTTACTAAATTATAACGTTGTAACCTTCCTTTAGGAGTTTTAAATGAAGTACTCTTTATTAGCGTGCGTATTTCGGTGATTCCGAACAGCGATTCCGGAGTTATCCGATCACCTGTTAGCCGTTCTTTTTCATAACCCTCTTTTTACGCTAAGTGATCGGATTGGTCTAGTTTTCTCATGGATTCTCCTGTCAGTTCGATTCGGTGACTGTTGTGCAATAAGCGGTCAAGTAAGGCGTCGGCAATGGTCGGACTGGGTATCAGTTTGTACCACTCGCTGGTGGGGATTTGGCTGGCGATAATGGTGCTGGATTGTTGGTAGCGTATTTCCATCACATCAAGCAGGTCATTCGCCTGACGAGCACTTAACTTCTCCATGCCCCAGTCATCAAGGATAAGGAGTTTACGCTTCGCTAAGGTAGTCAACTGCTGTCGGTAAGAGCCGTCAGCATGTCCAACGTGTAACTCATCCAGCAGCTCTCCGAGGCGGTAATAACGGGCACTGTGATGTTGTTCACAGGCCTGCGTTGCCAGCGCACAAGCCAGGTGGGTTTTACCACAGCCTGTTGCCCCGGTGATGATAATGTTCTGGTTGTAGTGCAGATATTGCCCGCTTAGTAGCGTCGCTATTTTTTCTTTCTTAAGCCCACGCCCACTGCGGTAATCGATACCGCTCGGGCGGGCATCGAAGCGCAGCTTTGCCTGGCGGGTCAGACGTTTTACTTTGGTGTTGTCACGGCACAGTATTTCGTGGGTGGCAAGCAGACCGAGACGCTCTTCGAAGCTCATGTCGGTATAGGTATCCGGTTGCTCTTGCTGCTGTTGTAACGCCTGACAGAAGTGCCCCAGCCGTAATGCACGCAGTTGTTCATGGAGTGATGATAAGCTCATAATGATCGTCCTTATTGGTAATAGTGTTGTCCACGGATATTGGGATGGTTGACCGCCGGCGAGTCGTCGGCTTCGGTACGCGTGAGGTCTTGCTCTTTATTATTTGCCAGCAGGTTCAGAATGACCTTGCGGTGTGGTTGCTCGAGCACTAGCGCTTTCTGACAGGCGGCTTCAAGCCGCTCCTGTCCATATTTACTGCCCAGATTAAGGATGGCGAGGCAGCTTTTTATTGCCTGCTCCGGATGTTGTCGACGAGCCAGTTGGGCTGCGATAACCGCACGAGTGCCGCTGCCGATGGTTTCAGCCCAGTCAAGCAGGCGCTCAACACCCCAGCGCTGTTTTACGTGAGCATCCGGCATATGCTCTTTAATCGTACTAAACGCGCCGGGCTGATGTTTTCTGGGGTGCTGTGCCACGACCTTACCCTGATAGTAAAAGCAGATGATTTGCGCTGTTGCTTCCAGTGTAACGGTCTGTCCGACCAGGTTGTGGGGTACAGAGTAAGCGTGCTTAGCGTACAGAACATGGTAGTCCGGTCCGACCCGGGCTTGTTTACTGTCGATGTATTGATAGCCATATGCAGGCAACGGCATTAGCGCTGGTTTATCAAGACGGATATAAAGTTCGTGCCGTGAGCCCGGGTGAACGCGTTGCTGACGGTGATTAAGCTCAACCAGCAGCTCCCGGATCCGCTGATTAAGGCTGGATAGCGTATAAAAGTGATCATGTCGCAGACGCATTAAGATCCACCGCTCGACGATAAGAACGGCGTTTTCTGCTTTTGATTTGTCTTTGGGTTTATAAGGTCGGGCAGGCATGATGGCGGTGTTGTAATGACGCGCCATGCGCGCATAGTTTTCATTTAACACCGGTGCGTAGCGGTTTGCCCTGGTGACCGCCGAGCGCAGATTATCCGGCACCAGTAGCTGTGGTACGCCACCGAAGAACTCAAAGGCGCGTACGTGCGCCATGATCCAGTCTTCCAGTTGCTGTGAA
>NZ_FNCB01000030.1 GCF_900100855.1 Idiomarina zobellii
GTCCGGACGACGCCGAAATCACTGTCCGGATGATACCGAAATGCTTGTCCGGCTCAGACCGAAATCAATGTCCGGATGACCCCGAAATACGCACGTGGCAACCTTAGCTGGCGGGCAACCTGGAACAGCTCTTCATAAGAAAACGCACCAATGTCGTGATAATTCACGTGCTTAATAGCGGTCAGCGTTTGAATGTGCTTTTTCTCATTGCCTATTCTGTCAAAGCGCTTGGTCACAAAATGGCGTCGGTTGCCTTCATCCAGCAAGTGGCATGGCATCATATGAATGCCCGCTTTTGTGGCCATTAAGTAATACACATACTCCATGGCACCGTAGCCTAGCGGGTCGCCAAAGGTTTGCTGAGACGGGTCGCGCTCTTTTACGCCGTCAAACTTCAGCAGATAATGCTCAAAGCCCTCGGGCACAAGCCCCTGCCCTGAACGAACCTGGCTAAAGTCCTTATTAAATGCCAGTACCGCTTTTGGTCTTGCGCCACCGGCGCTGGTGCCAACCGCTAATAAGGCCTGCATCATTTCTTTGTCTGCTGCGTCGTCAAAGTGCGTGCTCTTACGAAAGCCCTTTCGTGCATCCAGCACTTCCTGCGCTAATTTCATTAAACTCTCAAGCTCAATGTCTTTGTTTTTGGCGTTGGTTTGATTCTTACGCGCGGGGTGATACTCAAGAGCGCCCATACCCCGCTCGCCGGTATACTGAAGCCGTTCAAGCGGGCTCAGAGGCTCTGTGCGGTCGGGCTGTTGCGCCACCCATTGATTCAGAACCGCATTACCAAAGTCATCGGGCAAAGAGTCCGCGAGCATGCCCGGCAGGCCCCTGAATGTATCCCAATTTAACCCCGGAAAGGAGTAAATTCGTCCTTTCTCTGCGGGCATGGTTAAAGGCGCAAGCGGAATGTCTTTTTCAACAAATTCAGATAAGTACTCGAACCGCGCAGCTGTGTCGCCTTTGTTATAACTTAAGGCACCGACAGGCTCGCCTTTGTAGCGAACTTCAATGGTATTAATCACCAGTCCAGCTCCTCATTGTCAGCAGATTTCACACGCGTTTTACCGCTCGCTCGTTTCTTTTGTTTTGTGCTACTTTTGAGCAGTTGCACAGGCGAAACGCCCTCGTCCGGGAATGCGGCCAGTAAATTATCGATATGACCCAAAGCCTGAAGAATTGCGACATAGGTGGGTAAGGTGCTTTTACCACCCTCGGCGGATTTAACCGCATTAAGGGAGACATTCGCTAAGGTCGCTAAGTCCTCCTGAGTTAAATCCTGATTCAGCCGATACTGCCTGACTCGCTGACCAATGATGATTGGAATACGTTCAGAATTCATATAACGGACCTTAAATAGGCTTTAAACTAATAAATAGAGTGTAGCAGACTATTTAAGGTACGCAATAAAATTTATATAAAAGCCCTTATATGGGTTATTAAATGTTTAATTCAAAATAAAATACTTTAAAAGGGCTATAAAATTTTAAATAGGGTTGTTAATAACACTTGATTTGAGTATGAATTTATAGTCCGCTTCGTGCCATTAAGAGACATTCACTTAGCTCTTACAACAACTTTGGCCTTCTTGAATTGGTGGGCATTTCACTGTTCCATAAGAGCAGTATACACAAC
>NZ_FNCB01000019.1 GCF_900100855.1 Idiomarina zobellii
ACACGCCTTGGGATGCCTGTGAGCGAAATGGTGCGCTAACCCCGAGAGGGAGAACGGGGAGTTTACCCTCAGTACTGATTTGATCAACAAGGCCCACTAAAGATACTGAATAATGAATTAGCAGGCGACATCCTATCAATATGGGCTAACGAGCCTTCATTAATAGGATTATACGGTGCACCACTGAAAGACAAGTTGATATCTCTTGAGCTATTAGAAGGGGACTCACTTAACTTGATCGATCCTCAGGGGTTCTTAGCCTGGGTAAAGAAAAAGGTCAGCTCTGAAGATTTCATGGATCAATGGGAAGTGGTTGGTGAATTTTTGGCAAACTCTAGAGCTGGTGATACAGATTTTCAAGAAATATTAAGTGAAACCTCGTTCTTAGAGAACCTCATGGGGTACCTTACTAAATCGATACAGCGCACCCATAAAGATCTGGATACTGATATAACTGTCTTAGAACCTCACCTATTTCAAAGACCAATTGAAAAGCTGCTGTGTAGCTCTTACCAGCTTCATCATATGTGTCATATGACTAAATATACAGCACTTACTTGGCCAGAATATTTTGCAATAAAACTGCTTTGGTCATATGACTCAAAATCATTGTTAGAACTGGTTGCTGAAGAATCGCCTAAAATTCCGAAAGAGCCGGATCATGCTGACATAATTAGGCTGTCATTGTTAAGCCAAATTGTTAGCGAGATCTCCCTATCCATAGAGCTGCTACCAAACTATTCCCGCACACGCACTTTATTGAATAGTTGTAACGGTTTAATTCGATGGATGGGCTTATATGCTCTAGAGCAGATGATTCATCAAACTAAAGACATCACATCAGAGCTGGGCTTGCTTTCAAGATTTGACCGCACGGAAAAGGTAAGATATTTAGGTTGGTTGGTTAACAGATCGGCAAATGATGAAAGAAAACGTGATCAATACGAGAAATTATTAGTCGCACTCAAAAACGAACTACCAGAACAGCTATCTGAAAGTGATTTGAGGCACGTAATCGATTCGATGAGAGGCCATATGCGCCAATTACCATGGACAGAACCGTGGTTGTTTCGGGATCTAGTTTTACCTCTACTTCAAAGTGAGCAAGCTGATACGGATGATGCTTGCAAAATCTGGATCGAGGAAATCGTTTCATTGATAGGCCCAGCTGAAAGCAGGAATTCAAGACTGTTCCAACTTTCACGGGAAGGGCAGATGACAAATACTTGTGCATTTATCTTCGCTCATAGTACGCCTGAGCAACAAAGAAAAGTAATTGGTATGATTCGACCCATCTTAAATAAGCAGAAAAGAGTTTTACAACAACCTCTGGCAAGTACTTCCAACTGGTCTTGCTGGAACGATGCTTTGGTAGTCTCAATGTGGATATTGGCATTCACTAGGTGGTGCCAATACTATTTAACCGAACTGAAGCAAGCTAATGTAGAATTAGATAACTTGTCAGGAGACGCATACGACCTTGCTATGTTAAGACCTATGGAAGAATGGGAATCAGAGGGGGTAGGAAAAGACAGAGAGCTCGCCTTATTTCTATCCCAAGCTGAAGATCTTATTTCGAAGTCGGAGTAACTCTACTGTCATAGGGGCGAACAACTTGGCAGTCGGTCATACCACTCAATTAGGAGTGGATATTGACAGATGCAGAATAATCGAACAGGAGATACTTTATGTTCCCAGTTTCCCACTTTTCCCGGTTCATTGATGGGGCACCGGCATTCGGATCTACGGAAACTTGCAAATATTTACACTTTTTTTCGCACATTCCAGCACTCCGAGAGTGCTCCGTAAAATTTGCAAGCTACTGTTTTTAAAAGATAATAAATATTCTGCATCGGTAAATAAATAAACCGACAAATAAGGACTCTTTTTTGAAAGACAGCTTAGCGCAATGGGGGTTTGACTACGTCCGTTTACGGTTTGGCTTTCGAACCGGCGTTGCTGCCTGTCTGTCTCTTCTTTTTGCCTGGGCGTTAGGTCTGGAACACCCTCAGTGGTCCGCTATGACTGTTTGGGCGGTATCGCAACCTACCCGTGGTCTTCTTATAGAAAAAGCCGCATACCGGGCATTAGGGACTCTGCTCGGAACCTTATTTGGTATGGTGCTGGTAGTTACCTCAGGCGGTGATATTCTTTGGTTAGTCACAGGGCTGACATTGTGGGTAACGCTGTGTGTTTACACGGGCAATCTCCTGCATGGGCTTATCTCCTACGGTACTATTTTGGCAGGCTACTCGGCCTCTATGGTGGTGCTTCTAACCCAAAGCCCGGATGCCCTTATTCCGCTGGGTATTGACCGCCTGCTGACCGTTTTCGTTGGAATTATTTGCTCTTTAATCATTGGTTTTCTATTCACTTACAAGCGTGCTGAACAAACCATCATTAACGAGTTACGTCGGCACACGGCCGCTAACCTATATGAGCTTGCTCAAGCGTTCTCAGATCCCAAAAATACCGCTATTCAACTGGATAAAAAGCTTTCAGAACTGGCTAATTTAGAGTCACAACTGTTAGACCACGGTACCGGTTCAGTCAGCGCTCACGAGTCAGCAAAAACCATTCGCCAGGTTATCAACACCCAACTTGGTTTTATCACCGAATTACAAATACAGGGCTTTGAAGAAAATAACGAAGTAAGTACCCACTTACTTGAAACTTCAAATAAAATAAAAGCGTCTGTACACCGAAAGGATATTTTAAGCTCGTTAAATAATGCCTATAAGGCAATGCAAAACGACGCAGTAAAACGTCGTTTTAAAGAGTTTATCGATGCAACCGAAGAGCGCTTATCGTTCAAAGATACGGGCAAAACCGCTAATTCAACGCTACTTTCAACGACATTACTGCACAGAGACTGGCGCGGCGCTCGTCACTCTGCCATTAGAACCTGCATAATACTGGCTATAATTGGAGCGTTATGGTGGTACACACATTGGTTTCAAATGGCTTATTTAATGCTTGGTGCATCGGTCATGTTGACGCTGTTTTCAACCGCTGATAACCCTGCCCTGACCATGAGATACGTATTTTTTGGGCAAAGCGTCGGCGCATTAACGGCTGTAATGATGCAAGCCAGTGTCTGGCAATTTAGTGACTCAGTTTTGTGGATGCTCATTGCTATTATGCCGATTATTCTTATCGGTGGTTTTCCCATGTCTCATCAAAAAACCGCCAATGGCAGTATGGATTTTAACTTAGTTTTTTTACTGCTCATGCAACCGAGCGTGCCCTATATATTCAATTTGAGCCACTCAATAACCATTGCATTAGCAGTTATATCTGCGCCACTTTTAGCAATGTTCGCTTATCGAATTATTTATCCAACCAGCTTGAAAAAGCGCTATAACCAACTGTTTGACTTACTGGAAAAGGAAATCGAAGAACTAAACCAAACATCACTTACTTTAAGCCAATACAAACGCCGCAAAGCGCGCTTTTACCATCGTATATTTAAGCTCACTCAATTGGCTGACAAGCTCGCAATAAAGGACAAAAGTCCTATTATTCAACAATTACTGGAAGGCCAGAACCGGTTAAACGCGACTGGCTAGTGCGACTTTTTCAGTACGTTTCATTCGTTTTATCGCCGCTTCTCTTTGGCAGGCAGATGAACGTGATTCATGTGGCTCGGACCAAAATAAACGAACCGGTCGACGGCTTTTCGTGTATTTCGCTGCTTTTTTATCGTCACCGTTATGCTCATCGACACGCCGTTTTAGATCCTTTGTGACGCCGGTGTAGTAAGTATTATCAGAGCATTTAAGAATATAAACGTACCACGACATGACTTGAACTCTTTGGTAATCAACCTCAGATAACAGTGTACCAAGAGAGGCATATGAGACCCAGAAGGATTCCATTATGAGCAGACATTTCGATGAAGCAAAAGGTTTATCTGAAAACCATGACCCGGCGACACATGATTTTGTGTTCAACCAAACTATGTTTCGCATTAAAGACCCAGAACGCACGTTAAAATTCTACAGCGATGTACTGGGCATGACATTAGTAAAACGCCTCGACTTTCCGGAAATGAAGTTTACGCTGTATTTTATGGCGTCTATGTCGCCGGAGGAACGCAGTGACTGGTCAACAGACCACGACAAGCGCGTTGAGCAAACCTTTGGTCGACCGGCCATGTTAGAACTGACTCACAACTGGGGCGACGAAAACGACGATTCTGTTTCGTATCACAGCGGTAATGAAGAGCCTAAAGGGTTTGGCCATATTGGCT
The DNA here is from genome assembly GCF_900100855.1 of Idiomarina zobellii. Classification (GTDB taxonomy): domain Bacteria; phylum Pseudomonadota; class Gammaproteobacteria; order Enterobacterales; family Alteromonadaceae; genus Idiomarina; species Idiomarina zobellii. Next base: position 4,253 of record NZ_FNCB01000019.1, read on the forward strand.
TTGCGGTACCTGATATTGATGCCGCCTGTGAGCGTTTTGAAGAAATGGGTGTGGAATTTCAGAAGCGCCCAAACGACGGTAATATGAAAGGCATTGCCTTCATTAAAGACCCAGACGGCTACTGGATTGAGATATTTACGCCAGAGCGTCAGCCTGAGTTACTCAAAGAACATTTATAAAACAAAAAGCCAGTTCAGAGCGTTTTCACGTTTTTGAACTGGCTTTTTACCTTCTTTAACTACTTACTGAGAAAGCATACCTTTTACTTTCGCTTCTAACGATGTCATTCCATGCTCTTTACCGACAGCGATTGCGTCATCAACTGACATGCCGTCTAACCAACCTGCTCGTAATGCCATTAATGCCCCGACCCGGTTGCTTGATGCACAGTGAACCAATACATTCTTATCACTGTTTTTCAGTAATATGCGATCGACCATACGAGCATTTGCCAGCGTCACACCGTCAGCGCCGTTGACGGGAACATGGTAATACGCCATGCCATTTTTTGTCACAACAGCCGCTTCATTACTGTCCGTCATTTCTTTTTGAGACAGCAAATTAATAACCACCTCACCACCATTGTTAGCGAACTCAGACAATTGAGCGTCTGACGGCGTACCCATAACCCAAAGGTTATCAGAGACTTGTTTAGGTGACTCAATACCAGCATGAGCATTCATTGAAACTAAAACCGCACTCATAAGTACTAATACATTAACGAAAGCTTTTACCATAATTGTTCTCCTGTATGATTCGTATTTTTCTAATATAGCAAAGGTAACGCGAAATATGGCTGTTTTACATCTATTAGTTGGCACAACCTCTGGAAATACTGAATTTTTAGCCGACACAATAAGTGATGAGCTGATTGAACAGGGCTTTGAAACAGAACTTCATTACGAACCTGAACTGGAAGCCCTACCAACCTCAGAGCCTTGGTTAGTGCTGTTATCCAGTCATGGAGCCGGCGATTATGCCGACTCTATGCTCGATTTTTACGACGAAATTACGGCTCCACAAACACCGGATTTAAGCGATCTTAATTACGCAGTTATTGCCATTGGTGAGTCTTCTTATGACACCTTTTGCCAGGCAGGTCGTCACTGTGACGAACGTTTACAGGAACTTGGTGGTACCCGAATGTTAGAGCGATTAGAAATAGATATGCTGCAAGACGATCCAGAACAAAAAGCGGCACAGTGGATCCCTTCAATAACGGACGCATTAAAGGCTCTGTGATCATACCCACAGGCTTTTGCACAGACTTGTACAACTGTGATTAAGATAAGTATAAGATCAGTTAAGCACTGTCCACGAGGTGGGTATAACTGTGGGGACAATTCGATCTGTGTATAACTACCCTAGTTATCCACGATCTATGATCGGGGTTATTATCCAGTTATCTACACTTTTTGATCGCTCTGAACGCGTTGAATATAAAAGCATTCAGCGATCTATTCACAGAAAACCGCTGACTAGTAGTAATAGTAATAAAAGATCTAAATAAGATCCTTTATTGATCTTTTTTTAGATCAAAACCAGTGAACGAAATTTAACCGTTTCGATCTGAGTCAAAGCACGTTAAAATACTCGGCTATTTTTCTCTTCTTTAACGAAAGGTCATTTAAATGTCACAACAGAGCCAACAACACTTTGATGTTATTGTTGTCGGTGGAGGACACGCCGGAACGGAAGCCGCGCTTGCTGCCGCACGTTCAGGTGTTAATACCCTATTGCTTACGCACAATATTGATACTTTAGGACAAATGTCTTGTAATCCCGCTATTGGTGGCATAGGGAAAGGTCATTTAGTTAAAGAAATTGATGCTTTAGGCGGTGTTATGGCTAAAGCCGCCGACAAAGCAGGCATTCAATTTAGAACGCTGAATTCGTCAAAAGGCCCGGCAGTACGTGCAACACGTGCCCAAGCCGACAGACAGCTTTATAAACAAGCCATACGCTATGCATTAGAAACACAACCCAACCTGTCAATATTCCAGCAAGGCTGTGATGATTTGATCGTAGAAAACGATCAGGTTACCGGTGTGGTTACCCAAATGGGTCTTAAATTTACGGCTAAAACCGTTGTATTAACCGTTGGTACGTTCCTGGGTGGCCAAATTCATATTGGTTTAGATAATTACCAGGGTGGACGTGCTGGTGATCCTCCGGCGAACGCTTTAGCGAAACGCTTGCGTTCACTGCCTTTGCGAGTAGAACGACTGAAAACCGGTACACCGCCACGTATTGCCAGTCATAGCATTGATTTTTCAGTGATGCAGGAACAACCCGGTGATAATCCAACGCCGGTATTTTCCTACATGGGTTCTCAGGCAGATCATCCTGAGCAGATCCCTTGTTATATCACCCATACCAACGAAAATACGCACGATATTATTCGTTCAGGGCTCGACCGATCGCCAATGTATTCAGGAGTAATCGAGGGCGTAGGACCTCGGTACTGCCCATCGATAGAAGATAAAATTATGCGATTTGCCGACAAAGGATCGCATCAAATCTTTGTAGAACCAGAAGGGTTAAATACCTTTGAAGTTTACCCTAATGGTATTTCTACAAGCTTGCCATTTGACGTCCAACAGCAGTTGGTTCGCTCCATTAAGGGTTTTGAGAATGCGCATATTACGCGTCCGGGTTATGCCATTGAATATGACTATTTCGATCCGCGAGATCTAAAACAGTCTTTGGAAACCAAAGTTATTAATGGCCTTTTCTTTGCTGGACAAATTAATGGCACTACAGGCTACGAAGAAGCCGGAGCGCAAGGCCTTATCGCTGGTCTGAATGCAGCATTACAAGCACAAGGGAAAGAGTCCTGGTCGCCACGTCGTGATCAAGCCTACATGGGCGTATTGATAGACGATTTATCGACTCTGGGAACCCAAGAGCCGTATCGCATGTTTACGTCTCGAGCGGAATATCGTTTGTTGCTCCGTGAAGATAATGCCGATATTCGTTTAACAGAAATAGGTCGAAACCTGGGCTTAGTTGATGACGAACGCTGGGCAGCATTCAATGAAAAAATGGAAGCGGTTGAGCAGGAAAAACAACGTTTAAAAGCGACCTGGGTTCATAAAGATCATCCAGCGGTCGAGCAAATTAATGCGTTAGTGAAAAGTCCGGTTACCAAAGAAGTTAACGGTGAAGAACTGTTACGTCGCCCGGAAATTCATTACAAAGATTTAGCTAAAACAGAATTTTTCGCGCCGGGAGTAACTGATCCTGCAGCTGCTGAACAGGTAGAAATTCAAATTAAGTACGCTGGTTATATTTCTCGTCAGCAGGATGAAATTGCAAAACAGCAACGACATGAAAATACGCTGCTGCCCTCGCCGTTCGATTACGCTAAAATTAAAGGCTTATCGAACGAAGTCATTGCGAAGCTGAATGATCATCAGCCGGAAACCGTGGGTAAAGCAGCCCGTATATCAGGTATAACGCCTGCAGCAATTTCCATGTTATTGGTGCATCTTAAAAAACAAGGGTTATTGCGCAAAAGTGCTTAAGGATTGAGTGTGGAAGAGCAGTTAAAGCAGTATTTACAGCAAGCTGACATAACCCTGACAGACCAACAAGTTCAACAACAAGTCGCGCTTGTTGGTTTATTAGACAAGTGGAATAAAGCGTACAATTTAACCAGTGTCCGTAATCCGAACGATATGCTAACGCGGCATATTATGGACAGTGTGACAGTACGCCCATATTTGCACGGACAGCGCTTTATCGATGTAGGAACCGGTCCGGGTTTGCCGGGACTGCCGCTGGCTATAGCGGAGCCAGACAAAGAATTTGTATTACTGGACAGTTTGGGCAAGCGAATTCGTTTTATTCGCCAGGTTTGCCATGAACTCAAACTTGATAATGTCACGGCTGTTCAGGCCCGCGTAGAAGAATATCAGGACGAGACTCAGTTTGATGGCGTTATCAGTAGAGCCTTTGCCTCGCTTAATGATATGCTGAGTTGGTGTCAGCATTTACCGAAAAAGAACGGTAAATTTTATGCATTGAAAGGCTTATACCCTCAAGATGAGTTGGACGAGTTGACTGAGGGTTTCGAAGTCGATGATATTCAGCAAATTAACGTTCCGGGCATTGACGCGAGCCGACATATCGTCATTATAAGCAAACGGTCGTAAAACCGAGCGTCGAGTCGACGACAACAACAAGAGGTTACCAAACCCGTGGCTACAACCATTGCTATTGCAAACCAAAAAGGTGGCGTTGGAAAAACAACAACAGCGGTGAATTTAGCGGCTTCCATGGCTGCGACTCGCCGTAAAGTGCTGCTTATTGATTTAGATCCACAGGGTAATGCCACAATGGGCAGCGGCGTCGATAAGTACGACGTTGAAAACACCATTTACGAACTGCTGATAGAAGAAAAGCCGGTCAAAGACGTTGCTATCACCGACACCAACGGTAAATACCATCTTATTGCCGCTAACGCAGACGCTACTGCCGCTGAAATAAAGTTAATGGAAGTCTTTGCTCGTGAACTGCGTTTACGAAATGCATTGAAGTCCGTAGATGACAGCTACGACTTTATTTTTATCGACTGCCCGCCTTCGCTGAACATGTTGACCGTGAATGGTATGGCCGCAGCTGACTCTATTTTAGTTCCTATGCAGTGCGAATATTATGCATTGGAAGGCCTAACAGCATTGATGGAAACCATCCGTCAACTTGCTGATGTTGTGAACCCGGGGCTTGAGATTGAAGGCATACTACGAACTATGTATGACCCTCGTAACCGCCTGGCAAATGATGTGTCAGAACAGTTAAAAAATCACTTCGGTGACAAAGTGTATCGCACGGTTATCCCCCGTAATGTGCGTTTGGCCGAGGCGCCATCTTTTGGTGCACCAGCAATGTATTACGATAAGTCGTCCACGGGTTCTAAAGCCTACTTGTCATTGGCCGGTGAGCTTATTCGACGAGCAGAAACAAAAAATAACAGCGTTGTAGAAGAATCTTAACAAGGGAATTTATTCAGCATGTCGGCAAAAAAACGAGGACTGGGTCGCGGTTTAGATGCGCTTTTAACGAGTAACCAGCAAAACTCTGAGCGTCAATCATCAGAACAAGTTTCTGAAGAAGCAAAAGGCGAACTTCAAAAGCTGCCTATTGAGCAGCTGAAACCGGGCCGTTATCAACCTCGTAAAGACATGTCACCGGAAGCGCTGGAAGACCTAGCGGCGTCAGTTAAAGCGCAAGGCATTATTCAGCCGATTGTGGTGCGCCCGACCGCTAAAGACGAATATGAAATTATTGCTGGCGAACGACGCTGGCGTGCCGCGCAACTGGCGAAGCTTGATATGGTGCCTTGCTTAGTGAAAGAGGTACCCGATGAAGCCGCCGTTGCTATTGCACTAATTGAAAACATTCAGCGTGAAGATTTAAACGCTATGGAAGAAGCAACCGCATTACAGCGACTGCTCGATGAGTTCCAGATGACGCATCAAGATGTCGCACAGGCGGTTGGTAAGTCCCGTACTACTGTGACTAATTTATTGCGTCTCAATAACCTTGAAGATGGCGTTAAAGTGCTTTTAGAGCGCGGTGACATTGAACTTGGTCATGCTAAGTTATTGCTTGCTTTGCAAGGTGAGCAGCAAGCTGATGTTGCGCAGCAAATAGTAGCGAAAGATATGACTGTGCGTGACGCTGAGAAATTAGTCCGCCGTACTATTGACCCACCCAAACAACCTGAAAAACCAGAGCCCGACGCGAATATTGAACATTTAGAAACCAAGTTGTCAGAAACACTTGGGGCGAAAGTGCAAATCAATCATGGTCGAAAAGGTAAAGGTAAACTGGTTATCAACTATACAAGTCTTGATGAATTGGACGGAATACTGACTCACATCAAGTAAAAATCCGCATCTTACTGAAACGTGTAGAACTTTTGTTAAATGGCATAGAAAACAACGCCTACAGCCAAATTTGTTTGCAATTTCGGGGTAGATCTTTATACTAGCGCCAGTTTCATTACAGCTGTTTAAAAGCTGTGCAACAAGCGCCGCCAGTTAAAAGGTTTTCATCGTGACACAGGCATTAAATGCGGTAGGCAAACAACTGGCAGGAAAAATCGTTGCAACACAATTTGTGGTGTTGCTTGTTGCATCATTAGTCACGATAACAATTTTTAGCTTACAGTCAGGCCTTGGTGTTTTATCTGGTGGGCTGTCAGCGGTAATACCCAACGCTCTATTTGCAGTCATTGCGTTTCGCCATGCAGGGGCAAGAGCGAATAAAAAAGTCGTCCAGAGTTTTTTTGTGGGTGAAGGCGTAAAGTTAATTTTAACGGCAGTGCTACTCGTATTAGCGTTGCTGGTAACAAATTTTAATCCTGTGTGGTTACTGGCGGGCTTTGTTTTAACCGTCATCATGCAGTGGATTGCACCAATTTTGTATTTAAAATCAACGTAACTGGGAAACAACATGATAAGTGGAGAGCAAACTCCGACTCAGTATATCCAGCATCACCTTCAAAACTGGACGGTGGGTGACGGTTTCTGGGCGGTTAATGTCGATACTATCTTCTGGTCTGTGTTACTGGGTGTGCTGTTTCTGTGGAGTTTCCGCAGAGTAGCGAAAAAATCCTCTGCGGGGGTACCTGGTAAGTGGCAATGCTTTGTCGAAATGATTGTCGAGTTTGTCGACAACAGCGTCAAAGAATCCTTTCACGGTAAAGATAAATTGATTGCGCCTTTGGCCTTAACCATCTTCGTCTGGATATTCCTGATGAACCTGATGGATTTAATTCCGGTCGACTGGTTACCAACAGCAGCCATGTATGGCGGTTATTGGTTAGGCTTTGTGGACGATCCGCACGATGTGTACATGAAAGTGGTACCAACCACAGACTTGAACACAACTTTTGCCCTGAGTTTAAGCGTCTTTGCGCTAATCATTATCTACTCAATTAAGTACAAAGGTGTGAAAGGCTTTGCCAAAGAAATGACGTTCACACCATTTAACCACTGGGCGTTAATCCCGGTAAACTTTGTACTGGAAAGTATCACGTTATTGGCAAAACCAGCGTCACTGGCGCTACGTTTGTTCGGTAACCTTTATGCGGGTGAGTTAATCTTCATTCTTATTGCAATGATTGGTTTTTGGCAGCTACCAGCGCACTTTGCCTGGGCGGTATTCCACATTCTGGTCATTACATTGCAAGCGTTTATTTTCATGATGCTGACTATTGTTTACTTAAGCATGGCATCATCTGAACACTAAGTTTTAATACGTTTTAACCAAAAAGTTTTTGTTTTACTTTTTAACTTTAATCTACTGAAAAACTGGAGAAATCAATGGAAACTGTAGTTGCTTTTACTGCTATCGCTGTATCAATCATGATCGGTCTTGCTGCACTAGGTACAGCACTTGGCTTCGGTATGCTGGGTGGTAAATTCCTGGAAGCTGCTGCTCGTCAACCTGAACTAGCGCCTCAGCTGCAAGTTAAAATGTTCATCGTAGCGGGTCTTATCGATGCTATCGCGATGATCGGTGTTGCGGTTGCATTGCTATTCACTTTCGCAAACCCGTTCTTAACTCAGTTAGGCTAAGCGCGATTCGACGGTCACCAGATAAAGGAGGTCCGTTGTGGATATCAACGCAACTCTAATTGGACAAACGATCGCGTTCATCGTGTTCGTGTGGTTCTGCATGAAATTCGTGTGGCCACCGATCATCAATGCTATCGAAGAGCGTCAGAAGAAAATTGCTGACGGTCTAAATGCGGGCGAACGCGCTCAAAAAGATTTAGAAAAAGCCCAGGAAGAAATTGCTGAGCAGCTAAAAGAAGCGAAACAGCAGGCAGCTGAAATCGTTGAACAGGCGAAAAAGCGTGGCGCTAAAATCGTTGAGGAAGAAACTCAACGTGGTCACGAAGAACGTGAAAAAATCGTTGCGTCTGGTCACGAAGAAGTGACTGCTGAGCGTAATCGCGCTCGCGAAGAGCTGCGTAAGCAAGTTGCTGTTCTTGCAGTAACTGGGGCTCAGAAAATCATCGAGCGTGAAATTGATAAAGACGCTCACAGTGACATTGTTGAAAAACTGGTCGCTGAACTTTAATAAAGGGGTTTAGAGCTTATGTCAGAATTGACTACGGTCGCTCGCCCCTACGCTAAAGCAGCTTTTGATTTTGCTTTGGAACAAGGAGCGCTTGATAAATGGGACGAAATGCTCTCTTTTGCTGCCTCGGTAGCACAAGATGACATTATCGCGTCTTTCTTGAGCAGCTCTGCGACTGTTGGGAAAACCACGGAAGTATTTTTAGGTGTTTGCGGCGATGAAATCGACGAAAACGTTAAAAACTTCCTGAAGGTTATGGCGGAAAACGAACGTTTACCGGCACTTCCGGCGGTTAGTGAGCTTTATCAGGCGTTTCGTGCAGAATATGACAAAGAAGTCACTGTCGATGTCAAATCAGCCACTCGTTTGCTCAAAGCGCAGCAAACAGAGTTAAGCAAAGCACTGGAAAAACGTCTGCAACGCAAAATTAAGCTGAACTGCAGTGTTGATAAGTCCATCATTGGTGGACTGGTAATTGAAGCAGGTGACACCGTTATCGATGGCACCTTGCGTGGCAAGCTCGATAGACTTGCCACCGCACTGCAATCCTAATTGGGGACTTGAGCATGCAATTGAATTCAAATGAAATCGCAGAACTGATCAAACAGCGAATTGAGAAGTTCGAAGTCACCAGCGAAGCTCGCAACGAAGGTACCATCATGTCTGTTCAAGACGGTATTATTCGTGTTCACGGACTTGCAGACTGTCTGCAAGGTGAAATGATTGAGCTACCTGGTAATCGTTACGCTATCGCATTGAACCTTGAACGTGATTCGGTTGGTGCGGTTGTTATGGGCCCGTATGCAGATTTGCAAGAAGGCACCAAAGTAAAATCTACCGGTCGTATCCTGGAAGTTCCGGTTGGCGATAAACTGCTAGGTCGTGTGGTTAACACGCTAGGCCAGCCTATCGATGGTAAAGGCCCTATCGAAGCAGACGGCTATGAGCCGGTTGAGAAAATCGCACCGGGTGTTATCGAACGTCAATCTGTTGATCAGCCAGTGCAAACTGGTTACAAATCAATTGACTCGATGATTCCAGTTGGTCGTGGTCAGCGTGAGCTTATCATCGGTGACCGCCAAACCGGTAAAACTGCATTAGCCGTTGACGCTATCATTAACCAGAAAAATTCTGGTATTAAGTGTGTTTACGTTGCTATCGGTCAGAAAAACTCCACTATTTCTGCAGTTGTTCGTAAGTTGGAAGAGCACGGCGCAATGGAAAACACCATTGTAGTTGCGGCTTCTGCTTCTGAATCAGCAGCACTGCAATACTTGGCAGCCTACTCAGGTTGTACAATGGGTGAGTTCTTCCGTGATCGCGGCGAAGACGCTCTTATCGTATACGATGATCTGTCTAAGCAAGCTGTTGCTTATCGTCAGATTTCATTGTTGCTGCGTCGTCCACCAGGTCGTGAAGCATTCCCGGGTGATGTTTTCTATCTTCACTCTCGTTTGCTTGAGCGTGCTGCGCGTGTAAACGCCGACTACGTTGAAAAACACACCGATGGTAAAGTGAAAGGTCAAACCGGTTCATTGACTGCGTTACCTATCATTGAAACCCAAGCGGGTGACGTTTCTGCGTTCGTACCAACTAACGTAATCTCAATCACCGATGGTCAGATTTTCTTAGAAACTGACTTATTTAACTCAGGTATTCGTCCTGCAGTTAACGCGGGTGTTTCAGTTTCTCGTGTAGGTGGTTCAGCACAGACCAAAATCATCAAGAAACTGGGCGGCGGTATCCGTCTTGCTCTTGCTCAGTACCGTGAATTGGCGGCTTTCGCTCAGTTCGCATCTGACCTTGATGAGTCTACTCGCGAGCAGTTGGAACACGGTCAACGTGTTACCGAACTGATGAAACAGAAACAGTACAAGCCAATGAGCGTTGCTCAAATGGCTGTATCAATTTACGCCGTTGAAAAAGGCTTCCTGAAAGACGTTGCTGTCGACAAAATCATGGATTTTGAAGAGTCTCTGCAATCTTTCATGGCGAGTGAATACGCCGACCTAATGGCTGAGATTGATAAAACTGGCAACTATAACGACGACATCGACGCCCAGTTGAAAGCGGCGCTTGAGAAATTCAAGCAAACGCAATCGTGGTAATCGAACGTGGCCGCCCTATTCGCGGCCATTTGTCGTTGAGTTAACAGGAGAATCGTCATGGCCAGCGGTAAAGAGATAAAAACTCAGATCTCGAGTATCGGTAATACTCAGAAGATCACCAGCGCTATGGAAATGGTGGCTGCGTCTAAGATGAAAAAGGCGCAGGAACGTATGGAAGCAAGTCGCCCATACGCTGAAACCATTCGCAAGGTGATTGGTCATGTGGCACGCGGTAATCTGGAGTATCGTCATCCATTTATGGAAGAGCGCCAGGTAAAACGCGTGGGTTATATTGTGATTTCTACCGACCGTGGTTTGTGTGGCGGCTTGAACGGTAATGAGTTCAAAAAAGTCGTTAAGCACGCAAATGAGTGGAAAGAGCAAGGTGTAGAAGCTGATTTTGCTGCGATAGGCAGTAAAGGAACTGGATTCTTTAAGCGCTTTGGTAAATTGCAGGCGCAAGTATCAGGCATGGGTGAAAAACCTGAGCTGAAAGAAATTACCGGTTCTATCCAAGTCATGTTGGATGCCTACGAAGAAGGCAAAATCGATCGCTTGTACGTTGTATTCAACAAGTTTGTGAATACGATGACCCAAGAGCCGACCATTCATCAATTGTTGCCATTGCCGCAAACAGGTTCGGAAGATGATGTACAAACAGGCAGCTGGGACTACCTGTATGAACCGAATCCTGAAAGTATCTTAGATACGCTTATTCGCCGCTTTGTAGAAATGCAGGTGTACCAAGGCGTCGTAGATAACTTTGCAAGCGAGCAAGCCGCACGGATGATTGCGATGAAAGCCGCAACCGACAACGCCGAAGATCTTATCGATCAGCTGCAATTGCAGTACAACAAGGCGCGTCAGGCAGCAATTACGCAAGAAATTTCGGAAATCGTATCCGGCGCCGAAGCGGTATAACGCGGCAACGGTAAAAAGAATTGAAGAGTTAGAGGAAACGTCATGAGTCAAGGTAAGGTCGTACAAATTATCGGCGCCGTTGTGGATTTAGAATTTCCACAAGACGCTGTACCAAAAGTATACGACGCACTGAAAGTGACCGACGGTGGTTTAGAAGGTCTGATTCTGGAAGTTCAGCAACAGCTGGGCGGCGGAATTGTACGTGCCATCGCAATGGGTACAACTGACGGTTTGCGTCGTGGTATCACCGCTGAGAACACCGGTGAGCCAATCATGGTTCCAGTAGGTAAGAAAACTCTGGGCCGTATTATGGACGTATTGGGTAACCCAATCGATGAAGCGGGTCCTATCGGTGAAGAAGAGCGTATGTCTATTCACCGCGCAGCACCAACTTATGAAGACCAGTCAAACACTAACGAACTGTTAGAGACGGGTATCAAAGTTATCGACCTGATTTGCCCATTCGCTAAGGGTGGTAAAGTCGGTCTGTTCGGTGGTGCTGGTGTTGGTAAAACCGTTAACATGATGGAGCTTATCCGTAACATCGCTATCGAGCACAGCGGCTACTCAGTATTCGCAGGTGTTGGTGAGCGTACTCGTGAAGGTAACGACTTCTATCACGAGATGAACGATTCAAACGTTCTGGATAAAGTATCACTGGTTTATGGTCAGATGAACGAGCCACCGGGTAACCGTTTACGTGTTGCTCTGACTGGTTTGACTATCGCAGAGAAATTCCGTGACGAAGGTCGCGACGTACTATTCTTCGTCGATAACATCTACCGTTACACACTGGCAGGTACCGAGGTATCAGCACTATTAGGCCGTATGCCTTCAGCGGTTGGTTATCAGCCTACACTTGCTGAAGAAATGGGTGTTCTTCAGGAACGTATCACCTCAACTAAGACGGGTTCAATCACGTCTGTTCAGGCCGTTTACGTACCTGCGGATGACTTAACGGATCCATCTCCTGCAACAACCTTCGCTCACTTGGATGCGACTGTTGTATTGAACCGTGACATTGCGTCATTGGGTATCTACCCTGCGGTTGACCCGTTGGATTCAACGTCACGTCAGTTGGACCCTCAGGTTATCGGTGACGAGCACTACAACACGGCAATGGGTGTTCAGGAAGTACTTCAGCGTTATAAAGAGCTGAAAGACATCATTGCTATCTTGGGTATGGACGAATTGTCAGAAGAAGACAAGCGTACTGTTGCCCGCGCTCGTAAAATTCAGCGTTTCTTGTCTCAGCCGTTCTTCGTAGCCGAAGTATTTACCGGAGCTCCTGGTAAATATGTATCGCTGAAAGACACGATTGCTGGCTTTAAAGGTATTCTTGAAGGCGAATACGATGATCTGCCAGAACAAGCTTTCTACATGGTAGGTACCATCGAAGAAGCGGTTCAGAAAGCCAAAAACCTGTAACCAATCTGGAGGTTTAAATGGCCACACAGACATTAACTCTGGACGTTGTTAGCGCTGAAGAAAAGCTTTTCTCCGGCGCTGTACAAACGGTTCAGGTTTCTGGTAGCGAAGGTGAGCTGGGTATTTACCCGGGTCACGCACCTCTACTGACAAAAATTAAGCCAGGTATGGTGCGTTATGTCAGTGAAGCAGGTGATGAAGAGCTTATGTATGTCGCTGGCGGTGTTTTAGAAGTTCAACCGGGTCACGTCATTGTACTAGCTGACGTAGCAGTACGTGGTGACGAACTGGACGAACAAGCCGCAGAAGCTGCGAAAAAACGTGCAGAAGAAGCTATTGCCGATTCAGGTGCCGATGTCACCTACGCAGAAGCAATTGCTGAATTGTCACGTGCGCTGGCTCAGCTTGAGGTTATTCGTAAGCTTAGACGCTAAAAGTTTGTATATAACCTGTAAAAGGCCTTGTTGTGAGTACAACAAGGCCTTTTTTGTCGTTACAATGCGGGTTATGAACGTTTTATTAAGGATTCGATGACTATGAAGTTACGCGTTGTGATTCTGGCGGCTGGTAAAGGAACCAGAATGCGCTCAGACTTGCCTAAAGTGCTGCATAAAGTAGCGAATAAGCCAATGGTAGAGCATGTAATAGACACGGCTCGGTCGTTAAAGCCTGAAGCAATAAACCTAATATACGGCCATGGTGGTGAGCAGCTACAGAACACAATTCAGGGAGATGACTTAACCTGGGTTGAGCAACGCGAACAACTGGGCACGGGACACGCAGTTCAGCAAGTCATCCCTTACTTAAAAGATGATGAAAAAGTCGTTATTTTGTACGGTGATGTGCCGCTATTAACCGAATCGACCTTAATTAAGCTTTTAACGGCCACCCAGACGACAGAGTTAGGCCTTCTAACCATGACTCTCGACGACCCTAACGGTTACGGTCGTATCGTCAGAAATACGGATAAACAAGTGACCGGCATTGTCGAGCAAAAAGATGCAAATGCCGAGCAACTCGCTATTCAGGAAGTGAACACCGGCATTATGATTGCCGATGGTGTTGAGCTTAAAGCGTGGCTAGAGAACTTGAGTAACGACAATGCCCAGAAAGAATATTATCTGACTGACATTGTTGCTATGGCCGCTGAACAAGGCGTGACAATTGCTACTGCGCAACCCGATGCGACCTATGAAGTTGAAGGAGCGAATAACCGTCAACAATTAGCGCAGCTGGAGCGTGCGTTTCAACGTCGTCAGGCTGACGAATTAATGACACAGGGCGTTACCCTAATTGACCCGGCTCGTTTTGATTGTCGCGGTAAACTTACTGTCGGTAACGACGTCACTTTCGATATCAATGTGGTTATTGAAGGTGATGTCACTATAGGTAATAACGTGACAGTAGAGCCTAACTGTGTGATTAAAGACGCAATCATTGGCGACAACACGGTGATTCGTGCTAATTCACACATAGAAGGCGCGGCGGTAGCGAACAATTGTAAAGTTGGCCCGTTTGCTCGCTTGCGCCCAGGCGCGGAACTTGCCGATGAAGCGCAGGTCGGAAACTTTGTCGAAATGAAAAAAAGTCGCTTAGGTAAAGGCTCCAAAGCAAGTCATTTAACCTACCTGGGTGACGCTCAAGTTGGCGAGTACGCCAATATAGGTGCCGGAACCATTACCTGTAACTACGACGGTGTTAATAAATTCCTGACGGAAATAGGTGACGGTGCGTTTATTGGCTCTAACAGCTCGTTGGTTGCGCCAGTAAAAATAGGTAACAATGCAACCGTTGGGGCCGGCTCGGTAGTGACCCGGGAAGTGGCCGATGAAGAACTTGCGGTAGCGCGTGGAAAACAGCGTAATATCAGTGGCTGGCAGCGCCCTCAGAAAAAAGGAAGTTAAGTTATGTGCGGTATAGTAGGTGCAACATCAGAACGCCGTGTCGCCGGTATTTTGTTGGAAGGTCTTAAACGTCTTGAATACAGAGGCTATGACTCAGCAGGCGTTGCTGTCATTGATGCCAATAACGAATTAAAGAGTGTTAGACGAACCGGTAAAGTCCAGGAACTGAAAGATGCGATAGCACAGAATCCACTAGACGGCACTATAGGCATTGCGCACACACGCTGGGCAACACACGGTGGTGTAACGGAAGCAAACGCCCACCCTCACCGCTCTGAAGATGAAATTGCTGTAGTGCATAACGGCATTATTGAAAATCATGAACGCCTGCGAGAAGAGCTTAAAGCTGAAGGTTATGTTTTTAACTCGCAGACTGACACCGAAGTAATCGCTCACTTAATTCACCATGAGCGCAAAACCAAGGGCGACTTATTAGATGCGGTTAAGTCAGCTGTTCGGCAGTTAGAAGGCGCTTATGGCACTGTCGTTATGGATACTAAGCACCCTGAGCGCTTGGTCGTTGCGCGCTCGGGCAGCCCATTGGTCATTGGCGTTGGCATTGGTGAAAACTTTGTCGCCTCTGATCAGTTGGCCTTATTACCGGTTACCCGCCAGTTTATTTACCTGGAAGAAGGCGATGTCGCAGATATCAACCGCACAGATATTGCCATTTACGATACAGAAGGCAATTCAGTAGAACGCGAAGTGGTCGAGTCTGATGTCAGCTATGACGCCGGTGGTAAAGGCCAGTACCGCCATTTCATGTTGAAAGAAATTTATGAACAGCCAATAGCGGTTCGTAATACACTGGAAGGCCGTTTGTCGGAAACCACCGTGTTGGATAACGCCTTTGGTGAGAACGCAGCGGAAATTCTGAAGGATATTGAACATGTCCAAATTGTCGCTTGTGGCACCAGTTATCATGCCGGTATGGTTGCCCGCTACTGGCTGGAATCTATGGCCAATGTGTCATGCAATATCGAAATTGCCTCAGAGTTCCGTTATCGCAAGTCCTATGTCCATCCGAATAGCTTATTAGTCACCATTTCTCAAAGTGGTGAAACGGCGGATACGTTGGCGGCACTGCGTTTGTCGAAAGAACTCGGCTATAAAGGCAGCCTCACCATTTGCAACGTAGGCTCTTCGTCTATGGTGCGCGAGTCGGACCTGGCCTTTTTGACGCGCGCCGGTGCTGAAATTGGTGTGGCGTCGACTAAGGCTTTCACAACCCAGCTTACTGGTCTATTAATGCTGACCTTAGGTATTGGTAAATACCGAGGTATGCCAGAGCAACAGCAAGAAGCAGTTGTTCATGCACTGCAAGCCTTACCAACCAAGCTGGAAGAAGCGGTGGCATTAGCCGATGAAATTGAAGAGCTGGCTCAGGACTTTGCGAATAAAGACCATAGCTTATTCCTTGGTCGAGGTAATCAATACCCGATAGCAATGGAAGGCGCGCTGAAACTCAAAGAAATTTCGTACATTCATGCTGAAGCTTACGCCGCTGGTGAGTTAAAGCACGGTCCACTGGCACTTATTGACGAAGAAATGCCAGTTATTGTCGTGGCACCAAACAACGACTTACTGGAAAAGCTGAAATCGAACGTTGAAGAAGTGCGTGCTCGCGGCGGTTTGATGTACGTTTTTGCCGACAAAAATGCTCACTTCAAGAGTGATGACACAATGAACGTACTGAACGTTTGTCATTGCGATGAAGTGATAGCTCCTATTGTCTACACCGTTCCTTTGCAGCTGCTGTCTTACTACGTAGCCCTGATAAAAGGTACGGATGTGGATCAGCCGAGGAACTTAGCTAAGTCAGTTACTGTTGAGTAAGATATTGATTTTTAAGACTGTATCTTGTCGGCGTACATTAAAGTTCTTAATAAACATTAAAGATCTTAAATGAGACATTAAAGTTGTTAAATTGTAGTGGTTGCTGTTAGTTGTTTTTTGATGCTTTCTTGTCCAAACTAATGCTCGTAATAAATTTTAGAATATATTCTCACATAAGATTCTTGTGAATAAACCGGATAGAGAATTCAAGATGCATTTAAATTTAGGGCAAGTGACACTTATTGATTTAGTTGAGCAAGTCGAACGAAAAGAAGTTCTTATCAATAAAGAGTACCAAAGAGGCTCAGGTCTTTGGCCTGACTCTGCCAGATCGTATTTTATTGATACCATATTGGAAGGTTACCCATTCCCTAAAATATATTTATATCAAATATTTAATGAAATGGTTAACAGACCAATAAAAGAGGTGGTAGATGGTCAACAGCGATTAACCACAATTATAGATTTCTATTCAAATAAATTCCGCTTAACGTCGGCTTCACGTGATTATAAGGGGATGAAGTTCGAAGATTTGGATGATGATGCGAAGCAACGATTTATTTCGTATCAGATTGAGGTCTCAACCATACTGTCAGCGAAACGCTCTGAACTTCTAGAAATGTTTAGACGAATAAATGCTTACACGGCTCCGTTATCTGCCGCCGAGAAAAGACATGCTACTTATCAGGGAGCATTTAAATGGTTTGTGGTAGAAATGTCAGATAAGTACTCACCAGCCCTTGAAGGTCTAAAAGTCTTTACTTCCAAGCAGTTAGCAAGAATGCACGACTCTGAATTTATTGCCGATCTAATCTTGGCTTTAGAATCAGGAATAGTGCAAAAGTCGGCTTCCTCAATAGAAAAACTATATAAAAAGTACGAGAAAGAATTTCCACATTCTGACTACTATTACGAAGTAATCGACTCATTCTTCCAGGTTCTTGCTACCGATTTCGAACCATTGTACGACACCTTCATGATGAAATCCTATGCATTGAACTCACTGTTCTGTGCGTATACACATTGCAAGTTTGGGCTTCCTGGAGTAGAGCAGTTTACTGATGTTAGGCCCGATCTGGAATTCAAAATTGATAAGGAACGAGTCTTACCGAAACTTGAGGAGCTTGCGAGCGCTCATGAAAATCAGGATGAAGACGGTGAGCACAAAGTATATGTGAAAGCTTGTATGTCTAGTACTACCAAAGCTCCCCAGAGAAGAGCTAGGTTCAAAGTGCTCTGTGATGTGCTAACTCACTAGTAATGCATTTAGCTAAAGCTTACAAAAAATTTAACTCACGGTGCTTCTCCTATAAATCGAGAGCCGATGAGATATATCTGAAGAGGAGAAAGCTTTCAAAATGGGAGTTTAACTACCTAACCGAAGTTCTTCTTTCAGATATGTGGCAGTCCTGGTGTAAGTTTAACCGAACCATGTTCCTGAGCTCTTGTTGGGGAACTAAAGCGCGTAATGGTGATTTGATTACAGGGATTGCGGCAGGGAAGTCTTGGCAAAGGCTTTGCTATGAGGCTAAGCAAAGTGCTTTTGGTAACAATACAACTCCCCGAGGCCATTTGAACTTCTTGATGAGAAAGGAACCTACTTGGGGAGATCTTGATGTATTTCTTCGAATTATCTCTAGAGTCCAACCAAGTAATGAGCAGCAACTATCAACAGCTTATGGTAGCTTTCATAATATCAAACAGCTTCAAATTATCAGAAATGCCTGTGCCCATAAAAACCAAGAGACTTTTCTAGATGTTAAGCTTTTAAATCGACACTATTCTGGTGCCGCTATAAGCAGGCCTACTGAAGTAGCTTGGAAATTTAATCCTGCTAAACGAGCTCTTGCGGTAGATATATGGCTACATGAAATGAGAAAGATAGCTGAGTTAGCAACATCAACGACTTAGTTTGATAAACCGAGTAACTCGGTTATGCTGAAACAAAGCAGATCGAGTTGATGACATGGCAAAATCAAAATACTCGCTGAGCGAGACGCAGATTGCGAAAAGAATAAAGGAAGGACGCGGATCTGGCTCCGGCGCGGATTACAGCCCTTGGGTGCGAGTCGATGAACTTCCATCTCTAGGCCGATCCCGGCAGGTCTACTCTCATCTCACCAAACGCATCCACCACCTACTTTCTGATCTCGAATTTGCCGTTTTCCTGTTGCTTGATAACAACCCTTTCGTTACCGACATACGCGAACAATTTCCCCTTATTCGCGATAACACGCGTGATATTGCCCGGGAAAATAATTTACCTCACCCTGCCAACAATGGCGTCGATACGGTCATGTCGTCAGACTTTTTAGTAGATTCCACAGACAAATTAGAGCCCAAATTCGTGCTACAAGCCAAGTACACAGATAGCCTTGATGATGCTCGCATCGTCGAAAAGTTAGAAATTGAACGTCGTTACTGGAAGCAAAAGGAACTTCCCTGGTATCTCGTTACTGAGCGTGAAATTGATCCAGTAGCCAAGGCAAATATTGACTGGCTGTATGTTGTTAAAGGAGAGCTCGAGTCGGGTGACAAGGTTATCACGGCGTCGAGTCTGGCGATGTTTAAGGCGGCAGTCGCTGATAACCCGGGACTCAATATTATTGAGCTGTGTAAAGCCATAGACCGGGCTTATGACCTTGATCTGGGCGAATCACTTTATGACTTAAGGGTGCTCTGTGCATCCCGGGTTATTACGTTTGATGTCAGAAAACCATTCAGAAAACTGAGTGGAAAAGATTTTACGTGTCACGAGTTAGAGAGCTTGGGAGGTGCGGTGAATGTGGCGAGTTAATGATGTTGTTGAATATGACAACAAGCGGTACCGCATCTTATTCGTCGAGAGCACCCGGCTTGTTTGGTTGTGCATTGATGAGAATAAAGGAATACCCACCTCAGAATATATTGATGTGCTTGAGGACTTAGTTGCTTCCGGCCAACTCATTCGTGTTGATGACCCTTTCGCTGAACTCCAGGTATTGACGCCGGAAGAAGATAGCTCTGACTACAAACACCGTGAAAAAGCCTACCAGGCAATAAAGGACATTATCTCAGATGAAAAAATGTATTTTAAGAAAGAGCGCGCCGCACTGCTTAAACGTGTCGCTGAAGAATCAGAAGTCAGTGTTCCCACACTCTACAAATACTTGAGACGGTACTGGCAACGAGGGCAGCTTAAAAATGCGCTGCTTCCCGACTTTAAGAACTCTGGTGCGGCCGGTAAGCCTCGAAACTTTAAAGACAAAACGCCCGGGCAACGTCGAATACACAGCCCCGGAAATACAGTGCCGTTAAATGATGATATACGGCGACTGTTTCGACGTACTATAGAAACGGTGTTACTTAACGACAAGAATATGTCTGTCAGCTATGCGTACCGTAAGTTTGCTTCAGCTTATAAGTTCGCAAACCCAGATGCCAGTGAAGAGCAGATACCAACCTATCGACAGTTTCAGCATTTTTATCTTCGTGAATATGAAAAAACCGACAAGCTTATAGCGCAAACACCTGTGACCAACTATCGCAAAGATGTTAGGCCGTTACACGGCACAGCAACCGAGCAAGCACTAGGCCCGGGGAGCCGTTACGAGATTGATGCGACAATTGCTGACATCTACCTGGTTGATGATGACGATTCCGAGAAAGTCATCGGGCGACCAACCATATACATGGTGATTGATGTTTTTAGTCGAATGGTAACGGGGTTTTATATTGGCGTAGATAACCCGTCTTATGTGGTTGCGATGAAGGCTTTAACGTCCAGTTTTGGCGATAAAACCGAAGTGTGCAAGAAGTTCGGCATGGATATTTCACCGGAGGGTTGGCCGTCAGTTGGTTTGCCGGATGTTGTTCTTGCCGACAGAGGTGAGTTAATGAGCCATCAGGCTCAATACTTGATTGAAGGACTGGGAGTCCGGCTGGAGAGTGCGCCGCCCCGCCGTGGTGATGCTAAAGGGATAGTGGAGCGCTTTTTTAAGACTATTCAGGGCACCTTCAAGCCATATTTACCGGGTGTTGTTGAAGGCAATCGGATCAAAAAACATGGTGAGAGTGATTATCGTGCGGAAGCTAAAATCTCGATGAACGACTTCACTGAAATAATGCTTAATGCCATCATTAATCACAACCTGCATAAACCCATGAAAAAGTATGACCGGGCAGCGGATATTCCAGAAGAGGTTCCGTCAGTTCCTATTCACCTATGGAACTGGGGCATTCAGAACCGTGTTGGAAAACTTCGGAATGTCGACGTGAACCTTGCCCGGGTCGTTTTATTACCCAGGAAGAAAGTTACCGTTTCTGAGCAAGGTGTAAAACTCTGGGGGCTGACATATACAGGCCGAGAGCTGATTGAAGCCGGATGGATGCATCGGGATTCATCCGTTAAAAGGCCGAAAGGCCTTATGGCTGCTTACGACCCGGGAAGCGCTAACCATATTTACTTGTTTCCGGAAGTGGGTAAGAAACTGTTCTGGACTTGTGATTTATCGACTCGAAGCCGTGAGTTTCGAGATCTTACCTGGAAGCAAGTTTGGGAGAGGCAGCAAATCATTAAAGGTGCTCATGCAAAAGCTGAACAAGGATACGCGCCTAAAGCCCGGGAACTTGATCAGCTTATCGAAGATAAGGTTAAAAAAGCAACCAAGGGTGGCAGTGGATCAAAAAGCAGTGATGCTGAGCGTATTCGCAACATAAAGAAAAATAAAGCGGAAGCCAGAGAGCAAGAACGTCGGGATACGGCAGTTCGCCCTGAACGGGATAATAAAAAAGAACCGGCAAAAGTGGTTCCTATTAAGCACTCAAATGACGAGACTTACGATTACCCTGATTATCTGTCAGAGCTGTTTGGTGATGACTCGGAGCCGAACTCATGACATTTGATGGTATTGAATCAATAACCGCCGGTTATCATGATACCGGTGTGGAAAGTTACCGTGGCAACCCTCTGATTGAGGCTTTACCACCGATAAAGTCGGTAAAAAATATTGCTGAGTCTTTGAAAATTGATGCTCATTGTCGACCGGAAGACTTACTTGCTTCGGGACACGTCAGAGCCCACTCAATTAGCCGTCTCACAGATGAGTTCTTTCAACCGCTATCAACACACGTACAACTGGAAGAGAAGCTGTCCATTATGATCCGTGGTGGTTATGTTGGCCGCAATCCAAAAAATGGATCAAGACAAAAGCACCTTCAGAACGGCTACGAGCGATTATTAACGGGCGACCTATCGGCTTTTCGCTTTGATGAAGTGAAATCAACCGCTCAAAGTATGTCGATTATTGGTTGCTCCGGCAGTGGTAAAACGACAACCATCGGCCGGGTGCTCTCTGGTTACCCCCAAGTCATTTACCATCCTGATTATAACCTTGAGCAGGTGGTTTATCTGAAAGTTGATTGTTCGTTTGATGGTTCTCTTAAAGGCATTTGCCAGAACTTTTTTAGGGCGTTAGACCGAGTTCTAAATACGCACTATGAACAACGTTACGGTATGAAGCGCCACAGCGTAGAGAACATGCTGGCCATTATGGCTCAAATTGCTAATTCGCATGCCCTGGGCGTTCTTATTATTGATGAGATCCAGCATTTGAGCCGATCAAAGTCAGGTGCTCTGAAAAAATGCTGAATTTCTTTGTAACTTTGGTGAATACCATCGGCTTGCCGGTTGTTCTTGTTGGCACGCCCAAAGCAAAAGAAATATTTGAAGTCGACTTGCGTTCAGCAAGACGCAGTGCGGGATTTGGCGCGATTTTCTGGGAGCCAATGAAACAATATCAGTCAAATGGTCGCCCGGGGGAATGGCACGCATTCACTAACAAGCTTTGGAAACTCCAATGGCTCAAACATCGCGATGAGCTGCTGACTGATGACATCAGAAACACCTGGTACGACTTAAGCCAGGGCGTGTTGGATATTGTGGTTAAGTTATTTGTTTTAGCGCAATTAAGAGCCATAGCGACGGGAATAGAACGCATTACTTCGGGCTTATTGCGACAAGTATATCAGGATGAATTAGGTCCGGTGCATCCTATGCTGGCAGCGCTTCGCTCGAATGACATAGAAAAAATTGCGGAGTATTCAGATCTTAGGTTAAAGGATACGGATAAACGCCTACTTGAATTACAGTCCCAGATTGATGAAGCGTCGATTGCCTCTGATGAAATGGATGAGCTTGTTTCGGATGATGAAAAGCGGCTGTATATGATGCTCAGTCAGTTTGGATACGATGATAGCTCTCTGCTTCTTGAAACGGTTAAACGCGCTTTCAATGAGCATCCTGACGCATCGCTTCAGGAACTATTGCCCATTGTATCGTCGTGGTTATCTGCTCCAGAGCATGATGACGTAAAAGCGGCGCCTAAAAAGCAAAAGACCAAGCGCCTGAAAAAAGACGAGTGGCATACACTAGCTACAGAAGACCTGAGGTTTTTATCTTCGCAAAGCAGCTCTAAAGACGAAGCTTATGAAACGCTTAAATCGTCTGGCCTCATATTTCCGATGAACAAATGGATGGATAAGGTCGGCTGAAATGACGAGTGTTCCTGTCCCCTATCCTAATGAGCTGATTTACAGTGTCATAGCGAGGACAGGCGTTAATGAAGCCATTTCCAGCCCTAAGCAGTTGCTCGATGAAGTCTTTGGCAACCGTAAGGTGATATCAACGTTAGATTTACCCAGCCACATTGAGAAGATTAGCCAACACTTGGCAAGAGCAGGCCAATATTCTGCTGAAAAACTGATTTACCAACATACCCTATTCCCTTTTTATGCACCGTTCGTACCCGAGTCAATTCGACAGCGTGCGATAAAACTAATGTCAGGGTTCAGCAATGGTGCGGTTCATATGATGCTCGGTGTCGCTGCATCCAGAGTAAAAGCGGTAAACTACTTTCGTCTTTGCCCTTCTTGTATGGAAAATCAAATAAGGGATTACGGAGAAACCTTCTGGGATAGACGGTGGTTTATTCCTGGACTCAATACCTGCGTATGTTCCGCATGCCTGAAGAATTTACCGGAAAGTTGGCAAGAGCATCGACACGCCTACGTTTTGTGTCCCACCACTATAAAAAATGAGTCAGAAGTAACTGGTAAAGTTTACCCGGGCTTGCTTAAGCTGTGCTCATCAGCAAACGAGGTCTTATCGCTACAGGCAATGGAGTCGGCGTCATTTGATCAATGGACGTCTTTTTATCAGGCATTAGCGGCTGACAACGCAATGACCAGAGGGCGTTATGCAGACCATGAGCAGATAGCAGAAGCATTGCTGTCCTGCTTTCCGAGCTCTGCTCTTCAAGAGCTTAATTTAGACTTTGACGTCAAAAATGACACGAACTGGCTGAAAACTATTTTCCGTAAGCACCGGAAATCATTCAGTGCCTTGCAGCACTTAATGGTATGGCAAGCATTAAAATTGAAGGGGACGGTCGCGGAAACGATCCATGAAGTAAAGAAAAAGCGGGCTGTACCTATTCGCCGTCTTGTTAAGCAAAAGACCAAAGGGCAAGTCGATATCTATCGAGCGAAGTGGCAATCACTACTGCGTCGATTAGAAATAAAGGAAGCGAGGCGTGCTGAAGGAGGCGTTTATGCATGGCTTTATCGGCATGATAGGCAATGGTTAATAGACTTTAATGCAGGCAGGAGGCGGAAACGTAACGGGCATAAACCGATAAACTGGCATTACCGTGACTTAACATTAACGCGGCGATGCTTAGAGCTTATAGCAGAAAAGGACTCTGATCTAAGCTCTCCCCGGTTATCTAAACTTTGGTTGATTAACCACCTTCCTCATGGCCGTTCATCTGCTAAAAAGCTCACCAAGCTCCCAATACTCGATCACTGTCTCGATACTTACTCGGAATCCATAACGGATTATCAAATAAGAAGATTGACTTACGCTGCTTACCAACTTCTGCGTCAGCATGAAGAGCTGGCTCACTGGCGTCTGTTGCGACTGGCCGGGTTGAGTATCGAACGGATTACTGATGAAGCTAATGACTTTTTAAGAGAGGTTATTCTTCGTGTCAGACACTAGGTTTAAAAATATTGAGAACAATTCGGAACTGCTGCATCTAGGCGATCTCTTCCGGAGCACGACAGCAAAATACTGGCGTATTAATGCTTGGTTGAGTCCGATACAGAATAAGCGTCATGCTGCCTTCTCTAACTTACCCATGCTTGCCCGGGGGCGGGTGCTGAACGCCATAGGTGAAAAACCTAAGCGGGACAGAGCTTCGTGTTCAATCACCCGGGATTCAATAATTAGTGAATGCAATTTGAACGAGTTTCCGGAGTTTGCCTACGCCTCATTAGCGAAAGCAGAAGCGCGTCAAAAAGGGTTCCTAGTAGAAACGCAAGGGAAGCCAAGTTTTATTATTCCACAGCTAGAGCTTGCGCGTGTTTTGTTTTTACACTCCGGATACCTGTGCCGGGCGGCACTTACCTCTGAAACATTAACGCATGAGTTTGACGTTCAGGAGCGTTTAAACGAGGGAAAAGTGATTGTTAATGTCTTAAAGCTATCCACCTTTCCAAAAAAAGCGTTTGATGATGCCGGTACCCGACGGATGTTAGCCTGGCTTTTGATAGATCGTAATGCTCGTAAGTCATTTGAAAGCATTTTTCGGTACTATAAGCAGTTCTCCAGAGTGAATAACGGCTGGGAAATGTGGACGTTTTCATTTGAACCGCCTCAAATGTTTGGTTGGTCTTTTACCTTCCATGGTCGAGCGGATGAAGCCAGCAATAAGTTCTTTGTGGAAGAAATTACGGATTTAACCTTTCACGGAAGCTTGCCGGATAGAGTGTTGTTCCAGCACGACTCATTTAAACGCTATGAAGATAAATCAACCGGAGGCACACCGAACGGGTCTCCGTGGACACAGCGTCCGGATGAGCATGAAATTAATGATGACGAAACCGCATCGAATAATAACGAACCTGTCATTTTGAGAAACGACATCCACACCATTAATTTCCTTGGGCATACCCAAACCGCCAAAGTGAATCAGGTAGTCGAGAGTGACACAGGGGCTTTGAACCCTGAACCAAATGAGGTTGCCAGCGAAGAGGTCAGCACCGACGAACCTACGGAAGGCGGGAAACTTCCCGCTGCTGATTTTACAGGGCCTAATGACGCGACAGATTTAAGCCGAATGTGTGAGAGTCGCTTTGAGGCCTTTAATCACATGTTGGAACTACTTCAGAAGAATGGAGTGACTTTGCTATCAAAAGAAACAAAAGCTCTGCCGCAGTCAGGACGAGGCCAAAAGCATTTGTTGAAGAACGGTGAGCCCAGGGTCATTTGTTGCGCTGAGGTGAGTTTTGAGGGGCGGCATGCGTATATTTTGGAGGTTGATACATCGGATGGTGTTAGCAAACTTTCATCTAAGATTTTTAGTTGCAGTTCATCAAAGCTCTATGAGGTCTGGGATACTTTAGTTATGGGAGTAACTTCAAAAAAACTAAGTTGGCCAGCTAGCTTAATAAATGAAAACTTTAATAGAGAGAGTATAGCGAGCGTTAATCATCCGAGGAATGCCGGATCGGGACAGGGAAACATTCCAGCCGATGCGATTACTAACTGGGCACTCAGTTTTTTAATAAGACTATAATTATCGGTTTATAATTTTGTGATAAATTTGTGGTTTTCCTTTATTTAAATTACTTTATCAACCTAGGGAAGAAAAATAAAAACTCCATGGGAGATTTGATGTCTAACGAAAACACAAAGTGGTGGGAAAATAGGGTTCTAAGATCAGTTGATAATTTAAAATTATGGAATGAAAACCCTCGTCTCGATCCATCCAGTAAGCTGGTAACTGTGAGAGATTATGCCGAAGAGCTTATTTCAGACCCCAGTGATAAACAAAACTTCATTATACTTTTAAAATCAATTGCGAAACGGGGGTTTGTGTCTTTCGATCCTGTTGTCGTGTGGAAAGATGACGATGAGCGATTTGCTGTAGCGGAGGGAAATCGACGGGTAACAGCATTGAAGCTTCTACGATCACCTGAGAAAGCTCCTATGCCGATCCGAAAGCTGGTTGTATCGCTTGCTCGACAGATAGATAGAGATGACATTGAGAAGATTAAAGTAAGTCTGGCACCATCATTTGAAGACGCCAGGTGGTATATACTTCAGAGACATTCCACAGCCACTAACCAAATAAGATGGCAGAGGTTGCAACAACAAAGGTTCATTATAAATGTCTATGATTCGGTAGGTCAGGATTTGGAGGAAACCATTGCCATTACTGGATTTAAACGTGCCGCTATCCTAGATTCCTTGCGATACGTTAAGATTCGGGATATGGCGACTCGGCCTGGGGTTACAGCCCATCTAACAGAAGATGAGAAGGAAAAAGTTTACAGCCATCGAATTAATATGACAGTGATAGAAAGGTGGTTTGGTAACAGCCAAGTCAGAGAAGCTTGGCACATTAAGTTTAGCGATTCAGAAGTTAATATAGATGCTAACCTGAGCAGCTTTTATAAAGCTTACGCTGAGTTTTTAAAGCTAACTTTCAGCAAAGACAATGAACTTGGATACTCCGTAAATACCAGGACTATAGACAGCAAATTTCAAGAAATATTTGAATACCTTCCCAAGGTAAAGCCGAAAGGTGAAGAAGAGGAAGATGAAGCACCAGTAGCTGATGAGCAAGAGAAGAGTGATAACGATAAAGAGAGTGAACAGCAACAAAGCGATGATGAAAAACCTGACAAAAAAGACAGATTAAAAGGAAATCCTAAACGCGGTCAGTTTACCGACAAATACCACACTATCAACTCAAAAAGCTATAAATTGAATGCGCTCTTCGATGAATTAGGTAGGCTTCCGGTGAAAAGATATTCAAACGTAGCGGCCGCCTCCCTAAGGATTTTTTTAGAACTCTCGGTCGATGATTTTATCAAGAGCAATGACTTCACTGGCGAGGTGGCCAGACGATTAAAAAAAGGCTATCATGAAGTCACATTACAGCAAAAACTGAATGTGCTGCGAGGTGAGTTTATAGATGACCGAGAAGCAAACAAGGTTATTGGTCAGCTGTTAAACAATAGCAACGATTATAGTTTAAATACTTTGAATGAATACATTCACGGTACGAAGGTTCACAAAGTAGAGCCTCAATTCCTAAATAGATTTTGGGATATGTTATCTCCTCTATTGGAGGTATTAGTCGAGTTGAGAGAAATATGAATTTTTTTTCGCCATTGCGCTACCCAGGGGGTAAGTCGAAACTAACGCCCTATGTGCTTGAAACCCTTAAGCTTAATAAGCTGGATGGGTGCGCATATGTGGAGCCATTTGCTGGGGGGGCTGCCATTGCGTGGTATCTTTTATTGAATGGACATGTCAACAGGATTTATATAAACGATTTAGATCCAGCCATTCACGCGTTTTGGTATAGCTCCTTATATAGAACGGAAGAGCTTTGTGAGCTGATAAGAACTACACCGATAACTATTGATGAGTGGTTTCGACAGCGAGAAATTTATCGCGAATCGCCAGAAGACTTTCTTCGTCTTGGGTTCGCTACGCTATTTTTAAACCGTACCAATAGATCAGGAATACTAAAAGGTGGCGTGATTGGCGGGTTAGAGCAAAAAGGAGCATACAAGCTCGACTGCCGTTTTAATAAAGAGAAGCTAATAGAAAGGATTGTAGCTATAGGAGAACGGAGAGCTGATGTCAGGCTTAGCAACCTAGATGCAACGATTTTTATTGAAGAGCATATCCCCGATATCGAGGGGCAGGCGTTTGTTAATATCGATCCTCCTTATTACGTAAAAGGCAAAGGGCTTTACCAGAACTTTTTTGAACACGATGATCATTATCGGTTATATGAAAGCATCGTGAGGTTGGTACAACCATGGATAGTTACATACGACGATACGCCTGAGATATGTGGAATTTATTCAGAGTTCCAACCAGAGCCCTTTGGTCTCACCTACACGGCTCAAACGAAGTGTAAAGGCTCGGAGATTATTGTCCACTCAGATAGCTTGAGAAAAGCCAATTTCAAACCAGACATTACTTTTGGTGAGCTACGTAAATTAAAAAAGCTAAGCTCGCTGTCACCAGATTCCTAAAAGTTTGAAGGCTCAATGTATGAAGGCAATGGTTTCCGTAGTTCTTCTTGTACTAAGTTTTAGTGTCTTAGGTCAAGAAGCTGCTGTATCGAAAAAGGTTGAAACAGACCCAGGTAACGAAGAGAAAGTAGAGGCAAGCCCTGCCGTTCAGGATAAGCTTGTAGTTTCGGCCTCTGAGATAGATAGGATGCTATCTATCAAGGGAATTAAATCAAAGCAAGAGTTGATGAGTACTGCTTTTAGCTCGAATAGGAGCTTAGCCCTAGCAAGTTTTGGTTTTTCTCTTACAATTCTCTTAGGTGGCGCAATTTTTGTAGTGGTTAATCATGGACGGCTAGATAAGCTTGTAGATTCATATTCCAAGAAACTCGAGGGAATTGAAGAAACAGAGATGAGACTTAAGAAGAAGGTTGACGAGCTTGATGAGCATAAATCAGTGCATATGGCGTTCGGAGATTTATTAACATCTCAAGGCCTTATTGCTAGGCTAAGCTCTGTGATGATTAACCTTACGGCATCGTGCGACGAAGCATCCAAGAAGGAAATGAACCACGACGTATCTGGCGACCTGAAAATGATCCATGAACGTATTTATGAAATGTGTCGAGAGATTCATGAAGTTGGCAGTCAGGCTTTAATGAAACTTCAGACTGCAAGAAGAGAACTGAAATCCGTTCGGTCATCTACAGTCGCTACGGGTGAGCTTGAGACGCATATCTGCATAGAACTTGCAAGAATACACACGCTGAATGCATTGGCATATAAGCGCTTATGGGGGATTTCTTCTAGTGAAACAGATTTGCTCAAGGCTACAGACGAGATTAAAAGTGCTGAGCAAGAAGCAAAGAAATGCGAAAATGAATCTTTATTGGCAAAAGTAAAGTATAACTATGCATGTTACTTGAATCTAAGCGGAAACCAGAGTCGTGCGGAACACTTACTAAGGGAAGCGTGTGAGCTAGAGTCAAGATATGTAAACAAGGCAAAGACAGATCCGGACTTAAAGCGACTTGTGCTATGTGGGGAAGGTTGATATATTTAACAGGCCTACTGTAAAGGAGAGGAGCTACATCATGAGTTTTATCAAGAGAGATGAGTCTTGGTGGGTTTAAAAACATAAAATTCTCGAAGCCCGGCTTATGCCGGGCTTTTTCGTTTTAGGAAGGAGCTATTATATGATTGATAAAATGAGCAAAGACGAGCTGAAACATGCTGTTTACGCAATTGACTATGCCTTGCTAAGTAAAAGCATCGGAGAAAAGCATGATGACTCTAAAACTCTGGAAAAAATAAGTACAGAGTCATTACAAGAAGCACGTACTAAGCTCGTAGAAGCCTTAGGCAAGGACGTAGGACTTCATCCTCCCGGGCGTGGAAATTGAAGTTTGATAACCCCTGCCGGTTTCTGAGTATTTACATACCTCATTGTCTACAAAGCGCTAAATGAAAATTAAGATCTTTATTGTTTAGGCACTTATCTTAACGGCAATAAATTTTTAAGATCTTTAATGTTAGATAGAAAAGCTTTTTTATTGCAATTAACGGTTTTATTGACAAAAAGTTTAAATCTTTAATGTACGCCCACATATCTACCTGCTGAATTTGACCTTTCTAAAGAACCCAACTACTGTGAGGTAGTTGGGTTTTTCGTTTTAAGGAGCCGCTATGGATAACTTCATATCGCTATGGGGCGAATCGGCGTACACCAGCCTTGGTTTTTTCTGGATGGCGTTATGGGCGTTTGTATTAGGTTATTTGATCAGTAGCTTAATCCAAGTGCTCATTACCAAACGAAGAATGCGCAAGGCAATGGGCGGTAATGACTTAAAGTCTGTGTCGCTGGGTACTTTCTTTGGTTTTATTTCTAGCTCCTGTAGTTTCGCTGCACTTTCAACCACCAGAGCTTTATTTAACAAAGGCGCGGCGTTCAGTGCGTCTATGGCATTTATGCTGGCCTCTACCAACTTGGTTATTGAACTGGGGTTTGTCATTTCTATTTTTCTGGGTTGGCAGTTTGTCGTTGGTGAATACGTCGGCGGGTTGCTGCTCATTCTGTTCGTTTGGTTATTCATAACGCTCACCAACCCCAAAAAGCTGATTAAAAGTGCGCGTAAAGAGGAAGATGATGAAGACGAGCACCATCATGAAACAACGCTTTCCGATTTATTAAGTGCGGATACCTGGCAAAAAGTCGGGCAAAAGTACATTATGGAATGGCAGATGGTCTGGCAGGATGTACTTATCGGCTTTACCGTAGCTGGTGTTATTTCTGCCTTTGTGCCCAGTGCTTTCTTCGAGTGGCTGTTTATTGGTGTGGGTACTCAAGGCGAGCCAGGTTTCTGGTCATTATTGCAGCAGGCTGTTGTAGGTCCTATTGCCGCGTTTTTCACTTTCATAGGTTCCATGGGGAACATTCCGCTGGCAGCTGTTCTGTTTGGCGAAGGAGTTGCCTTTGCGGGTGTTATGGCATTCATTTTCTCTGACTTAATTGTGCTGCCAGTGCTGAAAATTAATGCGCGTTACTATGGTTGGAAAATGGCTCTGTACATTGCTTTAATGCTTTTTATTTGCCTGGTAGCGGCGTCTCTTGCTATGCATTACGGCTTGTTGGCCTTTGATGCCTTACCCGATGCGTCTCAATGGTCCTCACCAGCTAAGCAAGAACATTTCAAACTCAATTATGGTTTTGTGCTGAATATTATTTTCTTACTACTTAGCGCTGTCATGGTTGTGCTTTGGCGTAAGAAGCAAAAAGAGCACAAACACCATCACCATCATGACCACGGCGGGTCGTCTGTTGGGGATAAAGTAATGAATGCTTTGTGTGTAGTCAGTGTTCTTTGGTTAGCAGGCGGTATGGTGACTTACGCAGTTCAATAAAAAAGAGGCCCTCAGCGGGGAGGCTGAGGGCTTAAGCCATTTAGAAGGTCGCTATAACCTTTAAGTCACCTGAGACTTTGCTTTTATCAGAAACATACCCAATACCTTGAGGGTTGCTTTTCAAAAACTCGATGACAGCATCGTCACTGTCTAACGTATCAAGTGGTGTTGCACGGCCAGTGAATTTTAACTTAGCCCAGTGACGCTTTAACTGATTGCCTGTCTGGCCAACCAATTTGGTTTCAAACGCTTTACGCGTGGCTGAGCTTTCAGGCAGGTTAACGCCTGTTAAAACACGCGACTGACCTAAATAAATTCGGGCGATGGACTCTTCGTTAATCTCTGTTTGAGAAACGACGACGCCGTTGTTCGCTGAGGCTGAAAAGCTCAGCATACCGGCGAACAAAACGATGAGAAATACGGCTAACTTTTTCATCATACTTCCTTAAAATACAAATTGAACGGCAGCTGAAGCTAATACATCAGATTCGTCGGTTAACTTGTCGTCAGCGTGGGTAACATCAAACTTAAGAACCGCGCTTGGGGCAATATTGAAGTTAACACCAATAGAGGTGTACGCTGTTTCAGTAACAACGATATTGGCTGCCTGATTAACAAACGCTTGTAACTGAGGATCTGGCACAGTGAAACGTTCAGGGCTCATGACTTTATCGTCAGTTTTGCCGTAAGTTGCGTGTAACGCCCAGCTGTCAAAACGCTTTCCGGCAGTTAAATAGGCAGAACGCTGTTTAGGAACGTAGCTATTTTCCAGTTCTAATTCGGTGTATTCAGCACCAACAAACCAGTCGAAGTTGTCGTACATAACGCCAACACCAGCGAAAGTGCCTTTGTCTTCAGAGGCATCGAGCTCGTTGGCGACACCTTCCAGACCAGCAAGAGTCAGTGAATCAAGGAAATCGCCGATATTGACTTCTTGTCCATTAATATCAGTTGTTAAAGTGTCAGTACTGATATTCGCATCATTGGTTTGGTAGTAGGCAACACGCATGGTCAAATTGCTGTATATCGCGCTGGTATTGAAGCCGATAAGGTTGTTCAATTCAGCTTCAGCTGTTTCACCACCTATAACGTTAATGTCGTCCTGCATATTGCCGGCAACAACTTGCGTGTTAAAGGTGAAGTCACCAACAAACGCATTGTGCTGA
Organism: Idiomarina zobellii; assembly: GCF_900100855.1. Taxonomy (GTDB): domain Bacteria; phylum Pseudomonadota; class Gammaproteobacteria; order Enterobacterales; family Alteromonadaceae; genus Idiomarina; species Idiomarina zobellii. The sequence goes on from NZ_FNCB01000019.1 coordinate 36,692, forward strand.
AAGCTTACACCGGTGTAGTTGTCGAAAGGCACGCGATAAACGCTTTGAGGCGTGCGAAGCCAGTGGTAGCTGTAACCGACATCGAGGTAGTCAGAATACATGTAAAAAGGCAGACGCAATTTACCGACGTTAATGCTCGCAGAGTCAGTTAGTTGATACTGCAAATAAGCCCACTCGACTCCCAGATCAAAGTCCTCAGAGCCGCGCGACATAATTTGCGTAGTGACACTGAGCTTGTCAGACAAGTTAGCCTTAGCCTGTAGAGCGAATAAGCTACCCGGATTAAAATCTAAGTCGTTATCGTAGCCGAACAGCTGGTCGTCGCTGCCGGTTGTCATGCCAGCGGCGATGCTGCCGAAGCCACTCCACTCAATTTGATCCTGGGCAAGCGCAGAAGAGCTCATAACCAGTGCCGCAGCACCGATAGACGCTAATGCATGTTTCGGATGCGTATTTCGGTCTATCCGGACAGCGATTCCGGCATCATTCGGACAAGCGTTCCGGTGTCGTCCGGACAAGTTAATTCTCACCTCGCATGATTTTCTTTTTACGTGATTTAGGCGTCACCTGCTAGTGTTTTTTTGCGTTGCGATTCACCTTGTAATTCCAACCGATGCGCATTATGGATAAGTCGATCAAGCAATGCGTCTGCCACGGTCGGGTTATCCATCAGTTCATACCATTGTGATACCGGTAGCTGGCTGACGATAATGGTACTGCGTCGCTCATAGCGATCTTCAATGACATCCAGCAGGTCGGTGATTTGTTTTCCCTTAAAGCCTTCCAGCCCCCAGTCGTCCAG
>NZ_FNCB01000014.1 GCF_900100855.1 Idiomarina zobellii
CTGAGGGGGGATGAGTTTGACGGTTAAACCATGCTTAATAAACAAACGGCCCCAGTAGTTAGAGCCACTGCATGCCTCCATCACAATATCAGCATCTGGGAACTGTATAACGGTCTCGAGCAATTTGTTTCTTCGGACTTGGCGGTTGAACACTTCGGTTCCCCCTTGATTAGTTCCGCAAACTTGAAAAACAGATTTTGCCAAATCGATACTAATTGTTGTAACTTTCATGGGTGGACACCTCGTTTGAGATTATTGAACACATCACTTTAATAATGGCGCATTGCGACGCCGTGTAAAGCGAGGTGTCCATCCCATCATCCGTGGGGGGCTTGCGTGGCGCCATCCTTGGCGCCACACACTCTCTGATAACAGACACCCAACCCGTCGACGCTTTTTCCCCTCCTAAATATTGAAGGTTGCTTCGTTCAGCCACAAGTGCAGCAATATACTGGCTATGTAGCCTAGTGCAATAACGGGTGTCCATTTTAGGTGTGAGGCAAAGGTGTAGTAGCCGCGCGCCTGACCCATTAAGGCAACACCGGCGGCTGAGCCAATCGAGAGTAAGCTACCACCGGTACCTGCAGTGAGGGTAATTAACAGCCACTGGCCGTGCGACATATCGGGATCCATAGACAGTACCGCAAACATAACAGGGATGTTATCAATAAACGCAGATATCACACCCAAGATACTGTTGGCCCATGTGTGGCTCACGCCGCCGTACAATGACTCCGACAACAAGCTCAAATAACCCATGAAACCTAAACCGCCAACACACAGCACAATGCCGTAGAAGAACAGCAAGGTATCCCACTCGGCTCGAGAGACACGACTGAATACATCAAAAGGTACTACCCCACCTAGTTGCTCCAGGCGCTTTTGGTCGCCTTCTCGCTCGGCCATAGCACGTTTACGCGCTAGTGAGCCTGGTAAGGTCATACGCAGGAAGTAGCCGAAGAACTGTAAGTAGCCCAGACCCATCATCATGCCCAATACCGGTGGCAAATGCAGCCAAATATGGCAGGTAACAGCGGTTGCTACGGTCAATAAAAATAATGAAGTAATACGCAGTGCGCCACGCTTCAATTCCACTTCTGTATGCAGTGTGCTGGGTTTCTTGTTTTCAATAAAGAAACTCATCACAAGCGCAGGTATTAAATAGTTCGCCACTGACGGCAGGAATAATCGCAGAAACTCGGTAAAAGTAACCTGTCCGGCTTGCCAAACCATAAGCGTGGTAATGTCACCAAAGGGACTGAAAGCGCCACCCGCGTTGGCCGCAATGACAATACTGACACAGCATAAAGCGACGAATTTTTTGTCATCTTGCGCCACTTTCATAACCACGGCACACATCAATAATGCGGTTGTCAGGTTGTCGGCAACGGGCGAAATAAAGAAGGCTAAAATGCCCGTTATCCAAAACAACTTGCGGTAGCTGAAGCCTTTTTTCAAAAGCCAGGCACGCAAGGCGTCGAATAGGCGCCGCTCTTCCATCGCATTGATATAGGTCATCGCCACTAGCAAGAAGAGCATCAATTCAGCAAACTCTAACAAGTTATGTCGAAATGCTGACTCCGCTAAAGCCGCATGCTCTCCGGTATAGACAACGCCAATGAGAATCCAGATAAGACCGGCGGCGACCAGCACCGGCTTGGACTTTCTCATGTGAAGTTTTTCTTCGCCCATTACCAGAATGTATGCGAGAGCGAAAATAATCAGGGCGGCGTAGCCAACGGTGGAAGAGGTTAAATCGATACGGTCAGCAGAGGGCTCTGCTGCCAGTACTGATACCGAAAATAACAGGGAAATGACGGTAAGCAGTAATTTTGTCATGGCGCTTTTTTAGCGCAAGTTATGCCGGACTACATAACTTGCACCAACTCTCCTTGTCGGTTAATGGTTAAAAAGTGTTTGATCATTCCAGCCTGAATTTGAAATGCGAACGGAGAATACCACAAAACCACTTTTTTACAGCATTAAAAAAGTGGAAGTTAAATTCCCTCTTTGTAGGTAGATATGTCAAGTTACCTACTTTATGTCACTGGCTATTACGTGAGTTGGTAAACTTGCTCTGTCACCGGGTTATCTTCGGGCTTCTCGCCATTGACGATACCTTCGTCGGCCTCTAACTGCTCAATGCTAAAACGCTGACCAAAACCGGATTCCACTTCGCCTTCACTGACAGAAAACGGTGGTCCTTCCCGATAACCGGCAGGATACTGCAACGTTATCAATAGCCCCCGAGCGCGTTCAGGCAACTGCTCGCTTAACTGCTTCACATAGCGGGTACGCATTTCCGGCGGTAACGCCACCATGGCAGCGCGGTCATACCAAGCGTCAACGTCAGTCATGTCGGCTCCGGTTAGCTCAAAAAAGTCTCCCACCCAAATGACCAGTTCATCCAGTGCGTACTCCTTAAACTTACCCTTTTGCGTCACTGTCGGCGTTAACTCGTTGTCACTGAAAAACTGCTGTACCGCAATGTCACTCAGCTCTATACCGAACACCCGGTAACCGTTGTCTAATAACCACAGCATATCGTTTGATTTACCGCACAGCGGCACAAATACCGTCGCACCCGGCTTGGCGACTTTCTTAAAATAGCGCCGCAGCATCTCGTGAGCTTCCGGGCGGTGAAAGCCAATTTGCTGATTTTCCCATCGTTCATGCCAAAAGCTGGCTTCCATGGTGACTCCTTAAATCAAAAACGATTACTACCAATAAAAAAGCACCCACGAAGGGTGCCTTTAAATACATTAAAAATCCAGTAGTACTGAGCCCTACTGTAACAGCGGCGACCCGGTACTGACAAAATCAAAACCTTTAATGTCCGCTTCTTATTCTAAGGCTCAACGCTCAAAATCAGCTACTGCTAACCCTCAGCTAAGATAAGCGAACCAAATTTACCAATTATTGTTTCAAGACCCACTGTTGCTATATCATTGAACTGTTAGTAACAGAACGCTGGTTATTTATGCTGAGCAATGCGTCAATTATCAATGTCTTTCGAATATCTCTTGCGATTATTGTGGTTGCCGCCAGCGCATCCTCTTTATCTGCTTTCTGTCTGCTAGAAAGTTCAGCGAAAGATACCAAGCTTATTAATACTACTACCGCCATACGCACTAACACCCATAAGTTCACCACCGAGTTTATAAGTAACCAAAAAGAACAAGCTCAGGCGACCGCAGAAAAGATTCAACGGCTTTGGGGGAGTCCCGCTCTGAGATCTCTTACATTAGAGGCCGATGCAGAGATTAAGAATTACGCAGCTCGTATAAATCGGGAATGGCAAAGCATTGTTGAGGAAGTTCAAAACAGAGGTTTTACTCAACTATCTAGTAGCGACCTACAACGAATTGACTCATACGTCGACGACCTAAACGAGCTTATAAAGGTTCTGCAGGCTCAGACAGAACAAAGAATACTCACTGTGCGCATTGCTTTAGTGCTGGCGTCGCTTGTTATTGCCCTGGTGGTCTTTTTTCTATTAACCGTACTGAAGCGCAAAATTGATGAGCCGCTCACGCACTTAATGTCTGTTTCTAAGCAGTTAGGTCGCGGTGACTTTACCGCCAAATCTAAGCTTAATAATAACGATGAAATTGGTCAGCTGGCACAAACGCTGAATGAAATGTCAGACACCGCCAGCTACTTTTACGGCGGTCTGGAACGCCGTGTCAAACAGCAGACCGAAGAACTTTCTCGTAAAAACAAAGTATTGTCGTTCTTGTATGACACCGCCCGCTCTATCATCGAATACGGTTACGATTACAGCAATTATCAGGAAGTTGTTGAAAGGCTTTACGAAGTGGGCGAAGTTGAAGACATTGAGCTGTGTCTGCTGACCGAAGAAGGGAACCGCCCATTCCTGCAATTGCAGCCACGCCCAAATTCTCATGAACCCTGTGAAGCCGGCGACTGCGCCACTTGTATAAAAGCCGGCCCGGGTGCGTCGGTTATTGAAGACAAAATGGTGTATCGCTTTGTGTTAAAACGCGAAGACCAAAACTACGGTGTGCTCATTGTACGCTGCGACCCAACAGAACCACTGGCCACCTGGCAACAACAGCTGATGAGCTCAACCGCCGACCAACTGGCCTTGTCGCAAAGTCTTAAGTCTGAAGAAGAGCAAGTGCGCCGTCTGGCACTGATGCACGAGCGTACCGTTATTGCGCGTGAGCTCCATGACTCTCTGGCGCAGGCACTGTCGTACTTAAAAATTCAGGTTACGCGACTGCACAAAGCCGTCGACAAAGATGACCGTGACACCATTGACGACGTGAGCAACGAACTGCGCGAAGGCCTGAACGCCGCCTACCGCCAGTTGCGCGAACTGCTGACTACCTTCCGCCTGAAAGTCGACGGCTCTGGCCTATACAACGCGCTGCAAACCACGGTGAAACAATTCTCCGAACAAAGCGACATGGCCATTAACTTAGATTATCGCCTGAACAATATTCCATTAGCGCCGCACGAAGAAATTCACCTGCTACAGATTATTCGTGAAGCCAGTCAAAATGCGATAAACCACAGCGAAGGAAGTGAAGTCAGCATTACCCTGTCGCAACCAAGCGGACAAGACGTTGAGCTAAGCATTCGCGACAACGGCATTGGCCTGCCTGAAAACGCCGAGAAAATTAACCACTACGGCCTGGCGATTATGCAAGAGCGCAGCCGCAACCTGGGCGGCGACATTCGTCTGAATCGACTGGAAGAAGGTGGCACCGAAGTGTTCTTTACCTTTACCCCGGATTATTTGTTGCAGTAAAGGGCTGCTTTAAAATCACCAACCAAGTGACGGAACCACTGTACTTTACAAAAGTCCAAATGAGTTCCAGCTTTCTCTCGCAAGGTAATTAAAAAGGAATTTATCGTGCTAAAAAGGAACCGTTACATTGTTGTCGCTTTATTATGCATTCTCATCCCTCTACTAGAAACTTTAGGAGAAGGCACTCTTTGGGGGTTACATTACGAATCGCCCAGAGCAATGGATACACTCGGCGATATCGTTCGCTTAGTTAAATTATTGAGCGTCGTTGCTGGCCTTTATTTGCTGGTTAAAAATCGCTCTATAATTGCTGAGGCTTTCCATTCAAAAGTATTAAAAATCACATTCTTCAGTGTTTTTTATTTACTGTCATGGGTTCAAATTCCTACGCTCCTATTGGGGAATTTATTCTTTGGAATAATGGCTCCGAAGGATTACATCCACTATGAACAGAGCGCGGGTCAAGATTCATTTTACGTATACACCGCTGACCCCGGTGCTATGGGGACGGCTTATCACCACGTGTATTTAAAATGCCCACTCCCCTTTAACCGATACGAATTAATCAAGGTAGGAAAAACACGTTGGCTTAAAGTTTTTGATATAAAGCGAGGCGACAACAGCGTAGCTTTGATCTCGAAAGGTACCACTGATGGGTCTCATAAGGTTTATCGCTTATCAATGGAGAATGTAAGTTGCGGGGAATAATGTCAGATAAGGTTTTCCAATGACAAACAGTATTGAGATTTACCAAGCTAATGACGGCAAACTCGGGCGAGGTTCAGCGTGTGCAAAACTTGTACGCACTGCTGAGCGGTGAAACCATCTGGCTAACGCAAGATCGAATGGCGGTAGTTTTTGGGTTAGCGTTCCCGCTATACCCAAGCATTTAAAGAATATTTTTGAGAGTGGCGAACTAAAGCCAGAAGTGGTTATTTCCATTTTGGAAACAACCACTGAACCCCTTACCAGTAAAAGGCAAGTTACAAGCGTTGAGCGACTTTGCTCTTTCAAACAGCGAGTGGACTCGCTTTGTTGAGACTTATGTCGATAAACCAAGCGATGGCATTAGCGACGGTAGAGCATTTTATTTTGCTAAAACCTCTCAAGCACTAAAAAATGACACGGTTCCAAATTAAACACCTTGCTTTATTTTCGAATATTGCGAATAATAAAGATAATTAAAAAGAGGGTACTGCCATGAAAGACTATCAACATAACTTGCCAACAGAATCAGATTCGGCGCTTGCCAAGCTATGCGGACAAGAATTGGCAGCTGTCTTGGAAACAAAAGGTTCAGTTCAGTCGCTGACCATCAATTCGTCCAGCGGCGAAGCTAAGCAAATCGAAATTCCGGTATCGGCATTACGGTTAATGGTCGATGTGTTAACTGAGTTAGGTGAAGGGAATGCCGTCAAGCTAATGCCTATTCACATGGAGCTGACAACCCAAGAAGCTGCTGACTTACTCAATATATCTCGACCCACCTTGATAAAGCTTCTCGATGAGCAAGCAATTCCGTATCATCGAGTCGGTAATCGACGAAAGGTTAAATTCACTGATATTCGTGCGTATCAGGATAAGCTGCGAGAAGAGCGCCTTAAAAGCCTTGATGAGCTGTCTCAACTTGATCAAGAGTTGAGGCTGGGTTACGAATGAGTTCAAATTACACCGTAATATTTGATGCAAATGAAGAGGCTTTCGTAACCCCAAAATGCGTCCTAGACTGATGGTACAAGTCATTAGTTTAAAACGCATTTATGGGACAAGTTTCAGGCATCCGTTTTGCGCTGACAGGCGCCACACTTATTGCCATAAGCTTTGGGCTGGCTCGTTTCGCCTTTGGTTTGTTTGTCCCGCAAATACGTGCTGACCTAGAAATTAGCGCTAACACAATTGGTGTTATCGCCGCACTCCCCCTTATCAGTTTCGTTTTTATCAGTTTAGTGGCTCCGTTAGTCACCAAGTATTTTGGTGCGCGTAACACGACAGTGCTATCTGCTTTGTTTGGTGTTTTCGGTCTGGCTTTAGTGAGTCAGTTAAGCTCGACAATGGTGGCGTTTATTAAAGTTGTCCTTATTTGCCTTCGCCATGGGCTTTATAGCCTCAGCTTATTGGACGTTTGGGCCGGACTTAGTCACCAATTTGGGCTCTCTGTCGTCTCAGCAAAGTGGTTGGCTATGGTTAGCCCTAGGTATAGCCGGTTTGGGTGGTGCTATTGTCAGTGACTTAGCCGACAGAAATAACCCGGCGATAACCCACGCACTAATGCTAATGATGCTAACAACCAGTTTAACTCTATTAGCCGCCAGCCCAAGCCAGATCTATCTTGCTGTGTTTTCAGCATTGATTTTCGGCTTGGCTTACATGAGCCTAACCGGGTTGTACTTAATGACAGGCATTCGTTTATTACCCGGACGCCTTTCAATGGGACCAGTGTTGCCCTTTGTGGCCTGTGCTCTCGGTCAGGCAGCTGGGTCCCCCATTATTGGCTTATTAGTTGGTGAATTTGGCTACGCCGAAAGCTTTTCTATTTTTGCCGCAGTGGGCGTTTTTATTGCCCTTATATCGCCTTTCTACCCCGGCCATAATGAACATGAGGGTGAAGTTCCTGAAGAAGAGGCAGGTCTCCAGGCAGCGTACGATAATCAGCTGCAAGATGAAGAAGGCGAACCTTTAGAAAGTGCGAGTACCGAACAGTGATAGTGCCAGCTGTCTTACCATAGTAAAAGAAAGTCTTGTACTATTTGGGAGCTTTCAGATAAGTCTTCCAATGCTCTCGCTTATACTCAGGGGACATCTCGAAAAATAAGTTCAAAAGACTAATATACCCTGCTCCAAAGATGACCAAAATAGACAATTAGAATTGTTTGCAGTGAATTTTCACGCGACCTATGCCAAACTAGCAACAGTTTGTTATTTAGGGAGAAAATAATGACAACCGAAGCCGCGAGTATCATGCTGGTGGACGACCACCCACTGTTACGGAAGGGCCTTAAACAGCTGATTGCGATGGAAGACGACATGAAAGTTGTCGCTGAGGCAAGCAGTGGCCTCGATGCATTGAAGCTCGCCGAAGAATATGACCCTGACTTGATTGTTCTCGATTTAAACATGCAAGGTATGGATGGTATTCAAACGCTCAAAAGGCTACGTGACAAAGGCGTTAGTTCTCGTATTATTATACTGACGGTTAGCGATGCGGACGATGATGTAGTAGCGGCTATAACAAATGGCGCCGACGGCTACCTGTTAAAAGATATGGAGCCAGAGCTCTTACTTGAACAAATACACCGAGCGGTAACGGGGAAGATGGTACTAAGCGAGGCCATTACTGAAATTTTAGCCACCGCTTTACGACAGCCAAAATCAGTAAACTCGCCGCTAAGCTCGTTGACTAATCGCGAATACGAAATTTTAAGCCTGATTGCTCAAGGCATGAGCAACAAGATGATAGCTCGGGAGTTGGATATTTCAGACGGTACAGTAAAGGTACACGTTAAGCACTTACTGAAAAAACTCGGGCTGCGCTCTCGTGTCGAAGCAGCAGTTTGGATGGTTAACCAACAAGACCAATAAGAAAAAGTAATACCCTGATTCCCCCAGCCATAGATTTTGATTCATATCAAATTGAGCACCTGGGAAATTTGCTAATCTTTGCCGCCACTTTGGTCATACAGGTGTTTTATGTCTGCGTCAGCCGCTAATTTCCGTCCCGAACTGCTTTGCCCTGCGGGTAGCCCTGAAGCTATGCGTATGGCCTTTGCCTATGGTGCGGATGCCGTTTATGCCGGCGAGCCACGCTACAGCCTGCGTGTGCGAAACAACTCTTTCACGCTGGACAATTTAGGCGACTGCATTGAAGAAGCCCACGAACGGGGTAAGCGTTTCTATGTGGTCGTAAACATTGCTCCGCACAATACAAAATTAACGCGCTTTGTCGAACACATGCGCACTATTGTCGACATGCAGCCCGATGCGTTAATTGTATCGGACCCCGGTGTGGTGATGTTGCTGCAGGAGCACTTCCCCGAGCAGCCGCTGCACTTGTCCGTTCAGGCCAACACCATTAACTGGGCGGCGCTGAAGTTCTGGCAGAAACAAGGCATTGAGCGGGTCATTCTGTCACGCGAACTGGGTTTGAAAGAAATTGCCGAAATGCGCCAACAGGTGCCCGATATTGAAGTCGAGGTGTTCGTACACGGCGCCCTTTGCATGGCGTATTCCGGCCGCTGTCTGCTGTCGGGTTACATGAACAAACGCGACCCGAACCAAGGCGCCTGCACCAATGCATGCCGTTGGGGCTATGAAGTGCACGAAGCCAAAGAAAATGCCGTTGGTCAGTACGACCCAGTGCTACTTGGCGACCCTAAAAAACCGCAAGACTTAATGCTGCTCGATGAAGACCAGCACGGCTCTTACATCATGAATTCAAAAGACTTGCGCGCCGTTGAGTACGTTAACGATCTGGTGAAAATGGGCGTTCATTCGCTGAAAATTGAAGGCCGTACTAAGTCCGACTATTACATTGCCCGGACCGCTCAGGTGTATCGTCAGGCCATTGATGATGCGGTTGCCGGTAAGCCTTTTAACCCGGCGTTGCTCAACGACTTAGAAGGTATGGCAAACCGCGGTTTCACGGCGGGCTTTTTGCAGCGCCATACACCGCAGGACTTACAAAATTACGAACGCTCACACAGCGAAGGTCAACACTTACTGGTTGGCCAGCTTTGTGATGCGCACGGCGACGGGCGCTACCAGGTGGCGGTAAAAAATGGTTTTGCCATTGGCGATGAGCTTCTGCTAATGACACCGAAAGGGAATCATCGCTTTCAACTGACGGATATGACCTCGATACGAGACGAAGCCATAATTCGCGCGCCCGGCTCTGGCTACACAGTGGTGCTAAACACACCTGTCGCCATTGATGAAAAAGACATCCCCTACTGTTTCTTGGTCAAAGAAAACCTTGCGAGGAAGGCGGCATGATTAAGATAAACGACGGTTGCATTAACTGCGATATGTGCGAGCCCGAATGCCCAACAGAAGCGATAGCTATGGGCGACGACATTTACGAAATTAATCAGGATAAGTGTGTTGAGTGCGAGGGGTATTACGACACGCCTAACTGTTATGCGGTTTGCCCGGTAGAGGCAGTCGATATTTTATAAGCAAAGGGGTATGTCCCCCCTCTCTTTAGAGGTACATAAATCAATTGGAGGGTTTTGTATAGTGAGCCAGGTCAATAATACAGTCGATGAGATGACTATGCGTACTCCAATTCAATGTAATCAATGCAGCATGCAATCTATTTGTGTACCTGCGGGACTTATTCCAAGCGATGTCGAGATTCTCGACAAAAGCAGCCGTGAACCGCACTTATACAATAAGCGCAGCGTGGTGTTTAGCGAAGGCGAAGCACTGAACTCGGTTTTTGCGATAAAAAGCGGCTCAGTGAAGTGCTACACCATAGACAGCAATGGCAAGCAGCAAATTACCAGTTTCCACATGGTGGGCGACATTGTCGGGCTTGAGTCTCTTGCCAACGGCAACGCCAGCACTTATTGCGAAACACTGGAAACCTCCATGCTGTGCGAAATAAAGTTAAATAAACTATTCGCACAAGAGTTGCCTAAAGTGGAAGGTAACCTGATGCGTTTAATGAGCCGACGCCTGGGTAATAACAGCAAGCATTACTTAAACATTGTGAACACCAGCGCCGAGCAAAAAGTGGTGTCGTTTTTACTTTCAATAAGCACGCACATGCAGCAACATGGTCTGTCTCGCAGTGAATTCCGACTGCCCATGACACGTACCGACATTGCCAACTATCTGGGTTTGGCAGTTGAAACGGTCAGCCGTATATTTACTGCATTGAAAGAGCAAGAGCTCATTCAAACCAAACAGTCCATTTTAACAATTAATGATTTAAGCGCATTGGAGCGTCGCGTCGTTTAAGCGCTAAGCAGGAGGTTACATGTCATCCGCTGGGTTTAACTGGTCCGATCCACTCAACTGGCAAAACGCACTCACTGATGAAGAGAAAATGATTCAGGAAAGTGCGCATCAGTACGCGCAAGAAAAGCTAATGCCGCGTGTGCTGGAAGCCAACCGAAACGAAAATTTTGATCGCGACATAATGAGCGAGCTGGGTGAGATGGGTCTTTTGGGCTCGACGTTACCGGAAGAATACGGCGGCAGCGGTGTAAACCACGTTAGCTACGGCCTTATTGCCCGCGAAATTGAGCGCGTTGACAGCGGCTACCGCAGTGCCATGAGTGTGCAGTCTTCCCTAGTCATGCACCCTATTTATACCTTTGGTACTGAAGCACAACGTAAAAAGTATTTGCCGAAGCTAGCCAGCGGCGAATGGGTCGGCTGCTTTGGTCTGACCGAGCCTGACTCGGGCTCTGACCCTGCCAGTATGCGTACGGTCGCGAAGCGCACTGACAACGGTTATGTGCTGTCCGGCTCGAAAATGTGGATAACCAACTCGCCTATCGCAGACGTATTTGTGGTGTGGGCAAAGCTGGACGGAGACATTCGCGGTTTTGTGCTGGAAAAAGGCATGAAAGGTCTGAGCGCTCCTAAAATTGACGGAAAATTCTCATTACGTGCGTCTATCACCGGCGAAATTGTTATGGATGGTGTTGAAGTCTCTGAAGACCATATTTTCCCGGAAGTGAAAGGCTTGAAAGGTCCGTTTAGCTGTCTCAACAAAGCGCGTTACGGCATTGCCTGGGGTTCGCTGGGTGCCGCGGAGTTCTGCTGGCACGCTGCACGTCAATACACGTTAGAACGCAGTCAATTTGGCCGCCCACTGGCAGCAAACCAGTTAATACAGAAAAAACTGGCGGACATGCAAACGGAAATTAGCTTAGGTCTATTGGGCTGTCTGCAAGCCGGCCGTGAGCTCGATAACGGCACCTTAAACCCAACTGCCATTTCACTGATTAAGCGCAACAGCTGTGGTAAAGCACTGGATATTGCTCGCCAGTCTCGCGACATGCACGGCGGTAACGGTATTGCCGACGAGTATCATGTTATTCGTCATGTCATGAACTTAGAGGCTGTAAATACCTACGAAGGTACCCACGACATTCACGCATTAATTCTCGGTCGGGCTCAAACCGACATCCCTGCATTTTAACTAAAGTAAAAAACGCAGCCCCAGTGGTTATTCTGGGGCTGTAAATTTCTATAAAAGTTAGTGAATACCTTTGCCGTTTAAGTGGCTTTTGTACGCCATATCGCTTTTCATAATATGGTTCATTAGCCACGCTTTCACAAAGTCCAACAGCTCATCAATCACGTCTTCATGGTTATCGACGCGGTGTTTAAAGCGCATAACATCTTGCACCAGCTCTTTGTGCTTCACTTTGTGGTTTTCTAAGTCCGGGTAGCCGTTTCGCTCCATGAGCAGCTCTTCGTAATTAAAGTGCGTGGCCGTGTAGTTTATTAACGAGTCCACCAAGCGTTGCAGGGCGTGCTGGTCGCCGTCACGCAACTTCAGTCGATACAGCTCGTTAGCAATATAAATTAAGCGCTGATGCTGACGGTTAATCTCTTCAATACCTACATCGAGCTTTGACGACCATTCGATGAGCACATCCTGCTCTTGTAGGCGTTTTTCAATAACTGCATTTTCAATGTAGTACCGGTCACCCAGCGACTTAATTTCGCCGCCCAGGGTGGTTAATTGCGCGGAGCTTTCCAACGCCTCCTGAGAGCGCTCATCAATAACTTTCGCGCTTTCTGACAGCGAGTTAACGTTTTCCTGAATGTTCATGGTGACGGCGGACTGCTCTTCGGCCGCAGAAGCAATTTGCGTATTCAGGTCGTTAATCACCCCCACGTTTTCGACAATGTCGGTCAATGACATCGACGCTTTATTGGCGTGCTCAACGTTTTCTCCAGCCAGCGCTTTGTTCCGCTCCATGGTATGAACGGCGTTCTCGGTATTGGTTTCCAAACGCCCAATAACGCTCTGAATTTCACCCGTCGATGCCTGCACGCGCTGCGCCAGTTGGCGAACTTCATCGGCAACCACTGCAAAGCCTCTGCCCGATTCGCCGGCACGCGCCGCCTCAATAGCCGCGTTCAGTGCTAACAAGTTAGTCTGGTCGGCAATATCGTTAATAGTCAGAAGAATTTTCGAAATGGCCTGGCTGTCTTCCGATAAGGTTTTTATGACCTGTTGAGACTCAGACACTTCCTGCTCAAGCCGCTGAATAGCCTCGACCATAGTATTGACCACCTGCTGACCGTTTTGCGCAGAGGTCATGGTATTGTCGGCCTCGGTGGCAGCTCGTTGTGTCGACTCGGACACTTCGCTAATGGCGGCAGTCATTTGCTCTACCGCTGCCGCCGCGCTTTGCATTTGCGCCGCCTGTTCTTTCGCTCGCTCCGCTAGGGCTTTTATCGCCTGGTAGTTGCCGTCACCCAGGTGATCCATGCCGTCGCTGGACTTACGAATGGCATCAACCGAGTAGCTGGTTTCTATGGCAACGGAATTCAGATAGTCGGTAATTTTAGACAGCTCATCCTTACCCTCGGCAACGCCCAGGCTGTTCAAGTCACCGTTGGCCAATTGTTTGGCCATGTTGATGTTAGCCGCTATGGCCCGATAAATGCCTAAATACAAACTCGTGAATAGCAGCAGTTGCAGCAACAACACCAGCGCCAGCAGAATAATATTTTTCCAGATAACGCTGTCCAGTTTCGCCAGGCGTGCGTCAAGGCGTTGCTTATACACCGGAATAACGGCATCGTAAAAACCCAGCAAGGTGCCTATGGCTGCCGACCCTTCACGGAAAAAGTCGTCAGCCGACATGGTGCGCTGCGCTAAATGCTCGGCGGCAGAGTCACTGAACATTGATAACTGCTGCTCAGCAGCCTTAGCATGACTCATTAGGGTTTCGTTGTTGCTGTTGTCAGTGAGCGCCTCAACGGCCTGCACGAATTGTTCAACTTCACTTTCAAGTACGTAACTTAGGGTCATAACTTGCTGCTGAGAGGACAAGTTTGCGCTGTTAAGCCATTGGGCACCTAAACCACGTAGCTGGCCACTTAGCTCCACCAGCTGCGGCAATGATTCTGTGCTTAAGCGCGCCAACTGCAGGCTGACCAAGTCATCTTCCAGTAACAGTTTTGCATCGGTACTAAGTTGTTTTAACGCTTGGTGCAGCTGTGCAATAAGCTGCGAATGTGAGTCAAACTGGCCGGTAGATCCTTTCAACTGCTGCCAACTGCGTTTAAATGCACTGACACGGTTTTCAGAAAGGTTGTCATTACGGCTGGCTAAGTCCGCTAACGCCATTAGGTGTTGGTCAACTCGCTGAGCCGAACGCTGAATTTCCGTTGAAAATGAGCGTCGCTGATCTGCTGTTCCGGTCATGCCCCGATGCTTCGCAATATGCTCAAATAAGCCTTTAAACTCGGGCCAGTATGTTGCTACCTGCTGTTTCTGCTCCAGCGCGCCGCTCTTATTAAGGGAGTCGCTAACAGTCAGTGTACTTAACACGATAACCGGTAAAAATAACAGGAAACCAATAAGGCTGAACTTCCGGCGAAAGCTCAGCACATTAAACAACTTTTGAATCGGTCGCGTTAGCCTATCCAACCACTTCATAACCACTCCACTTCATGTGAATACATTGAGCGACAAACTCGCTATTGTGCCTAATCATCGGCATTAGTCACATGAAATATAGAGTTATAACTTAATAGGTAACGGTTAGTTGATCTCGGTCAAAAAAGTACATCAGTTTAATAAATGACCGTACTTTCTAAGACCATTTCGGTCATGTCGTTAAAAGCAGTTTGACGTTCCAGCGCCGACAAACCTAGCCCGGTTTGCAGCTCATCAGACACGGTCATTACGGCCAACGCCTGACGTTTGTGAACCGCAGCAGCGGCATATAAGGCTGCCGCTTCCATATCTAAAGCCAAGGCTCCCATTGCTTCAGCTTTTTGGTTTAGCTTTTTATCCGGATGATAAAAACTGTCGGTAGAGAACACATTACCCACGGCAATGCGCTGATGGTTTGCTTCGCATTGGTTAACAAAGCGACTCAGCAAGCTGTAATCAGCAATAGGTGCAAAGTCGTAGTCACCAAAGGTATGGCGATTCATCGCAGAGTCAGTACAAGCGCCTTGAGCCACGACAATATCGCCAAGCGTTAAATGTGGTGCTACCGAGCCACAGCTGCCCACCCGAATCAGCTGCTGAACGCCATAATGCTGAAACAATTCCTGTGCGTACAACATACAGGACGGCATACCCATGCCCGACCCCATCACCGACACAGGCACGCCGCGATAGCTGCCGGTAAACGCCAGCATGTTGCGTGTATCACTAATGAGTACCGCATCACTCAAGTGTGTGTCGGCAATGTGCTTAGCGCGTAACGGATCACCCGGAAAAAGACAAAGTTCGGCAAAAGCGCCTGGTTGTGCAGCAATATGAGGTGTTGTCATAGAAATCACTCTGATAGTTTTTTAACCAAAATAGATGACAAAATGAAAAAGATCGACTATATTTTGTATTTATCTAAATTAGCAAATACGGAAATAATATGATCGATGTCATTATGAAATTGGCGACAGGGTACCGCAGAAGCGTGTTTTGGTTATTGACGCTGATCACGCTTGGCGTTGCTGCTTTTATCCCCTCTATTACCATTGATACCGATCCTGAGAACATGCTACCGGACAACAATCCGCAGCGGTTTTTTCATAACGAGGTAAAAGAAACCTTCGCTATGCATGACATGATTGTCGTTGGCGTAGTGAATGAGAACAGTGTTTATAATCAACAGACATTAACCGACCTGCATACCGTGTCGAGTTACGCCGAGTCTTTGGACGGGGTGGTTAGTGACGACCTGATGTCGCTGGCTAACGTTGACAATATTACTCAGGAAGGCCCCGGCACCATTCGCTTTGAATGGATGATGAAGCAACCTCCGGAAAATAACGCTGAAGCTCGCTACATTCAGCAGCAAGTTGAAGACCTGCCACTGCTTTATAACACCATTGTCTCCGGCGATAACAAAGCCGCCGCTATTTATGTGCCTATTGAAAGTAAAGACGAGAGCTATGCGCTGGCGGAGCAACTGCGTGACAAAATCAGTACCTTAGAGAGCGGCGACGACTGGCATATTACCGGCTTGCCGGTAGCTGAAGACCAGTTCGGCTTTGAAATGTTTGTGCAAATGGGCATTTCTGCACCGCTAGCGGCCGCTGTTATTTTCGCATTGCTTTGGGTCTTTTTCCGTAATGTGCGTTTCATAAGTGCCGCCATGATAGTCGCGATGTCGACCGTACTCATCACCATGGGTGCGCTCATTGCGTTTGGCTTCACCGTGCACATTATGTCGTCGATGATAGCCATTTTCCTAATGCCGATTGCGGTGGTCGACTCGGTACATATTATGTCTGAGTTCTCTGACCGATACCGTGAAAAAGGAAACGCGAAAGACACGATAAAAGATGTGTTGGGGCACTTATTTACCCCCATGCTGTTTACTTCAGTCACCTCGGCCATTGGTTTTTACTCATTAATGTTAACGCCGATTCCGCCAGTACAAATATTCGGCGCTTTCGTTGGTTCCGGTATCCTTTTGGCGTTCTTAATTACGGTATTTTTTGTGCCTGCCTACCTGTGCGCGTTGAAACCGTCAACCCTGGAAGGCTTTGCGCAGGCGACTCATGAAGAACATAAAGACGGCTGGCTACAAAAGCTCGGCGCTGTTGCAGCTCGTCATGCGAAGCTGTGGATAGCCTTTTTCCTGGCCGTTTTGGCTTTTGCCTGGTTCGGTATTCAGCAAATAAACATTAACGACAACCCGGTGCGTTGGTTTAAACCTGACCACGAGGTTCGTATTGCTGACGAAGTATTAAACGACCACTTTGCCGGGACGTACAACGCGTATGTAGTATTTGAAAATACCCTAGATACGACCGAAAAAGCGCGCTCAGCGGTTCGTGACGCCCTGAATAACGACGCGCTGTCTGAAGAATCGCGGGATGCTTTAAGCGCTCTGCTTGAGCAAGAGCAAGTGAACTTTAACCAGTGGATTATCGCTATTGATGACTTGCTCTTCAGCGTCGGCTCTGACCAATTAGAGCCGTTAGAGCGCTTAATGACTGAGCTCGAGCAACTGAATACCGCCAGCAAGGCGTTCCAAAGCCCCGAGTTACTGGCTTACATGAGCGAGATGCAAGCTTACCTGCAAACGACAGGCTTGGTGGGCAAGTCAAACAGTCTGTCCGACGTGGTTAAGACGGTGAACCGCGAGTTACGCTCGGGCGAAGAGAAAGACTACGAGCTGCCGGACAATGCCAACGGTGTTGCGCAAACCCTGTTGCAATACCAGTCATCGCACCGTCCGCAGGACCTCTGGCACTTTGTTACACCGGACTACAAACGCAGCTTAATGTGGCTGCAGCTGACCAGTGGTGACAACCAGCACGTAACTAAAGTCGTCAACGCTGTCGATAGCTACATTCAGGACAACCCACTGCCCGCCAACATTGAAATAGACTGGGCCGGTAAAGCTTACCTGAACGTGGTATGGCAGGAAGCCATGGTCGAGGGCATGCTGGACAGCTTAATCAGCGCCTTTGTGGTGGTGTTTATTATGATGGTACTGCTGTTCCGCTCGGTGGTCTTCGGTGTGTTGGCTATGCTACCACTAAGTCTAACCATTGCCTTTATTTATGGCCTTATTGGCTGGGTCGGTAAAGACTACGACATGCCTATTGCGGTGTTGTCGTCGCTGACACTTGGGCTGTCGGTGGACTTTGCCATTCACTTCATTGAACGCACCCGCGCTACCTTCAAGCAAACCGGTAACTGGCAAGACACGCTGGCGGTTATGTTTGACGAGCCCGCGCGTGCCATTTCCCACAATGCCATTGTCATTGCCATTGGTTTTACGCCACTGCTGTTCGCACCGTTAGTGCCCTACATTACAGTGGGTGTATTCCTGGCCAGCATTATGGCGATATCCGCCATAGTGACACTTATTATGCTCCCGGCGGTAATGACTGCCTTTAGCCGCCTGATATTCCGTGGAGGTCAATCATGAAAGCTTTATTTTTAACCGCGTTATCCACCGCCGTTTTATTTGTTAGTAGCCAGGCTATTAGCGCTGAAAAAAGCGCTCGTGACATTGTCGAACAAGCCGAGTTAAACGCCTATTACTCGGGCGATGACGGTCGCAGTGCCGCGCGCATGATCATTACCGATAATCAGGGCCGCCAACAAATGCGCCAATTCACCATTTTGCGTAAAGACCAGCAGGACGGCGGCGTACAAGACATGATGATATTTTTCTCACGCCCTGCCGACGTGCGCGACACGGTGTTCCGTGTGGTCAAACAAGTCAACGACGACGATGACCGTTGGTTGTATTTACCTGATCTCGATTTGGTGAAACGCATATCTGCCGGCGATAAGCGCACCTCTTTTGTGGGGTCACACTTTTTTTATGAAGACGTTTCCGGCCGCAATACAGCGCTGGATAACTACGAGCTTATTTCTGAAAATGAAGACAGTTACGTACTAAAAGGTACGCCGAAACACCCTGACAACGTCGAGTTCAGCTACTACGAAGTCGTTATTGATAAAGAGCACATGCTGCCGATAGAAAGCACTTTCTATAACGACAGCGGCGAGGCCTACCGAAAAATGGAAGTCCTGAAAGTGGAAACGGTACAGGGCTACCCAACCGTAACTCATTCACGCATGTCTGACTTAACTAATGGCGGACAAACTGAAATGCAGTTTCGCTTTATGAAGTACAACATCGGTTTGCCTGACAGCATTTTCAGCGAGCGTAGCCTGCGTAACCCGCCGGCAGAATGGCTGCAACTGAGAGATTAGTCATGACATATCGTGCTTTTTCCCTCTTTACCGTTCTTTTCACTTTGGCTCAGGCCGCGTCAGCGCAAGACTCCTGGGGCGATGAGCAATGGGACAGTGACTGGGGAACGGAACAAGACCAGAGTATTAATGTCTATGGTTTCGTTGAGGCGGCAATAGGCGGACGGTTTGAATCCTCCCCCTATCACAAGCGTTTGTCTATTGCCGAACCTCGACTTCAGCTCGGTTTTGACGAGCGCTGGCAGGACATTACCTGGACAGCAAAAGCCGACGGCTGGTACGACGGTTTCGATGAAACCTGGCATGGCCAAATTCGCGAGCTGAATGCCCAGTTCACGGTTTTCGATAATACCGATATAAAAGTTGGCCGTCAGGTACTCACCTGGGGCACCGGCGACTACCTATTTCTGAACGACCTGTTCCCGAAAGACTGGCAGTCCTTCTTTGTCGGGCGTGACCAGGAGTACTTAAAAGCACCTTCTGATGCATTGCGAATTACCAGCTATTTCGACTGGTTTAATATCGACTTTGTCTGGTCACCGGAGTTTGATCACGATAACTACATTCGCGGTGAGCGCCTCTCCTATTTTAACCCACTCACCGGGCAATTAACCGGTGATGACCCATCTATTCAGTTTATAGAGCCTACGCGCGACGAGTACGCAGTGCGCCTGTTCCGTAATTACGATGGTGTGGAATACGCTGTTTATGGTTACGACGGCTTCACCAAAAGCCCCGAAGCCGTTACTGAAAACTTTCAGCCTACCTTTGGCCGTTTAACTGTGGTTGGGGCGTCAGTGCGAATGACCTTTGGCCCAGGCCTGGTTAACACCGAGGTGGCCAATTACAACCGTCACAACGCAGCAGACCACTGGCGTGCACTGGTTGGCTATGAGCAAGAGCTGTGGACACGATTTACCGGCGGCTTTCAAGCCTACATTGAGAAAGGCGACACCCAAACACGTACAGTACTCACCACCCGCTTAACCTGGCGCGACGAGCGTGATGACCTGAATCTATCACTGTTTGCTTTTGTGTCGCCGAATCAAAACGACGGCTACTTGCGCCCCACATTTGACTACCGCATTGACGACAACTGGTCATTCAGCGGTGGTTTTAACCTGTTCTTCCGCGAGACTCCGAATACCTTTTTCGGTCAGTTTACAGAGAATAACAATGCGTATCTGCGTATGAGATACGCCTTTTAATGCGAGAAACTGAAGGAGTTTTACGATGAGCGTAGAAAGAGCTTTAACCGCATTTGCCGGCTTTATGGTATTGTTATCCGTGGCCTTAACCTACTGGGTTCACCCGAATTGGATGTGGCTAACTGTGTTTGTTGGTGCTAACTTATTCCAACAGTCCTTTACCGGGTTTTGTCCAGCCAGCATGTTTATGAAAAAAGCATTCGGACTTAAAACTGAACGCGAGTTAGAAAAAGCAGGAAAATAAAGACACCATGAGTGCAACTGAATCACAAGAGATGCTTCAGGAAGAAGCGCAGAACGCGGCAAGCTTTCTGCGCTCGCTGGGCAACCCCCATCGTTTACAAATCTTATGCCGCCTGGCATTAGGAGAACAAAGTGTTGGTGAATTACACCAACATTTTGATTTAAGTGCGTCTGCTTTTTCACAGCACTTAGCGGTACTTCGGGAACAAGAATTGGTGACCATTCGCAAAGAATCTCAAACGGTTTTCTATTCAATTAAAGATCCGGATACCGAAGCCTTCATGAAGTTGCTGAAAACCAAATTCTGTCCGTCTCTTTAGTGATATTCCTTTGGGGATGCTACCTTTTGTCGCATCCCGCTTTGCCTTAAATTTCATGATAATAGCGACATTATCTTGCTAGAGATTGTGGTTAACTGACCGCTTTAGAAGTTGTAGCGCACACCTGCCATAGCAACATAAGGGTCGATATCAACGTCAACGCTTTGAATGGTGTTGCCATTCACACGCACGTCACCGGTGGTATCAATATCCATTTTGCTGACCATAAAATGCAGACCCCAGTCGTTATTAATGGCCACGTTCACGCCCGCCTGTAATGCGTAACCCCAGCTGTTTTTAAGCGCTAAGTCAACCGAGTCGCTGTCGGTAACAACACCCAGGATACCCAATGTTGAACGCAATTGCGGATCGACCTGCTCATCAAAAAAAGCGGTGTAGTTCACGCCAATACCGACAAACGGCTTAAACGTATCGCTGTTTAAATCGAAGTGATACTGCGCTAGTAGTGTTGGGGTAAATGCTTGGTTTTCCCCACTTTCAAACCAGCCAATGCGCCTGTGGCGGTAATATCATGACTGAACGGTGTTGCCGCAACCAGTTCCACTGTCCAGTTGTTGTTAACCGCGTAGTCTAGAGTCAGACCAAGTTGCGTATTGGTATTAACGCCAACGCCCGTGCTGTTAGACGGCAACCCTGCTTCGCCTTCAACGACATTCAGGCTTGAGCTGCTGTCATCAGGCATGACCGAGATGGCACCAACATTGAGGGAAAAATCATTTGCTAAAGCAGGGGTGCTTAGCAAGCTCAACAATACACCATAAGACAACGCTTTAAGCTTCATGGGTAACTCCTTGTTATTGAATACCCATAAAGCTTATAAGGTTTAATGATAGCGCGTATTGATCTCTATCAATCTACTGTTCGGCGTTGTGATAAATGTTTTGAACGTCATCTAAGTCGTTTAGCATGTCCATTAAACGCTCAAACATAGGCTGGTCTTCTTCCGAAATTGGCGTAGTGACATGCGGCAGAAATTGAATTTCATCTGCGTCGAAATCGATATTTTCAAATGCCGAAGTGAGGGCCTGACGGGCTGCTGCATATTCAGTATTCGGAGCAAACACGGTGACCTGGCCGTCCTCAAACTCAACGTCAGTGACATCAACATCGGCTTCCATTAACGCTTCTAACACGTCGTCTTCACTGTCGTGTTTAAAGGCGAAAATCGCACAATGTTCGAACGAGTGCATGACGCTGCCCTGCTCGCCAATTTTTGATTTGCTCTTAGTGAAGGCATTACGAACGTCGCCGAATGTACGGTTCGGATTGTCGGTTAAACACTCGACAATCACCATGCAGTTGCTTGGCCCGTAACCTTCATAACGAGCGGGAGAAAAATCTTCACCAGCGCCACCTTGTGCTTTGTCTATGGCTTTCTCGATAACGTGAGCCGGCACCTGGTCTTTCTTAGCACGGTCAATAAGCGAGCGAAGAGACAAGTTTGCGTCAGGGTCTGCCCCGCCTTGCTTTGCACACACATAAATTTCACGACCATAGCGGCTATAGACTTTACTCTTCGCATTGGCAGTTTTGGCTATCGACTCTTTACGGTTTTGGTAGGCGCGACCCATCGTCTTACTCTCTTTTAAAAAACAGAAGTCGGTAATTTTACACAGCCGATGCAATATAGCCAATATATCTACCATAGAACGTTTTGATTCTTCAGTGCCGCTCCACCTGGGCGTAGAATCCAGATCAAATTTTAAAGCAATTCGCTTTATTGAGGAGTGTTATGTCGTCTTCAGTTCCGGTTTTGTCACTTGCTGACTATCAAAGCACTGATAATGAAACCAGACTGTCGTTTATACGACAGCTGGGTGCTGCCGCAAGGGATGTGGGCTTTTTCTATTTGGAAGGTCACGACTTAAGTCAAGCTGAGCAAGACGACATTATTTCACTGTCGAAGTCATTTTTTGCTTTGAATGCAAAAGAAAAAAGACAGGTGAAAATGGCAAATTCACCGCATTTTCGTGGCTACAATCAAACGCATACCGAGCTTACAGCTGGTGCTTTAGACTTTCGTGAGCAGTTCGACATCATGGATGAACTGCCAGCAGTACATTCCCAGCTCGTCACTCAGGAGTGGCAAAAGCTCATTGGACCTAACCAGTGGCCTGACGCAATGCCTCGCATGCGCTCAACATTACTCACATGGCAGGATCGTTTAACCAAGGTTGGACTGACATTATTGTCCGCTCTTTGTGAGGCTCTGGAGCAACCAGCCGATGCCTTGCAACCCACCGTGCAAAACGGCCCTTATCGACATACCAAGTTAATTAAGTACCCCGGCAGTGAATCCGGCGGTAATCAAGGTGTGGGCGCACATAAAGATCCCGGCTATCTAACCTTTGTTCTGCAAGGCGAACACAGCGGTTTAGAAGTGGAAATTGACAATGAATGGCACTCGGTAAGCCCGCGTAAAGGGGCCTTGGTGGTAAATATTGGAGAGCTGCTTGAGTTAGCATCAGACGGCTATTTAAAAGCAACGAACCACAGAGTTGTCAGCCCCCCCACCGGAGTTACCCGTTATTCGTCGGCTTTTTTCATGGCCGCGCAACTTGATGCCGATATTCCAGTGTTGGCACTGCCAGAGCACTTAAAGCGTTTGGCGCACGGACCCAGTAGCGATCCAGCCAACCCACTGCTACGAAAGGTGGGCGAGAATGTCCTTAAGGGGCGTAAGCGATCGCACCCAGATGTCACAGAAAATTTTTACAACGATACCCCTCAACAGTTATCGGCATAAATTTGTATTCTGGGCTCACTGGTTGAGGTTGCTTCTGAGTATGTTAAGTAGCAATTATCGATATGGGCGTTGCTTGCCGCAATACGAATAACACTACCTAAACCGACTTCGGATACTGTCCAGTCGGTTAAGTTAATCACATTACTAAGCACATTTCTTTTTGCTGCCGGATAACCATAAAAAAGCAGCGTTCCGCCGTCCGGGCAACTGGTATTGACGTCATCAAACTTACCACCCAAACAGGTCGCACTTTGCTGCTCTATTCCCTGAATAGCGGCTTTACTGTAGGTAATGTCTAACGCTGATTTAAGTGACGCTTCCAAGCCATAAAGTCGGCTTTTCTCAGCATCACTGGAGAAGTTAATAAATTGAGGAGCGGCTGCAGCCGATAGCACACCAAGCACAACAATGACGATAATAAGCTCGACTAGTGTAAATCCTTTACTGCGTCGCATAACCAAGCACCAAAAATAAAATAGGGACCGTAATGGCCCCTATTATAATACTAGTTAGATTGTTAGTTCAATGTTAACTAAAAACTAACTGTGACCGAGTCACAGGCCTCTGTGCCTGCTTCACACAGTTGGTAAACAACATCGCTACCATCTGAATCAAAGCGATCACGAACGCGACCCGTATTTGACAGTGTCTCAACAAACTCACCGTTGCGATACAAGTCGACGTCACCTGCAGCGCCTGACCAGCGAAGGTCGACTAAAGCAGTGCCACTACGCAATAAGCGAGAACGATAAACATCCAACTCGATGTCCGTCAGACTAACGGTTACCGACTGCGTGACTGTGTCTGACAATTCAGTAGCGTCAGTCACTGTTAGCGTCACATCGTAAGTACCTTCTTGAGAGTATGCATAAACAGGGTTTGCTTCGGTTGAAGTGCTGCCATCACCAAACTCCCAGAAGTAGCTTTCGATGTCGCCATCATTATCGCTTGAGGTGTTGGTAAAGTTGACAGTCAGGTCCTCAACACTCGTCTCAAAACCTGCTACTGGCGCATCTGGTAAACCATCGTCTTCTTCAACGGCGGTCAGAGTTAATGACCAGTTGTTAAGAGTACCCGTATCAGCACCCGCATTATCCGACACATTCAGAGTCCAATCACCAGTCATGTCTTCGCCATTAAAGGTATCGACAGTCCAAGTGGCAACCAGATCATCTTCACTACTACCAGCGCGGTCGTGCAAGGTTTGGGTCGTACCTTCAGGTGAAGTCAATGTAACAATCAAATCACCTCGCCATGTATGAGTGATATCAACGCTCACTTCAGCACCGAAAACGATACCGGTTTCAGGCACATTGATAACACGGCTGATACCGTTGCTGTCATCATCCGGGATATCTGCATTTGGTACATCTTCATAGTAAAAGTCAGAAAGACCTTGCGGAAGCACGTATACAGTAGCACTTACGTCGCGAGTCATTTCGCCCGTTTCTACATCGGTACCGCTAACGGTAATAACGTACTCACCCCACGCAGTTTCTTCCGTTGTCGTCACTTGTACGTCAACAGTTTCGCCGTTTTGCGCTTGGTTCGAAGACAGAGAAACGTCTAGCTGAGGTTCAGCAGAAACACTTAAGTCAACCGCACCAGACCAGTCAGCAATGCTGCCAACATCTAGCGTTAGCGTTGTGCTGTCACCGGCAACAATTTCTTGATTCGAAGGCGCAAGTGTTAACCGGTAGGCTGGATCTGGGTCCGCTGCAATTAGCGCATTTAACGCATTTAAGCGGTTGCCCGACACGGTTTTACCGGCCAATGCAGGAATGCTCTCACCAGAGTCCATCAAAATTTGCTTAACTTCAGACACGCTCAAGTGTGGGGCAATAGACCACACCAAGCCAGCCACACCGGCTACGTGCGGGCTCGCCATAGACGTGCCTGATGCAGTCGCGTAACCACCATCCAAGTATGTTGACAGAATTTCAGTACCTGGTGCACCTAAGTCCACGGAAACAGCCCCATAGGTTGACGAAGCAGCCATTGAGTCAGTTCGTGTGGTGTTCGCTACGTTAACAATACCGTCCAGGTCATAACCGCCTGGATAGCTTGCCGTAACATCAGAGTCAATTCCGTCGTTACCTGCCGCAGACACAAACATAATGCCTTGGTCGATGCTGTCAGCAATAGCGGTTTTAAGTGACTCAGAGTATGCACCGCCACCCCATGAGTTATTCGTCGCAACTAAGTTAACACCGTGGTTCACTTTCAGGTTGGTCATGTAATCGATACATTCAATAGCCGCGGAGGTGCTACCTGATCCAGAAGCGTCTAAGAATTGACAACCAACAATTTCAACGTCCCAGTTAACACCGGCTACGCCTTCACCATTGTTTGAACTTGCGCCAATAGTACCTGCAACGTGCGTACCATGGCCATTTTCATCCATTGGGTCACCATTACCATTAACCGCAGAGTAACCATAACAGTCATCGACTACACCGTTACCGTCATCATCTTGACCATTGTCACAAACTTCGCCCGGGTTAACCCACATATTACCGGCTAAGTCTGGGTGCGTATAATCAACACCTGAATCGATAACACCAATAACTACGTTTGAGTCGCCTGTCGTGATATCCCATGCTGGACGCGCATCAATATCAACACCTGGCGTACCGCCACTTTGACCCGTATTTTCTAACGCCCACATATCACTAAAACCTGGGTCATCAGGAGTTGCTAAGATATTGAAGTTAGAGCTTTTCGTGTCATTAATTGAAATGATGTAGTTTGGTTCAGCAACATCTACTAACGGGTGGTTCGATAAGCGTTTAATAAGAGCATCACGCTGTTTTGCGTTACGAACATTGACCTTCGCAATTCGGCCATCTGCGATATTACGCATCGCAATATCACGACCACGATTATCCAAGGCTCGTAACGTACCACCTGCGCGGCTTATTAAATCTTGACGCTGCTCCTTTGTCGCTGAGTGCTTAAATACCACCAGCAATGAATCATCGTCCGCCTGTTTACCATTCGCCGCAGCAGCACCTGTTGCGAGCGCCATGGATACGCCGACGACTAATTTTTTCAAATTCGTCATTCTTCCTTCCTCATTATTATTGTAGGAATTTCATTCAAATGTGCGTACTACTCATCTCGTCACTAAAAAAATAAGTAGCATATTTTCCACAGCAATTTACGCCAAAAGTTAGAGATTTACGTTTTTTAACGATAAATACGACAAAGGGACTAGGACATCTAGGTGGGCTTACACAAAGAAACAGTGTAACTAACTGTATTAAATGAAAATTTACGTTCAACAACAATTTTAAAAATACACCATTCATACGATTGTTGAGTGAAAAGCAATCGCTATTCTTGTTAGCGGAATTATTAACAAAAGGTGTTCCGCTTTGACTATTTTTAAACAACTTTTAGCAGCAACAGTGGTCATGTTGGTCTCTCTTCCAGGAGCAGCCTCTGACATTCCTGTTGCTTTAGCAGGGTTACTGGAGCGGCAGTCCCTTGCAAACCATGCGGAAATTGCTCAGCTAGGCTCATATAACCTCACTTCACTTGCCCAGGCAGGCGAGCAAAACTACGCGTATCTCGCTCAGTATGGGTTGGAAAATACCCTGACAGTCGAGCAGCAAGGGTTCAATAATTCTGTCACTGCAGAGCAGTCTGGACGCAGTAATTCAGCGACCATTCTTCAAGTTGGTGCTAACAATGTTATTCAGCTTCAACAACTTGGTGATGGCAACTCAATAACCATTCAGCAGACGGGTGCTGCCGCTGAAATGTCCATCACGCAGTTCAAATAAGAACAATCAACGGAGAACAATCATGTCTAATACAATCCTTAAAAAAAGTGCAGTTGCTTTAGCGTTAACCTTAGCGTTTTCAGGTTATGCGGCGGCAGAAGCACACATTGCTGTTGTAAACCAAGATTCATCAGAAGCAGTTGAATCGGGCAACAACATGTATATCGAGCAAGGTGGTTTCTTAAACTGGGCTTACGCTGACCAATACGGTGAAGGAAACGACACTTTCTTGTTACAGCTAGACAGCCTTCAAGAAGCATACGCTTATGTCACTGGTGACTTTAACTTAGTGGAAGGCGAACAGTATGGCTTCTGGAACACCTTAGATTCAGATATTCAAGGTGACGAGAACGTATTATCAAGCTTTCAGGAAGGTGACTACAACGTTGCTGAAGTATTCCTTACAGGTAATGCCAATACAGCTATTGTCGAACAGTCAGGTAGCGCTAATACTGCAGGCATTGATTTAGCAGGCGACTACAACAGCGCGTCTATCGCTCAATCAGGCGACCTTAACTGGGCAAACTTCCAAATCGAAGGTAGCGATAACTACTTTGAAGCAAATCAGTCAGGTTCTTCTAACGAAGCCGGTTACTTCACTGCAACTGGCAACATGAACACATTCATTGCGGATCAAGAAGGTGACGGAAACGTTGGCGGTGTTGTTGGTGCTAACGGCGATATGAATGAAGTCTATGTCCAACAATTTGGTTCAGCTAACATCTTCATCGCGCAAAGTCTTTCGGGTAATGAAAACTTCGTTGATGTTTATCAAGACGGCTCAAGTAACGAGTTTCTTATCCAGCCAATTCAAGGTGATGTCAACGAAATCGTTGTTAATCAGGAAGGCAACACTAACGTTGTTGAAGCAGCTACCGGCATGATCGGTAACTACAATACCGTTGACGCTGACCAAAATGGTGATAACAACTACGCCGTGTTCGCTACCGAAGGTGATGATCACATCATCGAAATGGATCAGCGCGGCGATAACAACATTGCGGTTGCAGAGTCTTATGGCTCTTTCAACGATATCTATATCTCTAGCCGCGGTGATGAAAACTTTAACGGTGTTGCTCTGATTGGCTCTGGTAACGAAGCTGATAGCCGACAAATTGGTGATGTAAATACCGCAGAGATTGTTATCGTCGGCGACGACAATGACCTTTACTCTCGTCAACACGGTGACAGTAACACCTTGCTTGCCTACTCTTACGATGCGGGAACCACTTCAGGTAACGAGTTGCAATCTACGCAAACCGGTGACATCAACTTAATTGATACCATTATCGGTGGTAGCGACAATGTTATTGCCTTTGCTCAAGAAGGTAACAGCAACGTTATCGCTGGCGATGAAGGTTCATTTATTGTTGGTGGCAATGGTGGTAATGTTGATATTCAACAAATTGGTAACAATAACGTTGTTACAGGTGGTCAACTTAGCGATAGCAACACAATGAGTGTTTATCAGCAAGGCGATTACAACGTAGCAACCGTCGTTCAGTACTAATTTCAGTATTGGCTCGATAGTAAAGCGGCTACTTTCAGGTAGCCGCTTTTTAGGCTCTTATGATTAAAAAACTCTTTTTTATAATAATTTTAATAACGCCATTTAGTCATGCCGATGAGATAGAGCTAGGTGGTATGGTTTTAGACCGAACGATATCTCGTTTTGGTAAAGACTTTTTCTTCTATTACACAAGTTATTGGCGGGATATTCCGTCAACCAACGGTATTACCGTCGTCGTCAACGAGCGCGTTTACCCACAAGCTGGAACCTATTTGTGGGTAGAAATGGAACAAAAGAAAGTGTTCGAGACCTATTTTGGGCGACGCCAGAACGACGTTAAAAAATTAGCCGAACAGGCCATCCTTATTAGTATTAACGAAGTCGCTCGCATTAAAGCTGACTCCGTTTTCGACTCGCCAGACAATAATGAATTTTAACAAGGCGTTAATTATGAAAAAACTCTCAACTGTTACTTTGGTTCTACTACTCACTTCGGCATCAGTGAGTGCAACAGAGATAGTCTATCAGCCAATAAACCCAAGTTTCGGCGGTAACCCTATGAATGGCAGCTTCCTTCTGCAAAAAGCTCAAAGCCAAAATGCTCATACCGCGCCGGATGAAGGCCGCTCTTTTGTTGATAGGTTCCGCGACGCCCTCGAACGCAACATTATCAACTCTCTTACTCGGCGTATTGCCGACGGCGAAATTGTCGAAGGGTTATATGACACCGGTGAGTACACCGTAGAAGTTATTGGGCAACCTGACGGCAGCGTTCTGGTTTACATAACGCATAACGAGACCGGTGAGCAAACTGTCATTACCATGCCAGCGATTTAAAAGAGAGTAACCATGAATATTCGTATTATTACTTTACTATGTTTAACGTTGGCAGTGTCAGGTTGTGCGATGATGCCAAAGCCAACCGATTTAAACATTACCCCAGCTGAAATCGACGCACCGAGTTCAATGATGGTTACGCTTCAGAAGCAGCCGGTGCCAAAAAGCCGGATTCCTGTTTCGGTGTACGCTTTTCGTGATCAAACCGGGCAATATAAACCACAGGCTAATGTCTCAAGCTTCTCAACAGCGGTGACCCAAGGTGCAACCTCCATGCTGACACAGATGCTGCTTGAGTCTGGTTGGTTTCTGCCAATGGAGCGTGAAAACCTTCAAAATCTGCTGACTGAACGTAAAATTCACAACTCCAGTAAAGACTCTGACTTACCGCCGTTAAGAGAGGCCAGACTGCTGCTTGAAGGTGGCATTATTAGCTATGACACTAACGTCAGTACCGGTGGTATCGGCGCTGAATACTTTGGCATCGGGGCGTCAGAACTTTACCGTGAAGATCAGGTCTCGGTGTACTTGCGCGCCGTCGACGTTTACACGGGCCAGGTGCTGCTATCGGTATCAGCTAACAAGAAGGTCTTCTCACAAGAGCTAAGAGCGGGGTTATTCCGCTATGTTTCTTTAAACCGTTTAGCGGAATTCGAAGGTGGCTACTCCACGAATGAGCCAGTGCAACTTTCTGTGAAACAAGCGATGGAAAAAGCGTTAGTAGAATTGATAGAAAAAGGGCAGGAGCGAGGCTTTTGGCGGGCAGATAGCTAGTGCCTGCTCGTTAATTAGTTGACGCGTAACTCGCCCACTTCAAAAGCTCGACTCTGTTACGCGCACCTGTCTTTCGGAAAATCGAAGACAGGTGCGTTTTCACAGTATGTGCACTGATATTCAGCTGCTCACCAATTTCTTTATTTCTGGCGCCGGTACCAACCAACTCGATAATTTTTAACTCTTGTGGTGTTAAAGAGCTTATCTGTGAGAAAGACGTAGCCGTGTCATCATCAGCATGACGGCGCAACATCATTTCTTCTATTTTGTCTGACAGTAATGATCGCGGGTAATAAAGTTCGCCCTGGCTAATCACCTTCAATGCGGTTAGCACCCGGTCTAAATGTTCATTTTCATAGATAATGCCGCGCGCACCTAAATTCAGAGCCTGCGAAGGCTTAACAGAATCCGGCTTCACATTCACCAAAAACAGGGCGTAGCCCTTTGCAAGCGCAGCGACTTCATTCGCTGTGCTCGTCCGTGATAATTGCTCAGAGCTTAACGAGTACGCAACCATAATCTCTTTATCTGGAATCTGGTTAAGTAACTCATGTAGGCTTAGATGAATTACTTCGATTTCCAGTGACTCTGCAAGTAAAGCAAAGTTCTGCGTCCGTTTTTGGTGTTCAATTAGAGCAAGTTGAGAAAAGCGCGTCATAACACCCCTTAGAACCGACTACAAAGACTTTCAATTCTTGTTTACATTTTTTATACGAAAGTCATGACCCTTTATAATAGCAAAAAAGCATCACTTGGAAGGTAGCGCGGGCAAACAATATGTAACAATTTGTTACAACCCTTAAAAATTAAAGGGTTCGCAATGCGAATTATACGACTCATTTTGTTATTTAAAGTCTACATGAATTATCAAAAAAGCCAAATCCTACCAGCCCCAAAGCTCCAACCTAAGGCGACAAATTATGCAAACAAACGTATAATGCGCGCAGCTTAAAACAAGGCTTCGGATAAAGTTGAGTGTTTTAGTCAGGTATTTTATAATACTCAGTATTCGCATATAAGTAAGGTGGTAAACATGAGCGAACAAATTGATCAGGCTCTAGAACGTAAATACGATGCTGGGTTTGTGTCTGAAATAGAGTCGGAAACCTTTGCTCCCGGTTTAAACGAGGATGTCATTCGCCGTTTATCGGAAATAAAGGGGGAACCGGAGTGGATGACCGAATGGCGTCTGCAGGCCTACCGCAAATGGCTGAAAATGGATGAGCCCGAATGGGCGCATGTCGACTACCCAAAAGTCGATTATCAGTCTATTTCTTATTACTCAGCACCTAAGAGCATGAAAGATAAACCCAAGTCGCTCGACGAAGTTGATCCTGAGCTTTTACGCACTTATGAAAAGCTGGGCATTCCTTTGCACGAGCAAGAAATGCTAGCAGGTGTTGCAGTTGATGCCGTATTCGACTCGGTTTCCGTGGTGACCACCTTCCGCGAGAAGCTAGAGGAAGCCGGCGTTATTTTCTGCCCAATTTCCGAAGCTCTTCACAAATACCCAGAGCTCGTGAAGAAGTACCTTGGAACCGTGGTTCCAAAAGGCGACAACTTCTTTGCGGCGTTAAACAGTGCGGTGTTTACCGACGGCTCGTTTGTTTATATTCCAAAAGGCGTTCGCTGCCCGATGGAACTATCAACCTACTTCCGTATAAACGAGCAGAATACGGGTCAGTTCGAGCGCACACTGATTATTGCCGAAGAAGGCAGTTACGTCAGCTACCTCGAAGGCTGTACGGCACCGCAACGTGACGAAAACCAACTGCACGCAGCAGTGGTTGAGCTTGTCGCACTAGATGATGCTGAGATTAAATACTCGACCGTACAAAACTGGTACCCGGGTGACGAAGACGGTAAAGGTGGTATTTATAACTTTGTAACCAAGCGCGGATTGTGTGAGAAAAACGCAAAAATCTCCTGGACTCAGGTTGAGACAGGCTCAGCGGTTACCTGGAAATACCCAAGCTGCATTCTTAAAGGTGACAACAGCGTCGGTGAATTTTACTCAGTCGCCCTCACCCGCGGTAAACAGCAGGCCGATACCGGTACTAAGATGATCCACTTAGGTAAAAACACCAAGTCGACCATCATCTCCAAAGGTATTTCTGCCGGTCGCAGTAATAACGCATACCGTGGTTTGGTCCGCATGGGTCCTGGCGCTGAAGGCGCGCGTAACTTTACCGAATGTGACTCGCTGCTTATTGGCGACCAATGTGGCGCACACACATTCCCGTATATCGAAAGCAGCAATCCAACCGCGATTGTTGAACACGAAGCCACCACCTCTAAGGTGAGTGACGACCAACTCTTTTTATGTCAGCAACGAGGCCTCGACCCTGAAAAAGCAGTCTCAATGATTGTGAATGGCTTCTGTAAGGAAGTATTCCGCGAACTGCCAATGGAGTTCGCTGTGGAAGCCGGTAAGTTGCTTGAAATCAGTCTTGAAGGTTCAGTGGGGTAAGACATGCTATCAATTAAAGATTTACACGCTCGCGTGGAAGAAACAACGATTCTTAAAGGCCTTGACCTAGACATTAAGCCGGGTGAAGTGCATGCCATTATGGGCCCCAATGGCGCTGGTAAAAGTACTTTGGGCTACGTACTGTCAGGCCGCGAAGGCTATGAGGTAGAAAGCGGTAGCGTTAGCCTTGAGGACAAAGACCTGCTGGATATGGAAGTGGAAGAGCGTGCGCAAGCAGGCCTATTTCTGGCGTTTCAGTACCCAGTCGAAATTCCAGGCGTTAGCAATATGGAGTTCATGAAAGAGTCAGTCAACGCCATGCGTGAAGCTCGCGGTGAAGACGCACTAAGCTCTGCTGAGTTCCTGAAAAAGGCCAAAGAAGCCTGTAAGCAGGTTGAGTTGCCTCTCGACTTCCTAAAGCGCGGCGTTAACGAAGGCTTCTCCGGCGGTGAGAAGAAGCGTAACGAAATCATGCAAATGATTATGCTTGAGCCTAAGCTGGCTATTCTCGATGAGTCAGATTCTGGCTTGGACGTTGATGCGCTTCAGGTTGTTGCGAAAGGCGTTAACAGCCAACGCGACGGCAAACGCAGCTTTATCGTTGTGACTCACTATCAGCGCTTGCTGGACTACATTGAGCCGGACTATGTTCACATTCTTTCAAACGGCAAAATCGTGAAAAGTGGCGGCCCTGAGTTGGCTAAAGAAGTTGAGAAGTCAGGCTACGCTTGGCTTAAGGAAGGAGAAGTCGCATGAGTCAATGGCTAGCACAAGTAATTGAGCGTGCCGGCAATGTTGACGACTGGTTAGCGTCTGCGCGCTCAAAAGCGTTAGCAGAGCTAAAACAGAAAGAGTGGCCAGGACGTCGCACAGAAGCTTGGCGCTACACGTCTTTGCACAAAGTCGCAGACTTAAACCTTGCAACGACAAGCGAAGCAACAACGGCCGAAGCGCCTCAGGTTGAGGGCTTAAACAGCATTGACTTGGTTTTCGTTGACGGTCACCTGGTTAGTGACATTGCCAACCTGACATTGCCTGAAGGCGTCACAATTGCTTCTCTGGACGCGAAAAGTGATGCAGCGGAAAGTGTGTTTGGGCAAGTTAAGCCTCAGCATCATTTATTTGGTTTGGTGAACGATGTACTCGCTCAGCACGGTGTGGTCATTGATATTGCGCCAAACGCGAACGTTGAGCAGCCAATACGCATTGTTAACTTTGCCAGCGATGGCGTTGAGTCGCATCAGCGCTCATTGGTTCGTGTCGGTGAAGGCGCCAAAGCCGTTATTATTGAGCACGGTGTGGGTAATGGTCATAGCCTGAATACCGCCTTCGCAGAATACGACATTGCCGACAAAGCAGCTTTAGAACATTACCGGTTAGCGCTGCACGAAGGCGAAGCCATTCACGTTGGTGGTAGCCATTTCCGCTTACACAATGAGTCTAAGCTTAACAGCACCTTAGTTGGGTACGGCTCTCAGCTGACACGTCTGGATGTCGATATTGAACACGCAGGCGAGCACGCCTTTGCAAAGTTCAACAACATTTATTTGTTGGCACCGAAAGAGCATTTCGACTTACACAGCACCATAGAGCATGCGCAGCCTAACGGTACCACCGAAGAAAATGCGCGCGGCATTATTGGCGACAAGGCAAAAGCGGTATTTAACGGTCGTATTCACATACATCGCCATGCGCAAAAAACCCTGGCTGAGCTGAACAACCGTAACTTGTTACTCACTCGTGGCGCACAAATTAATACCAAACCTGAGCTGGAAATTTACGCGGACGATGTTCAGTGTGCTCACGGTGCTACTGTCGCAGAAATTGATGAAGAAGCTCTTTATTACATGCTGACTCGCGGTATCGACAAGCAGCAGGCATTGGTTATGCTTAACTTCGGCTTTGTACAGGAGCTGCTTTTCCAAATGCCAAATCGCGCATTAGCAGACTGGCTTCAGCCAATACTTAAGCAACGCTTCGAGCGTATGATGGAGCAGCAATGAGCCTAAGTGTTGCAGACATTCGCAAGCAGTTTCCCATTTTGTCACGCGAAGTGAATGGTCGCCCGTTGGTCTACTTAGACAACGCCGCTACGACTCAAAAGCCGCAGGCAGTTATCAATGCCTTGGTGGACTATTACACGCAGTGCAACTCTAACGTGCATCGCGGTGCTCATTACCTGTCAGACGAAGCAACACGCCGTTACGAGGCTGCGCGCCAAACGGTTGCAAAATACATTAATGCGAACCGTAACGAAGAAGTGATTTGGACCAGCGGTACAACTGAAGGTATTAACTTAGTCGCTAACGGCGTTGCGCAACGATTGAAAACCGGTGATGAAGTCATGGTCACCGAAATGGAGCACCATGCTGATTTGGTCACTTGGCAACAGGCTTGTAAACGCTCTGGCGCTACCCTAAAAGTTGTGCCCATTTATGACAATGGCGAACTTAATGTTGATGCGTTTCATGAGTTATTGAGTGACAACACCGCTTTTGTTGCCATGCCGCATGTATCCAACGCGCTAGGTACTGTAAACCCAATTAAAGAACTGACTGCCGCGGCTAAAAGCAAAGGCGCCTTAGTCTTAATTGATGGAGCCCAGGGCGTTGCTCACGGTGCAATAGACGTTCAGGATATTGGTTGCGATTTTTACGCATTTTCAGGCCATAAAGTATTTGGTCCCACCGGCATTGGCGTCCTTTGGGGTCGGTTCGATGTTTTGAATGACTGGCCAGTGTGGCTAGTTGGCGGCGAAATGATTGCTACCGTTAGCTATCAGGATGCAACCTGGGGCGAGCTTCCTAACCGTTTAGAAGCAGGCACGCCGAACATAGCAGGCGTTATTGGCCTGGCCGCAGCACTTGACTGGATTCAGCAGTACGACGCGGAAGAAATACGCGCTCACGAACAAGCGTTACTGGCACGAGCGACCGAATTAGCTAAGCAAACTGAAGGCTTGAGAATTATTGGTGACGCCCCCAATAAAATTGGCGTACTCAGTTTTGTTCTGGAGGGTGCACACCCGGCTGATATCGGTTTCTTGTTAGATAAGCAAGGTATTGCGATTCGCACCGGCGACCACTGTGCACAACCATTGATGAAGCGCCTGAATGTGCCGGGTACCGCACGTGCGTCATTTACCATCTACAATACATTAGACGAAGTTGATCAGCTCTTTGCGGGCATCAACAAAGCTCGTATGATGCTAGCCTAACGGCAGGAGGACACAATGTCTGTAGAAACTTTTAGCCCTTCGTCATCACTTATTTCCATGACGGACAGTGCCATTAAGTATTTTGAGTCACGACTGAAAAACGAATCGGGCAATTTGATTCGCTTATCAACCAAACAGAGCGGCTGCACAGGTTATGCTTACGTTCTTGACTCTGTTGATGCCATTCAAGACGGTGATGAAGTCGTGGAAATTAACGATAACATTAAGGTTGCTATTGCACCCAACGCGCTGGAACTGGTGCGTAATACAGAAATCGATTACGTCAAAGAGGGTATTAACGGCATTGTTAAGTTTAACAACCCTAATGTTGTTAACGAATGTGGTTGTGGCGAAAGCTTCAGCGTTACCTAAACGGGAAAGATAACAACAGCATGCAACAGAAAATGGTGAATACCTTACGCGAAGTCAAAGCGCGTAAGGTGCCATCCGGCGAACCTAAAATCATTCCCAAAGGGGAATTTGTTAATATTACCCAAGATTTGGGCGGTAATTACACCGTGACCTGGCAGGGTAATATGCTGCGCATTGACGGCACCGATGGCGACGCCATTGGCCGCAAGCCGGAGAAACTCGACTTTCCCGCGCCAGAAGACGGTCAAATTTCTGAGCAACAAGTTTGGGATGCACTGGAAACCATCTACGACCCGGAAATTCCCATTAACTTAGTGTCGCTTGGGCTTATTTATAAAGTCGATATAGACCAAGACAGTTCGCGGGTTAATATTGATATGACTCTCACCGCGCCGGGTTGCGGCATGGGACCAGTACTGGTCGGTGACGTTGAGTATCGTGTCTCACTGGTGCCGAATGTTGACAAGGTCAATGTAAACCTAGTGTTCGATCCTCCTTGGTCGCGCGATATGATGAGCGAAGAAGCGCAGCTTGAAGCTGGTGTGTTTTTCTAAACAGGAATACCGAATTAGCCATGAACTTACCAACAACTGACGAAATTCTTGATGATTTAGAATTCCTGGACGACTGGGAACAGCGCTACCAATACATTATTGATCTTGGCAAGGCACTACCAGGCTTGCCGGAAGAGCAGCATAAAGAAGAGTATCTGGTACGCGGCTGTCAGAGTAATGTTTGGCTGATTAGTGAAGAGAAAGACGGGAAGTTGCTGTTTCACGTCGACAGTGATGCGGTCATTGTGCAGGGGCTACTAACATTGGTTATGGCGGCTTACCATGACAAAACGGCTGAACAGATTTTGGCGTTTGATATTGACCAGTACTTTAACCAGCTTGACCTAGAAAACCACATTACACCAACACGTGGGAATGGATTAAGAGCTATTGTTGGAAAAATCCAGCAGTTGGCCAAAAACGCCAGCGCTTAAATGGTATTAAATAACTCTTGTACGTTATTGGATACAGAGCGGTAGGTTGATAACAGACGCGGCTGGATAGTTTCCAGTCGCTGCTTCATTTGAATCAGGCGTTCCAGTTTCAACGCAATACTCAAACACTGACCCATAGGCCCTTTTAAATTATTCACTGCTGCTTGTGTTTCAGGTGACAGAGGCAACTTTTCAAAAAACGCCTTTTTATCCACCCCCAACATGATATCAATACCTGATAGCAACCCCACGAAATAGCATTGATCAGGATCTAAGTCTTTATTTCTCTGCCCTTTCGCCAGTTCGTAGCACATTTGTGCCCTCACCAGCACCATGCGTGATGCTTCCTGACTACTAGCCGCTACAGAGCCTATGAGCGCTATCCAGCGGCGCAGTTTCTCAATACCCAGTCGCATAATCACATCTTTGACCCGGGTAATTGGGCTCGCCGTTGGATACAAAGGGCTATTTACAATTTTAAGAAGGCTGACAGACAACTTAGGATCTTCTGATATCACTCGCGACAACTCAGTCAAATCCGGCTCTTTTTCAAAGCATAAAGACAGCACTTTTGCGAGCTGCAGGGAAGACGGCTCTAGGCGAGTACCATAGATGACTTCCGGCTTAGCGAAGTAGTAGCCCTGAAACAAGTCAAAACCCAGTTCTTCGTATGCGTTTTTGGTCGCCTCGTCTTCCACTCGCTCTGCTAACCACTTGCCTTTGAAGGTAGTGGTTTCCTGTTTAAAGGCTCGAACCTGGTCAATAGTGACGGTAGACACATCCACCTTTATGTAAGACGCGTACTTTAGTAACGGCTCCCAGGCAGGGTCAAACTCGAAGTCATCGAGTGCAAAGCGAAAGCCCTTCTCATGCCAGCGTGCTACCGCATTCACAACAGCTCGCGTTGGCTTTATGGTTTCTAAAAGCTCAATAACGACCTTAT
Source organism: Idiomarina zobellii (assembly GCF_900100855.1). Classification (GTDB taxonomy): domain Bacteria; phylum Pseudomonadota; class Gammaproteobacteria; order Enterobacterales; family Alteromonadaceae; genus Idiomarina; species Idiomarina zobellii. Next base: position 38,106 of record NZ_FNCB01000014.1, read on the forward strand.
CAGGCTCTATAGGCAGGAAGCTTTGAGACAGCAGAAAGTCGCTGGAAACATTAATAAAAGCCGTTGCATCGTACTGAGTGGTTTGCTCAGTGATGCCCGCGCAAAGGTTAAACACCACCTCACTGGTAGCAGCGGTATCGCCCACGGTTTCGGCGGATAAATGAATGGCGCTTCGGTACAACAGTTCTACCGCGTAAAAACGGTTTTTTCTGTCGTATATTGGCTGGGCCGCCAATAAAGGGGATGATTCCAAACCTGTCTACTTTTTAAACACTGATTATAAGCAGGATTCTACGGTAGTTTTTAATAAAAGAAAAGATGAACGGTTGTTATAAATTTAAGATTTACGACGCCCTGTAATCATGGGCTTTATAAGCTCAATGCGACCCCACCAACCTGTCAAAAGCACTGCGGCAACATGAATAAGAGCGCCTATAAATAAACTATGGGCAATGTATTCATGAATATTTTCGACAAGCGTACTGCCAAAGAAGGTGTCTGTTTCTTCGAGCAGAAAACCGGTAATGCCCTGCGCTAAAAGCAATAACCAAAACAGCAGTATCAACATACCGCCAACAGCGTTATGCCCGGATTCTTTAGGAATCTTGCGATTTTTAAGTTCACGCAGATGTTCAGATATTCGTCTAGAGGTCGGAAAAAAATCACTCAACCTTGCTCGCTGAGGCCCAACGAAGCTCCAGACAACACGAGCAAATACTAAAGCCCAAACACTATAACCAATCCACTGATGGACCGCTTCACCTGGCTCTAGTACAAAATAATTTAGCGTAAAGCCAATAACAATAAGCCAGTGGTAAATGCGGATAAACTTATCCCAAATCACCACTGGCTTACTCATTAACTTACTCTTTCTCTTCTTTTACAACGCTGCCATCAACAGGATTGAAGTAAATTTCTACCTTCTCGCCTGCCTGGTTTTTGCCGTAAATCTCGTAGCAGTTGCCGGGAGTGACTTTAAACTCATTAATGTCATAGCCCTGCTCTTTTAAACCAGCCTGGAACTGTTCTTGATCCATCCACTCTGATTGTGGCGCCGTTGTGCACTGTGTTTCCGTTTCTTCGGCACTGCAAGCGGCTAACAATGCCGCCGCACCTGCCATCGCGGTTAATTTTAATACGTTCATATTAGTCTCCTATCATTCGTTAGGAAGTGACTCGAAGCCCATGTGATAGAGCGTAAAGCCGAAAATATCCGAATACTGCTCAATCGTTTTTGAAACTGGTGTTCCTGCACCGTGGCCCGCATTGGTTTCAATGCGAATTAACTGCGGGTTATCGCCCCCGGCTTTATCCTGAAGCTCTGCTGCGAACTTAAAGGAATGGGCAGGCACCACCCGGTCATCATGATCACCCGTAGTAACCAGCGTTGCCGGATACTCAACACCTTGTTCTACGTTATGCACTGGCGAGTAGTTCAGCAAGTATTCAAACATTTCTTTACTGTCTTCTGCTGTACCATAGTCATACGCCCAGCCTGCACCCGCAGTGAAGGTGTGATAGCGAAGCATGTCCAAAACTCCCACCGCTGGTAACGCAACCGCAAACAGCTCAGGGCGCTGTGTCATTACCGCACCAACCAGCAAGCCACCGTTTGAGCCACCACGAACTGCCAGGCGCTCAGACGAAGTATAGTCTGCTTCTATCAGATATTCCGCTGCCGCAATAAAGTCATCGAACACATTTTGCTTTTGCATCTTAGTGCCAGCTTTATGCCACTCTTTACCGTACTCACCACCACCACGTAAGTTGGCAACCGCATAAACACCGCCCATTTCCAGCCAAGCTGCATTAGCAATGCTGAAACTTGGTGTCAGACTAATATTGAAGCCACCGTAGCCGTATAGAATAGTTGGGTTCGTACCGTTTAGCTCAACACCTTTTTTATGAGTGATGATCATAGGCACTTCAGTGCCGTCTTTAGACGTATAGAACACCTGCTTACTCACATACTGGTTAGGGTCAAAGTCTGCGCCCGATTCTTCGTACACGGTCGACTCTCCCGTTTCAGGGTTCATCTCGTATATGGTGCTTGGCGTGCTGTAGTTCGTGAAGCTGTAATACACTTTTTCAGCGTCTTTCTTTTCACTAAAGCCACTCGCACTACCTACTCCCGGCAATGCGATGTCACGCACTTTCTTACCGTCGTAGTCGTATTGCTCGACTTTGGATACCGCATCAACCATATACTCTGCAAAGATATAACCCGCACCGGTTGATGGATTCAGCACATGCTCGCTGTGTGCAATAAAGTCCTGCCAGTTTTCAGGTGTTGGGTTGCTCGCATCCACGGTAACAACACGACCGTTAGGCGCATCCATATTGGTCTCTAGATACAAGGTACCGTCCTGACTTGTCAGTACTGAAGTATCGTAGTCCATGTTACCGTCAACCAAGACCAGTTCAGAGTCCGGCTGAGTCAAATCTTTAATGTACAGCTTGTTACCAGATGTCGAATTAGCGGCCGAAACCACCAGGAAACGATCGTCTTCAGTGACATAACCACCAACATAGCGGTGCTTCTCAGCTTCCGTACCACCGAAAATTAGGTCGTCTTCAGACTGAGGCGTACCAATCTCATGGTAATACAGCTTGTGCTGGTCTGTTTTTGCTGACAGCTCACTGCCTTCCGGTTTGTCATAGCTTGAGTAGTAGAAACCTTCGTTGCCCTTCCACGAAATACCGCTGAACTTCACGTCCACTAACGGTTCTTCATGCTGGTCGCCAGTTTCTGCGTCAATCACAATAATTTTACGCCAGTCACTGCCGCCTTCAGAAATAGAATAAGCCGCAATAGAGCCGTCTTCACTGAACGTTAGCTGAGCCAGCGACGTTGTGCCATCTTCACTGAACTTGTTCGGGTCTAAAAAGACTTCCGCTTCGGCGTCTTCACTTTTCTTACGATAAACAACATACTGGTTTTGCAAACCATCGTTCTTGTAGAAATAGATGTAGTCACCCTCAAAACGAGGCGCGCTGACTTTTTCATAATTCCACAATTCCGTTAAGCGCTCTTCAATTTTTTCGCGGAATGGAATTTTCTCCAAATGGCTAAAAGTCACTTCATTTTGCGCTTTTACCCAAGCTTCCGTTTCTTCGCTACGGTCGTCTTCTAACCAGCGATACGGGTCTGCTACTTCAGTGTCAAAGTAGGTGTCTACGACATCGCCTTTACGCGTTTCCGGATACTGCATCTGATTATTCACTTCTTCATCATTGCTTGGTGACTGTGAGCAGGCTGTCAGCAAACTTACGGCAACCGCTCCTAGTAAGTATTTCATTGTTGTTATCCTTATTTGAACTTAACGACTTCACCTTTTAGCGCAACGCCGGCCATTAAGAAACCTGCGCCACATTGAAACTCTTCGGCACTCGCAAACTCATTATGGTTGTAGTTCGACTTAATGTTAATCACTGCGTCGTAACCATTTTCACGAGCGTTTTCCTGTAATACTTTTAGTGCCGACAACAACACCCATTCACAGGCTTCTCGGTCTGACTTACCAAAAGCGTTCGTCTTACGGCTTGTGCTAATAACGCCCATGGATTGAGCCACTTCCGGGTGCGATTGCCCCGCAAAATAGAAAGGCACATCATGTAGAGCTTCTTTTGCCTTGGCAGTCTCTACTGCTGGCTTAATTTCCAAAGTAACCACATCATCTCTGGCTTCCGCTGAGAACGACAGTAACGCAGCGGCAAACAAAGCACTAGCAACAAGTAAGTTTTTCATGAGTATTTCCTTATTTATTAGAGTTATTCCAACGTTTAAAGATCAGTGATGTATTAATACCACCGAAAGCAAAATTGTTTGTCATGACATAATCAGTATTGAGCTTACGTCCCTTGCCGACAATATAGTCCAGCTTTCCACATTCTTCATCCACATCACTTAGATTAACGGTAGGTGCAAACCATTGGTCTTTCATCATTTCTATCGATGCCCAGGCTTCGATAGTGCCGCAAGCACCTAATGTATGCCCTAAGTAACTCTTTAATGAACTGATTGGCACCGCCCGGTTAAAAACAGATGCGGTGGCATTCGACTCGGCAACATCACCGCGGTCAGTCGCCGTTCCGTGCGCATTTACGTATCCGATAGCATCTGGGCTTAGCTGCGCTTGCTCCAGCGCTAGCTTCATGGCTACAGCCATTGTTTCAGCCGTCGGTTGAGTCACGTGGGCTCCATCTGAGTTGGTTCCAAAACCCACTAGCTCAGCATAAATGGGCGCGCCTCTCTCAAGAGCATGGTCTAATTCTTCCAGTATGAAAGTACCCGCGCCTTCGCCTATTACCAGGCCATCACGGTTTTTGTCGAACGGGCGCGGTGTCGCTTCGGGTTCGTCATTGCGGGTACTGGTCGCGTATAAAGTATCAAATACTACAGCTTCGGACGGACACAGTGCTTCAGCACCACCGGCTATCATCACTTTCTGATGACCATAGCGAATGGCTTCATAAGCATAACCCAGGCCTTGTGATGCGGAAGTACAGGCCGAGCTGGTGGTATGAACTCGCCCTTTTACACCATAAAAAACACCTAAATTCACAGCCGTAGTGTGGCCCATGCTTTTTATGTAGGTTGTAGCATTCAAGCCGGTCATATCGCCTGTGGATAGCATATTTCCGAAGATTTTCATCTGCTCGGTATCGCCCGTTGAAGAGCCATAAGCAACCCCGCAGCGCCCGTCGGTAATACAGTCATCATTCAGTAGCCTGGCATCTTCTAACGCCATTTCTGTCGCGCGGGTAGCCATCAAACTAACTGTGCTCATTGAGCGCACCGCTTTGCGCGAATAATGTTTCGGTTTTTTAAAAGGCGGTTGAATAGGTGCAGCTAAGCGCGTATTTAAGCCTTCAAAACGCTCCCATTCCGGCATAGTGACAACCGCATTTTTACCCGCCTCTAACTGCCGACGAAAATCCTGCCAGTTATCACCAAAGGCAGTTACGCAGCCCATCCCTGTTACGACAACCCGTTTCATTACACTAACCCACCATTAACTGAGAATACTTGTCGCGTGATATAAGCAGCAGACGGCTGGAATAAGTAACCGACCAAACCGGCAACTTCCTCAGGTTTACCTGCTCGACGTAGCGGAATCATCGACATGATTTGTTTCTCGTGTTCCAGTTCTTCTGTCATATCAGTTTCAATAAGTCCCGGTGCCACACAGTTAACGGTGATCTTGCGCTTTGCCAGCTCCAATGCCAATGCTTTTGTCGCCGCAATAACACCGCCCTTCGAGGCGCTGTAATTCACTTGCCCGCGGTTACCGGCAATCCCTGAAACTGATGCAATTGTCACAACGCGGCCGCCCTTACGCTTTTGAATCATTGGCATAATGAGCGGATGCAATACATTATAGAAGCCACCTAAGTTCGTTTCCAACACACTGTCCCAGTCATCTTCTGTTAACGAAGGGAAGGCACCGTCACGAGTCACGCCCGCGTTACACACTGCGCCGTAATAGGCCCCGTGTTGTTCAATGTCTGATTCTATAGCCTCTCTAGCGGCCGTTCTGTCACTAACATCAAAAACCAAAAGTGATGCTTTTTGTCCCAGCGCTTCTATCTCCGCCACGACCTTTTCCGCGGATGCGCGATCGGAGCGACAGTGCACAGCAATATCATAGCCGTCCTCGGCAAGCTGCAATGCAATAGCGCGCCCAATCCCTTTGCCAGAGCCTGTAACTAAAACGCGATGACTGTTATCGCTAGCCTCTTTTGTCGTCATCTTAGTCGCCATAATTTTCCTCTATAAATGCTTTTTCATCGGGTGGCTGATACACATTAAGCCTCGCTTTGGCTACTACAGCCTCTTGCTGAGAAATACTGCACTCAAAAACACTCAAACCCGATTCCTCGGCATGAATTTCTTCAACATCTACGTCATAACTTTGCCCGACATCGAAACACTCGATGTCACAGGTGTATTTTCGAGTCCCTAATAAAAAGCCTAACTTGATGTCATCACCCTGGCTTTTGTGTCGGTTACCCGCAACCGCAGCAATACTCTGCGCCATAAGCTCAATACCAACGTGTGCTGGCAGACCTTTTAATACATCATTGTAAAACAAGTTATCTTCTGTGACTGTCAGCCGACAACGTCCTTTTGTGTCATCCACCGATATCAACTCATCAATGAGCTTCATTGGTGGTTGGTGCTTAATTAATTCATTGAGTGTATAAGTCACAGTTCACCCTTACTAAATACAAGCGAAACATTATTACCACCAAACGCAAACGAGTTGCTCAGGCAATGATTAACCGTTTTAGCAAGCGGCTCACCTTGATACAGGTTCAGCGGTTTGATGTCAGGATCCTGCTGACCGTCCCAGACATGTTTGGGCAATCCATTTTGTCGCTCCAGCGCCAGCCAGCACATCACTGCTTCTGTTGCGCCAGCTGCGCCCAACGTATGCCCTGTTAGTGCCTTGGTTGAGCTAGCCGGTATATCCTGCAAGCCGAGTTCAGTGACCGCATGAGCTTCCATTTTGTCGTTAAGCGGCGTGGCTGTACCGTGCAAGTTGATATAGCTAAGGTCTGCGGTTTCAATACCCGCCTCATACAACGCGCCACGCATGGCGGCAACGGCTCCTCGTCCTTCCGGATGGGGCGCTGACATATGATGCGCATCAGAGGTCGATTGAGCGCCCGTTAAACACACCAAGTCATCCTGCAGACCGTCTTCTTTCCGTGTGGCTATAAACACCCCTGCAGCCTCGCCAATGGTAATACCGCTGCGATTAATGCTGAATGGGTTACAGCGCTCAGCCGCCATTGATTCCAACGCTTTAAAACCATTCAGAGTCAGCTTGCATAAGGAGTCAACACCCCCCACTACAACAGCGTCCGCAAACCCAGACGCCAGTAATGAGCGTGCACTCATAAAGGCTCTTGCGCTCGATGAGCAAGCTGTCGAGATCCCGTAGGTCGGTCCTTCAATGCCCATCACCTCGGCCAGACACTCAGCCGGAGCCACCATTTCCTGCATTTTATAATTAAACGTGTCAGGCAGCTCTCCATGTTGCTCATGGTGTGCCAGCGCCTCTTCTCCTGATGCAATACCAGAGGTACTGGTACCTAAAACCACAGCAACACGGTGCGCCCCAACCTGCCCAATGACAGTCCGTAGTGGCACCTCAATTTGCTTTAAAGCGCAGAGCAGCAGTTGGTTATTTCGGGTTCGCATAGTTACGGGGAGCTCACTCAACGCTGGCAACTTATTATCCGCTACTTTGCCATGATAATAGCCACTGCCGTCGTTAAGCTTGTCGTTTGCCAACGACAGTCCTGTATTGTCTCCCGCAAGTGCGGCAGACCAAATGTCATCGCATGATACGCCGGCGGCACAAACGGCACCGGGCTTACTGAGGCTAATTTTCATCATTATCTAACACGTCGTACTGTAATGTATTAACCGTCAACTCATAGCCCCGTTGCTTATTTTCTATGGTGCCACTGGTGTTCATTGTAACCCCTGAGGACCAAACCAGCTCACCGTCGTCTCGTAAGTTTCTGCGACCATTTTCTGGTTGCAGCGCGCCAGACGACATGTGAGCGTTTACTGTTTCTAACGGCCATAACGCAAGCTGTAAATCGGCCCAAACCTGTAATGCTAACTTGGGTTCATCAAGAAAGTCGGAGCCTTTAAAGCTGTGTCCTGAGGCAGTGAGCTCTGAGCGAAACAGCTCATTCCCCAACGGTGACAATGCGACGAGTAACAAGCGCTCACTTTCTAGTAACACAGAAACCACGAACTCTCGATTTTTCACCTGCTCTGCTTTTTGTGACCACCGGACTTCCTGCCACACCTGCAAAGGCTCACCCGGCCACTGCCACTGTAAACTGTAATAACCTGCGCCCACCGGTACCTGCAAACGGTCTTTACTGCCCAGAGTCGCGCAACCCGCGACAGCGAAAAGCACTAAGGCTAGCGTTACACACCGAAACACACCGGTCATGCACACAACTCCGCTAATACGTTTAAGCGACGTTCGCTTTCCTTAACGTATGGGTTCTTCTCGTCCCAAGCATAGCCGGCTAATATGGAGCTAATCATTTCTTTCACTTGTTGTTGCTGTTCCGGGTAAAAAATTACCTTTTGGAAACGCGTATCATACCATCCTTCCACAAAGGTTCTGAACGTTGAAATGCCAACCCGCAACGGCTTGCTGAAATCGTTTTCCCAGTCTTGCTTTTGCCCTTCTAACTCTTTTAAAACAAGCGGTACAACTAACGATGATGACTTCATTGCTATTGTCACACCCGACGAAAAGACCGGGTCCAGAAACTCGCCGGCATTGCCTAACAGCGCAAAGCGGTCTCCGTAAAGGCGACTCACACTAGCTGAATAACCGGTGATGCATTGCTCAGGGCGGGTGACTTCATAATTCCCCAACACTTCAAGCAAGTAAGGCTCTTCTTTGACCTTACTCCAGAGTTTATCGGACGGGCTGTCATGCTCCGCGAACAGCTGCTCTGCGCCAACCACACCAATACTCGCGGTACCATCGGCGAAAGGAATCAGCCAATACCAAATTTCCGGATTGGTCGGGTGAACCGTAATGAGTATTTGGTTGCGGTCAAAGTTGCCACCCGCCAAGTCTGATTTTACATGGCAAAATGCCGCCTGCCGAACCGGAAAGTCTGACGGAGACTCCAACGACAATAATCTTGGCAGAACCCTGCCAAAGCCGCTGGCATCAAGTACATAAGCCGCTTTTATATCAAAACTCTCGTGTTCTGTTGTGACGCTCAGAGAGACAAAGTCAGGCGACGAAAAGTCGATATCGGTTAGCGTCACACCATGTTCAACCTGCGCACCTTTGTTTGCTGCGCCTTGAATCAGCAGTTGATCAAAACGTTCGCGTTTTACTTGAAACGTAGTGCCTGGTCCTTCACTAAACTTCTTTCGAAAGTCGAAGTTCACATGCTGCCCCTGACAATAAAAAGCCGCGCCATTTTTAAACTGAAAACCGAGCTCATCAGCGTTTTCTGTCACCAGGCTTTCCAACCCGGCTTGCTGTAAATAAGCCATACACTGTGGCAGTAAACTTTCACCAATAGAAAAGCGAGGGAACTGCTGACGCTCAATCACCAGTACCTTTTTCCCGGCATCAGCCAGCATGGCGGCGGCCGTAGCCCCAGACGGGCCCGCGCCAATAATAGCCACATCGTAGATTTGATCCTTCATTGTCCTTCGTCCTTTTTAACGTCTTTTGTTGGGGCAGTTGTTATCAACGGGCAAAAAAGCACACTCACAAATACGCCTACCATGACCACTTGCCCAAAGGCGGCTATTGCCGGTGTTGAACTGAACGTCAGTGCGCCAAAAGCCACTAACGTGGTTAAAGCCGATAAGTAAATAGCCTGTAGTGCGTGTGAGCGTTGCAGTCTACTAGCGCAAAACACGCCATAGTCAATGCTCAGAACTAGCACAAACATGGCACCTATCCAATGGAACAGGTTCAACGGTTGGCTTAATTGCGCAACCAGTAATGCCGTAGACACCGACAGCAAAATAACACTGAATACCTGCCAGGAAGCTTTCGCTTTCTCTTTTAGTGCCGCTCCCCGATTCAGGAATATAAACAGTACAAAGAAGCTTAAAGCCAACAGCGCGCCCAACCAAACCTGCATAGACTGCCGGTATTCGCCCAGCGCACTAGAGGCATGCTCTATTGGGTCGAAAACTTGCGCCCACGGTTTGTCATAAAAACTCGCAGCGGCGTTCCCCTGTTGTAGGCGCACAACACTTAGCCAACGGTCGTTAAAAGGGTACAAAAACTGGTGTTCGAGCGGATGAACTGCGTCTGCAGCATTAAGTTTGGGTGCTGATATCCCCAACCACTGCAAAAAAGCAACGCCTTCACTGGATTCAAATAGCTGTTGTTGCAGCTCGATGACATCTTGCTGCTGGGAAGTTGGCGAATAATAGTCGCTAATACCAATGGCGTGATAGCTCTCGTCGACAAGACTGGTTCTTTCAAGCGCCTGCTGACGAGTATCGCCGGCGACAAGGATAACCTCGGGACTGAAATAAAACGACGTATGCTCTCGCAAATAGTTTTCTTCTTCTAACAGCGGTTTGGGGGAGCTGGCTAGCAAACGGACGCTGTCATTAGATGCATGAGCGGCTATCAGAATGACCACCGTGATCACCGGCAGCACCGTTAGCCAACGACTCGGTAGTTGTCGTTGTAGTCGACAATACCCTGTTTCGGCTTTTTCACAAAACCGCTGCCATTTCGCTTGCGGTTGCTTAGGTTTAGGTAACCAAGGCAAGGTAAGAGTCACCAACAAAACCGCGCTGAATAATGCCGCCGCCATAAACACACCCAGCTGCTGTAACAGAGGAAGCGGAACCGCTAACAACAGAACGTAGCCGGCTATCGTTGTTAAACCACCCAACCAAAGTGCAGGGGTCAATGCTTTCCAGGCTGACGCTCCGTGACTGCGCGCAATAAACCCATGGATAACATAATCAATACACAGACCGATGAAGCTGGTTGCAAATACCAACATCAGCACATGCGGTGAAGACGACCAAAACAGCGTTGCCAGTAGCCCAAAGGCCGACGCAACAGCCAGTAAACTTAGTGTATAAAACAGCTGGAAGGGGGAGCGAAACACCCAAATTAAAACACTTAGAACCAATAATAAAGACAGCCCACCAAACCAAGTCATTTCCTGTTTGGCTTGCTTAGCGCCAGCATCCGCGTGAAAAATTAAGCCGCTTCGATAACTGCTTATGTCAGCATCGGTTTGCTTTACCGCACTGATAAAGTCATTAAGCTGAGCAACCACTTGTTGTGTCTGGTTAATGCTTAATGCGTCACCCGCAATTTGCAGTGGCACCAGTACTTGCACCGTTTCTCCGTCAGTGCGGCTATAAAGACCTTTATGGTTTTTATAGCCCGGCATTAAATCCGGTAAGCTCTTAAGGTAGCGCTGTGTCAGCAATAAAGGGTCTTGAGTCACTGGAACCAATACGGGTTCAGGACTTTGCAACAGGCTTTGAGCATCGCTAATAAGCCCACCGAACTGCCCCGCACGTAACCGCTCAGTATCTTGTCTCGTGGCCAAACGCCCCGCATGCTCACGGTAAAATGATAAAAACGCTTTGGTGTCTGTCAGCTCGGCTCGTTTTAACGTCGGTTCACGCTGTAGCAATACAGCAACCTCCGACTCCACTGTCGCGCGTAGTTCGCCAGCTATATGTCCGCTTTGCTCGAAAGCAATCAGTAATTGCTGTGTATTGGGCTGCTGGCTCTCAAGATAAGCGCGCTGGGTTTCTGACACTTGATTGGGTAACGCATCCGCTAAGCTGCTTTGCCAACTGACTTTGGGTAACTGCTGGCTTAAGCCCGCCGCCAGTAGACCCAGAAGTATTAATAGGGAGACAACGCGACTCACCCGTTTCACTGCGGCGCCTCAGCAAAGTTTATTTCGGTTCTATTGCCGTTCGTTTCGTGCAATTCGACACGCTCGACCCGCGTATTACCACAACTGAGGATACGTTGCATGACACCAGCCAGTGTGTCGGAGTTTGGCACCATCTGTACGCAGTTTTTTTGTAAGCTCAAACTAAACTGCTCTTGCAGAACTCGTTCGTCCTGTTTCAGAATCGCCAGCAGCAACTCAGCGATGGTTTCACTGCCCGTTGCTGACGTTTGCTGTGAACCTTTAAAAATGCCCTGCTCAGTTATTTTTAATGATTGTTTCTGTGGCTTCTGCGTTTCCCACAAAATGGCCTCTTCAGTAATGGTCATTTCGCCAGAGCTCACTAGCGCTCTGGGTAAACCCGACAAATACTTACGCTGCTCAAATATGACTGTCAGCGGCAATGGCTGAGCTTGCTCTGATAGCTTTTTTAGTGCCTGTTCAGAAGTTGCTGTTTCCGCTTTCACGCCCGCAGTTAGCATTAACGCCAGAATTAGTACGAATAAACGCATCATGAGCGTGTGACCCCAAGCTTTTCAAATACGATATCCGGCGACTCAAACAGCATTTCTTTTGTGTTTTTGCAGACAGCCACTTGCACACTGGTCGCTTTGGTCAATAACTCATCGGTTTCAACACAGCGAATTTCGTAATTCATCTTCAGCCGGTGCTCCCACTCGACCAATGTTGCCGTCACCCGAATGTCCTGACCGTAAGTGGCCGAGGCAACATACTTCAAACGTAAGTCGACTATCGGCCACAGGTGCCCGTTAGCCTCCATCGTGGGATAGTCGTAGTCGAAAGTTCTCAGCAGCTCGCTGCGTGCCATTTCAATATATTTAATATAATGTCCGTGCCAAACCACCTGCATGGCGTCGACATCAAAAAATGGCACATTAATGGTTAAACTGGCTTGCTTCATGCGGACTCCCCATACAGGTTCCATGGTTTGCTGCGAATTTTCTCTAACCAGCCTCTAAGTTCGTGTTCCAGCGGTCTATCTTCTACTAGCAGTTCGAATTCAGCGGCTAGCGACGCTCGCATTGCCGCCAACTCTGGCCCGGTTTCACGCAGCTTCCCTGCCATACGTTCGCGCAGAACACTGCCCTGGTAGGACGCTAACAAGGTGGCCACTGTCACTTGCTCCGTGAGCTCGAGTACCCGCATACAATCGCGAGCGGCAATGGTTCCCATACTGACTTTATCCTGGTTATGACATTCAGTAGAGCGTGAAAAAACACTCGCTGGCATAGTCAGCTTCAATGCTTCTGCTGTCCAGGCAGAACAACCAATTTGCACCGCTTTAAAGCCATGGTTAATCGCTTTTCGCTCGCCTTCAGCCGCCGATAAATTCGATGGCAAGTCATGATTCATTTTCGTATCAAGCAACAACGCCATTTGCCGGTCATGCAAATCGGCCAGATTTGCTATAGCTGCCTTCATCGAGTCCATGACCATAGCAATGTGGCCGCCGTAGAAGTGGCCTCCATGCAAAACATGTTCGCCAATGCCATCAATAATCGGGTTATCGTTAGCACTGTTCAGCTCGTTTTCAATGGTGTCTTTGAACCACGGTAAAGCGTCTTTCAACACACCAATGATGTGCGGCGCACAGCGAATGGAGTAGCGATCCTGCAACCGGGAGGAATTACGCGGATGCTCATGATGATTCAAGTCGTCACGTATCCACTTGGCGACTTGTTGCTGGCCTTTATGCGGTTTAACGGCAAACAGCAGTTCGTCAAAATGGTTTGAATTACCTTCTAATGCAATGCTGGCTAACGCAGTAATACGGCTAGACAGGCGCGTTAAATAGTCGGCACGATCCCAGGCAAGACAAGCCAGTGCGGTCATCACCGCCGTGCCATTCATTATCGCTAAACCTTCTTTGGGGCGCAGCCTATGAAGTTCGACACCCAGAGCCTTGAAGGCTTCCGCGCTTGTCATAATTTCACCGTTAAAGCGGACATCCCGCTCGCCAATTAAAGCGCCAGCAATATAAGACAGCGGTGTTAAATCACCACTGGCGCCAACACTGCCCTCTTTCGGAATTAGTGGCAGCATATTTTCATTCAGCATCAGTACCAAACGTTCTAACAGCGGCCGACTCACTCCTGAATAACCCTGAGTCAGCGATGCCAGGCGCACCGCCAAAATAGCGCGCGTTTCCTGCTCGTTAAAGTAGTCGCCCAACCCACAGCCGTGGAAGCGTGTTAAATGAATAGGCAGCTCTGAAACCAGGTTGTCAGGTACAGAAACGGTACAGCTGTCACCATAGCCCGTGGTCACGCCGTAAATCACGCCATCCTGCTCTAACAAGTCATCGAGGAAACGAACACCAGCGTCAATTCGGGCAACAAACTCCGGCGCTTTACTCAAGGTTGCTGTCACCTCATTGTTAGCAAGCGCTACAACATCTTCTATGGTGACCGGCTGTTCGCCAAAACAAACGTTTGATGTCGTCATACTACTGACTGTCCTTATGCCAAAAATCAAAAAAATTAAACCACTGGTATGGGTAGCGAATAGCGAGCTGCTCTAATTGCTCGGCGTATTGCTTCAGCACCGGCTGTAATGCCTCTTGCCGACGCTTTCGCGGAAGCTTTAACTGCTCACAAGCGAAATTTAAATACAGATCGTAGTTACCGTCTTCCGGGTTCTTCAAACAGAATAAAAAGTACACAGGGCATTCTAGCACGCTCGCGAGTATCCACGGCCCCAAAGCAAATGGCGCTGGCTGCCCCAAAAACTCATGAGTGACTGACTGCCTTGGTGCTGTTACCGACGTTCTGTCGCCGACAATAACGACATACTCGCCATTATCAATGCGCTCTTTAAGCATAATGGCCAGCCCCATATCAATGTCAGTCACTTGAATAAGGTCTATATCGGCCTTCGGATTAACAGCTTTTAAAGCCTTGTTGAACGACTGGGCATGTTGGGTGAACACCAGCACATTCAACCGTCGACTGTACTTCTTACCCGCCATTGCTCTGGCCACCTCGAGATTCCCCAGGTGGCTGCCAATAAGCAGCCCGCCTTCGGGTCGCTTTTCCAGTTCAGAGAATTGCGTATCGCCACAGTTGCGGACGGCATATTTTGGAGATTTGCCTACCCAGGCATCAATCTTTTCCAGGGCATGCAAACCAAACTGCCAGAAATGATACCAGCTTTTCCGCCAACCGGGCGGCTGGGTAAACGGGCTCTTGCCCCCCGCAAATTCATGGACTCGCTTTAAAAACTGACAGGACGCTCGCCGCGACGCTTTGCCCGTTAAAAAGAAATAGGTAATAACAGGTGCCAACACCAAACGCATCAGCCAATGTCCACCGTACTGGTAGGCTCTTAGGACAAAAAGAATACCCCAATAGCTGCCACGCTCTTCGGTTTTTGCCCAATGCTGCTCTGCCATAATCTAGCTCTTAAACCTTCTGGCCAATAGCATCGGCGCTCTTGGCAGCATCCCGAAAAACAACCGGGTGTGTAGCCAGGATATTTTCACATTGTCTTTAAATGCTCGGAAATGTGACTGCCCCTGCTCCGGGTAAATAACCTTAGTGGGGATAAACAAAACGGGTACTCCCCGCCAATACAGCCTAACCATAATTTCGATGTCGAAGTCCATTCGCGTGCCAATGTTGACCTTATCCATAAGTTCAGTGGTAGCCGCTAACGGGTACACTCGAAATCCGCACATGGTGTCTTTCACTGACATAGAGAGTGTTTCAATATGCACCCAAAAATGCGTAATCTTTCGGCCAATTCGACGGGCGGTTGGCATGGAATCATCATACTGCGGATGTCCGCTTATTAACGCCTCTGGCCGCTGTTTAGCGAGTTCTAAAAATTGAGGAATATCAGCGCTGTCGTGCTGACCGTCAGCGTCAATTTGCAGCGCATGAGTATACCCTTGTTCTGAAGCGACCCTGAAACCCTCCAGGCAAGCACCGCCTTTACCACTGTTCTCAGGAAGCGTATGCAGCAACACCTCGGATGCAAAACGCTCAGCCAGCTGAAACAGTACTTTTTTTGTCTCTTCGTTAGAGCCATCATCAACAATAATAATGGGCACCGCATAGCTCAACAGCTTCTCCACCGTTGCTTCGATAGTGCGGTGGTGATTATAAATTGGAACGAGAAAGCAAAACTTCGGCTCAGACATAACAGTCACTTAAAACACCAAACGACCGGACGATAACGCCGTGTCGCCTTTTTTATAGTTAAACGTAATGCAGTCTTTTCGTTTACGCTGTATCACCAAGTCAACGTCGGCACCGGGTAAAATCATATCGTTGAACTTTAACACCTCAACCCGCTGAATGCTGACCGGTGTAGACCAGTGCTGCGATGCCAGCTGAACCACCCAGTCAAGCTGTGTAACGCCCGGAAGAATGGGCGCCGATGGAAAGTGCCCCTGCAAATAGATACAGTCTTCACTCAACCGAAAACTGCCGACTATTTCAGCGTTATCAGCATCGTTCACTCGCTCGCTCAAGGATGAAAATTCCGGTAGCTGCGTTTTCATTTCAGTCATTCCTTGTTACGTCGGTAAAGAGGTTTTGCAGTGCGGCCTGAGTGACTTTTCCGGCATCGTTAATTGGGAGCGCAGAAACATAGCGAAACCGTTTGGGGACCACGACTTTTTCAAAGCGTTGTTGCAAATGATGCCTTAATGCCTGACGCACAGCAAAGCGTCCCTCGCTTTCCAGCGCCTTTCTGCCAGAGTCCGTCAGTATTATCACCAAGCCAATTTCATTGCGTTTACCTTCCAGCAAACAAGCCTTTACCTGACTTACCCAGTCTTGTTGGAGGGTGAAGCGCTCAACTTCATTTAAAGACACACGTTTCTCAGCAATTTTTACCACGGTGTCTTTTCTGCCTAACAAATGAAAGCGACCCTGTTGCTCGATTTTTATCTGATCTTCAGAGATAAATTCATCCTCTGGGTTCGCCAGATGAGGTGATGTCACAGCCAAAACGCCGTGCTCGGTGGCCCGGACTTTAACACCAACAAGCGGGGTAAATGCCTCGCCGCCGTTGTTACGCTGACGCCAGGCAATACCGCCGGTTTCGGTACTGCCATAAACCTCAATAGGAACAACTAAATCATGCTTTTTAAAATCGATGGGGACCTGTTCCGGTAGCGGCCCGCCCGATGAGAAAATGGCCTTTAACGCCTCATTCCGGGCACTCAGCTCGTCCAGATTATCAAGACGTTGTAAGTGTGCAGGGCTACCGACCAATACATGACGCTGACCGTCATCCGCTAGCACTTCGGCAAGCTGCTCCGGATACTCAATTAACTGTGTGTTCACGACCCGACCACTGGCTAACGGCCACAATACCGTAAACAACAAACCATAAATATGTTGATGGGTGACGGTTGAAACTATACGGCTACCCGCTATCAACTCGCCAAAGGTCGCTTCCAACGTCTCAACTTCATTGAGCAGCTGACGAATTGTTTTGATGACCGGTTTGGGCTTACCGCTACTGCCTGATGTGAAAAACGTTAACTGACTGTCTAACGAGCCGCTCAACGTCTGAAGCTGTTGCTGCTCACTAAGGTCTGGTAACTTTGACGGCACCCTCACATCATAACTTTGGCTTAGTTCAGCCAGGGTTACTGGTTTATCGTTCGAGGGTAATACGATATCGCGGCCAAGGCTTAAGAACGCAAAGAACCAAACACTAAACTCGTAGAGATCGCTGCGGTACAAAAGTACTCTGCCAGAGTGGTCGTCCAGCCATTGAGCGGCGCCGCGCACATCATTAAGCCATTGCTGAGCGCAAACGACACCTTGCGGTGTTTGCATACAAGGCGCATTTAATGCCTGCCAGGACAGCTCCCAGCAGTTAGTGTTTGTCTTTAACAACACGACGAACACTCCATTCAATAATAAACAATAAGCCCATCAGCACGTAGGCGATAAATCCGTTATAAAGAGTCCAGATGTCCATATCGCCATAGAGCACCGTGGCCAGTGAAACGGCACCATTCACCAGAAAAAAGCCCACCCAGACCCAAGTGACCTTTTCGGTGTAAGCAACGGCTTTTTCCGATAACTCCCCTTCCATTAAGCGAGCCAGGCGAGTGATGACGGCAGGCTTGAACCATAAAGACAGTAAAAAGACAGTCAGCATTGCTGCGTTCATCCAAACAGGGTAAAGCAATACACTGGTAAGCTGGTCAGTAAACAAGAAGGTGATAGCGACCACAATAAGAACGACTGCTGACACCCAGCTCCTGGGGTTTTTTATACCTTGAATTGCCACTTGTGACACAAGTACGGCAAGCAGGATTAATAGCAGCCCGTCAGTTAATCCTTGCTGCGCTAACCACCAGACTAAAAGTGGGTAGGCAATCAGCACTATACTGATTAACGTGCGCAGCAAGAGTTTCATTATTCGCCGTGAACAAGCTTATAAACTTCGTTGACAACGTCATCTACTGTGCGGACGGCTTTGAAAGCATCGGGGCTAATTTTCTTACCCGTAATTTCGCGTAGCTTAACGACCAGGTCTACCGCATCAATCGAGTCCAAATCTAAATCTTCATATAAGTTGGCTTCTAATGCGATTTCATCCGACTCAATCTCGAAGTCCTCTTCAAGAATCTGGGTGAGTCTAGCGTATACTTCGTCTTTCGTTTTCATCTTTCCCTCGTTCATTAACCGCGATTTGCCGCAACAAAGTCAGCTATGGTATCCACGCTATAAAAGTGCTTTTTTGTCTCCGCCGAATTCGCATCCAGCTTTACATCAAACTGTTTCTTAATGGCTAACCCCAACTCTAATGCGTCAATAGAGTCCAGGTTTAAGCCATCGTCATCGTCGCCAAATAGTGCTGCTGAGTCGTTAATATCGGATACTTCTACATCTTCAAGATCCAACGACTCGATAATCAACTGCTTGATCTCTGTTTTCAGACTGTCTGTCATCTTGTAACACCTTTTCATAAAAATTCTGCAAGTCACGCGTTAAGTGGCGTGCGGCAATACTCAGTTTTTCTTCATCGCGATACGCTTGGGTATCAATTTCTTTTAAATAATGAACAGAAAGTGTTGGTTTTTCTTTAGGCGCCTGATACCACATTTCATTTTTAATCAGTGTGACTGGCGAGCAGTCAACCCAAAGCGCCGTCACCTTCGCTTTTGTGCGCAACGCTAAATGCGCTGCCCCCCGCTGAAACCGAATCTTCTCACCGGGCGTTGTACGTGTGCCTTCCGGGAATATAATTAGGTTACAGCCTTGCTCGAGCGACTCCTGACAGTCCTTCACCAGTTCATCCGGGTCTTCATTACTCAAGTAACCGGTCGACTTTATCACCCCCTTCATAAAAGGGTTTTTCCATAAATGTGACTTAACGACACAATCTGGGTTGGGCACAAAGGAAATAAGCGCCACTACGTCAATAAGGCAAGGGTGGTTCGCAATAATAACCTGCCCTTTCACCTGTTTAAGTTGCTCTACCGCTTTGAAGTCGAAGTTGAACACACCCGTCCACTTCATGACACCAATAAACCAGCGAAACGTTAGTTGCACCAAACGTCTTGCCCGCGCCTGACGCAATTCCTCGTTGCCTGCTGAAATGAGCTTCAGTGCCGGCAGCGCCGTAAGTGATAAAATGACTCCGCCAATACCAAATATGGCAAAGCACAACCCCGTCGCTAAACGGCGCCAGGTTCTGTTAATAAACTTCCAGAGCCTAACTAACATGCCAACTCCAGCTGTTTGCGCCATAGTTTACTACTAAGCGTTGCTTGCCTTGTTCCAGACAATGTTGAAGCTTTTCAGCAACGTCGTAAGCGTCGTAATGTTCAGCAGACTCACGAGACTGATCCAAAATCACTTCGCGACCGTTTTCTCTATCGAGCAAAACCGCCTGAGCGAACGCATGAATAGGCGAGTTTTGCTGTTTTCTATACACTTCAGGCGGTGTTTCGTCAGCGACGACCAACAACACTCTTTCAAACTCATTTGATACTTGTGCAATTGCTTCCAGCCAACCCAGCGGATACGTCTCTTCCCCGCCAGATATCGTTGTCATTGCCTGCTGATTATCGACAGCCATACTATACTGACCCAAAACAGCATTATTCACAGAAAGCCCGAATTGAGTCGGCGATAACACTTCCCCCTGGACTAATGTTCTTAGCAGCTTCTCTGTGCGTTGTAAGTCGCCATGACGTGTCGCCAAAACGACAGGTGTGTTATGTACACCTTTCTCCCGCTCCGCAAGCTCCATTATGGCTGTTACAATTAGTTTTGAATAAGAGCTCAAACGACGTCGCATTGATGCCGGAACCTGTTTTAAACGGTCACGACATTCACTGGTAACTAGGGTACTATCAGCGACAAAGACTTTCGCTTGAGAAGCTCTCATAATGTATTTGTTCAGGTACTCAAAAAAGATGCGGAATAGTACAGAATTTAGCGTCGATTTTCAAAAATATAACATCGTCTATGGTTATCGGATATAGGCTACTCCCTTATGGGTTAAGCCGCAAAGAAACGTCCTTAGAAGCAGGAAAACTGTTAAAACAATTAGTTGCACAAGAAACCGGCGTGTCCTTAGCTGATGTTTCTCTTCAAAAAAACGACAATGGCGCCCCTCAGCTGTCCGTTTCAGGCACTAATGTTTATTGCTCTATTAGCCATAAAAAAAATTTTGTCGTTGCCGCATACTCCGCCGAGTCTCCCATAGGCGTTGATGTCGAGAACCTAGAGTCAAACAAAGATTACAGCCGCATACGCGAGCACTACGCAGACGGCTTTTTGAAGGGAGTAACAACAAAAGAGGATTTCTTTTACCGTTGGACGCTTGCGGAGGCCTACGCAAAGGCGTCGGGCCGGCCGTTATTAGAAGTCTTAGCGCAACCGTTCGAACCTACCGAGAACCTGCATTACACAACGATAAGCAACTTTTTAGTCTGCACCTACGTAGACTCTAATAAGGATAAATTTCAACGACCTAAAGTCATTCTGTTATAGAGTGGTCGTTATTTTTCTTTGCTCTACACTTAAATAAAACACTAAAAAAGACGAGCTCACTATGAACACAGCCAAAAACAAACTGATATACACTCTCGGGTTTCTCGGGCTCATTCCTTTTATCGTTAGCTCGCTGGCTGAGCTTATGCAGGTTGAGTCTTTGTTTGGCATTCAACCACTTGATCTACTCATTACCTACGGTGCGATTATTCTGACGTTTCTCGGTGGTGTGCTGTGGGGCCGAGCGCTGCACAGAGCAGAGAGCGAACCCACTAATGCGCTACTGGTTCTAAGCAATGCTTTTGCCATACTTGCCTGGCTAACCCTATTACTGGACTCATCTGCTTGGTCACTAGGTCTTCAAATGGCCGGATTTGCGACCTTGCTTTTCTTCGAGCAGAAGCTGGCGAGAAGCTCAGCCATGACCTCTTACATGGGTTATTACCGCATTCGCTTAATACTAACGTCAGCGGTAATAGTCTGTGAGCTGTTAGTTTTCTGGAATCATATTCTTTAATTCTTTGCTTCATGATAACGAGCCAGGGTTTCGGCATAAATATGGCGAACATCCTGGCTGAAACGCTCTACTGAATAAGCTTTGGCAAAACTTTCAGCGTTGTCGGAAAGCTCCTTACGCAAGCTCTCATCGTTAAGAATACGCTCTACTCTTTCCAACCAAACCGCTTGCTTAGCGGGCGTTTTATAACCGTTAAATCCGTCTTCCACAACATCATCAATACCACTAGAACGAACCGCAACAACCGGTAAGCCCGCAGCCATAGCTTCCAAAATAACCATGCCCTGCGTTTCAGACTGAGACGCGAACAAAAAGGCGTCTCCTAGCTGATACCAGTTGGCCATATTTTCAGGCGCTACCGAGCCCACCAGCTGAATGGTTTGTGTTAAACCGAGCTCGTCTATTTTCGCTTGTAATCGCTGCTTCTGGTGTCCATCACCCACAATTAATAGCCGGAACGCCTTGTCGGTGTTCTTCTTGAGCTCTGCCAGCGCGTCTATCATAAAGTCGATGTTTTTCTCGTTAGAGAGTCGCGACACGCTCACAAAAACGGTTTCATCTTTTATTTTCAGCCGCTTTTTAAGCTTCTCAACTTGCGCTGGTTCCACGTGCTGAAAGCGGTCGTATTCAATGCCTGTCGGCTGCACATAGGTTGGTGCTGTCACCCCTATCATGCGCAGGTACTCTTCGGTTGAGTCGGTCGGCACAATGACAGCATCACACTTGTTCGCAAATCGGCGCACTAGAAAGTGCGCAATAATATTACGAAACAGAGACCCCGGTAAAAACACAAAGTGCGCGTAATGTTCGAGTCGCGTGTGATACGTATAAACAGCCGGCACTTTCAAGCGGCGAGCCATGTAAACACCCAATGAACCTATCCAAAACGGATGATGCACATGAATAATATCCGGCTTAAACGCTTTAACTTTTTTGCGCACCGCAGACGAAAAGATATTGGCGAAGCGAAATTCACTTTTTTCACCAAACGAGAAAATAGACGGCATGCGTATTACATTCTTTTCTTTTTTTCGTGTTTTCTTGTAACGCGGTGCCACAATGAGCACGGTGTCTTTAAGCTTCTCCAGTCCGCAGCGTAAACGTTCTATTGAAATAGGTACACCACCAATAAACGGCAGGTAGTTGTTGGTGAACATGGCTACTTTCAGGTGGCGGTTTAACCATGGGTCGGCATCAATGTCGTAGTCCGGATAATAATCTTTTCCTATAAAAACAGCGTTGTAGAGCTTGGTGCTGATAACCAGAAACACTGCCACCAACAGAATAAAGTTTAAATAGCCCACATAAAACAACGAGTGAATGAAAAACCAAAAGCTCTCTAGTTGTTTTAGTATCGGATGCTGACCAATCTCCAGTTCTTGAACTGAGTGGTCGACCGAACCATCCGCGTTCACGCTCACTTTAACGTAGTGATAAAAACTCTCGTCCTGATTCAATACCAACCCGCCAGCACCACCGGTCGTAATATAAGGAATGCCTTTGTAGTCACTTTCCGAGTAAATAGATATGTTCGATGAAAACACCCGGTCAACGCCATAATTACTCAGTGTCTGTTGAAGCGCATGACGAAATTCGATGGGCTGTAAATAGTCATCCTCTTCCGCAAGAATAAACTCTTCTGCGGGCTCCATAGGAGGGTGCCCAATAAACACAAACCGATGCTTGGAGTTATCGGCTTTTAAAATCTCGGTCAGCCAACGCAGCTGCCACTGCCAAGGGGTTTTACCGGTGCTGTCGAGGAATATTAAGCGACTGTTCCCGGCTGTAAAGCTGAAAAAATGCGGGCCGTAATGGTCATAAAAACGGAAGCTGCCAAATTCCTCGTATTCATTTTCACCAAACGTCAGCAAGTAAGGCATTTCCAGGTGGGACAAAGTGCCCCGTATCGCTCGGTACTTGTCTTCTCCGCCACTGCTCACTGCATTACCGGCAGATATCAGAAAGTCGATGTTTTCATTATTAAGCATAGGAATAATGCGGCGCTCGAATATTCCTACCGAGTTATTAATGTTGCCGACAACCGCAAAGCTATAACTGTCCTGACCTTCCAGACGAGCACTAATGGCAGCCAGTTGATCGGTGTGTTCCGCTTTAAACTCTGAGGTAACTAGGTTTAAGTAAACCTTATAGCCAATAAGGCCAACAATAATGGCGATATTTAAATAAAACAGGATTTTTAAAAGCTTGGTTTTTGTCATGATACATCCTGTTTATGAGCAGATTTAACGAGATACCTTTGCAATACCATTAAACCGACGATCATTCCCAGATAAATCGTCAAAAAGCGCCAGCTGAACGTAACTAATAATAAATGATTATTCGCCAAAATATCATTAAAGAAGCTGCCGAACACACCTTCTGATATGCCTGATGCCCCAGGGGTCGGAGCGAAATACATAATGAAGGTAGTCACCACCAGTAAGCCAAGGCTCACTAAGTAATTTATATCGTAGCCCAGCCCCCACATTAAGAGCGCAGGAAAACTGAATAAACTGATGAGGAACACGGCGGTGAAAAATACCGACAACGCAATAGCTGACTTTGAACCACGGCAATACTCTGCAAAGCTTCGACTAAAACGCAGCATTTCCCGACGAGCCTTGTATTGCCAGCGCTGATGCCGTGACTCGCTCATTAAATGCAACTTATGCAAGCCATGAAATAACTTACTTAACGGCCCAATGAGCCAATGTGCTCTAAGCAAAACAATAGCGAAAAAAGCCAGATACAGAACAATAAAGACTGCCAGTGCGCCACCAATGTCGCTGATAAAGGCTTCGTTTTGCAAGGGCGTTAAAGTCAGCAAAAACACCGGCGTCAGCGAAAAAATAAAGAAAATGGCCAGCACCGTTCGTATGGTGGTTGCGGCGGTCGCCCTGCCAATAGGAACCCCGTGCCTGTGCAAAAACCAAACCTGTGCGAAGCCGCCACCGGTAGCCATAGGGGTAATATTCGAGAAAAAGATATTAATGAACACCAGCTTGGTCATTGCGCTTTTGGGTATTCTGTAGCCCAGCGCTCTTAAGGTGTAATAAAGTCGCAGCCCGTCAGCAGCGAAGTACACTATTAGAAGTAGAATGGTCAGGCTGATAACTTCAGGTGCAAACAGCCGGAAGTCAAAGGTAAGCTCACGGCTAGAAAAATTATTATAAATGGCGTAGAAACCAGCGGCTGTTAATGCAATGAACAGCAACGCAAACAAAAGCAGTCGTTTCCCTGACGTTTGGGGCTTTTGCGTATCCTTACTTTCGGTTGTCATTAATGGTTCTCCGCCCCTTCGTATCTGCCTGAGATTATGAGGGGGCGGAGAAAGTATGTCAAAACAAGGCGTTAAGACTTGCCCGTTAATATGCCGGCATTAAAAACACTTCACGCACGCAGTTACGCGGGTTGGCGTTTATTGCGTACAGTACAGCGTCTGCAACGTCATCAGGGTCCAGCTTATCCGGCTTAGGTTCGTCAAAGAACGGCGTATTCACCATACCCGGGGCTATGGTCGTGCAGCGGCCATTCCATTCTTTCATTTCTTCGGCTAAGTTCTGTGCAAAACCGTGTACAAACCATTTGGTGGCGCCATAAACCGAGCCTTTCAGCGTAATACGTCCGGCAGCTGACCCTGTCATTAGAAAATGACCGGTAGTTTTGCGTAAATGCGGCAAAGTCAGTTTCGCGGTATAAAGAAGCCCGTTAATGTTCACATCAACCATCTGCTTCCATTCTTCAGCGTCGCCCTCTTCCGTTCCCGGCGTTGAAACACCGGTTCCCGCATTAGCGAACACCGCGTCTAGCTGACCAAACTTATCAACGCCCTGCTTCACGGCCTGCTCGAGTTCGTTATAGTTACCCGCGTCAGCAGCAATACCAACGGCGTTGTCTTCGCCAAACTCTTTAACCAACGCGTCCAACTTATCTTTCCGGCGAGCGGTTAATATCAGCTTCAGGCCTTCCTGCGCCGCTTTACGCGCCGTAGCTTCACCGATGCCACTTGAGGCACCGGTAATTAATAGAACTTTCGACATGCTTCCTCCTGAATTTTACTTAACTAACTCTATTGTACTCATGATCACGAGTTAGCGATCAACTCATCTAGCTGTAAGAAAAAACTCCAATCGACAATGGTGGCTTTCAGCCCGGTTATTATGGTTTCTTTCCATAAAGCATAGTACGCCATTGACTTACTCTGCTTTTAAACCCACAATATATACGCCAGTGACGCACTAATGATATTTATCGAAACACCCGTATTTACAAAGCGTATCAAGGCGCTAATAAGTGATGATGAATACCGCAGGCTTCAAGTTAGCCTTACCGTGAACCCTAAACAAGGAGCGTTACTAAAGAATGGTAGCGGAATCAGAAAGGTGCGTTGGCGCACTGGCAGTCACGGAAAAAGGGGTGGAGTAAGAGTTCTCTACTACTACGCAGAAAGCTTAAGACAACTACGTATGTTATTTGTTTTCGGTAAGAATGAGCAAGACAACCTTACTGATGAGCAACTCAGTCAGCTAAGGGGAATTGTTGAAAGGTGGTCACAATGAAAAGTGAATTATTTAACGAGCTACTGGAAAGCGTTGAACAAATGGATGAAATTGCTAAAGGCGAAAGGGAGCCATCCAGGGAAGAGTTTATTGCTTCGATACGAATCAAAAACATTAGAAAATCGGTAAAACTTAGCCAGCCAAAATTCGCTCGTTTAATTGGCGTTGAAGTAAGCACTTTACGAAACTGGGAGCAAGGTCGTAGAGAGCCGACAGGCCCAGCTCGGGTTCTAATTAAGGCAATTGAAAATGATCCTGAAAACGTAATAAAGGCGTGCCAATAGACACGCCTTTATTCAGGTTTAACCGATTACTTTAAATCAAAGCGGTCGGCATTCATGACTTTAGTCCAGGCTTTCACAAAGTCTTTCACAAACTTCTCCTGGTTGTCGTCCTGAGCGTAAAGCTCTGAATAAGAACGCAGAATAGAGTTTGAACCAAAGACTAAGTCAATGCGGTTTGCAGTCCACTTAAGCTCGTCCGTTTTGCGGTCGCGAACTTCGTAGTGGTCACCAGCTTTTTTCCAGACATTGTTCATATCGGTCAGGTTGACGAAGAAGTCATTCGTTAAGAGAGTGTTCAATATTCTGTGTCAGCCAAGTTTTCATAAATCTATGTGGCCATCCAGTCGACCTTCAAAGTGGATGGTTAGCTGAGACAGTGTCAGATTCCAGTTCTGCACCGGGTGCGACCAGCGCTCAGTTGCTTTTAACATACCCGCGTACAGCAGCTTAAGCAAGCTAC
>NZ_FNCB01000021.1 GCF_900100855.1 Idiomarina zobellii
TTTTTATTTCCACGTACAAATGGTTTTACATGCTGAGGGGGGATGAGTTTGACGGTTAAACCATGCTTAATAAACAAACGGCCCCAGTAGTTAGAGCCACTGCATGCCTCCATCACAACATCAGCATCTGGGAACTGTATAACGGTCTCGAGCAATTTGTTTCTTCGGACTTGGCGGTTGAACACTTCGGTTCCCCCTTGATTAGTTCCGCAAACTTGAAAAACAGATTTTGCCAAATCGATACTAATTGTTGTAACTTTCATGGGTGGACACCTCGTTTGAGATTATTGAACACATCACTTTAATAATGGCGCATTGCGACGCCGTGTAAAGCGAGGTGTCCATCCCATCATCCCTGTAGGGCTTGTGTAGCGCCATTGCAGGTTTATCTGGAGAAAGTGTGCAGCGCCAAGGATGGCGCTGCTCAAGCCTTACAGGGACGTACTTGCAGGCGTCTTTCGGAAGATAACCTACAATGGCCAGCCAATGCTGGCCTGCCCCAATATTTTCAAAAGCGGATTGCTGAAAGTTTCTTCAGCTTAGCTGGCGAAGTCGATGCCTTTTTGGATATCGCCTTTCAGGCCGTCAAGCATGTCGTCCATGCATTTTTGTTCGAAAGCACTTAGCTTGCCGTAAGACAGAATTTCTTCAGCGCCGTTTTTACCTAAGCGTACTGGCTGTGCGAAGAACTTAGCGTTGTCGCCCGGACCTTCTACATAGGTACACTCAACAGTGTCCTGACCTTGCAGGCCTTTCAGCAATGACAGAGCAAAGCGCGCTGCAGCCTGACCCATAGACAGGGTTGCTGAACCGCCGCCGGCTTTTGCTTCAACAACTTCCGTACCTGCGTTCTGGATACGGTGAGTTAAGTCTTTGATTTCTTGCTCGGTAAACTCAACACCTTCAACCTGAGACAGCAATGGCAGAATCGTTGTACCGCTGTGACCACCAATAACCGGTACGTTTACGTTTTCTGGATTCAGACCACGCAGCTCACCAACAAAGGCTTCTGAACGGATAACGTCAAGAGTGGTGACACCGAACAGCTTACGCTTGTCGTAGCAGCCTGCTTTTTTCAGAACTTCAGCAGCAATTGGCACGGTGGTGTTTACTGGGTTGGTAATGATACCAACACACGCGTCAGGGCAGTTGTCGGCAACACCTTGTACTAAGTTTTTAACGATACCCGCGTTCATGTTGAACAGGTCAGAGCGATCCATGCCTGGCTTACGAGGCACGCCCGCTGGAATTAATACGATGTCGCTGCCAACTAATGCTGACGCAAGGTCGTCTTTACCGAAGCCTGTGACTTTTACGTCAGTAGGGATATGGCTTAGATCAACCGCAACACCTGGAACTACTGGCGCAACGTCATACAAAGATAACTCTGAACCTGCTGGAAGTTGTGTTTTCAAAAGTAATGACAATGCCTGGCCGATACCACCGGCCGCACCTAATACGGCTACTTTCATCTCAGACTCCGTTTTGTTTGTCGATTAGAACTGCATAAACATGCAGAATTTGGTGCAAAACTGTACTTGAATACGCTGTTAAATACAACTGACGAGCCTTTTATAACAAAGCTCGAATAGCGTCACAGAATGCAGTAAACTGGTCGCATTATAGCATAAAATGACAGTCAGGAAGCGGCACGATAATGGTGAAAGATCAATTAATTGACGCCTTCAAAACGTT
Source organism: Idiomarina zobellii (assembly GCF_900100855.1). Taxonomy (GTDB): domain Bacteria; phylum Pseudomonadota; class Gammaproteobacteria; order Enterobacterales; family Alteromonadaceae; genus Idiomarina; species Idiomarina zobellii. The sequence goes on from NZ_FNCB01000021.1 coordinate 1,696, forward strand.
ACTTCGTGAAGAGCGTTACGGTTCGCAAGGCGAGATAGTTAACGTACTGAAAGAGAAAGGCTTTGAGAACATTAGCCAGTCGAAAGTGTCGCGTATGCTTAGTAAGTACGGTGCAGTCAGAACCCGTAACGCAAAGCAGGAAATGGTTTACTGTCTGCCTCCTGATTTAGCTGTCCCTTCAACTAAGGCGCCATTAAGCCAGCTTGTACTGGATATTCAGCATAATGATGTCATGGTAATTATTCGGACCAGCCCCGGAGCCGCACAACTTATTGCCCGTTTACTCGACTCGGTTGGCAAAAAAGAAGGCGTGTTGGGTACTATTGCCGGCGACGACACTATTTTTATTGCACCGGTAAAAGTACAAGACATTGATTTTACACTGCAAAAAGTCAAAGAGTTGTTTGCCAATCAGTCAGTACTGCCGTCTTCCTGATTAACGGGTAGCTCTCTGTTTTCTAAGAGAAAACGCGTTGACGGAACAAAAAAGCTGGAATTCAAAACGGCTTGAGAGTAATCGAGTATCGGGTCGTATTGCCCCTGCTCATCGGCGTAATAACGTGCCTTTAACCACTCGACAACACTTTTAGGCGCATGAGAAAAGTACATCCCTAATAACCCTTGCTCGCGCAAGTCGCCCCAAGGCATGTTTTGCCGTAACAAAGGTATTGGCTGTTCATTCTTATCCATTAGTTTCGCTTTAGCAGCATGAGTGACGCCGTCGATCATTGCCTCTGGTAAACGCTCGCCGGAGACTTTCTCTCGTCCCATAATCTGCTCCTGCTTTTCCGGGCCTAAATAATCCCAACGCCGTAAGTCATAGCGAATTTTCTGAACAAACAAATAACTACCGTCAACAAAGGCAGTGTCGTCAGCTGCGTTTATTAGCGAGGCTTCGCGTTTGCGCATACCTCTTGGGTTATCAGGGGCATCAATAAAGCCCAACAGGTCGCGGCCGTCTAAATAACGAAAGGAACGGATTTGCTCTGCCACTTCAATGTCATAACCAAACCACTCCATAATGGTTCTGCCCGCTAAATAATTGGCATCGAAGCGGTCGCAGCGTATATGTAAGACTAAGTCAAAAGGATGACGAGGCGCTTCCCGGTCTGCGTCGCTTAGCTCGGGGAATGCCTGCAGGTGCAGCGGCCGTTTATGCGGGTAAAGGATATCCCAATATTCAGCACCAATTCCGACAAAGCCGGTCAGCATGGCTTCAGAAAAGCGTGCATCTAAGTCCTGAATGATAGCCGGGAATCGAGACAGTTTACGACGTAAACTCTCGACATCGTCACTCATGACATGACAAAACAAGGTTAAGCCGTGCAAATTTGGCTCGGCGTATATCCCTGATTGCGCTTTATCCACCCTTTTCTCCCGTTTAACTATTATTATTGTGAGTTCGCTGCATTGCTTTTTACATTAACTCATGCAAAAGGCATTATAGAATGCCTGTATTCGTTATGACACCGCAAGGAAAAATCATGCGTAATCTGATTCTTATTGGAAGTTTAATGGGGTTAACGGCCTGTGCGACGACAACGTCACAACAGCCGACCCAACAAAACGTTGCACAACAGAGTGTTGCTGAGCAATTTCACCAGTTGGCAGACACCATTTGGGAAGGTATGAATGAGTCCAGCGATACCGAGCTAACGGACATGTCACCGGAAGCCTTGAAAGCTCGCTATGAAAAACAGTCAAAATGGCTGGAGCAATTGGACGCGATAAAACTGAACCAGCTGAGCGACGAAGATAAAATTAACCACGCTATGATTCGCTACTCGCTGAAAAACCGTGTCGACGAATACCGTTTTAATGCGCATTACATGCCACTAACGGCCGAGGGTAGCTTCCACAGTTCGTTGGCCTTTATGCCGTCGTATACTTCATTTAACTCGGTTGAAGATTATCAAAACTATATTTCGAAGTTGCGCAGTATTCCGCGCTACATGGAGCAACAAACCCATTGGCTAAGAAAAGCTATTGAGGAAGGCTACACGCAACCGGCCGCAGCTATGGCTGGCTTCGAAGAAAGTATTCTGGCTTATCTTGTTCAGGAAGCCAGTGAAAGTGTTTACTTCTCTCCTTTTGCCAAACAACCTGCTTTTGTCAATGACACTGAGTGGGAAGCGCTAAAAGCAGACGCAATGACAGCGATTGACGAGCAAGTCATGCCTGCGTACGACGATTACTTCACCTTTATGGTAACAGAGTACTTACCGAATGCTCGCGAAAGCGTTGGCGCTAGTGAACTACCTAACGGCGATGCGTTTTACCAAAACCGTATTAAGCATTACACCACGCTGGATATGACCGCTGACGAAATTCACAAGATAGGCTTGCAGGAAGTCGCTCGGATTCGCGGTGAAATGCTGGAAGCCATTGAGGCAACCGGCTTTGATGGTGACTTTGACGAATTCGTTGAGTTTCTGCGTACTGACGACCAATTCTATCCGGAAACAGCAGAAGAGTTGCTGCAGTACGCCGCCTGGATAGCCAAGAAAATGGACGGTGAACTGCCGAAGCTATTCAAAACCTTACCACGTAAGCCTTATGGTATAGCGCCGGTTCCCGAAGAAATTGCGCCTAAGTACACAACCGGCCGTTATTCAGGAACCAACCGAGATGATCGTGCGGGTTTTTATTGGGTGAATACCTACGCGTTAGACCGCCGCCCGCTCTACCAGATGGAAGCACTGACGCTGCACGAAGCGGTACCGGGTCATCATTTACAAAACGCCATTGCGGGTGAGTTAGAAGACTTACCGGAATACCGTCAACAGACATACATTTCAGCTTTCGGTGAAGGCTGGGGTCTTTACTCTGAGTACTTAGGGCTGGAAGCGGGTTTTTATGAAGACCCTTACAGTAACTTTGGTCGTTTAAGCTATGAAATGTGGCGTGCCGCACGCTTAGTGGTGGATACCGGTATGCACGCTAAAGGCTGGAGCCGTGAGCGCGCAATGGATTTTATGGCCAACAATACCGCATTGTCACTGCATAACGTGAAAACCGAAATTGACCGTTACATTACCTGGCCTGCGCAAGCGCTTTCATACAAGCTCGGCGAGTTGACTATTAAGCGTTTACGCCGCGAAGCAGAACAGCAGTTAGGTGATAAGTTCGACATTCGTGAGTTCCACGATGCGGTACTGGAAAACGGCAGCGTGCCACTGAAAGTACTCGAACAACACATCAACAACTGGATTGCTGGGCAGAAATAGAACAGACCCCCGCTATCAGGTAGGGGCAGGTTATTCACTTATTTCGCTTGAGCATTGAGTACTTCTGTGACGGAGACGCTACGAGCTCATCCATGAGGGCTTGACGAAGGCCATCCATGGCCTTCGACACTCCGCCACAGAAGTACTCAACACTTATAACGCTCACAAGTGAACAACCTGCCCTATCGACTTACAAGCACACGGCTGACCAACACAGAGTTTTGTAGTCTGACGTTCTACGTCAGGTGAGGTGTTCGACTATCGCACCTGATGCAATAGCATCGGGCTACCCAATCATTATCTGGTAAAGCAGCTCTTGGGTATTCTGTTTCTGTCGAAGAAAAGCCATGACATAACTCGTTTTATCTTCACCCAGACGAAATAAGATCTTATAATTATCTACTAGCACTACTCGATAGTCAGTGATACCTAACGTCTCAAGTTCATGAGAAATGGGGAATTGCAAAGGGTTATCGCCGAGTTTATTGATGGCGAAATCAAGAAGTTGATGACCTAACCTAATAGCTTCATCCTGACCCAGAAGGGATTCCATATAGCGGGTTAAAGCAGCCAGAGTCTTATAACTGAGCTCGGTAAAATTAACATCGTAGTTCATAACTGAGAACTAAAGCTCAAACTTCTTTGTACTGATTTCACGCTCTAGCCTTTCTTTTGCTTCGCTAAGAGATAGAATATTCTGATTTCGAATATCCCTTTCAGCCAAATTCATCAGCTTAAGTGTCGCAATAGCTTCGTCCCGTTGTCTAGCACTAGCTTCCGACTCAATACGATATACCGGATTTCCACCTTGAGTGACCACAATAGGCTCTTCGACATTCAGTGACGCCGCATTTTGCTTAATGTAACTAATGGTTTTTATCTGCATAGCTCCCTCCCGACTGAACAGTCTAAATATAGACTATAAACAGACCACCTACAAGCTAGAATATCTCACCTGATGTGAACATCAGGCTACTGAACATCGGGCACAAAAAAACCGCCGAAGCGGTTTTATAAGTTGCTAATGAGTGCGCTCAACGGTTGCGAGGACTCTTAACGAGGTGTGCAGCGCCATGGAGGGCGCTGCCCAAGCCCTACAGGGAAGTACTTGCGGGCGTCCTCGTAAAGAGTCCTTGCAACCTAAGCACTCATTAAGCCACGTTGATGGTTGGGATGATGTTTTCCTTGGCCGCTTTTTCTGCGTCGCGGAAGGCATCCATTTGGTCGAAGTTCAGGTATTTATAAACTTCGCCAGCCATCGAGTTGATGTCTTGTGCGTACTCCAGGTACTCTTCCGGAGTTGGCAAGCGGCCTACAATAGCACCAACTGCTGCCAGCTCTGCCGACGTCAGGTAAACGTTCGCGCCATCACCTAAGCGGTTCGGGAAGTTACGAGTCGACGTTGACAATACGGTTGCGCCAGCTTCTACACGAGCCTGGTTACCCATACACAGTGAACAACCCGGCATTTCGGTACGCACGCCGTTACGCGAATAGATATCGTAATAGCCTTCGGTTTCCAGCTGTGCTTTGTCCATCTTCGTTGGTGGTGCAATCCACAAACGCGTGTTTAGCGGGTCAGAGTTTTTCTCTAACAGTTTACCTGCGGCACGGAAGTGACCAATGTTGGTCATGCACGAGCCAATGAACACTTCATCAACCTTATCGCCGGCAACTTCGCTTAAGAACTTAGCGTCGTCAGGGTCGTTCGGGCAACAAACGATTGGCTCTTTAATTTCGTCCAAATCGATTTCGATAACTTCTGCGTATTCCGCATCTTTATCGGCACGCGTCAGTGATGGGTTCTCAAGCCATTCTTCCATCTTACGAGCACGACGCTCAAGCGTACGCGCATCGCCGTAGCCTTCGTTGATCATCCAACGCAACATGGTGATGTTAGAGCGCAAGTATTCACTGACTGAATCTTCTGACAAGTTGATGGTACAACCTGCTGCAGAACGCTCTGCCGATGCGTCTGACAATTCGAACGCTTGCTCTACGGTTAAGTGCTCAAGACCTTCGATTTCCAGGATGCGACCTGAGAACGCGTTTTTCTTACCGCGTTTTTCTACGGTCAATAAGCCGTCTTTAATAGCAAACGCAGGAATTGCGTGAACCAAGTCACGCAGAGTAATACCCGGCTGCATTTTACCTTTAAAACGCACCAGTACTGACTCTGGCATATCCAGCGGCATAACACCGGTTGCAGCTGCGAAGGCAACCAAACCAGAACCTGCAGGGAACGAAATACCCAGCGGGAAACGTGTATGCGAGTCACCACCAGTACCGACGGTATCCGGCAACAACATACGGTTCAACCAGCTATGGATAATACCGTCGTTCGGGCGCAACGAAACGCCGCCACGGTTCATGATGAAGTCAGGCAGTGTATGCTGAGTTTCAACGTCAACCGGCTTCGGATAGGCTGACGTGTGACAGAAAGACTGCATAACCAGGTCAGCGTTAAAGCCAAGACAAGCCAGGTCTTTCAGTTCGTCACGGGTCATTGGACCGGTGGTGTCCTGCGAGCCTACGGTGGTCATTTTCGGCTCAACGTAAGTGCCAGGACGAACGCCTTCCATACCACAGGCTTTACCCACTAACTTCTGTGCCAGGGTGTAACCTTTAGCACTGTCTTCTGGCTGCTCTGGAGTCAGGAATAAGTCGCTGTGACCTAAGCCCAGTGATTCGCGCGCTTTGGTGGTTAAACCACGACCAATGATCAGGTTGATACGGCCACCTGCACGCACTTCGTCAAGAATAACGCGTGACGCATAGTCGTACTCAGCGATAACGTCGCCCGCTTCGTTTTCAATTTTGCCGTCGTATGGGTAAATGGTAATGACATCACCCATATTCATTTTTTCGACGTCGGCTTCAAATACCAACGCACCAGCGTCTTTCATGGTGTTGAAGAAGATAGGTGCAACTTTGCCGCCAATACAGATACCGCCCGCACGCTTGTTCGGCGTACCCGGCATGTCTTCACCAATGTTCCACAGGACAGAGTTGGTTGCTGATTTACGTGAAGAGCCTGTACCTACGACGTCACCTACGAAAGCAACCGGGTGACCTTTTTCTTTCAACTCTTCAATCTGCTTGCCTGCATCAGTGATGCCTTCGCGAGGCATTTTGTACATGGCTTTGGCATGCAGTGGAATGTCAGGACGTGACCAAGCGTCAGGTGCTGGTGACAGGTCGTCGGTGTTGGTTTCGCCGGTAACCTTAAAGACAGTCGCTTTAATCTGGTCTGCCATTTTGTCACGGCTGGTGAACCACTCACCTTCGGCCCATGACTCAACCACTTCTTTAGCCAGCTCGTTGCCCGCTTTCATCTTTTCTTCAACGTCGTGGAAGGCGTCAAACATTAAGATGGTGTGCTTTAATTCTTCTGCCGCTAAGCGACCTAGATCAGCGCTGTCCAATAACTCAACCAAAGTCACGATGTTGTAACCACCGTGCATATTGCCAAGCAATTTAACGGCGTCTTCTTTGCTGATAACCGGGCTTTGTATTTCGCCTTTTACCAGTGCGCTCAAAAAGCCAGCTTTTACGTAAGCGGCTTCATCAACACCTGGTGGTACGCGCTCAGACAATAACTCTACTAAGAATTCTTCTTCACCTGCTGGTGGGTTCTTCAGTAGTTCAACAAGATCGGCTACTTGTTCTGCCGTTAGTGGTTTCGGAGGGATGCCCTCTGCGGCACGCTCTTCCACGTGCTGACGATATTCTTTAAGCACTCGTATTACCTCTCATTTGCTTGCATGAATTCAAGACGGTTCACTAGTGCGGCGCATTATACGGATTTTGCGCTTAAATTCCCATGCGAGAGGACTATAAATCAGATAATTCAGGGTATAAATAAGATGAATGCGCTGGCTGATTGCGCCCTGATTAAGGGCGCTCCACTTTTTGCACAATGGCATACATAACCGGTACCACAAACAGCGTCAGTACTGTGGCAAAACCAAGGCCGAACATGATAACCGTCGCCATGCTGGCAAAGAAGTCGTCAAACAGCAGCGGCAACATACCCAGGATGGTTGTCGCTGCCGCCATACCGACCGGCCTGACACGGCTAACAGCGGCATCGACCAGCGCATCAATGCGAGATTTACCAGACTCGAGCTCGACATTGACCTGCTCCAAAAGCACAACCCCGTTCTTAATCAGCATGCCTGACAAGCTTAAGAAACCCAGTAGTGCCATAAAGCCAAAAGGTTTATTCAATAACAATAAACCAACCGTCACACCAATTATCGACAGCGGTACCGTTGTCCAAAGCACGGCGGCATGACGAATACTATTAAACAACAGCACGGTAATAATAAACATCACCAAAAAGCCCAGCGGCAATGCCCCAAATAACGCCTTCTGAGCCTTGTTTGATGCTTCATGCTCACCACCCCAGCTGAGCTCGTAGCCCAACGGCAATTCGATAGCTTCTACTTTCGGGCGCACACGTTCAAATACCTGAGCTGCGGTTTCGCTACCCAAAATATCGTGGTCAGCCATGACCGTCAGTGTGCGCTTTCTATCGCGACGCAGTATTAACGGGTCTTCCCAGGTGGTATCAATACTTCTAACCACTTGCGCCAGCGGTATAAACCTATCGAGTACCGGACTATAGATTTGCAGTTCCTGCCAATTGTTAAGATCAACACGCTCTGCCGCCGGCGCTCGCTTCACTATTGGTAAAAGGTCGGTTCCGTCGCGATAAACCCCAATTTGCTGGCCGACAAAGTTACCCAGCAAAACGTTATTCACGTCTTCTTTAGTAATGCCCGCACGTCGCCCGGCTGCTTCGTCATATTCCGGCTGCAATAACTTAGTGCGCTGTCGCCAGTCAGAACGAATATTGACGGCACCTGCATCGTCACGCATTATCGCCTGCGCTTTTTCGCTCAACTGACGTAACACCTGAATATCCGGTCCTGAAAAGCGTGCCTCAATTTTCGCCGGCGTTGCCGGTCCTATTTCGACCCTAATCAGCTTGTCTTCAACGTCAGGGTGAGCGTTTTTTATACGTTTTCGAATATCCGCCATAAGTGGCGACATCGCCTCTTTGTCGTTTACACGCACCAGCAACTGAGCGTAGCTTTCATAGCTTTTTTCGACCAAATAAGTCAGTGTGAAGCGCGGTGCTCCCTGGCCGACGGTTGTTGCGACCGAAACCACCTCTTGTTTGTCGAGCAAGTAGTCTTCGAGGCGTTTTGAATCCTGTTCGGTATGACGAATGTCGGTTCCTTGTGGATACCATAAGTCCACATAAAACAGTGGCGTAGTAGATGGCGGGAAAAAGGCCTGTTTTACCTGACCAAAACCGACAACAGCTAAAACCAACATAATGACCATGGCCAGCATGCTAATCACGCGATGTCTCAGGCAAACACGCAACGCACTGCGGTACTTTACATAAAGTGGGTGCTTAAAGGCATCGTCGTTTTCATCGCCAATGTCTTTTTCCGAATATAGCCTATCAGCTAAAAAAGGAATCAAGGTTAGAGCCGTCACCCAACTAAGCAGCAAGGAAATCAGCAAGACCCAGAACAAGCTACCAGCGAACTCGCCAGTGGCGTCAGACGAAAGACCAATTGGTGCAAAAGCGATAATGCCAATGACAGTAGCCCCTAACAGCGGCCATTGATTTTGTTTGACCACCTGAGTTGCGGCTTGCACTTTGCTCTGCCCACGACGCATGCCGACCATAATGCCGTCAGCAATAACAATGGCATTATCGACCAACATACCCAGAGCGATAATCAGTGCGCCTAAGGACACCCTTTGTAGGTTAATATCGCCAAGACGCATAAAAATAAAGGTACCAAGCACCGTTAATAACAGCACAGAGCCAATCAGCAGGCCACTTCTAAAACCCATAGACAGCAGCAGCGCTACAACGACAATAGCGACCGCTTCGACTAAATTCAGCAAAAAGGTATTAACGGAGTTTTCAACTTCGTGGGGCTGATCGTAAATACGCTCAACGTTCATACCAATTGGCTGAGCATAGGAAAGCTCATTCAAACGTTGCTCAAGACGCTCACCAACTTCCACGACGTTCACATCATCGGCGAACGACAATGCTAACCAAAGCGCAGGTTCACCATTGTAGCGAACAACATGATCAGGAATATCTTTTGTCTCACGATAAATGTTGGCGACATCGCGCAAGTAAATACGCTCACTTGCTCCGGGGTTACTAATGACCAACTTTTCCATGTCTTCGACAGAGGAGAACTCGCCACTGGTAGCAATGCGCATCGATTCTTCATTAATAGTCACACGCCCTGCATTTGCGACGGCATTTTGTGTTTGCAGTAAATTGGCGACTTGCTGTGGCGGTATACCAAAATTGCTCAACTGCGCCCGAGAGACCTCAACAATAACCTGCTCCTGACGCTCTCCTGACAACAAGACCTTGCCAACACCCTCAACTAGAACCAGCTCTCTTCTCAGAAAGTCAGCGTAGTGCTCGATATCTTTGTACGAATAATCGGATCCGGTAATGGCCAGCATCACACCATAAACATCAGAGAAGTCGTCACGAACAATAGGCTCGCCTGTGCCCGGAGGAAGTTGACGCTTAGTGTCATTCACTTTGCGTCTAAGTTCATCCCAAATCTGCTCCAGGTCATCCGCTCTATAAGTGCTCTTCATCTCCACCGTAATTTGCGACAGCCCGGGCTTCGATATCGAGCGGATATTATCCACGTAGCTCAGTTCCTGAATCGCATTCTCCAGACGATACGTGACTTCCTCTTCCACTTGTTGAGCCGACGCCCCCGAATACGGGGTTATCACCATCGCTTGTTTTATGGTGAACTTAGGGTCTTCCAGGCGACCCAACTGAGTTAATGCGACAATTCCTCCGACCAACAACAGCAGAAGAAACATCCAGCTGGTTGTTTTGCGGGTCATGCTATAGCGGGCGATATCCATTACAGCCCCCGTTCGCGTTGCCATTCACGAACTTTCTGGCCTTCACGAAGCTGATGGACTCCCGCAATAACAATGGTTTCGCCTTCTTTCAATCCACTGACAATTGTCAGGCCATCATTGGTCGCGGTACCGACAACCACTTTGCGCTTTTCAACGGACATGTCTTCCGCCACTACCCACACATAAGACGGCGGCTGCTCGGTATTGCTGCCATTAGTAAACACCGCTTTTGTCGGTACCAACATACCGGTAATTGTTGAGCGCAGAACTTGAGCCATATCCACAATGACCGTTGCAGTCATGCCCGGAAGAACATTCAGGTTGTCGGGTTTAGGCAGAGTAAAAACCACCTCATACGTATTGGTTGCCGGGTCGGCTTGCGAGTCCCACTCCTTCAAGTGAGCCCTGAATTGAAACTCAGGAGCTGCGTCAAAGCGAATCATAGGTTCATAGTCAGTTTGCTTTTTGACTCTGGCGAACAGTTTCTCCGGTACCTGAATACTGACATCAATCGCGTTATTAATTTGCAAGGTGACTATGGGTTGTTTCGGTTGAATATTTTCATAAGCTTCAACCGCTAAACTCGCTATCACGCCATCGAAGGGGGCCCGTAACTCAGTGTATTTCAGGTTTGCTTTAGCCGTTTCATAGTTCGACTTAGCCACCGCCCGTTGTGACTCAATTTGGTCAAATTGCGCTTCTGACATCACGCCCTCATTGACCAACACCTTATTCCTTTCATACTGCGATGCCGCCAGCTCATATTGAGCTTTCGCCTGATCCACAGCAAGTTGGTAATCGGTCGGGTCAAGACGAGCAATAAGATCGCCCCGCTTAACTTCGGCACCCGGTCTTACCGGGAGTTCGGTAATTTCACCGGCAACCCGAAACGTCAACTGCGCCACTTTTGCGGCTTCCACAACACCGGGAAATTCACGCAGTTTAGCGCCGTTATTTTCGGTCACTGTAAGTAGCTTAACCGGACGAGCCTCATCAGTTTTCTCTGCTTCTGCTGGTGCTTCGCTACAAGCAACCATGAATAACACAAGGGATGTGACAACAAACCAACGCATGCGCATTTTCCTAATGACGAACTATGAATTGATAATTAGTTTACTGCACGTACAGTTACAATTATATTGAATTAAAATTAAAAACTTAATCAGTATAATTTAATGAATTTATCACACCTAAAAATGCTTATCACTGTCGCCGAGCTAGGAAGCTTACAAAAGTCAGCTGATCACTTAAGCCGTACTCAATCGGCTGTCAGTATGGCGCTGAAAAAGCTGGAAGACAGTGCCGGCTTTGCGTTGTTTAATCGAAGCGGATATCGCCTGCAGCTTACCGAGCAAGGTCAACATTTTTTACGACAAGCCGAAGAGGTTGTACGCCAGCAGGAGCGACTGCAGTCACTGACCGAACAACTGAAATACGGCGCAGAGCCTTTATTAACCCTTTGCTATGACCACACCTGCGACAGTAAGTTATGGTTGCCGAGTATTGAGCACATACAGCAGCATTACCCCGCCACCGAAGTTCACATTGACGGCGAGTCGCAAATGCGGGCCCTAAAACGAATAGATAACGGCTCCGCTGATTTAGCATTATGCCCGTGGCTGCCCTTATTTCGTCAGTATGGCGACTTTGAAACTCTACCTGTCGCACCATTTGAGCTTACTGTCGCCATTGCATCTTCTTTAGTGGATGACTTCGAACGTATACCTTCAAGCCGACAGGACTTGCTTGAACTGCCCATGCTAGTGCCCCAAAACTTAGAAATTGGCATTAACTTAGATGCAGTACTACGCTTGCCCAGCCAACAGCGCATAAGAGTGAATGAAGTGAATACTCAATTTGAACTGTTAAAGGCAGGCTTTGGATGGGGAATTATTCCAAAACACATTGCACATAATGCCATTAAGCAGGGCAAACTGGTTGAAATTACCATTCCCGGATTCATCCAACAGGTAAGTCTGGAGATACACCTAGTGCGCTCTGCGAACCGTACTTTAGGCCCTGCTGCCAATGCCATCTGGGAAAGTTTTGCCTGACGATGTCTGCATGACATTCACACCAGAATACTGAGGGTAAGATTAAGAAAACTGCGAGTTTGCAGAAGATAATAAGTCATGATTCAATGTTAACTAAAAGTTAATTATGAGGATTATCTTATGTACTAAAAACCAGCACAATAAAGGCTAATAATAAAATTCTCATGGGTTACCACCTAAAAACTCTGACAACAATAATCCTTTTTATAAAGCGGGTATAAAAATCTATACAGTTATCAGTCTAGGCGGTCTGATTAAGCGCTCAGTGCGTTGCCACAGGGGTAGCTCGCTCATTGAGTAGTTTTGAGTAGGATGTGTACTGCCAATAAAATTAAAGACATTCGTTAAGCCAATTTGGCCAGCACAGTGTTGTTCACAATGCTGGCAAAATGAGCTTTCCTCGTCGCAGTTTTTTTGCTGCTCGGCCATATCCATATCAGCGTCATCACAACAGTCATGTTGCTGCATGCTATGTTACGGCAACATAGTATCCTCTGAAGAAGCGCTAACGGCATCCGACATTGGCATAGCATGTGCCATTGGTGAGGAATAGTTCCCCACCAAAAGCACAGTTATTAATGTCAAAATTACCGTTAGCGTTTTCATAAAGTGAATATTACCAGATAGTCACTCTATTTTCCGGTGCTACATACAGCTCATCACCTTCTTTTACTTCAAAGGCTTCGTAAAACGCAGGTACGTTAACAACAGTTCCGTTGACACGATATTCAGCCGGCGAGTGAGGGTCACTCATAACTTGCTGACGAATAGCGTCTTCGCGGTATTTACCACGCCATACTTGTGCCCAGCCAATGAACACGCGCTGGCTGCCGGTGAAACCGTCCAGTACGGGCGCTTTTTCACCGTCCAGTGACATTTTGTAGGCTTCATAAGCGATAGTCAGGCCAGCTAAGTCACCAATGTTTTCACCTAGCGTCAGGTCACCATTCACGTTCAAACCTTCAATAGGTTCGTACTGACTAAATTGTTCAGACAATTTCTGACCACGCTCATCAAACGCTTTACGGTCAGCTTCTGTCCACCAGCTTTGCAGGTTGCCGTCACCGTCGTATTTAGAGCCCTGGTCGTCGAAACCATGACCCATTTCGTGACCAATAACCGCACCGATACCACCGTAATTCACGGCCATTTCAGCGTCCATATCAAAGAACGGAGGCTGTAAAATACCCGCCGGGAATACGATTTCGTTACGTACCGGGCTGTAGTAAGCATTGACTGTCTGTGGTGTCATACCCCAGTCTTCTTCGTCAACTGGGCCACCAATTTTGGCAATTTCTTCCTGGTAGTTGAACTCAGCGTAAGCTTTGTAGTTGCTGACCAGGTCAGTCGCTGAGATGTCTAACTCACTGTAATCACGCCACTCGTTTGGATAACCCACTTTCGGGTCAAACTTAGCGAGTTTTTCTAACGCTTTCTCTTTGGTTTCTTCGGTCATCCACTCAAGGTTCTTGATGGACTCGCCGTACGCATCACGCAGGTTTTCAATAAGACCTTCCATTTTTTCTTTCGCTTCTGGCGGGAAGTATTCCTTAACGTAAACCTGACCTAAAACTTCGCCAAGAACACTGTTGGTAGCATCAACCGCACGTTTCCAGCGAGGCTCTTGCTCTGGTGTACCCCGTAAAACCGTGCCGTAGAAATCAAAGCGACGCTGGCTGATTTCTTCGCTAAGAGCCGACGCATATTCGTTAACCAAACGCAGACTTAAGTAGTCCTGCCAGGTTTGTAAATCGACGTCAGCAAACATATTGCCAAAGTCTTCGAAGAATGACGGCTGACGGATGACCATTTCTTCAACATGTGACAACTCAGACGTTTCTATAAAACGTTTGAAGTCAAAGTTGGCGAACATTCCCGATACTTCGTCTGCCGTTTTCTTGTTGTAGGTTTTGTCGGCATTGCGGCTTTCAACACGACTCCACTGAACTTCAGCAAGCTTAGTTTCCAAATCCAGGATACGTTCCGCGGCTTCATCCGTGTTCTCTAAACCCACCATTCCCAGAATATCGGTAATGTAACTGACGTATTCTGCACGAATCTCTTCAAACTTCTCTTCATCTTTTAGGTAGTAGTCACGGTCCGGCAAACCAAGTCCTGCTTGGTACATGTACATAGCGTTAGTTTGTGGATCTTTCGCATCAGGGTACACGTAGAAGCCGAAAGGAATTGAAACACCGCTACGGAACATACGCGCCATGTGTTCAGCAACTGCTTCATGACTATCTAACGCCTGAATGGCTTCAAGATCATTAGCAATTGGTTTAGCGCCAAGTTCGTTAAGCGTTTCCGTGTCCATGTAAGCATTAAAGAAGTCACCAATTTTACGTTCTGGCGTACCTGGCTCTGGGTTTGACGCTGCGGCATTTTCAATAATGTCACGTAGGCGTTTTTGATTGAGTTCTCGTAAGTCGTAAAATGCGCCTATAGAAGAGCGGTCAGATGGAATTTCTGTCTTCTCAATCCAGCTTCCATTTACATAGCTATACAAGTCATTCTGTGGCTTCACGCTATGATCAAAGTTTTCAAGAATAACGCCCGACGTCAGTTGCTGTTGGGTTTCTTCTGCTTGTTGAGACTGCTGGTTATTTTGCTCTTGCTGCGGTGAGCAGGCTCCCAGAGTCAGTGCCATAGATACGCCTAGCGCTACAGCGGTCAATTTTTTCATTGGTCGTCACCTTTTTATAGTGTTCATTATTTTAGCCCCATTAAACTAGCGCATTGTGAAATTCAGCGCAAAAAAAACGGCCACATTCGCGGTGAATGTAGCCGTTTTACCGATGATTTATCGTAACAAAATGTTACTTCTTCTTTTTCGCCTTAGGGTTCGGCATATCGGTAATTGACCCTTCCTGAATTTCTGCGGCTAAGCCAACAGACTCATGCAAGGTTGGGTGAGCGTGAACTGTCAACGCGATGTCTTCTGCATCACAGCCCATTTCAATCGCTAAGCAAACTTCGCCCAACAACTCACCAGCGTTGCTACCACACATAGCACCGCCAATAATACGGTTGTTCTTATCAAAGATAAGTTTCGTCATACCCTGTTGTGCATTTGAAGCGATAGCCCGGCCAGATGCAGACCATGGGAAAGTCACAACATCATATTCAATACCTTGCTCTTTCGCTTCTTTCTCAGTAACACCCGCCCATGCAACTTCTGGATCTGTGTACATGATAGAAGGGATAACTTTTGGTTCGAAGAAGTGCTTCTTACCAGCAATAACTTCAGCCGCAACGTGAGACTCATGTACCGCTTTATGCGCCAGCATTGGTTGACCCACAATGTCGCCAATAGCGAAGATATGATCAACGTTAGTACGCATTTGGCTGTCGACTTTAATAAAGCCGCGGTCATCAACGTTAACACCCGCTTTGTCCGCATCCAGCTTGTTACCATTTGGCGCACGGCCAACAGCAACCAATACGGCGTCATATTTAACGGGCTCTTTCGGCGCTTTGTCGCCTTCAAAAGTCACGTAAACGCCGTCTTTCTTCGCTTCAACGTTCGTTGCTTTAGTGCTCAGCATGACATTTTCAAACTTGCCTTTCATTTGCTTGTTGAAGTTCTTAATAATGTCTTTGTCTGCTGGTGGCACAAGCTGATCAGTCATTTCTACGACATCAACTTTAGAACCTAAAGCGCTGTATACCGTACCCATTTCCAGAGCAATGATACCGCCGCCTAATAGCAACAGTTTCTCAGGAACTTCTTTAAGCTCAAGAGCGTCAGTCGAGTCCCAGATGCGCTCGTCATCATGAGGAATAAACGGCAGTTTAATAGCTTGAGAACCCGCTGCGATAATCGCGTTATCGAATTCAATTTCAGTAGCACCGTCATCGCCTTCAACTTTCAAGGTGTTGCTACCGGTAAACTTACCTAAGCCATTCACTACTTTTACTTTACGCATCTTAGACATTTGTCCAAGACCGCCCGTTAATTGACCCACGACTTTCTCTTTGTGTTTACGGATTTTATCCAGGTCGATTTTAGGCTTACCGAAGTCTATGCCTTCGTCAGCTAAGTGCTTTGCATCTTCAATGTGCTTAGCTAAGTGCAATAGTGCTTTTGATGGAATACAGCCAACGTTCAGGCAAACACCGCCCAAAGTGTTGTAACGTTCAACCAGAACTACATCCATACCCAGGTCAGCAGCACGGAAAGCAGCTGAATAGCCGCCCGGTCCTGCACCCAACACTACTACTTGCGTTTTAATTTTGTCGCTCATGTTAACCCCTTCTTTGTCACGGCCGGTTGAGCCACCAGCCGAGGTCAATCAACGCTAAATGTGGCGCTATTGTAGCGCGAATTAATTCGTATTTCCTGCCCAAATTGGTGCTTAAAGCACCAATTTGCGTATATCTCCCAACACGCCGCTTAAGTAGGCGGTGAAGCGCGCTGCTTCGGCGCCGTCAATAACACGGTGGTCGTATGACAATGACAATGGCAAGGTTAAGCGTGGTTCAAACTCCTGACCATTCCATTTAGGCTTCATCTCGTTTCGAGAGACCCCAAGAATAGCTACATCCGGCGCATTTACAATTGGCGTAAAGGCTGTACCGCCAATGCCGCCTAGACTTGAAATCGAGAAGCACCCACCCTGCATATCCGACGCTTTCAGCTTACCGTCGCGAGCTTTTGAGCTAATTTCAACCAGCTCTTCAGACAGCTCGTAGATGCCTTTTTTATCAACGTCACGAATAACTGGAACCACTAAGCCGTTAGGTGTATCTACCGCAATACCAATGTGCACATATTTTTTCATGTACAACGACTCACCAGACTCAGAAAGTGATGAGTTAAAGGTTGGGAATTCACGCAGCGCTTTCGCACAAGCTTTCATGATGAACACCAACGGCGTTATCTTGAAGCCTAAATCCTGCTTTTTCGCCACTTCATTTTCGGCTTTACGGAATTTTTCCAGTTCGGTGATATCCGCCTCGTCAAATTGTGTCACGTGCGGAATGGTCACCCAGTTGCGGTGCAGGTTAGGTCCAGACTTGCGCTGAATGCGCGACAGTTGAACTTCTTCCACTTCACCGAACTTGCTGAAATCGACCTTAGGTGGGTCAATGACTTGCAAGCCACCGCCGCCCTGGCCTGTTGCGCCTGCAACCGCTTTCGGACGTGACAGTTCGTATTTAACGAAGTCCTGTACGTCTTCTTTCAGGATACGATTTTTCGGGCCTGAGCCTTTGACTTGTGACAAGTCAACGCCAAATTCGCGAGCCACACGACGTACTGCTGGTGACGCATGCAATATGCCTTCTTTGCGATCGCTGCGCTGACTTGGATGGTCAGGCACGGGCGGCTGGCGTTCACCACTAGGCTTCGCACCGCTGCCACTGTCGCTTTTTGATTCCTGTTTATCGGCGTCATCGGATTTGCTTTCTTCTTTTGGCGCCGCTTCTTTTTCTGAATCATCACTCGAGTCATCACTGTCGTCAGCACCCTCGGATACTTTCAACTTAGCAATAACAGAACCTTGTGACACTTTGTCACCGACACTGACCAGCATTTCTTCAATTTCGCCGTCTTGCGGACAAGGCACATCCATTGTCGCTTTGTCAGTTTCTAAGGTGATAAGGCCGTCTTCTTCAGCAACCGAGTCGCCTTTTGACACCAACACTTCAATAATTTCGACATCTTCTTCGTCACCAATGTCAGGCACTTCGACATCAATGACTTTGCTGCCACCTGACGACTTTTTATTCGGCTCAGAAGAGTCTTCTTTCTCTTCTT
Source organism: Idiomarina zobellii (assembly GCF_900100855.1). Classification (GTDB taxonomy): domain Bacteria; phylum Pseudomonadota; class Gammaproteobacteria; order Enterobacterales; family Alteromonadaceae; genus Idiomarina; species Idiomarina zobellii. The sequence continues at coordinate 19,680 of NZ_FNCB01000021.1, forward strand.
TACCGTCGTCTTTCGACTCAGACTTTTCTTCGTCTTTATCATCAGACTTGTCATCATTTTGTTCCGGCTCAGCGTCTTTTTCTTCTTCATCAGAAGCATCAGAGTCGCCAGCTGCTTCAACAATAGCGAGCACATCGCCTTCGCTGATGGTGTCGCCCTCTTTGACTTTCAGCTCAACAATTTTGCCGCCCGAAGACGCTGGAATATCCATTGACGCTTTGTCACTTTCAACCGTCACGATACCGTCTTCTTGTTCAACGGTATCGCCTTCACTGACGAGAATTTCAATGACTTCTACTTCTTCACCGCCCACGTCGGGGACTTTGAGTTCGATTTGATCGGCCATCTCAGTACCTCCTTACGCCAAACGTGGGTTAAGTTTGTCAGTGTCGATACCGTAATCTTTGATAGCTTTCGCTACCACTTTCTTATCGATATCACCTTGGTCTGCCAGCTCTTTTAACGCCGCAACAACAATGTATTGCGGGTCAATTTCAAAGTGCTTACGCAAATTCGCACGGCTGTCAGAACGGCCAAAGCCGTCGGTGCCCAGTACGCGGTATGGCGTTGGTACCCAGGCACGGACCTGATCGGCATACAACTTCACATAATCGGTTGCTGCAACCGCAGGGCCTTTGGCTTTTTTCATCACTTGCGTAATGTAGGCTTCTTTTTCTTTCTTCTCAGGATTCAGCATGTTCCAACGGTCGGTGTCTAAACCATCACGCGCCAACTCGTTAAACGAGGTTACGCTGTATACCGTTGAGTTAATGTCGTAGTCCTCAGCAAGAATATCAGCCGCTTTGCGCACCTGCTGTAAAATAGTACCACTACCCAGGAGCTGCACATCGCCTTTGGCTTTCTTCTTGGCTTTTACCTTATCTAGCTCGTAAATACCTTTGATGATGCCTTCTTCGACGCCTTCCGGCATTTCCGGCTGATGATAGTTCTCGTTCATGACAGTAATGTAGTAGAACACATTTTCCTGATCGCCAAACATGCGCTTCAGGCCGTCCTGAACAATGACAGCAATTTCGTAACCGTAGGTTGGGTCGTAGCTGATGCAGTTTGGTACCGTACCAAAGTGCACTAAGCTGTGCCCGTCCTGGTGCTGCAAGCCTTCGCCATTCAGCGTTGTGCGTCCGGCTGTACCGCCGACTAAGAAGCCGCGAGTTTGGCTGTCGCCTGCTGCCCAGACTAAATCGCCGACACGCTGGAAGCCGAACATCGAGTAATAAATGTAGAATGGGATCATCGGTTCGTTGTTTAACGAGTAGCTGGTACCCGCTGCCACCCATGATGCCATTGCACCCAATTCGTTAATGCCTTCCTGAATAACCTGGCCTTTTTTATCTTCGCGATAATAGGCAACCTGGTCTTTATCCTGTGGCGTGTACTTCTGGCCATGGTGGGCATAAATACCAACCTGACGGAATAAGCCTTCCATACCAAAGGTACGAGCCTCATCCGGAATAATTGGTACCACTCGTTTACCAATTTTCTTATCTTTCAGCAACGCAGTAAGAACACGAACAAAAGCCATCGTTGACGAAATTTCACGGTCGCCAGAGCCTTTCAATACCGCATCAAATGCTTTCAGCGATGGCAGCTCAAGTTCAACGTCCGATTCAGGACGACGCACTGGCATGTAGCCATTTAGACTTTCACGACGTTCGTTCATGTACTTCATTTCGTCGCTGTCGTCTTCAAACTTGTAGTACGGTAAGTCTTCTAATTCTTCGTCTTTAAACGGAATGTTGAAGCGGTCGCGCAGATGCTTAATGGCATCCATGTCCATTTTCTTAACCTGGTGGGCAATGTTTTTACCTTCACCAGCGGCGCCCATACCATAACCTTTAACGGTTTTCGCTAAAATAACCTGAGGACGACCTTTGGTGTTCGCGGCTTTATGGTAGGCCGAGTACACTTTTACCGGGTCGTGACCACCACGGTTCAGGCGCCAGATGTCTTCGTCTGACAAGTTGGCAACCATTTCTTCGGTTTCAGGATGTTTGCCAAAGAAGTGCTCACGAGTGTACGCGCCACCTTTGGCTTTAAAGTTCTGGTAGTCGCCGTCGACGGTTTCTTCCATAAGCTGCTGCAACTTACCTTCGGTGTCGCGATACAGCAGAGGATCCCAATAACGACCCCAGATAACTTTAATCACTTCCCAGCCTGCGCCGTGGAACGTGCCTTCCAGTTCCTGAATGATTTTACCATTACCGCGGACCGGGCCGTCTAAGCGCTGCAGGTTACAGTTAATGACAAAGGTTAAGTTGTCTAACTCTTCACGCGCGGCCAGGCCAATAGCACCCAAGCTTTCTGGCTCATCGGTCTCACCGTCACCCATAAAGCAGTAAACACGCTGATTTGAGCAATCTTTAATGCCACGGTCTGTCAGATATTTCAGGAAACGGGCTAAGTAAATTGCCTGAATTGGCCCTAAGCCCATTGATACTGTCGGGAATTGCCAGAAGTCAGGCATTAAATTCGGGTGTGGATACGAAGGTAGACCTTTACCTTCAACTTCCTGACGGAAGTTATTTAGCTGCTCTTCGGTCAAACGGCCTTCTAAGAATGCACGTCCGTATATACCCGGTGACGCATGTCCCTGAATAAATAAGAAGTCACCACCGTCTTTGTCGTTTGGTGCACGGAAGAAGTGGTTAAAACCGACGTCATACAGCATTGCTGAAGACGCAAAGCTGGCAATGTGGCCGCCAAGCTCTTCACCTTTTTGTGATGCACGCAATACCATCATGACCGCATTCCAGCGAATAGCTGAGCGAATGCGCGCTTCCATGGTTTGGTTACCCGGCATGGTCGGTTCCTGACTTGCAGGAATCGTATTTAAGTAAGCCGTCGTCGGCTTATAAGGCAGGTAGGCCCCGTTTCGGCGGGCCTTATCGACTAACTGCTCTAACAGGAAGTGGGCGCGCTCCGGACCTTCGGCATCCAGCACACCTTCAAGAGCGTCTAACCACTCCTGAGTTTCCTGTGTGTCGACATCTTGTGTTAATTGATCACTCATAGCAATTCCTTACCTTCTTATCAATTCAGGAACGTCGCAGCGAACGCTGAATACGAGACTGTTCTTTGCCCAACTCTAACAATATCTGTTCAATATAGGTCAAATGTTGGTGACACGCATCCCGCGCTTGCTCCGGTTGACCATCAACAATAGCGCTAACCAGTTGCTGACGGTGTTGATTCAGTTTTTCCAGCAGCTCTTTGCGGCTACCGATTATTTCCAGATTCTGTCGAATATTCTCAGCCAATAGCTCTTGCATGCCCTGCACAACGTGCACAAGAATGACGTTATGAGAGGCTTCTGCTATGCGGTGGTAAAATTCGACCAAAGCGTCTACTTGCTCATTTATTTCAGCGCTTTGGCTTTGCACTATTCCTTTTATACTCTCTTCTATGCGTTCTAGATCGGCTTTGGTGCCTCTCAATGCCGCATAAAACGACGAAATGCCTTCCAGTGCATGTCGAAATTCCAGCAAGTCAAACTGCGACTCAGGGTGTTTTGCCAATAACTCAAATAAAGGCTGGGTCAATTGTTCGTTAACCGTATTCACCACATAAGTGCCACCGCCTTGCCGGCGCTCAACAACGCCTTTCGCTTCCAATTTTTGAATGGCTTCGCGCAACGACGGGCGAGACACATTAAACTGCTGCGCCAGCTGCCGTTCCGACGGTAGTTTTTGCCCGGCACGCAAGCGCCCGTCCACAATCATTTGCTCAAAATGAGCAACGATAGTATCCGATAGCTTCGTTTGTTTTATGGGCAACTCAGACATAGCGGTAAATTGGTCAGACCAAAAGATACGATCATTCTAAATCATTTATAGCGCCAGCCCAAATTTTTCTGGGCTGGTACAACCACTTTTCAATGGCTTTAATTAACGAGCTTGCCTTCAATTCAGATTGAACATTATTGGCAGGGCTGGCCGAGATGGGATACGTTTTAATAATTGACTCTCTGCAAAAAGATAAGCAGAAAAAAAATAGGCTTATACTTATAGAGAGATAGCTTTAACCTAACCAGATCGTCAGGAGGGGAAAAAAGATCTAATCTTATTAGATTATTTTTTTGAGAAGAACTTCGGAACGCAGACGTGATGTCAACTTGTTGATAAAAAGTAAACTAGTTAGTAGGCTATTTGATTCTTATTCCTTACCAAAATAAAACTATGTTAAAAATATTTATAATAACTATATTAATGACAACTGCGCTCTTAGGAGTCATTCCCCCCAGTTTTGGCAAAGATGTTCTGGAGCCAGTTAAACAGTTCGCTCACCTCCCTATGATTGCACAACCAACTGTTTCACCTGACGGTAAGCGTATCGCAGTTTTGATTGCTAACGGAAATACTTATGATGTAGCTGTTACTCCCTTTGACAAGCAAGATTTAGTGACTGTCGTTACATTAAAAGAGGGGGAAGCGCGCATTGAGTGGGTTGAATGGGCTAATAATGAACGTCTACTTGTTTCGGCCAGCTATGTAGAACTCATTGCGGGAAAGCGCTTCAAAATCGGTCGCCTGTATTCGGTTAATCACGATGGTAGCGACTTGGTTGAAATTAATCGTCGTGCTGCCAGAGACGATTCTTGGGCGCGATTTCGCGATAACGATAATGTTTTGAGTTATTTGGAAGACGAGCCCCGTCATATTATTCTTCAAGGATACAACGAACGTGAAAATTATCCCGTACCTTATAAGGTAGATATCTACGATAGCACCTTTGAAAAACTTTTTATTAACCGATACGAGGTATCGTCATGGTTCACCGATAATGAAGGGCGGGTTGTTCTCGGCTTAGCATATGACGAAGAGAACCCATTACTCCGTACTTTTTGGTATAGCGATGCAGGAACGGAAGAGTGGAGAAAATTAAAATCTTTTGAAGTTACTAAAGATGCGACTTTTAACCCCGTTGGGTTTGACTCGGAAAAACACCTAGCATACGTACTTTCAGATTACAAAACAGGCCGAGTTTCACTTTATACTTTTAACATTGAAACGGGTGAGTACGTCGATCTCATCTACACCAACTCTGACTACGATGTTAGCTCGGTCATTGAGAAAGACGATAAGATCATCGGTGTCACGTATTTTGACGATTATCAACAAAAGCATTATCTCAATAAGACCGATGGCAAACAGAACGAATTAATTAAAAATACATTTAAGCAGTTAGAAACCTACATTGTTTCCCGTAGTCAGGATAAGAAACGCTTACTTGTTTATGGTGTAAAAGATAACATTCCCGGAAGATATTTTTTAGTGGATCTTAAGAATAGTAAAGCAACACCATGGTATAGCGAATATCCATATCTGGAAGGGAAAAAGCTTGCAAAAAAAGAAAGTTTTAACATTACAACAGATGACGGATTGACGATACACGGTTATCTCACGCGTCCTGTTCAACAAGATGGAGAAGTACCATTAATCTTGTTTCCCCACGGAGGACCTGCCACACGCGATTATAAGTACTTTGATTATGCAGTACAGTTTTTAGCTAGTCGCGGCTATGCTGTTTTACAACCTAATTTCCGGGGTTCTACTGGATATGGCAGCGCTTTTGAGACAGCTGGCTACGAGCAGTGGGGATTAAAAATGCAAGACGACATTATGGACACTGTTGACTGGGCTGTTCAACAGCCGGGTATTGATGGTGATAGGATGTGCGTAGTCGGTGCCAGCTACGGAGGTTATGTCGCTCTAACAGCCGCATTTAAAACACCAAAACGCTTTCGTTGTTTTGTCAGTATTGCAGGTATCAGCGACCTAACCGAAATGGTGAAAGCTGACCAAACGTTTGATATTCTCAGCGCGTTACGTCAACAAATGATTGGTAGTTATCAAGATGAGACCGATGTAAAAAGAATGGACGAAAACTCGCTCATTAACCATGTCGACAAAGTTAAACGCCCAATTTTATTGATTCACGGTGACTTAGATACACGAGTCCGTATCGCCCAGTCCAAAGATCTGTATGACGTATTGAAAAGCGCAAATAAGCCGGTTAAGTATGTAGAGCTAGAGTTTGGTTCTCACTATTTAGATCGGCAGCCCAATCGTATAAAAGCGTTTTCCGAAATTGAGCAGTTTTTAGATAATAACATATAGTTTTGAAACCCTAAGTAGTATGGGTGTGTCTTGAAACATGTCCATACTACTCGGAACATGCTAATTCGAAATGCCAGGATGGCCGACAAGGGGCTGACTTTTCTACGGTAAAGAGTAAAGCTGAATTCACTCCGAAAATGAAGAGCTTTAAAACCACCCTGACGTACGAGAGGTTGACGTTGAAAGAAAGCGGCATGCACCAATTTATCGCAGCGCTAAAACGTAAATATGCCCGATAAAAATATCGACCATGTAGTAAACCCTATCATTAATACCATGGCTACTTTATATGCAGGCACGATACTATGATCCGGTGATTGGGCGGTTTTATTCGAATGATCCTTTGGGTTACCGTGGTGTTCATAGTTTTAACCGGTATGCTTATGCGAATAACAATCCGTATAAGTATATTGATCCTGATGGTAGGGACTCGATCTTTATAGCTAGACCACTAAGCGGTACTAGTTTAGCGCAACACGGCTTTGTAATAACCACTAATGTGAGTAGCAATGGTCAACACTCAATGGCATCACGTTTTAGTTTTGGCCCAGTGGAGCAAGCTGGTAATGATCCTTTAGGAAATGTTACGAATTCTGGTGATGCTACAGATATTGCAGATGCTGGATTTGCAAATGACGTTATAGGTTCTTTGAATAACGGTACATCACTTCCAGAAGGAGTGTTTACTTCAACAATAAATGCTCCAGACGCTGTAACTGAAGCTGTAGGCAAGGCCATAATTGGAAATGATGATTATGAAACCGTTCCTTCTCTTCAGCCCGGACCGGGTGCAAATAGCAACTCTGCCGCTGCACTTATTGGACAAATGGCAGCGGGCATAGCAGGGAACAACTTCGCTTTACCAGCAGGGGCTAACCTACCGGGTGCAGAAGCTGCGAATAATGTACAGGTCAATCAAGCAAAGTTAGAGAGAGATTTGTCTGAAATTAATAATTAATATTCAGAATATGAAGGCGATTCTTAATACTAATTTATAAATTAGTGATGATGAATTTACCTTATTTTTAAGCTGGTTTATAAATTTTGGAGCATTTGCTGAGTTTATGTTAAAGAAAATTACGATAATATTTGCCATGTTAGTGTTGCTGTTCAACGTGATTATTCTGAGCTACTACTATATCTGGCCACTTATTGACAGAAGTGGCTTAGTCGAATCCGGCGAATACCGAGGATTAAGTATTGGTGATAGCAAAGAAGACGTTGTTCGAATAACACTTAATCCGGTTTATAACAGTAAACTCAAAATTGTCGGTTATTTTGATCGGACAGGTCAAATGGAATTGGTCTTTCAAAAGAAAGAGAAAGAAAGTCTTTTCGACTCGGACCTTTGGGTATTAAACTACCCTAGTGTCCACAAAGAAACAGTAAAGACCACTTTTAAAGAAAATCGATTAATAAGAATTGAATATAAGAGAAACTTCTTTTCTCCCTGACATTTGAAATGTTGCTGTGTTGTCGCAGGAGACGAAGACTGAACCGAACGTTATTCTCTAATTGAGACTTTCGCATCCAAAGCCTCGCCCTCGTAAGGTTTTTTTTTGGTGCTCAATGCAGTAGGCTTCAATAATTAAGCTATACTGCTAACGCACTGTATTAGTTTAATTTTATTGATGTTTTACTATGGCTCGTAGTGTCGATTAATGTATATGCAGGCACGATACTACGATCCAGTAATTGGGCGGTTTTATAGCAACGACCCCATTGGCTTCCGTGATGTGCATAGCTTTAATCGGTATGCTTATGGGAATAACAATCCTTATAAGTTTGTTGACCCCGATGGTCGCCAGGCTATTCCCCTAATTAGGCCTGTTATACTTCCACCAGTACTTCCTAATAAGAACAGGGCTGCTAAGCCTGTTTTCCCATCCTCACAGGGAGGTCGAGATACTCCTAGGACTGATAGGTACGGAAATCTTGTCTTTGAAGAATCTGCGGAGGATAGCGCAAAAGGGAAGGTTAAAGGTTTAGTTGGTGAGCGCCCGTCAGGGAGTGATTTGCAAAACCCTCCCGCTGAAGGTTGGGAGTGGAAGGGTAATCCAAACTCGCCAGTTGGTAGTTCTCAGGGGGCATGGGTCAATCCGGAAACTGGTGAACAGATCCACAACGACTTGGATACTCATCAAGAAGGTACCAAGAGAGGGCCTCATGTAACCTATACTGATGAAGATGGGGATAGGTGGGATTATTTCCCGAGTGACGACAAAATTGAGAAGCAATAAATGAATTCAGATGACACCTTAAAAAAAGTTACGGAGTTCTTGGAAAAAAATATTAATCCTTGTTCGAAAATTATCGCTGAATCGGTACGAAGGCTTAATTATAAAAATATTACGTTGATTTCAAGGTTTGAGTCCTCTTATGACGTCGACTTTGATTTTCACGTAGCCGAAAACATACCACGTAACGAAATTCACCCTTCTCCACATAGTGACTATGAGTTACTAGAGTGGTTGAAAGACAATGAAATGTTACTGTTAGCCCGTGACTTCGCTTTGGATTATCCTGTAAATCAAAACATTGAAGACGGAGATTTTGAGGTTATTGCTAGTGAATTGTTTTACCGAGTTGAGCATGATGATGAGCTAAGCCACCTAAAGCTCTCTCTCGCAAAGTCTTGGATTTTCGCTGGTTTACTTTTTAACTATGATACAACTTTCCATGAGCCCGAATATTGTCGAGGGATCGTAGTCGGGGTACATAAACTAGACTCTTATCTAGTGATTAAATAACAGGTAAAAGTATAGGCGTACCTGATAGGCTGATTAATGGTATTGGCGGGTAAATGAATCACCATTGATTCGATAGACACCTCATAGCCATAGATTGGCGCCGCCGGCGATTAATGCTGAAGTTTTTGTTTCTTAGTCATTATTCTTGCTTTCGTAGGGCTAGTATTTAGCCACTTTGAATTTCTGACAGCATACCCACATGGGATTATTTAAAAGGATCAATATGGCGCAGTACAAAAAGTGGCTAATCTTTCTGGTTATCTGCCTAAGCTCATCTTCAGTGTTCTCTCAGGAAACATACATATCTCAGCACAACCGCGCAGTGGAGGGAATTCCTCAAACTTCGAGTGAATTGGACACTGATGTGTTTGTGGGGTGCATTGATTACACTGTTACTTACTTAGCAGTGCCTACTGAGAATGTTGAGCGAAGAGAAAAGGCTGAGTTTGCTATAGCTGAGATCCAAAAGTCTAATGGCGATGAGCGAACGGAATGTTTTAATGCAAATGGTGATTGGCTTCACATATATAAAAACGGAGAGCGGGTCGATAGAATTTGGTATTTTGCTGACACCAATGAGGAATATACCTTATTTAAGACTGGCGTGCTTAAATTCTTTGTAACTGATACGGCTGAGCCTGAGGGCTTTTCGGAACTTGGAATTGAACAAATAGTAAAAACAAAGCAGAAAAGAAGTATTTTGGGATATGACGCGGTTAAGTATACCGCGACGAAAGAATCAGGAACTGTTGAAAACTATTGGGTAGGTGAGGGTTTGGTGAGGAACCCTGCATCATACAAAAAGAACAAATTTTCGTATACAGATCAACTTCATGATGTTCTTAAAGGCGTTCCTCTTTATCATGAAAAGACAGTATCCAACTTCGTGACGACTATTCGTGAAGCCAAAGCAATACGAGAAGGAAAGCCTAGTGTTGAACTCTTCAGGCTACCAGCGGTTGATGTGTATCACTGGTAGTTGTCAGCGGATAAAGGCTCACTCACAGTCACAATTAATAAAACTAGTGGTGCTTCAAATGCCCAAATAGGTGACCCTGTATACGGAGACCAAATAGAATGGAATCCCCGAGAAGGGTTAGTGACAAAAGAAGGCTCTCAAAGTCCAGCGACTGGGCTAATACATGAAATCACCCATGTAGTAGTTAACCAAGATGGCGTTGCGAGTTCTGCTCAAGACCAAGTTACGATGATGAAAGAAAATATTATTAACTCTGAAACAGGGGAAGGGAAGATCATTTCGATGGAAAAGTTGAAAAAGTAAGTGGCCCTACATGTAGACCTACCGAAGAAGGTGAAATTTGTGGTTAAATATACTTTATTTATCATTACGTTATGCTTTGTTGTTGGATGCACGACCTCACCTAAGACTTCGATATATTATGATGGTTTTTGGACAAAGCATAGAGTTTACCAAAGTGAACACAAATTAATTGAAAGCGCAAAGCTAAAGTTGATAAGTGTTCCGCTTGATAGCCTGAGAGTGTTCAATATTCTGTGTCAGCCAAGTTTTCATAAATCTATGTGGCCATCCAGTCGACCTTCAAAGTGGATGGTTAGCTGAGACAGTGTCAGATTCCAGTTCTGCACCGGGTGCGACCAGCGCTCAGTTGCTTTTAACATACCCGCGTACAGCAGCTTAAGCAAGCTACCTTCATTGCTAAAACCGCCTTTGGTTTTGGTCAGTTTTCTGAACTGGCGGTGTACCGCCTCAACGGCATTGGTTGTGTAGATGACGGTCCGCACATA
>NZ_FNCB01000009.1 GCF_900100855.1 Idiomarina zobellii
TTACTCACCCGTCCGCCGCTCGTCAGCAGAGAAGCAAGCTTCTCTCTGTTACCGCTCGACTTGCATGTGTTAGGCCTGCCGCCAGCGTTCAATCTGAGCCATGATCAAACTCTTCAATTAAAAGTAGTTCAATCAACTCAATGAATTACGCGTTTTTGCTTAGCTTCATTAATGAAACCTTGCTGAACACTCATTCAAAAGTTGCAATACATATTTCTGTTTTGCGTAACTTCTGCAAGTGCCCACACAGTTTGCTTGGCTTGATATAGTTGTTAAAGAGCGTTGCTTCTTCCGAAGCAGGGAGGCGTATTCTACACTTCCCGATGATTTCGTCAACCTCTTTTTCTGGACTTTTTGTCCGACTGACAAAACCGCCGTTGCCCGACTCAACTCAGTGAGTATCTCGTGACAACGGCGGCGAATTATAGCGATCTTTTGTGCCCTTTCAAGATCTTTTTTAAGAAAAATGATCACTTGCCTAGATCATAATCAATTTGATGACTTATTCGTCTTTATCAGACTCTTTTTTCTGTTTCTTATCGACATCGCCGTCTTGGTTAAAGTCAGCATCATCATCGTCGTCATCTCCAACGACATGCTCTAACTTCAGCTTTTTCACATTTTTAATGGTGAATACTGGCCCAGACAAGGCGTATAAAAAGAAAATAGAGAACAAAACTAAAGATGGTTGAGTAGCAACGATAACGAAAGCCAATACAATCACTAATATAACTAAGAAAGAGACTTTACCCTTCCAGTCTACATCTTTAAAAGAGTGATAACGGAAGTTTGTTACCATCAATAAGCCAGCACAAATAGTAATAATGGCTGCAATGCCGCCAATATCAGAACCTTCAATACCGTATTCAGAGCCCACCCAAACTAAGCCGGAGACTATCGCGGCCGCGCTTGGAATAGCTAACCCCTGAAAGTAACGTTTATCAGAAGAGCCTAAATTCGTATTAAATCGTGCAAGTCGTAACGCTCCACCAGCAACAAATATAAATGCAGCCAACCAACCTAACTTACCTAAGTCAGCAAGTGCATAGTTATACATCACAAGCGCCGGAGCCATACCAAAGGAAACGATATCCGCCATGCTGTCAAATTCAGCCCCAAAATCACTTTCGGTATTGGTCATTCTGGCTACACGTCCGTCAAGCCCATCAAAAATCATCGCAATAAAAATCGCAACGGCCGCTTCGACAAAACGCTCGTTCATCGAGGCAACAATGGCATAGAAACCAGAAAACAAACCTGCCGTAGTGAATAAGTTTGGCAGTAAGTAAATACCCCGGCGTTTGCCGTTAGTATTTGAACTATCGTTACTCATGCAAAAACACTCTTAGTTATTAATAGAAAGTGAACAGGTTATCACAACAAGGCTTCGGGTAGGAAATCCCCGAGCCTTGTTGCCTCTGTTACTGACTAATCACTAGCGCTTCATTCTCAACACTGACTTTTATCGGTTTAGCAGGTTGAATCTCTCCGGATAAGATTTTCTGCGCTAACGGATTCTCAAGTTCATGTTGAATCGCTCTTTTCAGAGGTCGCGCCCCAAATACCGGATCAAACCCTGTACGAGCCAGATGCGCTAACGCATCATCATCGACTTCAATCTCAAAGTCTTTCTCTTCCAGGCGCTTAAACAGCAGCTGTAACTGGAATTGAGCAATCGAGCGTATCTCAGCTTCACCCAATGGATGGAATACCACGGTGTCATCAACCCGGTTAATAAACTCAGGTCTGAAATGACGCCCCAATACTTCCATGACTTCCGCTTTCATTTGTTCGTACGTATGCTCTTTCGCATGCTCTTGTATGAGATCAGAGCCCAAGTTCGATGTCATAATAATCACGGTATTTTTAAAATCGACCGTGCGACCCTGTCCATCTGTTAGGCGACCGTCATCCAATACCTGAAGCAATATGTTGAATACATCCGGATGGGCTTTCTCTACTTCGTCAAGCAAGATGACAGAATATGGTTTGCGACGCACCGCTTCCGTTAAATACCCCCCTTCTTCATAACCTACATAACCCGGAGGTGCACCAACTAAGCGAGCTACGGAGTGCTTCTCCATAAACTCAGACATATCAATTCGAACCATCGCATCGTCTGTATCGAACATAAAATTCGCCAACGCTTTGGACAACTCAGTTTTCCCCACACCGGTTGGACCCAGGAATAAAAATGAGCCTATAGGTCTGTTTGGATCACCCAAGCCCGCGCGCGAACGACGAATGGCATTTGCGACTGCCTCGACCGCTTCGTTTTGTCCGACAACACGATTATGCAGGTTATCTTCCATATGAATGAGTTTTTCACGCTCACCCTCAAGCATTCTTGCAACAGGAATACCGGTCCAACGCGACAGTACATCGGCAATCTCTTCGTCGGTTACGCGGTTTTTCAGCAAGCTCATGTCCTGCATTTCGGCCTGCAATGCCAAGTCTAACTGACGCTCTAATTCAGGAATGCGCCCATACTGAAGCTCCGACATGCGGTTCAAGTCTCCCGCTCGGCGAGCGATATCCATGTCGGTACGTGCTTGCTCAAGCTGAGCTTTAATATGCTGCGTGCCCTGAACCGCTGCCTTTTCGGTATTCCATACTTCTTCTAACTCTTTGTATTTGCGTTCTTGGTCTTCCAGCTCTTCGTGTAAAATTTCTAATCGTTTTTTACTGGCGTCATCTTTTTCTTTCTGCAGCGCCTGACGCTCCAGCTTTAACTGAATAATGCGACGCTCTAACCGATCTAAATCTTCTGGTTTAGAGTCAATTTGCATACGAATACTCGAAGCCGCTTCGTCAATTAAATCGATAGCTTTATCGGGTAACTTACGATCACTGATATAACGGTGCGACAACGACGCCGCTGCAACTATTGCGGGATCAGTTATTTCCACCGAGTGATGTAGCTCATAACGCTCTTTCAAGCCTCGCAAAATCGCAATGGTGTCTTCTACGGTTGGCTCATCGACCAAGACTTTCTGGAAGCGACGTTCTAAAGCGGCGTCTTTCTCAATATATTGGCGGTATTCATCTAATGTTGTTGCACCGACGCAATGAAGTTCGCCACGCGCAAGCGCCGGTTTCAGCATGTTACCTGCGTCCATTGCACCTTCAGCCTTACCGGCACCGACCATAGTATGCAGCTCATCAATAAAGAGGATGATTCGGCCTTCTTCTTTCGACAGCTCGTTCAATACTGCTTTTAATCGTTCTTCAAATTCACCGCGGAACTTCGCCCCCGCTAAAAGAGAACCTAAATCCAGTGATAATACACGTTTGTGTTTCAGCCCTTCGGGCACTTCTCCGTTAACAATTCGCTGCGCTAAGCCTTCAACAATCGCGGTTTTACCCACCCCCGGCTCACCAATAAGAACCGGATTGTTTTTAGTACGACGCTGTAACACCTGGATAGTCCGGCGAATTTCTTCGTCCCGACCAATGACAGGATCAAGTTTGCCCTGCTCGGCGCGCTCTGTTAAATCAATCGTATATTTATCGAGAGCCTGGCGTTGCTCTTCAGCGTTCGGATCATCTACTTTTTGACCATCTCGAATATCATTAATCGCTTTTTCCAGCGCATCTCGCTTTATACCCTGCGCTTTAAATATTTCGCCCAATTTGCCTTTGTCTTCCGTTGCAGCTAGCAAAAAGAGTTCAGAAGAAATATAAGAATCGTTACGCTTCTGTGCATATTTGTCGCACAAATTGAGTAACTGTACAGTCGCCTGAGAAAGCTGGACGTCGCCACCAGTTCCCTCTACTTGCGGCAATGCATCCAAGGCTTTTGACAAGCTTGCTCTGAATTGTGGGATATCGATACCCAACATTGTAAATAATGGACGGACTGAGCCGCCATTCTGGTCTAGCAATGCCTGCATTAAATGTACAGGCTCAATAAATTGGTGATCACGACCCAGCGCTATGGATTGCGCGTCGGCAATCGCCATTTGGAATTTACTGGTGAATTTATCGTGCCTCATGGTACTACCTCACTTAAATCTTTCGTTGATTTAAATGTGGGTACTTTTTGGGCGTTTTCAAGTTTTCAGCTATTATTTTCGCCAAATAATTGACGCAAATCGGGCTGCGGCTTTTTCCTTACGCCAGGAGTACCATAATTCAGAGTGGGTCACAGTACATTCATAGCTCTGAGTAATAGCAGTAATACCAAACTGGCGGCAAATCATTTCTGCAATACCAGGCAAGTCCGCTAACCATTTTGCTCCAGCCGCCTTGAAAAACGGTTTCGCGTCAGAGTTAATCGAGACAAACGCATCGAAAACATCCTGACCAACTTCAAACGCATCTGGGCCAATCGCTGGACCTATCCAAACACTTAAACTCGATGGATCTGCAGAGAACTTTTCTAATGCCTTTTGCAACACGCCATCTGCCAAACCTCGCCATCCAGCATGAATTGCCGCTATTTCTTTGCCGTCGGATGAACAAATAAGTATAGGTAAACAGTCTGCGGTCAATACCGCGCATACACTGCCGGGCTGAGAACTATAAGCAGCATCCGCTATGCTTGTTTTAAAAGGCCATGACAACACATTGCTCGTATGTTGTTGCTGCAACCACACCACGGAATGAGGTAGCGATAATTCACGCTCTAAACGGCGTCGTCTCAACAGCACAGCAGCTGGATCATCGCCCACATGAACCGCTAGGTTGCCAAACGCCCTTGTTGTAATTGCAACACCAACATTGTCAGGCAGCGTCCAATTAGGATGAAAAACGTTTTGCGTCACGCTTCAACTCTTCAATTAAATGCTCAAAATCGTCCGGACGGTCAACGTGGAATTCAAGCCATTCACCCGTAATGGGATGATGTAACCCCAGAGAAGCAGCGTGTAAAGCTTGTCGATTAAAGTTTCTCAGAGTTTGTAAGAATTGGTCATCGGCTTGTTTCGGCGGGCGCGGACGGCCTCCATAGGTCAAGTCACCAACCAGCGGATGTTTGATATGTGCCATGTGCACACGAATTTGATGCGTTCGTCCAGATTCCAGACGCAAGCGCAACAAGGTGTGTGCCCGGTAGCGGTCTAATACTCGATAATGAGTCACTGCGGGCTTTCCGGACTGAACCACGGCCATGTGCGTTCGCTTAGTTGGGTGCCGCCCAATGGGCTCGTCGACCATCCCGCCGGCGGTCATCACGCCGTTACACACGGCCTCATACTCGCGTGTAATTTCACGCGCCTGCATCATGGACACTAATTGTGTCTGCGCAGGTACCGTACGTGCAACCACCATCAACCCGGTTGTATCCTTGTCCAACCGGTGAATAATACCGGCTCGTGGCACCAAATCGAATTGTGGATCATAATGCAACAAACCGTTGAGCAGAGTTCTATCCGGCGCTCCGGCTCCTGGATGAACTACCAGACCTGCTGGCTTATTAATCACCAAAATGTCATCGTCCTGATAAACAATATCCAACTCTACCGGCTGCGGAACGTGACGCTCTTCACTTTCAATTTCAGCATCCACGGCCACTAACATGCCGGTCTCGACTTTCTCACGGGGCTTTTTCACGACCTCGGCATTAACCGAAACCTTCTCCTCGGTTATCCACCCTTTTAAACGAGAGCGAGAATAGTCCGGGAACAACTCAGCAAGTGCCTGGTCTAATCGTTTTCCTGTTAATGACTCAGGAACAATAGCTTCTAATTCAATACGTTTATTCATATATTCGGTTTCGACTGTCAAAGCCTTAAAGGCTGCGTTAGAATGCAAGAATATGCTAGTGTAACGGTTTGCCCGTGCAGCGCCAAAAAAATATAGGGAATACTGCTAAATATGTTAAGTAAACAACTCGGCCGACACATTGTATTATCCACAGCGCTTTGCTTTATGGCTGTTGGTTGTTCGAGCCAACCTGACGAAGAACAACAAGTTGCTAAAACCCAAATTGAGTCACTTTACGAGCAAGCTCGTGAAAGTATGGCGGCAGGTAACTTCAATTTAGCCCAAGAGCAGCTGTCGAATCTGAACCGACGTTTCCCGTTTGGTCCTTATGCGCACCAGGTGCAACTCGACCTCATATACTTACATTACAAGTTAGATAATACCGAGGAAGCGCTAGCCGCAATTGATCGCTTTATTAGCCTTAACCCGAATCATAAAGACATTGATTACGCCATGTATATGCGCGGCTTGGTCAACCAGCGCGCTGAGCACAACGGTATTCATGCAATGTTTGGCGTTGACCGCTCTGACCGCGACTCTTCAATGGCTGAAGAAGCGTTTAAGGACTTTGCAGAATTAGTTCGGAAATACCCGGACAGTGAATATGCAGCCGATGCAAAAAAACGGTTAGTCGCTATAAAGAGTCGTCTGGCGAAAAAAGAATTAGCTGTTGCTCAATATTATATGGATCGCCAAGCTTATTTAGCGGCGGCCAATCGAGGGCGCTACATTCTGGAGCACTTTTCTGACACGCCAGAAGTGGAAAACGCTTTAGCGATGATGGTAGAAAGTTACGATCAATTAGATTTACCAGAATTACGCGAAGACGCTTTGAAAGTGTTAAGAGCTAACTTCCCGGGGAATCAGTTAGTCAGCAATTAATGAGAAAGGCGCGGTTGTTTAAACCGCGTCTTCATTTTCCTCACCGGTTCGAATGCGAATGACTCGTTCAATATCGGTAATGAAGATTTTGCCATCACCTATTTTGCCGGTTTGAGCGGTTTCCATAATGGCCTCAATACACCGCTCGACATCATCATCGCCAACGACTACTTCTAATTTTACCTTCGGCAAAAAGTCGACCATATACTCTGCACCGCGATACAGCTCAGTGTGGCCTTTCTGACGACCGAAGCCTTTAACCTCAGACACAGTCATGCCGGCAATACCGACTTCTGACAATGCTTCTCTCACGTCATCAAGCTTGAAAGGTTTTATAATGGCTTCAACTTTTTTCATAACGCTTCCCTATTGCCCTTGTCGTTGCAATTCATAGCGATAATGACTGGTAATAGGATAACGGCGATCTTTACCGAAGTTTCTTGGTGTCACTTTCGGACCAACTGCCGACTGACGACGTTTGTATTCGTTCAAGTCGACTAATCGAACCACCCGGCGAACATCTTCTTCGCTAAACCCTGCAGCAACAATATCCGTTACTGACCAGTCTCTCTCTACATACAATGCCAGAATTCGGTCTAAATCGCCATAGTCAGGCAACGAGTCTGAATCGACTTGGTCTGGTGCTAACTCTGCCGATGGAGGACGATCTATCACTCGCTGAGGAATACAGTCGCCTAATGTGTTTCGATATTCAGCCAACTGATACACCAACAATTTAGGCACATCCTTTATCGGCGCAAAACCACCACACATATCGCCATAAAGCGTTGCATAACCCACAGCCATTTCACTTTTATTACCCGTTGTCAGCACCAACGACCCGGTTTTATTCGACAGCGCCATAAGCAGTACACCACGACAACGTGATTGTAAGTTTTCTTCCGTTGTGTCGGTTTCCGCGCCTTTAAAAAGCGGCGTTAATTGCTGCATAAATTGGTCGAACATTGGCTCAATAGGCACAGAGTCATATTGAACGCCAAGCGTATGCGCCTGCTTTTCAGCATCTTCAAGGCTCATGTCTGAGGTATACCGGAAGGGCATCATCACGGCCTGAACTTTATCAGCACCCAACGCATCAACAGCGATAGCCAGAGTTAATGCCGAATCAATACCGCCAGATAAGCCTAACACTACACCTGGGAATCCATTTTTCGTGACATAATCTCTAACCGCTAAAACCAGAGCGTCATACACATTGGCTAAGTCATTTTGCGACTTATGCGGAGGGAAGGTCTGACAATGAAGTTTCCCGTTTTCATAACTCAAACTAGTCAGCGTTGTCTGACAATGCGGCAGCTCGGCCAGCAATTGACCATCGTCATCCATCACAACAGAATGTCCATCGAAAACCAGCTCGTCTTGTCCACCACAGTTATTTAGGTACACAATGGGCTTAGACGACTCCGATACGCGTTGTCTCAATACGCCCAAACGTTGCTCATGCTTATTCAGCTCATAAGGCGACGCATTTATCGATAAGACAAAATCAATGTCGTCTTCAGCCAATCGTTGTAATGGCTCGGGATGCCACAAATCTTCACATATTTGTAGGCCAATGCGGACGCCATGCCACTCGAACACCTGACTTTCATGACCTGGAATAAAGTAACGCTGTTCGTCAAACACACCATGATTAGGTAAGCGCTGCTTGAAATAACGTAATAAGCATTCACCGCGATGCAGCACCGACATGGCATTAAAAAGTTCGCCACCAACATGCTGTGGGTGTCCGACAATAACCACACAGTCAGACGCTGCGGCGCTTATTTGCTCCACGGCGTTATCGACAGCCTGACTTAAATCGTTGCGTAACAGTAAGTCTTCCGGTGGATACCCCGTAATGGCCAACTCCGGGAACACGATAATGTCGTGTTGCTGACCCTGCTCACGAATGGTTTTTAAAATTAATGCGGTATTGTTGTAAATTGCGCCAACGGTAAAGTCCAGTTGCGCCAGGCACAAATTAAGTTCAGCCATAACTGCTTCCAATTTAACCACTGCCGACATCGGCACGAATGGTGGCGAATGATATAGCAGCGTTGTTAGTAGCGCAAATCTTCGGGAATTGGTGACTCGCTGTCAGGCTTTTTCGGACGTTTCGCCTGACCTTGCTTAAACAGGCGTAACTGATATACATAAGCAAGAATTTGTGCGACAGCAACAAACAGCCCCTGCGGAATTTCTTTCTCCAGCTCCGTGGTGTGGTAAACAGAACGCGCCAATGCGGGCGACTGCACCAATGGAATGTCATACTCCAAAGCAATTTCCCGAATCTTCGCTGCTGTTTCGTCGGTTCCTTTCGCTAATAGCACAGGCGCTTGTGAGCCACCATCTTCATATTTTAACGCCACCGCATAATGGGTTGGGTTGGTTACCACTACGTCTGCTTTAGGCACTTCCTGCATCATGCGGCGATTCGCCATTTCCATTTGCAAGCGACGAATACGACCTTTAACTTCCGGGCTACCCTCTGTATCTTTATGTTCGTCTTTGACTTCCTGTTTCGTCATGCGTAAGTCTTTGTTGTGTTTCCATAACTGGAAAGGCGCATCGATCACCACAATCAAAAAGATTGAACAGCAAAGTAGTAAGAACATCCATAGCAGAATATCAAGCGCATTCCCTATCATATTTGGCATTTGCCCCATCGACATTTGGAGAATATCGACAAACTGCCATTTCAACAAAAAGTACGCCGAAACAGCAACAACCGAAAACTTGGCAATGGCTTTAACAAGCTCGACTAAAGCTTGAATACCAAACATGCGCTTAAAGCCGTTAAGGGGGTTCATACGACTGAATTTAGGCGCCATGGCTTTGGTCGAGAAGGAAATACCACCCAACCAGCTATTACCGAAAAAGGTGGCCACTAAAACAAAAGCGAAAATAATGAGTACTGGCCACATGATAAAGCCGAAGGCAATACCAAAAGCTTCGTAAATTTTTGTGGTATCAAAGGCTTGCTGACGGTCGATAGTAAACATCGTTTGGAACACATTGCGAGCACCCTCATACAACCAATCACCAAACCACATAAACGCAATAGCAGCGCTCACCAATACAAACGCCGTTCCCATTTCTTTGGAGCGCGCAACCTGGCCCTTCTCGCGGGCCTGCTGTTTTCGTCGCTCCGTGGGGTCTTCTGTGCGTTCCTGATCAGTCTCTGCCATTACTCTCTACCTTATCCCCGAGTCTAGCTACACTGAGAGCCAATAACTGTGCACATCACGTCAATTGCACGCTGCCATTGATTTTCAAAATGGAAAATGAAGCCGCCCATTGTCAACCAAAGTACGACCAAACCACTCACCATAGTAATTGGGAAACCTATTGCGAAAATGTTCAGTTGTGGTGCTGCTCGTGTCATTACGCCGAAACCTAAATTAATGAGTAAAATAGCAATAACACCGGAGAGCATCGCGGCTAAAGCGGCTGAGAACATCACCGCACCATATTCAGCAATCGCCATAAAAGCATCAGCATCCAGCCCGGTCATGCCAACGGGCACAGCCTCAAAACTGGCCATTATCATGTGAATCATCAATAAATGACCATCAAAGGCTAGAAATACTAAACTGGCAAGCATTAGAAAAAATTGCGCAATAACCGGTACCTGCTGGCCATTCGTGGGGTCAACCATCGACGCAAACCCCAAACCAATCTGCATAGCTATAACCTGGCCGCCAAGTACAAATATTTGTAGGAAAAGCAGCGATACCAGCCCCAAGGCTACACCAATAACCACTTGTTGCGCGGTCACTAAAAAACCACCCACTGATGTCATTTCAACACCAGTTGACACCTCAGGCAATGCAGGAGAAATAGCTAAAATGATGGCTAACGATAGGAAGATCTTGATACGTGCGTTAACCAGGGTGCCGGAAAATAGCGCCATACTGCCTATCATGGCGGAGACCCGTGTTAACGGCCAGAGATGTTGCTCTAGCCACTCCAGGACAACAGAAGTGACCAAGTCCATTAGCCAACCACTTCAGGAATCCGATTAAACATTTCGATGGTAAAGTCCATCACCGTTTCGGTCAGGAAATGCCCCCCAAGACCGATAACAGCAAGCGTCACTAATAAACGAGGTAAGAAACTTAAGGTCTGTTCGTTAATTGAGGTGGCGGCCTGAAAAACAGCAACCACTAACCCGACCAACAACCCGGGCAAAATGATGAATGCCACCATAATCACAATAGTTTTCAGCGCTTCCTGAAAAATATCCAAAAACATTTCTGGTGACATACGTCCTCCTAGACCCCGAAACTTCCGGCCAGCGTACTCATGGTCAGACTCCAGCCATCCACTAACACAAATAGCATCAGCTTAAAGGGCAGTGACACAATCATTGGCGATAACATCATCATACCCATGGCCATAAGAACACTGGCGACCACTAAGTCGATGATTAGGAATGGAATAAACAGCATAAAGCCAATTTGGAAGGCCGTTTTGAGCTCTGAGGTAATAAAAGACGGGATCAAAATAGACATCGGCACGTCTTCTGGTGCTTCAATGCCCTCTTCACCTGAAATATCAATAAAAGTTTCCAGGTCAGTTAATCGTGTTTGCGCCAGCATAAAGGCTTTCAACGGTGCTTTTGCTCGGTCAACGGCTTCCAGTGACTGAATTTCTTCATTCATGTAGGGCTGCAAAGCTTTGTCATTAATTTCATTCAGCACCGGCGACATAATGAAAAAACTCAAAAACAATGCAATACCCAATAACACCTGATTCGACGGTGACTGCTGTAAACCTATAGCCTGGCGCAGTATCGCCAAAACAATAATAATTCGAGTGAAAGACGTCATCATAATGACCATTGCCGGTATAAAGGTCAGCGCGGTCATTATCGCGAGAATTTGCAGTGTTACTGAGTACTCTTGAGTACCGTCAGGGTTTGTTTTGACCGTAACAGCGGAAAGATCCTGCCAGGCAAAAGCCTGCTCGGGTATCAGCAAAAACGTCGTAAATAGTATGAGATACAACCAGCGATTCATTATTCTTTTTTTCCTTCCAGGTTGATATCAGACGGTAGTTCTTTTAAACAGTCAATGCGCTGCTGGGTAACACCTAACAACAGTTTTTCGCCCCCAACATCGACAATGACCAAGCGCTCTTTGGCGCCTAAGGACACGCTACTTAACACTTTCATACCCGAAGCGCCCTGAAATTTCAGGTTAAACCGTTTTAACAGTGACGCCAATACAACAATGACCACTAAAACGGCAAAAAGCGCCAATACCATGGCGCCTATATCATTACCGGACACTATTGCTTTTTGCTCGGTTTGGGCAAGTACCGTCACCGGCAGCGCCAGCAAACTAACGAAGCTTGCGAATACGCTCAATTTGACTAATAACATCGGTTAATCGTATCCCGAATTTATCATTAACAACAACCACTTCGCCGTGCGCAATCAAGGTACCGTTCACCAAAACATCCAAGGGTTCCCCAGCAACACGTTCTAATTCAACAACAGAGCCCTGATTCAGCTGAAGTAAGTTACGAATGCTTATTTGGCTACGCCCTACTTCCATTGAAATAGTGACCGGAATATCAAGAATTGCATCCAGTTTACGCTTCTCTTCTTCACCAACCGGCGCATCTTCGTTAAGCTCTTCCAGCTCTGCGGTTTGCACGTTGTCCATGCCTGAATGACTGGCATTACTTGGCTTTTCGCTTTCCGATGCATCGCCTTCTGAAGACTCTTCATCTTCTGCAGCTGCCTGTTCAGCCATTGCTGCTTCCCAGTCATCCATATCTTTATCGTCGTTACTCATTTTGCAACCTCACTTTCTAAGCAGCAATTATTATAAATCAATGTCTTCTTCTAACTGTTGAAGCTCAGCATCTCCGCCTATTCGGCGACCACCACGCGTCAACATGTGAATATCAGATTTGACGGTTTCCGGACGTTTAATTTTGTCGGAAATCTTCAACGCCACATTGTCTCTTGAGCGCCCCATTTTCGCATGGAACGTTGGTAAGTCTTCTATCAGAACGGTTAAATCATCCGGCACTTCCAGAGGAATAACGTCGCCTTCTTGCAAGTCCATAACTTCCCGTAGCGACATTTCGGTTTCCGCCAATTTGGCAATCATTTCAACCGGAACGTCCATAATTTCATCACGCAGCGCTTTACTCCAGCGCATATCGGTATCTTCTTTGTCTGACTGAACACCGGCGTCTAGCAGCTCTCGGATAGGCTCAAGCATGGAATAAGGTAAAGCTATGTGGAAGTCACCACCACCACCATCAAGCTCAATATGGAACGAACTGATAACGATAACTTCCGTCGGACTCACAATATTAGCCATCGCCGGGTTTACCTCTGAGTCCAGATACTCAAAGCCGACATCCATGACCGGTGCCCAGGCTTCCTTATAGTCTTCAAAGACTAATTTCAGCAGCATTTGAATTATACGGCGTTCCGTCGGCGTAAACTCACGACCTTCTATTTTTGCATGATAACGGCCGTCGCCACCGAAGAAATTGTCGACCAGAATAAAGACCAGGCGGGCTTCCATAGTTATCAGCGCAGTACCTTTAAGCGGACGAAAACGCACCATGTTCAAACTCGTTGGAACAAACAGTGTATGCACATACTCGCCGAATTTAATCATTTGCACACCGTTAATGGAGACCTCGGCAGTGCGACGCATCATATTGAATAAGCTTACGCGCATATGACGAGCGAACCGTTCATTAACGATTTCGAGAGTTGGCATACGCCCACGAACAATTCGGTCTTGCGACGAAAAGTCATAGTCGAGCGCATCCGCCGAGGCTTCTTGCCCCTCCGAATCCTCTTCTTCTACGTCGTCAACGCCGTGTAAGAGTGCGTCAATTTCGTCTTGTGATAGTAAGTCGCTCACAGCCATAAATGCTCACTTATTGCATTACCAAACTGGTAAATAAAACTTGTTCGACGACAGGCTTCCCAGTCACTTCCTGAAGTGCATTTCGCACTTCCGTTAACGCTAATTCGCGCAATTGTCCTTTGCCTTCCGCCGTTTTTAATCGGTCTGCCGTCGATGATGAGAACACTTCATGTAACGTTCCTTCAATCAACGGGATATGTTTTTTCGCCAGCTCTTCGTTTTCCTCACCGCGTACCATTAATTGCGCTTTTATCTGCACCGTCCGCTCTCTTGAGTCTCCCGGCACGATAAACACAAATGGACGTGGCATACCCACATACAGCGCATTACCAATTTCCGGGGCTGACGCATTCTCGAAGTCATTACTCGCCTGCTCCGGAGTCTCCCGCGGCGTCGCTTCATTGGACGATGTGCCGCCGAAAAGCCATAGAACCAGTATGACAGTAGCAACCAGTACTAAACCAATAACGCCGAACAGTATCAGCTTTTTCTTCTTACCGCCGGTGTCTTCCTGCTCTTCGTTTTGCTCTGTATCTTTCTCTTCAGCCATTTCGCTTTCCTTGGGTCAACGCTATATCGGTTTTTATGTTGCTACTATAGCCTGAATAGGCTCCCAACGTCACCGTTATACGTAAAAATCCACGCGACCATCGGTCACAACCTGACCATCCTGCAAGGCAATTTCAGACTCCTGCGTCCAGTGCTCTCCTTCCGAACCGGAGGTATTTTCACCGTCGCCTGTACCACTACCATCCCTAGCCTGCTCACCGACCTGAGTATCCGCTAAGTTCAGCCCTTGCTGCTCCATCATTTCCCGCAGACGAGGCATAGCCGATTCTATCGCCTCTCGGGCTTGAGCATTCTGTACCTGAAACTGAACCGTTGTCTGTTCACCGCTTACATTGACTCGTATTTGCACGTTGCCAAGCTCAGGTGGATCAAGCCGGATGTCGGCTCGCTGAATATTTTTGCTCATCATAATATTGATGCGCTCTTGCAGTTTTTGCGACGCTTCAGTCTGCTGCAAATCTAACGGCCTTTGTAGTGCCTGCAAAGTATTCGCCGAGCTGCTCTCTGATGCTGCTACAGTGCCTTGAGTCGTCGACACCATTTGACCTTGTATTGCTTTGGCGGCTCCAGCATCAGACAATGCATCGACTGTATTTCTGAACGCTTGATTCACCTGGGCATTTTCAGCCGTTTTAGTCGCCAACTCACCATCAGATTTTAACGCTTTGTCGCCTTTTATCTGACCATCAGTAGCCAACTCAGCCTTAGTATTTTTATCGGTTTTCGCTAACTGCTCGGCTCTGGACTCACTTTGACCTTTGTTTGCGTCCGTTGCACTTATCGCAAATTCCGCTTTACCAGACTTCGCATCAGTCGAAGCTCCTACCGCCGATGCCTTATCACTACTTTGTTTCAGTGTTTGCCTTAAATCGGCAATCAGTTGTTCTGCTTTAGTCGCCTGTTCTTTCGTCAGTGACTCTTTATTACCAGACGCCCCCGCCATTAACTGACGAAGCTCAGCCATTAATTGCTCTAAGTTGCCGCGTTCTTTGCCCGTAAGCGCCTTAGCATCCGTATTGCCGTTCTCTTTCAGCGCCGCTAACTGGGCTTCCAGTTGCTTCATTAACTGTGAAGGATCAGAACTTTTTTGTGACTCCTGCTTTGATTCAGGTGCGACGTCTCGTAGCGCAGCCAACAATGCATGTGATACCTGCCTGGCATCCGACTGTTTATTGGTGTCTTTCCCTGCAGCAATATTCTCTGACAATGCTTTATCTTTACCAACCAACAATTTATCCGCATCAGACTTAGGCATCATGGGTTCAAGCAATTGCACAAGGAACTTTTGATTGGCTGCATCAGTACCGCCCTTGGCAATCGCATTTAATTGCTCCATCAGCTGTTGTTTCTGCTCGTCGGTCATTTTTGCCAGCATACTTTCGGCAAGACTTTGCCGCTGTTCAGCCGAAAGCTCTTTTCGCTCACCTTGCTTATGACTGAGTTTATCCACAAACACAGCCAGTAACTTTTCAAGGTCTGCGTCACTCAGTTCGATATCACCAGTTTTCTCCAGCTGCGTTTCCTCAATACTGACCACCGCAGCAACCTCATCGGCCGATAACTCTGCCTCTCCCTCTTCGCTGGACACTTCGGCCATCTGCTGCTGCATTTCCTGCAATAGCTCAAACAGGTTACTTTCCACCGGCCCGCCAACATTCCGACGCCCTTCATCACCAATCTCTTTCTTGATAATGGCTTGTTCCGGTGTCAGCTTCACTTGCTGGAACTCTTTGCCTTTTTCGGTTTGTTGCATCATCAAACGGGAGAATTCGCCTTCAGAACTTTTGTCCGTGCCAAGCGACCACTCTTTCCCTGAGGCTTTGCCGCCAGTGCGGACAAAGTTTTCCGTTGATTCTGTTAAATTCAGCAGCTGTTGCATAGTTTCATGTCCTGAATAACTGACTTGCTCCAAGTGAAGCAAGAAGCGTTCCAACTATTTGCGTCAGGCTTTTTTATCCCGAATAAAGCGTTGACTGGAAAAGTCGTCCAAATTCTTTTGCTCTTTGCGTGCTTGCACCTTTTGCGCACGTTTTTCTTTTTCTTTAATCAGGTGCTCGATAGATTCTCGTTTTCGACGCTGCGCCAACCACCGCTCTTTACGCTGAGCCAACACCTGCTGCAACTTAACAACTTCGTGGTGCAATTGTTCAACACCCTCATCGAGTTTGCCGACAAACGCATGGTATTGGCTCACCTGCATCGACTGAATGCCGCCCTGACCCCGCTGTTGTAGCTGATTCAAGTAGTCGAGTCGGTATTTTGACATGCCGTCCAGTCGCATCTGGTTATCCTGAACCTGCTGTTGCACCTCAGCAAAGTCTTTTGCGGTCTTATCTTCACGCTGTTGTTCCAAGTCCAGCAGCATTTTTAGTTGGCTTAATTCGGCCATTTATCTAGCTACCGGCTGACTGTTGCTGATTCGGATGAATTAATTGATTCAGTTCCAACAAGCTCTCATCGTAGCTAACCACCTGTTTCATTGGCTGTTGAAGAAACTGAGCAACTTTTGGCTGCATCGCAATGGCTTGATCAATAGCCGGATCACTCCCGCGGGTGTAGGCGCCAATAGAGATAAGATCTCGGTTACGACGGTAATTCGAATACCATTGCCGCACCTGAATGGCTTGTTTCATATGTTCTTCAGAAACGACTTGCGGCATAACACGACTAATTGATGCTTCGACATCTATGGCTGGATAGTGCCCAGAGTCCGCCAGCTCACGATTTAAAACGATGTGTCCGTCAAGAATTGCTCGCGCTGAGTCGGCAATCGGATCCTGTAAGTCATCGCCTTCGGTTAGAACGGTATAAAACGCGGTGACAGAGCCCTGTCCTTCGCCGCCATTGCCCGCCCGCTCAACAAGTGCCGGTAATTTAGCAAATACAGACGGTGGATAGCCCTTGGTTGCCGGGGGCTCACCCACCGCCAGGGCAATTTCACGTTGTGCCATGGCGTAACGAGTGAGTGAGTCCATTAGCAGCAAAACGTTTAAACCTTGGTCACGGAAATACTCCGCGACTTGTGCTGCCGTTTCACAACCGCGCAAACGAATAAGGGGAGACTGGTCAGCCGGTGCCGCAATAACCACGGCTTTTTCCAAACCTTCCTCACCCAGTATCTCTTCAATAAACTCTTTGACCTCACGCCCCCGCTCACCGATCAGGCCAACAACAATGACGTCAGCGTTAGTACCTCGGGTCATCATGCCAAGTAACACACTTTTACCAACACCACTACCGGCGAACAGACCCATACGCTGCCCCTGCCCGACGGTTAAGCAAGCATTAATTGCGGTCACACCAACATCCAGTGGTTGTTTTACCTGGCGGCGATTCAATGGGTTCATGGGTTTACTACGGTAGGTTTTACCGTCAGAAAAAATAGGGCCTTTGCCGTCGAGAGGTTCACCGCGGGCGTCAATAACCCGTCCGAGTAATTCCATGCCTAAGGGGAGTTGATTCTTGCGGCTTAAGGGACGAACACGGGCGCCTGGCACGACACCTAAGGCGTCTTCCGTAGGCATTAAATAACTAATGTTACCTTCAAAGCCCACCACTTCGGCCTCAATGTCGCCACCGGCGGCTTCCACCGCAACGCTGGAGCCCACAGACGCACGGCAACCAACAGCTTCAAACATTAGCCCCACAACGCGAGTTAAATAGCCCGATACAGCCACCGACGGCTTTTCAATGCGCTGACGCTTTTTTCGAAGTTCTTGAATCAGTGTCTCTGATGCGCCCATCGGTTACCCCTTAACGCGGCTGAAAACATCTTCCATACGCGTCTCTAAACTGTAATCTATGGTCGAGCTCTCAGTCGTCACACGACAACCACCGCGTTCAAGTAACTCGTCTTTGTTCAGCAACCAGCCTTTTTCTTTCAGCTCAGACTCACTGTAAACCGACTCAATCAGTTCGATATCATCGGGGTTTAAGTGTATAACCACCCGCTGATCGGTGACCGGCAATACCGATACCGCTTCGCGCACCGCATTCACAATCATGTCTTTTGAGTGTTCGGCTGCATCCAGACAAATGACACGGGTCAGTTCGCTGACCATATCAATGAGCTCTTCCTGCACCGCTTCGGTAATACGTTCATTCGGTGTCGATAAGCTTTGCAATAAGGCTTCGAGTTTACTGCGTTGCTCTTCAATAACCTCGTGACCGGCGGCGATACCTTCCTCTTTACCGGCTGCAACACCTTCTTCTTTGCCGGCTTCATAGCCTTCGTCGTAGCCCTTTTTGAGACCGTCTGTGCGACCGTTTTCAAAACCTTCCTGATACCCCTCGTCGCGAGCCGCCTGACGAATTTCTTCCAGCTGTTCAGCAGTTAACGGCTGCAACTCTTCTTCGTCATTATCGTCCGCTTCCGGCGGCTCATACTGCCACCGTCTTGGTTTGTTTAACGCATTTACCTGGGACCCTTCGCGCAGTTCCTGCGAGGTCATGTCCGGCAAGTCCCAGTGACTGAAATGCGTATTGTCATCGCGGTTGTCGCTCATACAGCTTTAATCCTTATAGGAACTCTTCACCGCCACCGCCGCCAAGCATAATTTCGCCTGCGTCAGCTAATCGACGTGCCGCCGCCAGAATGTCTTTCTGCGCTGCTTCTACGTCACTAATACGTATGGGTCCCATGGCTTCAAGGTCGTCACGCAGCATATCGCCAGCACGTTTCGACATATTCTTGAAAATTTTCTCCTGAACCGCTTCGTCGGCACCTTTCATTGCTTTTTGCAATGTTTCGCCCTCGACCTCACGCAACAGAGTCTGAATACCACGGTCGTCGACATCGACCAAATTCTCGAAAACGAACATCAAGTCCTGAATGTTCTGGCTCATTTCTTCGTCCTGCTCGCGGATAGAGTCCATCAACTGACCTTCGATGTTGGTATCCAGGTAGTTCATGATATTCGCTGCCGCTTTCAGGCCGCCCATCTTCGCTGCCTGAGCGCCTGCCTGACCCGCGAATTGTTTCTCCATAATCTCGTTCAACTCTTGCAGTGCTGCTGGTTGAACCTCTTCTAAGTTGGCAATTCGCATCATTAGGTCTAAGCGAACCTTCTCCGGGAACTGCGCCATAATTTCGGCGCTTTGCTCAGGGTCAAGATACGACAGAACAATAGTCTGAATTTGCGGGTGTTCGTTGCGAATAATGGTCGCCACTTGTTTTGAGTCCATCCACTTCAATGAGTCGAGGCCTTTCGAGCCGCCGCCCATGACAATTTGCTCAATCAAGTTGCCGGCTTTGTCTTCACCCAGCGCCGAGGTCAGTGCCTTACGCACAAACTCTTCACTCTTGAAGCCAATATTGGTGAACTTCTGAATTTCTTCCAGGAACAAGTGATGAACAGCGTTGACTTTGTCCTGGTTGAAATCTTCCAGACTTGCCATGGCCATACCCACCTTCTGTACCTGCTTAGGCTCGAGGTGCTTCAGAATTTGTGCTGCGTCTTCTTCAGAAAGACTCAGCAGCAATATAGCCGCTTTTTCAACGCCCTCAAGGGAGTTCACATCGAACTCAACCTTGCCGCGTTTAGTTTTCATATCTTGATCAGGCATCTTCGTTCAACCATGCTTTGACAACTTGCGAAGACAGTTCAGGCTCGTTGGCAACCAGCGCTCGAACCGCTTTCAACAAGTCTTCATCTTTATGCAAGTCCGGTAACTGCAGGCTGCCGTCTGCACCAAACCCAACTGCACTCTCATCAAACTGTGAGGATAACAGATCAATGGTTTCATCGCCCATTGCTTCATCGCCTTCAAATAGCGCTTCTGCATCGTCCTCAACACCGGCTTCCGGATTCATCAGTTTCTTAAGCATCGGACGAACGACTGCTAATATCAAGACCATGATAACTAACGCGCCCATGACCAAGCGGAAAGCGCGCCAAAACCACGGTTGCTCCCATAAAGGTACTTCACCATCACCGAGTTGCGGCAACTGAGCAAAAGGTACAGACACGACTTCCAAAGCATCGCCACGGTTAATGTCAAAACCTAAACCACCTTGCAATAAGCGACGGATATTGGCGAGCTCTTCCGCACTGCGCGCTTGTTGTTGTGCCTCACCACCTTCACCAGTGACTTGCTCATGATTCACAGCAACCGAAACGCTCAGGCGCTCGATAGTACCGGTTTGGTTTCTTGTGTGTGTAATTGAATTATCCAGCTCATAGTTACGTGTCGCTTCACGGTGACTACTGCCATTCACAGAGCCGCCGGCGCTGCCTGGCCCCGCCTCTTCCGGTATATCCGACTCCAGTGGAGGCTGGTTGGTTAACGCGCCCGGAATACCGCCAATAGGACTACCCGTAGAACGATTTTCTACGGTCATTTCACTGCGAATCGCCGGCATATCAGGGTTAAACTGGCGCTGCGTTGATTCACGCTGAGTGAAGTCCATAGTGACATCCACCTGCGCCGTATAGTTGTCATAACCCAGCACTGGAATCAGAATACTGTCAATTTTTTCTAAATATTCTGCTTCGCGTTTTTGTTCAATTTGATATTCGCGCGAGCTTTTAGCAGCCAGTGCACTTTGCGAACCAGAATTTAATAAACGGCCGGCCTGATCGGTAACGGTGACATGCTCGGTGCTTAAGCCTGTAACCGAAGAAGCCACCATGTCGACAATCGACGCGACTTCTTCTTCGCTCAATGAAGTACCGCCACGAACATTCAGCATAACCGACGCTTTTGGCTGCTTCTCACGGCGAGCAAAAACGTTCTGCTTAGGTACAGCCAGCAGCACGCGCGCGGCTGATATCTTTTTCATCTCTTCAATAGCACGGGCTAACTGTACTTCGCGAGAGTGAATTAAGCGCTCTCTTTCCAGACGCTGACTGACACCAAAGCCCGGTTCGCTCATTAAAATTTCCGAGCCATCTGACTCAGCATTGCCATAGCTGACACCCGCACGAGTCAACTCTAACTTTATCGCATCGTATTTTTCTTCAGGCACAGAAACCGTATTGCCGTTCACTTTATAGTCAATGCCATTGGCATCCATATAGTCCAGCGTGCTGACTAACTCCTCGGTTTCCAGTTTACCCAAAGGGCGATACGTTGGCTCTTGCGCCCACAGCATAATAAATACGGCAATAGCAACACAGATAGCCAGTGCCAGTACCACAATAACCTGGCGCAGCATGTCAAAGTTGCCCAGCATATCCATAATGCCGGATTTCTCATTGCCTTCACCCGAAGCGCCTGTGTCCGGAGAGTCCGGAAGTGCATTGTCCTGCACCATTAAGTCTGTTGATTCAGCCACAATTCAAATCTCCAGTGCTACTGCGGTTTATACCGGCATTGACATGATTTCTTTGTACGCATCGACTATCTTGTTGCGTACCTGAACGGTTGCCTCAAAGGCAATGCTTGATTTTTGACTGGCTATCATGGTTTGTTCCAACGTTACATTGGGGTCACCAAGCTCCATACGAGTTTTTAAGTCGCCCGAGGTTTGCTGCAGCTCGTTAACATTATCGATAGCGCTTTTCAGCATATTCGAAAAGTCGGCATTCGCAGTATTTCCCGGAAGGGCATTTACATTGGTTGCCTTGTCGCTTTGAGACGCTTGTGCAGACATAGCCTGCATCTGCTGGTAGAGAGCGTTGGCTTCCACTTTCATAATTCACCCCGTCAAAAAATCATCATTAACAATTCTTAACAGATATTATGCAAGTGAAATGCCAACTTTAATTTATGGAGAGACCTTGTTCGCGGATTTTTGCTAATTTGTAACGCAGCGTGCGTGGGCTAATGCCTAGCTCATCGGCAACCGGCTTACGTTTTCCCTGGTGCCGCTGAAGTGCGTCTTTAATAATTCGATACTCTTGGTGAAACAACGAATCATCTAATTTATCGGCTGACTCCGATGCACCTTCGAGTGTGTCTTTCGTTGAGTTTTGTGAGTAACTCACTTGCTCAGGAAATACAGCTTCGCTATTGGCATCGGACTCGGTGCTTTGGTTTAACTCCAGCATTAAGTCATCAGGCTCAATCACTTCATTGCGATGCAACACCAGCGCGCGCTGAACCACATTCTCCAATTCCCTGACATTACCCGGCCAGTGATACTGGGTTAAGCAATGTTTAGCATGCTCACTAAACGACACTGGCGTTTTAATGCCCGAGCGCTGTTTGTGCCGCTGCAACAGGTTTTCTGCCAACGGCAGAATATCGGCGGGACGCTCAGCCAACGGCCGCCAGTGCAGAGGAAACACATTTAAGCGATACATCAAGTCTTCACGAAACTCGCCTTCGGTCACTGCTTGCTGCAAGTCTCTATTCGATGTCGCCAGAATTCTAACATCCAATTGAATGGTCTTCCGGGAGCCTAAACGCTCCACCTGCTTTTCCTGAATCACGCGCAAAAGCTTTGCCTGTAAGTGCAACGGCATTTCCGTGACTTCATCGAGCAAAATAGTACCGCCCTGCGCCAGTTCAAACTTACCCGGCTGCGACTGTGTTGCGCCGGTAAATGCACCTTTCTCATAGCCAAACAGCATGGACTCCAGCATATTTTCAGGAATTGCTGCGCAGTTAATGGCAACAAAAGGCGCCTGTGCACGACTGGATTGTTTATGGATATAGCGCGCCAGCACTTCTTTACCGGTCCCACTTGGGCCTGTGATCATCACACTGGCATCACTGTCTGCAACACGTTTTGCCATGGCAAACACCTGTTGGCTGGACGCTTCTTCCGCTACCGGACTCACATCATCAATAGCACCGTCCGGTAAATACCGTTGCACCAATGTTTGTAACTTTTCGATGGAAAACGGCTTCGTCAAATAATCGACAGCGCCTTCACGCATAGCCACGACAGCGTCGTCAACTTTGGCAAAGGCTGTCATCATAATGACCGGAATATCAAACTGTTGACGATTCATGCTGCGCAGCAGCTGCAAGCCATCAACACCTGGCATTTGCACATCGCTTATCACTAACGACACTTTATTGCCTTTCAGCGCAATGAGCGCTTCTTCGCCGTTGGCCGCTTCAATACACTCACAATCAGCCAGCTCAAGTGTGTCGACAATAGCCTCGCGAAGGGAAACATCGTCTTCGACGACCAGAACATTTCGTGCATTCATAGTTTCACCGTTAGCCATAACGCACCTCGCTTACCGGTTGCTCATTAAAACAATGAACCGGAATAGAGAGTGTGAAGCGACTGCCTTTACCCAGCTCGCTTTCCCAGTCAATGCTGCCATGATGAGCTCGTAAAACCGTTTGTACGACAGCTAAACCAAGCCCGGTGCCATTTGATTTTCCGGTAAAAAAGGGCGTAAATATTTGCGCTTGCTTTTCTTTATCAATGCCAGCACCTGCATCTATGACGGAAACACACCAGTTATTTCCTTCGACATGTGTTTTGACCAATACCTCTTGGCCCGCCTGGCTGGCATCTATGGCGTTATTAATCAAATTCTGTAATGCACCAGTTAGTGCGGTTTTATTCCCTTTCAACACAGCACTGTGCCCGCATTCAGGCATGACAATATTGACATGATGCTGTGCCGCATAAGACTCAACATTTGAAGCAACCGTACTCAATAAGCTGTCCGTTGTCAGTTCTTCCAAGACGGGCTTTTCGCCGCTTTTAGCAAACAACAGCATGTCATTGACCTGCTGTTCGAGGTTATGCAAACGAGACAGTAATTTATGGGAGAAACGTTGCTGCTTAACCGGCGATATCATGCCTTGTGATAAGTTTTGTGCGTAGAGAATCGCAGCTGACAAAGGGGTTCGTATTTGGTGCGCTAACGACGCCACCATTTTCCCCATTGATGATAAACGCTGTAAGTGAGAAATACGCTGTTGCAGTTGCCGAGTTTCGGTTAAATCAGTTAAGACAATTAGCTGGCCTGGTTTTTCATTCACCTCAGAGGTATCTATACGAACTCGTCGCCCATTTTTTAACGACACTTCGTGCCAGTCATCGGCTTTGGGAGCGAACAGTGTCGCGACAAGATCACGCCATACTTCGCCTTTGAGCGAGTGTTCCAGTAATGATTGCGCATTGTCATTGCAGTAGTCCACAACACCGTGACTGTCGAGCAAAATTACGGCATTTGGCATCGCATCAATAATTTGATGGTAGGTCGCCATACTGACATCTCCCACTTCACACTAAGTTTTAATTAGGCTTAGTAATGCAAAATGGATGCCAGCAAATTATTGTTTTATTTCAATGAGTTAAGATGTCAAAAAATCGGCGGCAGAGTTAGTCGTCTTTTTGAATACCGTACTTTTTCATTTTCTCGACCAAGGTGGTGCGCCGCATACTGAGTAGCTCAGCCGCTTTCGCCACAACCCAATCGGACTTTTCCAGTGCTTGGGCTATCATGCCGGTTTCAATCTCGCTGAGCATGTCTTTTAGGTTCACACCGTCGTCGGGTAGCTCCGAGTCTAATGAAGCGCTTGTCGACTCCTCGATATCCTCGTCGTCTTCAGAGTCTGAGAAAATAGCGTTCAGTGCTTCACGTTCAAGCACCTCTTCCGGGTAATCGGGGGTCGGACTGCTGTGATCAATATGCTGATACTTAGGAGGTAAGTCAGACACATCAACCAAGCTGTCAGGGTGCATTATGGTCAAGCGCTCAATAAGGTTGGTCAGCTCTCGCACGTTGCCCGGCCAGCGATGATAAGACAAGGATTCCAACGCTCGGTCGGTAAAACGAACTCCTACCCCCTGCTCTTTTTTAAAGCGCTGTGTCAGTTCTTGCATAAGCAGCGGTACGTCTTCCTGACGCTCACGCAGCGCCGGCATCTCAATTGGGAACACATTCAAACGGTAATACAAGTCTTCCCTGAAGTTACCGTCAATAATCATTTGTTCGAGCTCACGGTGAGTGGCTGCTACGACACGAACGTCGGCGGCAATACTTTTAGTACCACCAACCCGTTCGAACGTACGCTCTTGAAGAACACGCAGTAACTTTACCTGCATTGGCATTGGCATATCGCCAATTTCATCCAGAAACAGAGTACCGCCTTGCGCCAGCTCGAAACGTCCTTTCCGAGCGCCTATAGCCCCCGTAAAAGCGCCTTTTTCGTGACCGAATAATTCACTTTCTAACAGGTCACCAGGAATGGCACCGCAGTTCACTGGCACAAAGGGTCCTTTGTGTCGCTGCGACAAATCGTGAACGCCGCGTGCGACCACTTCTTTACCCGTTCCCGACTCGCCAAGAATCAGTACGTTTGCGTCAGAGCCCGCCACTTGCTCAATAAGCTGTCTGACATGCTTCATAGCACGCCCCTGACCAACAAGGGTTTGCTCTAAGTGAGAACGTTTCGGGTGTTCTTTCTTAATCTTACGGCCAGGCATTTGTTGATGGTAGGCCTGACAGTAATGCAGCAGGTTCGATAAACTCGAATAGTCAAAAGAGTCGTCCAGTGGGCCCAGGACGTTCGCTTTTTCCAACGCACTTTGGTGCTCGCTGGCCGCGCAAATAAAAGGCAGGTGTGGAACGTTACTGGCTAAGTCCCTAAGGTTATCAACCCCGGTTCCAGCAATAATGCAGAGCGCTTCAGTCGGGCTGAGATCCAACAATTGCGACGGCTCGACTACTTTGACAGATTCACCAATAAAGGTCAGAACCGTTTCAAAATGTTGTCGGCGCTCAGGTTGCTGCTCAACCAGATAGACTGTTCTTGTTCTTACCATAGACGAATTTACCGCAACGTCCTACTTCATACTGCCCAACACAAAGGTCTCGCCCGCACTGGAAAGAAAATATTCTTCCGCTCCATCGACTTCTCGAGTCTGTGCAATCGATACCCACTGATAAAATACATTTCGATGCACTTTCGCTTCGAGCTCTCTTGGCATCACGACGTAAGGAACACCCTCTTTAATTTGTAACGGATGTTCAGAACTCAAAACAAGAGTATCACCGATATTGGTTGTTAACAGCAAGAGGCTTTCACCATCTTCTGTGCGTTGCTCCCAATCGACCACCATAAAAGGCGCATCATCGACGGTAATTTTCACTTTTTCAGCCGGCGTGATCAAAAAGTAGTCATCGTCTTCTTTTACAAGCACCGAAGCGAAAAGTTTCACAAGCGCCTGCCGCTTAATTTCACTGCCTTGATAATACCAACAGCCGTCGCCGTCAATGCGTATTGGAATTTCTCCACAGTAGGGTGGGTCCCACTGCTCGGTGGGCGCATGTTGATGCTTTTCCAGCTCAGCAATAAGATGGTTTAACGACATACGGAGTTATCAGTCAACTAACTTCTTTTGACGCAGCAAATACCACAGTGTCGCTTCGGTGCGGTTGGACACTTTTATGGCTTTAAATATCGCAGACAAATGCACACGTATCGTGCCTTCGGTAATGCCCAAAATGTTAGCGATTTCTTTATTAGAAAGACCTTGCGCCAGTAACTGCATAATTTCCAGCTGACGTGGCGACAAAAAGCCCTCGGCGCCGCTGGACTTGTCACGAGGCTCATTCAGGTAAGGGTCATCGGGAATGTAACGATCGCCGTTTAGCAATGCGCGAACGGCTAATTTCGCCTGCTCTGCAGTACTGTCTTTCGGTAAATAGCTACGTACCCCTACCGCCAATACCTGGCGCACTTCCGAAATAGAGCGCGGGCGTGTAAATACAACCAAATGCGCCATAGGGGCTTCTTTTTTAATTTTCTGCAGTGCCGGGCGGATTTCAGCGTCCGGTAAATCCATATCCAGGAAAATAAGGTCGTATTTATCGGCCGATAAATAACTTTCAGCGACCTCAAATGAGTCGGCTTCATAAATCGAAGGCTGATTCGCATAGTTTGTTAAAAGTTGTATCAGCCCTGCACGCATAAAAAACTCAGGGTCTATAATGAGAATCTTCATTCCGACGTCCAAATCACTCGTTCTAAAATTAACTTTTAGCATACCTAAAATATAACAGACAGCAAGTATTTCGGTCGGCGATGTTGTCTATCCCAGATGAGTTGTTAGTTTCGTTAACAAAAAGTTTATTATGCTGTCTGGTTTATTCAGGGCAAAAAACGCTATAGTGTGAGTTAAATTAAAAAATAAAGAGTGTTTTGAGTATGTCTTTTTCACGTCGTTTTTCGTTAACGTCAATAGCTACAGCGACTCTTGCCAGCGCGCTTCTAAGCACGGCTGCAGGCGCTGACACCTTATATACCAATGCCAATGGTTATACATTAACCAGCCCAGCCGGAGAAAACGCCGTTTTACAGCAGTTTTCATCAATACTGGTCGACAACGGTAAAATAAAAGCTATTGGTGGTGACGAACTCAACGAACGCTACTCAAGTACGGATGATATCGTCAACTTACAAGGTAAAACCGTTCTCCCAGGACTCATTGACGCACATGGCCATGTGCTGGGCTTGGGTAACAGTTTATTACAAGTCGATTTACGCGACAGCACATCAGTTCAGGACGCGGCTCAGCGAGTTAAACGCTACGCTGACGAACAACAAGCACTGCCGTGGATCACTGGACGCAGCTGGAACCAGGAAAACTGGGAAGAGAAGCGTTTTCCGCGCGCCAGCGACCTTGACGAGTTAGTTAATGAACGCCCCGTTTGGCTAACCCGCGTAGACGGTCATGCCGGCTGGGCTAATTCAGAAGCACTGCGTTTAGCCGGTATTGATAAAGACACCGTGTCTCCTGATGGTGGCGAAATTGTTAAAGACGAAAATGGCGAGCCTACCGGTGTACTCATTGATAACGCCATGCAACTGGTTGAAAAAGTCATACCGGAAGCTAGCTTTGAGCAACAACGACAAGCGTTTCAGCTGGCCTTCGAGCATTTAGTCGAGCGCGGTATTACGTCGGTTCACGACGCCGGTATAAGCGCAGATGAAGTATCGGTTTATAAAGGACTACATAATCAAGGACTAATGCCGCTGCGTATTTATGGCATGCTCGCAGCTACAGAGCCTAAACTACCGCAACTTTTGGCTGAGGGCCCTTACTATACCGACGACGACAAGCTAACAATTCGTAGTGTCAAAATATACGCAGACGGCGCTTTAGGAAGCCGCGGTGCGGCGCTTATCGAAGATTATAGCGACGACCATGGTAATCACGGTCTTATGGTGACCTCACAAGAACAAATGATGTCGCTGTACCGCTTGATTATTCCACAGGGCTTCCAGGTTAATACACACGCTATCGGTGACCGTGCCAACCGAGTTGTACTGAATAATATCGAAAAAGCCTACGAAACAATGGGTGGCCGTAATTTGCGTAACCGCATTGAACATTCACAAATTGTGCACCCCGATGACCTGCACCGGTTTAAAGAATTGAACTTAGTCGCATCCATGCAGCCAACTCACGCGACCAGTGACAAGAACATGGCGGAAGATCGTTTAGGCAAAGCGCGCATGAAAGGCGCCTATGCCTGGCAGACATTCCTGCAACAAGGCACTATCGTTGCCTCTGGTTCTGACTTCCCGGTTGAACTTGCCAACCCGTTTTATGGCTTACATGCCGCCGTGACCCGTCAGGACCGTGAAAATATGCCAGAAGGCGGTTGGTATGCCGATGAGAGCATGAGCCGTGCACAAGCACTGCGTTCTTTCACTATTGATGCCGCCTACTCCGCATGGCAGGAGCAGCAACTAGGCTCTTTAGAGCCGGGCAAATGGGCGGACTTTATTATTGTGGACCAAGACCCATTTGCAGTCGACGCTGAAGATATTTGGCGTACTAATGTGCAAGCCACCTATGTTGCTGGTGAGCGCGTTTATACGAAGGGAGACAACGACTAATGAGTGATGACTTTCTATTCGCAGAAGACGAAGTAGAGTCAGTCAGCGACGAGGCCATCGAACCGTACCATATTCTCATTGTCGATGATGATGAAGAAATTCACACGATAACCAAAATGGCACTCAGCGAGTTTCGTCTCGATGGTCGCCCGCTGGAGTTCCATTCGGTTCACTCAGGCAAGGAAGCTATCGCTTTTTTGAATAAAAATCGCGATATTGCCATGATGTTGCTCGATGTGGTTATGGAAACCGACCACGCTGGCTTAGACGTAGCCAAATGGGTGCGCGAAGAATTAAAAAACCGCTTAATACGCATTGTACTTCGTACTGGCCAACCGGGTCAGGCGCCAGAAGAAGATGTCATTGCCCGCTTTGATATTGATGACTACAAAGAAAAAACCGAGCTGACATACCGCAAGCTGGTCACATTAATGTACTCATGCTTACGCGCTTACCGCGACTTAAACGCTATTGAGCGAAATAAGCGCGGACTCGAAAAAGTCATTAATGCCTCAGCGGAAGTGTTTTCAGCGCGTTCAATGCAAGGCCTCTGTCAGGGCATTTTAGAGCAGTTGGTCGCATTAATTACTCACAGCGATGACGCCATGTATTGCCGCATTGATGCACTCACCGCCAGCTCAGACACCAACGAGCCCTTTGAAATTATTGGCGGCACTGGGGACTTCGAGCAGGCTGTGGGCGACCCAGTCAATAGCGAAATTGACTGGGATATTGTGCGCCCCATGCAGCAAAGCTCAAAAAACGTCGACTTTCGCATCGTAAACAACAACTATTACGGTCTGTATAAAACCAGTAGCTCGCGTCAATATTTACTGTTCATTAAGGGGGTTCGTGACTTGTCTGAGTTGGATCAAAACCTCTTAGGTCTATTTGTGAATAATAGCTCCATTGCCATTGATAACTTACAGGCCACTGAAAGCGAGCGAGAAGCGCAGCGCGAACTTCTGTACAGCGTAGGCGAAGCCATCGAGAAACGCTCTATTGATGAAGTCAGTCACCACGTGAAACGTTCGGCAGAAATGGCTGGACAGCTGGCTATTGCAGCCGGTTGTGACCACGAGCAGGCGCAAGCGTTAAAGCAAGCCGCATCGGTATATGATATTGGTAAAGTGTCGGTGCAGCTGGAGTTAGCGCAACGTGCTGACGCTCTGAGCATTCATGACTATGAAGAGATCATGCAAAAAGTCATACAAGGGCATGATTATTTGCAGCAAACGGATACTGCAGTGGCTAAAATAGCGGCCGGCATCGCGCAGGACATTCATGAACGTTGGGACGGCTCTGGCTTTCCCGCGCAGAAAACCGGCGACGCCATTAATCTCAATGCCCGTATTTTGTCAATAACCAGCCATTACGATGCACTACGCACTCAGCGCAGCTACCGTGATGCGCAGGACGCGGAAGAAGCCGCAGACTATCTGCTGAAACACAGCGGTCAGTTTTTTGACCCAGAGTTAGTCGGCCTTATGCTGGATAACCTGGATGCAATGGAAAAAATCCGCAAGCGTTATCAGGACAATCATTAAGTTATAACAGGTGTAATAAAAGGAACCACTATGGATTTACAGGCCATGCGCCGTGAATACGGTTTAGGCAGTTTGCACCGAGAGCAATTATTTGCCAGCCCGGTTGAGCAGTTCGAACACTGGATGAAACACGCCATTGATAGCGGTGTGCTGACTGACCCAACAGCGATGACGGTAGCAACGGTTAATGCAGAAGGAGTGCCAAGCCAACGCATAGTGTTGCTAAAAGGCTATAACGAGCAAGGCTTTTGCTTTTACACCAATAAAAACAGCCAAAAAGGCGACGATATTCGCGGAAACAGTCAGGTTTCGCTGCATTTCGCCTGGCTTGCGCTTGAGCGACAAGTCAGCATTGCCGGTAAAGCAGTGGAATTAAGTGACGAGGAAAACGACGCCTACTTTCATTCACGCCCGAAAGAAAGCCAAGTGGCCGCCCTTGCCTCCCAGCAAAGTCGCCCGGTCGACAGTCGAGATGTGTTAGAAAGCCATTATCAAGCGCTATTAAAAGAGTACGCCGATACCGAAGTGCCACGCCCACGTCACTGGGGTGGATATCGAGTTATACCGGACACCTTTGAATTCTGGCAAGGCGGCAAACACCGCCTTCACGATCGCTACCAGTACACCCAAGATGGTGTCAACTGGCGAATTACCCGGTTGCAACCTTAGGCAGTTCAACCCCACAGAACTCGGCACAACGTTTTAACACTTTAAGTGTCGAAGGTGCGTAGATAACGCCTTTCTTGAGCTGCTCGCGCTTACGGGCAAGGGCAGCTTCGCCCGGCACACGAACCGGTGCGTCGGAGTCAGCAGGAGCGCTGTTGCGCGCATCGTCCAGCAAACTGTCAACTTGCTTCAGAAACTCGCTTTTATCACCAAAGGCTGCCGGGTCAATCACCTGAACCCATACGGTATTTGCATCGCCGTCATCAGCTCCTTGCACACGACCGTATTGTGCCAGTGCCATGGACCAAATTTCACTGAACAAGGTTAAACCGTACCCTTTATAGCCCAATTGCTCGCCACCAAGAGGCGCAATAGCACTGCCCGGCGACTCAAAGAAACTAAGCGGGTCATCGGTCCATTCACCGTTCGGTTTTATCAACGCTTTATAAGGTAATTTTTCGCCATTAGCTTTTGCCTGGCGCACCTTACCCGCCGCTGTCATCGAAAAGCTGATGTCAAACAGCATCGGCTCTTTTGAACTGGGTACCCCCACCGCAAACGGATTCGGCGAAAACACGGCCTCTTTTCCGCCAAACGGTGCCACCGCTCGTTGCCCCGGAGTCGAGCACATTAAATTCACAACCATGCCTTTATCGGTGGCAATGGTTAAATACGCCGCCAGCGAAGCGACATGTTGGCTCCGGCGCAATACCACGGTCCCTGTTCCCGCCTGTTTCGCCATATCGCACGCCGCATTGACTGCTTGCGGCACCACATAGGGCCCAGGCAGAAACTGGGCATCCCAATTTGCGACGGCGGCGCGTTCACTTAATACCACAGGCTGCCCTTTTGGCAGACTCTTGCCGTCTTTTAACCATTGGCAGTTATTCAGCAAACGAATTAAGCCATGCGTACTAAAACCCAGTAAATCACCTTCTAAAAGATAATAAGCCACATTACGAGCGACCTCGCCCGAAGCCCCTGAATTGGTTAAGCACGACTGCGCCCATTGCGCTAATTCAGAATAATCAAAACGTGACACGTCGGTGTTCATGAAATTTCCTCTTGGTGACGGCTGACAGGTCGTTTAAGCTACGCATAAGACATTATCAAGGAGTACAGATTGTGTCATCTGATAACACAATAAACAGAATAGCATTGATTACCAGCGGCGGTGACGCGCCAGGGATGAACGCCGCCATTCGCGCCGTGGTATTGGCCGCGGAAAATTATGGCATTGAAGTCATTGGTTTTCGCCACGGCTACGAAGGCTTACTGAGCAACGACTTCGTGCGCCTGGACAGGGAAGACGTCGAGCACATTATGCAGTATTCAGGCACCATTATTAAAAGTGCTCGTAGCGAGCGCTTTAAAACCGATGAAGGCGGACGCGAAGCGGCAACAAATTTAGACGCACACCAAATTGACGCCTTTATTGTCATTGGTGGCGATGGCTCTTTCCGTGGTGCTGACCATTTAGCGAAATTTTGGAACGGACCAGTCATTGGTGTGCCCGGCACTATCGATAATGATCTGTACGGCACCGATCACACTATTGGATATGACACGGCGGTGGAAACCGCTATGGACGCCCTGGATAAAATTCGCGACACCGCAGAAGCCATGGATCGCGTGTTTATTGTTGAAGTAATGGGGCGTAATGCTGGCTATATTGGTATAAGCAGTGCTATGGCAAGCGGCGCCGAGCGTATGATTCTACCGGAGCTGCAAAAAGACAAACCGTTAACGGTCGAGGCGCTGGTGAAGCACATTGAGTCAGTGCAACGTGTTCGCGGAGACTCCAGCTACGTAATGGTGCTGTGTGAAAACCAGTGGCCCGGTGGCGCGGTTCGACTTGCAGAGCAGCTGGAAGATCGTCTTAACTTACCTTGTCGTCCGTGTTTATTAGGACACGTGCAACGCGGTGGTCGCCCCACTGCTATGGACAGAATTTTAGCAACACGTTTGGGCGTTCATGCGGTAGAATTAGTCCGCCAAAATCAGACCGGTGTTATGGCCGGCGTCAGCGCCAATGAGCTAAGTGCAACGCCGCTGTCAGACACCTGGACAAAACGTAAAAAATTGAGCGAAGA
Source organism: Idiomarina zobellii (assembly GCF_900100855.1). GTDB lineage: Bacteria > Pseudomonadota > Gammaproteobacteria > Enterobacterales > Alteromonadaceae > Idiomarina > Idiomarina zobellii. The sequence continues at coordinate 33,139 of NZ_FNCB01000009.1, forward strand.
GCTCATTAATATTCAACAAAGTCTGTTTAACCCGATTAAGAAAAATCGGCAGAAATCGACACAAGTCGACGACTAGAAAGAGAGGTCACCAAAGCGCATGCCCGCATTGTCATTACCCGTATCGTTGAACGATCCTATTCGCCCATATTTTGGCGCGGAACACAGTACCGAATTGCATTCGGGTCATACTCATATTTTAGGGTTCGGATTTGACGGCACCGCCTGTTTTCGCAAAGGCACCAAAGAGGGGCCGGATGGCCTGCGCTCGGTTTCTGAAGACATCGAGTCTTACTCGCCGTATTTAGATGCCGACCTTGAAGACCATACCTTTTATGACTTAGGTAATTTGCGACTGGGCTTTGACGATGACGAAGAGCAGCAATGGCATCATGCATTGAGTGACTTTAATCAGATTTTTGACAACGTCGACTTAGCCAAAGAAAACATCAAGTTACTAACGTTAGGTGGCGAGCACTCTATTTCCTACGCCCCTATCGTGAAGTATTTGAAGCAATACCCCGACTTGGTTTTACTGCATTTAGACGCTCATGCCGATTTGCGCGACGGGTTCCTCGGCTACCATTATTCACACGCGTCGATAATTCGTCGCTCGGTGGACCATTTTGGTCCCGGCCACGAGCTTATTCAATACGGCATTCGCTCCGGCACTCGCGATGAATATCAGTGGATGAAAGAGCACAAAACCATTCGTAAATCACGCCAAGAGTTTTTAGAAAGCGTTGAAGCCATTGCGGCAGACAGACCGGTGTATTTGACGTTAGATTTGGATTATTTCGATCCGTCATTTTTCCCGGGTACAGGCACTCCAGAGCCGGGTGGCGAAGACTTTCACTCGTTCGTCAGCCTCATGAAAATTCTGCGTCAAAAGAACTTGGTCGGCGCCGACGCTGTTGAGCTTTCACCGCCGATAGACCCTACCGGCAACTCCAATGTATTCGCGGCCAAAGTGGTGCGCGAGTTGTTACTTGTTTTAGAGCGCTCAGGAGCCTAATTAATGTCAGACTGGAATATTGATCAAGCAGAAGAATTGTATGGCGTTAACCGTTGGGGCGCAGGTTATTTTTCTATTGGTGAAAACGGCAATATCCAAATTCGCCCGAATCACCGCTTGCCTGACCTGGCTATTGATATGCAGGAAGTGGTTGAAGAGATAAAAGCCGAGGGCATTGAGCTGCCGGCGGTTATTCGTTTTCACGACATTCTTCGCTCGCAAGTTGAAATTATTAACGAGACCTTTGCCCAGCAAATTCAGGAGGCCGACTACAAAGGCAAGTATTGCGGTGTATTCCCGATTAAAGTCAACCAAATGCGTGAAGTGGTTGAAGAAATCATGGATGCCGGCGAGCCGTACAATTACGGACTGGAAGCTGGCTCTAAGCCAGAACTTATGGCCGTTATGGCGTATAACGAAAACCCGGATGCGCTGACCATACTGAACGGCTACAAAGACAAAGACTATCTGACACTGGCGCTGCTGGGCCGTCAGCTACGCCGTAAGATGATCATAGTCATTGAGAAGTACAGCGAGCTGGAAATGCTGATTCCGCTGGCCAAAGAATTAGGCGTTGAACCTATGATTGGTCTGCGCTCAAAAATGATGGTGAAAAGCGCCGGTAAATGGGCCGGCTCCAGTGGTGACCGCGCTAAATTCGGCTTAAGCATTGCTGAAATACTGAATGTGATTGAGCGTTTGCGCCAGGAAGACATGCTGCACTGCGCCAAACTTCTGCACTTCCACATTGGTAGCCAGCTGTCCGACATTCGCAAAATTAAAGAAGCGGTCAGCGAAGGCGCACGTCTGTACGCCAAGCTCATTCAGGAAGGTGTTCCGCTCGAGTATTTAGACATAGGCGGTGGTTTGGGCATTGACTATGACGGCACCAGTACCACCAGCGACTCTTCCCGTAACTACTCGACCGAAGAATACGTTGCCGACGTGGTTTGGGGCGTCAAACAGGTGTGTGACCTAGAAGAGGTGCCGCACCCGAATTTAGTCAGCGAGAGTGGGCGTGCAATGACCGCGCACCACAGCTGTGTCGTCACCAACATTGTCGGTGAAATAAAGCCAGCCAGCACCAATTTCGATGTCAGCCCTAGCGAGGACGAGCATATTTTAGTGAAGAATATGCGTGAACTGCACCAGTCGGGTGACCAGTTCCATCCGCAAGAACGCTATAACGATGCCGCTGGTTATAAGCAGAATGCTTATGAAGCCTTTAAACTGGGCATTTTGTCGTTACAGGAAATGGCGAAGCTAGATACCATGTATTGGCAAATACTGGCAGACATTCATCAGTCGCTGGACAAAGACGCCTATGTTATTCAAGAGCTGGAAGAGCTTGAAGATATGCTCGCCAGCCAGTACCTGTGTAACTTCTCTATTTTCCAGTCAGCCGCAGACACTTGGGCCATTGGTCAGGTACTGCCAATAGTGCCTATTTCGCGTTTAAACGAGAAGCCGGAAGTGCGCTGCTCTATTGCTGATATTACGTGTGACAGTGACGGTAAGCTGGGCAAATACATTGAAGGCACCGAAATTAGCGATAACATTCCAATGCACTCTTTGCGTAAGGGCGAAGATTATCATGTTGGGCTGTTCTTAACGGGTGCGTATCAGGACGTCATGGGCGACATGCATAACCTCTTTGGTCGACTCACAGAGGTGCACGTGTATTGTCACGATGACGAGCGCGGCGACTTCTACATTGAAGAAGTGGTGCCAGGTACTTCCGCTGAAAAAGTACTGCAAACCATGCAATACAATACAGAATACATGGCGAAAGCGGTGAAAAAGCAAATTGACCGTCAGGTTCGAAATGGTGGTCTCGCACCAAGAGCCGGTGTTCGCTGGACAAACTTTTACGAGAAGTGTTTGGCCGGCAGCACCTACTTAAGCGTTGAATAATTCACCAAAACAACCGCTTAATGTGCAATTACTGAGCAAACAGTAAAAAAGGCACGAAAATCGGTTGACTCGAAACCGAAAAAAACGTTTAATACACGCCGTTGCCCGGATAGCTCAGTCGGTAGAGCAGAGGATTGAAAATCCTCGTGTCGGTGGTTCGATTCCGCCTCCGGGCACCAACTTCTTTCTAAAGCCCTGCACTTAGTGCGGGGCTTTTTCGTTTCTGAGCAACGGATGTAACACGCTTAGTAACACAGGCCTATAACCTGACGTTACCGCCTTCCAAAGCCAAGGCGACGTTCGCGTGAGTTGAGGCAGTTAAAGCTCGCTCATAAAAGCGGGCTCTAACTGCGCTCAATGACCTAACTCTCTATTCTTTAAAACGCTGCACTAAATAATAAAGCGCTGGAAGCACCACCAACGTCAGCAATGTTGACGATACAATACCGCCAATAACCACTGTCGCTAACGGCCGCTGCACTTCGGCACCCACACCGGTATTAAATGCCATAGGGACAAAGCCCAGGCTAGCTACGAGAGCAGTCATCAGTACAGGTCTTAACCGCTGTTGCGCGCCTTCAAACACCGCATCTTTCAATGGCAGTCCGTCGCGCAGCAGTTGCCGTATGAATGTCAGCATGACCACGCCGTTCAAAACCGCCACGCCCGACAGTGCAATGAAGCCGACTGCAGCGGAAATTGATAGCGGCATATCACGCAGCGCTAATGCGAATATCCCGCCGGTCAGCGCTAAGGGAACGCCTGTGAATATGACGAGTGCACTGCTCAGCGAATTAAACGCACTGTATAGCAGGCCAATAATTAATAGCAGCGCTAATGGCACAACCAAACTCAACCGTTGGGAAGCTGATTGCAGCTGTTCAAAGGTACCGTCGTAGTTAACCCAATAACCTGCTGGCAAATCAACGTCAGTCGTTAGCGCATCCTGAACATCTGCCACAAAAGAGCCCAAATCACGATCTTCAACATTCGCACTCACAATAACATTGCGTTTGCTGCTTTCTCGGTTAATTTGGTTCGGTCCACTTTCCAAACTCAATTCGGCGACCTCTCCCAACGGCACATAGCGCAGCTCAGGGTTGCCGGCAGGCAGATCAATAGGCAGTGATTTAAGCTGTTCAATGCTCTTACGCCATTCTTTGTCGAGACGTACCATTAGCTTGAAGCGTTTATCCCCCTCGTAAATAATCCCTGACTGAACTCCACCAACCGCAGCTTGAACTGCTCGCTGTACATCAGCGACTGTTAGGCCTAATAACGCTAAATGATCACGCTTAGGTATAACTGAGAGTGTCGATAAACCGGTCATTTGTTCAACCCGAACATCAGCAGCGCCATCAACGGTGCGAATGACTGCCGCGGCTGAGTCGCCTAACCGTTTAAGCGTTTGCAAGTCATCGCCATAAATACGAACCCCCAAGTCAGCTCGAACGCCTGCAATAAGTTCGTTAAACCGCATTTCAATCGGTTGAGTGAACTCGTACTTATTACCGGGAAGCTCTTGCACAGCAGTTCGTATTTCAGCAACCAGTTGCTCTTTGGTTTTTTCTGGGTTTAGCCAGTCCTCACGCTCCTTTAAAATAATAATGGTATCAGCGACGCTCGGTGGCATAGGGTCGGTCGCAACATCCGGGGTACCAATTTTTGAGAATACCAGTTTAACTTCGTCAAAGCGTGACACCACAGACTCGACATCTTTTTGCATTGCTATAGACTGCTGCAAGCCAGTCCCCGGAATGCGCAAGGCTTGCATGGCAATATCGCCTTCATCAAGCTGTGGCAAAAACTCAGTTCCCATGCGACTCGCCTGAAACATTGATACCGCAAACAGCCCAAAGCCAAGCAAAATAATGACAACTGGAAGCTTCAGTGTTTGCCGTAAAACCGGCTGATACACTTTGCGGGCGGCTCGCATTATTCGGTTTTCACCGTGCTTAATATTGCCACGGACAAATATTGCAATAGCAGCGGGTACAAAGGTAACGCTGAAAATCAGAGCCCCTAAAAGCGCGGCTACGACAGTAAACGCCATGGGATGAAACATTTTGCCTTCAACACCACTTAACGCAAATATGGGCAAGTACACCAGCATAATGATAAGCACACCAAATACCGCAGGGTTAAATACCTCACGAGTACTATGGGTTACTTCAATTAAGCGCTCTTTAGTGGTAAGTACCCGGCCTAAGCGTTGCTGTGCAATTCCAAGCCGTCGCAAAGCGTTTTCAACCACAATGACCGCACCATCGACGATAATACCAAAATCAATTGCGCCCAGGCTCATTAAATTACCAGACACCTTGTTGGCGACCATGCCGCTTACCGCAAACAGCATACTTAACGGAATGACACAGGCGGTAATCAGTGCTGCACGGGCATTTCCGAGTAGAATGAAAAGCACGACAATAACCAGCACGGCACCTTCAAACAGATTTTTCTCTACCGTTGCAATGGTTTTATCCACTAAGGATGTGCGGTTATAAACCGTTTCGATGACGACACCGTCTGGCAAGCTTCGTTGCACCTCCTCAATTTTATTGGCCACATTCTGTGCAACAATACGGCTGTTTTCGCCGATAAGCATCATGGCCGTGCCCAATACCACCTCGCTCTCGCCCGAGGTTGAAGCGCCAGTGCGTAATTGTTCTCCCAGTTTGACCTCAGCCACGTCACTCACGCGCACCGGTGCATCATCACGTTTTGTCACGACCACATCACGAATATCGTCAAGTGTCTTAAGCTGTCCAGGCGAACGCACCAACCATTGCTCACCATTTTTCTCGATATAACCGGCACCAGCGTTTCTATTGTTAAGATCCAATGCTGCCAAAAGGTCCTGCATGGTCACTTTATAGGCCAGCATACGACCGGGGATGGGAGCCACCTGGTATTGCTTTTCATAACCCCCCACACTATTAATCTCGGTAACACCGGGCACCTTGACCAGTTGCGGCTTAATGATCCAATCCTGGATGGTACGCAACTGCTCGGGCGTATACGCCTCGCCATCGGCATTGGTAGCCCCCTCTTTCGCGCGTACTACATAATTAACAATTTCACCAAGGCCGGAGGCTATTGGCCCCATCGTCGGCTCGATACCGTCGGGTACTTCTCCCCTTACCTTTTGCAATCGCTCACTGATTTGCTGTCTAGCCCAGTAAATATCGGTGCCCTCTTCAAACACCACGGTAACTTGCGACAACCCATAGCGTGAGATCGAGCGGGTGTAGTCCAGCTTTGGTAAACCTGCCATCGCGGTTTCCACCGGATAAGAAATACGTTGTTCGGTTTCTAATGGCGAATAGCCTGGCGCTTCTGAATTTATCTGTACCTGAACATTGGTAATATCCGGCACAGCATCGATGGGTAGCTTTAATGTGCTATAAACGCCCGCAGCTGCTACTAACAAAGTTGCGGCAAGCACCAGCCATCGACGCTCAACAGCAAAGCGAATGAGTGCATCTATCATTGTTTACTCTCCCTAATCGCTGTGGCCTGCGCCTTGTTTTAGAATGTCAGCCTTTATCAAGTAGCTGTTTTCAACGACATAACTTTCGCCATTCTCAATACCCGATAACACCTCGGTGTATTCACCGTCAGTTCGGCCTAACTCAACTTCCCTGGCTTCGAAACGATTACCCTCTTTAATAAAAACAACGGGGTTATCGTCTAAACGTTGAACAGCATCATTGTTTATCGCCAAGCTCGCGTTAAAGCTGTCTGTAACGACATCCGCTTTTACGTGCATTCCCGGTCGCCAATGCCCCGACTGATTGGGCAACTCGATAAGTGCGCGTGCAATATGTCCGCCAGTCATTTGTGGCGAGATATAAGACACAGTTCCTTCGACGGTTTTATGATGATGCAAGTCGTACACATAGGTCGTTTGCTCTTCTTCTAACGACTCAATGTTCTCCGGGAACGCTGAAAGCTCTACCCAGACCGATGATGGATCCAGGACTTCAAATAATGGCTTTTGCTCAACCACTTCACCAACGTTGGTAAAACGTGCAGTTACCTCTCCGCTAATTGGGCTGATGACTTCAAATGCCGTGCCTGTCGTAACATTCTCAACAACAGCCAGAGTTTGCCCGGCTTTTATGGCATCGCCGATATTGGCCTTTAGTGACGTAACAATACCTTTGTACTTCGCTCCGATATGCACAATATTGTTATTATTGGGGGCTATTACACCGAAAATTGTTTGCTTTACTCGAATGCTTTGAGCGCTCGCTGTTGCCAACGTTAATTTCGCGTTTTCTATTGCTGCATCACTTAAATTGGTATGGGGTGCTTCATGCTCTTCGTGTTCTTTCTCATAAGCCAATGCGGGCAGTGAAAAACTGGCAATGCAGATAATTGTAATCAATGTGTTGAGTTTCATTGTTGTACTCCTAAAAACGGCTGTCCGGTCATGCGCTCTAATTCGATGATGTCGCTGTAAATCGCATGTTTCCGAGAAACTTTTTCGTACTCGAGTTTGGCTAACTCCGTTTGCGCGTCTAACACTTGCAACAAAGAATGCGTTCCGCGTGCGTAACCCTGTTGAGTCTGTTCAAGTAATTGCTCAGATAATGGCATCAGTCGCTGATTTATCTTTTGCAGATAACTTTGGTGAGTTTGCAAACTGTGCACTAGCGATAAAGCCAGTGATTTTAGTTGCTGCCGAACCTGTTTTTGCTGCGCCAGGTTAGACTGATGCAGTAATCGGCTTTGTTTTATGCGACCGACGTTAGGGTCAGTGAACTGCAATGGCATCGATGCCTGGACGATTAAACCTACATCATCGAACTCATTATTGTAGCGAGCCCCGACACCAACGGTAATATCCGACTTTGAGTCCGCTGCTAACGCTCTGGCTTGCGCTTGTAGAAGTTGCTCAGAGTCCAGTAAACGCAAATACTCCGGCGCCCGATTAACAGCCGATAACACGTTGGCTTTTTCCGGGAGGCTTAGCGGAAAAGTAAAGTCTCCAGAGACGCGCGTAAAATTGAGCTCGCCTGCCCACATTGAAGCCAGTTCAGCTTGTTGCTTTTTCAGTTTACCGTTCAACTCGTCAGAGAAAGCGTATTGGCGCTCTAACTGTAATTTAATGCGAATAACCTCGGATTTAGGCACCGCGCCAGCTTCTACACGCTCCTGTGCCACTTTTATCAGTCGCTCAGTTCGCTGAATTTGACGCTCGCTGGTATGCGCGACTTGCTGAAGTTTTAAAATGTCATAGAAACGCTGTGTGGTTTCTGCCAAAACCTCAATTTGACGATACTCAAACTCTGCTCGCTGAGCTTTCTCTTTTTCGGTTGCAGCTTTAACTCGTAACTGCCGTTTGTCCCCTAACTCTATGAGCTGAGAAAAGGATACGGTCAATTCTGAGTTACTGATACCTTCTAGCCGTCCTGAGCCGGCAAAGTTTTCTATTTCCGCAGATACCCTTGGGTTCGCTGAAAACTCAGCCTGCTCTATCAGTGCTCCTGCAGCTCGTATTTTATAATCATACTCCAGTAACTCAGGGTTATTCTTGATCGTTTTTTGTAACGCTTCTTTCAGCTTTAAATCTGTCGTCGCAGCCGTCGCCACAGGCACTAGCGCACCTAAGCAAAAGGCTGCCACGAAGTATAAATACTTCATGTTGCTTCTCCATTAACTTATAGGTTTTAAAAAGTCTAAGTTAACGGTTACGCGTTTGGTGGAGGTACAGGGGGTTGGTGAGTCAGGCTTTGGTCAAAACCTACCGAGTTTGAGTTGGGTGCCAAAATAACAGGCACGGCTGAAATTAAGAGGTTATAACCAGTAATGCAACTAATATGAGGTTGTGTTTGTTGTTTACTATCATATATTGATTTATTTAAGTCTTGATTTTCACGCTCAATTTCTAAGACTAAGTCATACGCAACTCCTGCACTCTTTATTGAAGACTGACTGAAAGTACCAGCCACAGGAGCACAGGCAAAAGAGCTATGAATGAGCACAGTCAGTATTAAAAACCAAGATATTTTCATTCAATTACCCCACTCAATATAAATTCCTAATCCATCCAAAATAAGCTCGGCCATATTAATTATTATACTTACTATTTACTTAGAACCCGGTAGATTCGGTATCATTGAGACCTGCAAGTTGCTTAACAGTAATAGGATAACTCCTAGGGTAATTGCAATATCGGCAATATTAAAAACTGGCAATTGCCACGTTTGCCAACCTAGATGAAGGGAGTCGACAACATAGCCACGAAACAGTCGGTCAATGAGGTTCCCAACCGCCCCCCCAAGAATCAGCCCGTAGCTAATGCCATCCCGTTTACTTACTTTATTAAAGATCAACCTCGTTAAAGCCACAGACATTAGCAGAGCAACCCCAATAAAAAAATAGCGCTGCCAACCTCCACCATTTGAAAGCAGGCCAAATGCCGCACCAGTGTTCCAAGTGTGTACCCAATTGAAAAAAGGGGTCAATGAAATCGAATCACCGTAAGCTATTGATTGCTGCGTCTGCCACTTGATCACTTGGTCAAGGACTACAGTTAAACCAGAAATTAACAGAGAAATATAGGGCGAAAATCCTTTATCAACGCAGGACATTCAGTTCCCCTTCAGTGCAAAAATGCGTCTTGACCCGTTAAGCACGATTAAACCTGCTATGCTACCTATAATAAGATCTGGGTAATTCGACCCGGTCAACGCAACGAGGGTGCCAGCGATGATTACGCCAAGGTTAATCACTACATCATTAGCTGAAAAAATCCAACTTGCTTTCATATGCGCACCACCTCCTCTATGTTTGGAGATAAGTAGAAGACAGATGGTATTGCCAATCAACGCGACAAATGCAATCCCCATCATCGCAAGTGACTCAGGTTCACTCCCGAATACGAAGCGTCTCACAACTTCTGCAAGTACACCCAGAGCCAAAACCAGTTGTAGTACGCCAGCTAGGTGCGCAGCACGTATTTGCATATTAACACTACGCGCTACGGCATAAAGAGAAAGCCCGTAAACTGCCGCATCGGCAAAATTATCTAAAGATTCCCCAATCAAACCAGCAGACTGCCAAAGCAGTCCGGCAGTCATTTCCACCAAGAACAGAAGAGTATTGATGGTGAGCAACCAACACAAGGTGCGGGACTCCTGCTTATCCGAACTTGCCGAAAACTCCTCAGCTTTGATTGCCTCGGAGTCCGCAGCAGTGTCTCTTTCAAGCGAGGCCCCCAAACCTAGAGTCTCTAATTTAGAAGTAATAAAGGCTGTCTCACCATCATGTAATACCTTCAGCCGACGGTTTGACAAGTCGAAGGATAATGAATGAATTTCCTCAAACCCATTCAGGCCAAGCGAATCATTCGTTCTTCTGATGGGCAATCCATTTTTGCTACAGAGTAAACGATGAGCCGTTTACCTGACTCTTCGTAGGCATTTTTTGAGTCGCCATTTGTTCGAACCGTATCAAAGGAACTAGCCATCGTATTACTTACCTTAAATATATAGTTTCACAATTAAAAACTATAAAGTTACTATAAGGTCAAGAAATTACTTAACTAGATAGGAAATTTTCTTATGCGTATTGGTCAACTAGCAGACTTATTAGGAATTCAAACCCAGACAATAAGGTTCTATGAAAAAAAGGGTTTGTTACCTTTACCAGCTCGTAGTTATAACGGATATCGAGTATACACTGAAAAACATTACAAAAGACTTAAGTTTGTATGTAGCTGCAGAGCTATAGGCCTTTCATTATCTGAAACCCGCAGATTACAAGATTATCAAGACAATCCACATCAACCTTGCTCAGCCGTTAATACCCTGATTGATGAACACATAATGCACATACGCTCTCAAATTACTTCTTTGCAAGATCTTGAGAAGCAACTCACTTCAATTAGAACAAGTTGTACTGGCCAAAGCAAAGTTATTGCGTGTACAATTCTTAATAAAATTGATGAAATAGAATCTGTTAGTTGTAACCGAGACGTCTAAATTTCCGGAGGTTACACAACGTACTTACACAATTTTTTAAGGTTGTCCAGCGGAGCTTCGTTAGGCTACTGAGTGTCTAGTGAACTAGTGGCGATTCAGAATGCACTAGTTGAAAACTATTTTTAATTAATGTACCGTTAAGCTGCTTATTTAGAACTGTAGGTAATGATGCTTAGACTCGGATTTTTAATACTGGTGCTTGTTGCTGTTCTGACTCAAATCAGTCAGGCGGTTGCTGATGTGCATCAATCTCACCAGTCCTCTTCTGAGCAACACCTCAATTTTGAGCATGACGAATCCCACATCGATAAGCGCAATCTCCCTAAAAGTGGCGAAATCAGCTTTGACTACCATCATTGCTGTCACTGCCATGGTTCATTTCATTTATATGCCATGAAGGCTGAAAAAACTCTCGCGTTACCACGAATGGGCACAATACGTCTTGGGTATACTGAGTTTTACACTAACCCACTATCATCGCCGCTGTTCCGGCCTCCCATCTCCTCATAGCTGCCTAATACGCTGCTTTAGCAGCGCAAGAAAATCATTATTTTACGCAGTAATATGACTGAGGAGTCTATCTATGGGTCCGTTTTCGACACATAGCAAACGCTTGTTTATTGCCGTAAGTCTGGCAATAAGTTCAAGCTACGCCAATGCACAACAGTTGCCCGAGCAATGGCAAAAAACTGTGCAGCAACACCCCAGTGTTGAAGCCGCTCAACAGCAGGCTGAAGCGCTGATCCAACAGGGCAAACAATTAAATCAGCCTTTGTACAACCCTAGCTTATCGTCACGCTTAGAGCGCGATGGTGACATCAATAATTACGCTGTTGGTCTAAGCCAGACGCTGGACTGGAGCACTCGCAATGAAGCAAGGGCCAGTCAGAGTGACGCCATGACGGCTATGGCAGTGAGTATTTATCGCCAGTCGGCGACATCGCATGCTAAAACTTTGTTGAATGCCTATGTGCAATGGCTGGACGCAAAACAGCGTTACGCACTGGCCGAGCAACAAGAGAAAATCGTTAAACAGGCGATAAGCTTGGTTGCCGAACGACGTAAAGCCGGTGACTTAGGTGCCGTCGACGAACAACTGACGGTACTCGCACTAAGTCGGCAACTGCAACAAACGGCAGCGGCTTATCAACAGCTGCAATCCGCTGAAGCAGAGTTAAACGCTCTGCTAACCACGATTGACGTCGCTCAACTCTCCGTGAATGAGGAGCTATTTAACGTTGAACCTGCGTTAACGGCTCGCTGGCAACAACATCCGGCGTTAAAAGCTGCTTACCTGCAATGGCAATTAAAGCGCGCCGATGTCGACTGGAAACGCTCGTTAACCACCGCCAACCCAACCGTAGGCGTCGAAGCGGGCGAGAACGATAACGAAACAGTAGTTGGCTTATCATTCAGCATTCCACTACAGATTCGCAATAACTACAGCGATGCGGTGCGCGCAGCCAATAGCGAAGCTGTTGCTGAAGAAAAACGTTTGATTGCACTAAGGCAACAATGGCAAGCAGCACTGAAATCGTCTCTTAACAATTATCGTTTTGTGAAAAAACAGTGGCAAAGCTGGCAAAGAGACTTTCAATCTCGGCAGGATGAGTCGATGCAGGTGATTGAACAGTCCTGGCTCGCCGGTGACCTATCCACCACCGACTACCTCACCGCTGTGCAACAGCAGCTCGATAGCCAATTTGCAGGGATAGCGCTGCAAACACAATATCGGTTGGCCGCCATTGAATGGTTGTACCGTTCGGGCGAACTCAGTAAAGCGCTGACGTTATCGCCGTTAAGCCAGCCAACAAACGCAGAGATTGGAGAGTAAACGATGTCAGTAAAACCTTTATACGCAGCAATAGCACTTGCGCTGAGCTTTTCGGTTATGGCGCAGGATGAACACGGACACGACGAAAAAGAAGATACCCACAAGGAAGAAGGCAAACACGAGCAAGGTGAACATAAGGAAAGCTCAGGCGTGGAGCTATCCAGCAAGCAGCTATCCATGGCAGATATCACCACGCGAACCTTGCAAACTCAAGTTATTGAATACCCGGTTTATGCTCCGGGCGAGGTGGTTGCTAACGACTTTAACAGCTATATCGTGAGTCCGCGCATCGACTCGACCGTGCTCAAACGTTTTGTCAGTATTGGCGACCACGTCGAAAAAGGTGAACCTCTAGCCACCCTCTTCAGCGCCACCATGGCGGAGGCGCAAAGTCAGTATTTGGTCACACTTAACGAGTGGCAACGCGTGCAGTCACTCGGCGAGTCAACGGTGGGTGAAAAACGCTTTGTCGAAGCGAAAAACGCCTTTACTTCAGCGCAAGCGCAGCTCAAAGCATTTGGTATGTCAGCCAGTGATATTAAGCGTTTAAGTAAAGCTGACTACCCTATCGGCGAATACCAACTGACCTCAGAAATTGGCGGAATTGTGGTTAGCGATAATTTCAAGCAAGGCCAGCAAGTTAATGCCGGTAATCACTTGGTTGAAGTGCTGCAAGAAGAAACCTTGTGGGTTAATGCTCGTCTACCAGGCTCAGCTGACCTTAGTGTGCAGTTTGGTGATCCTGTTACAGTGAGTGTCGACAATCAGCGCTTTGCGGCAAAAGTCATTCAGGAAGGCCACACAATCGACCATAAAACCCGCAACCGAACGGTACGACTTGCGGTAAATAACGAAAAGGACCAATTACACCCTGGTTTATTTGCGGATGTTTATTTCTCAGTCAAGTCGGATGGACCGGTGCTTGCAGTTAAGGACTCAGCCTTAATGCGGGCATCTGATGGTGACTGGCAGATATTCATTGAGCACGAACCCGGAAAGTTTGAACCGAAGAAAGTCGAATTGGTTGATGAAAAGGGTCCGTGGAAAGTCATTCGAGGCGTTAAGGAAGGCACAAAATACGTAGACAACGGCGCGTTTTTCGTTCGCTCACAAATCGCTAAAGGCGGTTTTGACCCACATAACCACTAACAGGAGGTTGTATGTTTCAGCGCATTATTCAGTTTGCTGTCGCCAATCGCCTGTTATTGGTATTGGCTTTATTCAGCATCAGCATTGCGTCATTTTTTATTATTCCCAAACTTAATCTGGATGCCTTTCCCGATGTTACCAACGTTCAGGTAACGGTAAATACGGAAGCACCAGGATTAGCAGCGCCCGAAGTCGAGCAGCTGATTACCTATCCGATAGAGTCGGTGATGTATGCCCTGCCCGACGTCAAAGAAGTTCGGTCAATCTCAAAAACAGGTTTATCGGGCATTACCGTGGTATTTGACGAGAGTGTCGATATCTACTTTGCCCGGCAACTGGTATTCGAGCGGCTGCAAGCGGCAAAGGAGTTGATTCCAGAGGGAGTCGGCACGCCCGAAATGGGCCCTAACTCTTCCGGTCTCGGCCAGGTTTATCAGTATCTGCTACTTGCCGAGCCGGGCTCTGGTGTCAGTAGCATCGAGCTACGCAGTCTTAACGACTATGTGGTTAAACTGCTACTGATGCCCGTTGAGGGAATTACCGAAGTCTTGTCCTTTGGCGGTGAAGTTAAGCAATATCAGGTTAACCTCAATCCCGCCAAGCTGCTGTCTTACGACCTTACCCAGCAAGATGTGATGAGCGCGGTCAACAAGAATAACGGTAACGTTGGTGGTTGGTATATGCCCCGCGGTCAGGAGCAGTTGGTTATTCGCGGCACCGGCTGGCTGGAAAGCGGTAAAAAAGGCCTGCAACAAATACGACAAATACCGCTCAAAACCGTTGACGGCGTTTCCGTAACACTGGGACAGGTTGCCGACGTCGAAATCGGCAGTGAAATTCGCCAGGGGGCGGTCTCAATGTCGCGTAAAGTCGACGGCGAGGTCAACCAGTTGGGCGAAGTGGTGTCGGGTATTGTGCTCAAACGCATGGGCTCGAATACCAAAGCCACCATCGACGGTATTAAAAAGCGCATTCCGCTTATTCAGCAAGCATTACCCGAGGGTGTCACCTTTGAGCCGTATTATGATCAGGCCGATTTAATACAAAAAGCCGTATCTACGGTCGCGTATTCACTGCTCATTGCCTTTGTGTTTATTATCGCAGTATTAACACTGTTTTTGCTCAACATACGCGCTACTTTTTTAGTGTTACTGTCCATTCCCGTTTCTATCGCCATTGCCCTGATGGTAATGTCCGCGATGGGCATGTCAGCTAACCTGATGTCGCTGGGCGGGATTGCTGTTGCCATTGGTATGCTGGTCGACGGCTCCGTGGTGATGGTTGAAAACATCTTTAAGCACTTAAGTCGTCCGGATAGTGAACACCAAGACGACGCCGAGCAACGCACAGAGCACCGCGACCCGGATCCTCAGGCAGCCAAACTCGATAGTCATGGTATCAAGCTGCGAGTTAAGGAAGCGGCTAACGAAGTGGCACGACCGGTATTCTTTGCCGCCATGATTATCTTGGTGGTCTTTATGCCACTGTTTAGTTTTCAGGGTGTTGAAGCTAAATTATTTGAGCCCATGGCTATCAGTATTATGTTGGCCATTATCTCCGCGGTTTTTGTGGCCATCATGGTTGTACCGGCATTAGCCAGTTACTTTTTCAGTCGGGGTATTAAGCCTCGTGAAAATAAACTGCTTAAACCACTAGATAATGGTTATAAAAGACTATTATCGGTGGCGTTACGCAGTAAAAAGGCTGTTATTACCCTGGCCAGTGTGCTGTTTGTCGGCGCTTTGGTGTTAGTGCCTCGTCTCGGCACCGAGTTTGCGCCTGAGCTAGAAGAAGGCACGATTAATATTCGCGTGACATTGGCCCCCTCTTCTAATCTCGAAACGGCGTTGGAGGTTGCTCCTAAGCTCGAAAAAATACTGATGTCATTTCCAGAAACCACGTATGCGCTGAGCCGTATTGGTCGCGCAGAGGTCGGCGGCGATCCGGAGCCTATCAGTAATATTGAGATCTATGTCGGTGTTAAACCCCAGTCAGAATGGACTACGGCATCAGACCGTTACGCTTTGCAGGAAAAGATGGAAGCAAAACTAGATGATCACCCAGGCTTGTTGTTTAATTTTTCACAACCTATTGCAACACGGGTTGATGAACTGCTCTCAGGTGTAAGATCGCAGCTAGCCATCAAACTATTTGGACCCGAGCTTGACGTGTTGGCCCGTAAAGGCCAGGAAATAGAAAGTGCCGTCAAGCAGGTTGACGGGGCCGTTGCAGTAGCGATGGAGCAAATAAAAGGTGAAGCACAACTGGTGGTTTCGCCGAAACGCCAACAACTCTCACGCTACGGCTTAAATGTCTCCGATGTACTTAGCGTTGTCGACAATGGCTTGGGTGGCGCTTCGGCAGGCCAGATCATTCGCGGTAATGAGCGCTATGATATTTACGTGCGGCTGGCCAAGCAATTCCGCGATACGCCGGAGTCTATTCGCTCGTTACGCTTGTTAACTCCTTCGGGAGCCTGGGTAACCGTAGGCGAAGTCGCCCACGTCGCAATTGAATCAGGACCACCGCAAATCCGTCGTGATGATGTACAGCGTCGCGTTGTGATTCAATCGAACGTTCAGGGTCGTGACATGGGTAGCGTGGTTGCCGATATTCGGAAGGCGATTGACGAGAAGGTGGATTTACCAACCGGTTACTCAGTCGATATTGGTGGCCAGTTCGAAAGTCAACAACGAGCACAGGAGCGCTTGTCCATTGTCGTTCCCATATCGCTGGCACTCATCGCCCTGCTGCTTTATTTTGCTTTCGGCACCATGGGTCAAGCCATGTTGATTTTGGTGAATGTACCGTTGGCAGTCATCGGTGGTATTGTGGCACTCTATGTGTCAGGACAGTACTTATCGGTGCCCAGCGCCGTGGGTTTCATCACACTGTTTGGTGTGGCGGTACTAAACGGTGTGGTTCTGGTCGAAAGTATAAACCAGAGAATAACCGATGGGCATGCAGTTAATGATGCCGTGTTTGATGGCGCATGGTCGCGACTACGCCCGGTATTAATGACGGCAATAACCTCAGCGTTAGGACTCATTCCCATGCTGTTTGCAACCGGCGCAGGCGCTGAAATTCAGCGTCCATTGGCCACCGTCATTGTTGGCGGTTTGGTGTCTGCGACATTGCTAACACTGGTTATCTTACCCGTGCTCTATCCTTGGTTTTCGAAACAAAAAATTAAGGATCTGAGCCGTTAGGGTTCAGCACTTAAGGGGGCGGTTATTGCCGCCCCTTCTACTACAAAGAGGAACGTATTATGGGGCATCACCATAACCATGATCACTCAAAGGACATGCCGTCCAACCGATTAGGGTGGGCATTTGTTCTTAACTTTGTTTTCACCATTATCGAGTTTATTGGTGGCTTTCTTACCAACAGTACCGCCATTTTAGCTGATGCCGTTCATGATCTTGGCGATAGCTTGTCGCTTGGCCTGGGGTGGGTACTTAATAAGCTGGGCAAAAAACAGGCTAACCAACACTTTACCTACGGTTATAAGCGACTCAATCTTGCCGGTGCATTTATTAATGCCGTTGTTTTAATCGCAGGCTCTGCCTGGGTACTTGTGGAAGCGATTCCCAGACTCTGGAACCCTCAAATGCCCATCGCTGATGGCATGATCGCTTTAGCCGTCGTTGGCATTACAGTTAATGGATTTGCCGCTTACAAATTGTCAGAGGGCAAAACGTTAAACGAACGCGTTGTTAACTGGCACTTGCTGGAGGATGTTCTCGGCTGGGTTGCTGTACTTATCGTTGGTATTGTTTTGTTGTTCGTAGACTGGCCAATTCTCGACCCTATATTGTCGATTGGCTTTACTCTATTTATTTTAGTGAATGTGCTGCGCAACCTGTGGGCAACGCTGAAACTCTTCATACAAGCAACTCCGGACAAAAAAACCTACAGACAAGTCGCTGACGCTTTACTGGAGCTACCTCATGTTGCTGACCTACACCATTTGCATTTTTGGTCACTAGACGGCGAGGAGCATGTATTAACCGTTCATTTGGTGTTAACTGAAAATCTTGATATCGAGGCCCGTAGCGACTTAAAACAGCACATCGATAACGTCCTTGCGCCCTATGCTCTAAGCCATACAACGGTAGAACTAGAAGATCCTGATGAAGCGTGTAGGGACAACTGATAATGAGTGCATTATTTTTATTGAAAACGCTCGGGTTATTTATTGCAACCGCAATTGCCGAAATTGTCGGTTGCTATTTACCCTACCTATGGCTCAAAGAGGGCCATTCCGTTTGGTTGCTCATTCCGGCAGCAATAAGCTTAGCTTTATTTGCTTACTTATTAACACTTCATCCAGCGGAAAGCGGGCGGGTCTACGCAGCTTATGGTGGTATTTACGTGTTAACTGCCATAGTCTGGCTGCGAATTGTCGATAAATCGCCACTATCCAATTTCGACCTGATTGGCACGGCGTTTGTGCTAACCGGTATGGGGATTCTTGTGTATGGCTGGCGTTAGCTATAAAGCAATTCAGTTAAAGAACTCCGCTCAAAAGTTTTACTACACAGACTAACGCACCTTATGTTTGTCCGTGGTAGCGTCCTCAACCCCGTCATTAAGCGAGGCCATCAGTGGACAATAGACATCTCCGTGTCCGGCGCTGCATTTTTGCACCAGCTCATTCAACGCTCGTTCAATTTGCTGTAAGTGCGATATCTTTCGACGAACACTGGTGAGCTTTTGCTCCCCAAGCTCCCGTGCCTCATCGCAATGAGCGCCATCTTGCAGAGTTAATAGCTCACCAATTTCATCCAGACTAAATCCAAGCCATTGAGACGCGCGAATAAAATGAAGCCGAGCAAGCGCTTGTTCGTCGTAATGTCGGATCCCCCCATACGGCTTTTCCGGCTCGCTCATTAGCCCTCGGCGCTGATAATAGCGCACCGTTTCCACGCCCACGCCGGCTGTTTTGGCCAGCGTGCCAATTGTCATTACGTTGCGTTTTTTTAACATAGCTATTGCTTCCGTAGTGAGGTACGGGTTTAAGATTAACACATTAAAGCAAAATGCCCGAAGGAGTTACTCTTATGTCAAATTCAAAATCTGGTCGGGGCTCTCTTCTCGCGGGAGGGATCGCAGCGACTCTGGCATCTGCGTGTTGTCTGGGTCCCCTCATATTACTTGCACTCGGTGTATCCGGGGCCTGGATTGGGAGCCTCACAGCACTTGAGCCTTATCGACCCATTTTTATTACCATTGCATTGATTGCCATATTCTTTGCCTGGCGTCGAATATACCGGCGTGCTGATGACTGCAACCCTGATAACACCTGCGCAACGCCAAATGCTCGTAAGAGCTACAAAGTGATGTTTTGGCTCGTTGCGGTGCTTACTTTAACAGCATTGGCTTACCCCTATGTTGTTCCTTTGTTTTACTAGGAGGCAATACACGATGAAAAAAACAATGATAACAACCATTTTATTTTTACTGTTTAGCATGCCCGCATTGGCGGTTGAGAAAACGGTTACGCTATCAGTACCCGGTATGACATGCGTCACCTGCCCAATTACTGTCAAAGCTGCACTTGGCCAAGTTGCAGGTGTGAGCGCCGTCGATGTCCGTTTTGAAGAGCGGGATGCAACCGTGACATTCGACGACGAAAAAACGTCAGTTAAGCAGCTCACTGAAGCAACGACAAATGCAGGATACCCATCAACACTGAAAGCAACGGCACCAAAAAATCAGTCATGAAACATCACAATGCCTTATAGCTGCTGTAAAACTGAAAGACCAAGGAGTAACCGTTATGAGTAATAACAATTTACACATTGCTGTCATTGGTAGCGGCGGCAGTGCGATGGCTGCGGCACTCAAAGCGACCGAGGGAGGTGCCCGAGTGACGCTCATTGAGAGAGGTACTATTGGCGGAACTTGTGTCAATATTGGCTGTGTCCCGTCTAAAATCATGATCCGAGCGGCTCATATCGCCCAACTGCGGCGAGAAAGCTCTTTTGATAAAGGCTTAAGTACTCATACTCTTAAGGTAAATCGATCAGCTCTCCTCGAGCAACAACAGGCTCGGGTAGAAGAACTCCGTGAATCCAAATACCAGAGTATTCTTAGAGAGAATTCCGCCATTACCGTTATTAACGGCGAAGCCCGCTTTATAAACGATGAAACTCTTTCCGTATCACTTCGCGATGGCGGTGAGCAAACGATTTACTTTGACCGTGCTTTTATCGGCACCGGGGCCCGACCCGCACACCCCCCCATCCCCGGCTTAGCTGAAACCCCTTACCTTACTTCGACAAGCGCATTAGAGCTAAATGACATTCCTAAGCGCCTCCTTATTATTGGAGCCTCGGTCGTTGCTCTTGAGTTAGCACAAGCCTTCGCGCGTCTCGGTAGTGAAGTTACTGTTTTGGCCCGCAATCGGGTGTTATCCCAAGACGAGCCTGCCATTGGTGAAGCAATAGCGACTGTTTTTGATCGCGAAGGCATCAATGTGCTTGAGCATACAGAAGCCAGCGAAGTGCGTTACGACGGACAACACTTCATTCTCAAAACCAATGCCGGAACATTAAAAGCAGAACAACTGCTCGTGGCCACAGGCCGTACGCCCAATACGGAAAACCTCGATTTAAAAACCATCGGTGTACAAACTGAACGCGGTACAATAACGATTAACGAGCGCATGCAAACCTCTAACTCAAGAGTATATGCGGCAGGCGACTGTACGAATCAGCCGCAGTTTGTCTATGTCGCCGCCGCAGGCGGCAGCCGAGCCGCTATTAACATGACGGGCGGTGATGCGCATCTTGATCTCAGTGCAATGCCCAAGGTTATCTTTACTGATCCACAAGTCGCCACGGTGGGTTTATCAGAAGCTGATGCTAAAACTGGTGGTTACGTCACCGAAAGCCGCACGTTGGGCCTTGAAAATGTCCCACGGGCATTGGTTAACTTCAATACCCAAGGGTTTATAAAAATTGTCGCAGAGAGTGGCAGCGGCCGACTGCTCGGTGTTCAAGTCGTCGCAGGAGAAGCCGGTGAGTTGATTCAGGCTGCTGTAATGGCGATAAGAGCAGGAATGACAGTCAATGAGTTGGCTGATGAGCTCTTCCCATACCTTACGATGGTAGAAGGCTTAAAATTATGCGCTCAAACGTTTACTAAAGATGTTAGCCAATTATCTTGCTGCGCTGGGTGAGATAACCTAGCTTAACTTCACTGGACAGTTACCAATATTTCGGATTTAGCTGCTGGTTGGTGATAGGTTAAGCTAGTTCAGGAGTGATAATAGTTGTTATAAGCACTTTTTTCTCATTCATATTAGCTCTTATTTGTCTCACTTATTTGACAATAAGTTTTCCTAGATACCTTTGCATCTGACAATGAAAATCGTATTCTCCGGTCTTTAATACTGGCAATTCGATCAACTTTAACTTTTTGGTCGGTAAAGTATCGCTGATCCCCAGATCAGGAATAAGCAAAGTTTCAGAGCAACAGATTTAAAGGCTTCCAGTTTGACAACAATCTCATTTAGCCGTTTTCATTTGTTTATTATATAACGTTACAATTAGCCAGCCAGTAATCATAGCTCCCAAGGACCACCCGAATAATCCCGTAACAAATCCACTAAAACTCAAATGCCACTCGAAACCAGAGAGTTTTCCGTGAACCATGCCTTCTGTTAAAGCCATCATGCTAGAGGGCATAATAAGCACTAGCAAGCTACAAACTCCCCATAAAACTGCGAAAGCACCGCCAGCTGCTAAGCCAAATTTCTTTGCATTAAGTTTCATAACTTCCTCCTTAAAAATACCGTTGTAAATTAGATATATTGAAAAAGTACCGCTACTTGCACACTGCAAGTAGCGGCATTTCCAACGGAGAGCTTAATCTCTACTACATTTCCTTTTTTTCTTCACTCTGATGTTCCATCATCTGCTCCATCATCATTTGCATCATATCCATTCTATGCTCCATCATTTTCATTTTATTCATCATATTCTCTTTGCCCATTTGCTCTGCTTTGTCTCCCTTTTTATGTTCTCCTTTGTTCATGCCTTTATCCATCCCATGGTTCATCATTTGCATTCCCTTCTGCATTGACTTCATGTGTTCTTCCATTAGTTTTTTACGTTTCTTGGGATCGGATTCGCTTTTTATTTTTTCCATAGCTTCGCGCATTTCTTGCATGTGCTCATTCATTGATGTCATTTTTTCATGATGCATCATTCCACTCATTGAACCTGTTTTATCATCACCATGTTTATGCTGTGCATCAGCAAAGACAGGAGAGGCCATTAAAGCTGTGATAGTTAAAGCTGAAAGTACTTTTTTCATTTTATTACCCTCTTGACTATGACCAAATTGTATTGGTCTCATTAATTTTACTTTGTTTCACTATCGTTAAATCTTGGAACCCACGCTGACGTAGATCCCATATAACGGCAGTATTCATCGCCGAATTCTTCAATGCCTTCGATGAAATTGAATTTCATTGAATCTAGCGGAAAACTTTTAAAATTCTCATTGTGACCTGGACGTTTTAAGCCATTTAACCAGCAACGATTTTTCCCCGATACATTTGCATCTGGCAATGAAAGTCATACTCTCCGGGTTCCAGTGCTGGTATTTGAATTGGCTTTAATTTGTTAAAAGGCAACGTTTCACTGATTTCCAGGTCAGGGATAAGCAGAGTTTCAGAGCAAGGCGATTGATCCTTCCGCAGAAACCTGAGTTCAACCGGCTTACCTTCAGGTACGTTTATTCTCGAAGGCGAGTAGGTGCCGTTTTCGACGGCAATCACCCAATCACCTTCTCCCAGCTTCATCTGCTTGGGCGTGTAAAGCCAAAACCACCAGACGATCAGTGCGATCAGAGCGATACCAGCAATATTAATAAATAACATATTTATTCTCCTGAATGCGCCAATGTTAAAAGGTGCATTAATGTTTCTTGGCTTTGAAAAAGCGTAACCGGTTAGCGTTGCTCACTACCGTAAGCGAAGAAAAAGCCATTGCTGCACCTGCAATAACCGGACTCAACAGCATTCCAAAAAATGGATACAGAACGCCTGCGGCAAAAGGAATACCTGCTACGTTGTAAATAAAAGCACCAAATAAGTTTTGTTTAATGTTGCTCAGTGTGGCCTTGCTCACCGCGACCGCATCGGCAAGCCCGTGCAACGACCCACGCATCAATGTAATATCAGCACTTTCAATAGCGACGTCCGTTCCCGTGCCAATCGCGAAGCCTACATTGGCAATAGCTAGTGCTGGCGCATCATTAATACCATCTCCCGTCATGCCAACGATTTCGCCTTCCATCTGCAGCTCCTGAACCTTTTTTGATTTTTCTTCCGGCAGAACTTCAGCGAAAAATTCTTTAATTCCTACTTTTTCAGCAACTGCTTCTGCTGTCGCGCGATTATCACCAGTAAGCATCACTACTCGCACACCGTTATCTTGCAAACGTTTAATGGCGGCTACGGAGTCGTCTTTTATCGGGTCGGCAACTGCAATAATTGCAGCTAACTCATTATCAACGGCAAAGTACATAGGCGTCTTAGCTTCAGCAGCTAAGCCTTGGGCTTTTTCAACAAAGTTACCGAGCTCAACTTGACGTTCACGCAACAGCTTTTCATTACCGAAAAGGAGGGACTTCCCGTCAACTTCTGCCTCCACGCCATGACCAGCGATGGCGTTGAAGTTCGAGACCTTACTTGTCTTAATCCCTCTTTCCCTGGCTGACTCAACTATCGCCTGTGCTAGCGGATGTTCAGAGCCAGACTCAAGTGTCGCTGCAAGTTGCAGTACGGTTTGCTCATCGTACTCACTCGCTACTAATACGTCGGTGACTTTAGGAGAACCAAGTGTAATGGTGCCCGTTTTATCCAGGATCATAGCCGATACTTTCGACGCTGTTTGCAATGCTTCGCCATTGCGAATCAGCACACCTGCCTCTGCGGCTTTTCCTACACCCACCATTACCGACATAGGCGTCGCCAGGCCTAATGCGCAAGGGCAAGCAATAATCAAGACAGTGGTCGCTGATACCACAGCAAAGGCCAGTGCCGGCTCAGGCCCAAAGTTAAGCCAAGCTAGAGCACTGATAACAGCGATAATCATAACGACTGGCACAAAGTAAGCTGAAATAACATCGGCAAGACGACCGATTGGGGGCTTAGAGTTTTGCGCCCGTTTCACCATGTTAATAATTTGAGCAAGTGCTGTATCTTTTCCGACTCTTGTCGCTTGAAACAAAAAGGAACCACTTTTATTTATCGTGCCCGCCACAACGTCATCACCAACTGATTTTTCCACGGGCATGGGTTCACCCGTTAGCATAGATTCATCAACGGTGGTACTTCCCTCTATAACTTTTCCATCAACAGGGATTTTTTCTCCGGGACGAACACGTACTACGTCCTCCTCGAGTACGTCTTCGATAGCGATATCCAATTGTTTATCGTCACGAATCACCCTTGCGGTTTTCGCCTGCAAACCAATGAGACGTTTTATGGCTTCGGACGTGCGCCCACGAGCTTTCAGTTCAAGTGCCAACCCCAGATTGATCAAACCGATAATCATCGCAGTCGCTTCAAAGTAAACGTGACGCGCCATTTCCGGAACTAGGTGTGGAACGATTACAACCACCATGGAATACAACCAGGCTGTACCAGTACCAAGCGCGATCAGCGTATCCATATTAGCGGAATGATTTTTCAGGGACTGCCAGGCACCAACAAAGAAATGTTTGCCAGAGAAATAAAGTACACCTAACGTTAGAATACCTACGACTAACCATGTCACACGTTCTGAGGTAGTGGTAACCGTCATTTCACCAACAAAAAGGCTATAAATCATTAGGGGTACACCTAACGACAGCGCGACGGTCATCTCACGCATCAGTCGCTTATAGTAAGCCCAGTCGGCTTGCTCTTTTTCTGCCAACGCATCATCGCCACTTTGGGAAGTGGCTACTTTAGCGCTATACCCCGCCTTCTCTACCGCTTTCACTAAAGCGCTCGGACTTGCTGTTCCTGTCACACTGACTGTTCGCTGCGCAAAGTTCATCTCTGCATTTTCCACACCGGATACAGACTTTAGTGCACTCTCGATTTTGCCAACACAACTCGCGCAACCGGCTCCCTCGATAATGAGTTCCTCAATGGAACTACTACTAACGTCCTCAGTTTTCACACCCATACAAGTGCTCCTTATTTATGGAAAATTAACCAAATCAGGGCTCTTTCCCACAAAGTACCAACGATAAAATTTTCACTAACTACATATCCGAAAATCGGTTCGCAGTTTGCACCATTCGTTTAATTTCATTTTCTTCAACGTTTTTTACTGTTTCTAACAGCTCTTTTGCGCTGTCTATATCAACACGGGAATATAGGTGTTCATACAACTCAATGACTTGCTCATGATGGTTTACAATGTTCTCCATAATGTGATCAGTATCTAACTCTTTAAAAGGCGAATCGCAGTGCCCATGCTCAACGATGGGATGTTTCCCAATATAGTCATAACACCAAGTGTCTAATGCATTTAGGTTGGCTGTATTCAAAAAACCTTCAACCATTCGCTCTAAGCTAGCTTCATGACCCGACACGTAGCTTAGAATCATCCGAGCTCGTTCATCTTGGTTTTGTTTAGAGCAGTGAGTCACACACTCCTTCAGGTTTTTGTGGAAATCAACGGTCCAACTCAGTACATCTTTGATTGTTTCTATTTGCATTTTTTACTCCTTACCTATAATTAATTGTTACTTTCGTTTGCTTTTGGTACGTGGCGGGCTTCTGTGGCAACTCCACGGTGTATGCTCTGCATTATCTTTAATATTTTGATCAATAAATTTGTAGTATTCCTCTTTCAAGTGAGTCCACCAGCCACTATTTATTTCAACACCAAATATTCCGAGCTTTTCCTCTATCATAGTCAGATCGACTTTAGAGGCATCATAAGCGACCGATAACAAGTTCTGGTCAGAGTCGTAGGCAACGCTATCAAGACCAACCAAGCGATCGATTTCGTTAATCGCTTCGCGAACTTTTTTCACACTCTCAGTGTTTAGCTTTAACGTGCGCTTGACTAAGTTAATTTCCCGCACTCCGGCTCTATGATCGTTAGTTGACATCAGTACTGTCCTATTTATTAAAACTACCAATATGCTTCAGTCGACGTTGCCGCGATATTAACGTTGTAACGAGAGTTCTTTATCAGTCGCTGCTCGTTTGTCGTGAACCCAAAGCAATTCATCTATTGGCGAGATACAGACTAAGCCCTCGTTAGATACCCCGGTATGGGCCGCTTCAACTACCAAAAACGCAACGTCACGCGCGTCATCACTGTTCACATAAACTTCGAGCTGTACGTGCTCAACTAAGTGATCATCGTTATAACTATCGAAGTAATAGCCTCGACCTCGAACAGGAAACAATGTAAAGCCGCTAACGCCACACCCAACCAGAGTCTCCTCCACTGCGTCTTGCCGAAGTTGATCAAAAATAGCGGTGATTTTAGATAGGTTCATATATTCTCCTACAAGCCTTAAGTCACTTAACTTAAGAGCTCTATCTAGCATGATTAAATTTCGAAAAAAGTTTTAATTGAAATTCAGCAGGAGCTATTTCGGAGGATAAAAAATATCAAAAGACATTTGCTTAACATTCCCTTCATATGAAAGAGGATGCTGCAAGTAACCAATTGACTTTATTGGTAAATTGAACGGAATTAATACTAAAGGTGAGCTTGCAGAGTTGCACTCCGCATCCATTAAACATGTATCAGCAGAGTCAGTTAAACAATAACAGCACGTTTTACTGGCAGGTTGTTCGTCGTCATCACAATGAATGTTGCTTTTTCTCTCGTTTGCAACATCTGCCTGATTAACGTTGATTACGTGCTCTGCGCTGGAGGCAGTATTATGGACAGGAGCAGCTGGGAAGGATAGTTGAATCACTATTCCTAGCATAAGCACAACTAAAAATTTTGTTTGAGCCATATGTGTGTCCCCAATCCCGAATTTTAACCTAGCATACTTGTTAGCGCACATCATTGATCAAGATCAATGATGTGCGTCTCTTAACTAAAATAATTGGTCTTATACACGCTTAACCTTTTGCCCACGCCACAAGTAGTAAACAGCAGGTAATACGAGCAAGGTTAAGATAACAGCGCTGATCATTCCTCCAACCATTGGCGCCGCTATTCTACTAACCACCTCAGCCCCAGTCCCTGTACTAAACATTATAGGCAATAAACCAGCAATTGTAGAAACGGCCGTCATCATGACGGGGCGAACACGAAGTCCAGCCCCTTCCATTACGGCAAGAGAGAGACCGTCTTTCGTTAATGCTTTACCATGCTCTAACTGACTTTTTTCATATTCATTATAGGACTGGTTTAGGTAAGTCAGCATTAGTATTCCTATTTCTACAGTGACACCTGCTAGAGCTATAAAACCAACCGCTACAGCAACTGAGAAATTATAATCTAAAAGATACATTAGCCAGATTGACCCCACCAATGCGAGAGGCAAAGTTCCCAATATAATGGCTATTTCTGTAGCGTTTCGAAAGTTCATATATAAAAGAACGATAATAATCGCGAGCGTTAACGGAATCACGTAAGTCAGTTTTTCCTTTGCCCTTTCCATATATTCGTACTGCCCGGACCAGGTAACTGAATACCCTGCTGGCAACTCGAGTTCTTGTTCTACAACCTTCATTGCTTTTTCAACATAAGTGCCGACATCAACGCCCTCAATGTCGACAAAAGTCCAGCCATTAAGTCTTGCGTTTTCGCTTTTAATTGCCGGCGGTCCAAGTTCAACGTAGACATCAGCCACATCCGCCAAACTAATACGCTGCCCGTTTGGCGTAACTAAAGGTAGCTTCTTTAATTCTTCCGGCGAATCACGGTAATCTTGAGGGTAGCGCAAGTTTATTGGGTAACGTTCAAGCCCTTCAATGGTCTCTGAAACATTCATTCCACCAATAGCCGTGGCAACGACCTGCTGCACATCCTCAATGTTCAAGCCATAACGTGCAGCCTGCTCTCTTTCTATGTCAACTTTGACATAGCGTCCACCTGCCACTCGCTCTGAATAAACAGAAGCCGTACCATCGACATCATCAAGTATTGCTTCAAGCTGCTGCCCTATCGTCTGAATTTCATTAAGATCGGCTCCGGCAACTTTTATACCTACCGGCGTTTTGATACCTGTCGATAGCATATCAATGCGAGTTTTAATGGGGTAAACCCACGCATTGGTCAGCCCCGGAAACTTTACAAGCGCATCCAGTTCTTTTTTCAACTTCTCAGTGGTCATACCGTCTCTCCACTGATCTTTCGGTTTCAGTTGAATAAAGGTTTCAATCATCGTTAGGGGTGCCGGATCAGTGGCGGTATCCGCTCGACCAATTTTGCCAAAAACCGTCTTCACTTCCGGTACCGTTTTTATGAGCTTGTCGGTTTGCTGCAACAGCTCCCTTGCTTTACCAATTGATAATCCGGGATAGGTAGTGGGCATATACATCAAATCGCCCTCATCCAAATCTGGAATAAATTCACTACCAATTTTGTCAATCGGCCAGACACCAACGGCCAGGATAACAAGCGCTCCGACAACTGCTGTCTTGGGGTATTTCAAAATGCCTTTTAAAAGCGGTTTATACCCGGCGATCAATAACCGATTAAGCGGGTTTTTCCCCTCAGGTGTTACCTTTCCTCTGATAAAATATCCCATCAACACGGGGATAACGGTAACCGCTAAGGCTGCACTGGCTGCCATTGCGTAAGTTTTCGTGAAAGCAAGCGGAGAAAACATCCGCCCTTCCTGGGCTTCTAAGGTAAATACCGGCATAAAGCTGACGGTAATAATGAGCAAGCTAAAGAAAAGAGCAGGGCCCACCTCTGAAGCAGAGGCGGCAACCACCCGCCAGCGGTTCTCTGCTGTCAGTGGCGTTTTTTCCATATGCTTATGCATATTTTCAATCATGACGATGGCACCATCGAGCATAGCGCCAATAGCGATTGCGATCCCTCCAAGTGACATAATATTCGCGTTAATTCCTTGCCAATACATGACAATAAACGCGGTTAAAATACCCAAAGGCAAGCTGATAACGGCAACCAGCGAGGAGCGGACATGGAAGAGAAATATCACACAGATAAACGCGACAATAGCGAGTTCTTCTATTAAACTTTTCCAGAGACTTTCCACGGCATCCGAGATAAGCCCCGAACGATCATAGACAGTGACTATATCGACACCTTCTGGTAGCCCAGACTTTAATTCTTCCAACTTTTGTTTAACGCCATCAATCGTTTTTTGGGCATTTTCTCCGAAACGCATTACCACAATACCACCCACGGCTTCTCCCTCACCGTTGAGTTCGGCGATACCGCGTCTCATTTGGGGGCCCACACCCACATCAGCAACGTCTTTAAGCAATAATGGCGTGCCATTTTCATCAACGCCAAGCGGGATACTCTCTAAGTCTGACACACCATCAATATAGCCTGAGGCCCGGACCATATACTCAGCTTCCGCCATTTCAACCACCGACGCCCCCACTTCCTGATTACCTCGCTGGATAGCATTTTGTATGTGAGCAAGAGGAATATCGAATGCGCGCAGCTTCTCCGGATCCACTTTCACCTGGTACTGCTTTACCATCCCGCCGAGGGCGGCAACTTCCGAAACCCCCTCGACCGTTTGCAGTTCATACTTTAAAAACCAATCCTGCATACTGCGTAACTCACTCAAATTGTGGTTACCCGTACGATCAACCAAGGCATACAAATACACCCAACCAACCCCTGTTGCATCAGGGCCTAATTGCGGTCTTGCATTAGAAGGCAGTGTCGGAGCAACCTGAGACAAATATTCCAGTACTCGCGAACGCGCCCAGTAAGCGTCTGTATCTTCGTCAAAAATGACATACACATAGGAGTCGCCGAAAAACGAATATCCACGGACGGTTTTAGCGCCGGGGACAGACAGCATAGCGGTTGTTAATGGATAGGTTACTTGATCTTCTACCACCTGCGGCGCTTGACCCGGATAGCTGGTTTTAATGATCACCTGGACATCCGACAAGTCCGGCAGTGCGTCTACGGGCGTATTCTTAACCGCAAAAGCACCAACACCCACGAGGATTAATGTCGCCAGAAGAACGAAAAAACGGTTACTCACTGACCATCGAATGACTGACTTAATCATGGTTATGCTCCTGCTCTGTCACTTGTTTTTGCTCAGGAATATGAATCGATGTGAGCTGGTACTGTTGCTTCCCGACTTGCGTTATTTCCGCATGCAAGGATAACCCCGTGCTAAGCTGAGAAAGTTCAACATCCGAAGCAACATCGAAGTCCATCGTCATTGCAGGCCAGTCCCATTCAGAAATCTCACCGTGCTCCAGCGTAACCATCGAGTGCTGAGGCATAACATTTTTAACGGTTGCTTCAACCCAGACAGCTTGAGCTGCTGCGTCACTTGACATACTGCCATGGCTCTCGTTATCAGCATCAGTGTCATGTTGCATGCGCTTAAAGTCAGAGGATTTACTGGACTCAGAATCAATCAAAAACTGAGCTGAAGTAACGATGTCATCACCTGCCATAAGACCCGATAAAATTTCAACTCGCGAGCTCCCTAACCGCCCAACGTCAACATTAACTGATTTAAATTTCCCATCACCCAGTGCCAGTACAACTCGGTTCGAACCACCCATTCGGATAAGCGCTTCTTTAGGGATGATTAAGTTTTTATCGCCTAAACCAGCCTTAATGTTAAGATTCGCAAACATGCCCGGTTTTAAAAAACCATCTGGGTTGTCGAAGTGAATTCGAACTTGTCCCGTCCGAGTTTTAGGGTTAAGTGACGGATAGACATAATCAACCTTTCCTTGCCACTCTTTACCTGGAGCATACTCAAGGTTCATTTGAACGTCATTGCCTACCTCAACCTGGTTCAATTGCCGCTCAAAGACTTCTGCAATAACCCAAATTTTATCCAGTTGAGCAATGGTCATTAAATTCATACTCGGCGTTACAAACGCACCTTCACGCACAGTCAGTCTATCCAATACCCCGGACTGCTTTGCTTTTACCGTGATTGTTTTCTGAATTTTACGAGTTTCTTTTAACTTCTTAATCTCAGATTCAGAGACTTGCAGAGCTCTTAAGCGTTCTTCAGCAGCATCTAGTAGAACCTGATTACCTCGCTGCGAGGCTAGTACAAGCTCCTCTTGAGCATTAACCATTTCCGGTGAGTAAATACTGTATAACGGTTGGCCTGCTTTAACAGAGTTACCGACCGCTTTTACAAAAAGGTTTTCAATCCAACCTTCAACACGAGGACTTACTGTTAATACTCGGTCCTCATCAAACTGAACATAGCCAACTGTTTCGATATCTAGGTTGAGTCTCGAGGACGTGACGGTTGCAGTTGTAACCCCAAGGTTATTAATAACGTCGGGATCAATTCTCACCGTACCAGGTGAACTCTCTTCTGCATCATCGCCATAGTAAGGAATAAGGTCCATCCCCATTGGAGACTTTCCTGGTTTGTCTCGGCGATAATTGGGATCCATCGGAGCCACCCAATATAACGGCTCTTTTTCTGCATTGCCCGATGAACGATCAGACACTTCAGTCGATTGCATTACATAGCCAATAGCGCCAGCGCCAACTGCAAAGCCTACAGCTAAACTTATAAGAGATTTGGTGACTGTTTTCATTTTACACTCCTGAAAGTAATAAGTAGTTTGCTTCGGCAATCAATTTTTGGCGGTTGATGGCGATTGCTAATGCATCAATTTTTGCGTCGATTTCCGCAATCTGTGACCGTACCGCCTCGGCAAAGTCGCCATCATCATTGTTGTAGGCAGTCAATGCGGCTTCAGACTGGGCGGACATTTGTGGAAGTAGCTCTTCCTGATATAGGGAAGCACGTTCATTCAAACGGTTCAGTTGTAAAAACGTACTGCGTAAATTGGCTATTAACTGCCTGGCAATCAATAACTTCTCAGTTTTTTTCGCTTCCGTTCTAAACTTTGCTGAGCGTACCTGCTTATCCTGTTTGTTATCAGTAAATAAAGGGACATCGAACGTAACCCCGGCTGACAGCAAGTTGGCACGGTCATTGCCGCTTGGATCGTCGTTTCTATGGCCATATTTCAGATTGGCTGACCATTGCGGTTTATAGCCTTGCTGAGCGAGCTCGACAGACGTCTCCGACGCCAAAATGTCTTGATCGGTCGCTTGCAAAACCGGGTGTTCTTTTATCAATTCGTACAAGGCTTGTTTCGGTATTGTCGAAGGTGATAGCAATGTCTTCTTCAGCGTAAGACTCGGAAGGTCATCCGGTAACGTTGATTTCGCTATAACACCTATCCATTCCGACAATTCGCTTTGAAGTCGCTCCTCTTTTTGTCGCAGTGACGTCAACCTATCATCCAGGCGTGTAAGCTCAAGTTGGGCTCTAACAACATCTTGCTGCCGTGCTTTTCCCTCGGTACTGGTATAACTCGCCTTAGCCGTCGACACTAACTGTTCAAAAAGCGCTCTATCCGATTCAAGCAAGCGAATACTTTGCTGAGAGAAAAAAACATCTAACCACAACTTCGTGACCGTTGTTTTGACTTTAGCAATGCGATCCGCTCTCAAAAGCGGTTGTTTTTGAGCTAATTGGTTTTTCTGCTTACGAGACAACGATAATGTGTCTCCTCTGGGAAATGCTTGTGAAACACCGACGACTAACTGGGTCATTCCTTCCTGTCTTGAACTAAAACTGTCAACCGGGAAACTGGCAGCCGTGAATGATATTTTAGGGTCAGGCAAACTGGAAGAGGCTATCGCTTCACTCGCGAATGCCTCTTGGGTTTGCTTACTTGCCGTTAACCAAGGATCTTCTTGTACAGCGATACTCACTGCTTCTTGCAAATTCAAAAGTGGCTCTTGTGCACTAACAACATTTGGCACTACTGCAGTCAGAACACCTAAATAAGCCATTCTTCTTAAAAGTTTCATATTGTTACTCTCAAAAACTGTGAATTTTTAGATTCAACACAGACCAAGCTATGAATCAGAGCGTAACGAGGACGACGATCGGCGTCGTAACAACAATGAGCGAACCAAAGCTTATAGCTGTGCTTTTACCTGAGCGATAGACGCGCCAGGATCGAGAAATCCCGTATTTTTAAGAGTGGATTGGGGGGCGGAAAAGCGAGAGTGAGTGTTTTTCTTTAATATTCGTATCTAAGAATGAGGTTGCGTTAAAAAGCAGCTTATCAACAGGCGGAACCGTCGATTGCTCAGAATAAACGACAGTAATTGACGGACTGTAACAATGTCGCATCATTGAATCAGAGCAACAATTATCGGTAAGAGAGTGCGACACTTCGCAATCAGCAAGATCACAAACCTGCTCAGTAGAATCGTGCATACAGGCCTCTTCCGTACTGATAGTTTGTGAAAATGACATTGTTGTTACTGCTAATAGCAATAGAGCAATGATTAAACGATACATGCGAAGTTCTGCTGTAAAAACATGCTTGAAGTATATATCTTTTTGCTGATAAGGATCAATCAATTAAAAGAGGTACTCATTGCGAGGTAGTCAATCCAGGTGGCGATACGACTACTATATCACCACCCAGATTTACGACTAACTTAGGCGATTTTAAAGTCTAAATACCAAAGTCATCGAACCTTACTTGTTCTCGCGGAACGCCAAAGTCAGCAAGAGACTTTAACGTTGCTTTCAGCATTGGTGGAGGACCACACACGTAAACGTCCAATGTGTTTTTGTTTTCATCTGCCAACCATTTCATTGCGGTTTCGTGCACAAAGCCAGTGTGCCCGGCCCACTCATCTGATTTAGCAACCTCTGAAAGTACCGGTATATAATTTAACCGCTCATCTCTTTCGAACTCATCCCTATAACAGAGCTCTTTTTCATATCGTGCGCCGTAAAAGAATATGCAACGACGAGGAGAATCTGCTGCTAACTCACTTTGTATTAACGCTCTTAACGGTGCAACACCGGCGCCGCCTCCGATAAAGACTTGCGTGTGATTATTTTGTTTCGTCAGCTGAAAGTCACCAAATGGTCCAATAGCATCGACATGAGCGCCAGGCTCTAAATTACACAAGTAGTTTGAACCGATGCCTGGGGGCACCCCTTCACTTGGCGAGGGCAGTTGTCGTACGTTAAACACAAATCGAGTCGGGTGAGGCCGCGTAGCAACAGAGTAATGTCGTGACAATATTTCGTTTAAGTGTGGAATACGAAACTGCATAAACTGCCCGGCTTCATAATTAACGGGCTCTGAACTCACAAAGGTAAGCTCCATAATGGATGGAGTCAGTTGACGCTTTGAATCGAGTGTTAAAGCTATATCACTAACCCCCTCATTATGTAACTTTACTTCATAATTTGTTGAGGTTCTGTGTTGGCAAGATAACCGCATCCCCGCGTCTAATTCATTGGCGCTCAATAACGCTTTTTCAGCGGCTTTAGGACTAGGTATATCGCTGCCTTGTAGTGTTACTTTACATAATCCACAAGTTCCACCTCCACCACAGCTGCTGGCAATTGGTTTCCCTTTCTGTTGAAAGTATTCTAGCCATGTTTTTTTCCGATTTGGATTAAAGTCACCGTTAGTAATATTTCGGCCTAAAAGAATTAGCCCGGATAACGAAAACCAAAGAGCGAATAACCCGGCACTCCAAATCAATAAATGATTAAAGCTTCGGCCACCAGTGTAATCCATAAAATGCAGACGAAATGCCCAGTCAGCTATTGTCCATGGTGTATTGCGATGCTCCACTACCTGAGATGAGGCTTCATCGATGTATATCCGAGTATTAAGATCATCTTTAATATCAATGCGAAACCCCGAAGCTTCCCAGCCATTCACTTCATCGCTTCCCTTGACTCTTTCAACCCTTTCAACCTGGCCCGGTCCATTGTAGCTATTCAGCGCTAGCTGAGTCGCCAAAGCTTGGTCCGTAGACCACCGTTCACCGGTATCTGCGTTGAAGTAAAGCAAACGTCCATCTGGCAGAGACACCTGATACTGACCTACCCCGGCAACACTGACCAGTTCAATGGAGTGAGCTAAGGGGAATCGTTGATGCATTTCAGTAACATCGATTTGAGGCGCTATTTTTTTAAGTGGGGGTTCAGAGTTTTTTGAGACCATATATTGGTGGCCTGACATTCCGTGATGTCCGGTTAAGCTAAAAAATAACCCACTCACTAGCCACAAAGCGACTTGAATCACTAAAACCAAACTCACCCAACGATGAAGCCATTGCATAAACCTTATCATTGAGCACCCCCAGTCGATTTTCTCTTAAACGTAATCGTATAAAAAAGCAGGACAGTGCCCGTTATCATTAAAATAAACGTACCGATAATAAAGCCCTTTAACCACCAGGTCTCGATATCCACACGCTCGTCGTAGTCCATTATGTGTAACATCCAGGCGATATCAAACCCCCGCCAAAACGTATGTCGCTTTACCAAAAGCTCCCCGGTCGTTTCAGATAAATACAGACTGGTATTACCGAAATCGTCATAATTTACCTGCCAAATCGGTAACAAAGCACCACTCACTTCTGTTGGTGGGTTATCAGTCATGTAAACGACCGATTCAATAGCGTCGGGATCCTTCGTGTAATATTGATTCGCTAACTCTTTAATGTGTTGTTCGGTTATATCAATACGCTGCAGCGACTCCGCATTAACTAAAAACGCTCCCTCGTTACTCTCTATTTTATACACCGGCTGTAACTTCTGATTCAGCCATACGCTTTTTAACGACGTTTTTCGTGTTTCTGGATAGCGGCTCAACAGGTCATTTAAGCTTGATATTTCAACACCTTTCGGTATTGGCTGGCTTATATCCTGAACTAAGTGATCACCATGAATATAATCCAAATCGAAGAACACCATGTAAGCGCCACTGATTGTCCAAATAACCATTTGCAGGCCAAAAATCAAAGATAGCCAACGATGCCAAACTCGCCAGCTACTGGAGCGTTTCTTTTGAGTCATACCCTACCTCAAATTTAATAAAAAAAAGCTGCCGCTCCCAGGGAAAAGCGACAGCCAGTCTAGTCTTTAAAAGCTGTAACGTACCTTCAGATATAACTGACGGCCTAACAAGTCATATGTCATAGTGTCAGTATTGGCGTCCGTCCAACTTTGAATATAAGGCGGTTCTTTGTCAAAAAGGTTATTAACACCGCCAGTCACGCTCAGTTTTGAATTTACGAAATAAGTTCCCTGCACGTTATGATAGAAAACACTGGGTGCTCGGGCTCCAATATCTCCCGGAGCAGCATTAATGTCATCGGCAGGTCCAATGTACTGGACGGAGTAATGTACACGCCAGTCCTGTTTCATAAAGGTTCCCGAAGCGTTTGAACGCCAATGCGTATAACTCCCTCTACCGCCAGTAATATATCCGGCATACTCAATTTCATCCGCACCAACGAAAGGCGCAAATGTGTATTCATTTAAGTAACTGACATTCCAACTAAAGTCACTTTTCCAGCCCAATAGATCCGTGTTGTAAAATAGTGCGGTGTCGATACCTGACACATTTTCAGTTGCCGCATTGGTGGGCTGAGCAGACAAAAAGTTAATATCGCCAGTTAAAGAATCTCTCGTGAAATGCTCCGGACTGCAAAATGGGTGCGATAGATTTTCTGAGTTATAGCAGACAGACAGCTTCGTTGAACCGGGAATTCTTTGGATAGCATTCTCAATATCAATATCGTAGTAATCAACCGTCAATTGTAAATTGTCCGCCGAGCCGATATCCCATACGAAACCAGCAGTGAAAGTATCTGCGTCTTCCGGTTTTAAATCTGGGTTCCCACCAACAGTGGTAAGCACTGTTGCACCAAATTGTTCATACCCTGCAGGAACGCCGTCTGCTTGACAGTTTGCCGCCACAGTTGGGTTAGCGCCGGCTTGATCCCATCCGTCACACGGGTCCGTTGTTGTCAGATTTCCTTCAGCAACACCACCGAAGAGTTCAGGTATGTTTGGAATACGAAAAGCAGTTGACTGAGTCGCCCGCACTTTCAAAGCATCCGATACACGCCAGTGAACGCTCGCTTTATAATTTCCATCACTACCAAAGGTGTCATAATCACTGTAACGATACGCTAAATCTAAATTCAACGACTGAATCAGTGGTAAGTCCGCCAGCAACGGTAAAGAAGTCTCAGCGTAAACTTCATCAACTGTATAGCTCCCTTCTATCGGGTCCGCCTGATTGGTATTCATAATGCCAGCAACAATTGATGAATCCGGGTTTCGCCAACCTTTCTCTTTTCGGTGTTCGACACCAAAAGCGACAGGAACCCATCCAGACGGCATTTCGAATAGGTCGCCGGAAATATTCGCTGTCAATGAACGCTGCTCGTTACCACCGTTGTCCGTCGTCCGAAACATAATGTAGTCCAAAGCTTCCTGAGACAGGTCTCCGTAACCCAACAAGTCAATACAGGGAATACCGTTGGAGCCACAAGTATTCGGATCTAGGCCCGCAGATAGACGCTGCATATTGACGATATTGGTCATACCGTCAATGGCGGTATTACGGCCATAGTTATAAGCAACTTCCCAATTCCAACCAGCGCCCACAACACCGCTCAACCCGACAACCGTTCTGAACGTATTAACATCTTGAAAGAACGTTCTTGGTCCACCTTCTAACAAACGACGACCTTCAAGCCGAATTGCTTCACCCGTTGGGTTTGTTGGGTGGCTGGCATCAAACTCAATACCTCTTAATGTTCCCGGCGTAGCCAGTTGATCTGACGTGCGATTATTGTACAAAACTTCAGCAAATACCGTCGCATCGGAAGACAGTTGATAATCCCCGAAAGCGGAGAAATTCCAGTTTGTAATTGGGTTAACCGAATTTAAATAAGGAAAAAATGCAAAGTTATGTTTCTCAGCGCTGTAGGGTTCATAGAAATCACCATTACCGTCAGCATCTTGACTGAAGTTAATACGATCTCCAGCATTTGGACCCGTCAATATGGTTGCTCTCCCCCCAATGGTACTTGAGCTTCCGAAGCAATCCAGTTGGCCTGGTGTTAATTCACCCAAAGCACAACCGGCTTGATCGGCCATATTAACTTCGTCTGAAGAACGATAGCCTAATGTCGCCATTATGCGACCTTTATCACTGCTGGTGCCAAAGATCATATTAACGTTGCGATCTTGACCTTCACCATCGTCTGTCGAACCTAAGCGCCCTTCGATAGTGAAGCCATCGTAGCTTTTACGGGTGATGATATTCACCACACCGGCTACAGCATCCGCACCGTATATCGCTGAAGCGCCATCTTTAAGGACCTCAATGCGCTGGATCATTTCAACCGGAATCATATTTAAGTCAACAGAACTGTTTGCGCCGGTACCGCCGTTAACAACGCGACGGCCATTCAGAAGCACAAGCGTTCGGTTAATGCCCAGTCCACGCAAATTAACTTGAGCGGTGCCATAACCGTTACCGGTCCAGTAAGCATTACTCTGGCTGCCAGCAAAACCAGCGGAGGCTGACATTCTCTGTAAAATCATCTCTACCGAAGTCATTCCTGAGACTTCTATATCTTCCGCCGTAAAAACCTGAACCGGAGCAGCACTTTCTGCTTCTATTCGCTGAATTCGCGAACCAGTCACCGTGATTTTCTCAACGTCTTCGGCTTGAGTATTATCAGATCCTGACTGTGCCCAGACTGTTGTTGTATTAAAAAGTGCCGCAGATACGCCTATAGCGACAGCAGACTTAAGTAACTTTTGCATTTTGTCACCTCGATTAGATTATAATTATTTTACTTTCCGATTAGACTTCGTACTGCCATCTAAGTTATTTATACAACTCTCAGAATAGAAACCTCAGAATTTTAGTCAAGCTAAAAACGATTAAAGTTGTATAAAAAACCCTTTAATAGCAAAGTCTATAGCAGTTGTATATTCAACTTAGAGTTATCCTCATGTATCAATAATCTTTTAAAGTAAGCTCTTCAAGATGACTAGAAAAGCTATAAAAAAAGTTGTCCACTTTTTTCAAAATGAAAATAATTTTTCATTTTTAATGAATTTTTACCCTTTTCTGATTATTGATGCTTTTAATCTTTTGCCGACTATAATGCGTACACGAATACATAACTTTTACGTAAGGAACTTGGCTATGAGTCAATCAACTAAAAAAGCCACGCTTTACAGAATGTCGACACCTGACCACCAATGCCCTTTCGGTTTAAAAACCCGGCACTTACTTAAAGCCAACGGTTACGATGTGGACGACAACCTACTGGAAAGCCGCGAGGAAACCGACATATTCAAGGAAAAACACAACGTCGATACCACTCCACAAGTGTTTATTGGTGATAAACGTATCGGTGGGTACGAGGAGGTTCGAGCCTTTCTTGGAAAGCCTCTTCCTGACCCTGACGCAACCAGTTACCGACCCGTTATTGCATTATTTACTATGACGGCACTCCTCTCTGTAGCCACGTCGTGGTTGTCTTTTGGTCGCGCATTTACCGGACAAACCATCGAGTGGTTCATCAGTTTCTCGATGGTGGTTCTGGCCTTGCTCAAACTCCAGGACGTAGAGAAATTCTCTACCATGTTTCTCAACTACGATCTTCTCGCCAAAAAATGGGTGCCTTATGGCCGTGTTTACCCCTACGCCGAAGGCTTGGCGGGTCTGTTAATGGCTGCGGAATTTGCTCACGTCATTTCCATCCCTATCGCGTTATTTATCGGCATGGTGGGCTCTGTCTCGGTGTTTAAAGCCGTTTATGTCGACAAACGCGAGCTAAAATGTGCCTGTGTCGGTGGCTCCAGTAATGTGCCGTTAGGCTTCATTTCGCTCACTGAAAACCTCATGATGGTCGCTATGGCTGTCTGGATGTTTTTTACAATGAACTAGAAAAAGAGCGCTATGCGCTCTTTTTCTTAACGCTTTTTACGTAAAAACAAAATCTCACCAGCGGCAATCAATGCCATACCGATAAGAGACGCCCAAATCACCAGCGGATCGCTCGTCCATTTCACCCATATAAAAGCGACTAAAACGATGACGTCTAGCGTGATTGCGCTGACAAGTATGTAAATATTGGCATTCACCTTTTGCCTTAGATGCCGTAATACGCCCCAGTGGATCGCAATGTCCGTCACGATATAAAAAATAGCGCCCAGTGACGCAATTCGACTCAAATCGAAGAATGCCGCTAAGATCATAGCCATAACAATGGTGTAAACCAGCGTATGCTTCTGAATGGAACCTGGCATGCCAAAATGACTGTGTGGAACAAGCTTCATATTGGTCAACATGGCTAACATTCTTGAAACGGCAAACGCGCTGGCAATCACTCCTGATACCGTTGCTACAATTGCAAACGCAACCGTCACCCAGAGTCCAGTTTCACCGTAGACGGGTCTGGCTGCTTCAGCAAGCGCATAGTCTTTCGCTGTCACAATCTCATCAATCGACAAGCTCGAACCAACGGCCAGGGTGACTAGCACATATATTAGCGCGCAGATAACCAGCGAAATAATAATGGCACGCCCGACATTTCTCTTAGGCTCAACAATTTCACCGCCACTATTGGTTATTGTTGTAAACCCTTTGTACGCAAGTATGCTTAAAGCAATCCCCGCTAAAATACCGCCACCCGTAGCTTCTTCTGGAATAGCCGATATCGATTCAAACTGAATGCCTGAGGCCCACAAACCACCAGCCGCTAAAATGACCAACCCTAAAGTCTTAACAAAGGCCATAAAAAACGAGAACGTTTGAATAAACTGATTACTCAAAATATTGATAAAAAACGCAAAGACCAGCAAACCCACCGCCAACAAAGGGATAAGCCACTGCGCTTCAAAAGAAATTAACTGGCTGGTATAAGACGCAAATGTCCGAGCGACTAAACTTTCATTAATCACCATAGAAAAGTACATCAAGAGTGCGAATATCGCCGTCACACTTCCTTTTCCATAAGCTTTACTGAGGAACATCGCAATACCGCCCGCTGACGGATAGGCTTTCGCCAACTTAACGTAAGAGTAAGCGCTAAAGCCGGCAATGATACCGCCGCACACAAACGCCAGGACAAACCACTCTCTTGCCAGCTGAGCAACTTGTCCGGTCAGTGCAAAAATACCAGCGCCAATCATCACACCAGTCCCCAGCGACACCGCCCCCCAAAGACTAAGGCTTCCTTTCTGATAATCCTGATGTCCGTGTTCATGATCGTGTTCTGCCATAATCAGCTCCTGTGGTTGACGTTAGTTGGACCAGTGAATCCGGATAATTTTCCAGCCAGACTCAGTCGTATTTGATACGGTTACGGTTTCATTCATCGTTAAATCAACCTCACGCCCGTTATACTCCCCGGAAACGCTATACCGAGAAGTGATCACAGCAAGGCCATCGGCTTCTTGTACTGTCCTTTCAAGCAACTGTGAAGGAACCGCCTGGCTAAACTTAATATCTGACTTAAGGTGATGAGCACTGTACTCGGCCAAGGATCGTTCAACACCACCACCTTCAAAGATAAACACATCATTGGAAAGCACATCTTTAACGACTTCCGTGTCACCTTCAGTCAAAGCCGTTCGAAACCTATCAAGCACAACTGTCGGTTCAGATACTTCCTCGGCGCTACTGGGCGCTGAAATAAACATTACCGAAACCATAAAAACACTCACAAGTAATTTCATTCTTCTTATTCCTTACATTAACCGGGGGAAAACGCGCTGCTTAGCGCAGAGGCCAGGGTAAAAATAGTGACAGCCAATACCATTTCCGCCGTTATGGAGTTTTTGAGTCGCTTGGCGGCCGCGTTATCATTTAATTGCGGTACGAACTTTAATTTATGCAATGCGGCAACAAGGAGAATCAGCGCCACAAACACAAGTTTCGCTAGTAGTACCGTGTCATACGACGTAAGCGGCAGCTCTG
Source organism: Idiomarina zobellii (assembly GCF_900100855.1). Lineage (GTDB taxonomy): Bacteria > Pseudomonadota > Gammaproteobacteria > Enterobacterales > Alteromonadaceae > Idiomarina > Idiomarina zobellii. The sequence goes on from NZ_FNCB01000009.1 coordinate 75,045, forward strand.
GCATCCATCGCCCTGTTGCACTACGATACATAACCAAGCCCGCAATAAGGAGTATTGGAACCGCTGCAGACATATGCACACCAAAACGCTCCATAATGGCTTTCGCTTTAGCAAGCGGTACCGACGTTGCCAGCTTTCGCAATGAGTTAAGACTGCCGAACCAAACCCAAGCGACTAACAAGTGTGTTAAAAGCGCTAGCTTTCCCCACCAGACGGCGTCACTGCCGTGACCAATACTTAAAAAGCTCCATCCCATGAGTCCAATGGCGACAACATATAGCACCCACTTTATACGTTTTAGCTTAACAACGGAGTAAACAATCCAAGCAATAGCAACCGCTATCTGAAGTTGGATGAACAACCCAACAGGGCCGGTCCATATAAACTGCATGTAGGTCGTGTCAATCATGCCGGCAAAGCCTTCAGCAGCAAAACTACCGACTTTCAGAAAAAAATACAGAAGGCTTGCCAGTAATAGAAGCAACGCAACAAGGCTATTCTTTCGTTCAGACTGCTTTTTTAAACCGGACAAATAAACGATATAAGGCGAGGCGGTCATCACCGCGTTAAGCCAGAATATAAAGGCCAACGTTAAAACGCTGGCCACACTCCAAAGGGTCATCATTTCACCTCAAAGCTAAAATCACCCGATATTTTATGACTGTCCCCACCCATTGCCGTCCAATAAACCGTATAACCACCTGACGCCAAATTGTTTTTAACAGCAATTTCGTACGCTGCTTTGGGAGTCATGCTCATCGAAAAGTCCAGCGGATGCATTTTACCGTCATCTGAGTGCAGCATAATTTTAGCCAGACGAACATCACCGGAAAAATTCATCGTAATTTCCGTTGGTGACTCGGACAAAGTCGCACCGTCCTCCGGGCTACTGGATGTTAGGCCGACGTGAGCGCTGGCCCATGCACTAAAAAATAACGTGGTACCGAAGGCTAACTTAAGTATGTTTTTCATGTTGTTTCCTCTTTGTTTATTATCAATTAAAACCAAACTCTGGCCCCAAGGACCACGCCTGTTTCTGTGGTGTCCTCACCCATTCGTTTCATTTCATCTGCCGTGTTGCCTAACGCGCCGTTCCAATAAACACCAATGTAGGGTGCAAACTCACGACTGATTTCGTGACGATAACGCAACCCCACACGCAAGTTGCTCAAGCCACTTTGCCGTTCATATTTGTCTGAATCTGTCAGGTTGGCTGTAAACTCAATGCGAGGCTGTAAGTACGATGTTTGTGTGAGCTGCCACTCGTACTCAGTTTCGCTAACAAATTGGACGTCGCCTTCTTCATTCACCATCAGCGAGTTATCCATTTCGAACCAATAGGGCGCCAACCCCATAAAACTCACGACAGCATAATTTTCCATAGACGCGTCCGACGATAAGGTACCTCGCGTACCAATACCGGCCTGAAACGACCAAAACGGAGACACCAAGTATCCATACAGCAGTTCGGCACTTTCCAAGTCAGTGGGCTCACCGTCGTCTTGAACATTCTCCCCTTCACTCTTGAAAACAGCTCGGTGATAGTCACCGCCATACCAAGCCATCATGTCCCAGACGGCTAGGTTCTCTTCCTCGTTGGTTCGCGTTAACTCCAACCGATCGAACAGTACTTGCCCGGTGTAATATTCTTTGACGGGTTCAGGCCAGTCCTCTTTCGCATGTCCGGCGACTGCTAAACCTGGCAACAACGCCGCACCCACTAATAATGATTTACCGTACATAATTGTCCTCCTTATGCGACATTGACCACACGGAACATACCCGCTTTCATGTGATACAACAGGTGACAGTGGAACGCCCAACTACCCGGCGCGTCTGCCGTTATCAATAACGACACTTTTTCGCTCGGCTTCAGGCTAATCGTATGTTTGCGTGGGCGTGGATACTGTCCGTTTTCAAGTTCCATCCACATACCGTGTAGGTGTATGGGGTGGTCCATCATCGTATCGTTTACCATCACCAACCTCAGTCGTTCTCCATGATGAAACTGAACCGGGCCATCCACTTCGGTAAACTTCTTCCCGTCGAAAGACCACATGTAACGCTCCATATTACCCGTTAAGTGCAGCTCTATCTGTCGTTCGGGCTCCCGCGTATCCGGCCATTCATGCGCGCCGACCAAGTCGGTATACACTAAGACTTTATGATCAACGTCTTCCAATCCAATCCCGGGTTCATGCAAACGGCTTACCGGGTTTGTAGCAATCATAGCCGCCCCGGCGCCATGTCCGGACTCACGGTGTTTGATTTTAATGTTTTCGACCGGGAGCTCTTTTTTGTGTGTCATTTTATGCGTCATATGGCTGTTATTGCCGCCCATATGCTTCATATTCATGCTATTGCCTTTCATATCACCGGACATCGCCATCGCTCCCATGCCCATAGCGGCCATGCCTCGCTCAGGAACTTGCCGTAGTTCAGGCACTTCAGCCTCAAGACCAAGTTCCGGCGTTAATGTACCTCTGACATAACCACTTCGATCAAAGCTCTCAGCATAAATAGTGTAAGGCTTGTTTTGCTTAGGCTGGACAATTACATCGTAGGTTTCCGCCACACCAATGCGGAACTCGTCAACTGGCACTGGCTTCACAGGCTGCCCGTCAGCGGCCACTACCGTCATCTCCAATCCAGGGATTCTTACGTCGAAGAAACTCATTGCCGAACCATTAATGATACGCAGGCGTACTTTTTCACCAGGCTTAAACAATGCTGACCAGTTCATCTGTGAATCGCGGCCATTCATCAGGTAGGTATAAGTACTGCCCGTCACATCCGCAATATCACGGGGGCTCATTCGCATTTGCCCCCACATTTCTCGTTGCTTCCAGGTTTTCTCTAACCCTTGCTGTCGCACGTCCTCGAAGGTCTCAAATATCGTACGTTTTTGATAGTTATAGTACCCCTCCGCAACTTTCAAGTTACGAAACACGGTATCCGGATCTTCGAATGTCCAGTCGCTGAGAATAATGGTATGTTCTCGATCAGCACCAATGTCTCCGTCTTTCGGTTCAATCACTAACGGCCCCAGGTGTCCCAATTGCTCCTGCAAACCGGAATGGCTGTGATACCAATAAGTTCCGTTTTGCTCGACATCGTAGCGGTATTTGAACGTTCGTCCTGGCTTTATCCCTTCGAAAGATACGCCAGGCACGCCATCCATATTCTCCGGCAATATAATTCCGTGCCAGTGAATTGACGTGTCTTCCGACAACCGGTTAGTCACATTTAGCTTTGCTCGCTGCCCTTCTTTTAAACGAATCAAAGGGCCCGGCATTTGGCCATTGATGGTTATTGGTGCTCCTACTTTATTTCCCACGAGCAGTGGGGACTTTGCAATGGTCAGATCAATCTCATCGTTTGTCAGGATCTGATCTTTAAAACTGCGTCCCTGAGGAGCAGCCCAAGTTGGGGCTACTTTGGCGATTGCTAAAGCAGACGCCACAGTGAATGCAGATTTAATAAACTTTCGACGCCCTTTGTTAAACTCATTGCTCATTATGACGCTCCTCTTTTGAGGTTAAATTTTGATAACGTTGAACGTCCTGTTCCTTATCAGACGGCTCATCAGAAACCGATGATTTAAACCCTTTAATCGCACTACCAAGATCGGAGCCCAGGGTTCGTAGCTTTTTACTACCAAAAAGAAGAATGACAATAACCAGTAAAACTCCTAACTGAACCATACTCATGCCGCCAAATCCCATAGCTAAAGCCCTCCATTTGAGAGTGCTTGCTGCTGCTCTAAACTTGCTATCTGCTGATAAGGTGTAATTGAACCGTCCTCTTTGATTTCATAAACCGTATACGGTTGAAACCGAGTACCCATTTCCATACCAACAGACCCTACCGGCATGCCAGGAACAGTTAATCCAATGCCATTTTCTGACTTTTTCCCAGCTAAATAATGAGAAACCAATGTAGGAGGAACGTGCCCCTCAAAGACATAGCCATTACTAGAAATAGCGGTATGACAGGATTGGACCTCGGCACTAATACCGGAGTCACGTTTTCGTTGGGTCAGGTTGTTCGGATGTTGTACGGACACACTAAAGCTATCGGGTAAAGCTTGTAACCACTTTTCACAGCAACCGCAGTTGGGATCTTTTAGAACGGTTAGTTGCTGCTCTTCTACATCGGTTGCAGATACAGACACGGAAAACAGCATCGCCAAAACAGCGATATTGCGTTTGATAGACATAATTATTCACCGATTAATAAGTTTTAAGGAAACACGCCGAGCGTGTGTTAAATTTCTAGTAACTTATTAAGCGGTAATTATTGGGGGACGGAATAAATTAGACGCGTGTTTAGCACGAATTGAGGTGTCGATGGGCGCATCGACTTTGGCAGAGAGGTTAACTGCAGCGGCATTAACCGAAGAAGACTGTCCGACAAATAAAACCGAGCCGCCGGAGCAATGCCGAATGGTCATGTCAGCACAGCACGAGTTGTGCTTTTGCGTCTCATGCTCGCAATCGTTTGTGTCGGCTTCGTACATCATGCTGTGCTGCATTTGGCTGTTATCATGACATGCGTGAGCTTCTGCCGTTTGCGAAAACGACATCGACACCAATAGCACTGTCATTAATAACAGAATTCGAATTAGCACGAGCACCCTGCTTTTTGCAATTTAATAAACTTCAGTCTAACGTCATTTTAACGCATGTCAAATAAGGAGCAGATAATGATGAATCACGAAATGTTCGCAGGTATGGGCTTTCTATGGATGCTGATTGTGGGAGCTATTTTTATTGTTCCCGCATGGCGTATCTGCCAACGAGTTGGCTACCCTGGTCCATTGGGTCTTCTGATTGTTATCCCTATCGCAAATATCATTCTTCTTTACTTTATAGCGTTCGGCCCATGGAAAAATGTTGATAAATAGCTAATTCACTTTAACCAAAGCAACAAGTATAGCTTTTCATCTCTGATCAGAAGCACGAATTTATGGGTATACGGATTTAATGGTTGATGGGGCACCTTCACCCCATCAATCTGATACCACCCTCAGATGGTTGATAGATCGACTCCGTAGTTGAGTTCCTCTGCGAAGTCCGGCAGTCCGTAACCGATGGTTTTCTTGTAGAAAGGAGAGACCTTCGCAGTCGGTGCCTTCTTCTTGTGCTTCGTGGTGTAGAGCATTCGTGCCCGCATCACCTCGAAGGAGTAACCGCGCCCTTCACGGTTCTTGTCCTTGGCCAGTCGGTTGATGGACTCCGTGTAAGCGTTGGTGACGGGCATGTCCGTCTCGAAGTAGGTCATGGTCTCTTCGCGCCAGTTTCCCACTGCCCTGACCAGATCGCTCCAGACTTCCTTTTGGCCCTTCGGGATGGTGGCTATCCACTCGTCCAGGGCGGCTTCTGCCTGGAGCCGTGTGGTGGCGTCCCAGATGCCGTAGAAGCGCTCCTTGTGCTCGTAGGCGGCCAGCAGTTGCGGGAACGCGCCTGTCCAGGTCTCCATGATGAGGCGCTCCCGGTCTGAGACTTCGTGAGCGCGTTTCAGCAGGATTTTCCGGTCTCCCTTGAGAGTCCGGCTCTGGGACGGTTTCAGCTCCTTTCTGAGGCCCTTGCGCACTCTCTCTAGGGCACCGTTGGCCATGCGCACCACATGGAACTTATCGACCACGATACGGGCCTGGGGCAGCACAGCCTTGACCGCTGCCCGGTAGGGGTTCCACATGTCCATGCTGACGATCTCGACCTTCTGCCGGTCTGTGCCGCCACAAAGGTGTAGGGGTGGTTGAAGGATTCCTTCTCCACGTACTCATGCAGCCGCAGTGTCATACGGAATCCGTCCACCGATCTCCGGTAGCTGGGGCCTGAATGTTGTCTTGCAGGCCCGGCAGGTGTATCGGCGGCGGACCACCCAGAGAGTGACCCGCTTGCCGTGGATGGGCAGATCACGATAGGGAACGTCACGCTTGCCGAACCGTACGAACTCACCCTGCACGCCGCATTCCTCGCAGGCGATGGGATCGGGCACGTCCACCTGGAAGTGCATTTCGTCGTCGGTTGATTTGCAGCCCAGTACTTGGTATTGCGGCAGGTGAAGGATGTTGTCGGGAAGTTCGGTCATGGTGTTGTATAGGCGTAGGTGTCAGTCAGATCCATCCGGCTCGGCATTGGTGTTTGCTTTTTTACCCAACAAGCTGCTGGAAACGAAAAGTAAGGCACCGAGGACAATTGCAATATCAGCCAGGTTGAAGGCCGGCCAATGCCAGTCTCGCCAATAGAAATCAAAGGAATCCACAACATAGCCGCGAAAGACCCGGTCAATCAGGTTGCCCATGGCGCCACCGAGGATAAGACTGTAAGCGATGGCTTCTCCTTTATGACGATTTTCAAGGATCAGCTTGATCAGAAAAATCGAGACCACTACCGCGATTCCGATAAAAAAGTAGCGCTGCCAGCCTCCACCATTCGCAAAAAGACTGAATGCGGCACCGGTGTTCCTTAGGTGCACCCAGTTAAAGAACGGGGTCACCGAAACAGACTCGCCATAGGCCATTGATTGCTGCACCAGCCACTTTACAGCTTGATCAGACGTTGCCAGCAGGCCCGATATGGACAACAGGGCATACGGCGAGAGCTTTTTGCCAATAATGAGCATTATTTAACCCTTCAACGCCAAAATGCGTCTGGCACCGTTAAGTACAATGCCCCCCGCGATGGTGCCGATAATCAGATCCGGATAATTGGAACCGGTCCACGCGACCAGGGCGCCGGCGGTGATGACCCCCAGGTTGATCACCACGTCGTTGGCCGAGAATATCCAGCTTGCCTTCATGTGCGCCCCGCCTTCCCGATGTTTGGATATGAGCAGCAGACAACTGGTATTGGCAATCAATGCGACGAATGCGATAGCCATCATCACCAGCGATTCAGGCTCACTACCGAATACAAAGCGTCTCACCACCTCTACGAGCACGCCCACAGCCAAGATCAGTTGCAGTACACCAGCAAGATGCGCGGCACGTACCTGCATTTTCACGCTATGTCCAACCGCATAAAGGGCAAGCCCGTACACCGCCGCATCGGCAAAATTGTCCAGGGATTCTCCAATCAGGCCGGTGGACCGGGCGATCAGACCGGCAGTCATTTCCACCACGAACAGAAGTGCATTGATGCCGAGCAACCAGCGCAGGGTCCCGGATTCTTGCTTAGCAGAAGCTGCCGAAAACTCGGCGGCCTTGATGGTCTCCGGATTTGCAGCGACGGTTTCCTGAAGCGAGGCGCCTAGCCCCAAGGTCTTCAGTTTCGAGGTGACGGGCTCGACCTCGCCGTCATGCACGACCTTCAGCCGGCGGTTCGACAAGTCGAAGGACAGCGCCCGAATCTCCTCAAAGCCGTTCAGGGCTAGGCGAATCATTCGTTCTTCTGATGGACAGTCCATCTTCGGCACGGCATAAACACTGACCCATCTCCCTGGCGCCTCGGAGGAGGCCTGTATATCGGTATCCGCTGCGGACGTTGCATCACCGCCACAGGCGCCACCACAGGATTTGCTCATGATACGACTCCACTTGAACAATGTTGTGGTACCATTTTAAACTATAAAGCTACTATAAGGTCAATAGAGTAAAGAATCCGTTGGGGAGGAGGCTGATGCGCATTGGTCAGTTGGCGCAGTTGGTAGGGGTCGAAACACAGACGATCCGCTTCTATGAACAGCAGGGCTTGTTGCCGCCGCCTGATCGGCAGGACAACGGTTACCGTGTCTATACCGAGAAGCATGGTGAGGGGCTGGCCTTCATCCGTCGCTGCAGAATCCTGGGCCTGTCACTGGCTGAGATTCACGAACTACAGAGCTATCAGGACGACCCTCATCAGCCTTGTACCGCCGTCAACGCCTTGCTCGATGATCACATCTCTCATGTGCGGTCGCAGATAACCGCTCTGCAAGCGCTTGAGAAACAACTCGTTTCACTGAGAGCGAGTTGCAACGATGACCGGGAAGTTGAGGCGTGTGGGGTTCTTGCTGGAATTAGCGAAGGAAACATGCACCAGCAGTAGGTGAAGCATCAACCAGATAATCCGATGAGATGCCGGTCTGTCTCACTCTCATGCAAAGGTAAGATCAACCATTTAATCCGCTTACCCGAATTTATTTGCCACTACACGTTCACAAGTTGCAGACCACTATAGCTATGTTCAACGTGTTAAGCGAGTATTGGGCATAGCCAAAAAGTTAAAAGATTCATTTGTGAAAAAGCTTTCAATCAAAAAACTAAAGCTGAAGTTTTAGTAACAAGGTAAGTAACACGCTTGAATCTTAATATTTTTTATCCACTATAAAACAATAAGTTATTAGATCTTATCGATTCCGCCTCCGCACCAACTTCTTCCTAAAGCCCTGCACTTCGTGCGGGGCTTTTTCGTTTCTGAGCAACGGATGTAACACACTTAGTAACACAGTTCAGTAGCCTGATGTTATTACGTCAGGTCCTGACTACTCGTTTCAAATAACGCTTAAATAATTCCTTTATACTGCTTCGTGTGAAATACCTTCACGAATTTTTAAGCATCGCACCTGATGCAATAGCATCAGGCTGCGACACTAAGTCACATGGATAATTTCAACGGACTGCAGGCCACGGTTGGTTTTCCATTGAATAGACTGCCCTACAGACAAACCAATGAGCGCAGCACCTAATGGGGCAAACACCGAGAGGCTGTCCTCATATTTATCGACCTGATCGGGGGCTGTCAGCGTTTTTGTAAACACTTTGCCCGTTTCAAGTACCTTAAAGGTAACTTGTTTATTCAAGCACGCCACATTCTCTGGCATAGCCGCAGGCTCCAGCACTTCTGCACGAGCCAACTCGGCCTCAAGTTCGTCTAAAAACTCCGGCGGCAAGCGTGTTTCTTCCATGCTCTGCTCAATAACGGCCAAATCAAAAGTCGATATCGTTATTTTTGGTTTTGTGTCCATGTTTCTTCTCCATTAAAAAAGGGCTCCGAAGAGCCCTTGCTAGTTACTCATCAGAAAGCTTCTTCTTCTTTTTTTGTTTACGTTTTTCTTTCAACGTCATCTGAGGCTTCTTCTTTTCTTTCTCTTTACTCATTGGATTCACCTTATCTGTTCAATATCTAAAAAAGTACTTAAACTATTGCACAACTAAGTTACTCCAAGGCTCTACCCTCCTTAAGGCATGAGTGTCTAAATATCGGTAATTACTTTTCTTTGGTTTACAGAAATAACGTCCCACTTGTCGGTTCTTCTGCCAAACTCAGTCACCGCAACATCCCCTAATTTGAGCCCCAACAACGCCGACCCTAAAGGCGATATAAAGGAAATCATCTGCTCTTCGGGCTCTGCTAACTCAGGCGGCACCAAGGTGACCGTCAACTTTTCCCGAGTCACCCTGTTTTTAATAGTCACAGAGGAGCCAACCGTTATTCGCCCCAGTAATCTTGAGCTTTGTTTTTGGCTGAACTCAAGCCGTTCCAGCAATATACTTAGCTCAATAGGGTCCATTAACATTCTTTGTCCCGCATTTTGAAAAATGGGATTACCTAAACATACTGACCCTTTACAGGGCCTAAACATGCGCATAAGCACGGCTTTATCTCCAACCGAACTAATGAATAAATAACTGTGGAATTACAACAATAGAAGAACAGCCGAACGCATGAACTGCGTTCGGCTTAATTTGGAAAGGTGAGAGCGGTACTCTGTATTGAATAGTTATACTTAAACATAATGTCCTCAAAACAACTTGAGAACATCATAGCCCGTTAAAAATTTAAAGCAAGCCCTTGCTATATTCGTCTAAAAACACCGAATTTATTGCCTTTCGGTAGCATCAACCAACTAGAAAAGATACAGTCTCTTGCTCGGGATAATAGCCAGCTTACGAAGAGGTTAGCAATGAAAAACAAAGTCTGTATTTTGAGTATGGATAATTTAGAGGGCTTTTTTAGCTATGACGATTTATTAAAAGAGCCCTTTAAGCAGCATGGAATAGACGTAGAGACAGTCTCATGGCGTAATTCTCAGTGCGACTGGAATGAGTATGATGCCGTCATTGTCCGCTCAACCTGGGACTATCAGGACGACTGCGAAGAGTTTTTAAACGTACTAGAAAAGATAGAATCCTCTTCTGCAACACTGATGAATTCATTGCAGGTCATAAAATGGAATATTAGTAAGACCTATCTTAAAGAGCTTGAAGGTAAACAGGTACCCACTGTCCCTACTTTATGGGGAAAGTCAGAGAGTGTTCAATATTCTGTGTCAGCCAAGTTTTCATAAATCTATGTGGCCATCCAGTCGACCTTCAAAGTGGATGGTTAGCTGAGACAGTGTCAGATTCCAGTTCTGCACCGGGTGCGACCAGCGCTCAGTTGCTTTTAACATACCCGCGTACAGCAGCTTAAGCAAGCTACTCTCATTGCTAAAACCGCCTTTGGTTTTGGTCAGTTTTCTGAACTGGCGGTGTACCGCCTCAACGGCATTGGTTGTGTAGATAACGGTCCGAACATAATCCGGATATTTAAAATACGCTGAGAGTGTCGCCCACTTATTGCGCCAGGATT
>NZ_FNCB01000004.1 GCF_900100855.1 Idiomarina zobellii
CTGTAAACTTCGGAACCGGGTCAGGATGTTGTTGACGGTTGAGCGACCGATGTTCAGCGTTAATGCTATTTGCCGATCAGTCATCCGCCGCTCAAACTTCAAACGAAAAATGTCCAGATAAGTCCGCATATCCGTCCTCGCTTTTTTCTTTGCTTTAGTCATGATTGCCTCGGCTCACAGATAAAAACTCTGTTATGCCGAAACTCGAAAAGCGAGGGAAGAAAAACTTGTCCGGATGAGACCGAAACGGTTGTCCGGACGACGCCGAAATCACTGTCCGGATGATACCGAAATGCTTGTCCGGCTCAGACCGAAATCAATGTCCGGATGACCCCGAAATACGCAAACGTAAAGCACTTGAAGCGGAAAGTTCTTAGTGGAGATTATGAATACGTCAGGTTTATATCTGTTGGCGCATGTGCAAATTTAGTGAAGAACGTGCTAACGGATATTCGGGAGCATAGCCATGAGTGAGTCAACTGCCCAACAGCCATTTGGATCTACTGTCGTGCCTATTATTGTCGCTGTGATTATGACTGAAGCACTTATGTATAGCTTAGGCTCACAGTACAACCCACTCAGTGATGACTTTGATATCGCGAACTTCCTAATTGATTTAGGCGTGTTTGTAACAATTGCAGTGACCGCTTCATGGTTATATCAGCGAGTATTTAAGTTGCTGCGAAGAAAAACTACGAACAAGGAATAGTTAGAATATGACTATCCAGCTCAAACGCATCTATGACGATGCATCATCTGACGACGGTTACCGAGTTTTGGTGGATAAACTCTGGCCTCGTGGCATTTCAAAAGATGCAGCCAACCTTGATGAATGGATAAAAGACATAGCGCCTTCCGATGAGCTTCGTCAATGGTTTCACAGTAATCGCTCTGAGTGGGGCGACTTTCGCAATCGCTACCTATCTGAATTAAAAAAACATAAAGAAGCCTTACGCGACTTAGCAAGCAAGGCTAGTAGTGAAAAAGTCACACTGCTGTATTCCTCTAAAGATACTGAGCACAACAATGCCGTGGTGTTGAAAGAGTATCTAGAAAAGTTAACGCTATAACGTCTTGGTGCTATAACGTCTTGGTGCTATAATGTCATGGTGCTTTAAGTGTAGGAGAGTATCATGAGCGAGACAACAAAGCGGTCAACGATTTACTTTGACCCTCAATTACATGCTGCGTTGAGATTGAAGTCGGCGCATACGCATCGCTCTGTTTCGGATATTGTTAATGATGCAGTCAGAGCTGCGTTAGCAGAAGATCAAGAAGATCTAGCCGCTTTTGAGGACCGAGTAGCCGAGCCAACGATAAGTTATGAAGCTTTATTAGATGACTTGAAAGCCCATGGCAAAATATAAAGTTGTCTTTAAACGGTCTGTCGCAAAAGATTTTCGTGCCATCCCAAACTCTGACGTGGAACGGGTTTTACAAAGGATTAACCGCTTAATTGAAGACCCAAGGCCGATAGGTTGTGAAAAGTTATCTGGGCAAGAGCGTTACCGAGTCAGGCAGGGCGTTTACAGAATTATATATGAAATTAAAGATGAAGAGCTTGTTGTAACCGTGGTGAAAGTGGCTCATAGAAAGCATGTTTATAAGATTAAATAGAAAATCGTCATAAGTGCTACTATAGTATCACTATGAGATAGATGACTAGGCGGTATGCTATGAAAGTAGAGCTTGTTACAAGTCTAAAGCGTCAGGCGACAAAAATATTGGCTGATTTACATTCATCGAAAGAGCCGGTCTTGATAACGGAACACGGACAACCATCGGCTTATTTGGTGGACATTAAAGATTATGAATTAATGCAAAAGCGTTTAGCGCTTTTAGAGGGGCTCTCAAGAGGAGAGCGGGACTTACTTCACGGAAGAACGTATAGTCAGAATGAGGCCAAGAAGAAAATGAGTAAATGGCTGAAGTAATATGGACACATTCAGCATTACAAGATCTCAATGATATTGCAGAGTATATTGCGTTAGATAATGGGGCAGCTGCTGAAAAGTTAGTGAAGTCTGTATTTAATAAAACAGATAGGCTAAGTGAATTTCCTCTTTCAGGTAGGGTTCCCCCTGAACTTCAAAGCTCGGTATACAGAGAAGTCATCGCTTCTCCCTGTCGCATTATTTATCGCGAACAAGATGGCACAGTTAATATTCTATTTGTGTTCAGAGAAGAACGAGAGTTTAGAGCCTACCTTTTAAATGAAAATTAAAAAAACGTGCTAACAATAAAAACAAAGGAAAGGAACAATGGAACAACACGCACAATATGCCGGCTTTTGGATTCGCCTGCTGGCAGTCATCATTGACTCAATCATTATGCTCATTGTTTTCGCTTTACCAGCGTCGTTTATATACGGCCAGGTTTATTGGGAAGGCAATGAAATGATTTACGGCTTCTGGGACCTGTTATTAAATTATATTTTGCCGGTAGTCCTCACTATTTTCTTCTGGGTGAAATATCTAGGTACGCCGGGGAAAATGTTACTGAAGCTGCGCGTTGTTGACGAAAAAACGGGTGACAAGCTGAGCGTAGGTAAGGCAATTGGCCGTTACTTTGCGTATATTCCAGCGGCTATTCCGCTATTTCTTGGCTTTTTCTGGATAGGTTGGGCAAAGCGCAAGCAAGGGTGGCATGATCTTTTAGCGGGCAGTGTCGTTGTGAGAAGTGAAACAAAAGGGCCGTTTAAGTTCGAAGATATTGAACAACCAAACGACCAATCCAGTTAGTGCGCAATCGGGTGTTGCGGTTTTAACCACAACACCCCGATATATCTGCTTTCTCTCCCGCCTTAACGGCTCGCGCATCGCGAATAATGCGTATTGCAGAACGCAACACAACCAAGGCAATTACTGTTGCTATCACTAAGTCTGGCCACGCCATATTGAGCTGAGCGACCAGAAGCGCAGAAATAATGACACCGGTGTTCATGAGCATGTCGTTGCGAGAACATATCCAGCTGGCGCGAATATTAATATCGCCGTTTCTGGAGCTGTAAAGAAGGGCAAAGCAAGCTACGTTAACCACCAATGCCAAACCTGCAACCCATAGCATCATGTTTGCATTGGGTGCGCTGCCGAAGACTAATCGCTGCACTACGTCAGCTAATACTAATAACGCCAATAAGGTTTGCAGTGTTCCGTTAAAAATAGCTGCGTTGGCTTTGTATTTAATGGCTTTACCAACAGCGTATAAACTGACGCCATAAACGAGTGTATCGGCCAGCATATCCAGTGAGTCCGCAATAAGTCCACTGGACTGTGCTAACCAACCGGCAATGAACTCCACAAAAAACATAACCCCGTTAAGGACTAATACTGTCCAAAGCAGTTTTCGCTGTGATTTATCGATATGATCTTGCGTGGTACTGCATGAACTGCCACAGCAGGATGACATAAACTAACTCCCAAATAGACTTTTGCTGGCGCTATACTAGCAAACCGGCGTACTTAAAGACTAGGTTGCGCGCTTTTTCATTTGTCGTCATGCCCGTCTTTCGGTATACTACTTTCCCGTCTTAAAGCAATCCCAAATTCGACCTGACCAACTGGGTATCACATGGCGACAAACTATATTTTCGTAACCGGCGGAGTTGTATCCTCGCTGGGTAAAGGCATTGCTGCAGCCTCCTTGGCGGCAATTCTTGAAGCACGGGGCTTAAACGTAACTATCATGAAACTGGACCCCTACATTAACGTAGATCCAGGCACCATGAGCCCGACTCAGCACGGTGAAGTATTCGTTACCGTAGACGGGGCTGAGACCGACCTTGACCTTGGTCATTACGAGCGCTTCATTCGCACTCGCATGACCAGCAACAACAACTTTACCACCGGCCGTGTCTATGAAGACATTATTCGCCGTGAGCGTAAAGGTGAGTTTTTAGGGGCGACCATTCAGGTCATTCCTCACATTACCAACGAAATTAAGCGCCGTGTCATTGAAGGCAGCGAAGGTTTCGATATTGCCATTATTGAAATTGGTGGCACCGTCGGTGACATAGAGTCGCAACCTTTCCTGGAAGCTATTCGCCAGTTAGGCACGGAAATTGGCCGCGACCATACTTTATTTATGCACCTGACCTTAGTGCCGTTCTTAGGCGCAGCAGGTGAGGTGAAAACCAAGCCAACTCAGCACTCTGTAAAAGAACTGCGTTCTATTGGTATCCAGCCTGACGTTCTGGTGTGTCGTTCTGACCGCTCATTGCCGGCGTCTGAACGCTCGAAAATCGCCTTGTTTACCAATGTAGAAGAGCGTGCGGTTATCGGCTTACGCGACGTTGACAGCATTTACAAAATCCCGTCTATGTTAAAAGCGCAGGGGCTGGATGAAATTGTTACTCATCGCTTCCGTTTAGACTGTCCTGAAGCCGACTTGCACGAGTGGGAAGAGGTTCTGTATCAAGAGTCGAACCCGAATGGTGAAGTAACTGTCGGCTTTGTCGGTAAGTACGTTGAGCTGCCGGATGCCTACAAATCGGTAAACGAAGCGCTAGCGCATGCTGGGCTTAAAAACCGCTTAACCGTTAATATTCGTTACATCGACTCACAAGATTTAGAAACCAAAGGTACGTCCAAGCTAGAAGATGTGGATGCGATTCTGGTTCCTGGTGGTTTTGGTGATCGTGGTATTGAAGGCAAGCTTATTGCGGCGAAATACGCACGTGAGAACAACATTCCATACTTAGGCATTTGTTTAGGTATGCAAGTGGCTATGATTGAATTTGCACGCAATGTTGCAGGCTTATCTGGCGCGAACAGCACCGAGTTTGACGAAAATTGCAGCGATCCTGTTGTGGGTCTTATCACAGAGTGGATGGATGCTAACGGTCAGAAAGAGCTGCGAGACAAGCATTCTGACTTGGGTGGTACCATGCGCCTTGGGTCACAGGAGTGCCACTTGGAAAAAGGCTCAAAAGCGCTTGATATGTACGGTAAAGAGGTGATTGAAGAGCGCCACCGTCATCGCTACGAAGTGAATAACCATTACATTGAGCCGTTGGAAAAAGCGGGCTTAAAAATTACCGGTTACTCGCACGACAAGCAGTTAGTTGAAATTCTGGAAAACCCGAAACACCCATGGTTTGTGGCGGTGCAGTTCCATCCGGAATTCACATCAACGCCGCGCGATGGGCATCCGTTATTTAAAGGCTTTATCGAAGCCGCGGGTAAATTCCGTAAAGAGCGCATGGCTTAATTGAGTCACTTAACGAAACGTTACGCATTAAACAGGATTGAAGCATGAGCAAGATTGTTAAAGTTGTTGGTCGCGAAATTATGGATTCTCGCGGTAACCCAACCGTAGAAGCCGATGTTTATTTAGAGTCTGGTCACATGGGTCGTGCCGCAGCACCAAGTGGTGCGTCAACCGGTTCACGTGAGGCGTTAGAGCTGCGTGACGGTGACAAGTCGCGTTACCTCGGTAAAGGCGTACAAACCGCTGTCGCTAATATTAATGGCGCTATTGCTGAAGCTTTAATGGGCAAAGACGCTGACAGCCAGGACGCTATCGACAACATTATGTTGAAGTTAGACGGTACTGACAATAAAGAAAAGCTGGGCGCAAACGCTATTTTGGCGGTGTCTTTGGCGGTAGCGAAAGCAGCAGCGTTGAGTCAGGGCGTTGAGCTTTATCAGCACATTGCGAACCTGAACAACACCAGCGGTAAATACAGCATGCCACTGCCTATGATGAATATTCTTAATGGTGGTGAGCACGCAGACAATAACGTCGACATTCAGGAGTTTATGATCCAGCCGGTTGGCGCTGACAGCTTTAAAGAAGGCCTGCGTATGGGCGCTGAAGTATTCCATGCTCTGAAAAAGGTTCTGCAGCAGCGTGGTTTAAGCACGGCGGTGGGTGACGAAGGCGGCTTCGCACCAAACCTGGCATCTAATGAAGAAGCCTTGCAGGTTATTGTTGAAGCGGTTGAAAACGCGGGCTACAAAATGGGCAGCGACATTACGCTGGCATTAGACTGCGCAGCCTCTGAATTTTACCGTGATGGAAAATATGAGTTGTCAGGTGAAGGCAAGTCATTTACTGCGGAAGAGTTTGCCGACTATCTGGCAGAGCTTTGTGACCGTTACCCAATTATTTCTATTGAAGACGGTCTGGACGAAAGCGACTGGGATGGTTGGAAAGTTTTAACCGAAAAACTGGGCCGCAAAGTTCAGTTGGTGGGTGATGACCTGTTTGTCACGAATACGCGTATTCTGAAAGAAGGCATCGACAAGTCGATTGCTAATTCAATTTTGATTAAATTTAATCAGATTGGTAGCCTGACAGAAACCTTAGCAGCGATTGCAATGGCGCGTGAAGCTGGTTATTCGGCGGTTATTTCTCACCGTTCAGGTGAAACCGAAGACGCCACTATTGCAGACTTAGCCGTGGGTACAGCCGCCGGGCAAATTAAAACTGGTTCACTGTGCCGCTCTGACCGGGTTGCTAAGTACAACCAACTATTGCGTATAGAGGGCGATTTGAATGGCCAAGCGCCTTACCGCGGACGACAGGAAGTCAACGCTGGCTAATCAACAAGCTGACATATTTCAGCCGCTGGCACAGCAAGGCGATTTTGCCGAGCTGTGCTCTGCGCTGTATGAACGCGAATTGCAGCAACTGTCGCAAGTCGATGACATGCCGGTTGCTGCACTGCAACGCCGTTTAGCCAGCTTACCTCACTATATACGTCATGCCGCTCACGGCTGTTTGAATGCCGCTAAGCAGTCTCCGCTAAAGCTGGACGTTCAAAATGCCAGTTGGCAGGCACCGCAGCCGACGAAAGTACCTTCATCGGGTACTTCAGCAGAAAAACAAATTCCCTGGTTCTCAAAGCATGCCGCTTTAGGTCTGGTTGTGCCGGTACTTTATAGAACCCCGGAATTTACTACCATTATGCTCGATAGTATTGATCGGGTGGACACCGATAAACAGCGTTTGCGGTTGAACTACCGAGGCTGGTTAGACTTTGCCGGGCAGGGCGAGCATGAAGAAGATACGTTACTCAAGCCCAATAAGCGAGTTATGACAGCTGCCTGTTGTGGGCATCAGTGGAATCACAAAGGTCGAATTAACCCGCGCACCCTCACGCTGCGCGAGCTATTATTGGTTGCTACTCTGGACTGGAAAAAGTTTCAGGTGGCTTTGCGGATAGCTCATTAAGCCAGTCGGTCCAGACAGGCTGCAACCCTTTTGCTTTTATGGCCTCGGCCACCTCGTTGACAGAGCGGTCATCGTCTATTGAAAACTGCTCCAGCTCTTCTTTTTCGTTGGCATAACCGCCAGGCTGTGTTTTGGACTCAGCACTGACCGAGGTAACACCTAAGCTGAATAGCCCATCTCGTAAACCTTCTTGCTCACGCGTTGACAAGCTGAGCTCTACGTCTGGAAACCTCAGGCGGTATGCGCAAATAAGTTGTACGAGTTGCTTGTTCGTCATGTCCTTGCTGCCAGCAACGCCGCCGGTACAGGGGCGTAAACGTGGAAATGACAACGAGTATCGACTGCGCCAGTAGCGTTTGCGCATATAGTCGAGGTGTATTGCCGTGAAGGTACTGTCGATACGCCAGTCTTCCAGTCCAATCAACGACCCAAGACCTATTTTATCCATGCCGCATGCACCGAGCCTATCCGGTGTTTCAAGGCGCCAACGGAAGTCCCGTTTTTTGCCTTTTAAATGGTGTTGAGCGTAGGTTAGGGAGTTATAGGTTTCCTGGTATACCATTACCGCATCCAGGCCGAGACCTTTGAGTTGCTTGTACTCGCTTGTCGATAGCGGCTGAACTTCAAACATCACATAGCTGAAGTAGCGTTTAATTATTGGCATGGCCTGCCGGAAGTATTCGATGCCGACTTTGGTTTCGTGCTCTCCGGTAACAATGAGAACCGTGTCAAAACCCTTCGCTTTTATCGCGCGGCACTCCCGCTCAATTTCATCCAGAGACAAGGTTTTTCTTTTTAAGCGGTTGCTCATTGAAAAACCGCAGTAACTACAATCGTTGGCGCACAAATTTGACAGATACAATGGAATAAAGAGCTGCAATGTATTTCCGAAGCGTTGTCGCGTTAGCATGCGTGACCGTTCGGCTAAAGCGGGAAGGTAGCTCTCTGCTGCCGGTGATAACAAAGCCATAAAGTCGTCGCTGGTGAGCGTGCTTCTACTCAACGCACGCTCGACATCGGTGGCACTTGTGCTGTAAAGCTTAAGCCTAATGTCATCCCAGCGAAGTTGCTGCCAAATATCATAAAAACTCTTACTCATAAGGCCTCTAGAAACTCGGTCAGTGGACTTGAAGCACTGGCATTCATTGAGCTGTCGCGAGTACTGGGTGCTATACCGGAGAGACCCGCTTCAAAAGCTATTCTGCCTGCACAAACGCTCTGGCGAAATGCATTTGCCATTGCTACCGGGTCATGTGCTGTTGCAATGGCGGTATTAACCAGCACGGCGTCAGCTCCCATTTCCATGGCTTCAGCAGCGTGGCTGGGGGCACCAATACCAGCATCCACCACAACAGGGACCGATGCTTGCTCGACAATAATGTGCAGGAAGTCACGGGTAATAAGGCCT
This sequence comes from Idiomarina zobellii, assembly GCF_900100855.1. GTDB lineage: Bacteria > Pseudomonadota > Gammaproteobacteria > Enterobacterales > Alteromonadaceae > Idiomarina > Idiomarina zobellii. Next base: position 8,585 of record NZ_FNCB01000004.1, read on the forward strand.
TTGTTTGAGCCAATAGGTGAGCCCAGCGGCATTACCGCTGCGCAGCCCACTTCTTCCAAACGTTTGCACAATACCGGATCGGCGCCACAGTAGGGCATAACAATAAAGCCTTCTTTCACCAGCTGCTCAGCAGCTTTTAAGGTTTCGATAGGGTCGGGTAGGAGGTAGTTGGGATCAGGATGTATCTCCAGCTTTAACCAGTTGGTTTGCAGTGCCTCACGAGCTAGTCGGGCAGCGTAAATGGCTTCGTCAGCGGTTTTTGCACCGGAGGTGTTTGGTAATAAGCTGAGGCCTAACTCTTTAATCGGCGTGACAATATCATCTGTTGGTTGGTTCAAGTCGACGCGCTTTAAGGCCAGTGTAATCAGCTCACTGCCTGAAGCGTGAATAGAGGCTTTCATTATATCTGCGCTGCTGTATTTGCCGCTGCCAATGAACAGCCTGGAGCTAAAGTTTTTTTCCACAATAGTAAGCATTTTAACCTCCTGCAACCGCTTGAATAATGGTCAGTGAGTCATCGTTATTCAGCCTATGTTCATGCCAATTCTCACGATGGATAACAACGCCGTTGACGGCAACAGCAATAGCCGCAGTGTTAATTTGTTGATGCTCAAAAAATTCCGATAAACGCAGCGAGTTGTTGACTGTTTCAGGTTTGCCATTAACGGTTATTTGCATGTTCACCTCCGCAAATTGGGCATGTTGTAGACTTTGGCAACTCGGCTTTCTGCCAGCGGTGAATAAGGCCGTCAAACGACTTCAGCCGACCCCAGGGCATCTCGTGTAGCGTTAGGTATTGAATAGCGAGTAGTGCCTGCATGGCTCCTATAATGCCAACGACTGGGGCCGCAATGCCGGCATTAGTGCAGTTAAGCGGCTCTTTAACCGAGGCCGGGTACAGACACTGATAACAACCATGGTCGGCGCTTGGCTTTAATGCCAATACTTGCCCGTTGAAACCTCGTGCTGCACCGCTGATAAGTGGCTTGTTAAGCCAGTAACAGTAACGGTTAATAAGGTATCGAGTGTCGCGATTATCGGTGCAGTCGACCACGATATCAGATGTGCCAATGTGGTCTCTGAGAGTGTCCTCAGAAGCAGCCTGCGATAACGTCGTAATGTCGACGTCCGGATTAATCTCGCTTAGGCGCTGTGCAGCCTGAGTCACCTTGAGCGATCCAATATCGGCACTACCGTATAAGGTTTGCCGCTGTAGGTTACTCAGTGACACATTGTCATGATCCATTAACGTGAGCTGGCCAACGCCGGATGAAGCCAGATATTGGCTGGCAGGAGTTCCTAGGCCTCCTAACCCAATAATCAGTACTTGGCTGTCGAGTAAACGTTGTTGGCCCGGCTCACCAATGGAATCGATAAGTAGGTTGCTGCTGTAGCGCAGAGCTTGTTGGTCAGTCAGCATAGGCAGCCTCCAACTCCTGATTAAGCTCGATAACGGCGGCTTCGGTGTTCGCAGCTTTTGTAATGGCACTGATTAAAGCAATGCCGTTAACACCTGTTTGTTTGACTTGCGCAATGCGCTCTTTAGAGATGCCGCCAATAGCCACAGTGGGTATGCCCGTGGGTTTTAATAAAGAAACATAGCTCGTCAAATGCTCCAGCCCTTGCGGCTTTGATGGCATCTCTTTGGTTTGCGTTGCAAAAATATGCCCTAATGCTATGTAAGAGGGCGTATATCGCAAAGCGATGAGTATTTCGGTGTAACTGTGAGTGGAAATACCCAGCCGAAGGCCGTTTGAATGAAGCGCTTGCAAGTCAGCCGTTTGTAAATCTTCCTGACCCAGGTGAACGCCGTAGGCACCGTGTTTTATGGCAAGCTGCCAATGGTCATTAATAAAGAGTTGTGCCTGATACGACCGAGCCAGTTCAATACTGCGCTTTATCTCCAGCTCTATAGAGTCTGAGGGTTTGCCTTTTATTCTTAACTGCAGTGTTCTAACGCCAAGCTGCAATAAGTGCTGCACCCATTTGAAAGAGTCGACAACGGGATATAGACCCGGTGACTTATTAAGTCTGGGAAATTCTGAACCTGGCACAGGCAGGTTAGTAGCCTCTATATTCGGAAAGTGTTTTAGGCTGTTTGGCCGAAGGGTATGAGCAACCGGGCCCGGGCCTTTACCAATTCTGGTTGCTCTCAATAAACCATGATGAATATAGGCATTAGCCAGTGTGATAGCGTCTTCTGTCGGGTATCCCTGCGCTGCTGCGGCAGCAACGGCGGAAGAAAGCGTGCAGCCGGTACCGTGGTTATTATTGGTAGCGACTTTCTCTTGCGAGTAAACAAGATACGGCTCATCGAGAAGAGGGCGTTTAGGTCGATAAATATCAAGTATAATATTTTTGCCGTATTGCTCAGTTTCAACACCGGTTACCAGAACACTGTTCGCCCCTTTTTCAATAACCGCAGCCGCGGCGTTCAACGCACTTCTTTTATCGGTCACCTCAGTGCCGGCTAACCACGACAGTTCGTCAGTATTCGGCGTGAGTAAATCGACTAAGGCTAATAGTTTGTGACTTTGCGCGAGTGTCAGCGTTGATAACGTATCATTGTGGCTGGTGATCATAACGGGATCCCACACCACAAAAGGACGTTCTATTGTGTCGGGCCAGCGGCTTAGAAAATCGACAACCGCATCCAATTGTTCACGGTTACTGAGTAAGCCAATTTTTATGGCCGCGGGTGGCAAGTCGTTAAGTAGGCAGTTGAGTTGCTCGTCAATCGCATTGCCACTTAACTCATACAAACCCGTTACTGTTAGAGAGTTTTGTGCCGTTACGGTGGTAATAATGCTGCAACCATGACATTTAAAGCTTCTAAACGTATTTAAGTCGGCCTGAATGCCGGCGCCACCGCCGCTGTCAGAGCCTGCGATAGTCCAAACCACAGGTTTTTCAGAAGGTGCGTCAGTCATGACTCCGCTCCAACTTCGTCAGCCGTGGCATCTTTAAAGGTGACATCGATGCGTTCATTCCCTAAGTGCCCAGAGTACTGTCTAACCTCGTGAGAAATTTTCATGGAGCAGAATTTAGGGCCACACATTGAGCAGAATTGCGCTGTTTTATTGGACTCTTGCGGCAAGGTTTCATCGTGATAATTGCGCGCGGTGACTGGGTCCAAAGCTAAGTTAAATTGGTCCTCCCAGCGAAACTCAAAGCGGGCTTTAGACATAGCATCGTCCCTTGCCTGAGCGCCTGGATGTCCTTTCGCCAGATCAGCCGCATGCGCTGCAATTTTGTAAGCAATGAGTCCTTGTTTAACGTCCTCTTTGTTGGGGAGTCCCAAGTGTTCTTTAGGCGTGACGTAGCACAACATGGCGCAGCCAAAGGCTCCAATCATGGCGGCACCGATGCCGGAGGTAATATGATCATAACCGGGGGCAATGTCAGTAGTTAATGGTCCCAGTGTATAGAAAGGCGCTTCATGGCAATGCTTAAGCTGCTCGTCCATGTTTTCCTGAATTTTGTGCATGGGCACATGGCCAGGACCTTCAATCATGACTTGCACGTCATATTCCCAGGCTATTTGAGTCAGTTCGCCTAAAACACGCAGTTCAGCGAATTGGGCATCGTCATTGGCATCGGCAATGGAACCTGGGCGTAAGCCGTCACCCAGTGACAGCGATACGTCATATTTTGCGCATATTTCACAAATATCGCGGAAATGTTCATACAGGAAGCTTTCCTGACGGTGCGCCATGCACCATTTGGCCATAATTGAACCACCGCGTGAGACAATCCCAGTCACCCGGTTAGCCGTCAGCTCAATAAAGTCATGCAGTACGCCGGCATGAATGGTGAAGTAGTCAACGCCTTGTTCGGCTTGCTCCAAAAGGACGTCCTTAAATACCGGCCAGGTTAAGTCTTCAGCAATACCATTAACGCGCTCCAATGCTTGATAGATAGGAACGGTACCAATGGGAACAGGGCTGTTTCGGAGGATCCACTCACGAGTTTGGTGAATGTTGCGGCCAGTGGATAAGTCCATGACCGTGTCGGCTCCCCAGCGTGTTGCCCAAATGAGCTTTTCCACTTCTTCTTCAATGGAAGAACTAACCGACGAGTTGCCGATATTGGCGTTCACTTTCACCAAAAAGTTACGACCAATAATCATCGGCTCAGACTCTGGGTGGTTTACATTCGCCGGAATAATGGCGCGACCTTGGGCAACTTCATCGCGAACAAATTCCGGGGTTACCGGGTTGTATAAATGCTCCCGTCCCATGTTTTCCCGCAAAGCAATAAACTCCATTTCCGGAGTAACAATACCGCGTCGAGCGTAAGCTAACTGTGTCACTCGGTTTTTATCAGTGTTTTTAGTTCTTTCACGTATCCAACCTGAGCGTAGCGGTTTTAATCCGGTGTTTACATCGACCACGGAGTTAGGGTCACCATAAACACTGGAGGTATCGTATACGTCGACGGGTAAGTTCGGCGGTGGCTTTAATCCGGGTGTAGGCTGATGCAGAGTTTCGCTTAAATGGATACGACGAAATGGCACATGAATGTCAGGCTGGCTGCCTTGAATAAATTCGCGCGTAGAGTTAGGAAAGTAACGGCCTGAAACAGACGATAAAAAGGACTCTGCCTGTTGGCGGTTTTGACGGTTTGTTGATGACATAGCATTCTCTCCAGCTAAAAAAATAACAGGGTTTAGAGATGCTTGTCAGGAGTGTTGAAAGGAACAACAGCGCTGAAAAAGGGAGAATCCCTGGCTGTTGCTCTCTTGTTCCCTTCGCAGGTATTAGCCTGATCAGGTTCAACGGATCCCGCTTTTTGCGGTCTCAGCCTGTTACTTTTTGAGTAACGAGGCACTCCGACAAGATTCCTTTTTAGTGGAACAAAATACTCAGCTTAATGCAACAGCGAAAGCGTGAACTGTTACTGCTGTATCAATGTATCAACGACTTTTGCGGCTTTATCCATTGGCTGACCTAAGCCTTCAACGCGGTGTTCAATAACACCGTTTTTGTCCAAAACGGTAATTAAATTACTATGGTCGAAGTCGCCGTCAGGACGCTTTCTGTAGCGAACCCCAAGGACAGTCGCTAAGGTCCGAATGTCCTGGTCTTCACCATGTAAAAAGACCCAACTATCGCTGTTTAGATTGTACTGTTTAACATAGTCGGCCAGTGTCATATGCTCACCTTTGTGTGTTATCCAGTGCGCATCAAACTGATACACCGATGAAGAATGCGATACTTTTGCGGCTTTCATCGAGGTGTGGTTTTTATGATTCTCATGCCCGGGCTTATGCTGAGAATGGTCTTGTGCTACAGCCGGAGCCAATGCAAGCAGGGCGCTTGATAGAACCAATGCGGCATAAGCGGCTGGTTTAAATAGGTTATTCATAATTGGTCTCCGTTACTGGCAATAGTGTCAGAAGAAATGTCGTAAGCGCAGCGAAAACCCATAGTGCTGGTTGAGCTCTGAGGTGCGTAGTCGCTACGAGACTGATACCGAAAGAAAGTGGCGTAATTGGCTTTGGTAAAGCTCGATAAGAAGCGAGCCCCGTCGCCACAAGAGCCTGACAATAAATCAACGTCATCGCCGTTAGTTAACAGCAACTGGTAGTCTTCGACCCATTCGTTGACCCGGTCATACATGTGGCTGAGTTCAGTGGCATTAACGTTCACCGTTTGTTCATCGCTTTGAGGCTGGCTGTACCAGGCGAATAAATCGCGCGCATAGTCATCGTCGCTTATATTTTGTTGCTGACGATACTGAACGGAAGCGTATTCCCATTCATTGAGGCTGGGCAAACGACCGCCTTGTGCGGCGCAATACTCGCGTGCAGCAAACCAGGACACATAAGTCACCGGATGCTAACCTTGACCGTCAGGGTAGGCGTTGTTTTGCGGCCAGTGCTTTAAGTAATTTCCGTCGTGAAACAGGGCAGCGATGTTATCTCGCTGCCATTTACGGTGACTTTTAACAAAGTCGAGAAAAAGTTGGTTAGTGACCGGAGTTGCGTCAAGCATGAAACTATTAATTTCGATGCTAAGACGTTCCTTGTCCAACAGAACTGGAGGTTCAAACTCGCCACCGTTAATACGGACTGGGTCTGAGAGTACTAGCGGTGACGCTGTTAGCGTCGAGAACATAAGTCCCGCAACTCCAAGCCACTTAACCATAACCGTCTCCTTATTTGTCTTTACGTGGGCCGGCAATAAGTGCGCCGGCCGCTCCAAGCTCTGCGTCAGCAAATTCGTGATCAACCAGCTTGTAAATGCCTTCTTCCGGCACAATGAAGTCGATAGTTGCGCTGTTGCTTGCGCCCAGCAGAACAGTCTGCATGCCATACCATTCGTTACGTGGGTCGCCCTCGTACCAAACTCGGTCAAAGATAGCGCCAATAACGTGGAAGCTTGAAGTGCCTGAAGGTCCTGCGTTTAATACGTGTAAGCGCACACGGTCGCCTTCATCAGCACGTAATGGTGAGTCACTCAGTGCACCGACGTGACCATTAAAAGTAACGTGGCTAGGCTGGCGATTCAGTGCTGCATCGTGGTTGTATATGAACTGACCTTCAGCGACTTCCTCTAAGTAATGTTCGGACTGGACTAACACGTACTCTTTGTCCGGCTCTGTCGGGTAGCCGTCTTTGGGTGATACAACGACTGCCCCGTACTGACCCATTGCAGTGTGCATTAACACGCTGGAAGTACCACAGTGGTACATGTAAGTACCGGCATAGTTGGCAATCCATTCAAACTCAATAGTTTCGCCTGGTGAAATAGTGCGCCATTTGTCTTCAGCCGCGACAGTGCCACTGTGGAAGTCCATTGAGTGAGGCATTGGGTTAACCACAGGCTGGTTGTTCTGATAAGTATTTGCCTGAACCTGCTGCAAGAATGGCGAGCCATTTTTGACTGGCTTAGTAATAGTTACTTCTTCGTCAGAGCGGTTCTTCATTTTGAAAATAACGCGGTCACCCTCACGAACATGCAAAACCGGACCGGGTACTGAGCCGCCAAATGTCCATGCTGAGTAGCTCACGCCTGGTGCAACTTCCACTTTTTGTGAAAATACGTCCATGCGAACGTTGTGCGTTTTGTTGCCTTCATAGTCGAGTTTTGCCAAATTAGGCACTTGAGTCAGATAGTCACCAACAACTGCGGGGCCACTGTAGTCTTCGCGGTAGACTTTAGCTTCAGGTAAACCATAAACTTTGCCGTCAATGACATATTCACTGTCGTGCTTAAGTTCAGTGTCAGCGAAAGCAACAGGGGCTGAAACAGAGGCTGCGGCTGCTAGAATAGACGCGCTAATAACTGAGAGACTGAGAGATTTCATAACTGCTCTTCCTTGTTTATATGATATTTAAAATTAACGAGAGCCTGCGACAGCGTCTGCTTGAATTGTGCTGCTGCCGTTAGCCAGTTCGGTATTGACGTAATTCACAATGGCGGCAATGTCTGTGTCTTTCAGGTACGCCATGGGAGGCATTGAGCCGTTGTAAGTAGTGCCGTTGACAGTGACCGCACCCGATTTACCTTTTACAATGGTTTGGGCGATGTAATCGGGTTTGTCTTTAATATTTGGGTTATCTGCAAGTGGCGGGAATACGCCTGCCAACCCTTTACCTGCTGGTTGGTGGCATGCTTGACAGTATTTTTTGTAGGCATTTTTTCCGTCTGCAGCTTCAGCAGGTTGTGCGAAGAAGAATGCGAAAGCAGAGGCTGCGACTACAGCTATTTTTAAAGTGGATTGAATGTTCATAATGACACCTCAGTGACTGACTTAAGATGCCTCTAGAATACTGTTTTAATGGGTTTTTACGAGTGAAACGAAGAGGTAAAAGTCGCTTACTCCCTGGGGTATAGAGTGGGTATATGAGGGAGTATACCCCGGGGTAAGCGAGGGGATAGAAAGTTGTTTAAATACTGCGAGCTTCGAGTTCAATTCGTGACGCCGCACCATAGATCTTGCTGGCATCACCTTGCAGTTCACCTTCCGGTGTAATGGTCGGCCAAAGGTCTGTTAATGATTTCAGAACACTGCGGGTCTCTTCAATCGCTTCAGAGGCCTTTTCTGCTTCTTCGCTATTAATTCTCTCTAAGCGATTGAGCGCAATTTCTTTAAAGCCGAGTGCGTCTTGATACTCATGTACTTGCGCAACTTTACCTTCCTGAATACCCACAGCGTACTCATCGGCGGTTGCCATTAGCATAGTAGCGACGCTTAACAGCACACCTTTTGCTGCCATATCGGCGATAGGCTCGTGCGCGCTGATAGCATCAAGCAGTACCTTGTAATTGTTCATAACAACGTCTTTACTGTTGTCGTTGATAACGCTATCAGCTAATGCTTCAAGCTCATCGGCAAAGCCAGGCTGACCACGGTCGTTAAAGGCTTCAGTTAGCCCCGCGTAGAGCTCATCCCCTGGGTGCTTCATGTGAGTTTTCGCCATTTCAATATGGCCCTCTTCATAAAGCTTCATGCCAACCCAAAGGTGACCACGAATAAATCCCAGTTGCGCTAAAAACGCAGTGTCATTGGTGCTTAAGTCGATTTCAGGCGCAGCCATTTCGCCTTCAGCCATTGGCGCTGCCATAAAAGACGCAGGTGCAGCGTTTGGCTGAGTTAAAGGCGCTGCATTAGCGGTTGATGCTGCCATGGTTGTCGCTAAAACGCTGCCAACACCAACCCAAACTTTTTTCTTCTCAAACATAGAAAAACCTTATGTGCTTTTTTGAGTGACGGAACTCGTGTATATTTGCAGAAATGATAACTATTCGCAAGTTAAAACTATGATACTTCATATTCAAAAAGCGGTGGATGAAGCTGTTATTGACAGCCTGGTGGCAGGTTTATCGGCAGAGCAATTCGGTGACGGCAAAGCGACGGCAGGCTGGGCTGCAAAAGAGGTTAAGAACAACCAGCAATTGACTGGAAAAAAAGCAAAAGCAGCAACCGATCTATTATTAGAGAAGCTTCACACAAACCCTCTGGTTCAGTCGGCTATGCGACCAAAGCATGTGGCTCGTTGTAGTATTAATCGTTATGAAGTGGGTCAGTACTATGGTACTCACATGGACGACTCCCTGATGAACGGTGTACGCACCGACATTTCGTTTACGCTGGGTTTATCAGAGCTTGATACGTTCGAGGGCGGTGAACTGGTTATTGAAGATACCAGCAGTGAGAGAAGCTGGCGTCTGGGAAAAGGGGATATATTGATATACCCAAGCCATTACCTCCATAGGGTTAATGAGGTGACCCAGGGAGCTCGTCTGGCAATGATAGGCTGGATTCAAAGCGTGATAAAACACCCTAGCCACCGGGAGCTTTTGTTTGACGTTGAGCAATCGTTGAAAGTGGAATTTGATGCTAATGGTAAGTCTGAGAACTTTGATCGGTTAACAAAAGTGTTTCATAACCTAATGAGAGAGTGGGCGGATATTTAAATACCGCCCACGTTGAATGCTTAGCTGGCTAGTGTTACACCGCAAACGACCAGTAAGGCAATATTAGCGAATAGACCAATCATAAAGAAATAGCTACGTGGGCTAGGGTTCTTTTCGGTGGCAATAGCGTAATAAAGCACCATGTGAATAAGGCGTGCTCCCACAAATACCCAAATCAGCAGCGCCGTCCAGAATGCACTTGCCCCCACAAAAAACGCCAGAAAGGTAGTGCCCAGCATAAGAGGGTAGTTTTCAAGTGAGTTCATAAATGTCCGGTGCGCACGAAAAACGAATGAGTCGTGACTGAGTGACTCATTAATTTTTCCCGGAACGGCGCCTGGTTGTTTGGCTTTGCGACCACTAGCGACCAGCCACTGAACCAATAAAATAACCAGAGCTGCAAAAGCGCCCCAGTAAGCTAATAAATAGGTCTCTGTTCCATTCATCGTTGTCTCCTTCGTTATTATTTTTAATGCATATTTTCGTCAATTGGCTGCAGCACCGCAATTCCAGCAAACCTCAAAGGCTGAGCCATTTAATTCCTGGCATTGGTTACAACGCCAGTCGTCACCATTTGCCTGTACTTCTATTTGCTCTATGAGTTTCTGCGCTTTGGCAAGTTGAGTGTTGTCAACTAACCAAAGCTCTGGCCACGTGTCCAGTGGCGCTAAGTCGCCAGCTGCACCACTTGAAAACTCATTTTTCATAACGGTTTCTATGCCGTTCATGCGCAATACATTACGCGCATTTTCCACTAAAAGTTTGTTTTCACGGGTATAAATTAACGTCATAGCTACCTTCAAGTCATTTTACGAGCTAATACTTTGAGCCAATACACTAACACCGGACAGCATCATTAATACTAGCGTTAATTGACGAAAGCGATATTCCGAAACATGATGCTGAAGCTTGTGACCGACTGTTGCGCCAATGAGTGCGCCAGGCAATAGGCTCAAAATAAGGTAAAAATGTCCCTCTGCGTAAATGGCCTGACGTGAAAAATTAAATACGTTAGCAATAGCGATACAGCAAAAAAACAGGCTTAAGGTGGCTCTGAACTGCTGCTTAGGAATACGAGCGTTTGCCAAAAACAGAACTATGGGTGGACCGCCGAGTGTCATTAAGCCATTTAGAATTCCTGAACTACTGCCTACCGCAATGTGGCCCGGCGTGTGCTCGGCTGTCGGAAACTGTTTACCGCTGGCAAGAGCAAGCGCGACCGCTAAAATTACACCGCCAAGCACCAGCTTAATGAGTTGGTCATCGATAGCGAGTAATAAGGAGCCCGCAATAATTGATGTGATAACGCCGGATATAATTAGCCACTTCCATTGCGACGGACGTGCGGCTTCACGGTTTTTCCAGTATATCCAGGCACCAACAATGATGTTAATAACGGATAATGCAGGCGTAAGAACGCTAATAGGGAACCATAAAGCCAGAATAGGAACGGCGAGCAAGCCGGAGCCAAAACCACTAATGCCTTGCAGCATAGCGGCAAAAAAGAATACTAATGCGGCGGCAAAATACTCCAATTTAACCTCTTTTATTGCTAATGTTTGAAAACGGCTTTTCAGTCGCTGCAATAGTCTTCATAATGATAACAATAATAACAACGGAGCTGAGCATGCGGGTGACTCTGGTCGTGTTGTTGACCTTATTCCTGGCACTACAATACCGTCTCTGGTTTGGGAAAAACAGTTTGCCAGATTATTGGCGTTTGCAACAGGAAGTCAGCAACCAAAAAGTAACCAATGAAAATCTCGAACGGCGCAATCAACTGATTTACGCAGACATTGAAGACCTGCGTGACGGTGAAGATGCGTTAGAAGAGCGTGCTCGCAATGAACTGGGAATGATTAAAAAGGACGAAGTGTTCTTCCGTCTGGTTCCGGACAGAGCACAATAATGATATGACAAGTACAGAGCCCACCGAACACTGCAACGTTAAAGCGGTTATACCGGCAGCCGGCCATGGCAGCCGAATGCAAAGCGATATTCCTAAACAGTTTTTAACCGTTGGCGGTAAAACCTTATTACAGTACAGCATTGAAGCGGTATGCGCTGACCCTCGCGTGACTGAAGTGATCGTGGCCGTGTCAGATCCTGACTCAAGCGACTTGCCGAATGCCTCTGAATTTCACGTGGCACAACCCGTTACTTATATCAGTGGTGGTGATACTCGTGCTGAGTCAGTTTGTAGAGGTGTTGAGTACGCTGTGGCACAGGGAGCAACTCATACACTGGTTCACGATGCTGCACGTCCTTGCTTGCCCAAAGAGGCGTTAGTGCGAGTCATTGATAGCGGAACAGCCAGTCAGCATGGTGCTATTTTAGCGATTCCGGTTCGCGACTCTTTAAAACGTGCAATGACATCGAGTGGCATGGCAGCCCACATTGAAGAAAGTGTTGATCGTGAACACTTATGGCAGGCACAGACGCCGCAAGTGTTCCAGGCACAGGCACTGTTAAATGGTATTAAACACATGGGGGCTCATAATCCGCAACTGACGGATGAAGCATCAGCGATGCAATGGCTGGGTTACCAACCGGTGTTAGTGGAAGGGGCTTTTAAAAACGTAAAAGTTACGCATCCCGAAGATTTTGAATGTGTTGCCAGCTGGCTGCTGGCATCTACAACGACGGAGTAAGGAAATAACTCAATGAAGATTCGAGTGGGTCATGGTTACGACGTGCATCGGTGGGGGGCTGATAAGCCGCTGATTTTAGGCGGTATTGAGGTTCCTCACTCGCAGGGGCTGGAAGCACATTCAGATGGCGATGTTATTCTTCACGCGGTGACTGACGCACTGTTGGGGGCTATGGCATTAGGCGATATTGGTAAGCACTTCCCGGATACCGATGAACAATACAAAGGTGCTGACAGCGCACAACTTCTTGAGCATGCCGTGCACTTGTGTCAGCAGAAAGAGTTTCAGGTGGGCAATATTGACGTAACTATTGTTGCTCAAGCGCCGAAAATGGCTCCTCACATTGATGATATGCGTGCCCGCATTGCAGGCTGTTTAAAAACCTGTGTAGATAACGTTAATGTAAAAGCAACCACAACCGAAAAGCTGGGCTTTGTAGGGCGTGAAGAAGGTATTGCCTGTCACGCAGTGGTACTGATGGAGTCGTTTTAATGCTTGCTCCAGAGACGGTTAATTGTCAGGAGCTAACCACTCTCAATGCCGGTGAGAAGCCGAGTGCCAATTTCAAAGCGACCGCTGAAGACTTTCAGGTTATAGAGCAACTGGACGTCGAAGATGAAAAAGAAGGTGAGCACCAGTGGCTTTGGATAAAAAAGCGAGGGGCCAACACCGTCTTTTGTGCTGAGAAAATTGCCCGCTTTGCCGGCGTGTCACCAAAACAAGTGAGCTACTCTGGTCTGAAAGACCGACAAGCGGTCACCTGGCAATGGTTTTCGATACAGCTACCCGGTAAAGACACGTTGGACTGGCAGTTGCTGAACGATGACGAAATGACGATTGAGGAGGTCATAAGACGCACGAAAAAGCTGCGTAGCGGTTTGCATAGTGGCAATAGGTTTGTCATTCGCTTGCACAGTGTTAGCGACATGGCGCTGTTAAAAGAGCGCTGGAAGCAGGTCACGCAAAACGGCGCCATTAATTACTTTGGCGAACAGCGCTTTGGACGCAACGGTGACAATGTGGCTGCGGCTGAGCGTTGGATTATGGCCAGTCGTCCAAAACGTTTATCAAAAGCCAAGCGCGGACTTTATTTGTCGGCCTTACGGAGTTTCTTATTTAATTTAATAGCTTCAGAGCGTGCAAAACAGCTGGGCGCAGATTCCTTATTAGAGGGCGATTGCGCAATGTTAGCTGGCTCTAACTCGATGTTTACTGTTGAGCAGTGGGACCATGAGCTTAAACAAAGACTTGCCAGTAAGGATATTGAAATAGCGCTGCCGCTGCCGGGGTCTGCCAATAAGTCAATGAGCGCGGGTGAGTCGGCTGACTTTGAGGACAAGCAGCTCGAGCCTTACCAGAGCTGGGTAGAGGCACTTGCTAAGCTTCGGGTTGATGAGGGGCGACGCGCGTGGAAAGTCATCCCGGGTGAACCAGAGCTAAAAGAACTTGACGGAAGCACCGTTGAGCTTAGCTTTACCCTACCATCTGGCGCCTATGCGACAACGATTTTGAATGAAATTGCGACGATAAGTGGTGAACACAAATGATGAAAATTCTATTGAGTAATGATGATGGTGTACATGCTCCGGGAATTCGCGCGCTTTATTTAGCGCTCAAAGAGGTTGCAGAAGTACGGGTAATAGCACCTGACAGAAACTGTTCCGGTGCTAGTAACTCGTTAACGCTGCATAACCCGCTGCGCATTCGCAAACTCGACAATGGCTTTTACTCGGTCAATGGTACGCCAACAGATTGTGTTCACTTAGGCACTAACTCGCCAATAGCGGAAGATGTCGATATTGTCGTTTCTGGCATTAATGACAGCCCAAATATGGGCGACGATGTTCTTTATTCCGGCACCGTCGCTGCCGCTATGGAAGGGCGCTTTATGGGACTGCCATCCATTGCTGTGTCGATGGGGGGACGAGGGCACGACTACTATGAAACTGCGGCAAAAGTTGTTGCTGATATTGTCGCTGATATGGAAAAAGCGCCGCTGCGTTTAGATACCGTGCTGAACATTAATGTACCCTATACCACTTACGACAAGTTGAAAGGTACAAAAGTGACCAAGTTAGGTCGTCGTCACCGCGCCGATACCATGGTTCATGACCGTGACCCGTTCGGTAATGAGATTTTCTGGTACGGGCCTATTGGGCACCACACCAGCGACGAACCGCAAACGGATTTTGCTGCCATTAACGAGGGGTATGTTTCCATTACGCCTTTGAGTCTGGATATGACAGCTCAACGCCATACTGACACGCTAACGGAGTGGTTAGATCAGAAAAAATGATGAATACAATGAGTGGCCAGGCAAGAGCCAAAAAACTGATACAGCAGTTGACTGATTTAGGTATAACCAATCAGGAGGTGTTACGGGTTATTGCTGAAACACCGCGCCATGTGTTTATGCCTGAGTCATTAGCACACAAAGCATACGAAAACACGGCGTTGCCTATTGGAAATGGTCAGACTATCTCGCAACCGCTAATGGTCGCGACAATGACCCAGTTACTCATGCAGCATAACTGCCACAATGTACTGGAAATAGGTACGGGCTCTGGATATCAAACGGCGATACTGGCGCAGTTGGTGGATAAGGTGTTTAGTGTGGAGCGCATTGCTCAATTGCAGTATCAGGCAAAGCGCCGTTTACGCCAGTTAGACCTACATAATGTGTCAATGCGTCATGGTGACGGTTGGAAAGGCTGGAGCAGTAAAGCGCCTTTTGACGGTATTATTGTCACAGCAGCCGCCAGCGAAGTACCTTCTGACTTAGTGGCACAATTAGCCGACGGTGGGGTCATGATTATCCCTGTTGGCGATAAGGATGAAGCACAAAGCCTGACGGTTATTCGTCGTTTCGGCGATAGCGTTGAACAACAGCAAATTGGTGATGTTCGGTTTGTACCTTTGGTGAAAGGAGAGCTCAGTTGAAGTTGTTTTCTGCGCTTTATGACAAAGTATTAAGTTGGTCCGAACACCCTCGGGCTAAAACAATTTTGGCCTTACTCAGTTTTTCCGAGTCGGTGATTTTCCCCATTCCTCCGGATGTGATGCTGGCGCCAATGGCAATGACGCAACCGGACAAAGCCTGGCGCTTGGCATTTTTAACCACGGTGAGCTCAGCTGCTGGTGGGGTGCTGGGTTACTTCCTTGGGTTCTGGGCGTTTGAAACTGTTGTTTTACCCGCTGTAGAGACTATGGGGTATGAAAGCAAGCTGGACACTGTCAAAAGCTGGTTTGCAACCTGGGGCTTTTGGATAGTTTTTATTGCCGGCTTTTCGCCTATTCCCTATAAATTATTTACGGTGACAGCGGGCGTTATGCAAATTGCGTTTTTCCCATTTTTATTAGCCTCGGTTATTAGTCGCGGTTTGCGCTTTTATCTGGTGGCATGGTTGCTCAAAACGGGTGGCCCTAAAATGGCTGTGAAACTTCGTGAATATGTTGATCGAATAGGCTGGTCACTGGTAATACTATTGATAGTAGCCTACATAGTGGTGCAATTGGTTTAGGGATGCGATTGAAAAACGGGATGTTACAGAGTCTTATAGTGCTTGCCTTGCTGCCAATTGTGCTGCAAGGCTGCAGCAGTCGCTCTCAACCAGCTCCCGTTGACACCTTATATACAGGCAAAACCTATCGCGACTTTCAGCCCAACTCTTTGAATGCGAAAAAGTACGAAGTACAAAAAGGTGAAACACTTTACTCAATTGCTTTTCGCGCCAATATGGATGTCGATGACATAGCCCGCCTGAATAACTTAAGCCGGCCTTACACGATTTACCCGGGGCAGACACTGGACTTAGCGGGCAGTGCAAAAAGTACCGGCACCAGTGAACCGACTCAAAGACCTCAAAGTAATAAAGAAAGAGCAAATAACGCACAAAATAATATAAAAACGCCCGTTGCCAAGACTCAGAAGAAAGAGTATGGTCAAAAAGTAGACACGAAAAAAACAGTGAAAAAACAAGCCGATACTCGCAAAAAGAACCGTCAAAAGCCGGTGCGGGTAAGGTCTGAAGCGGCAATGCCAAGTAACGCTGAGTTAGCCTGGCAATGGCCGTCGACAGGTAAGGTTATTGAACATTTTTCACTGAAAGATCGAGGTAATAAAGGTCTCGATTTCGCCGGTGACAGGGGCGATCCTGTAAAAGCTGCGGCGGCCGGTAAAGTAGTTTATGTCGGAAGTGCGCTTAGAGGTTTTGGTAATTTAATCATTTTGAAACATAACGATGATTACATTACAGCTTATGCCCACAATGAGGACATTCTGGTGAAAGAAAAGGAATGGGTGGACATGGGTGAAACGATAGCTCGCATGGGCGACTCAGGTGCTAAACAAGTGAAGTTGCACTTTGAGGTTCGTTTCAGAGGCAAGTCGGTGAATCCTGAGCATTATTTACCGAGCTCTCGCTAGTGACGTGGAAATAATAATAACAAGATATGGAGGTCGACGTGTGCAGTAACACGGTTTTCAGATTAACAGGAGCTTGTTATGAGCCAGATAAAGGAAGAAGCAGTCGACACTATCGAAATCAGCGAGGAAGAAGCGCTACTTGAAAACGCAGACGAGGCGCAGCAGTCCGCAACGAGCTCTGACGAGGCGTTAGAAGAGGCGCTGTCATCGTCCTCAAGTCAGTACCAAAAGAAAATGGATGCCACTCAGCTTTATTTAGGTGAGATAGGCTTCTCCCCATTATTGACCGCCCAAGAAGAGGTCTTTTATTCACGTCGTGCGTTAAAAGGTGATAAAGCCGCCCGCCGACGCATGATTGAAAGCAACCTTCGCTTGGTGGTTAAAATTGCCCGCCGGTACTCAAACAGAGGTTTAGCGCTATTAGATCTGGTTGAAGAAGGTAACCTGGGTCTTATCCGCGCCGTTGAAAAGTTTGATCCAGAGCGCGGCTTCCGTTTTTCAACCTACGCGACTTGGTGGATACGCCAGACAATAGAACGGGCAATTATGAATCAAACGCGAACTATTCGTTTGCCAATTCATGTGGTTAAAGAGCTCAATATTTACTTACGCGCAGCGCGCGAGCTGGCGCACAAGCTCGACCATGAGCCGACAGCTGAAGATATTGCAAAAAGTCTGAATAAGCCTGTGGGTGACATTACTAAGATGCTGCGTTTGAACGAGCGTATTGCATCTGTCGACACTCCGGTTGGCGGTGAAAACGATAAAGCTCTGCTGGATATTCTCGCTGACGAGGATGACCACGGCCCAGAGGGTGTACTGCAAGACGAGAACTTGAAAGCTAACATTACCGATTGGTTGGATTCGTTGAACTCTAAGCAGAAAGAAGTTTTGGCGCGTCGTTTTGGTTTATTAGGATACGAAGCCTCAACGCTTGAAGACGTTGGTCGTGAAATAGGTTTAACTCGGGAACGGGTTCGCCAAATTCAGGTGGAAGCGCTAAGAAAGCTAAGAGATTCTCTGAAGCAGCAGGGACTGACGTTGGATGCCCTTTTTTCCGGGCAATAATTTGGCATAACTGTTTTAAAGAGAGGGCTCGGATAAAACCGAGCCCTTTTTGTTTCTAGAGTTTGTTTTGCCAACTAAAGAGTAAATCGAGTGCTTGTCTCGGGCTTAAGTTATTTAAGTCGGTTGTTTTCAGCTGATCTAAAATGGGGTTTGGCTGTGTGGGTTCAAGCGGCAAACTGGGCTGCTTTTCGTTGGTCTCAGCCGGAACTGAATTGTGGCTCCCATGATGCGCCGTCTCCAGCTCTTTTAGTTTACGTTTAGCTTGTTGAATAACGTGCTCCGGAACCCCCGCTAATTTCGCAACCTGTAAACCAAAACTTTGGTTTGCAGCACCTTCAGTAACCGTGTGCAGGAAGGCGATGGTATCGCCGTGCTCTTTGGCATTGACGTGCACATTACTGGTTGCCGGGAGTTCATCTGCCAATTCTGTTAACTCAAAGTAGTGTGTGGCAAACAGAGTTAGGCATTGCAGCTTTTGAGCCAGATAGTCAGCACAGGACCACGCAAGCGACAAGCCATCGTAGGTTGACGTGCCTCGACCAATTTCATCCATAAGCACCAGACTATTTGGCGTCGCATTGTGCAGAATGTTTGCCGTTTCTGTCATTTCTACCATAAAGGTCGAGCGACCAGAAGCGAGGTCATCAGATGCACCAATACGCGTAAAAATTCGATCGATGCGGCCAATGCGAGCGGCGCTTGCAGGAACGTAACAACCCATGTGCGCCAGAATAACAATCAGCGCTGCCTGACGCATAAAGGTAGACTTACCCCCCATGTTGGGTCCGGTAATCATTAACATGCGCTGTGTATCGTTTAAGGCAACGTCGTTGGCTATAAAAGGAGTCTCGCTGAGCTGCTCAATAACCGGGTGGCGGGCTTGCTCAAGTTCTATCAGGCTCGACTCATCCGTCAGCTCTGGGCGGCAATAGTTCCAGTTGTTCGCTAGTTGAGCGAAGCAGCTGAGCGTATCTAGCTGAGCTAACGCCGAGGCGGTTCTTTGTAAGTCAGCGACGTGCGGCATAAGCTGCTCAAAGAGTTGATCGTATAACCACTTTTCTCGAGCCAACGAGCGCGCCTGCGCATTGAGTACTTTGTCTTCGTGCTCTTTCAGCTCAGGAACAATATAGCGTTCTGTGTTTTTTAATGTTTGGCGACGCTGGTAGTGATCAGGGACTGAGTCTGCATTTTGTCGGCTAACTTCAATAAAGTAACCATGCACCTTGTTATAGCCAACTTTCAAGGTCGCAATACCGGTTTGTTGGCGTTCCCGCTGCTCTAGTTGATGCAGGTAGTCAGTGGCACCGGTGGCTAGATCCCGCAGGTCGTCCAGCTCACTGTCGTAGCCTTCGGCAATAACGCCGCCGTCCCTTATCAGTAAAGGCGGGTTATCGATAATAGCGCGCTCTAAGTGATCAACCACTTCAGGGAAAAGCAAAATAGCCTCGTTCAATTGGTTGAGACTTTGGTGCTGTAATTGGCTTTTAATATCAGGCAGCTGTTTCAGACTGTCTCTTAAGCGGGCAAAGTCTTTGGGACGGGCTGTTCTTAAGCCAACTCGCGCAACGATACGCTCAATGTCTGAGAGCGACTTCAGGCTGGTTTGCAAAGGCTCGTAAGCGTTATTTTCTAGTAGAGCTGCAACTGCATCATAGCGTTTATTTAAGGCTTGCTGATTTCGAATTGGACGTTGTAACCAACGTTGAAACTGGCGGCTGCCCATAGCCGAGGCTGTTTTATCCAATACTGCCGATAAATGCGTGTTAGCGTCGCCCAGGCTTTGTTGTAACTCGAGGTTACGGCGAGTAGCAGCATCCAGAATAAGGGCATCATTAGGGTGCTCGGTAACAATCGACTGAATATGCGGTAACGCCGAGCGCTGAGTTTCTTTAACATAGTGAAGAATAGCCCCGGCCGCTCCTAATGTAGGTTCGTCGGCTTTAAGCCCAAAGCCTTCCAAATGCTGGGTAGCAAACTGTCGGGTTAGTAACTCAAAGGCGGTTTTTTGTTCGAACTCCCAGGCTGGACGGCGTTTACAGTTTGCTTTAGCCAGCGGTAAACCAGTTAACGACAAAGTGTCTGGGTAGAGAAGCTCTGCCGGCTCCAGACGTTGCATTTCTGCGGCCAGTTGCTCGTGGGAATTAGCTTGAGTTAACCAAAAACGTCCGCTGCTAAGCTCCAGGCTGGAAATTGCATAAAGGTCGTCTTTTAAGGCCGATATAGCGACTAACAGTTTTTGTTGTCGCTCGGCCAGTAGCGACTCGTCAGTTACTGTTCCCGGCGTGACAATGCGAACGACCTTGCGTTCGACAGGCCCCTTGCTCGTAGCAGGGTCGCCAACTTGTTCACAAATAGCGACAGATTCACCTAAATTGACGAGTCGAGCTAAATAGTTTTCGACCGCGTGGTAGGGAACACCGGCCATTGGAATGGGCTCGCCGTTACTTTGTCCGCGAGCGGTCAGAGAAATATCGAGAAGTTCTGCCGAACGTTTGGCATCATCATAAAATAGCTCATAAAAATCCCCCATGCGATAGAATAAAAGCATGTCTGCATGTTGCGCTTTTATACGTAAGTATTGCTGCATCATTGGGGTATGTGATTGGATATGTTTTTCAGAAAAATCAGGCATAGTTGAGTTATTTTTATCTGGAGCCAATGTTATGGTAACAACCACAGTTATTACGCCGCAAACCTTAGAACTCGCGGAACAGCTTGGTCAGTGCTTGTTAGAAAAACAGCAAACAATTGCCACTGCTGAATCCTGTACCGGAGGAGGAATAGGATACGCTATTACGGAAGTGGCGGGAAGTTCTGCTTGGTTTAATGGCGGATTAATCACCTATACTAACGACCTTAAGCGACAGCTACTGAATGTGAGTCAGAAAACGCTTGAACAAGATGGGGCTGTATCGGCTGAGTGTGTGAAACAAATGGCGCTTGGCGCCCAGGCTCAATGCAATACGTCGTGGGCTATTGCGGTTAGTGGTGTGGCAGGGCCCGGCGGTGGTACCGCCGAAAAGCCGGTGGGACTGGTTTGGATGGCTTTAGTTGGACCCGATTGCGAGGAAGTTTGGTCGCAAACTTTCACGGGGAATAGACAGAAGGTGAGAAGCCAAACCATCGACGAAGTCTTGGGGAAAGCAATAAATCAGTTTTTATTACAGTAACTTAGCTGTCATTTCATAAAACTTTTTAATGAATACTTGATACTGTAAAAACGTACAGTATACTGTGTATAAAACCAGTAATTAATGCGGAGCTTAAAATGAGCAATGATCGTCAAAAAGCGTTGGATGCAGCGCTCGGGCAAATCGAACGTCAATTTGGTAAAGGATCTATCATGCGGTTGGGTGACAACCAGACGTTGGATATTGCCTCTGTTTCAACAGGTTCGTTAGGGCTAGATATTGCTCTTGGCATTGGTGGTTTACCCTTTGGACGAGTGATAGAAATTTATGGACCGGAGTCCAGTGGTAAAACGACAATGACTTTAGAAGTTATTGCTGAAGCCCAAAAAATGGGGAAAACCTGTGCCTTTGTTGACGCTGAGCACGCTCTCGATCCTATCTACGCTGAAGCTCTAGGCGTTAACGTAGATGACTTACTTGTGTCTCAGCCTGATACGGGAGAGCAAGCACTGGAAATTTGCGATATGTTGGTGCGTTCCGGTGCTGTTGACGTTGTAATTGTTGACTCTGTAGCTGCCTTAACACCTAAGGCCGAGATAGAAGGCGAAATGGGCGATAGCCATGTTGGCTTGCAGGCGCGTTTAATGTCACAAGCGCTTCGTAAATTAACGTCAAATATTAAAAAATCGAACACCATGTGTATTTTCATCAACCAGATTCGTATGAAAATTGGTGTGATGTTCGGTAACCCTGAAACCACAACGGGTGGTAACGCACTGAAGTTCTATTCCTCTGTTCGTTTGGATATTCGCCGTACGGGTGCCTTGAAAGAAGGCGATGAAGTTGTCGGTAACGAAACTCGTGTGAAAGTGGTTAAGAACAAGGTTGCGCCTCCGTTTAAAGAAGCAAACTTCCAAATTTTGTATGGTAAGGGCATTTCTAAAGAAGGCGAGCTTATTGACCTGGGTGTTAAGCACAAGATGGTTGATAAAGCGGGCGCTTGGTATAGCTATAAAGGCGATAAAATTGGCCAGGGCAAAGCAAACTCAATGAAATTCTTGCAAGAAAACCCCAAAATAGCGGACGAATTGGAAAGCAGAATACGTGAACTCTTGCTGTCAAAGCCTGAAAAGAGAACCAAAGAAGATCGTGAAGCGGAGAGAGCAGCTGCAAAAGAAGCTGAAAACTCTACAGAGTCAAGCGATGACAACGTGTTGTAAGTTGCGTCGTTAATAATGAAAGTACAAAGGCCCTGGATTTATCCGGGGCCTTTTAAATTGAGGGATTTATTGCAAAGAGTTGTTGGTAGAGCTTTGCCGCATAAGCGTCGGTCATGCCGGATAAGTAATCTGAAATAACCCGAGGGGCATTGTTTCCATGCTCTTGTTCGTGCAGGTAGCGTAAGCGAGTATTTTCCGGAAGCAATCTTTCTGGCTCTACAGAAAGCACATCAAACAGCTCCATAACTATTTGCTGCCCTTTAAACTCTTGCGCCTGCATTTCAGGTTTGCGAATAACCCACTTAAAAATGAATTCTTTTAATGCATTAAGCAGGTGCTTCTCGGCATCTCCAAGTGCAACTTGGTACTGTAACAACGGGCATTCAAAGTCGTTGTCTGTTTTTATCAAGGTTGCAGAAGTAACCAGGCGGTTGACCAAGCTACCAATGGCTCCTTTGCGCTCATAATGATCATCGGAAAACAGTGCATGAGTCAGCGATTCAGCGTTAAAGTCAGGCAGAGCGCTTTCCAAAGACCGCAACCTGTCGAACATATGCTTCATCCAGTGATCGCGCTGAATAAGCCCAACAACTATGGCGTCTTCGAGGTCATGTACGCCATAGGCAATATCGTCAGCCGCTTCCATAATAGAGGCATCAACGCTTTTTAACGCGCTGCGGCCGTGTTTAGTGGTTTGTGGCTCTGCTGAAAGTGCCTGAAAGGCTTGTTTGTCACTAGTCGATAATGGGGCAAGCACCCAGTCTAATTGGGCGGCGTCATCGTTATATAAGGCTTTAGGGGGCAACCATTGCCGCGTCGGTAAATGCTTAAAGTTACTGACATCTTCAGGTAACTGTTCGCGGCGAACCTGGCTGGCTAGAACAGGGTATTTCAGTAACCCGAGTAAAGTGCGACGGGTTAAATTCATGCCATGCTCTGGCGTGTAGGCTTCGAGCTTGGTAACGATACGAAAGGTCTGGCCGTTACCTTCAAAACCACCGTTATTGCGCATCATGTAATTGAGCGCAATTTCTCCGCCATGACCAAAGGGCGGATGACCAATGTCATGTGCCAAACATAATGACTCTAGCAGAGGCTCCGAAAACTCAAGTGACTTTGAAAGCTCAGGGTGCCGGTGACTTAAATGAACAATAAGGCTTGCGCCAATTTGGCTAGCCTCCAATGAGTGGGTTAAACGAGTTCTTGGAAAGTCGTGCATACCCACGTACATAACTTGAGTCTTTGCCTGCAGCCGTCTAAATGCGGCGCTATGCAATATTCTGGCTTTATCTCGCTGGAATGGGGTACGGGTGTCATTGGGTCGATTACTTAATGTGTTAACTTGACGGTCAGTCCAGGGCATAGATAGCTCAGGTAGGTTGTTGAAAACTCAGTAATCATAGTACGATACTTAAACACATTAAAAAAGTGGGAAAAATCACATGTCGGAAGTGAAAGTTGCATTAGCTCTAGGCTCTGGAGCGGCTCGTGGTTGGTCACATATTGGTGTTATTAAAGCCCTCGAAGAAATGGGTGTGCGCATTAATATGGTGGCAGGCACTTCCATTGGCTCACTAGTTGGAGCGGGTTATGCGTCTGGTCGCCTAGCTGAAATAGAGCAATGGGTGCAGGGAATGAGTCGCTGGGAAGTGTTCAACCTACTGGACTTTGGGTTTAACCAAGGCGGCATTATCGGCGGCGAAAAAGTATTTAACCATGCTCGGGAAGAGTTCGGGCAAAGAAATATTGAAGACCTACCTATTACTTATGGCGCTGTGGCAACAGACCTCTACAGTGGCCGTGAGATTTGGTTACGGAAAGGGGATTTATACGACGCATCGAGAGCTTCCTGCGCCATGCCTGGGGTTCTCTCACCTAAAGCATTTGACGGACGCTGGTTAATTGATGGTGGACTGGTTAACCCTGTTCCCGTGTCGCTGTGTCGGGCCCTGGGTGCTGACTTTGTTATAGCCGTGCATTTGAATTCTCAGTTGAACTCCCGGGCGGTAGAGAGAAGAGGTCGCAGTATTCCGCCGCAAACAGAGGCTGAACAACTCGAGAAGGAAAAAGCAGAAATAGAAAGACATGCGGAAGACGATAATGGCTTTTTCGATAACCTGTGGTCGGGCAGTAAAGAGTACTTAGACAGCTTTAAAGAGCGTTTTAAAAGCAATGGTCATAAAGCGCCGGGTATGTTCAGTGTCATGGCAAGTTCTATTGATATCATGCAGGAGCGTATTACTAAGGCACGTATGGCGGGCGATCCGCCGGATATTTTAGTGCAGCCCAAACTTGGCCATATCGGCATTATGGAGTTTTATCGTGGGCAGGAAGCTATTGATATTGGTTATGACACTACCACGCGGATGCGTGATTTGATCATGGATGAAATTGAGTTATACCGAGAGCGCCGCGGTTAAGCGGCGCCCAAACTTTTAAACGTGTTCTTTAATAGCCAGCTGCGTGCCCGTCTTTGCGGCTTTCAGAGGCGCCAATATAAACATCCTGTTCGTGGTCTTTCCAAATAGCCTGATAGCCGCCATAAGGACCGACTGCTTCCTGCAGCGTATGTCCCATTTTTATCAGTTCGCGTCGAGTGTTCTTAGAGAAGCCGTTTTCCAGACTGACAACACCGCCGTCGGACATGACAGAGCCAGTTGGCTGGCTTGAACCTGTATGCAGAATGCGAGGCGCATCGCCGGCTTCTTGCAGGTTCATGCCAAAATCAATCATGTTAATAAGAATTTGTGCATGCATTTGAGGTTGTGTGGCGCCGCCCATAACGCCGTAACTCATTAATGGTTTACCGTCTTTGGTCACAAATGCGGGAATTATAGTGTGGAAAGGGCGTTTACCTGGTTCAAACACATTGCGATGATTCGCATCCAGCGCAAACAGTTCACCACGGTTCTGCAAAACAAACCCTAAACCTGTCGGTGTTACTCCTGAGCCCATGCCGCGGTAGTTACTTTGAATAAGCGATACCATGTTGCCGTCTTTGTCAGCGGTTGTTAAGTAAATGGTGTCGCCCTCTGTCGGCGGCTTACCTGGCTCGTATGAACGACCGGCTTTCTCCGGATTAATGAGTTTTGCGCGCTCCTTAGCGTAACCTTTGTCCAGTAGCCCTTCGACAGGCACATCATTAAATGCCGGGTCAGAGTAGTATTTCGCACGATCTTCGAATGCTAGCTTTTTAGCCTCGACGAAGTGATGAATGTACTCAGGGCTGTCAAAGCCCATACTGCTAATGTCGTACTGCTCAAGTATATTGAGTATTTGCTGAGCCGCTATTCCCTGGGTGTTCGGTGGCAGCTCCCAGAGGTCATAACCACGATAGTTGGTCGAAACCGGGTTAACCCAAGTCGACTCATGCTCCGCTAAGTCCTCGTAAGATAAAAAGCCACCGTGTTTTTCGACAAAGGCATCTATTGTGCGTGCAATTTTGCCTTTATAGAAAGCATCGCGGCCTTCATTAGCTAAGAGCTTATAGGTATTGGCCAAGTCGGGGTTTTTAAAACGCTCACCTTTTTCAGGAACGTCGCCGTCTTTCATAAAAACATCAGCGAACCCGGGTTGGTCAGCGAGTACTGCGGCGTTTCGACCCATGTAGTAGGCAATAACTTCAGTCACCGGAAAGCCGGACTCTGCGTAGTTAATAGCCGGTTGCAGCACGTTCTCCATGTCCAATTGACCGAAACGGTCATGAAGTTCAAACCAGCCATCGACGGCACCAGGAACCGATAGCGGTAGTACGCCACGAGGAGGAATTGACTCATAGCCGTTTTCTTTAAAATATTCCAGCGACAAACTTTTCGGCGAACGGCCTGAGGCATTAAGTCCATAGAGCTTTTCTGACTCGGCGTCCCATACAATGGCAAATAAATCGCCACCAATACCGTTGCCGGTCGGTTCAACTAAGCCTAACACTGCGTTTGCAGCAATGGCTGCATCGATCGCATTGCCGCCTTCCTGCATAACGTCCAGTGCGACTTGTGTGGCAAGCGGTTGGCTTGTCGCTGCCATGGCGTTTGGAGCCATAGCTTCCGAGCGAGTGGCAAAGTGATGACCTGTTATACGGTCACTGGCCGCAGCGGGTAGGGTAGACGCCGCACATGTAAAAGCGAGAGCGGCTGAAGCGATAATATTCAATCGTGCCATAGTGTTTACCTTGTTAACTGTGTTGTATTCACTATAGACCGACAGTTAGAAACAAAAAAGACCAGCACGATAGGCTGGTCTTTTTATAGGTTTAAGGCGTGTTGTTATTTAGCCTTTTTTGTCACCGTGATAGTAATCATCGATAACGCTTTCCATTTCTTCGAACTTATCTTGTAGCTCTTTCTCTGGTTCAGCAGTGACTTTGCTAACGAATAGAACAGCAACAGTTGACAGAATAAAGCCAGGCACCATTGCATAAACCCAAGCAACCGAAAGATTATCACCATTGATAGTTGGTCCGTAAGTCCAGATTAGAACCGTAATTGCCCCAGTCAACATACCGGCTAAGGCACCGTGACGGTTCATACGCTTCCAGAATAAGCTCAGGATAACCACGGGACCGAATGCAGCACCGAAGCCAGCCCATGCATCACTTACTAAGCTTAAAATAGTATTTTCTGGGTTCCAGGCCAGCCAAATAGCGACCAATGACACAGCCAGTACTGACATACGACCAACAAAGACCAGCTCTTTCTGGCTAGCGTCTTTACGTAAAAAGGCTTTATAAAAGTCTTCTGTTAGTGAACTTGAGCTCACTAACAACTGAGATGAGATAGTACTCATAATAGCGGCCAAAATAGCGGCTAACAGGAAACCACCGATTAATGGGTGGAATAACACCTGAGAGAACTCAATAAATATTGTTTCTGCATCGGCAATGCCCATTGGTTGAGTTGCAACGTAAGCAATACCTACAAAACCCGTTGCCATGGCACCGATAATAGAAACGGTCATCCACGAAACGCCGATGCGGCGTGCCGCTTTCACGTCACTGACAGAGCGAATCGCCATGAAACGAACAATGATGTGTGGCTGACCAAAATAGCCAAGACCCCAGGCAAGCAAAGAAATAATACCTAAGGTGCCCAGTATTTCACCGGTGGCTCCATCCTTAAAGAATGCTAAGAAGTCAGGGTTAATTTCACCGACTTGGCCAACGACACTGCTGTACCCACCGAGCTCAGAAAAGGCGACAATAGGCACCAGAACCAGAGCCACGAACATAATGCAGCCTTGAACAAAGTCCGTCATGCTTACCGCTAAGAAACCACCGAACAGGGTGTAAGCACATACCACACCGGCGGTTACCCAGAGGCCCGTGGTGTAGTCCATGCCAAATGAGCTGTCGAACAGCTTACCGCCGGCAACCAGGCTGGCTGAGGTGTAAAGCGTAAAGAAGATAATAATAACCACAGACGAGAATATACGCAGTCTACGGCCTTTATCATTGAAGCGGTTTGCAAAGTAGTCCGGAATTGTAATGGAGTCGTTTGCAACCTCTGTATAGGTTCTTAAGCGTGGTGCTACGATAACGTAGTTTAGATACGCGCCAATGACCAGACCCACTGCAATCCACAGCTGCGAGACACCTGAGACATAAATTGCACCGGGTAAGCCCATCAGCATCCAACCACTCATGTCAGATGCACCCGCAGATAACGCGGTAACGCCAGGACCGAGGCCTCGACCACCTAGCATGTAACCTGATACTGAGTCAGTTGACTTTTTGTAGGCGTAAAGACCAATACCTAGCATGGCGATAAAATACGCTGCTAGTGATATCAGAGTACCTGTTTCCACATTAAACTCCTGTTGTTTTGATTTTTAGTCAGCGATCTTTTTTGCTTTGTCGCTTTTGAATTTAATCTGTTTATTCAAGTGGTCATGCAGCAGCTGGTGAACATAAGGCTGCTGATCATCACTTAGTACTATGTCTGTTTTATCAAACACAATCATTTTACCACGATATAAAATTAATATCTTATCAGCAATGTGTTTCACGATTTGCGGTGAATGAGTGACTAAAATATACGAAATACCCATATCTTGCTGGAGATCGAGCATTAGATTAATAATTTGAGCTCTAACTGATGGATCGAGTCCAACTAAGGCTTCATCGGCAACGACAATCTGCGGCTCCAGAATGATAGCCCGCGCAATACAGACACGCTGTTTTTGCCCACTAGACAGCATGTGTGGGTAAAACTCACCATGCTCGGTCAGCATTCCCACGCGACGCAGGGCTATGTCGACTTTTTCGTTACGCTCTTGCGCGGTTAAATCGGTATTAAATTTTAAGGGCTCTTCGAGTTGTTTGCGAAGAGTCAGGTGAGTATTCAGGGAGTTCTCGCTGTCCTGAAATATCATTCGGATATTGTTACAACGTTGCTGGTAATGCTGGTTATGTAGCTTTTGGCCGTTTAACCACAATTCACCAGAGCTGGGGTTATCGACGCCGGCAATGATTTTTGCCAGCGTTGATTTGCCGGAGCCTGTTTCGCCCATAACCGCCAGCGTTTCACCAGCATCGATATGAAAGGATATTGGCTCTATCGCCACTGACTTTTGACTCCAGGGCCACGCCTTACGGGGACGATACGTTTTACCGAGGTTTTTTACTTCCAGTAAATGGCTCATGACTCAAGCTCCAAAAGCGGGAAGTGGCAATGGAAGACACGTTGCTGCTTCTGGGTGGCCAGTGGTGCTTTTACACACTGCTTTTGCGCATAGGGGCAGCGAGGGCCAAGGCGGCAGCCAATTGGCATATGACGCAGTGTCGGAATTGCTCCCGGCAAGGTCGGCAGGCGTGCTTTATGCGGTAGCTCTTGTTGCGTTTGCAGCGACATTCTGAGCATTGAGTCGGTATAAGGGTGGGCCGGATGGTTAATAACTTCCTCCGCAGGCCCTGTTTCCATAAGCTGACCACAGTACAATAAAGTCAGTTGTTTGGTCTCTGGCAAAATTGAGGTTAAGTCTTGAGAAATCAGCAGCACAGACATTTCCTGACTGGCAGCCAGTCGCGCCAAAAGCCGATGAATTTGTAGCTTTGTCGATGGCTCCATTGCGGTTGTTGGTTCATCGGCAATAAGCAGACGAGGGCGGTGAGCAATGGCTATGGCAATACTGACTTTTTGAGCAACCCCTTGCGAGAGCTCGAACGGATAACTGTCTATGACCGACTCGTGATCGCGAATACCTACCCGGTGCAATAACCGCTTAACCCGAGTTTTCCTGTCCACACGGCGCCGCATGAACGTACCACGTACGTCGCCTTCAGGAATGGCTTCTACAATTTGTTGCTCGATCGTACTGTTTGGATCCAGATAAGAGTATGGATCCTGAAATATCATGGCCATATCCCGGCCGGTCACGGCGCGGCGTTGTTTGGTGTTCATGGCTAATAAGTCCTGGCCATTCCACCACAGTCGGTCAGCGGTTACCTCCCAGTTGGGGTTAGCAAAACCAACAATGGCCTTTGCCAAAAGGCTCTTGCCAGAGCCAGACTCACCAACCAGGCTATGAATTTCCCCTTTACCGAGTTGTAGGTTCACCTTATCCAGCACCCGAACAATGCCGTGCGGTGTTTTCATTTCAACCGTTAAATTGCGAATATCCAGTAACTGCATTAGCTGTTCACCCTTTCGCTGAGTGCACGGCGCAGACTATCGCCGACAATATTAATCGACATTATGGTGACGAATAAGGTCACGCCCGGCAACACCATTGACCAAGGTGACAAATACACTTCGTCAAGGCTGCGTGCCAGCATGCTTCCCCACTCAGGTGTTGGTGACTGTATGCCAAGCCCCAGGAAGCTTAACGCAGCAATATCCATAATAGCGACGGATAAAGACACGGTCAGTTGCATAACCAGTATAGGGGTAATGTTTGGTAGAATGACTCGGTACAGCAGGTAAGGTTTGGAACAACCATTAAGTCGCGACGCGGTGACATAGTCTTTGTGCCACTCCTGATGAACCGCGTTACGAGTGACAAAAATAAATTGAGGTATCAGTGACAGGGTAATAGCCAACGCAACATTAAATAACCCCGTCCCTAATATGGCAATAATAATCAGTGCCATTAAAAATGAGGGAATAGAGAGCAAAGTGTCGAATACGCGTGAAAACGTTTGATATTTAATGGTGCGGTCAATGCCCAAAACTGCCCCGACAACCATGCCAATAATGGACGAAACAGCGACCATAAGAATAGGCAGACCCAGGCTGTAGATGCTGCCGATAAGCAATCGCGACAACATGTCCCTGCCAAGGTCGTCCGTTCCCATTAGAAATTGAATGTTGCCTTGTTCCGTCCACGAAGGAGGTAATGAAACGGCGTCGGCAAATTGCATCGACGTGCTGTAGGGAGCAAGTATGGGTGAAAAAATAACAACCAGAATCATAGCCAGCAGTATGTACAACGCCGTCATGGACAGCAGGCGCTGATTAAAGCGCCGCCATACCAGCGTTAACGGGCTGGGGTTTTCGTCTTTGTAATACAGGTTAATATGCGGCATGTTATTCCTGCCTCACAATAGGGAATCGCCATCCACGATAGAGATCCACCACTAAGTTAAACAGTAAAATAGTCAGGGCGATAATAAGTACACAAGCCTGAATGACAGG
The DNA here is from genome assembly GCF_900100855.1 of Idiomarina zobellii. GTDB lineage: Bacteria > Pseudomonadota > Gammaproteobacteria > Enterobacterales > Alteromonadaceae > Idiomarina > Idiomarina zobellii. The sequence goes on from NZ_FNCB01000004.1 coordinate 39,133, forward strand.
AAAGTCGCGCTCGAAAATAGCGCGTACCAGCCAGTTACCAATGCCCGGCCAGTTGAATATAGACTCGATAACAATGCTATTGCTGAGTAACAAGCTGAAAATAAGTGGCACTTGCTGCAAGACTGACTGCGTGGCATTTGGCACAGCGTGTTTTATTAACACTTGAAACTCGTTAAGACCGCGGGCTCTTGCCGCTTTGACGTATGGCTTTTGCAGCATGTCCTGAGTGGCGTTACGCATTAGTCTAAGCAGCAGCATCATTGGCATGATGGAGAGAATAATCACCGGCAGAATAAGGTGATTAAGTGCATCCTGAAGTGCTGCCGCTTTATAGTCTGAGTCGCTTATTACAATATCAATTAAAATTGACCCGGACTGAGGGGCAATACCGTACAACGGATTGATTTGCCCGGTAATAGGCAGCCAGTCTAGTTTTACTGCAAAAAACAGAATAAGTAGCTGAGCTAACCAGAACACCGGAATGGAGTAACCTGCCATGGCCAGGCTAATAACGCCTTTATCAATGGGCCCACGAAACTGGGTGGCAGCAAAGATACCGCTGGGTACACCAATAAGTACCGCAAGAACTAATGCGCCGACAATAAGCTCCAGAGAAGCGAAGAGGTGTTGATAGGTATGTTCGAAAACATAGTCGCCGGAGCTTAGAGAAGCTCCCCAGTTGCCTGACAACAAGTTCTGCATATAGTTAATGTACTGAAATGCGATGTTTTTATCGGCACCTCGTATTTCTGAAATAACCGGGTAATAGTCGCTAAAAGTGCGCACCCCAGTCATATTGGTGACAGGGTCGCCGGGAAAGAAAAAGTTAAGCGAAAAAGTGAATACAGTTAATAAAAAGAACGCAATAATAAAAACAAACAAACGGCTGCTGAGGTAACGGATCATTGTTCGCTCTCCTCAGCTGTTGTCACTTTGGTTGCCAGGCGGAAGTTGATTCCCCCATAAGGCGGTAACTGAACGCCTCGTACCGATTTTTTCTGAGCCTGGTAGCGTCGTGAATGAGCAATAGGTAATAGCGGTAGCTGCTGGTTGAGTATGTGCTGAGCGCTTTGATAGAGCGCCTTGCGTTCATTTGCGTTAGTTGTCGCAATGGCTTCGTACAACAGCTGGTCAAACCCAGGGTGACACCAGTTAGCGCGGTTACCGCCGGTTGCTACCGCAGCGCAGCTTAATAAAGGCCGGAAGAAGTTATCCGGGTCAGCATTGTCTGCATACCAACCTATTAAAACAGTGTCGTGTTCGCCGCGCGACAAGCGTCGTCTAAAGGTATTCCACTCATAAGAAACAATACGGGCATTCACACCGACTTGTGCAAGGTCCGACTGCATAAGCTCTGCCATTCTGCGTGCATTAGGGTTGTAGACACGCTGGACTGGCATTGCCCAGATATTAATGCTGAGTTCACTGTTGCCAGCTTCTTCAAGCAGTTTGCGGGCTTTCTCAGGGTTGTAGTCATATTGAATTCCCTGATTATCGTAAGCCCAGGACGTTGGTGGTAGTATTGAGCGTGCCAACTCCGCGTTACCGTAGTAAATTGTATCAATAATGGCCTGGCGATTTATGGCATGGCTGAGCGCCTGGCGAACCAGTGGATCATCAAACGGTGGCTTCTTTGTATTAAACGCCCAAAACGAGACATTAGGGCTAACCTCGTTAGTGACCATTATGTCATCGCGATTCAAAGCCTGAAGTTCGCTAATAAGTGGGTAAGGAATAATATCGCATTCACCGGTAACAAGTTTTAACATGCGTTTATTGGCATTGGGAGTAATGGAGTAGACTAGCTGTTTAATTCCGGGGCCTTCACGCCAATAATCAGGGTGCTTTGTATACCGTATTAGCACGTCTTTGCGGAAGCTTTCAAAGCGGTAAGGGCCAGTGCCTATGGGTTTTTGATCGATTAAGTAGGGCATGTCCTTAACCGACAGTAATTGGGCGTACTCTGCTGACAGAACAATGGCGAAGTCGGTCGCTAAATTTGCAAGAAAAGAACTGTCAGCATTATTCAACACAATGTCGACGGTCATCTCGTCGACTTTCACTACCTTTTGAATGAGTTTATCGAGCCCGGTGGCGCTGAAGAATGGGTAACTGCCGCCAACGTTATGATACAGACTGGTTTCATCAAGCCAGCGATTAAAACTAAAGCGCACGTCTTCTGCATTGAACTCTCTCGTTGGTGTGAAATAGTCTGTTGAGTGAAACTCGACACCTTCGCGTAAATAAAAGCGATAGCGCGTACCGTTATCGAGAGGCTCCCAGCTTTCGGCGAGCGCTGGCACAAAGGCCTGCTTTTCAGCGTCGTAGTCAATTAAACGGTCATAAAGCTGGGCTGCGGTAGCGTCGACGGTTGTGCCTGAGGTAACCAGTTGCGGGTTGAAGGTATCGGGGTTGCCCTCTGAACAGTAGATAATACCTTCGGACAGCGGCGTCACTTCTTCTGTGCCGGGTTCACAGCCGCTCAGTAGTATGGTTGTTGCTGAAATGAGTAAAGAAAACGCTTTAGTCATTATTCGCGGCCGCTCCGTCCAGCAGTTGGTATTTCTTTAAGTATCCTCTGAGCTGATGATAGGTCAAACCGAGATAAGATGCTGTCTTTTTTTGATTAAATTGCGATAACCGAAGCGCTTGTTTTAGCAGTTCTTTCTCGTAGTCCTGTGAGAGCTGTTTAAATTCGACAGGCTCATCGGGCTTCAAAGTCGAGGTTACTTTTGAATGACCGTTGTCTGACGCTGGCTCCGGCGGTGCGTTTTCTGAGACCTGAGGGCTTGCCTGCGTTGCTGTTGAGATACCGGGACGGAAAGGACTGTCGAACGGATCAAGAATAATATCATTAATGGGAACGTGGCCATTGCCTAGCCGGTACAGGCTGCGCTCAACGGTGTTTTTAAGCTCACGAACATTGCCCGGCCAGTCATAGCTTAAAAGAATTTTACGAGCTTTTTCGGTAAAGCCACTAAAGAGTTCAAGCTCCATTTCCCGAGCCATTGATACAGCAAAGTGCTCTGCCAGAATCATAATATCTTCTCGCCTTTCCCGAAGGGGAGGCAGCGTTATAACGTCGAAGGCTAAACGGTCGAGTAAGTCGGAGCGAAACTTACCTTTTTCAGCCAGGGTTGGTAAGTCTTCATTTGTCGCTGCAATTAAGCGGGTGTCGACTTTAACCGGCTGGCGGCCACCGACACGCTCAAATTCGCCGTATTCAATGACGCGGAGGAGTTTTTCTTGAACCCGTAAGGATGTGTTGGCCAGTTCATCCAAAAATAACGAACCACCGTCAGCGCGCTCAAAACGGCCTTCATGACGCTTAGCGGCGCCCGTAAATGCTCCAGCCTCGTGTCCGAAGAGTTCACTGTCTAGCAGGTTTTCATTTAAAGCGGCGCAGTTGAGGGTTAAATACTGCTGCTGCCAGCGTTGTGACAGGTAATGGCAGCGCGCAGCAATAAGCTCTTTACCGGTACCACGCTCACCAATAATAAGGACGGGCTTATTTAAAGGGGCTATTTGTGAAATCTGTTCCAGAACTTCAACAAAGCTGTTGGACTGACCAATTAAATTGTCTGATGGACGCGAATTACTCATCGACTGAGCCTTAATTATAGTTATTTTTGCTAATTATTAGTCTATTTCACCAACTGTGACAATGCCTGGTTATGTCACAAAATATAAAAAACCTTATTAATCAGTGCTCTAGCTAAGTACAAAAAGTTGGCTCGATACTTGAATAATGTATGAGCGAATAAATCATTAGCTATGTAAGAGGTATTTATTATGGGTATTTTTTCACGTTTTAGCGATATCGTGAACTCTAATATCAATGCGTTATTAGATAAAGCCGAAGATCCGCAAAAAATGGTGCGTCTGATTATCCAGGAAATGGAAGACACATTGGTGGAAGTACGCTCAACGTCTGCGCGTTTATTAGCGGAGAAAAAAGACATTCAGCGTCAGCAGCAGCGCATGGAAAAAGAAGTTGCCGACTGGGAAGCAAAAGCTGAATTAGCGCTGAGCAAAGAGCGTGAAGACTTAGCTCGACAGGCACTTATAGAAAAGAGCCGGGCGCAAGACAATGTCGATGCTTTGCAAAACGAAATGCAGCGTGTTGATGAGTCACTCGACAAACTGAATGACGAAATTGCACAGCTACAGGAAAAGCTGGCGGACGCGAAGTCTCGTCAAAAAGCGATTTTGATGCGCCAGAAAACCGCAAGTAGCCGATTACAGGTGAAAAAGCAGGTGGATAGTTCTAAAGTAGATGATGCAATGCAGCGCTTTGATCGTTACGAAGCAAAAATCGATGACTTAGAAGCGCAAGTTGAATCCTACGATATGGGTAAACGCACTTTGCGTGACGAGTTTGCCGAATTAGAAAACGAAGGCAAGGTCGATGAAGAGTTAGAAGCTCTGCGCGCTCGTATGAAGTCAAAGTCATCTAAAGACTCTGAATAAATAGGCAACGCAACATGGATATTGAAGCTATTTTAGGGATGTTGATGGCGCCGCTGATTCTGTTTGTATTGGTTGTTGCACCCATTTGGATAATTTTACATTACCGAAGCAAACGACAAATGAATCAGGGGTTGAATGAGGAAGAGCGTGAGTCGCTTGCGCTCTTGGCCGACCAGGCAAAACGTATTCGTGAGCGCGTGCAGACGCTGGAGCGTATTCTGGACGCTGACTCACCCGGTTGGAGGGACAGACAATGAGTATTTCAAAAGCACGCAGAGAGCTGACCCGCGACTCAGAAAAAGGCAAAATAGCCGGTGTTTGCGCCGGCCTGGGAGACTACCTGAACGTTGAGCCTTGGTTGGTACGAGTCGTATTTTTCACAGGGTTGATTTTCGCATCTGGCTTTTTCTTTGTATTGTATTTGGCAGGGTGGTTGATTCTCGACAAAAAAAAGCCCGATTTGAACTCGCATCGCGTCGACGTTAAAACCAAAGTTTGGCAAGGCGGCGAACCACCAAGAGACGCCATTCATGACATAAAGCGCGAGTTCGATGAGCTGGAAGCTCAGTTGCAATCTATGGAGAAATACGTAACCTCCAATCATTATAATCTTCAGCGAGAATTTAATCGTCTGTGAGTCGTATTAAGCAGTTTAAAAGCCAAACCCGCGATCTCATCCATCGCGGGTTTGATCGTCATATCAAGCTGGCAGTAACAGGGCTAAGCGGTGCGGGTAAGACCGCATTAATTACCGGCGTGCTGGAGCAGCTACTGTATGCGAATGAATCGCAAAACCTGCCTTATTTTAATGTGCGTCAACACCAGCGGCTTATAGGCTGCCGCCTGCATACCAGCCCTAACTGGGACACACCGCGTTTCGACTATGAAAAAGCCATTGAGCGCTTAACGGGTACACCGGGACAGTGGCCGGAGTCTACCCGCGATGTCAGTGAAATTCGGTTGGAGCTGAAATACCATCCGGAGCGGGGGCTAGCGGGTAAAGTTCTTGATGAGCGTCGACTTACCGTAGATATTATTGATTACCCCGGCGAGTGGCTACTCGACTTACCGCTGTTGTCGCTGACTTACGAGCAATGGTCTAAAAAACAGCGCACCTTGTTTTCCACTGAACCACGTAAAGAGCTGGCAGAAGCATGGCTTCATCAATTAAACGATCTGACAGCCGTTGCTACTGATGATAACGCCGAGAAGCAGATAAAAGTTGTCGCCAAGGCATATCGCCAGTATTTGGCAGACTGTAAAGAGCAGGGCTTAAAGTTGCTGCAGCCCGGGCGCTTAGTGCTGCCCGGCGAGTTAGCGGGAACGCCTTCTCTCGACTTCTTTCCGTGGCCTTTAGAGCAGCCCGTGCCTGATGCCTGGCAAAGCTTACTTGAGCGTAAGTTTGAGTATTATAAAGAGCAGGTGGTTAAGCCTTTTTATCAGAACTATTTTCGCCATTTTAACCGCCAGCTCATTCTGGTGGATGTGTTAAGTGCCTTAGAAGGTGGCGAGTCTTATTTTGACGAACTTAAGCTGGCGCTGAACGAAATTATGCAGAGCTTTAATTATGGTCAAAACAGTTTGCTAAGGCGCCTGTTTTCGCCGCAAATTGATAAAGTCTCATTCGTCGTTACGAAGGCTGATAGCGTTGTACCGTCTGATCATGCCAAGCTCACCGGGCTTATTAATGCACTGACCCTCGAGGGTCGTCAGCAACTGCAATTTGAGCGTATTCCTTTTGATTTATTCAGCGTGGCAGGTGTTGCGACCAGCCAATGGAAGCAACTGAAAAACGGTACTAATGTGCTGGAGGGAATTGATCAGTCCGGCGAGTTAGTCCGGGTTGGCGCTCCCCATGTGCCGGGTCGTTTGCCAACGCGAGAAGACTGGCAACAAGGCTATGTTTATCCGCATTTTCAGCCAAACTTTACGCTTGCAGATTCCCCGTTGCCGCATATTCGCTTAGACAAGTTGCTGAATTCAGTCATTGGAGACAAATTACGATGAGTAAGCATCGCGAACTCACCTATTATTCTGTCGAGGAAGAGGCACAGCCTCAGGTCTCCCCAGAGCCTTTCGATGAGCAAGGTACAATAGAGGACAATACGGAGTGGCGCACACACTATGACCGGAAGCCTCGCCGTTGGGGGCGTTGGCTGCTGTTTGGCCTGGTGTTAGCGGTAGTCGCCGGTATTGCCGAGATTGTATTAGCCGTTATCGAATCCTGGCAGCAAAGTTGGGTGTTGGGTGGGCTATGGAGCCTTGGTTTCGCATTAATAGTGGGGATTTTCTCAGCATTTATCGTCAAAGAGTTTTGGCAACTACGGCAACTAAAACGCCGCTGGCATGCACAAAGCCATGGAATAGAAAGTGTTGAGCAGCAGTTAAAATTGCTTGACCACCCAGACTTAGAGGAGCGTTGGGCGCAAATTTACCAGCCATACTGGTCTGATAGTGAGAAACGCGAACGTTTTGAGTGCGATATTCTCAGTCGGGTCGACCAACAAGCCAGTCGCTTGGTCAGTCGCTGGTCAGCGGAAGCTGCCGCTATGATAGCCGTTAGCCCCTTTGCGGTCTTAGATATGCTGATTATTTTATGGCGCAACCAACGAATGATTCATCGCATTGCCGCACTTTACGGCGTGAAGCTGGGCTATTTGGCTAGGCTGCGTTTGTGGCGGCAAGTGCTGGCAAATATCGCTTATTCGGGTCTGAGTGAAGCGGCTGTTGATTTGGGGACGCAGTGGGTCAGTGCAGAGCTTATTACCAAACTGTCTGCCCGCGCCGGACAAGGGCTAGGCGCCGGCTTATTAACGGCACGTTTAGGCTATCAGGTCATATCACTTTGTCGACCAATGCCATTTCAACACACCAAAAAACCAGGGTATGGTCGTTTGCAAAAAGACTTGCTCAGTCAGTTAAAAGGTGTTTTACCATCCTTATATAAAGCCCGTTTCACAAAGGCTGCGAAGAGCTCAGACACTAAGGTGGAAAACTAGCGTTACACTTTAAAAGAGGTTTGAGATAGCGCAAAGATTGCCAATATTGGGTTGCTCGTTGCACTCTGTTGCTCGTTAACATTTTACTGACAAACGAGTGAAATTTGTATGTCTGCCAAGAGCAACCACAACAATTCTAATAATAAGTGGCAACCTGCAACTCAGGTGATTCACGCTGGCGCTAATCATGATGATCCGTATGGTGCGCTAAGCAGTCCGTTGTATCAAACATCGACGTTTGCCTTTGCATCGTCTGAGCAGGGTTCGCGTCGGTTTGCAGGCGAGGAAGAGGGCTATATTTATAGTCGTTTAGGTAACCCAACCACGAACGAACTTGAGCAACGCATGGCTCAGTTAGAAGGCTATGAGGCCGCCGCCGCTGCAGCAACCGGTATGGGGGCGATAGCGGCAACGACTATGGCGTTCGTTAAAGCGGGCGACCACATTGTCGTTTCTGACGCCATTTACGGTTGTAGTTTTGCGTTATTCAGCGAATTGTTTGAACGCTTCGGTGTTCATGCTGACTTTATCGACTTAACGGATACCGAGCTCTTAGCGTCTACCATTAAAGAAAACACGCGTCTGGTGTTTTTAGAAACACCCGCGAATCCGCATTTAAAAACGGTCGACATTGACGCCGTACACGCTGTTATTAAGAACAAAGACATTCGGCTGATTGTCGACAACACCTTTATGACGCCGCTATTACAGCAGCCCAAGCAGCATGGTGCGGACATAGTCGTGCATAGCGCTACTAAGTTTTTGAACGGCCATGGTGACGTGGTTGCCGGTGTTGTGTGTGGTAGCGCGGAAGACATAGCCACTATTAAAAGCACGACATTAAAAGATATGGGAGCGACTATTAGCCCGCACGATTCCTGGCTTATTTTGCGTGGCTTAAAAACCCTGGATGTGCGTATGCAGCGTCACTGCGAAAACGCCAATAAGGTTTATGAATTTTTAACTCAGCGCAGTGACGTTAAAACCATCTATTTCCCCGGAGCGCCTGACCATAGCGCTCAGAAGCTGATGGGGCGGCAGATGAAGGCCAATGGCGCCGTTATTGCGTTTGAGCTTGACGGCGATGAAGCTATGGCGCGTTACTTTCTGGATCAACTACGCATGATTAAGCTGGCCGTGAGTTTAGGAGACGCTGAAACGTTAATTCAGCACCCGGCTTCGATGACGCATTCGCCGTATACACCGGAAGCACGGGCCAAAGCAGGCATTTCAGATACGCTCATTCGCATTGCTGTCGGCCTAGAGGCCGCAGAAGACATTATCGCTGACATTGAGCAAGCGCTGGATGCGTGTAAAGCGCAATGGCAACAGTCAGCGTAATTCTGAACTAATAATAACAATAACTATCAAAATTTAATGAGGAAGCAACAAGGTTGAATTATGGGTAAAGAAAGTCAATACGTATCGAAGCAGCCGGACGAGAACGGTATTATTCACTGGACTGACGAAGAGAACGCGATATGGAAAGATCTCGTTGAGCGTCAGTTAGAATGCATTCCGGGTAAGGCTTGTGACGAGTATATGAAGGGACTTGAATTACTCAACTTACCGAAAGATCGTCTGCCACAGTTGCATGAGTTGAACGAGGTGTTAGAGCGTGAAACTGGCTGGCAAGTCGCGGCTGTGCCGGCTCTTATTCCGTTTGACGAGTTCTTCCGCTTACTGGCGAATAAACAGTTCCCGGTCGCCACCTTTATTCGAACTCGCGAAGAGTTTGATTACTTGCAGGAGCCGGATATCTTCCACGAGATATTTGGACACTGTCCGTTATTAACCAACCCGGCGTTCGCTCACTTTACCCACCAGTACGGTAAACTGGGGTATGCGGCAACACCTAAAGAACGTGTCTATTTAGCTCGTTTGTACTGGTTTACGGTTGAGTTTGGGCTGCTGCAAACTAAAGAGGGCACACGTATTTACGGTGGTGGTATATTATCGTCGCCGGCGGAAACCGAGTATGCGGTTAACAGCGACAAGCCAGAGCGCAAACCATTAAAAGCCCTTGATGCACTGAGAACGCCGTACCGCATTGATATTATTCAGCCCATTTACTACACCATAGAAAGTGTTGATGAGCTGTTTGAAATTTCTGACATGGATATCATGTCACTTGTACATGAAGCGATGGAGCTCGGCTTGTTTGAACCGAAGTTTCCACCGAAAGATGCAGCTTAGCTTTTGCCAACGATAAAGAACAACGAGGAGTAAAGTTACATGGCACAATTAGATCAGGAACGTTGTGAAGCTTGCCACGCTGACGCACCCAAAGTGAGTGACGACGAGCTAAAAGAGTTAATGCGTGAAATTCCGGACTGGACGCCGGTCACCAAAGACAACGTTATGATGTTACAACGTGAATACAAGTTTAAAAACTTTAAGCAGGCACTGGCGTTTACTAACCGTGTTGGTGATATTGCCGAAGAAGAAAAGCACCACCCAGAGCTAATTACCGAGTGGGGCAAAGTGACAGTAACGTGGTGGACGCACGCTATTAACGGCTTGCATAAGAACGACTTTATTATGGCTGCGAAGACCGACAAGGTACTGGACGCCTAGGTAATCGCTTCCACTAAAATGCGAATAAAACCCTGGTGAAAATGTCCGGGGTTTTTTGTTTTTAAATGCCCACCTTTGGTGTATCATTTGCTTTACATTTAGACGGTGAAGCAAGGTGTTATGCGGCTAGAAATTACCTGTGATGACAGGCTTGGTATTTGTCAGGATGTCCTGCAAATTCTGCGTGATCACGAAATTGACCTACGTGGCATTGAAGTCGACCCTAAAGGGAAAATTTTTCTGAATTTCCCTGAGTTAGACTTTGATGATTTTCGTCATTTAATGCCGCAAATTCGTCGTATTCCTAACGTCAAAGACGTAAAAACCATTCCTTACATGCCGTTCGAGCGCGAGCATTACGAGTTTAATCTGCTGCTTTCTACGTTACCGGATCCGGTTCTGTCCATAGACACCAAAGGCGTTATCGATATTATTAACGATGCGGGTTTAAAACTCCTTTCGGACAGTCATGACGTGCTTAAAGGTGAGCTTCTGTCACAGTTTGTGCAGGGTATTGCGCTGCAGCGCTGGCTGGATAAACAGCCGAAAATGCCTATTTATGAAGCTGTGACCATAGGCAGTGATCAATACTATGCTCAGCTACTGCCTATTTGGGTTAATGACGAAGAGGGTATCGAAGTCTTTGCGGGTGCCGTAATGACCTGTAAGTCAGAGCCTGTTACCGAGAACTGGCAGCAAGCCAGTAATAAAGCTGCGTTTGATCGCTTACTAACGGAAACGCCGATAATGAAACGTGTTATCAGCGATGCGCAACGTATGGCCGAACTTGATGCGCCTCTGCTATTAGAAGGCGAAACGGGAGTTGGTAAAGAACTACTTGCGAAAGCTTGCCATTTGGCCAGCCCACGACATGAAAAGCCGTTTCTCGCCATAAACTGCGCAGCGTTGCCTGACAACGTCGCTGAGAGCGAACTTTTTGGTCATGGTGAGGGCAGCTTAAGTGCGCAAAGCGCAAAAAAAACTGGCGTGCTTGAACAGGCTGCCGGTGGAACCGTGTTGCTCGACTCTGTTGGGGAAATGTCGATTGGTCTGCAAGCCAAGCTACTGCGCTTCCTGGAGGACGGTGTATTTCGCCGCATTGGCGAAGAGCAGGAAGTGAGTGTCGATGTTCGGGTGATTTGTACAGCGCAAGGTAACTTATTCGAACTGGTTGAAAATGGTGAGTTCCGTGAAGATCTCTATTATCGCTTAAACGTATTGGCTTTGACCGTTCCACCTCTGCGCGAGCGCAAAGCGGATATTATTTTATTGGCTGAGCATTTTGTTATTCAGGCCTGCAAAAAACTGGGACGTAGCCAGGTTCAATTAAGCCGCACGGCGAAAGACAGGCTCAAAAATTATCATTGGCCGGGCAACGTACGTCAGTTAGAGAATACGATGTTCCGTTCCGTCTCTATGTTGGAAGGGCAGACACTGGAGCCGGCAGACATTCGGTTACCGGAACTGGAGCGAAACGACGAGCGTCTGGCGGTTGATATTGAAGATATTACGCTGGAAGAGGCGTTGAGGCAGTTCGAAAGCCATATTATGAAACGGCTGTATCCAAACTACCCGAGTACGCGTCAATTAGCCAAGCGTTTAGGACTGTCGCACACGGCCGTTGCGAATAAATTAAGAGACTATGGTATTGGAAAACAACGCAAAGGGCGGCCACGTAAGCCCAAAGACTAAGAGCCGTCGTAAACTTAACCTGCCAAAAAAAGCACTTTGTAAATTTTAGTTTACAAAAAATAACAGGATAAACCTTGATATAGAGCAAAGGTTTATCCTGTAACAATTACTTTACAATAATAAGCTTCCCCGTGCCTGGCACTATTTCCGGTTTGAATTCGCATTGTTAACACTTTTACGGCTACAGTCTTAGTGTTAATAAACGAATAACAAGAGGAAGTAATAATGTCAGAGCAAGTCATGAACCCCCTAAATACTGATGGTTTTGAATTCGTTGAGTACACGGCTCCGGATCAAAAAGGCATCGACGCATTAAAAGATCTGTTCGATAAGTTGGGCTTTACTGAAGTGGCTAAGCACAAGTCAAAGCAAGCTTGGTTGTTCAAACAAAACGACATCAACTTTATTGTAAATGCTGAACCAGGTGGTCAGGCAGAAGAGTTTGCTAAAGACCACGGTCCCAGTGTTTGTGGTATGGCATGGCGTGTTAAAGATGCTGGCCACGCATTAAAGCATTCATTAGAGAATGGCGCGAAGGCGTTTCCAGATGACAAAGGCGTTATTGAAAACATTCCAGCGGTTTTCGGTATTGGTGAAAGTGCGTTGTACTTTGTCGACAACTATCAAAATAACGAAATCTACCAGCAACATTTTGACTTCTATGATAACTGGGAAGGAAAAATGAAAGACCATGCGGCAGGTTTGTATGAAATTGACCACCTGACGCATAACGTCTTCCGCGGCAACATGGATACCTGGGCAGGCTTTTATGAGCGCATTGGCAACTTCCGCGAAATCCGTTACTTCGACATTGAAGGTAAGCTAACAGGTCTGCTAAGTCGTGCAATGACTGCACCTTGTGGCAAAATCCGTATTCCAATTAACGAGTCGCACGACGACAAGTCACAAATTGAAGAATACCTGCGCGAATACAAAGGCGAGGGCATTCAGCACATTGCACTCACCTCAGACAACATCTACAAAACCGTTGAAGACCTGCGCTCAATTGGCATGGAATTCATGGACACGCCAGACACCTATTACGAGAAAATCAACGAGCGTGTTGAAGGCCATGATGAAGACGTTGACGCGCTGCGCAAGCAACGCATTCTGATTGACGGTGCGCCAATGAAAGACGGTATTTTGCTGCAAATTTTCACGCAAACCGTTATTGGCCCGGTATTCTTCGAGATCATTCAGCGTAAAGGTAACGAAGGCTTTGGTGAAGGTAACTTTAAAGCGCTGTTTGAGAGCATTGAAGAAGACCAAATTCGCCGAGGAGTATTAGACGATGCGTAAATGGATCAGCTTCCCGAAGCAGGAAGGGACGTCGTCACGACAAGCCCATGCTGACTTTCCGGAGCAGGCCATTTATGAGCGTGAAGCGGGTCGCAGCGGCTTTTTTGGCCCTGCGACACACTTCCATCATCAACATGCGCCGACCGGTTGGTCGGAATGGGAAGGCCCGCTTAAACCGCGTGCCTTTGATTTTAATCAGCTGACCGAGCAAGCACCGGAAAACCCGTGGTTAACGCCGGATTTGCTGTCAAACAGCAGTTGTAAGTTCCGTGTTTGGCACTGTACTGAGAATATGCCGTATTTGGTGCGCAATGCCGACGGCGACGACCTGTTGTTTGTGCATGAAGGCAGCGGTCATTTGTATTGTGACTATGGCCATATTCATCTGGTTAAGGGGGACTATTTCTTAGTGCCGCGTTCGACCAATTGGCGTCTTGAACCTGATGAAAAAATGGAACTGCTGATGATTGAAACCACTAATGGTTCGTATCAGCTGCCGGAGAAGGGTATTGTCGGTAACCATGCGGTATTCGACCCAGCGGTTTTGGATACGCCTGCCATTGATGACGAGTTTAAAGCACAGTACAGCGAAGACAGCTGGAAAGTGTACGTTAAGCGTCACCAGCAAGTCAGCGTTATTACTTATCCGTATAACCCGTTGGATGCCATTGGCTGGCACGGTGATTTAGCACCTGTGCGTTTGAACTGGCGTGACATACGGCCACTGATGAGTCACCGGTACCACTTACCGCCGTCAGCACACACAACTTTTGTCGCTGAACGTTTCGTGGTGTGTACTTTTGTGCCAAGACCTATTGAGTCTGACCCTGGCGCACTTAAAGTGCCGTTCTATCACAATAACGATGATTACGACGAAGTATTGTTCTACCACGAGGGCGACTTCTTTAGTCGCGATAATATCGACCGTGGTATGGTAACCTTCCATCCCGCAGGGTTTACCCATGGCCCACACCCGAAAGCTTTCAAGGCGGGTCGGGAACACAAAAAGAAATTCACTGACGAAGTAGCAGTCATGCTGGATACCCGCGATTCGCTGGAAATGAGTGACGCGGCGATGAAGGTCGAAAATCCAGATTATGTCTACAGCTGGCAGGAGAAATAACAACTTATGAAATTAGCCACTTATAGAAATGGAACGCGTGACGGCCAGTTAATGGTAGTTAGCAAGGACTTAACTCGAGCAGTTGCAGTACCCGCTATTGCTTCCTGTATGCAAGAAGCCATTGATAACTGGGACGATGTTGAGTCAAAGCTTAATGACGTTTACACGCAACTGAATAAAGGTAGCGTTGATGGTGAAGTGACGTTTGAGCAAGTCATGTGTGAGTCGCCATTGCCTCGTGCGTACCAGTGGGCTGACGGCAGTGCTTATGTCAACCACGTTGAACTGGTGCGTAAAGCGCGCGGTGCCGAAATGCCACCAAGCTTCTGGGAAGATCCACTGATGTATCAAGGTGGCTCGGATGACTTCTTAGGTCCACACGACGAAATTCAAATGGGCAGCACCGAGTGGGGCATTGATTTTGAAGGCGAAATTGCTGTAGTCACTGACGACGTACCTATGGGTGTCGATGCGAAGTCGGCTGCAAGTCACATTAAATTACTTATGTTGGTTAACGATGTGTCGTTGCGTGGTCTTATTCCGGGCGAACTGGGCAAAGGCTTTGGCTTTTTCCAGAGTAAACCATCGTCTGCGTTCTCGCCTGTGGCGGTAACACCGGACGAGCTGGGCAGTGCCTGGAAAGACAGTAAAGTTCACTTACCGCTGTTGTCAGAATATAACGGCAAGCCGTTTGGTAAGCCAAACGCGGGCGAGGACATGACCTTTGACTTTGGTCAGTTAGTTGCGCATGCCGCTAAAACTCGAAACCTGGGTGCGGGCGCTATCATTGGTTCGGGTACGGTGTCGAATAAACAAGGCACAGACCACGGCACGTCGATTGCTGAAGGTGGTGTTGGTTATAGCTGTATCGCTGAAGTTCGAATGATAGAAACCATCCGTGATGGCAAGCCAACGACTGAGTTCATGAAGTTTGGCGACACTATTCATATGGAAATGAAAGATGCCAATGGCGAATCTATCTTCGGTGCGATTGATCAGAAAGTGGTTGAATATAAAGGACCTTCAGAATGATGAAGCTCTATGGATACTGGCGCTCTAGCGCCAGTTTTCGTGTCAGACTGGCGTTGTATTTAAAAGAGCTAGAATTTGAATATCATCCCGTGCACTTGGTCAAAGATGGCGGTGAACAACACACTCCTGAATACCGAAAATTAAACCCGGCCGGATTAGTGCCGACTTTTGTCGATGACGAAGTCACGCTGAATCAATCGTTAGCCATTATTGAGTATTTGGATGAACGCTATAAGCAGCATCCGCTATTGCCAAGTGCTACCGTTGATAAGGCGCGGGCAAGAGCTTTGGCTTATGATCTCGCATGCGAATTACAGCCGGTCACAAATTTGCGAGTACTGAAATACCTTACTGGTGAACTTAATTGTAGTGATGAACAGCGCAATGACTGGATTCATCATTGGGTTCATCAGAGTTTCACCGCATTTGAACAGCGCCTGACCGAAACAGCGGGTGATTATTGCTATGGAGATTCGGTAACATTAGCGGATATCTGCTTGTTGCCTCAGGTGTACAATGCCGAGCGTTTTAAGGTACCGTTAGATAACTACCCGACGCTTGTGGCAGTGCATGACCGCTTACAACAATTAACCGCGGTACAACAGGCACGCCCAGAGAATCAGCCAGACGCACAATAAGGAATAACTAAATGGTTAAATCACGTCTAGTGATGGCAATAGGGGCGGCATTAATGGCCGCCTCTTGCGCATCTACAACCCCTGCAAATGAAAATACAAATAAAACCAATGCAACGGCGCCACAGGTACAGACTCTTAGTGCTGACCCGTTAGCTTCGGCACAAGGCACTGCGGAACTTACCATGGAACAGATTATGGCTGACCCGGACTGGATGGGGCGCTTCCCGGAAAATGCTTTTTGGAGCATGGACGGTGAGCATATTCTGTTTTATCAGAAGCGCGAAGGCAGTGATATTCGTGACCTGATGATTATCAATAATGCTGAAGGCGAAGCCTCCAAAGTGGCACTGTCGGACTATCACCTTTACGTGGCGGATGAAAAAGAGCAGTCAGTTGCTGGTAATTGGCTGGCCTACACTTTTGAGGGCAATGTGTTTGCCCGCTTTGGCGATGGCAGCGTTAAGCAATTGACCCGTGACGAAGCGCGCCAGCATAACTTACAAGCCATGACCGACGGTTCTTTAAGCTATCAGCAGGGCAATGACTTTTATGTGGTTGATGTTAACTCTGGTCTGACGCGTCAGGTTGCCTCCATTAAGTTTGAAGATGCGCCAAAAGCCAATGAAGAGCCAAAAGATTACTTAGCGAAAGAAGAACAACAGCTTATTCAGTACGTGCAAAAAGAGCGCAAAGCAGCGGAAGAGCGTTTTGAACGTCAACAGCAGCTGCAGTCTCAAAACGCAAGCTTAGCACCTAAGCCTTTCTATCTGGATAAGTCGAAGCAGTTAGTTCAGGCACGCTTATCACCTCGCGGCGATAAAATTGTTGCAGCGATTAGCGAACCCAACAAATGGCGTGAAGACGGCGATATTATGCCAAACTATATTAACGAAGACGGTCGTATATCCAGCGAACAGGTACGTCGCCGTGTTGCTGATGCGCAGCCGGATGAAGATCAGTTAGTGATTCTGGATTTGGAAAGCCACACCGACACGGCACTGACTTACAATACGTTACCGGGCTGGAATGAAGACGTTTTAGCTGACGTTAAGCGTGAAAACCACGAAGCGCGAGGCGAGGACTATGAGTCGGAAGAAAAACCACGTCCGATTCATTTGATGGCCGACTGGGGCTGGGAAAATGGCGCTATTCAATGGAATGACAACGGCACTGAGTTGGCGGTTATGCTGGAAGCCTGGGACAACAAAGATCGCTGGATTGCGACCGTAGATTTCGCTGGCAAAAAATTAGTGCCTCAGGATCGCCTGCACGATGATGCCTGGATTAACTATACCCATAACGAGTTTGGTTGGTTAAACGACAACAGCCTGTGGTTCATGTCTGAAGCCGATGGTTATTCGCATTTGTATGTGAAGCCGCTGAACGGTGACACTCAGCAGCTCACTGAAGGCAACTATGTTGTCGAAACCGCTGAGTTAAGCAACGACGCTGAGTACCTGTATTTTCAGGCGAACATTGAACATCCTGGCATTTACGAAGTGTATCGAGTAAAAACCGACGGTAGCGGTGAGCCAGAAGCCATGACGGATTTAGACGGTATGACCGCGTTTGAGCTGAGCCCGCAAGCAGACGAACTCATTCTGACGCATTCAACGCCGCTTATGCCACCAGAGCTTTATCATAAAGAGGCTAACGCCAGTGATGCGCCTGAACGGATGACGCATACGGTGTCAGAGAAGTTCCTTAGCATAGACTGGACGGCGCCGGATGTTGTCGGGGTAGAGTCGAGTCATGTGGACGAACCTATTTATACGCGTATTTACACGCCAGAAGGATTTGATGCTGAGCGAGCAGAAGAATATCCGGCAGTGGTGTTTATCCACGGTGCGGGTTATTTGCAAAATGCACACATGGGCTGGTCTGGTTATTTCCGTGAGTTTATGTTCCATAGCCTGCTGAACAAGCACGGCTACGTGGTTGCGGATCTTGATTACCGTGGCTCTAAAGGTTACGGCCGCGACTGGCGTACGGCTATTTATCGTCAAATGGGCACGCCGGAAGTAGAAGATTTAGTCGATGTGGCGAGCTATTTGGAAAGCAACCTGAATGTCGATGGTGACCGCCTTGGCACGTACGGTGGCTCCTATGGTGGCTTCTTAACCTTTATGGCGCTGTTTAAAGAACCGGGATTATTTGAAGCTGGCTCTGCATTGCGTCCGGTCACTGACTGGGCACACTACAATGTTGGTTATACATCGAACATTCTGAACTTGCCACAGGATGACACTATAGCCTATCGCCGCAGTTCGCCAATTTACTTCGCCGAAGGCTTAGAAGATGCGTTGCTTATCAATTCACCGATGATTGATGACAACGTATTTTTCCAGGACAGTGTACGGTTGGTACAGCGTTTAATCGAGCTGAAGAAAGAAGACTGGGAAACGGCTATTTACCCGGTTGAACCGCACGGTTTCCGTCAGCCGGAAAGCTGGCTGAACGAATACCGTCGTATTTTCAAACTGTTTGAGGAAAACCTAAAGTAAGCAACTCGGCTTAGTCTTTATGGGGAACGGCGTCGCTCAAACGGCGCCGTTCTAGTTTGTAAAGTAATAAGGCGGTTAATAATCCGGCTGCATGTATGTAGCTTACGTGCTGACCCACGAAATGATCTGGTTGCCACCCCAACAGTTCAACCACGACCTTGCCAATAAGCGCAATAAGAATAAGCCACATCCACTTTTTACCGGCTTTAATGTCCTTTATTAAACAATAGCCCAGGAGCCCGTGCAGAACGCCGGACAAACCGACAAAAATAATGGTAATAGGCAGTAACCACAAAATAAGAGACGTCGCTGCTGAACTTAATAGTAATGCGTTGACGAGCCAGCGCGTATTCCAGTATTCCCGCCAAATAACCACAATGAGCGTCAGGCCTGCAAGATTAAACAATGCATGAGTCCAGTTTAAATGAATAAAGTGGGTGGTAATTAGCGGCCAGCCTTGTGACATAACAGTTTCACTGTGAAAACTTAGCTGCTGATGCCACTGTGGCAACAGCTGTAAAACGCAGGAAATGCCTAAAACAAGAACAAGACCAACCCAGTACCGATTTAAATAGTGCATCTAGCGTCCTTTTCATTGCGTGCGCAAACTCAGCTTCGTATGATAGGGGAATTAAACATGAATATGAATGAGGTTATATGAAATATCGCATTACTACACTGGTTGCGGCAATGCTTGCCGTTAGCGCCTGTCAGCCGCAGCAACAAGAAGTGCGAGAGCCTGAAGCGGCGACCGGTTTTCAACAAAAACAGTCAGTAAAAGCCGATGAATTTATGGTGGCTGCGGCAAACCCTCATGCGGTTGATGCGGGTTATAACGTCTTAAAAGCCGGTGGCTCAGCAGTAGATGCGGCCATAGCCGTTCAGGCAATGCTGGGGCTGGTTGAACCGCAGTCGTCAGGTATTGGTGGCGGCGCCTTTATTTTATATTGGGACAATGAAGCAAAAAAACTGTACTCCATTGATGCTCGCGAAACGGCACCAATGGCTGCAACAGAAGAGCTGTTCTTAGATGAAAACGGTAATCCGCCGAAGTGGATAGATGCAGTCGTTGGTGGGCGCTCTGTTGGTACCCCAGGTATTTTGAGAGGGCTTGAGTTGGCCCATTCTAAGTGGGGCGAAAAAGAGTGGGGCAGTTTGTTTGACGACACTATTAAGCTGGCGGAACAAGGCTTTGAGGTATCTCCCCGACTTGCCAAACTGGTCGAGCTTGAAATTAACCCGGGTGTTAAGAAAATGCCGGCAGCCAGTGATTACTTTTTTCCAAACGGCAAGCCGCTAAAAGCAGGCCAACTTTTGAAAAATGAAGAATACGCCAATAGCCTCAGTTTGATAGCCTCGCAAGGCGTTGATGTCTTTTACGAAGGCGAAATTGCGAAAGACATTGTCGAAGCCGTACAAAATAGCCCAATTGAGCCGGGCGTTTTAGCCTTAGAAGACCTGGCAAATTACGAAGCGAAACTGCGTGAACCCGTATGTAGTGAATATCGGGTGTATCAGGTATGTGGTATGGGGCCGCCGAGCTCCGGTGGCATTACTACGCAGCAAACCTTAGGCATTCTGGAGAGCTTTGACATTGGTAATTTAGAGCCTAACAGTGAAGAGTTTGTTCATCTGTTTGCGCAGGCATCTAAGTTAGCTTTTGCGGACAGAAACCAATGGATAGCCGACAGCGACTTTGTCGATGTGCCGGTAGAGGCTATGTTAAATAAGAACTACTTAGCCAAACGAGCTGAGCTGATTAGCGATAAAGATTTAGGTAAAGCGCAACCCGGTACTGAGCTATTGCCGAAGTACCAGCAAGATATCGCTTATGAGCGGCCGAATACGAGTCATGTTTCTATTGTCGATGACGAGGGCAATGTGGTGTCAATGACCACCAGCATTGAAATGGGCTTCGGTTCTACCGTTATGGCGAGAGGCTTTTTACTGAATAACCAGTTAACTGACTTTTCATTAGCGCCAGATGACGGAGAGCACAAATACGCCAATAGAGTTGAACCGGGTAAACGGCCGCGCAGCTCTATGGCACCGGCTATTGTGCTTAATGAGAGCGGAGAACAGGTTCTTCATGCTATTGGCTCTCCCGGCGGCAGTCGCATTATTAACTATGTGACTCAAAGCCTGGTGGCACTTCTGGACTGGAACATGGATATTCAGGACGCTATAAACCTGGGGCATGTTACTAACCGGAATGACTATACCTCGCTTGAAAAAGGGCGGGATATCAGCCAATTAAAGAGTGCTCTTGAAAAACGCGGTCACAATGTCAAAGTGCTTGATTTAAATAGTGGCTTACATGGTATAACCCTAACTGACAGTGGCAAATTAATTGGAGCAGCTGACCCGCGCAGGGAAGGTGTCGCGAAAGGGGAATAAAATGAAAAAACTGTTAAGTGGTTTATTAATGGTCGGTGCTCTAATTGGGCTAAGTGGCTGTAGCGATGACGAGGCCGTTGATCTGAATACAGCAACGCCAACGGAGGTCATTCAGGGGTTTTATCAGGCCGTTTATGAAGAGAAAGATCTCGAAAAAGCCAAACGTTTTGCATCACCGCGAATGGTTGACCTTATCAGCCATTATGCGGCGGTAAGCTCAGTTCAACGCTATGTGCTTGGCCGCTATTACGACAAAGTAGAGTTGGAAGTGGTTAGTGATTCGCTGGGTGACTATTTAAATCACTCGGATGAACTCCGGGCAACTGTTTTGTTTGAGGGAGAGTATAAAGGCGAGTACAACAAGGACAGCCGCGATGTTGTACTCATCCAAAATGGGGACAGTTGGTTAGTCGACAGAATTCTCGACCCCAGATACCGTCCTTAAGTTATCCTTGCTTTAGGGTGTCTGTGTACGGAGGCCAGCCAAGAGGCTTACCTGCTAGCAAGTGCAGGTGAATATGATAAACGGTTTGGCCGCCGTGCTCATTGCAGTTCATGACTAAGCGGTACCCGTCTTTTGCAAAGCCATACTGAACGGCGAGCTTTGAAGCAACGACGTATAAGTGACCCACTAAATGGGCATTTTCTTCGTCAACGTCATTAACGGTCGCTATGGGCTCTTTCGGAATAATCAGCAAATGCACAGGCGCTTGCGGGTTAATGTCTTTAAACGCGAGTGCTTTTTCGTCTTCGTAAACAATATCCGCCGGAATTTCACGATTGATAATTTTAGAAAATATGGTTTCTTCTGCCATGCCCAATTCCTTGTATCTTAGTGTCACTCAATGGTAACCACAGCAGCTCTACGGGGCAACTTTAGTTAAGGTTTTCAGCAAGCTTATATTGACCATGAGACTTGCCACAGAAAACCAAATCAACCATTGGGTGTTGAATTTCCTGCTCAGATAAGTCCATTTCCAGGCTACTTTCGCTAACGTATGTTTGAATAGACGAGTTGTTCACCAGAATATGATACCAGGGCTGATTTTTTGATGGTTTCGTCGTCGCCATTTTGTCATACCAGCTGTCGGACAGGGTAAACTCCGGGTCGGCATCAATAATCACTCCGCGGTATCCATATATTGAATGAGTGACAAGTTGTCCTATTGAAAATTTGGCTTCAACCATGATGACGGTTCCTTGTTATCTAACAATGTTTTTTTATCGGCCAAAGCGTGCTAAAACTGAAGTGACATTTACACTTTAATAACAGTTGGAAAAACGCATGCTTGAGTCGAATGACAATCGAAACTTTATGCGAATGTCGATAAACGCAGATGCCAAGGTGACTTTTCATAAATCTGGTGAGACACAGTCTTTTAATGCGGTTTGTCTGGATTTAAGTGCAGAAGGGCTGTCGTTGAAAGTACCGGTGGAACTTGAGAAAGGGCAGCAGCTAACAGCGGAAGTTGTTTCAGCGGGTGGCGTGCCATCGTTAAAAGCAACCGCTGAAGTCGTTCACAGCCAAAGGCTGGAAGACAACAGCGGCGATTACATACTGGGTTGTCGAATTATCTCAATGGACTAATTTCGACCTTTAGTTACATGACTCGCATGCCTGGTTTTGCACCATCGTGAGGGTTCAGGATATAGATTTCATCCTTCCCGGGGCCTGCGGCTAACACCATACCTTCTGACATGCCGAAGCGCATTTTCCGTGGTGCCAGGTTGGCAACCATCACTGTGTGCTGACCAATCAGCTCTTCAGGCTTATAAGCCGATTTAATGCCCGCAAAAACCTGACGCTGCTCGCCGCCCAGGTCCAGCGTTAACTTAAGTAGCTTGTCTGCACCTTCAACATGTTCAGCGTTTGCAATGAGTGCCACACGCAGGTCAACTTTGGCAAACTCATCAAACGAAATTTCATCGGCGATAGGCTCTTTTTTTAATTCATCGTTTGCTACTGCCGGCTGCTCTGCCGTTTGTGGTTGCTGCTGTTTAGAATCTTCAATCATGGCGTCAATGTCTTTCATGTCAATGCGCTGCATTAGCGCTTTAAACTTGTTAATTGGGTGGTCAGTCAATGCGGTTTTGTGACTTTCCCAAGTGAAAGTGTCGTTCAGGAAGTGCTGAACGTCTGCTGACAGCTTCGGAAGCACCGGGGTCAGGTAAACCATAAGTACACGGAACAAGTTAATCCCTAATGAGCAAATTTCGTGAACTTCCTGCTCGGCACCTTCTTTTTTAATAAGCTGCCAGGGTTCTTTGTCCGCAATGTATTGGTTGGCGCGATCCGCCAGCGCCATTATGTCACGCATGGCTCGAGAAAATTCGCGCTTCTCGTACAGCTCAGCAATGTCTGCTCCTGCTGACTGGAAGTCTTCCAATAATGCTGAGTCAGCCACATTTGAGGACAATTTGCCGTCAAACTTTTTCTGAATAAAGCCGGCGCAACGACTGGCGATATTAATGACTTTACCCACTAAGTCAGAGTTTACGCGTTGCGCGAAGTCCGTCAGATTCAGGTCTAAATCATCGATACGGCTCGTGAGTTTGGCAGCAAAATAATAGCGCAAATACTCAGGATCTAAGTGATCCAGGTAGGTTCTTGCTTTTATAAAGGTACCTTTAGACTTCGACATTTTGGTGCCGTTAACGGTAATAAAACCGTGCGCCCATACATTAGTCGGTTGGCGGAAGTCCGCGCCTTTGAGCATGGCTGGCCAGAATAAGCTATGGAAATAGATAATGTCTTTGCCAATAAAGTGATACAGCTCTGCCTCGCTGTTGGCTTGCCAGTAAGTGTCCCAGTCAGCCTTGCCGGTAGTATCGCAGTAGTTTTTAAAGCTGCTCATGTAGCCAATTGGCGCATCCAGCCAAACGTAGAAATACTTGTTTTCGGTACCCGGAATTTTAAAGCCAAAATAGGGTGCGTCGCGGGAAATATCCCAACGCTGTAGGCCTTGCTCAAACCATTCATTAAGCTTATTGGCCATTTCGTTTTGCAACGAACCAGAGCGCGTCCAGCTTTTTAGCATGTCGCCAAACGCGGGTAAATCGAAGAAGTAATGTTCGGATTTACGCAGTTCGGGTTCTGCGCCAGAGACAACAGACTTCGGATTCTTTAAGTCTGTGGGGGCGTAAGTTGCGCCACAAACGTCACAGTTATCGCCGTATTGGTCTTCCGCACCACAGTCAGGGCAGTCCCCTTTAACAAAACGGTCGGGCAGAAACATTTCTTTTTGCGGGTCATACAACTGCTCGATAACTTCGGTTTTTATATGTCCTGCTTTGTCGAGACGGTTATAAATCGTTTCGGCCAGCTCTTTGTTTTCGTCACTGTGGGTGCTGTAGTAGTGGTCAAAGCCCACCAAAAAGTCGCTGAAGTCCGCTTCGTGTGAGCGCTGCATATCGCCTATCATTTGTTCCGGCGTAATACCCAGCTGCTGAGCTTTTAGCATAATGGGGGTGCCGTGTGCGTCATCGGCGCACATGAAATGGCATTCATGGCCTCTTAGCTTCTGGAAACGTACCCAGATATCGGCCTGAATGTAGCCCAACATGTGGCCTATATGAATAGGTCCGTTAGCGTATGGTAATGCATTGGTCACTAGAATTTTTCGTGCGGATTGGCTCATGCGAAATTATGCTTCCATATTCGTTAATTAATTTAAGTCAAACCCAAAGTTACTGTGACTCATGTTACCATAGGCTATGCTCGATACACAGCTACAACAGGACGTCCAATGGCAAATTTTTTCGACAAAATATTCCCGAACGGCATACCGAATGAGTGGGTAACAGGCTCTGGTAATACGCGAGTGCTGAATGTGCCTTTTGCTGCTGGTGAGCCGCTGTTAAAGTCGTTAAAAGAGCAAGACTCGCTGGCCGGGTTTGACTGGGAAATAAACAGCCAAGTTGAAAAGCTTAAAAACTCGCAGCCCGATTTTCCGTTAACGACCGGTAATGTCATTGTGGTGTCGTCGGGCAAAGGCGGCGTTGGTAAGTCGTCTGTTAGCGTGAATTTGGCGTTAGCACTCAGTCAACTCGGTGCCAAAGTGGGTTTGTTGGATGCGGACATTTACGGACCTTCAATTCCGACAATGTTGGGTAAGGGCGATAAAGAGCCGGAGCTAACCGCAAATAACAAGATGGTTCCCATGGAGCGCCATGGTATTTACGTGCATTCACTGGGTTATTTGGTGGATGAAAAAGACGCCACAATTTGGCGCGGACCAATGGCCAGTGGCGCCTTGCAGCAGCTATACAAAGACACCGCATGGCCTAACTTAGATTATCTAATTGTTGATATGCCTCCGGGTACCGGCGATATTCAATTAACCATGGCGCAGAAACTGCCGGTAACAGGCGCTATTGTGGTAACAACGCCTCAGTCGGTGGCATTGCGAGACGCCGAAAAAGGCATTGCTATGTTTAATAAACTGAACATTCCGATGATAGGCGTGCTGGAAAACATGAGTTATTATCAGTGTCCGAGCTGTGGGCATGAGGATCCTGTATTCGGGCAGGGCGGCGGACTCGCTATCGCCAAGGAAAATAAGCTGCCGGTGCTGGGACAGTGGCCGCTGTCGACAGAGCTACGCGACAGTCTTGATGGTAACGAACCATTGCTGTTAAAACAGCCAGAGCACAAGTTGAGTCAATTAATTCTGGAGTCAGCACAATATGTTGCTGCCAACCTCTATTATCAGCAGAAAAATTCGCTATAGTACGCGCTATAGAAAGGATAATGACAACAGTCACAGGTGAATAAGAATGCGCTTAACCGATACCGAAATAGAACAACATTTAGCGGAAGGAAAAATAGGGGTAACACCGGCGCCTAAGGCGACGGATATTTCAGGTGTTACTCTGGATATTCACCTCGGTAATGAGTTTCGGGTTTTGCAAGACCACGCAGCGCCGTTTATCGACATAAGCGGTTCGCGCGAGGCGATAGAAGCGGCTATTCATGAAGTGATGAGTGATGAAATCAAACTCAAAGATGGTCAGGCGTTTTTCATTCATCCGGGGGAATTTGCGTTAGCGGTAACTCATGAGTCTATTCAGCTGCCTGCGGACATGGTCGGTTGGCTTGATGGTCGTTCCTCATTGGCGCGCTTAGGATTAATGGTGCACGTTACGGCTCACCGCATTGATCCGGGTTGGTCAGGGCAGATTGTTCTTGAATTTTACAACAGCGGGAAACTGCCGTTGGCGTTGCGTCCTGGAATGAAAATTGGCGCCATCAGCTTCGAGCCGTTAGGGCAGGAATGTGCGCGCCCATATAATAAAAGGGACGACGCTAAATACAAAGATCAGCACGGCGCGGTTGCGTCACGCATTTCTGCCGACGGCGGTTAAGCGCTTTCCACCAGAAGCTGGTGTGTCGCCTGCTCTAAGGTATTCAGCAGGCTGTTGGTATTATGACGATAATGAACGTCAGTGTCGCTGGTAAGCCCACCAATAACAGGCACTGGCAGCCCTTTCTCTTTCTTGTTACTCAAAATAAGGTCGACAACTTGTTGGCCCAGTTCGTACTTCATAAACTCCAGCTTTTCTGCCAGTGACAACTCACCAGCAGGTCCATGCTCGTCGACCAGGTTATCAATAAATACGACCTTGGCTCGGGTGCTTTTCAGCGCATCACAAATACCCGGAACTAATAAGGGCGGCATGACAGACGTCATAAAGCTGCCCGGACCTATAAGAATAAGTTGACTGTTCTTAATATGGCGAACGGCCTCAGGAGTTGCTTCGACCTGACCAGAAAGCTCCAGCTTGTGAGGCATGCTGGGCAGTTTGTCGATATGAATTTCACCGTGACATTGAATGCCGTCACTGGTGGTTGCGATAAGATCCGTGGGGCATTCCGACATAGGAAGAATGCGGTTGTCGACATTAAGCAGTCGGCTTAAAAGCTGAATGCCATCGAGCGGGCGCGCGCTTAACTGATCCAGTGTATAGAGCAGTAAGTTACCTAAATTATGGCCTTTTAGCGCCGAATCCGAGTCAAAACGATAGTTAAGAACTTCGGCAGCCAACGGCTGCTCAACCAGTTGCGACAGACAGTTACGAATATCGCCCCAGGCGATGCAGTGCTGGGAAGCTCTTAAAAGACCAGTTGCACCGCCGTTATCGGTTGTAGCCACAACACCAACCAGCTTATGCTTCATGAACGACAACGTCGAAAGTACACGACCCAGACCGTGTCCGCCACCAATCGCGGTGATACATCTTAGTGATTGCAGTTGCATGTGGCTCCTTTATCTGCCAAGGCCGTGCTGTTTGTGTCTTTTAGCGCACCTTAGCCGATTTTTTGTTAGTTATGCAAGCCTCGTCGACTGTGTAACAATAGATGTCGCAGGAGGACGTATGCCACTAATTTTCGATAATCAGTTTGCTAATAAGTTCCCGGAACTTTGTCACGCACAAAAAATACAACCTGATGGTCAGGCAAAATTGCGATGGGTCAATGACACTTTGTGGAAGTCACTCAGTCATGACTCTCCTCCGAAAGAACTGGCGGACTGGATTGCCGGCAACCGCGACTGGCTGGGTACTGAGCCGGTAGCACAGAAATACGCAGGGCATCAGTTCGGGCATTTTAATCCATACTTAGGTGATGGTCGCGGTTTGTTGGTGGGTCAGGTAAAAACGGCTAACGAGCGTTATGATCTGCACGTAAAAGGTGCGGGGCCAACACCTTACAGTCGAGGTGGTGATGGCCGTGCGGTGCTGCGCTCATCTATTCGTGAGCTGTTAGCCAGTGAGGCGTTTCAAGCACTGGGTATTCCAACGACACGTGCGTTGGCCTTGGTATCGACAGAAGGGCGAATTCAACGGGAAACGATAGAGCCAGGAGCAATGCTGGTTCGAGTGGCCCGCACACACATTCGCTTTGGTCATTTTGAACACTGTTTGTACCGAAACTTAGAAGACAGTGCTAAGCGACTCTGGCAGCACAGCATTGAAGAACTCTGGCCTAGTACGGCGGACAAAACTGTATCTGAACAATTCCGCTATGTCGTTAACGCGACGGCTGAGATGATAGCAAAATGGCAGGCGTACGGTTTTGTGCATGGAGTTATGAATACAGACAATATGAGCCTGGCCGGAGAAACCTTCGACTATGGTCCCTATGCCTTTTTCGACGCCTATAAGCCTAACCATATTTTTAATCATACTGATCACGCCGGTCGGTACGGCTTTATGCAACAGCCCGGTGTGGGTTTATGGAACTTAAAAAGACTTGCTCATGCGTTGGGTTTATTTGCCGGTGACGCGCCTGTTGATGACGTATTGGACGACTATGAACCGGTGTTAAGGCAAGAATTCCTAAAGGTTATGAAGCAACGGCTTGGGTTAACTCATGTCGATGATGATGAAACTTGTTGGTCGCTAATTAGTGGCTGGCTGATGCTTCTGGAAACTTATCAGCTCGATTACAACCTAAGTTACAGGGCGTTGGGCGCGCTGTTCAATAAAAATTCGCAAGCGCTGAATGGCCCGTTAGAAAAAACAGCGACAGAAATAAAAAGTAAGGGACAGAGCTGGTTGAGTGATTACAGCAAGGCAGTTGCCAATAAGCCTGACACGGCAACAATGAAGCAAGTGAATCCGCTGGTGATTTTACGCACTCATCATGCGCAATATGTTATTGAGCAGGCTGAACAGGGCGACGATAAACCGCTGACTGATTATGTCAGCGCACTGATGACACCCTTTGATGAAACCCATAATAATACTCGCTGGGTATTACCACCAGAGCCGGGCCAAGCGCCGGCTGAGCTGTCATGCTCCAGTTAATGAGCATTGCGGTTAGTGCCGGGATAGGACAAAATCAGTCATAACTAAGACTTACTATAAGAAAGGAAGCCGATAATGGGACTAATAAAGGGGTGTTTGCTGGTATCTGCCGCTATGCTTTCAATGAGTGCAGCAGCCCAGCAATGGTCTGTACCGGCACCGCAAGAGTTCGAAAAAACAACGATATGTATGGAAGGCGTTGATTCACCTCTGTCGGTTGAACTGGCTGATACTCAGCCTCAACAAGCCCGGGGCCTTATGCAGCGAGAGTCACTGGGTGAGTACGAAGGCATGTGGTTTCGCTATAATCATGAGCGCCCTGGGTACAGTGGTTTTTGGATGTATCAGACCTTAATTCCGCTGGATATCGCTTACCTCAATAAACACGGGGAAATTGTTAAGACATTCACGATGCGCCCTTGCCGGAGTACCGATCCGAGCCAGTGTAAAAGCTACTCACCGGGTAAACCTTACTGGAGCGTTTTGGAAGTGAACGCGGGGTTCTTTTCAGAGCATGATGTTCGACTGGGCGATAAAGTGTCTTTAGCGAGCGAGAATGGTTCGTGCATAACGAACAATAAAAACGAACAAAAATAACGATATAACAAAAAGGAGATGAAATGAAATACGCACTAGCAGGCCTAATTGGGCTTACCGTATTAACCGGCTGCGGTCCGGCAAGCGAAGAAGCGAAGCCGACTGAGAAGGCTGCCGCCGATATTAAAGATTCCGCGTTTAACCCAAATTATAAAAACTACTTAAAAACGTTGGCGTCGGACGAATTTGAGGGACGTGCGCCCGCGTCAGAAGGTGGAGAGAAAGCGGTTAGCTTTATTGAAAACCATTTCCGTGAGTGGGGCTTAAAGCCGTATGACGAAGAAAATAACTCATACCGTCAACCGTTGCCTTTGGTGAAGTTAATGCCTTACAAAGTCAGTTCGTTGAGCTTTTCGGGTGAGTCAGCGCCGGAGTCGATGGAGTATCGTACTGAGATGATGGCGTGGACACCACGAGTTGTTGAAGAAGTTAATCTAAACGACAGCGATGTAGTCTTTGTGGGTTACGGTATTGTGGCGCCAGAGTATGACTGGAATGACTACGAAGGTCTGGACGTCGAAGGAAAGACGGTTGTTATGTTCGTCAATGATCCGGGTTACGCAACGGGCGATCCGGAGCTTTTCAACGGTAATGCAATGACGTACTACGGTCGCTGGACGTACAAATATGAAGAAGCGGCTCGCCAAGGCGCAAAAGCAGCCTTTGTTATTCACGAAACAGGCCCTGCCGGCTATGGCTGGGGTGTCGTTGCTGGAGGCTCACCAGTGAAATTCGACTTGAAGCGTGACAACAAAAACATGGATCGCGCTGCTGTTGAAGGCTGGATTACTGAGAAAAGTGCCAACGCACTATTTGCCTCTGTGGGTAAAAGTCTGGAGGAGATGAAAGAGCAGGCAGTAAGTGGTGAGTTCAAGCCTCAGTCGCTTGATATTCAGGCCGCAATGACCATCAATAACAAGTACGAATACTTAGATACCAATAACGTTATTGGCTATATCGAAGGCACTAAGTATCCGGAAGAGCACGTTATTTATATGGCTCACCATGACCATTTAGGTATGGATCCGGTACGCGAAGACGACCCTATCTACAATGGGGCTCAAGATAATGCCTCGGGTACTGCAGCCTTGATGGCCATGGCTGAAGAGTTCTCAAAACAACCGCGTCCTGAGCGTTCTATTGTCTTTGCTGCGGTAGGCGCAGAAGAAAGCGGCCTGCTGGGCTCGGCCTGGTATGCAAATAATCCGCTGTTACCTCTGGGTAAAGCTGTTGGCGGAATTAATATGGACGTAATGAATGTCTATGGCCCTATGAAAGACATGGTGGTTGTCGGTTATGGTAATTCAAATATGGATGACTACTTGAAACTTTACGTTGAGGCCCAAGATAGATATATAGCACCTGAGCCAACACCAGAAAAAGGCTTTTTCTACCGTTCAGATCACTTCAATCTGGCGAAGAAAGGTGTACCAATGCTGTATGCAAAAGGCGGTAATGATCACTTTACGAAGGGTCGTGAGTGGGGCGAAGAGCAACGAGCTATTTTCAACCGCGATGCTTACCATAAGCCTGCTGACGAGTTTGATGAAAACTGGGATTTACGAGGCGTACAGCAAGACATGTCGCTATTTTATGCGGTAGGTGAAGAGTTAGCGAACTCTCGCGAGTGGCCTAAATGGGCACCAGGTAATGAGTTTGAAGCTGCCCGTAAAGCGACACAAGATATGCGCAAGTAAAACCTTAGATAACTTGGCTGGAACAGATATTCTGTCTTGTTGTCTTAACTGATAGAGAGTTGTAGGAGTCGTTATGACAGATAAACGAGATAAGCTTTATATACGTTTCAGCCAGGGCGGGCAAAGTGCCCGGGGGCGTTCATCCGCTTCCGGGAACTGGTTTACCCGCATTCTTGGCTTATTATTGCTGTTGGTCATTGTTGGTTTGGGGCTGGCTTTTGGCTTGGTTATTGCCGGTATTTTGCTATTACTGATGATACCGGTGCTTTGGCGCCAACGTCATACCATTAAACAAGTATGGCGTATGCGCAAACAAGCGAAACAACATTACCAGAATCAACAACGTCAATATGAACAGCAGGAAAGTTACCGTCAGCAATCGAACCACAAAGAGAACAGTTCCAATGGCTCAGTCATTGACGGTGAATACGAAGTAAAAGATAAAGACGAAACAAAGCGTTAATTAATTTTTTTGTTTCACTTAAAAGAAAACCGGAGCCCTGAAGCTCCGGTTTTTTTATGGCTATTTACTATTGCGCCAATTTATTCTTCAGCCTGTTTGGGTGGGAATATCTTTCTCACCACATAGAAGAATAGGGGCACAAAGAATATTGCCAATACCGTACCACCA
The DNA here is from genome assembly GCF_900100855.1 of Idiomarina zobellii. GTDB lineage: Bacteria > Pseudomonadota > Gammaproteobacteria > Enterobacterales > Alteromonadaceae > Idiomarina > Idiomarina zobellii. The sequence goes on from NZ_FNCB01000004.1 coordinate 70,598, forward strand.
ATCATACCGCCGATAACCCCGGTACCAATAGCGTTACGACTTGCGGCACCCGCACCGTCACTTAAGGCCAATGGCATAACACCAAAGATAAAGGCAAGTGACGTCATCAGAATAGGGCGCAGACGTAGTCTAACCGCTTCCATGGTGGCCTCAAGCAACTCTTTACCTTGTGCTTGCAAGTCTTTGGCAAACTCAACTATGAGTATAGCGTTCCTTGCTGAGACCCCCACAGTCGTTAATAGGCCGACCTGGAAGTATACGTCGTTGGAAATACCGCGCAGCATTACCGCAACTACAGCACCTAAAATACCTAAGGGTACAACCAGCATAACTGAGAATGGAATAGACCAACTCTCGTATAATGCGGCCAGGAACAGGAATACAACTACAATAGAAACGGTATACAGTATCGGTGCAAAGTTGCCGGACTGGCGCTCCTGTAACGAAATACCTGTCCACTCAAAACCAATACCTGGCGGTAACTGAGCAATTAAGTTCTCAATTTCCGTCATGGCTTCACCGGTACTGATACCTGGAGCCGCCTGACCTTGAATTTCCAGTGCGGCAACGCCGTTATAACTCTCCACCCGCTGCGGACCATAGGTCCATTCCCAGCTTGAGAAGGAGCTAAAGGGCACCATATCGCCTTGGTTATTACGTACGTACCATTCGTTAATATCCTCAGGCAGCATACGGTCGTCAGCTTCACCTTGCAGATACACTTTTTTGACTCGGCCGCGGTCAATGAAGTCATTAACGTAGGCAGAGCCCCAGGCGGTACTCAGGGTGTCGTTAATACTAGCTATGGTCAGACCTAAGGCTTGTGCTTTTTCAAAGTCGATATCAATACGCAGCTGCGGCGCATCGGGTAAGCCATTAGGGCGAACCTGCACTAGTTTCTCGTTCTGTGATGCCATTCCCAGCAATTGGTTACGGGCTTCAGTAAGGCCTGCGTGACCAATGTTGCCACGATCCTGCAGGAACAGGTTGAAACCACTGGAAACACCTAGCTCGGGAATAGGTGGCAGGTTAAAGGCAAAAACCATGGCTTCTTTAATACCAGCAAAGAATCCAAAAGCACGACCAATAACTGCATCGACGCTTTGGCTCTCATTACGCTCGTCCCAGTCTTTCAGGCGAACGAAAGCGATACCATTTGCCTGACTGCGCCCTGAGAAGCTAAAGCCAACTACGGAGAATACAGATTGTACCGCGTCTTCCTGGTTGAGGTAGTAGTCTTCTATCTTATCCATAGTCTCGACCGATTGCTCAAGCGTTGAGCCAACCGGAAGTTGCATCTGCGTTAAGAAAACACCACGGTCTTCATCGGGCAGGAATGCAGCGGGCAGACGAGTAAATAAGAAAACCAGTACGCCAATAATACCTAAATAGATAAGCCCGAAACGCATGGTACGACGCAAGATATAACTGATTGAGTTGGTATATTTAACCGTCCATTTTTCCAAAGTGCGGTTAAACCAGCCTAATGGTCCCCAACCTTCGTTTTTGTCATGTTTTACTGGCTTCAACAATGTTGCACAAAGAGCCGGCGAGAAAATGATTGCGACAAGCACAGACAGACCCATAGACGTAATTATGGTCAATGAGAACTGTCGGTAAACTGCACCGGTTGAGCCGGGGAAAAAGGCCATAGGCGCAAATACTGCAGCCATGACGACACCAATGGCTATTAATGCGCCGGTAATTTGCCCCATAGACTTAATGGTGGCTTGTTTTGGTGACAAGCCCTCCTCAGACATAAGCCGTTCAACGTTCTCGACAACAACGATGGCGTCATCCACCAGGAGGCCTATCGATAGCACCATGCCGAACATAGTTAGCGTGTTTATCGAGAAGCCGGCTAGCGCCATAACACCCATGGTACCGAGAATAACAACAGGTATTGCCAGGGTAGGAATGAGTGTCGCCCGCAGGTTCTGCAAGAAGATAAACATGAGCAGGAACACCAGAATAATGGCTTCTATTAGTACCTGCGCAACCTCTGAAATCGAAATTTTGATAAACGGCGTGGTGTCATAAGCGGTCACCATTTCCATGCCGTCAGGGAAAAACTCTTGCAATTCCTCTATGCGCGCATTAACGGCTTCAGCTGTCTCAAGCGCATTAGCTCCCGTTTGCAGGTTAATAGCAAGACCAGTTGCTGGTTTACCATTGTAATTGGCTTCAATTGAGTAGTTTTCAGCACCTTTTTCAACACGAGCTACGTCTTTTAAGCGTACCTGAGAACCGTCAGGCATAACTTTCAGAGTAATGTTTTCAAACTCAGACACCTCGGATAAGCGTGTTTGCGCAATAATCGTCGCATTCAGTTGCTGGCCTTCAACAGCTGGCGTTCCGCCGAGTTCACCGGCAGCAACCTGAGCGTTCTGTGCACGTATTGACGACTTAAGGTCGTCCATGGTCATGCCGTAGTTAACCAGCGCTGAAGGGTCAACCCAAATACGCATGGCGTAAGGCGCACCAAACAACTGGACGTTACCAACACCGGTTGTCCGCGCAATAGGGTCCTGAATATTGGAGGCAATGTAGTCACTTAAATCGGTTTGGGTATAGCGATCATCTTTTGCGACCAGCGCCAAAACCATTAAGAAAGAGCTACTGGACTTACTGACGGTAATTCCCTGTGCCTGTACTTCCTGGGGCAGCTGTGGCGTTGCCTGGGAAAGCTTATTCTGCACCTGTACTTGCGCAATGTCCGGATCGGTACCGGACGCAAAGGTCAGGCTGATAGTCGCGTTACCAAAGTTACTTTGTGATGAGAAGTAGAGCAGGTTGTCGATACCTGTCATATTCTGCTCAATGACTTTGGTTACAGTATCAGACACTGTTTCCGCGTTTGCGCCAGGGTAGTTGACTTGTATCTCAACTGCCGGTGGCGCAATGGTCGGGTACTGGGCTACCGGTAGCTGAATAGTCGCAATGGCACCTGCCATCATGACCAACAGCGCGATAACCCAGGCAAATATGGGTCGATTAATAAAAAACTTAGCCATTGATGAATCCTTTACTGCTGTTCATTAGAGGCAGAGTTCGAAATTTGGACCGTTGCGCCCGGACGAACTTTCTGAAGGCCTGAGATGATAACTGTGTCACCTTCTTTTACACCGTCACTGACTAACCAGTCACTGCCAATGGCTCGCTCAGTAGTTATCATGCGCTGCTCAACCTTGTTGTCGTCGTTGACGACCATGACATAAGGGCGACCTCGCGGGTCACGAGTCACTGCTTTTTGTGGCAGCAACAGGGCAGTGTTGATAGTACCTTCACTGACAGCGGCTCTAACGAACATGCCCGGATAAAGAGTTTTATTCGGATTAGGGAAAACGGCTCTTAACAAAATAGCGCCGGTATCTTCTTCAACGCTTACCTCTGAAAACAGCAATTCGCCTTGCTGGTCAAAGTCTAAACCGTTCAGTTTTAAACGAACCGGCGCATTGCCTGACTCATTCGCTTCGATACGACCTGACTGAATATCGGCCTGCAGCTGCATAAATTGTTTGCTGGATTGGCTGATATCAACATAAATAGGATCAAGCTGGTTGATAGTCACTAAAGGTTCCTGCTGAGAAGCCGTAACCAAGGCGCCCTCGGTAAAGTTGGAGCGACCAATAATACCATTGATAGGCGCATTAACTTTCGTGTACTCAAGGTTGATTCGTGCGTTTTTAAGTTGAGCTTCCGCCAGTGCAACCGCTGCTTTATTTTGAAAATAAGTCGCCTCTGCACTATCGAACTCGTCTTGGCTTACTGCATTTTCCTGAAGAAGCTCTTTAAAGCGGTTGTAACGCAGTTCTGAACTGCGCAGTACTGCTCTGGCACGCTGCACTTCCGCTTCGGCGCTGGCTAATTCAGCTTGATAAATAGCTGGATCGATCTGGTAGAGCTGTTGGCCTTTCTCAACGTAGGTACCTTCTTCGAAGGTTCTTTCTAACAGTACGCCACTCACTTGAGGGCGTACTTCGGCCACTCGAAAAGCTGCCGTACGACCGGGCAGTTCAGTACTTAACTCAAGAGACTCTGGCTGCACGGTAATGACGTCAACCTGAGGAGCTCGCTGTTGTTGACCTTGCTGCGGCTGGTCACCACAGCCGCTTAGTACTGTGGTTGCTAAAATGCCCGCTGCAAATAACGGCGCAATTTGAAAGCGCTTTTTCATCAAAATACCTCTAGCTTGTCCATTTTTGAATACCGCAGAATTATACATACATTCATGTATGTTTGTAAAATTATTCCTCGACAGTTAAGACGATTTTGCCAATCGTTTTATGTGTTTCTAACGCCGAGTGCGCCTTTCTCAGGTTCTCGGCATTCATAGGGCCGAAATTCTGACCCAATGTCGAGCGTACCTGATGGTTGTCGACTAAATTAGCAACGGATTGCAGTAGCTCTTGCTGCTTAATCATATCGTCGGTAGTAAACATCGAGCGGGTGTACATGAACTCCCAATGCAGGCTAATGCTTTTTTGTTTCATCAGTCGAATATCGAGAGGTTCGGCCGGGTCGTCAATTAAGCTAAACCGGCCTTGCGGTGCCATAAATGCCATACTTTGTTCGAAGTACTGCTCGCTGTGAGTGAGGCAGGCGACATCAGTTACCTGGCCAATACCAAGGCTTTCAATTTGCTCACCCAATGGTTTGCTGTGATCGATAACATGGTGTGCCCCTAAGGCCTTTACCCATTGCTGAGACTCAGGGCGTGAAGCGGTTGCGATAACAGTAGCGTTTGTTAGTTGTACCGCAAGTTGCGTGAGTATTGAACCAACACCGCCGGCACCACCTATAATGAGCAAATTCCGCTTTTTGTGGGGTGACGGCGCATCAATCTGTAAACGATCAAAGAGCAGTTCCCAGGCAGTGATAGTCGTCAGTGGCATAGCTGCCGCTTGAGTATCATCTAAAGTACTGGGCGCGTGTGAGGCAATGCGGTAATCAACGGCTTGATACTCTGCGTTACAGCCGGGGCGTGTTAAATCACCGGCATACCAGACACGGTCACCGGCGCTAAAGCCTTTCACCTTGCTTCCTGTTTCAACCACTTCGCCAACGGCGTCCCAACCAATGACTTTATAACCTGAGTCGGGTTCGGCACGCATTCTGATTTTGGTATCCACCGGATTAACCGCAATAGCTTTAACCTTAACCAGTAAGTCATGGTCACCGGCAGTGGGTTTGTCAATTTCGATATCTTCCAAAGACTTAGGATCATCAATAGGAAGGGAACGTTGGTATCCGACAGCACGCATCGTCTACTCCTTATTTCGGACGTTAAATGTTTTATATATACGCAGTTTAGGTCAAAACGATGACTTTGCGATGAAAGAAATTAGAAAGGATTAGGCTGAGAAGCCACTTTTTTCCAGCTCCTTGGCAAACGCTGAAAGGGCATCGACCCCTTGAATATCTTCTTCTTGCAGATAAAGTTTGAAATTAGGCCACTGGGCAAACGTCTGTTCAATAGTCTCTAAATAGGCTCGCTCTTGTTCTTTGCGCTTCGCCAGAAAGCCACCATCTGCTGACTCAGGTAATATACGATTCACGACCACTCCTGAAACCGGTAGTTTTTCTTCAGTGAGTGACTGTAATGCACGTTGAGTTTCGTTAATTGGCAAACGTTCAGGCGTTAGCACGAACAAAATGCCGGTGTAGTTCGGGTCTTGTAACAGTCTACGAGTACGTTGAAACAGACGTTGCCGATTGAGTAACTGTTCGGTAATGGCTTTGGTTTTATCCGACATTCCGTCACTGGCGTTGTCAGAAGGATCCGCCATGGGGTTATTAATGTCCTTACCGGCTTTCGGTGACAAATGTTCCAGGACACTGTCGAATTCATCGGAGCGCTTTTGCGAACGCAGCATGCCTTGTGTCCACGCTGCCATCGCTTCAGGGAGCGATAATAAACGCAATGTATGGCCGGTCGGTGCAGTATCAAATACGAGCAAATCGTAGTCTTTCTCGGCTTGGTCGATAATTTTGCAAATGCGTTCAAGCATAGCTGCTTCCTGCGCACCTGGTGACTGCTGTGTCAGTCGCATTTGCCGTTCAATTTCAGGAAATAGGTCGGGGTTGGTAAAACGCTTCATTTGCGAGCTAACACGAGCAACGTGCTCTTTCACTTCTTTGTCGGGATCAATCTCCATAACCGTGAGGTTGTCAGAAACGTGGTGTAAACGATCACCAATATCCATATTGAAGACATCGGACAGGCTGTGAGCCGGGTCAGTGGATACCAGTAGCACCTTTTTGCCGTTCTTGGCAGCTAACATGGAAAGCGCGGACGAGACTGTTGTCTTGCCAACACCACCTTTACCGCCAACAAGTAAGATTTTTTTACTGGATAACTGCATACAACGGGCTCTTTAGTGGAGAGTGAAAAAATTGATTAGCAGCAACGGAAGTGATCAAGCGGTGAGTGCTCCATCCCTATTCTTTTGTGCCATTCGTGAAAGCGTTCGAGCATTAAGGGTTGTAATTCTAATGTGTAATAGGCGGCCGGATTCGGCACGCCCATTATCTCGGAGTAAACCAAGAGCATGAACAAGTCATCTTCGTCGCGTTTAGCGCGAGCAATGGCAGAGCGGTAGGGCGCATTATAAAACTCGTTTACCAACTCGCCTGCACGACTGAACCAACGTTTTACCGAATGAATGTTCATACTCAATTAAATTACCCGTTTTGTTTCTCTGCTTTTTGTTCCTTTTTAATTTTCGACAAGCTGGCACTTGCTTCCAGAGCTATCCAGATAGCTGCTACCAGAACCACCAGGTCGAGCGTTAACAGGAACCAGTCGCCTTTATCGTAGAAGCCTTTAAGCTGAACGATAAGAGCGAATACCGTCATTATTAATAAGAAAATAAGCGGTAATAACGTGTAGTACATTGGGCGGCCTAAGCGCACCAGCATAACGGTAATAACCAACAGTGTCAGACCGGCAAGCAGCTGGTTGGTCGTACCGAACAGAGGCCAAATTAACAGACCGCCAGAGCCGTCAGCGCCGCCAGCACCAAATGCCAAGATTAAGCATGAGCCTACCGCCAGCAGGGTTGCCGGTAAGGCTTTCTGCATCCAGCGGATGTTATACAAGCCACCCCATTCCTGGAAAATATAGCGCTGCAAACGAAGGCCCGTATCCATGGTTGTACCGGCAAACAGCACAGCCATAACTGTCAGTAGGGTTTCAGCGATATTGGCTTCAAGGCCAAGTCCCTGGCTGATAATGTTTGCGCCACCTTCAACGAAGGCAGCCACACCACCTTGACCGAATGAGGAGTAAACAGCCTCCCAGTCAGCCAGTGTCGCAAAGCCAGCTGTTGCGGCAATGATGGTCGCCAGCGACAGTGAACCTTCGCCGATGGCACCAAAGTAACCGACAAAGCGAGCGTCAGTTTCTTTGTCCAACTGTTTAGAGGTGGTGCCAGAGGCAACCAAGCCGTGGAAACCGGAAATTGCACCACAGGCAATGGTAACAAAGAGCAACGGCAGCATGGATGGCGTGCCTTCAGGCGTATTGGTGTTGAATGCCGGCGCAGAAATTTCAGGCCCTAGTAGTAGGGTTGCGCCGTAAAGAAGAATCAATCCAATAAACAGCTGCAGGCCGTTAATGTAGTCGCGCGGTTGCAACAACATCCAAACTGGCAGTAACGAAGCAATAGCTGCATAGCCGAACAGAATCAGTACCCATTGTGCGTTATCGCTGACACCCATGAAGGTTTCAGGCAACGCCAGCGGCACTGAAGGACCAACGAAAATAAGAATGTATAAAGCAACAACGCCTATGACCGATATCGCTCCAAGTCCCATCCATTTACGGAAAATGATTTGGCCGATAATCAGCGCCACAAAAATAGCCCCCCAGACCGGCACCACTGAACTCGAGAACTTAATGAGCAAACCTGAGATAGCGGTGGCGAATACAGCGTTAACCATTAGTAGTACTAAAAAGATAACGATCATGAATAAGGTCTGAGATCGTTTACCGACAACATCACCGGTCAAGTTACCAATAGACTTAGCTTTGTTGCGGCTACTGGCCCAGATAGCGCCAGCGTCATGTACACCTGCAAAGAAGATAGTGCCAAAAACGACCCAAAGGAAAGCAGGAACCCAGCCCCATATAACAGCGATAGCCGGCCCAATGATAGGTGCCGCACCAGCGACAGAAGTGAAGTGGTGGCCCCAAAGAACATATTTATTGGTCGGAACAAAGTCGACGCCGTCTTCGAGTTCGTGAGCAGGAGTTTTAAAATTTGGATCGAGCTTAAAGATTTTTTCGGCAATGAATTTTGAATAAAAAACATAACCGAGAAACATGGCGCCCAAACCCAAAAGCATCATGACGATAGCGTTCATGGCGTTAGCCTCGTTGTTATAGGTTAGAAAGACATTGATCGAACATCACACGCTAGTGTAGCGCATATTCAATAATACTGTGCATTCGACCAATGTCTAATTGTTTGTCTAACCTCTTAACTACCTACCCGGGCCTTTAACCAGTCGAACGACAAGAGATATCGCAAACAGAATGATGAATATGTAGAAAATGATTTTGGCAATTTCAGCGGCGGCACCTGCTATTCCACCAAAACCAAATACGGCAGCGATTACAGCGACAATTAAGAATATTAGTACCCAACGTAACATAAGCACCTCTTTTTTATGAGATTTTAAGTGTCACTAGTTAAGGTAGACCAGGATTTTCGGCTTTGCCAGAAAAGGAAATGTAAAGATAAAGGCGATTGAGAGAAAAGTCACTGCCCGTTGAGGACAGGCAGTGACAGGTTTAAAGGGCTTAAATAGCCTTAGTGAGCTTGCTCAGCCGCTTCTTCATCGGCGGCGGCTTTGTCTTTAAGAGGCTTCGCATAAACGTTGATGCGGTCGCCTAAGTAAATAGCGTTACTCAACAGTTTTGCCGTGCCCCAGAAATAAGCGCGGAAGTTTACGTTATCGGTAAAGGCTATAACATGACCGTCACCAAAGCGGTGGGCGGCGATGTTGGTTTTGCCTTTAAGAATGTCGCGGTTACGTTTGTCGGCATAACCACTTAACAGTGGGGCATCGCTGTATTTAGCAACGGAGACAAAAGGCGACTCTGGTGTTTCAAAGGCTTCTAACGAGCTTTTGAATACCGGCATGGTTGAACGCGGGAAGCCATAGAACAACGGATGCGAAGTGTCCACGTCCATTGAGAAAATAGCTCCGGCAATGCGTTGTTCGGCATAGAAGTCGTCGCGCTCTTCATACGTCAGGCCTTCTTTTGCAAACGCATTTTGATAGACCTCTTCACCGACGTAACGAGCGTGCAACAATCCATTATTTGAAAGCCATTCAGCGCCACCACGCTGACCAATAATGACACCGCCTTGCTGTACCCATTGTTTCAGTTTCTCTTTGACGTCGTCAGACAGGTAACTGTTGTACCAGCCATCGACCATAATAATGTGAGAATAACGAGTTAAATCAACGCGTGATAACCGGTCTGTGTCAACCATGGACAGAGGAACACCCACGTGGCGATCGAGGTAGTACCAGGTTTCACCAGCTTCGTACAGGTTCACACCGTCGCCGGTTAGCATCATTACCTTAGGCTCTTCTACCGGCTGAATATTACGGCTACCTAAGTCGACACCTTCAGGGGTAAGCCCCGTGCCAATAGATGTAACTTGTACGTTTTGCTCTTTAGCCAGAGTGGCTAAAATGCGTTGTACCTGATGCCAGTCTTTATTTTGGTAAGCCTTTGGTACAACAACGGCACCCGGTTCAAAGGTTTTGCGTTCGCCCTGAGCTTTAACTGCGAAAGACTTGGTTGACTGGCGCGCGTGAATGTCGTTCTCCAGCAGGCTTTGCAATAACGCCGGGGCTTTGTAGTCGTCCCAGCTAAAGGCATAAGCGTAGGCGTCTTCCAGTGTCGTTTGTTGCTTAACCGGAGCATCCCAGGCTGCATCAGCAATTTGAATACGTCCACGGTGTGTTGTAAACGGCAGGTTAAAAGCGTGAGCTAAGGTCCAGCCTGAAACATCGTAGAAAGTATTATCCGGGAAGTCTTTACGAGTGCTAAAGATACCCTGAATAAGGCCAAACTGGTCTTGCTCAGCCGGAATATAATAGCTTTTACCTGCTTTGTAGACTTGTCCGTCTTTTTCGATATCTTTTTCAACGCGATAGCCTTCAATACCATGTTGTTGAAGAATATCGATAAAGCCTTGCAGGCGAGACGCATCGGTAGCATCGCCGACAAGGTAGCCGTCGAAGTTCTGGCTAGCCGCTGCTTCTAATGCGTTGTCATAAGCCTGTTCCTGGAAGCTTATAAAACGCGCTTTGTTTTTATGAGCGCCATAAATGGTGCTAAGTGACGCCACAAACTGATTGCGAATAGTAAATGGGAAGGCAACTTCACCGTTTACGGAGTCTTGCAAGTGACCACGGCTTGACGCCTGCTCAAACAAAATACCAACGGCGCCCTGGATATCAGGGTAAGTAGAACCTTTGCCGTAATAAAAGTCATCGAATGACTCTTCGGTGTAGTAAAGGCTGCCAATATCATCCAACGAGTCCGCATGCTCAGCCGCTAAAATCTCAGTTAAACGCACATTTTCATCGGGCGTCAGCGGATTTTTGCGCGACGGGATACCCGGCTGGAAGAAAAACGTACTGTTGGTTCCCATCTCGTGGTAATCGGTGAGCACGTTTGGCTTCCACTTCTGGAAGTTAGCAATACGAGCGCGTGACTCTGGGTGTTGCAACAGCAACCAGTCACGGTTCATATCAAACCAATAATGGTTAACGCGACCGCGTATAAAGGGTTGTACGTGTTCACGACTTTGCGGGTCAGCGACCAGGTTTTGGCTTTTATGCTGATTTGCCCATTGTGCAAAACGCGCCAAGCCGTCAGGGTTAAACGCAGGGTCTAAAAGTACTACTGAGTCTTTTAGAACGGCCTCTATTTCTTCACCTTGCGCTGCCGCCAGGTAATAAGCCAATAAAATAGCGGCGTTACTGCCACTGGACTCATCGCCATGAATGCTGTAACCCATGTAAAGGACTAATGGCGTGTTCTCAGGATCGGCGTCACGCGAAGTGTCAGCTGCTGCTAAGTGGCGCTCGCGGACGTCATCAATATTCTTATGGTTGTCAGGTGAAGTGACTGTCAGCAAAACCAACGGGCGCTGTTCGTGAGTGCGGCCAGTTTCTTCAAAGGTAATGCGATCAGACTCTTCTGCCAGTTGCTTCATGTAGTTAACAATTTGCTCTGGGCGCGCGTGCCAGTCACCAACGTTATAACCCAGCGCTTCTTTAGGCTTGGTTATGCTTTCGTCATAACTGACATCTGCAGGTAAGTAGTACGACAGGTTCTCAGCGGCAGCAATCGAGGGTACAGCAACGATAGCGACCGTAAGCGCACTGACGTAACGAATGCACTTTCGTAACATACGGGCTTCCTTCTTTATTCTAGTTAGTATTATCAGTGACTTTACCCTAACAGATACTGATGTATAAGCGCTTCTTTTTCGGTGTTTCGTTTCATTCCTGAGGTAAATGACCAGACAGATTAAGGCTGCAAGTCTCGTTTTATAGGCTGCTGCAAAGAAATAAGTGTTTCAGTTGACTGTATTTCAGGGATGGCCTGAATGCGGTTAATAAGAATGTTTTGTAAGTCATCTATTGAACGAGTCAGTATTTTTATGAAAACGTTGTACTGACCGGTGGTGTAATGCGCTTCGATAACTTCTTCTAACTTTTCCAGCTTAGCGATAGCCGAGGGGTAATCGCCCGCCTGACGCAAGGTAATGCCAATAAAACAGCAGACTTCATAGCCTAGAGCTTTAGGATTAACGGCTAAGTGGGTGCCTTTAATAATTCCCGCAGCGCGCATTTTTTCGACGCGTACATGAATGGTTGCCGGGCTCACTTTGTAGCGTTTGGCAATTTCGCTATAGGCTTTGCGAGCGTCGTTCATAAGCTCTGACAGTATGTTTTTATCCAAATTGTCGATTTGATAATTTTGCGCTGATTTTTTCATGGTTATTTAATGTTTTTGTGAATTTATCGGGTTTTATCTTAAATTAATTACAGTGAAAAGCTAATTTTGTTTTTATCTGTTGAATATTCCTTCTTATTTGGTGTTAATGAGTTAACAGAGAACAGGAGAGACTTATGAAACATTCATTTATAAAACGACAGCAACTTATTCGCCAAATTAAAACGCAGTTTACTCAGGAACTTGCATCGGCATTAAACCTTATTGAGGTTCAGGCGCCGTTACTGAGCGAATGTGGAACTGGCGTGCAGGATGACCTGTCTGGCAAAGAGCAATCGGTTAAAGTGTCAATAAAGGCGATACCTAACAAGACCTATGAAGTCGTTCACTCGTTAGCGAAATGGAAGCGACAATTACTCGGTGAGTATGGATTCAGCGAGGGAGAGGGCATTTTAACCCACATGACCGCGTTACGACCCGATGAAGAAAGCTTAGGTCGCAAGCATTCAGTGTATGTCGATCAATGGGACTGGGAAAAAGTCATTGCTGAGCATGATCGCAGCGTGGCTTGCTTAAAACGGACTGTCAGGCGCATCTATGCGGCGTTGCTTCGCACTGTTGAGTGCATTCCTGAAATTAGAGCGAGCGGATTAGAGCTGCCTGACGACATTTACTTTATTCACAGTGAAACTCTCGCGCAGCAGTACCCCGAACTGAGCTCGAAACAACGCGAGCGGGAAATAACTAAAGCGTACGGCGCCGTTTTTATTATTGGTATTGGTGCGCGCTTAAGTGATGGACAAGCGCATGATGCACGCGCGCCCGACTACGACGACTGGAGCACGGTGTCAGAAACCGGTGAAACCGGATTAAACGGTGATTTACTCGTCTGGCACGAGGCTATCGACGATGCGTTAGAGCTATCCTCTATGGGAATTAGAGTTGATAAGGTCGCATTAAAACGTCAGCTAGAATTGAGCCAGCAGCAATCTAAAGCATGCTTACCTTGGCATCAGTCGCTTATCGGTGGGAAAATGCCTTTAACAATTGGTGGCGGTATAGGTCAGTCGCGAGTGGTTATGTTCCTTATGCAGGACAGTCATATTGCCAAGGTGCAGGCGAGTGTGTGGCCAGAGGAGGTTACGCAGTCATTGCAATCAGACCTTGAAAATAAAGAAGCCATGCCAATATAGAGAGTATCAATCACTGTTTTTGAGTTGTTATGAAATATTCATTATTAGACCTGGCTCCGGTGACCGAAGAGGGAACAGCTGCAACCGCTTTGCATAATGCAGCAGACATTGCTCAGCACGCAGAAAAGTGGGGCTACTCCCGCTTCTGGATGGCGGAGCATCACAATATGGAAGGTATAGCCTCGGCCGCAACGGCGGTTGCGTTGGGTTATGTGGCCAGCAAAACTGAGCACATACGAGTGGGCTCAGCCGGTATTATGTTGCCAAACCATGCGCCTTTTGTAGTAGCGGAGCAATTTGGGACTTTAGATGCGTTATACCCGGGCCGAGTCGATTTAGGGCTGGGCAGGGCGCCGGGCACTGATGGTGCAACGTTACGGGCATTGCGCCGCAGTCCGAATGACGCAGAAAACTTCCCGCGTGATGTGCAAGAGTTACTCGGTTATCTGGCAGAAGTCCAGCCTGCTGATGTCATTAAAGCGGTACCTGGCTATGGGCAAAAGATACCGGTTTGGTTGCTGGGGTCCAGTACCTTTGGGGCGCAGCTTGCAGCTCATCTGGGGCTACCGTACGCCTTCGCCTCACACTTCGCACCGGACTATCTGCACCATGCACTAAAAGCGTATCGGGACAATTTTAAGCCTTCACAATATTTGGATAAGCCTTATGTTGCGGCAGCAATGAATGTGTTTGCCGCAGACTCTGAAACCGATGCCCGATACATGATGAGCTCAATGCAACAGCAGTTCATTGCGCTTAGACGAGGTATGCCGGGTAAGTTAAAAGCGCCGGTTGAGGATATTAGCCGGATGGGCTCACCGCAGGAAATTGCAGGCGCGAATCACGCACTGACTTATACCGCAGTTGGCACAAAAGATACCGTGAGCCGTCATATGAATCAGTTTATTGATGACACCGGTATCGATGAATTGATTTTAACCTGCCATGGGTATGATCACGACGCGCGCTTGAGGAGTTTTGAAATTGCCAGCGAGGTATTAAACGAGCGTTAAGCAATAGACCGATATGTGCTAGGCTATCGGCCTTTCTTTGTTATTAATAGTTGAGTTTTTGCTTTATGCGCATTGTGATTCGTTATTTCTTCCGCTTAGTTCGTCTTATTTTAATGCCATTTATGATTATTGGTGAAAAGCTGACAACCCCGAAAGGTGTTGAACGCAGTACTGAAGAGCAAAGCAAGGTGGATGAACAGTGTAAGAATTTGGCGTTATATCAATTCAAAACCTGTCCATTTTGTATAAAGGTTCGCAAAACCATTGCGCGTTTGTCGTTACCCATCGAACTGCGTGATGCACAACACAACCAAGCTCATAGAAATGAGTTAGAGCAGGGTGGCGGTCGAGTGAAAGTTCCATGCTTACGCATAACCGAAAAAGACGGCTCTGCCACCTGGATGTACGAGTCCGATGATATTAATCTATACTTAGAAAAGCGTTTCGGTTAACTCTACCGACATTAACGTGGCCGGTTTGGTCCCAACCACCGGTCTAACGCTCGCTGAAACTCTGAATTGCTTTGTACGGAACTTATCGCGCTGTTCAGGGTTTCTATGGTGCGTTTGCCCCATTCGTTTCGTGTACAACCAACCGCACCTTCAATAACCTGACCGTCGTATTCTGCAATAGGAATAAAACTCAGTTTGGCACCGTCATCATGAGTGCGCTGGTAATATTTTTTTATCATTTCGTAGTCGACAGTGTAGTCAATACGATCATTCAGTATCATAGCAAGCACGCTTACGTGTGACTTCTGTCCACTGATAAAGCTAAAGTTACTTGAGTTAAGCAGGTAGTCATCGATAAAAGGCTGTAATTTGCCGTAACGGCGTTCATCGGGTTGTCCAAAGCGCAAGTCGGTGTCTTTGGCGAGCTCTTCGAACCGAACAGGGTAGCCATATTTGGCAGTGATATACTGGGCGGTATCTCGGTTGGTTATTACCCCATGTGGCGCATACTTGTGGGTTGTATCGCTGTAAAGAAAGGTGTCGTTATAGGGGCTATTTTTAATGACACAGGGAAAGCACAGGTTTTTACTGCGTTTCATTATCATTGTAATGCGTTTTGACGGCAGCTTTCTAATGTTATGAATGTTTTGCGGCAGCTCTTGCTGGAACGCACTGACCAGAGCATCGCAAACACCGGCGTCTTTATATTCGCCATCGTAAATATGAAAAGGCGGTGCCGAGTTAACGCCCCAGGTAATGTCATCGTTAGCCACTGCTTTTGCAGACAGGAATGAGCCCATTGAAGCAGCCACCATTACAAGTAGCGATACACCATTTTTTAGCGGCATAACGTCCTCCTGTGTGCATTATGTTTGTTAACTCAATCTATACTGTAGTTTTAGCGCAAGTTAAACAAAAAATATAGGGTTTTGATACATGAATGTTGTTTTTAGTCACGGAAAAGAAAGCGGACCTTGGGGAACCAAGATCAAAGAACTCGCTAAAAAAGCTGAAGAAAAAGGCTTTGAGGTTGATAGTGTCGATTATCAGGGGATCGACAATGTTGATGAACGCGCTCTTAAACTTCGAGAAAAATTAACATTTATAGAAGGGCCGGTTGTATTGGTGGGCTCAAGCATGGGCGGTTACGTGGCAACAGCCTGCGCCGGAGAACCCGCGTGTAAAGGCTTATTTTTGTTGGCTCCCGCCTTTTATTTAGGTGGCTCGGTTAACTTCGATACTGTGGCTCTTCCCGAGTCGACGGCTATTGTGCATGGTTGGCGTGATGATATTGTGCCAGTAGAAAACAGCTGGCGCTTTGCCAAGCAACACTCAGCAGAATTGCATATACTGGATGATGATCACCGACTGATAAGTACGTTACCTAAAATAAGTACGTTGTTCTCTCAGTTTTTAAGCCAGCTTGAAACGCAGGACGCTAATTAAGGAGTCAATAATGAGTGAATTCCCGGTTGCGAAGGCACTGCTAGAAGACAGTTACTTTTTATCCGACTGGCCGTTATGCCAGGTGCGTGTGATGGACGATGCGCAGTACCCTTGGTTTGTGCTGATTCCGCGAGTCGATGACGTGCGGGAACTCTGTGACTTAACCGAAGAGCAGCAAATTCAATTTTTGCATGAAAGCTCCTTTTTAAGTCACTGGCTAAAGGCAGAGTATAAGCCCGATAAACTCAACGTCGCTGCGTTGGGAAACCGAGTGCCTCAGTTGCATGTGCACCATATTGCCCGGTTTATGAGTGATGCGGCATGGCCGGATCCAGTGTGGGGTAAGCAGCCAATGCAACCCCTTTCAGACAAGGAAGTTGCACGGCTGCAAGAGTTATTTGCCGATATTACGTTTTAAATTGCTCTAATTGCTTACGAAGGCTGTCAGCGAGTGAGGACATTTGTTCACACTCGCTGTGACTTTCGCGAACCGCTGTCGACACCTGCGTCGCAAAGTCAGCAATAGACTGAATGTTGGCGGCAACATCCTGACTAACCGACGCTTGCTCTTCTGTTGCGGTTGCGATTTGAGTACTCATATCCGCAGTTTCCTGAATGAGGTTAACTAACTCATTCAACTTATTGTCAGCATCGCTCAGTTTTTCACTGGTGCTTTGCGCTTGCTTACGGTTATGCTCCATAGCGGAAACCGCATTGCGAGAGCCCTCTTGCAGGCGAGTTATTTTCTGACGAATTTCTTCGGTTGACTGACCGGTACGCTGTGACAGCGTTCTGACTTCATCGGCAACTACGGCAAAGCCTCGACCGGCTTCACCGGCGCGGGCTGACTCAATGGCTGCGTTTAACGCAAGCAAGTTGGTCTGCTCTGAAATACCTTCAATGGTATCAATAACAGTAACAATACTTTCGACGTCGTTTGCTAAGCTTTCAACAGACTGTGCCGCACTTTGCATCGAGTCAGACAATTGGTGCATGGTATTGACGGCTTGTCGTAACTGCTCTTGGTTTTGCTCTGTGGTTGAGCGTGACTCTGACGCATGGCTGGCCGTTTGGTTGGCATTTTCGGCAATTTCACGAACGGTGGTTTCCATTTCGTTCATAGCGACCGCAACCTGGTCTGTTTTATTCTCCTGCTCGTTGGAGAGGCCATCAATTTGCGTCATGGACTTATCAATTGATGTCACTTTCTCGTTAACCTCATAAGCGGTATTGCGCACATGCGTGATAATACTGCCGAGGTTGGCCACAAACGCATTGAAGCCTTTTGCTAAGTCGCCAATTTCGTCGTTGCTGTCTATTTCCAGACGTTGGGTTAAGTCGCCACCTTCGTTAGACATACGGTTTAGGTTTTTGGCCACATACTTAATAGGACGAACAATTTTCTTGGCATAGAACCAGCTGCCTACAACAAAGGCGGTGCCAATAATAATACTTAAAACAATAATAGCGGTGATAGTATTGTTCAGGCCTGAGTATAGCTCGAACTCGGGCATTTCAATAATGATACGCCAGCTAGTATTCGGCAGGTTAGTGCTGGCAATAATCCAGTCTTCACCGTTGTGGCTGCTGTAGCCGGCCTCAAAATCTGAGTTGCTCAGCATTTGGTTAGCAACATCAGAGCCAACCTCTGACGACAGGCTTCTGAAGTCGTTAATTGATGGGTGGATCTGAATTTTCCCGCTGTCATCAACGAGGTAAGCAATACCTGTTTCACCTACCTGAAAGTTCGCAATGGCGTCTTGTAACGCTTTCAGGCTTTGGCCAATACCGCCTACACCTAAGGTTTCGCCATTGTCGGAAATACGGACATTGACAAAAACCGTTGGCGTGCCAGAGTTTTCATCAACGTCAAAGTTTAATGCTTGCTCTTCACCGCTATCGACAAAGTCATAGAACCACTGGTCACGCTCAACCGACGGAGAAACTTGCTTTAAGATGCCATCTGCGGTGTAGTAGTTGCGACTTAAGTTACTGACGGCAAAGGCTGCGACAGCATTTCTGTTGGTGTAAACACGGTTAAGGTATTGGGTGATTTCATCTTGAACCTGACGGCTATCGTCATTTTTAAAGGCATCAATGAGGTATTGGTTATTTGCCATTTCCTGTGAGACCAGCATAGGAGTGTTTATAAGCTCGCTGATTTCGCCACGAATTTCACCTAAGGTAGCGGGTAATTCTTGCTCAATGACTCGCTCTTCAATCAGTGAGCGCATCATGTAAGTAGAGATACCCAGTGCAATGACTAACAGTGTTGTTAAGGCAATGGCCATGCTTAGGGTCAATTTATTTTGCAAATTCATGCTTACCTCATTAATACAAACTATTTGTGTGACTGTGTCGTAGCTATTATTGCTATCGGTTAATACAGCGAAATAATTAGGAGAAGTTTTTGACGTCCTTTCCTTTATTAAATGAGCTTAGAACAAAGACTCAAAAACTGCACAGTAAGCTAGAACAAGAGTCTTGTTTTGCTGACTTGATGAAAGCCGATATTAGCTATGGACAGTATGTTGCTGCGTTAAATAGCCTGAATACTTTTCTGGCAACACTTGAGCCTGCTATAGAAGCTTATTTAACAAAGAGTGACTATGTGTATAAGCCACGACTTTGGTGCGTTCAGAGCGACCTAGAGGCTTTGGGCCACCCTCCAGTATTGGACACACCCCGACGAACAATGACTGACACTGAGGCTATAGGGGCTGCATATGTTATTGAAGGCTCGACTCTGGGCGGAAAAATACTTCATAAAAGACTGCAAAAACAGGATTTCATTGCTAATGCTAACGCCCTGAGCTACTTTAGCTTTTATAAGGAAAATACTTGGTCAGATTACATTAATTGGTTGGCAAAGCAGTCACTCAGCCCAGCAGAAAATAATGAGGTATGTGCAGGGGCAATAAGTGCTAGATAGTGAAAGAAAAGCGGCTATTAACTTAGCTGAAGATGAAACTCGCACTCAGCTGATAAAACGTGTTGATGATGCGCTGTACGATGCGAAAGAAAATGGGCGAAACAGGGTGGTGACCGCAGAATAATGATAAATACCGAGGGGGCGCTTTCGACGCAAAGCATTAACCTGGTTGCTGATGTTAGTAAAAAGCTCGGCTATCTGGAGTGTTTGCTTGAAGATGCTCAGTCTGAACAAGTTGGGCTTAGTGACGTTTCGCGTCAGAAAAAGCTAAATGCCTCTATTGGTATGGACTTAAACGCAACGCAGCTTAACGGCGTGTCTTTAAGCGAGGCTTATGAGTCGCATTCGCGCTGGCGCATAGGCTCTGATGAGAGTCTTCGGGATGCTCATAGACAAACTTTCGCTGCCGTGACGCCGGAAGCCGGCAGTTATCGTTCCACGGGCATGGGTATTTACCAATATAACAAGCTGGTTCATACCACCGCGCCCGCCGGGCAAGTGCCTAAGCAACTCCGCTCATTACTTGAGTGGGTGGAGCAAGCGGACGAGCATCCGCTAGTTAAAGCCGTCATATTTTTGCGTCAATACGAATTCATTCAGCCTTTTTCTATTGGGAATAGCAGTATTGGCCATTTGTGGGTCAGCCTAATTCTTGAGCAGTGGCATGGTTTGCTGCGTTGGCTTAACTTTGAAACTAAGTTAAAAGAAAAGCGTAGCGAATATTATGACTGCTTAAGGTTGTCTATTGGCAATAATGACCTGAGTGTCATGGTTGAGTTTGTACTGAACCGTTTGGATGAGGCTTTCGATGAACTTCTGGATAGCGTTAAAAAGACACTAACGGAACACGATAAACCTGTAAATTCGATGAAAGCTTCGGTAATAAGTTCGGATATAAATTCGGAGAAAGGGCGTTTTCACGAAATTAGGCCTTACTTTACCACTCGTGAGAACATTCTTGCGTTATTACAGGAACATCCAGAGTGGAGTGCCGCACGATTATCAGAAGTGCTCGGAATTTCTGACCGTGCTGTCGAAAAGCACATTTCCAAATTAAAGTCTCGCGGGCAATTAAAACGTGTTGGCTCAGCAAGAGGCGGATACTGGCGAGTTGTTGCGCCGTTGAATGAACAGTTAGGTTTGCTTCAGGGAGATAGTTAAAGGAAGAATTGGTCGGCGTGAGAGGATTTGAACCTCCGACCCCTGACACCCCATGACAGTGCGCTACCAGGCTGCGCTACACGCCGACCGAGGGAAGCTATCTTACTGTATTTGACGTATTACGCAAGCCTCAGAAGCCTTTTAGCTGCTCAAGTGCTTCTATTTTCATCAATTACCTGACTCTTGAGTTTCGGTAAAGCGTTTAAGGTCTTTTAATGCGTCTATTAAAACCGGAACCGGTGGTTCAGAGCCTTTTTTCAAAGTAAATTCAGGGCTGCTGTAGACGTTAAACTGGCCACTATTATCCAAAATCGTTATTTCCGCTTCGTCATAAATAACAATATAAGGACTGTAGGTTTCGATAAGCGGCCAACGAGGCTTCTGAGAGTGTAAACTTTCACCGTTGGTGTAGTTTTTAAAAGACCCTGCGCAGGCAATGCGATCATCCATAACAGTCGGAATAATATCCATTAAACCGGCAATAGGTTGCTTAGGAAGCTCTAGGTTCGATTGCCACAAGGGGACAGTCATGTTTGCAAGTGCAAACTGCTCCTTGCCTAACAATCCGGACTGCTCCTTAGGCGACAAATAACTGACCAAAACTTGATGTTGTCGCGCTTTAGTGAGAATGCCTGATAACTGATCAGTATTGTCTTCTGTCAGCAGTATGACATTAATGCGCTGATTATTGCGGCCCGTAAAGCTTTGAAGACTCTCTGTACTAATTTCATCAGTAAACTGTGACAGGCTGAGCTCATCAGTATTCCACTGTTCACTGAGGTACCAGTTCATTTCAATATTAAAGTCGTTCAAAGGTTTCAAATAAGCAGGCATTACTTTCTGACGTTCAATTGTATCCTGATAAAAATCGGGAAGTCCGTATAGAAACTGAAACAAGCCGCCTTCCTGCCGGGGGTGGGCAAGCATAGTTACCTGTGTTTGAGTTAAGCCTGAGCCTGCCAGAGCAGCATTGATGTTCTCGCTATATTCATTAAACAGAATAATTGTCGCAGGCTGTTCAAAGTCTTTCTTCGAGCATAAAAGCGGCTGCTTAGGGTACTTCAGTTTAATTTTATCGGTCGCCATAAGCATCTGTTGACGAGCCTGATAACTCTCAACATCAATAACCCCGTGTTTCGCCATAAGCGTTTTTGCTGTGGTCGGGTAGGACAATGGGAACATATCGTCCTGTTGGGTAATGGGGGTATATAAAGACGCGTCTGCCCAAACGTGGACGCTATGACTCACAAAAAAGCACAGGACAAATACTGCTGTTGCCGGTGCACCTATTTTTTTACGCTGCAAGTCACTCAAGCGTTTCCAGGCAAGGTTAGCAAGTAGCAACTCGATACCGACAATTAACAAGAACCCTAACAGCACTGCTGAAATTATAACGAAGCTAGCCCCGGTAAATACGGCTTCAGCGTCTTTAGTCATTTGAGCCAGAGAATAGGTGTTTAAGTGGTAGCCGTACTGTCTAAAAAATAAGGCGTCGGCAATAAGAGCGATAAGCCCAAACGAGGCGACTAACGCCGCTAAGCCGCGCAGAACCTTTGAGTAGGGCACAATAAGACAGAGCGGGAATATAAGAATAATGAAGAACACGAAGGGCAAAAAGGCAAAATGCCCAAGCCAACTCACCAGCATATATAAGGTGCCAATAGCACTCGGTGACTCTGGCGATGCCTCAACATAGAGCAAACCAATGAATAAACACAGAATAATGTTGGCAAACGTAAACCAATGCCCCCAGCTAATTAGCCGTGCTATTTTGTCCCGGCGTTGGTATTTTCCGCGTTGGTCCTTTCCCATTGTCTACCAGTCTCGTGTTACAATCCGCTTATAGTAACACAGCAAAACAGCAAGGATAGTCCCTGATATGCAATTGCGAATTGAAGAAAGTATTATTCACCAGTTTTACCAAAACGATGGTCAGGTTGGCTTACGATTAGCCCCTTCAGCATTGAATGAAGACGAGCAATTGCATGATTTACTGGTTGAGTTAACGGACGTTTATACCAGTAAACCGGCTAAAGGTTACGCCAGTTTTCTGACCGAAACCGACGAAGGTGATGCCAGCCCGTTTCCGGAGCAACTGAAGTCCTGGTATGACAAAGAGCTCGACTTTGTTGAGTTCAGTCAGCAGTCGGCCAAGCTATTATTAGAGCAGTTGCAAAGTTATAACTTATTGGAAGCTGGCTTTTTACTGATAACCCGTTATCAACACTTAAGTTCAGAATACCTGTTGGTATGCTTCTTACCGGTAAAAGAAGGCGTCACGATAAGCCCGGATTTAGCGGTTGACCGTTCATCACAGCTGGACATTAGTAAAGTGCAGCTGGCTGCGCGTATTGATTTAACCGAGTGGCGCACGGCGCCCGATGCTGAGCGCTATATTTCCTTTATTAAAGGACGTGCGGGTCGCAAAGTCTCAGACTTTTTCCTGGACTTTCTGGGGTGTACCGAGCGTGTGAATACCAAAGAGCAAACTCAGCAGTTGGTTGATACTGTTCAGGAATACGCGAAGCAGTCAGGGCTTGAAGCAGAACAGCGCCAGGCATTAAATAAAACAGCGTATGAGTATTGTGACGAACAGTGGAAGCAGGGCGACTCGGTAAAAATTAAAGACTTGTCGGAGCAGTTTGCAGAACAGTATCCGTCAGATAACTCTTTTGAAATGTTCTCTAAAGAGTTTGCCGAGCAGCGCGAAAAAGAGATTGCCGACGACTTTCCGGCCGATAAGTCGACGCTAAGAAAATTAGTTAAGTTCCAAGGTCAGGGCGGTGGTGTCAGTGTCGGTTTTGACCACACAGTATTGGGTGAGCGAGTTCATTATGATCCAGCAACCGATACTTTGACTATAAATGGAACACCGCCGAACTTGCGTGATCAATTACGTCGCTATTTTGGTATCGACAGCTAGGGTTATGCGAGTTAAGCAAAAATAAAGGCGCAGAGTGTGAGTCCGCGCCTTTATCTTGTTTAGAGTTACCTCGGTTATTTTTCAGTGGAACCGGGGACAATGTTGGAGGCGTGTAGGCCTTTAGGGCCTTCCTCTAATTCGAACTCAACAGGCTGTCCAGCTTTCAGAGTGCGATAACCTTCCATTTCAATGGTCGAGTAATGTGCGAAGATATCGCCTTCGCGATCTTCGCTCTCGATAAAGCCGAAGCCTTTCGAATTATTGAACCATTTGACTTTTCCGGTAGCCATACATCTACTTCCTTCTTTTGCAACAGACTATGTTTATTATTATTGGAGGTGTTAACTTGAAATTAAGCCGTTCAAACACCATCTTTAACTCTAGGTGACATGAGTTATTAGTCAAGCTTTTTTGGTTAAAAAATGCGCTCTGTTGTTAAAATTTTGAGTGGATTTTTGCAAGTAATTACGAATTTTTAGACTACAATTTATGATAGGTTGTTAACAAATGAGTCAATTTGACCAACAACATCTTAGCGACACAGAGGAAAAACAAGAGCTCAAGCCACCGTCCATGTATAAAGTCATTTTGAACAACGATGACTTCACACCCATGGATTTTGTGATTGAAGTGTTGATGAAATTTTTTAAGATGGATCAGGAAAGAGCAACAGATACGATGTTGCAGGTGCATTATAAAGGTAAGGCCGTTTGCGGTGTTTATTCTGCGGAAATCGCCGAAACAAAAGTAGTACAAGTCAACCAGTACGCTCGCGAAAATCAGCACCCATTGCTTTGCACAATGGAACAAGAGTAAGTGAGTGAGACGGTAAGGAGTGGTGTATGTTGAACAAGGCCCTTGAACTGACGTTGAATGATGCGTTTCGGCTGGCACGAGAGCGCAGTCATGAGCTTATGACTGTCGAACATTTATTGGTAGCGCTGCTGGATAACCCAGACGCGTCAAAAGCGCTGCGCGCCTGTGGGGCTAATTTTCAACAACTGAAAGAAGAGTTGTTGAGTTACATTGACCGCAGTACACCGCTATTTGGCCCGGACGAAGAAGAGCCGGACACACAACCTACATTAGGCTTTCAGCGCGTTCTGCAACGTGCCGTATTCCATGTACAGTCGTCGGGCAATGCCGAAGTAACCGGAGCCAACGTGTTGGTCGCTATTTTCAGTGAACAAGAGTCCCAGGCGGTCTATTTGCTGAATAAGAACGATATTACCCGTTTGGATATCGTGAATTATATTTCGCACGGCATTTCGCGTATCGATGAAGAGCCGGCGGAAGAGTCGCTGGAAGATGAAACCATTGAAACTCAGCAGGAAGAGCAACAAAGTTATCTGCAGAAGTTCTGCACTAATCTAAACGAGCAGGCCAAAGAAGGAAAAATTGACCCGCTGATTGGGCGTGATTACGAGGTAGAGCGCTGCGCTCAAATTCTTTGTCGCCGTCGTAAAAACAATCCGCTACTGGTGGGGGAAGCCGGCGTTGGCAAAACCGCCATTGCAGAAGGCTTGGCGTATCGTATCGTCAAAGGTGACGTGCCGGAGATATTGCTGGACGCGAAAATTTACTCGCTGGATATGGGCGACTTGCTGGCCGGTACCAAATACCGGGGCGACTTTGAAAAACGCTTTAAGCTGCTATTAAAAGAGCTACAAAAGCAAGAGCACGCAATTCTGTTCATCGATGAAATTCATACCATTATTGGGGCAGGTGCCGCCAGTGGTGGGGTGCTGGATGCCTCTAATCTAATTAAACCGTTACTGTCTAGCGGTCAGCTAAAATGTATTGGCTCGACCACTTATAACGAGTTTAAGAATGTCTTCGAGAAAGATCGTGCGTTAGTACGTCGTTTCCAAAAGGTAGATGTTGTAGAGCCGTCCGTTGAAGACACCACAAAAATTCTGATGGGCTTGAAAGATCGTTATGAAAGTCATCATGGCATTCGTTATACCCAGCCAGCGATAAAAGCAGCGGCAGAGCTGTCAGCTAAGTACATTAATGAACGTCATTTGCCAGACAAAGCCATTGATGTCATGGACGAGGCGGGCGCATCACAGCGTTTGCTGCCACCGTCGAAGCGCCGCAAAACGGTGGGTGTATCTGATATTGAAAATATCATTGCGAAAATTGCACGAGTGCCTGAGCAGTCGGTCTCTCAGTCTGATCAGGAAACGCTTAAACAGCTCGACCGCAACTTGAAAATGGTGGTATTTGGTCAGGACGAAGCTATTGATAAATTAACAGCGTCTATTCGCTTGTCCCGCTCAGGTTTGGCGAACGAGAATCAGCCTATTGGTTCGTTCTTATTTGCAGGGCCTACCGGTGTCGGTAAGACGGAGGTCACTCAACAACTAGCCAAAGCTATGGGTATAGAGTTACTTCGTTTCGATATGTCGGAGTACATGGAACGCCATGCGGTCAGCCGTTTAATTGGTGCGCCTCCTGGCTATGTAGGTTATGAGCAGGGTGGCTTATTGACCGACGCGGTTATTAAGAACCCGCATTGTGTTCTCTTGCTGGACGAACTGGAAAAAGCGCATCCGGATGTCTTTAATATCCTGCTACAGGTTATGGACAACGGTACGCTTACCGACAATAACGGCCGTAAGGCAGACTTCCGCAATGTAATTATCGTCATGACCACTAATGCTGGTGTTCGTGAAACAGTAAGAAAATCCATTGGCTTTAAGCAGCAAGACCACAGTCACGATGCGATGGCGGAAATCAATAACACCTTTACGCCAGAGTTCCGTAACCGTTTGGACGGAGTAGTGTGGTTTAACCACCTGACACCGCAAGTGCTGGAGCAAGTGGTTGATAAATTCATTTGCGAGCTGCAGGCTCAACTGGATAAAAAAGGTGTATCACTGGAAGTTGACCCAAGCGCTCATGCCTGGATAGCTGAAAAAGGCTATGACAAGGAAATGGGGGCAAGACCAATGAGCCGGGTTATTCAGGAGCACCTGAAAAAGCCGTTAGCCAATGAAATTCTGTTTGGTCAGCTGTCAAAAGGTGGCAGTGTCAAAGTGAGTGCGTCGGACAAAGATGAACTTAAATTTGACTACGACAGCAACAATGAAACGGTAGAGAGCTAGAAGAAGTGCTTAAGGCCGGTTCGGTTGAGCCGGCCTTAACCCCGAACGGATTAACGTGCGCGGAAGACGATGCGGCCTTTTGTCAGGTCGTATGGAGTCAACTGAACCGTTACTGTGTCGCCCGTTAAAATGCGGATATAGTGTTTACGCATTTTACCGGAGATGTGCGCAGTAACCACGTGGCCATTTTCCAATTCTACGCGGAACATTGTGTTGGGAAGTGTTTCCAGAACCGTTCCCTGCATCTCTATATTGTCTTCTTTCGCCATTAAAATCCTCTGATTTCTGTTAGTAGCCTAAAGTGTGTGCGATTTTAGCGCTTTTTTCCAATGATTGCCAACCAGTCGTTCATATGGGGCAAAGCGAGTTTTGTAATTCATCTTATTACAGGCATCTATTTGATAGCCTAAATACAAATATTCAAGCTCTTGCTGTCGACTGTATTCAATTAGCTGCAAAATGGCATAGGTGCCCAATGAGCGCTTGTGAGCCGCCGGATCAAAAAACGTATAAACGGCTGATAGCGCATGAGGAGTTTGATCTGCCACTGAAACAGCCAGTAAATTTTCGTCGTTGTCCCGCCATTCCAGAATAAGTGGCGTCATCCAGTCACAGGATACCCAACGCCAGAAGTTAGCCGGGTCGGGTGGGTACATTTCGCCGTCAGAGTGGCGCTGCTCGATAAACTCGCAAAATAAGCGGCTGTGCTCTTCTGTAGGCTCAAGTACAACCTTTAATGATAAATCTTTATTTTTGTTTGCTATGCGTTTTTGGTTTTTGCTGGCAACAAATTCGTTAACTATCACCCGAAGTGACTCACACGCGCTGCACAGCCGGCAATGCGGACGGTACACATCGTTATGACTACGCCTAAAACCGTTCGCCATAAAGTACTCATAGGCTTCAGGGTTTAACCGCTGGTGCTCTTCCGGCACAGCGACAATAAGCCGTTCTTGCTTATCGCTCAGGTAGTTGCAGTGAGACTCCCGTGTTAATCCGAACTGCATGTGGTTACCTCTGAAAACTCGAGTACTCTTGGCAACCAGAATTGGCTAGGCATAGTTGCGCTTTGAGAGCTGTGTAATTTAACCAGAAAACGTTCACGGGACAGTTCTCGTGCTCCTAATGAAAATAAGTGAGGGTTGCCAACCTGGCAGTCAATCAGTTCACCGCCGCTTTTGTGGAAGGCATTGGCAAACTGAATCAAAGCAATCTTTGAGGCGTTAGTGGCGGTGTGAAACATACTTTCACCGCAGAACGTTTTGCCAACCGAGACACCGTACAAACCACCCACTAGCTTTTCATCCAGCCAAACCTCAACGGAATGAGCACAGCCCAGACGGTGCAGGTTGATATACGCATCCATCATTTCATCCGTTATCCAGGTGCCTTCATTGTCGGCACGTTGGCGGGCACAAGCATCAATAACCTCGGCGAATTGGTTATTAATGGTCACTCGCCATGGCTGCTTACGGGCCGCCTTTGCTAACGAACGACTGACATGAATATTGTCCGGATAAAATACAGCACGCGGATTAGGGGACCACCACAAAATAGGGTCGTTGTCTGAAAACCAGGGGAAAATACCGTGTTGGTAGGCATAGAGTAATCGCTCAGCCGATAAGTCGCCTCCAACAGCGAGTAGCCCGTTAGGCTCGTGAAGTGCTGTCGCTGCAGGAGGGAAGCTTATCGATAATGAATCAAGCTGAACGATCACGGTCGTATCAGGACTTGGTTAACGCATCCAGATAGCGTTCAGCGTCGAGCGCTGCCATACAGCCGGTACCGGCAGACGTAATAGCTTGACGATAAACATGATCCATAACGTCACCGGCTGCGAATACGCCAGGTACGCTGGTCGCCGTTGCGTTACCTTCTAAACCACTTTGGACACTGATGTAACCATTCTGCATGTCCAATTGACCGTCAAAAATGCCGGTATTAGGTTGGTGGCCAATGGCAATAAAACAGCCTGCGACGTCCAGCTCTTCAGTGCCGCCGGTTTGTGTGTCCTTAATACGAACACCTGTTACGCCAGCGTCGTCACCTAAAACCTCGTCTAAGGTTTTGTTCAAGTGGAAGGTGATATTGCCGTTTTTCTCTTTTTCATGCAGGCGATCAACCAAAATTTTCTCAGCGCGGAACGTGTCGCGACGGTGAATAACGTGAACTTCACTGGCAATGTTAGACAGGTAAAGGGCTTCTTCAACCGCCGTATTACCGCCGCCAACAACACAGACTTTTTGTTTCTTATAGAAGAATCCGTCACACGTTGCACAGGCAGATACACCTTTACCCATAAAGGCTTCTTCAGAATCCAAACCTAAATATTTAGCTGACGCTCCGGTACTGATAATAACCGAGTCCGCTGTATATTCACCGACATCGCCTTTTAGTTGGAAAGGGCGCTTAGAAAAGTCGACACTGTTAATATGGTCAAACACAATTTCAGTGTTAAAGCGCTCTGCGTGCTGCTGCATGCGAACCATCAGGTCAGGGCCGGTTAAACCTTCAGCGTCACCGGGCCAGTTTTCAACATCGGTGGTGGTGGTTAACTGACCACCTTGTTGCATACCGGTCACCATGACAGGGTCTAAATTAGCGCGTGCCGCATAAACTGCTGCGGTATAGCCCGCAGGACCTGAACCTAAAATTAATAACTTGCAATGCTTGGCGTCTGCCATCGATAACTCCTGACTGCTTGTATTCTTTTAATGTAAGATAACTAGTGTATGGGGACTGATTGTAGGGTTTGCAAGCGTGTGGAACAAGTCAAAAATAAAAAAGCCCCAGTGAACGCATTCACCGAGGCTTTTCAAAAGCTTCTAGTCGCTAAGGGGTATTAACCTTGCAACGCTTCACGTGGGTCTTGGTAGTCCAGACCTAACTGTTCACCTAAATCATCGTGAATAGCTTTGTAGGTGATTTTACCTTTGTGCATGTTCAGACCTTTCAACAAGTGGTCGTTTTCCAGCATTGCTTTCACGCCTTTGTTGGCCAGCGCAATACCATAAGGCAGGGTTGCATTATTCAGCGCGATAGTTGAGGTACGAGCCACGCCGCCCGGCATGTTTGCAACACAGTAGTGAACCACATCATCAATGACATAAACTGGGTCTTGGTGAGTCGTCGCTTTTGACGTTTCAAAACAACCGCCTTGGTCGATAGCTACGTCAACCAAGACAGAGCCTGGCTTCATGTTTTTAATGTTTTCACGAGTCAGAAGTTTCGGAGCAGCTGCGCCTGGAATCAGTACCGCGCCAACAACTAAATCTGCTTCGCGCGAGTATTTGTCGATAGCATCAACGGTTGAATAAACCGTTTGTACGCGTCCAGCGAAAATATCGTCCAGCTCACGTAAACGAGGCAGTGAACGGTCTAAAATAGTGACTTCTGCGCCAAGGCCAATCGCCATTTTCGCTGCGTTAGTACCAACAACACCGCCACCAATAATTAAGACTTTGCCCGGAGCAACGCCTGGTACGCCACCTAATAAAGTACCGCTGCCGCCGTGAGCTTTTTCTAAGTAGTGTGCACCTGCCTGAATTGACATACGGCCAGCAACTTCACTCATTGGTGCTAACAGCGGTAACCCGTTGCGGTTGTCGGTAACTGTTTCATAAGCAATAGCGGTACAACCGGCTTTACCCAATAACTCGGTTTGAGTTGGGTCAGGTGCCAAGTGTAAGAAGGTATAAAGAATTTGGCCTTCGCGCAGCATTTTGCACTCGTTTGGCTGAGGTTCTTTGACCTTAACAATCATGTCAGCGCGTTCAAAAATCTCTTCAGGCGTATCGACAATGCTTGCGCCCGCTTCTGTGTATTGTTCGTTTGTAAAACCAATAGCGGCGCCGCCATTATTTTCAACAATAACGTCGTGGCCATTTTCAACATATTCGCGAACTGCAGCAGGGGTTAATCCGATGCGATATTCGTGGTTTTTAATCTCTTTTGGTACACCAATTAGCATTGTCTGCCTCTTACTTAGTTAACGGTTTTCGGTGAAATAATTTGGCGCAAATTATAGACGCAAACCTAAGTGCATGAGTTACTTTTTTTAAGTTATTTTTTAGTGTGATATTCTATTAATAATTACTTTTTCAGAGATTTATTATGTTTAATGCGGAAATTCCCATAGAAATCACTGTTGATAAAATAGACAGGAAGATCTTACGCCTGCTGCAAGACGATGGCCGCATGTCTAATGTCGAGTTAGCTAAGCGAGTTGGACTGAGTCAAACCGCTTGTTTAGAGCGGGTTCGGAAGCTGGAACGTGAGCAAGTCATTGAAAGCTATCATGCCAAAATAAACCCTGCTAAATTAGGGGCTAATTTAATGGTGTTCGTTGAAATTACACTGACACGAACATCGGCCGATGCCTTTGCTGAATTTAGTGAAGCCGCACGTAAAACTGGCGAGATTCTTGAGTGCCACTTGGTTGCCGGAGACTTCGACTTTTTGATTAAAGCTCGCGTGCCCGATATGCGGGCTTACCGAAAGCTGCTTGGTGAAACCCTATTAATGATGCCTGGCGTTGATGAGTCTCGTACTTATGTTGTTATGGAAGAGGTCAAACAAGAAAATAAAGTATTAGTAAAGGGGTAACATTAGGGCTGACATTCGCTACAATCATGCAATTATTAAAAACAATAACTAACGAAGGCGCTACAACAGAATAATGACAGGTGTACAGAGAGTTCTAGAAGCCGGACTGCTTGTTAGCGGGGCTTTAGCTATTTTTATTTTCTTGTCCTTAGTCAGCTTTAATCCGGCTGATCCTAGCTGGTCGCAGACAGGCTATGAGGGCAGTATTCATAACGCCGGTGGTGCGGTTGGCGCCTGGGTGTCTGATGTCCTGTTGTTTGCATTCGGTTTTGTTGCATACCTTATTCCTTTTGGGTTTGCGGGCTTAGGCTATTTGTTGTTCCGCAAAACCTACCACTTACTGGAAATGGATTATTTGGCGGTCAGCCTTCGGATGATTGGGGCGTTACTAGCGCTCATTGGCGCTTCTGCGCTTTCTTCCATTAACTTTGACGACATTTATTACTTCTCCGCCGGCGGAGTTATTGGCGACGTGATTGCAGCATCACTCTTGCCGTACCTGAACTTTGTCGGCAGTACCTTATTATTACTCACGTTTTTTTTCACCGGTATCACTCTGGTTACAGGAATCAGTTGGCTGCAAGTGGCAGACAAGTTGGGGGAGTGGGCTATTGTCGGCGTATTGTGGTTGGTCGACAGAGTTAAACAGACCTGGCAAAAACGCGACAGCAACGATGACGAAGGTGAGCCAGAAGAGAACTCTACGGAAGCTTTAACCGATAACGAAGACAAAGAAACAAAATCGTTAACCAGTGATTTATTCGGCGCAGATAAGCAAGAGCCTGTATTAAGCTTGCCGTCAATTAGCGCGGTAGATGAAGAAGAGCCGGTGGAAGAAGAAAAAGCACCGCGCTTCAGCAAAGAGGCGGCCGAACGCAAGCGTCAGGCGAAATCCGCAAAGCAGGACGATAAAAGTGACGAGCCAGAAGTCGCAGAAAGCGATGTTGACCCCGAGGTGTTGCCACCTTTGCCGTCAATTGAGTTGCTGGACCGCCCCAATAAAAAAGAAAACCCTATTACGCAGGACGAACTTGACCAAGTATCGCGAACGGTAGAAACCGTGTTAAAAGACTTTGGTGTCGATGTTCGCGTAGCGCATGTTCAGCCGGGGCCGGTCATTACTCGTTTCGAGCTGGACTTAGCACCAGGCGTTAAAGTATCAAAAATTTCTAACCTGGCTAAAGACATTGCTCGTACCTTGTCGGCTGTTGCGGTGCGCGTGGTTGAGGTTATCCCCGGCAAGTCATACGTGGGGCTGGAGTTACCGAATAAGCATCGTGAAATTGTGCAGCTGAGCGAAGTTATCAATAGTGACCAATTCGGTAATAGTCAGTCGCCACTAACAATGATTCTTGGTAAAGACATTGCCGGCAAGTCTGTGGTTGTCGACCTGGCTAAAATGCCGCACTTATTGGTTGCGGGTACGACCGGTTCGGGTAAATCGGTGGGTGTGAACGTCATGATTCTGAGCTTGCTCTACAAGAGCACACCGGAAGACGTTCGCCTGATTATGATAGACCCCAAGATGCTTGAACTGTCAGTTTATGAAGGCATTCCACATTTATTGACGGAAGTGGTTACCGATATGAAAGATGCGGCCAATGCGTTGCGTTGGTGCGTCGGAGAAATGGAACGCCGCTATAAGCTGATGTCAGCTTTAGGGGTACGTAACCTGAAAGGCTATAACGCTAAGGTAAAAGCGGCAGAGGAAGCAGGGGAGCCGCTGCGGGACCCTATTTGGAAACCGGGCGATTCGATGGATGAGCTCCCCCCGGTGTTAGAGAAATTACCTAACATTGTTGTGGTTATCGATGAATTTGCCGACATGATGATGATTGTCGGTAAAAAAGTCGAAGAGCTTATTGCCCGTATAGCACAAAAAGCACGTGCAGCAGGCATTCATCTTATTTTGGCAACGCAGCGTCCGTCAGTCGACGTTATTACCGGTTTAATCAAAGCGAATATTCCAACGCGTATTGCGTTTCAGGTGTCGTCAAAAGTCGACTCTCGTACTATTTTGGACCAGCCCGGCGCTGACCAGTTATTAGGGCAGGGCGATATGCTTTACTTACCACCAGGAAGTGGCTCCCCAATACGAGTGCATGGCGCTTTTGTTGATGACCATGAAGTGCATGCCGTGGTGAAAGACTGGAAGAAGCGCGGTCGTCCTAATTATCTGGAAGAAGTTCTCTCAGGTGATCAAGGCGAAGAAGCGTTATTGCCGGGCGAGCAACAGGAAATGGATGACGCCGAGTCAGACCCGCTTTATGACGAAGCGGTTGCCTTCGTTACAGAGACGCAACGAGTGTCGGTGTCGAGTGTTCAGCGAAAATTCCGTATTGGTTATAACCGCGCTGCACGCATTGTCGAACAAATGGAAATGAGCGGTGTCGTAAGTAGTGCAGGTAATAACGGCCAGCGCGATGTTCTGGCACCTAAACCACCAAGGGACTAATTCATGAAAGCAGTATGGTTCGCCGCCGTTATGGCGGTATCAATGAATGCATTTGCCAGCGACAACAATTCGGATAAACAGGAGCTACAGCAGCTGTTAGAGCAAACTCAAAGTTTATCGGCAGAGTTCGAACAGCAAGTGAAAGACGAGCAGGGCAATGTTCTGCAAAGTTTAAGTGGCACTATGACGTTAAAGCGCCCAGCGAACTTGTATTGGCACACAATGCGCCCCGATGAAACGGTGATGGTCGCAAACGGAGAGAAGGTTTGGTATTACAACCCGTTCGTTGATCAGGTCACTATTTATGCGCAACAGGACATGGTCGATAACAGTCCGCTATTGTTAGTATTAGACAGTAATACCAACCAGTGGCAGAACTACTCGGTAACTTATACTGATGAGCGCTACCTTGTTAAACATAACAGCGATAACAGCCAGTTAGAGTTGGCTTTCGACGGCAATAAGCTCAAAGAAATTACTATGGTACAGGCGCATGGCGAGCGTACTGAACTGATGTTGAGCGACGTGGCATTAAATACTCAAATTGACGACCAGCAATTCACATTTAAAGTGCCTGCTGGTGTCGATGTGGACGATCAAAGCTAATCGTTGTGGCCAGCCTTGATCTAGATTTTCAGCCTGATTTCAAACCCCTCGCGGCGCGCATGCGCCCGCAAACCATTGAAGAGTATGTCGGGCAACAGCATTTATTAGCGCCCGGAAAGCCGCTGCGAGTGGCGGTTGAACAAGGTCATTTGCATTCAATGATTCTCTGGGGGCCACCGGGCACCGGTAAAACCACCTTAGCTGAGCTCATTGCTACTACCGCCAATGCCACTGTCAGTCGTATCAGTGCGGTTACCTCCGGTGTAAAAGACATAAGACAAGCCATTGAAGAAGCAAAGCAGGTTGCCCAACAGCAGGGACGCCGAACGATTTTGTTTGTCGACGAGGTGCACCGTTTTAATAAAAGTCAGCAGGACGCATTTTTACCTCATATTGAAGACGGCACCATTGTGTTTGTTGGGGCGACTACCGAAAACCCCGGGTTCGAATTAAACAACGCACTGCTTTCACGGGCGCGGGTGTATCGCTTGCAGGGGCTTTCAAAAGCAGACCTTGAGCTGGCCTTAAACCGAGCGCTGGAAGATACAGAGCGAGGCCTGGGGCAGCGTGGATTAAGGTTAGAAGGTGAAGCCCGGGCCAAGCTACTGGATTTAGCCGGTGGTGACGCTCGACGGTTGCTGAATTACCTTGAAGTAGTGGCCGACTTTGTTGAAAGCAGCAGTCAGCCTATTACGCCTGAGCTAATTACCGCCGCTATTGGTGAAAAGGCAACCGCATTCGACCATCAGGGTGACCATTATTACGATATTCTATCGGCGTTTCATAAATCGGTACGAGGCTCTTCACCAGACGGTGCCTTATACTGGTACGCGCGTCTATTAACGGGCGGCGGCGACGCTCTGGTCATAGCACGTAGGTTACTGGCTATTGCCTCTGAAGATATTGGTAATGCCGACCCAAGAGCCCTGCAGTTAGCGTTAAATGCCTGGGATACGTATCACCGAGTAGGCCCGGCAGAGGGTGAAAGAGCCATAGCTCAGGCCGTTATTTATTGTGCTTGTGCTGCTAAGAGTAATGCGGTGTACAATGCGTTTAAAGGGGCACTCAGGGCGGCAAAAGAGCACAGCGATGCGCCGGTACCGGAACACCTACGCAATGCACCCACTAAAGTGCATAAAGAGCAGGGCTACGGTGCTGATTACCAATATGCGCACAACTACCCAAATGCTTATGTGCCCGGTGAACGTTATTTACCGTCAGAACTGGCTGAAACGCAATTTTATCAGCCCGAGCCGCGCGGCTTAGAAATTAAGTTGCAGGAAAAGCTGCGCTGGCTACAAGATATGGATGCTAAGTCAGACTGGAAAAGGGAGCCCGATGAATAACTTATTGCTGCATTTTTTCTGCGTAGCTGCTGGCGGAGCCATTGGCGCCTCGGGACGTTACGCTATTGGCCTTGCGATGCAATCATTTGGACTGCGGGCATTCCCTTTTGCGACGCTGACCGTTAACATATTAGGCTCGTTTTTATTGGGACTGTTACTGGCGTATGGACAACAACAATCGCTGTCAGAAACAACCCGCTTATTCCTTGGTGTTGGGGTTTTAGGCGCATTTACAACCTTTTCAACGTTCTCGGTTGAGGTTGTGACGCTGGCCAGCCAGGGCGAAATGCTAAAAGCCGCTTTGCACGTCGGCTTAAACGTAATTATCTGTATTGCTGCTGTTGTTGCAGCAATGATGTTGTACTCAACAACGGTTAAATAGGACACTCATGCTAGACGCTAAATACTTCCGTGAGGAATTAGACAATACCGCAAAAGCACTTGCTAAAAGAGGCTTCGACTTAGACGTTGCTAAACTCAGCAAGCTTGAAGAACAACGTAAAGAGGTACAGGTACGTACTGAACAACTTCAGGCTGAACGTAACAGTCGCTCCAAAGCGATTGGTAAAGCGAAAGCAGCGGGTGAAGATATACAGCCATTACTGGATGCGGTGAGTGATTTGGGTGACCAGCTGGATAGCGCGAAAGAAGAACTTAAAGCGATTCAGGAAGAGCTTAACGACATTATTATGGGTGTCCCTAACCTGCCGGCAGACGAAGTGCCGCAAGGTGAAGACGAGAGTGAAAACCAGGAAGTATTAACCTGGGGCGAACCTAAGTCGTTCGACTTTGAAGTAAAAGATCACGTTGATCTTGGCGAAGCCTTAGCTAAAGGTATGGACTTTGAAGCCGCAGCAAAATTAACCGGTGCGCGCTTTGTTGTCATGCGGGGTGGCATTGCTCGAATGCATCGTGCGCTGACTCAGTTCATGCTGGATTTACACACACAAGAACACGGTTACCTGGAAACCTACGTGCCTTATATGGTGAATCAGGATTCTTTGCTGGGAACAGGGCAGTTACCTAAATTTGGTAAAGACTTATTCCACATTGAAGGGGAGTCACAAGACCAAATACCAATGTCATTGATTCCAACGGCCGAAGTACCGTTAACGAACCTATACCGTGACGAAATAGCCGACGAAGACGAACTGCCGCTTAAATTTACGGCGCATACGCCTTGTTTCCGCAGTGAAGCTGGCTCTCATGGTCGTGACACCCGAGGCCTTATTCGACAGCATCAGTTCGATAAAGTCGAGCTAGTTTGGTTAGTAAAACCTGAAGAATCAATGGACGCGCTAGAGCAACTGACCGGGCATGCTGAGACTGTGCTGCAAAAGCTGGAACTGCCGTATCGTAAGGTATTGCTTTGCACTGGCGATATGGGCTTTGGCGCCGCTAAAACCTATGATCTTGAGGTATGGTTACCAGCGCAACAGGCGTACCGTGAAATCAGCTCTTGCTCAAACATGCAGGACTTTCAGGCACGTCGTATGCAGGCTCGTTTCCGCCGCAAAGGTGCGAAAAAACCAGAGCTTATGCACACGCTAAATGGCTCTGGGCTAGCAGTAGGCCGGGCGTTAGTCGCGGTACTGGAGAACTACCAACAGGAAGACGGCTCAATAGTTGTGCCTGAAGCCTTGCGACCTTATATGGGTGGTCTTGAAGTTATTAAGGGCTAAGATTAACCCTAAATGCACTTAGCTGGTTTCGGCAGGCCCGCAATTCGTGTGGCCTGCTTAGCCGGGCCTTTCGGGAACAATTTGTAAAGGTAACGACTGTTGCCTTTATCTTCTCCCAACTGTTTTTTCATGGCTTTAACCAAAACACGCATAGCCGGACTGGTATCGAATTCTCGGTAAAAGTCTTGTACAAAATTGACAACTTCCCAGTGTGCCGGTGTCATATCAATACTTTCAAGCTCCGCAATATGCAGGGCCAGCTCTTCATTCCAGTCATCAATATTGGCTAAATACTCGTGCTTGTCGGTTTCGTATGTTTTACCGTTAAATTCAATCATGCGGACTACCAGGTCATTTGCTGCTGAAAACTGAGAACCAGTTCAACCCATTCTGCGTCCGATTTTACCACAAGGTAACTAGGTTCGGTCGCTTTTGAGCTCTCGATATCGCTTTTACGAGCATAAATAGTTTGCGCTACTGGCGAGCTGTCAGGAAGTGTTTTTAGGGCTTGTTCTGACACTAAAAAAGCATCGTCTTGCCCAAGCAGGTGGCTATGCATTTCTAACCATGCTGACAGTGAATTGTCCCGTACCCAATGCAATGTATTCATGAGAACTGCAGTACCTCGTCAAACTGATTCAGGTGTTGTTTCAGTTGTTCCATTTTTATAGTGGTAACTTCAATATTTGCCGGAAGGGCATCAATGTCTATGTCTGAGTTTGAACACAGAGCAATAGGCTCAGCATCTAATAAGTCCAACATAGCGTAACGCTTTGACGGTGCTTTCACTAATACATCAGTGGCGCTATTAATAAGAACAAGTTGTACCGGTGTGTCGAAGCTTGCCAGTGCGAGGGCCACATCGAGCGCCTCGGTAGCTGTATCTGGATTATTGCTGCTTTGTACTATGGCTATTTTTTTCATGGGACTAAAATTGTAATGTCCGGTCACTGGTGGCTATGGCTTTGGATAGGGCGGTGAGTCCTGTAGCTTGAAAGCTAGGATGAAACTCATCTATACCAATGCGCTCAGCCACGGTATGGCAAACCACCAAGGGGGTGCCAGATTGGTTTTTAAAATCACTCCATTGCTGAATCAGCGTCTCATTTTCTGCAGGTGTTTGCGCAACGGCATGATCAACCGCTTGTCGGTAAAAAAACAGGCAGGTTATTTCATGTCCTTGCTTAATAGCATTCTTAGCAAAGGTTAGAGCATCAATTGAACGTTTTTGATTCGATGCCGAGCTTTGAACAATAAGAGTTAATTTAGCCACGTCTTTCCAATGTTAATAGCTTAGATACAAAAACGCCCCGCATTGCGGGGCGCATTACATTACTTATAAATAACGATTACTCGTCGCCACCAAATGCCATTAGTAATGTTAGCAAATTGACGAACAGGTTATAAATAGACACATACAAAGTGACTGTCGCTAAGATGTAGTTGCGCTCACCACCGTTAATAATGTCGCTGGTTTGCCACATAATCAGCATAGCCATCAATGGAATCATTATTGCTGACAATGCTAAGTGCAGAGCTGGCATTTGGAAGAACAAGTTAGCAATAGCGGCAACAATAACCATGATGATACCGGCAGTTACTAAACCACCTAGCTTGGACATGTCTTTCTTAGTCGTCAGAACATAAGCTGAGGTAGCGAAAAAGGTAAGTGCGGTACCACCGAGGGCAGTAGCAACCATTTCGCCGCCGCCTGGCATTGATAGGGCCATATTAATAATTGGACCTAAGGTGTATCCCAGGAAGCCTGTCAGCCCGAAGGTGAAGACCAAGCCCATAGCACTGTCTTTGGTTTTATAAACACCAAACAGCAGACCAAAATAACCAACTAGGGTTAAAATCAACCCTGGGTGTGGCCAGTTCATTGCACTGCTAATAGCAGCAACAACGGCACTAAAGGCCAACGTCATTGCTAGTAAAGTGTAGGTGTTACGTAATACTTTATTGACGGCCAGAGCCGATTCATTCTGACCGACATATACCTGACTGCGATTGTTCATAGATTTCTCCGTGTTGAACTACTGTCTGTTAAGACGCTTTATTATTAAAAAAGTTTCCTAAATACTACAGCATAAATGGGGTCTTGGGGCAGTAATTTCCAGTAAAAAGTAGACAGTTTGTCTAATAAACGCCCAAACGATACCTTTATTTAAATTTTTCCTTTACAAGCGTAATTTAGGTCTTTAATATTCGCATCGTTCTCAACGACACAGTCATTGAAAACAACAATTCGGAGAGGTGGCAGAGCTCGGTTGAATGCACCTGACTTGAAATCAGGCGTGGGTTCATACCCACCGGGGGTTCGAATCCCTCCCTCTCCGCCAAATTTAGATGAAAAAGCCCGACTCATTGAGTTGGGCTTTTTCATTTCTGCCATTACATTCTTGTCATTCCCTTTTTAAATAGTATCCTAATCAGTAATTCAAACAGTTGTTTAACAGGGAAGCGATATGCAGTTTCACGAGACTTTAGCGTTAATTGAAAATGACAAGAACAACCAAACCATTACCTTACCTGAAGGCTGGGCGCAAGGGCGCGCATTTTTTGGTGGTTTTAGTGCAGCAATAGCAGCACAATTTTTATTGCAGCAATTTCCGAAAGACTACCACCTGCGTAGTTTTGCTATTTCTTTTGTTGCCCCGGCGGCAGCGGGAGATGCGACGTTAAATTATCGAGTGCTCCGTCAAGGTTCTTCAGTATTGCAGGTTGCCGTTGAGCTAACCCAAAATAATGAAGTGATGCTGGCTGGTTTAGCAAGCTTAGGTAAGGGGCGTCAGTCTTCAGTATCTGTCAGTGGTGAAACACCGCCAGATTTAAAGACGATTAATGATGGCCCGGGTTTGCCAGATATCGATATTGTCCCTGAGTTTGCTAAGAATTTCGATTATCGGATTACCTCCGGAGGTATGCCGTTTAGCGGGCAACCGGGGAGAACCTTTGGTGGTTGGGTGCGTTTTAGAAATGAACAGCAAGAACTGACCATAGCGGCTATTTTAGCGTTAGTGGATGCCTGGCCACCGGCCGTGTTGCCGCACTTAAAGCAGCCAGCACCCGCATCGTCGCTAACCTGGACCATCGAGTTTCCTGATAAGCCGTTAGAAAACTTCAGTACTCATGACTGGTATCAGTATGAAGCTTTTATCGAGCATGCTGAAAGCGGGTATGGTCATAGTAGGGCAGGGCTTTGGTCAGGTAACGATGAGCTATTGGCTATCAGCCGCCAGACCTTTACAGTGTTTGCTTAAGTAATTTCCCGGGTAAAACGGCGCACCACTATGAAAACAACCGCACAATCGATAAAGCAGCACCTTATAGGTACTCAACCGGGTTTCGACTTGGTGTTATTGCAATTGCCTGAGCGTGCGCCTCTTAAACCTTCAAATACGCCGGTCATTGACGCGCTACCACGGATTATTATTCGACAAATGCTGTCGCTTAAAGCGTCCGCAACCATCATTGAGCGTGCGGAACAAGCTGCAAAGTCGTTAGACCTACAATCGATTGCCTACCTTCCAACCGATAGCTTACTAAATTGTGGGGTGAGTCGCACAAAAGCGGCAGCAATTCAAAGCGTTGCTCATTGCCAGAAAACCGAGCCTGAGCGGATTGCAAATTGGGCAAGCATGACATCAGAGGCGCTTGTTAGTGATGCGACTAAGCTCAAAGGTATTGGTCCCTGGACTGCATCGATACTGGCCATGTTTCACTTTGCGCATGAAGATCTTTTCCCCATTCAGGACTCCTCATTACGAAAAGCCATCAGCCAACTAAAAGATCAGGACGTTTACATTATTCCTGAAAAAGCCACCCCATACCGTAGTTATTTAGCCTGTTATTTGTGGGACATGTTAGATCAAGCAAGACGATAAAGCCCACGCCAAACGTGCTCTGCAAGAGTAGCGCATAAAACCATCGACGTACGAATACTGCAAAATTGCTGGTTATTGTAAAGATTTGTAAAAGCAAGTTGCGAGGCTAATGAAAACCACTGAATATTCGCTCCCGAATTCGGGCAGAGGGGTACGAGTTCATCAACTTTAAGGACAATAATATAACCAATACGCAATAAGGAACATGGCTAATGAACCGTATTATTTTAGCGATACCTAACCCTATCACCAGCGCAGGGATGGCGGCTGTGATACAACAGCATTTTCATACGCAAATTGAAGTGGTTAATTCAATGAATGCGCTGAGACAAGCGTGTTACAAACACGATGATGCACTCGTTATTTTGAGCAGTCAACTCTCTGGAGTAGCAACCGTCGAGCACTGGCGACGCATTAAAAGGCGACATGTCGACTTACAGTTAATTGTCTGGGGCCGAAACCAGCAAGATATTCTTAACTTTCAGTGCGGTATTAGTCAGGTCGATGGCTATTTACTGGAATCCTCTAATAGTGACGAGCTTGTACAAGCGCTAAAGACCCTCAAAACAGGAAGCATTTATGTTGCCGCTCCGGTTGCTGAATACTTAGCGCGGAACCCGCGCAGTCGCAAGCAGCAGGGAATGGTCGATGCTCTCTCAGATAGAGAGTTGCAGGTGGCACAAATGCTAAGCCGCGGCATTCGGGTTAGAGAAATTGCAAAACATTTGTGCATCAGTAGTAAAACAATAAATACCTTCCGCTACCGCATTTTCTCTAAACTTGGCATTGATGGTGATGTACAATTGTCACATATGGCAATTCAATCGGGTCTGGTTGACCTAATTCAGTTTGAAGGTAGATGACAAATAGCAATTCAGTAACCTTTAATTACAAAG
The DNA here is from genome assembly GCF_900100855.1 of Idiomarina zobellii. GTDB lineage: Bacteria > Pseudomonadota > Gammaproteobacteria > Enterobacterales > Alteromonadaceae > Idiomarina > Idiomarina zobellii. Next base: position 112,297 of record NZ_FNCB01000004.1, read on the forward strand.
ACTTTCTTCGGAACCTGACTCATCAACCCGGTGTATACCGTATGTATGATGAGTCGGGCGACGTTATTTATGTTGGAAAGGCGAAAGATCTCAAAAAGCGAGTTTCCAGCTACTTTCGAGAAAAAGTTGACGCCGTCAAAACTCAAGTTTTGGTTAAGCAAATAGCGTCAATGGATGTCACTGTGACCGACACGGAAGCAGACGCGCTGATTCTCGAAAACAGCTTTATTAAAAAATACCGACCGCGCTACAACGTTTTACTACGCGACGATAAATCTTATCCTTATATTATTTTAACCTCTCACGAACACCCCCGACTGGGTTTTCACCGAGGTGCGCGCCGAGAGAAAGGTGACTACTTTGGGCCCTTCCCAAACGGTAGTGCGGTGCGCGAGAGCCTTAATTTAATGCAGAAGCTGTTTCCAATCCGTCAGTGCCAGGACTCCTATTACCGAGCTCGTACCAGACCTTGTTTGCAGTATCAGCTCAAACGCTGTCTGGCGCCTTGCGTTAGTAAATGCACCGATGACGAATACAACGAACAAGTTCAGTTGGCGAAACATTTTCTCAATGGAAAAAATCAGCAAGTTATTGATGAGCTGGTGACAAAAATGGAGCAAGCCAGTGAGGCTCTGGAATTTGAAAAAGCGGCACGGTTTCGCGACCAAATAGCGTCTTTGCGTAAGACTCAGGAGCGCAACTCGGTTACCGGTGCGCAGCAGGAGCTTGATGTTATTGGCATGGCTCGTGGTAATGGCATGACTACCATTCAAATGATGTTTATACGGGATAACCACTTACAGGGCAGCCGCAGCTATTTCCCGAAAGTACCGGCGGACACCAGTGACGAGGAAGTTTTGCGTGCCTTCTTGCTGCAGTTTTATTTATCAGATAATGCGGGCCGAAAAACGCCCCGCGAAATTATACTGCCGGACACAGTAGAGCCCGATGAAGTGCTGGCACAAGTCATGGGGCAGGCGCTCAATCGTTCGGTGAAAATGCAAAACAATGTTCGCGGTGAACGGAAACAGTATCAGCAATTAGCGGCAAAAAACGCAGTGAATGCGCTGGAGAGCCGTCTGAACCAACAAAGCACCATGAACCGTCGTACGTCGGCGTTACAGCAGGTGCTGGATTTTGGTGTACCCATTCAACGTATGGAATGCTTTGACATTAGCCATACCATGGGGCAGCAGACCGTAGCTTCCTGCGTGGTGTTTGATCAAAACGGACCGAAAAAGTCCGATTACCGACGCTATAATATTACCGGAATTACTCCGGGGGATGACTACGCCGCTATGTCTAAAGCATTGGCAAAGCGCTATGATAAGGCTAGAGAGCAGGGCAATATACCCGACATTCTCTTTATTGACGGTGGTAAAGGGCAGCTGTCACAAGCTGAGAAGTATTTCGAGGACTGGGGCAGTGATGCCCCGATGCTTATTGGTGTAGCAAAAGGTGAGTCCCGTAAACCGGGGCTTGAAACGCTGATTATGGCGGGCAGTCATGAGACTATTCCGTTAAGTAAAGACGCCAGTGCGCTGCATTTAATTCAGCATATTCGTGACGAGTCACACCGTTTTGCAATAACCGGACACCGTCAGAAACGCGCGAAAGTGCAGAAAACATCGACTTTAGAGCAAATAGAAGGCATTGGTGCTAAACGTCGACAAACGCTTTTGAAAAATCTGGGTGGATTACAAGAGGTAAAAAACGCTAGTATTAGTAAACTTTCTAGCGTACCTGGTATTAGCCAGGCCATGGCGGAAAAAATTTATTACTCGTTTCGGGATGAGTAAAACCAAATAAGGAAACAGCGGATAATGAAGTGGAATATCCCTAATATTTTGACCAGCTTTCGGATTTTTCTGATTCCGGTGTTTCTGGTGGTGTTTTACTTGCCCTTTGAAGACGCTCGTTTTTGGGCGGCCTTTATTTTTTGGCTTGCCGCTATTACCGATGCCTTAGATGGCTTTGTTGCACGTCGTTTTAATCAATTCACTAAATTTGGTGAGTTTTTAGACCCGGTGGCGGACAAAGCCATGGTTGTGGCGGCGTTAGTGGTGATAGTTGAGGACTTTAATGCTGCGTACATTACTATACCGGCATTAACCATGATTTGCCGGGAGCTTATTGTTAGCGCCTTGCGTGAGTGGATGGCGCAAAGTGGCAACCGCGGTAAAGTTGCGGTATCAAATTTGGGTAAACTGAAAACTATTGCGCAAATGGTCGCGCTTATAGGTTTAATTTGGAACGCGAATATCTATATTTTCTGGATTTCTATTGTTTTATTCTACGGTGCTTTCGTTTTGACCGTGTGGTCAATGTGGGAATATTTGCGCGGCGCCAGCAAGGAATTGACTAGAAATTAGCAGCTTTGCCGTAAATTTGCGCAAACAGTCATAAATTTGATAAAAAGTCATTGACTGAAAAAGATTAAACAGTAGAATGCCTCGGCAGATGACGGTGCGGGAATAGCTCAGCTGGTAGAGCACAACCTTGCCAAGGTTGGGGTCGCGAGTTCGAATCTCGTTTCCCGCTCCAAATTCTGGCGGGTTGGCAGAATGGCTATGCAGCGGATTGCAAATCCGTGGATCTCGGTTCGACTCCGGGACCCGCCTCCATTATTCGAGAACACTTCTTGTAGTGCCCGGGTGGTGGAATTGGTAGACACAAGGGATTTAAAATCCCTCGCTGGTAACAGCGTGCCGGTTCAAGTCCGGCCCCGGGCACCAATTCCGTATAAAATAAATAAATTTGATGCTAAACTCTTTTGTATCTAATTGGTACAAGGCGTTTCATTATGGACATCAAAGACATCCTTGAAAGCATTAAGCATTTGTCCGGCAACGACAAAGCTAAGCTTGCTCATTGTTTGATCTCTTCTTTAGATACAGCTCAAGATGATAATGTCGATGGCGCTTGGGCAGAACTGGCCGAAGAGCGACTGTCTCAACTTAATAGCGGGGCAGTAAAAGGCGTTTCATGGTCCGAAATTAAAGAGCAAGTAAAAGGCAAGTAATTGAAGCCTCTTACCTTTCACCCTAATGTAGCTCACGAAGTTGGTGCCGCGTATCATTGGTATGAAAGCCATGCAAAAGGGCTAGGGGATGACTTTTTCTCAGAGTTGGAAGCCTCCTATAAAGTCATATCTGAATACCCAGAAGCTTGGCCTACTTTTTACTCTCGTTTTAAGCGCTATGTACTCAACAGGTTCCCATTTTCCATCATCTTTAGTGTAAAAGGTGACTCCATCTTTGTTATAGCGGTTATGAATAACAGGCGGAAGCCGGGGTATTGGCATAGTAGGGCTCAATAGGTAAAAAGCGAGGAAAAAATTCCTCGCCTCTTCAACGCACTCCTTATACTTTATAGGTTCTACCGTTGTTAAGGCTTCTTCTTCCACTGACCATCAACCTTCACAAAATGCCCTGGCTGTGTGCGTTCAATGGCGCGTTTGCCGGCCAGTAGCTCAACATCAGCAACGGCAATGTCGTTTTCTTCTGCTATGCGGGCATATTCCTGACGTCTGGCTTCATTTATTTGTTCTGCTATTTGCTTTGCTTGCGCAGAGGACTTAACAACGCCTAAATAACCATTAGGTTGCTCGCCAACCCAGCCTTTATCTTTGGCTGATGACAGTTCGTCCATGGCTTCTTGTAAGGTTATTTCCTGTGCGTAACTTGCTGTTGGCACGCTCATGCCTGAAATAGAGAGTAGGGCGACGAACGCACTAATTGTTAGTTTTTTCATGTCACAATCCTTTGAAAGTTAAAATAAACCGCTCGACTCTGAAATAACGTCGTCGAGTGCTTTGTCGACTTTAACGTAAATTTCATGCTCAATTTTTACGTTCAGATTAATGGTTATTGGCTCTTTCGGAGCCGCCACCTGAACGGTTGGGGTGCAGGCGGACATGAGCAGCACCGATAGTGTAATGACAAGCAATTGTTTCATATCGTCCTCTGATTAATTGACCCGTTGCTGGATCCGTTTACGAATAACGTCGCTGACACTGTTGCTGAGCTGTATGCCTTTAATGAGCGCAGGTAGGTCTTCCTCTAAAGTGACGTTTAATTTTACCTTACGACCATTTTCAACGGCTGGATTATATCCGTTCAGCTGTAACTCTAAGGTTAGCTCACCGTTCTTGTCATAGCCAACGACACTCGACAGCTCTTGGTAATAAAAGTCCTCCAGTACGCTGGCGAGTGTTTTCAGACTTGGGTTTGAACCAACGGTAGAGCGCAACGCCGAAGAGTCTACCTGCAAATGCCCACCAGGCGCGACAGCACTTAAATAGCCTTTTTCGACTGTTAGTTGTTGAGAGTCCCAAACGAGGGGGATGGTTCCCGAAATTTCGCCGTCTATCGCAATTCGGTTACTTGGATACTGGCGCATGAGTTCACCGAGGTTGATACGCTCGAAGACAATAGGAATACGTATTTCGTTAACAAACTTATAAGTTTGTTCTGGTATTCTAACCGAGCCTCCCAGAGCTTTAATGCTATGACTGTTGAGCTGCACTGTACTGTTTCGCAGGTTCTTGAAAGGAATGACGCCGGCAAGCTCAGCTTCTACCGGACCAATAGTAAACCCTTGCTGAATACTGCCGACGGATAAGCTTGCCTGTTGAAAACTCAAACGCTCTGGAGTCGTATTAAATTGAGTGCTCAAATTAGCGTTGGCCACAGACGTTGTGTCATATATGGCATCGATGGACTGTAAGTTTGCGTCTCCTTCATCAATGCTCCATTTTCCTGTTTCTAAATTGCCTGACAGCCTAAAGCCCGCCGTAGCGGTGCCTTTGTTTAGCGTTAATAATGGGAGAGTGTCTTGTATCAGCGGTGACAATTGTGCCTGTAAGTCTGCTTGCGCTAAGTCATGAATGTTTATATCTATATTCGAGGTCAATCTTAAATCTTCTGTCAGTGTGCTGCTATGATTGAATGCCGCGCCCTGAGCTAATTCAATAGTGCCTTCGGCGTCAACACGGCCGTTTTTGTAATGGATATTATGCGAGAGTTGAGGCTTTAAACTCTGAAAGCCTGCTACTTTTATCGCAACATTATTAACTTCCGTTGTCAGGTTTGCTGTTGCCGTTTCGGGGGCGGTAAAAGGTATTTCTGCAAAGAACGTTGGAATTAAGAAGTCAGCATTGGCAAATTCTGATTCGGCGAAAAACGAAGAGGGGTGCTTTGAGCTAATCATCAGCTTATCGCTCTCGAGCGTTATATCAGCGTTGAATGCTAAGTCACTCAACGTATTAAGTTTGAGTGGACTTATGGCGGCAATACTATGTACTACAATTCTGTCGGCACTTAGGTTAGTTTTTGGAAGTTCAAGCCGAACAAACTGAGCGTCGTTTTGAACGAAGTGACCTGCCATAGTTATCCTAGCGGCAGAGACGCCTTTGCCGTCAACCGTTGCACTCAGCTGAACCGGCCAGGCTGTTTTATTCAGTATTTGTTGATAGCTTAATGGTTCAAGCGCTAAAGAGTCCTGGCTGGTAAGTTGCCACTTTACCGTGCTTATTTCTAAAGGCAGAGCTGGCCACTGTGTCAGGTTGCCACTGAGACTTAAGTCATAGTTTTCAATAACGCCGTTTTTAACGTTGAAACGCATATTTCCGTCAGCGACGGATGTAACGCCTGACGCTGCGACATTCACAGGCTGCTGTAATTTTAAGGTGAATTTGCCGGAAGTTGCGTTAATGAGACCCTCTGCACCTATTAATTTAGTTTCTGGTGAGAGTGAACCTTGGGCATTAAGCAATAGAGCAATGCGTTCGTTTTTTACAAACTCAGATGCTTGAGCAAGTTGCTCGGTTGGAACCTTTGCTGAACCTTCAATGTTCCATTCACCGCTAATAAGCTCGTAATTGGCGTTGAAATGGCCAAGGTTATGCTCTATATCGACCGATAAAATTGAGTCGTCGCGAGAGAGATGAATAGCGAGTGCTTCAGGATTAGAAAGGTTTAAACTGAGGTTAGGGCGCTTTGTGTTTAATGTTACTTCTCCCTTAAGCGGGGAGTACTGCTTGAAAAGCTCGCCTTTCAGTGTGACCTTGTTAAGAATAACCCTTTCAGGAAGCCAGCTTGGTACAGGCGTGTTTAGTAGCTTTTTAATGGTAAGCGGTGAGGCAGCTGAGTTCGACGTGGAGGATGACGGTAACTCGTTCATTGTCACACTTAACTGCTCAATGACCACTCGCTCTTTGGACAGCGAACCGATGCTTATCGACCAGTCCTCGATACCAACCTTTGCCAGTTCACGGTTAGCTATCGACAGGCCGATTAATAGCCCAATGCCAATAAACAGGACAAGAGTCAGTAAGACACTGCCGGTAAAGGCTAATAGACGCCAAAGCATGGGCTTAATGTCAGGCATTTACCGACCCTTACCTTACTCTGAAGGTTAAGTTCACGCGGACATTGCCGGTGAGTGGATGCTGGCCGTTAGCGAGTTTTTTTACGCCGTGGTACCGAAGGCGATCGGGGCCGCCCCAGACAAGTACGTCACCATGTTGCAGCGTCACTTTTTGTGGACTGCCGCCACGTTTGAGTCCTCCCCAGAGAAAAGTAACGGGTAAGCCAAACGAGAAAGATACAATAGGCTGTGAAAAGTCGGACTCGTCTTTGTCCTGATGAAGCCCCATAGCAGCGCCGGGGTGGTAAACGTTAATTAAGCAGGCATTGGGAGAAAACGATTCAAATCCACACTTTGCAGCCGCCTGTTCAGCAAGTGTTTTTAGCGTTTCAGGCATAGGCGGCCAGGGCTTTTTAGTTATCGGGTCTGTGTCTGTGTAGCGATAGCCCTTTTTGTCGGTTATCCAGCCAAAGTCGCCGCAGCTGCTGGTGCGTACTGACATTTTACCGCCCCCGGGCGTCACAAACTGTCTTAGTGGTGACTGTTTAATAACGTCCCTGAGGTGGCTTAAAATAGTGTCTGCCTGAGATGCGACATGGCCATGGAGTAGGTAGGCTTGCTCACTAAACTGCGTAACCTCATGGTTCTCGCCAGCAAATAAGTCGAGTGATGCCATAGCTCACCAAATCCGGTTAGAGTGCACGACTCATAATTAGGCGATCTTCACCCGGACCTAAGTAATCCTGAATGGTTTCGATAACTGAAAAACCCGCTTGTTTATATAATTTGATGGCAGCGGCATTGTCCGGAGCCACACTGAGCTCAAGTGTTTTCCAACTGCTTTCAGCCGCTGACTTGATAGCCTGCTCCAACAATATGCGGCCAAGCCCCTGACCTTGGAAGCTCTTCCCTATAAGCAAAGACATTAAGGTTGCCCGGCTGCCATCGAGCGGCACTATAAGGCTGTAACCGGCAACTTTCTCGTCACTTTTTATGGTTAAAAAGCTACCAGGCCACTGTCGTAGCGCTTGGTAAAAAAACAAGCTGGAGTAGGCGTCATTGCCATAAAGCTGCTTTTCAAAAAAGGCGAGCCGGGCAATATTTTCTGAAGACGCGGTTTGTACTGTCACAGGTACATCGTTTTTACCCGCTTGTGCCAGCGAGCCGACACATAGCCGACACTCGCCGGAAGCCGGCGCAGAGCCTTCAACATAACGGAGTTTATGAGAGGCGCTCTCTCTGTTACTGGATACTTGATAAACTCTGTCTCGTGAAGAAGTATGGCTGCTCATAATAACCTTTTTTAGTTAAAAAGGATGAACCCAACTAAGCCAATAAAAATCGAGACCGTCGTTAGGGCGCTTAATGTCTGCATTAGAATAATGAGTATAGCCAAAGTCAATGCGAGCGTCAGAGTTTTTGCTGAACTGCCAGGACAGCGAAATACGATCTTCAAACTGAAACTTGGTTGAGAGCTTTCTGTTACCGAGACTGGTCTTATCGAAATAACTGCCGCCAATACCCGCTTCTAAATAAAGCGGCCGCTCTGAGCCGGCTATATGCCAGGAAGCAACAGGGCTTATAGTAAACGCCGTAATGTTGTCAGATGTATCATTCGAGTCCTGCCAATGGTTTAACCCCATATCCACATAAAGCTTAGGCGAACCCAAAAAGCCCGGCATTTCTAAAGGAATGTCGGTAAAACGGTAGGCCACACGAGCGCCACGGAATTGGTCGGTTGAATACGAAGCCGTAAAGCTGACTTCATTAGCCAGTGCAGAGGATGAAGCTAAACTACTTGATAATAATAAGGCACTTAGAAGCGAAAAACGTCTTAACATGTCGCTCTCTTAATGGTTGATGAAAAGTGCCTTTATTTTATATACATTCACGAATGTATGTAAACGAGTTATTGGTTAATTAATTGTAACCATTTAATAAAAGCGACAAGGGCGACTGACTGACGCTTCCGTTTTTTGTAAAATACCGAGAGTGGTGACTTAATTGGCTGTGCATACTCTCGAAAAGGCGTTAAATGAGATAGTTGAGCGTTTAACAGGCTGCTATCGACTAAGGTCACGGCTTTTTCTGTTTGAGCTAAGTCCAGGGACATGTAAAAGTCATCGCAATGCAGAATACGTTGATTCTTGAGCTTGGACTGGTTTGCTTCGGCCAATTTGGTATGTTCCGGATTATCTGGGTTAATTATCCAGCTTTGGTGATATGGCGTGTCATTGGTTGAAATAGCCGATACCGGGACAAGATCATTTTTCGATAAACGCTGACTTTGCAAGTGTTTGTCGTTTATCTGACCATAACCAATAGCAATATCCCAGCTTTGATGTTGTACGGCAGAGACCATGTCAGCGGCATGTTCACCGGCAAAGTAGTCAGCACAGCGTGTAAAGTTTAATTGTATATGCGGGTAAAGGGCATGAAAGTCCTCGAGCTTATCGGCTAACCAAAAGCGGAAACGTTCAGAGCTTATAGCAACGGTCAGCTGAGTTGTTGTGTTATCACTCAAACTTCGGGTACGCTCTATAGCACGCTCTAATTGATCAAATATTTGTTCAATTTGTGGGGCTAACTCAAGCGCTACCGGTGTTAATGAGTGTACTCGGTTATCACGCTGGAAAAGTCGCATGTCGAGCTGCTCTTCAAGCGCTTGAATTTGACGGGTAACGGCCGACTGAGTCACTCCAAGTTGTTGTGCAGCCTGCTTAAAAGACCCGCTTCTGGCCGCAACATCAAAGACTCGAAGTGCATTAAGTGAAGGAAACTTTGCTTTTTTCATATTAATTATTTGGTATTTGTAATTAACAAAATGTAACTTTGATTCTCGCAGGTAAGTTACTGGAAAACAAGGAAGGAATACGTTGTCGTACTGGAGTGAGTTTTTAACTATTGCGTTAATTCATTTGTTTGCTGTCGCAAGTCCGGGCCCCGATTTTGCGGTTGTGTCGCGCTACAGCTTGAGCTTTGGCAGAAAAGCGGGTTACTGGGTAGCGCTGGGTATCGCTACCGGTATTATTATTCACGTTGCGTACTCGCTGGTCGGTGTGGCACTCATTATTCACCAAACTCCCTGGTTGTATCAGACCTTGCTGGTGGTAGGGGCGTTGTATCTTGGGTTTATTGGTACCCAAGCGATAAAAGCAAAGCCGCGAACGACAATGTCCAGCGACGAATTTGAGGCCATAAAGCCGAAAAAGCGCAAAGCTTTTATTGTCGGTTTTATCACTAACGGTTTGAACGTTAAGGCAACTCTGTTTTTCCTGACGTTATTTACGACTATTATCGCACCAGAAACTCCTTTTTCAGTTAAGTTTGGTTATGGGGTTTATTTGGTTATAGCAACCGGCGCCTGGTTTTTGTTTTTAACCTGGCTACTAACTCAGCCCGCTATTTTTAAACGGGTTTGGCGTTACAGCCATTGGGTAGACAGAGCCATGGGGCTGGCGCTTATATTGTTGTCTGCTAAGTTACTTTGGGAATGGTTTTTACTTATCGAGCTTATCTGAGCCGGGCTTTCGGGTTATACTGAGTAAAATTTTAGAGAACAGCAAAGAGTCACTTTTTATATGCAGTTATTTGTGAACGATCTTACCGTTATTGATTGCTCTTACCTTTGCCCGCAACGCGGCATTGTGGGGGAGAGTTGGATTGTCGATATTGTTCTTGATGGTAACCTGAACGAACAGTCCATGGTGCTTGACTTTGGTAAGGTCAAAAAGCAAGTGAAAGCCATTATTGATGACTCGGTCGATCACAAGCTGTTGGTTCCTGGCGACCACCCCTACACGAAAGTCACCCATAATGAAGACGACAGCTCTTACTGGGTCGACTTTGAGCGTGACAATTCCCGTTCAATACACCTGTTTTGTCCGTCAGACTCTTTTGCCTTTATCGATGCCGAAGTAGTCAGTATCGAGACGGTTACTGATTATGTCAAAGCGGTGATTAAACAAGAACTACCGGTGAACGTTGAAGGTCTGAAACTCACCTTACGTCCTGAGCAAATTGACGGTTTTTATTATCACTACACTCACGGTTTAAAAAAGCACGATGGCAACTGTCAGCGTATTGCCCACGGGCATCGTTCAAAGCTACAGATATTTATTGACGGTATTCGCCAGCCAGCGTTAGAGAAAAGTTGGTGCGATAAATGGGAAGACATTTATATTGGTACCGAAGACGATATCGCGACTTTTAATGAAATGACGCTATCGAAAGCGGCAAATGGCGTAGACGAAAACACTCACATTGGTTACAGCTACACCTCAATTCAGGGATTGTTTGAATTGGTTATGCCGCGTAGCGAAAACTACGTGATTGAAAGTGACTCTACGGTTGAATGTATTGCGCAGTACCTGGCCTCGACAATAGGGCAGGAGCACGCAGGCAAGTCAGTGGAAGTCAGAGCCTACGAAGGCGTTGGTAAAGGAGCTATTGCTTATGCGTAAGTCTCGTTTTATGGGCGTGTTGATTGGTCTGATTGTATCGGCCCCTCTGCTTGCCAACAGCTCTGTGCCTCTTGAAGTTAAAGGGCCTTTTACACAAGGGGCGTTGCATTTAGGTAAAACGGTCGCTGGAGCTGAAGTGACGCTAAATGGTGAAGCGGTGGAAGTGACCGACAATGGTTACTTTGTTTTTGGATTCGGTCGCAAAGCAGAACTTGAACATGAGCTCAGTGTATCGGCTAACGGAGAGACCCGCACTAAAACCATTACACTAAGTGAACGAGAATACGATATTGACCGTGTCGATGGCGTTCCTCAAAAGACAGTGACACCAGACCCGGAGCAGGTTAAGCGAGCTCGAAAAGAAGCTGAAAAAGTGTGGTTGGCAAGACAAGAAGCGTCTAAAAATAAGCACTTCCTGACGCCTGTGGCGAAACCAGCTGAAGGGCGTATTAGCGGAGTTTACGGCAGTCAACGAATCTTTAATGGCGAGCCTCGTAACCCTCATTATGGAGAAGATATTGCTGTGCCAACAGGAACACCTGTAAAAGCTCCCTGGACCGGGAAAGTGGTTTTAGCGGAGCCTGACTTATTTTACTCGGGTGGCACTATCATTATTGAGCACGGCTACAAGGTAAACACCACCTATTTGCACCTCAGCAAGTTGCACGTGGAAACTGGCGATACAGTAAAGCAGGGTGAGGTAATAGGAGAAGTTGGCGCTACAGGCCGTGCTACGGGGCCTCATTTAGATTGGCGGGTTAACTGGGGAAATACCCGGTTAGACCCGGCATTACTTCCCCAGCTTTACGAAGACTAACTTTCTACGGTAAGCCATCCATTCAATTTGGCAGCGTCTTTAATCGAGAGCTGCCAGCATGCCGGGGTTGGCTCCTCCCAAATTAAATCTAACGTTAATAGCTCGTCACGTCGAAATGCATGCACGGTAACTTTCTGACCTGGGCGATAACGTGACAAGACAGATTGCACGTTTGCATCCGTCACTTGCAAGTGATCAATCGCGATAATACGGTCTGACGCTGACAAACCAGCGTTATAAGCTGTTTCGTCATGGTAAACACTTAATAGCTCCAACCCAGCAGACGAAGCTTTGTATTTTGCGCCTAAATTGACCGGAGCAGGGTCGTCGGCAGCTTTCAGTGAGTTGTCATCCGCGGGTACTGAGCGCGTAACTTCTAGTCCAAACTGATTCAATAAGCTTTCTAACGGCAGGCTTTCTTTGACGTACAGTTGCTCGCGTAAAAAGTCGGCAACATCAACGCCTGAATAACTGTCCAAAATGTTAAGGACGGTGTCATCGGCGGTGCCTAAACCCGTTTTGCCGAACTCATGCCAGAGCTTTTTCATGACATGAGCCAATGTCAGCGAATGGTTGCTTTGCAAACGCAGCATTAAATCCAGGCTAAGCGCAATAAGAGCGCCTTTTGAGTAGTAGCTGACAATGCTGTTCGGCGCATTCTCATTTTGCTGATAAAACTTAGTCCAGGCCAGATAGCTCGACTCTGTCACGCTTTGTTGGTACTGACCGGCGCCACGCTCAACCCGAGCTAAGGTTTCTGACAGAACTTTTAAGTATTGCTCGGCGCTGACAATGCCTCCGGCATGTAATAGATAGTCGTCGAAATAGGAGGTCATGCCCTCATAAAACCACAGCTGTTCGGTATAGCTTTCTTTGTCCAGCTGATAAGGAATAAACGCTTTGGGTTTTAATGTTTTCACATTCCAACTGTGGAAATACTCATGGCAACAAAGGCTCAAGAAGGTTTGGTAGTCTTCATTAATACCATGGTCATGCTCGCCAATTAGACTTTTACGACTGCACAGAAGGGCGGTTGAGTTACGGTGTTCGAGCCCGCCAAAACCTTCACCAACAACCATAGTCAGAAAGGTGTAGGACTTAAACGGAGCTTCTCCAAACATCGATATCTGAGTTTCACAAATACGCGCCAAATCGGCACAGATTTTTGAGGTGTCGGCAAAGTGACGCCCGCTTAACACCAATGAGTGCTTAATTCCGTGGGCAATAAATTCTTCAATGACCAGGTCGCCCATTAAGAACGGATAGTCGATAAGGGCGTCGTAGTTTTCTGCCTCGAAGGTTCCCCAGGAATGAGGTTGGCCGGTTAAGCGGGGCATGCCAGTCGCCACTTTCCATTCAAGCGCATCGACTGGTGCGTGCAATGTTAATTGGCAAGCTTCGTCTTCTCGGCCAGCAACAGCAAGACATAAACTGGTGTTGTTAAAGAACCCTTGCAATTGGTCTAAATAGGCAGAGCGAACAGACAAGTCCCACGCGTAGACTTGATACCTAACAGTGACTGTTTTTTCGGCTGTATTCAACCGCCAGCGGTTTTTGCTTACTTGCTTTATTGCTACCGCTTCACCGTTAGCTTCGGCATACAATCCGATAATATGCTTAGAGAAGTCGCGTATGAGATAACTGCCTGGAATCCAGTTAGGTAACCACAGCTCCTGCTCTGGCTCGGGAGTATCGATGGTCAGAATGACTTCGAATAGGTGACCATGTAAATCGATGGGTGTTATATCGTAAGCGATCAAGAGCGTCTCCTTTGCTTGACACTGACTGACATCTAGCGATCATAGTAGCATACAGATAGCTAGCGCGAGACCCGTATGAGCACCAAAAAAATCACCGAACTGGTTCCCGGACAAAGAATTGAAGTACAACTGACTAATTCAAACGTGCCCGCACGGTTTTTTACTGAGTTTATCGGTGCCTTAAAAGATCGCTGGCTTATTCTAAATATGCCCGATGCACGAAAATACAGTGATTTACGGGACTATATCGAGGAAGCGATTCCTGTCGTAGTACGGTTTGTGTTAGAAGCAGGGAACGGTGAAATTTGCGCTTTTCGAAGCGACATTAACTACATTGTTTCTCACCCGACAAAAATGCTGTTCATCCGTTGGCCAAATGAGGTGGAATACCGCGTAATTCGTAAAGGGCGGCGGTTTGATGCCTTCTTACCAATGGTTCTTGAAGGTCAGTCTACCGAAGGAGATAAGGTTTCCCTCAAAGGTCATGTTCTGGATGTGTCAGAAACCGGATGCCGGGTTAAACATGAGCTACCAGAGAGTAATGACAAGATCTTGTGGGAAAACGGCAGTAAAGTCGACCTAGTCATAGAGCAAAAAAATAACCGTAAAGTGACGTTAAAAGCCATTGTTCGTCAGGTTAAACGAAACGACCACTATGAATTAGGTTTACAGTTTTTAGGCAACCAGAAAGACGAAGTGAATGCGTTGTTCTCCGGAAGCTTAGTCGATATTGAAGAGTTGTCTAAACTGGAGGCGTCAGGAAGCGCATGAAGCATTTGTTGAATCAGTGGCAAATGCTGATGGAAAATAGAAACCGGTTCTTCTGGTTGTTACAAGCCGGCGGTTGGATTGGCTACGCGTTAGTGAACTACATTGGCTCACTCATGCATGAAATGCGTGATATTTACACGCTTATTATTATTCTTGGCGCGTATGCTGGCTTTCTTCTGACGGTTCCGTTGCGCTATTTCTACCGGCGAATATGGGAGATGGCACCACCGCTTATGGTGCTTATTGCTATCGTTGCGTCTTATGTTATTTCGGTGCTTTGGGCCATTATTGATAACGCGACTTACTGGGAAATTTATAAATTTGGATTCAGACCTGACAGCCCATTCTTTTATTTAAAAAACAGCCTGGCGAAGTTTTATATTATTTTAAGCTGGAGCGGGCTGTATTTTGGTATTAAATACTACCAAATGCTGCAGGAAGAAAAGCAGAAAGCACTGTTGGCCTCGTCTATGGCCCATCAGGCACAATTAAAAATGCTGCGTTACCAACTTAACCCGCACTTTCTGTTTAATACACTTAATGCGATATCAACACTTATTTTGATAAAAGACTCAGACAAGGCCAATAAGATGGTTAATAAGTTGAGTCGATTCTTAAGGTTCTCACTGGATAACGATCCGATTAAAAAAGTACCGCTGGAAAAAGAGATTGATGCGCTGCTGTTGTATTTGGACATTGAAAAGGTGCGCTTTGATGAGCAACTAGAAGTGACTATAAATCTCGAGGAAGAAACTAAGCAGGCATTGGTTCCCAGTTTAATCTGCCAGCCGCTTATTGAAAACTCGATTAAGTACGCCATTGCGCAGGTCGAAGGGGTGGGTAAAATAAGTATTCAATCGAAAAAAGTAAACGATGATTTAGAAATAACTATCTGTGATAACGGCCCCCAATTGGAATCTGACCCTAATAAACTGTTCAGGAAAGAAGGCGTTGGTCTTAATAACACTCAGCAACGTTTACAGTCACTGTACGGTAAGCACTTTATATTTAACATGAGTAAGAACGAAGGCTCAGGTCTTTGTGTCACCATTGTTATACCTTTTGAAACACTGGAGAAAGTATGAGTCAGCGCTTAAAAACGCTCGTTGTTGATGACGAACCTTTAGCACGAAAGGGCTTGTCAGTGCGTCTGGAAGCTTTTGAAGAGCTTCAGCTTATGCCGGAATGCCCAAACAGTCGCACGGCTGTCGATGTTATCGTCGAAGAAAAGCCGGATTTAGTGTTTCTGGATATACAAATGCCCGGACTGAATGGCTTCGAGGTCTTAAAAGCCGTTAAAGAGCAGGGGGGCGAATTGCCTACTGTTGTCTTCGTTACGGCTTATGATGAATATGCGATAAAAGCCTTTGAAGTAAGGGCGTTAGACTATTTGCTGAAGCCGGTTGATGACGACCGACTGAAAGAGTGTGTAGAACGAGTTATTGCTGAAAACAGCAGTTTCGATACAGAGCAACATGAAAAGTTGGTGGGTTTGGTTGCTGAAGTGACAGGGCAGAATGCGGAAGATCTGCTGAAAACCTTATCGGAAGGTGGTGACATAGCGACGAACCAGTACCCCGATCATATTGCGATTAAAGACAGCGGTGAAATTACACGGGTGGCTATTAAGGACATTAAATGGATTGATGCGGCGGGCGACTATATGTGCATCCACGCTAACGATGACACTTATATTTTGCGTCGTACCATGAAGGAGCTTGAGAAAGAATTAAGCCCTCAGCTATTTCAGCGTGTACATCGCTCTGCTATTGTCAATGTTAACCAAGTCGAGAAACTGTGTAATCAGCAAAATGGCGAATACCATTTGCAGTTAAAAAATGGACAGCAGCTGAAAGTCAGTCGCAGTTATAAAGACAAAATAAAACAGCTGATTTTAGGTCAGTAATAGGTTATCACTATGCGCTTTCTGAGCTTCGCTTTATTAATTCTCCTGGTGCTGTCGGGCTGCACAGCGAATATCGGCTACCAGTTCGCAGATACGCTAGTTGAATGGCGGGTAAAAGAGTACGTTGACCTCAATGACCAACAAGAAGCGACGCTTGCAAAAAAAGTGGATGAGCTTCATTTATGGCATGCCCAGACTCAAATACCCGAGTATCGCGAAGCGCTCTTTAACTTGCGTGAAAAGGTGCATAACCAAACGCTTGAAAAAGCCGATATTATCGCTTTTGAAGACACTTTATTGCACTTTTGGCAGAACGTGTTGAACAGAGTGTCAAAAGAAACCGCGTTAATTAACGACTTGTCGGTGAAACAAAAGCAGCAACTGTTTGAAAGAATAGAAGAGAAACAACAAGAGCGTTTCGAAAAGTTTGAAGAGAAACAGTCTGAAAACCCTATTTTGCGACAGCTTGAGCGGGTTAATGAAGTTGAAAGTGACTTGGAAGATATTATTGGTGACCTGACAGAGCAACAGGATAAGTTACTGCGTGACTGGGTTGCGAAAAGCCCTTCTATACAGGAAGATTGGCTGAATTACCGGGCACAATGGCTTACAGAATTTGAAACCATACTACTGACAGAGCCAACCGATACCAATAAGCTGACAGCTCTGATACAAGACCCTAAGCAACTGCGAACCGAAGCGCTTCAGGAAAAGATAGAGCAAAGCAGTAACACAAGAAATACGTTTTTATGGAATATGTATTTGAGCTTGTCTGACAACCAACGAGAAGCGGCAGTAGAGAAGGCCGACGAATACATCGACCTTCTTGATAGTATTATGGAAGACTTTAACGATTAACGGACTTCGATAATTTTACAGGTGTTGCTTGAACCAACCGTTTCCATAACATCACCGTGTGTGAGAATCACTAAGTCACCGGTTTTCAAGTGGCCTTTGGTTTTCAGCACGTCTATGGCTTCTAAAATAGGGTTGCTGGTTTTTGTTGAGTCAAAATTAATAGGGTACACACCACGGTACATAGCTGACTTGTTGCGACTTTCCGCATGACGAGACAGCGAGAAAATTGGCAAGTGTGAGGTAATACGCGACATGAGTTTAGCCGTAAAGCCAGACTCTGTTAGTGCAACAATAGCGGCAACCCCACTTAAATGCGTAGCTGCATACATTGCTGACATGGCAGTCGCTTCAGTAATGCTGGAAAAAACCTCTTCCAGATCTTTATGATCGAGCTTCGCTGAGGGGTGCGTTTCTGCGCCCAGACAAATATCAGCCATGGCCTTTACGGTGGCAATAGGGTGCTTACCAGCAGCTGTTTCAGCCGACAACATCACCGCGTCAGTGCCATCGAGCACTGCGTTGGCGACGTCCATGACCTCCGCTCGAGTTGGCATTGGGTTCTCTATCATCGACTCCATCATTTGCGTTGCAGTAATAACAACGCGGTTTAACTGACGAGCGCGAGAGATAATAAGCTTTTGTTTACCAACCAGTTGAGCATCGCCAATTTCTACACCTAAGTCACCGCGGGCAACCATAACAGCATCTGACGCTCGAATAATGTCGTCCAGAGCATGCTCACTGGCAACCGCCTCGGCACGCTCTATTTTGGCACAAAGCAAGCCCTTGCCACCGGCATCACGCAGCAGATGACGTGCCTGGTTGATATCATTACCACTACGGGGGAAAGATACAGCTAAATAATCAACGCCAATTTTAGCGGCGGTTTTTATGTCTTCATGATCTTTTTCCGTTAGGGCAGCGGCAGAGAGGCCGCCACCTTGGCGGTTAATGCCTTTATTGTTTGATAGCGTGCCACCAATAGTGACAACCGTATGCACCTTGGTGCCTTCAATATCAGTTACTTTTAACTGCAGCCGACCATCGTCCAGCAAAAGAATGTCGCCAGGCTTCACATCTTGTGGTAGCTGTTTATAATCAAGTCCCACAGCGTGTTCGTCACCGGCGTCTTTCGCCATTTCCGCATCCAGAGTAAACTGATCACCTGCGTTTAATTCAACGTAGTCATTTTTAAAACGTGCAATACGAATTTTCGGGCCTTGCAGGTCACCAAGTATGGCAACGTGGGCATTTAATTCTTTAGCAATGTCGCGCACCATAGAGGCTCGTTTAATATGATCGTCAGCGCTGCCGTGCGAGAAGTTGAGACGAACTACGTTGGCACCCGCTTCAATGAGGGCTCGTAAGGTGTCTTTTGAGTCTGTGGCAGGGCCGAGGGTTGTAACAATTTTGGTGCGTCGAAGCATGCTTAACTCCAGCAATTTATTAGTAATACTCAGTTTAACATAGGCTTTATATCAGTAGTATGACAATAAAGTCACAACTCTTTAAGGGTGGGAAATTGTTCAATGGCAGATAAAGACTGGAAAAAACTATCGGACGCTGAATGGCGAGAACAGCTGTCCGACGAGACCTATTATGTTTTAAGAGAAAAAGGGACGGAAAGACCTTTTACGGGTGAATATTTGGTGGCGGATAAACACGGTGTCTATCGCTGTGCCGGTTGTGGTCAGCCTATATTTAAAGGCGACACCCAATTTGATTCACATTGTGGCTGGCCCAGTTTCGACGCTGCTATTGATGGTGCCGTACGTTACGAAAAAGACATGAGTCATGGCATGGTACGCATTGAAGTGTTATGCAGCCGCTGCGATGGTCATTTAGGCCATCTATTTGATGATGGCCCTACAGAAACCGGGCAGCGTTACTGCATCAATTCAGTGGCTATGCATTATGAAGATGAGTAACGGCCTTTAAACTGACCATCCTTGATTTGGTCGACAATATCTTCCGCCTGATCGTCCCAGTCATCGTATTCATCTTCTGATGCGGTGACGATATTTTTCATGCTGTTTTTATCCAGGTTGTCCTGGCCAAGCTGCCAGGCAACTTGTGACCAAACATAGGCTTTTTCAGCTTTGCCTTCTTTAAGGTACATAGATACTAACGTCGAAGGTATTTCGGGGTTAATGCGATCACCTTCTTTATATAGGCGTAGGGCGTTGTAAAGCAGCTTGAATGTTTTTTCTGAGTCTTGCTTGGTGTAATAGGTAGCCAGAGCGAGTTGCAGCTCGGGTGTCTGCATACGCTTAGAGCCTTCCATTGCCAACAGCTTATCAAGTGCGTTTGTATCTCCTTGATTAGACCAATGCCAGTAAAGCCAAAGAGGGTGCTCAGAATTTTCGGTTTCTTTTGCCAGCGCTTTTATATTTTTCTGCGAGTTAATGTAAGCTTCAATACGGTTTGACTGTTTTTGTTTCAGCTTTTTATGTTCGATAGTCGACGCCAGCTCAATGCATTTGCTGTATTCCTGCAGGTCCTGCATCAAATAGTATTGGTTTTCGGGAGTTTTGTTCTGACTGACATCGTAACGACTGAATATAAGTTGACGGCGTTCGGAGTTACACCAGTTGTCATCATTTAAGTCACTGCACATTGATGGAGTACCCTGACAAATTTCCCTAACTGTCGGAGCGCTGTCATAACATCCCGCCAAGGGAAGCAAGGCAATAAAAACTGCGTATTTTTTAAACATAATCACCCGTTTACGATATCACTAAAAGCTGATTTTCTCTTAAAGTTGGCTTCATGCCGACCTTTTCAGTACAATACTGCGGATTTTTAAGCGTAGCACTTTATTTGCTTACTGAACACGCTCACTGAACATTAAGTACAGAGGACAGGGCTCAATATGAATGCTAACCAGCAAGATCCAACTCTAGCAAGCTGGCAAGAACGCCAGGAATACGCCGAACAAATGCAGCCGATTCTCGGCAAGCTTTACCGTAACTTTGGTGTTGAAATTCTTGTTTACGGACGTTCTCTTTTGAACGTTTCAACTATCAACATTATCAAGTCTCACCGTTTAATTCGCCGTTACGAAGGCCAGAAAGTTCGCTTGCGTGAAAGCTTCCCATTCCTGGAAGCAATGGCTGAGTTGAAACTGTCTCCAGCACGCGTTGATTTAGGTAAGTTAGCTTATGGTTACCTGTTTGGCGGCAAAAGCGATGACTTGTCAATTAAAGACTATGTTAAGCGCGAACTGACTGACATTATTGACAGAGAAGACGATATTGAGCCGCGTGATGTTGTGCTTTATGGCTTTGGTCGTATTGGTCGTTTACTGGCTCGCCAGCTTATAGAACGTAATGGTGCTAACAACAAAATGCGCTTAAGAGCGATAGTTGTTCGCGGCGGACGCGATGGCGACTTAGAAAAGCGTGCAAGTTTGTTGCGCCGTGACTCTATCCACGGTCAGTTTAACGGTTCTATTACCGTTGACCACGAAAACCAAAGCATTAAAGCAAACGGTACCAACATCAAAGTGATTTACTCTGATGGTCCGGATCAAGTCGATTATACCCAGTACGGTATCAACAACGCGATTGTTATCGATAATACGGGTATTTGGAAAGACGAAGCTGGCCTTGGTCTGCACTTAAAGTCGAAAGGGGTAAACAAAGTCTTGCTGACAGCCCCCTCAAAAGGTGACATCAAGAACATCGTATTTGGTGTTAATGACAGCGATATTGAAGACAGTGATGCGATTGTTTCAGCGGCAAGCTGTACAACCAACGCAATTACGCCTGTATTGAAAGCCGTTAATGACAAATACGGTATTCGCAATGGTCACGTTGAAACCGTGCACTCGTACACCAACGACCAAAACCTGATTGATAACTACCACAAAGCAGACCGCCGTGGGCGTTCAGCTCCGTTAAACATGGTTATTACCTCAACAGGTGCAGCAAAAGCAGTCGCTAAAGCATTACCGGAAATGGCTGGTAAGCTTACTGGTAACGCAATTCGTGTTCCAACGCCGAACGTGTCGATGGCTATCATGAACCTGAACTTAGAAAAAACGACCTCTCGCGATGAGTTAAACGACTTCTTGCGTGACACTGCTTTGCATTCTGAGTTGGTTAACCAAATAGACTACACCGCATCAACTGAAATTGTGTCCTCTGACTTAGTCGGTTCGCGCCACGCGGGTGTTGTTGACTCACAAGCAACTATTGTCGATGAAGATCGTGCTGTATTGTACGTTTGGTATGACAACGAGTTTGGTTATAGCTGTCAGGTTGTTCGTGTAGCAGAAGCTATGGCGGGACTTAAGGTTCCGAACCTGCCTAAATAACGTTAAAAGAGCGCCCGCCGGGCGCTTTTTTGTTACAACAGAATTGCTTAATAAAGGGTGAATTATGCGTATTTCTGCTAACTTTGATAGTGGCAACATTCAGGTTATTAGCGCTGACAGCGCCGACAATATCCGACTCGCAATAAATAAAGACAACCAATCCGAGTTTTATCAGTGGTTTCACTTTAAACTTTTTGGTGAAGCCGGTACTGAACACGTCATGGTCATTGAAAATGCATCGGGCTCGGCTTATCCAGACGGTTGGGACGGTTATGAAGCATTAGCGTCTTATGATCGCGAAACGTGGTTCCGTGTCCCGACAGAATACAACGGTAAAGAACTGACCATTCGCCACACACCAGAGCAGGAAAGTGTCTATTACGCCTATTTCGTGCCGTACTCTTATGAGCGCCATCAGGACTTAATTCAGTCGGCTCAACAGTCAGTAGACTGCTATCACGAATTACTCGGCGAAACCATTGACGGTCGTGAGCTTAACTTATTGGTGATTGGCGAACCGGCAGAGCACAAAAACACCATTTGGGTCACTGCGCGTCAGCACCCGGGCGAGTCTATGGCTGAGTGGTTCATGGAAGGCTTTTTAGGTCGCTTATTAGATGATGAAGACGGTGTAGCTCGTAAGCTGCTCGACAATAATGTCTTTTATGTTGTTCCTAATATGAACCCAGACGGCAGCGTTCGTGGGCATTTGCGTACCAACGCGGTAGGCACTAACTTGAACCGCGAATGGGCGGAACCAAGCTTGGAAAAAAGCCCGGAAGTTTTCTACGTTTTAAAACGTATGGAGCAAACCGGCGTCGATATGTTTTTAGATGTGCATGGTGATGAAGCCTTGCCATATAACTTTGTTGCGGGTTGTGAAGGCATTCCGTCATACGATGAGCGTCATAAGGACTTGGAAAACACTTTTAAAGCTGCTTTATTAACGGCGACACCAGAGTTCCAGACCAAGTATGGTTATGACCTTGATGAACCCGGCCAGGCTAATATGACAGTTGCCAATTCAGCCGTGGGCGAGAAGTTTAAGTGTCTTTCGTATACGCTGGAAATGCCATTTAAAGACAATGCTGACTTACCAGATGAGGATTTTGGCTGGTCTGCGCCACGTTCGCAGCGTTTAGGTGAAGACGTATTAACCGCAATATTGGCAGTATCGCCAAAATTGCGTTAAAACTAGAGTGAATTAACAATAATAACAACAAGAGGGGGTCTTCCTTGGAAGCGCTCAATAATTTTCTATTATGGATTGATGGGTTCTTAGGCTCTGCAGCCTATTTCCCATTCATTCTGCTGGGTGTGGGTCTGTTTTTTACGTTATACCTTGGTTTCCCACAAGTTCGTTACTTCAGACACGCATGGCGCGTTCTAGCCGGTAAATTTGACCGCAAAGACTCGCAAGGCGACACCAGTCACTTCCAGGCTTTGTCGACAGCCCTGTCCGGTACAGTAGGTACCGGTAACATCGGTGGGGTTGCACTGGCTATATTCTTAGGTGGCCCAGCCGCTATTTTCTGGATGTGGATGACGGCATTCTTGGGTATGACCACCAAGTTTGTCGAGGTGACCTTATCGCATAAATACCGTGTTAAAACCGAAGACGGCACTATGGCTGGTGGCCCTATGTATTACATGGATCGCCGCCTTAACATGAAATGGCTAGCCGTTATTTTTGCTATTGCCACTATTGTTAGTTCTTTCGGTACGGGCAATATGCCGCAAATTAATAACATTGCTCAATCGATGGAGCAGACTTTCGAGATTGATCCTGTCTGGACCGGGGCTATTTTGTCGATACTGTTGGCGATGGTTATTATTGGCGGTATTAAACGTATTGCGGCGGTAACGTCAAAGATTGTTCCTATCATGGGGATTCTTTATGTTATCGGCTCTTTAAGCGTTATCTTCTTCAATATTGATAACATTGGTGAGTCATTCGTCTCTATTTTCAGAGATGCCTTTACTGGCTCAGCGGCTGCTGGTGGTTTCTTAGGGGCAAGCTTTGCGTACGCCTTTAACCGAGGGGTTAACCGTGGCTTGTTCTCGAACGAAGCGGGTCAGGGTTCTGCGCCAATTGCTCACGCCTCTGCGAAAGCGAAAGATCCGGTTGCTGAAGGTTTGGTATCGATTCTCGAGCCTTTCCTGGACACCATTTTAATTTGTACTTTAACCGGTTTGGTTATTCTCTCTTCTGGTGTATGGACCGAGAAGCATGAGAATAACTTTGCTCGCAGTGACCTCGACTTTATTGTTGGTCAGTACAATGACGTTGATACTGACGACCGTGAAGAGCTTTATAAGTACTTGAACGGATTCAGTGATACTGAAATTGAGCGTTACTCCGGTAAGCTGGAAGTGGTTGATGGTGAAGCGCAAACAGGCGGTGAAATTACTATTTTGCATGCCCGTTCAGTAGCTGAAGATGTTCGTTTTATTATCGCCGGCGAGGATGCCTATAATGGTACCGTTGAGATTAAGAACGGTAACTTAATAAAAGAAGACATCGAAGTGGTTGGTAAGTCATTGGTGCACTCGGCTGCGTTGACTTCATTAGCCTTCGCTAACGGCTACTTCGGCGATTACGGACAATATATTATTCCATTAACGCTACTGATGTTCGCGTTTTCGACAGCTATTGCCTGGTCTTACTATGGTGACAGGGCGGTTGTCTATCTAGTCGGGCAAAAGGGCGTTATGCCATACCGTATCCTGTATGTTGCTGGTTTCTTCTGGGCGTCTTTCGCAGATACCACACTGGTTTGGACGGCGTCGGCAGTTGCTATTGTACTGATGACGCTACCTAACTTGCTGGGTATGTTATTGCTTCATAAAGAAATGAAGTCGACTGTTAAGTCTTATTGGAAAGACTTTGGTGACGCTGACAAGAAAAAATAAATTCTTTTGAGTCAGTTAAAACGGCCAGTTCTTGCTGGCCGTTTTTTATTTTCTTATTCACTATGCTTGAAATTCAGCGCAAAAGCCTTATATTGCAAGGACTGCATAAGAGGTAGGTTATGAAATTATGGCGTTAACGAAATGCCCATCTTGCAATAAACGAATTTCATCAAAGGCTCGTGAATGCCCACATTGCCAATTTGTTTTGGCGGGGCAGAGCAAAGAAGACATTCAGCGCGAACGGCGCCGCTTGAACCAGGAAAAATCAGATAAGCTGGTTTCTCGCTCAATGTTGGCCTTAATTATTGCAATAGCCGCTTTTACCTATTTGTTTATGCAACAACCACAACCTCAGTCATGGGGCTATAATATCGCTATTGGCGGTATTGTTGTTGGCTTAATATGGTTTGTTATAAACCGAGTTCAGTTGATGTTCCTGAAAAAGAAACGGTAACCCATGCAGTTCGATGACTTAATTAATAGCATGACGCCTGAGGTGTATGAACGCTTGGTTCAATCTGTTGAGACTGGCCGGTGGCCTGACGGCAACAAACTAACCGACGAGCAACGAGAAAATTCGCTGCAGTTGGTTATGGCGTACCAAGCTCGGTTCGGTAACTCTGACGAGGCGTATACGGTGGGTCCGGACGGCAATATTATTTCTAAGTCTAAGCGGGAATTAAAAGATCAGTTCCGCTCCGACAATGACACGGGTTCAATAGCCCGTTTCAAGCTCGATAACTAAGTTGAAACTACTATGAAAGCTAAGTTGTATTCCGACCTTTTACGCCAGTCTCAAGCTATTACAGAAGGCGAGCCTAACCTAATAGCTAATCTAGCCAACATTTCTGCCTTGTTGTACGACACTGTCGATGACATAAACTGGCTTGGGTTTTACCTAACCGACTCCGATAATGAGCTTGTTTTAGGACCATTTCAGGGCAAAGTGGCGTGCGCAAGAATCCCGTTTGGAAAAGGTGTTTGTGGTGTTGGTGCACAGTCCCAAGAAACGCAGTGTGTTAAAAACGTGCATGAGTTTGAAGGCCATATAGCTTGCGATTCAGCATCAAATAGTGAAATTGTGGCACCTATAGTTGTGAACGGCACAACCGTCGCTGTTCTTGATATTGATAGCCCTTCTATTGGTCGTTTTGACAATGAAGATGCAGAAGGCTTTCAAAAAATAGCTGACTTCTGTAGCACGCTGAACTGGTCGAAATAATGTTAATGTTTGCAGAATTCGATATTCATAGTTATTTGGTGACGCGTGAAGACGCTATATTCTTCGACGATGATGCCGAAGAAGCTGCGGACCAAGTTAATGAAATGCTGCATCATATTAATGCGTTGCGCACAGATGACGATAACACAGAGCAATTGGAAGAAATGGTTCGTCGTACCCTGTATGACTGGATAGAGGAACCGGCTCTTTTAGAATTATCATTTGACGAAATGGACGAATACGTTCAAAACCTAATGGACGACGTTCGAGAACAGGAAGAAGAACAGAATGAGTGAACCGGAAAAACTAACGAAAAGCAAAGACGTTATTGCCTATCTAGCAGAACAGTTTCCTAACTGCTTTTCGTTAAAAGGTGATGCCAAGCCTCTAAAAATCGGCATTTTTGAAGATTTGGCCAAACGCTTAGAAGACGATGAAAAAGTCAGCAAGACACGCTTAAGAACAGCGCTTCGTCACTACACAAATAGCTGGCGTTACCTTTACAGTATAAAAGCCGGTGAAGCTCGAGTCGATCTTGACGGTAACGAAGCCGATAAGGTCACTGAAGAGCATCAGGAACACGCTCAAGAGTCATTAAAAGAATCTAAAGCGAAAGCAGCACAAAAAGCGAAAGAAAAAAATGCTGCAAAGCCTAAAGCGCCGGCGAAAAAGAAAAAGCCTGAGGCGAGCAAACCTAGCAAGCCTAAAACCGCTAAGAAAAAGCCAAAACCAGAGCTTAAACTGGAAGAAGCGGAACTTAGCAAGCTTTCTGTAGGTCAACAAGTACAGGTAAAAGCTGGAAACCAACCCATGACGGGAACCATTACTGAATTGGACAAAAGTGATGTTCAGGTTCAGTTGGCAAATGGTCTCAGCATGAAAGTGAAAGCTGATAAGATATTTTTGCGCGCTTAGGAGCATTGAATGAAACACTTGGCTGTAAAAAGTTATTTATTGGCGTTGGCTGTCGCAGTACCTGCAGCTTACGCTATCCCTCCAAAACACAGTGTCGATGAGTTGCCGGAATTAGAGCAAGAGTCTCAGCACGATACAGCCAGTGAACGCATTACATCCTATTTCACTCGTTATCACTTTAGCGGAATGACGCTGGATAACGAGTTGTCTGAGCAAATTTACGACCGCTACTTCGAGATGATCGATTACAGCAAAATGTTTTTGCTGAAAGAAGATGTTGAAAGTGCGTCAGAGTATCAACACTTATTCGATGACATGCTGAAAAGTGGTGACCTCGATGTCGCCTACGACATTTACCAAAGTAGTCTGAAACGTCGATTTGACCGGTATACTTACGCGTTGTCTTTACTCGATGACGAAAAGCCAATGGACTTCTCGGCACAAGGCGATAAGTATTATTACGACCGCGAAGATGCTGAGTGGGCTAAAACGGAAGAAGAGCTTGATGAGCTCTGGCAAAGCCGCGTTAAATACGATGCGCTTAATTTGAAGCTTGCCGGTAAAGAGTGGCCTGAAATCGTTGAAACCCTGGGTAAGCGGTACAATAGTGCACTTAACCGTTTAACGAAGTCTAAGAGTGAAGATGTATTTCAGACGCTAATGAATGCTTTTGCTCGCTCTGTGGAGCCGCATACCAGCTACTTATCGCCCTCGAACTCTGAGCGCTTTAAACAGAACATGAATTTAGAGCTTGAAGGTATCGGTGCTGTTTTGCAGTCAGAGTATGACTACACCGTTATTCGTAGCCTGGTTCCTGGCGGTCCTGCTGATAAAACAGGCAAATTATCGCCCGAAGATAAAATTATCGCTGTTGGTCAGGGCGAGGGCGAAGATAAAGAAGAGTTTGTTGACATTATTGGCATGCGTCTGGATGACGTTGTTGAGCTAATAAAAGGCCCTAAAGGTACTACCGTACGACTTCAGGTACTTAAGTCCAGCCAAGGGGCAGGCGGCACGCCAAGTGTTGTTAAGGTTACTCGTGACAAAGTTAAACTGGAAGACAGAGCCGCTAAAGCAGAAGTGAAAACCATTGAAGAAGGCGTTTATGAAGGCCAGAAAATGGGCGTTATTGAAATACCAGGCTTTTACAACAATCTGACTGCTGATGTCCAAAAGCTTATTAAAGAGCTTCAGTCTGAAAATGTGGAAGGTCTTATCATCGATTTACGTGGTAACGGCGGTGGTGCCCTGACAGAAGCTATTGGGTTAACCGGTTTGTTTATCGATAAAGGCCCTGTCGTACAGGTAAGTGACGGTCGTGGTCGCGTTGATGTTAGTGAAGATAAAGACGGTAAAGTATTTTACTCCGGACCTCTGTTTGTCATGGTTGACCGTTACAGCGCGTCAGCTTCCGAAATATTCGCAGCGGCAATGCAAGATTACGAGCGCGCGCTTATTCTGGGTGAAAATACCTTTGGTAAAGGCACTGTTCAGCAGCACCGTGGGTTAGCGCGTCGTTTCGACTTTTTTGATGAGCCTCTGGGCAGTGTACAGTACACCATCGCTAAGTTTTACCGTATTGACGGTGGTAGTACGCAGCTGAAAGGTGTTCAGCCTGATATCGTATTTCCTTCGTATGTGGAGCCATCAGAGTGGGGCGAAAGCAAAGAAGATAATGCGCTACCGTGGGACAAAATTAAAAAAGCAGACTTTAAGCCTGTCAATAGAGTTGATGACTCAGAAATTGAAGTGCTGCAAACACGTTTAAATAAACGCATTGAAAAAGCGCCGGAATTTGAGTTCATCTTTGAAGATATTGAGCGGTATCGCCTGGAAAAAGACAAAACCTGGGTCAGTCTTAATTCAGAAGAGCGCAAGAAAAAAGAAGATGAGCAAAAAGCTCGCCAGCTTGAACGAGTCAATGCTCGATTAAAACGAGCGGGAATGGAGCCAGTTGAAGACATCGAAGATGCTCCTGAGGAAGTGACGGAGGTCGACCCTTACCTTGATCAGGCATTGCTCGTAGCGATGGATTTTATTAACGGCGAGGAGCTTGCCGCGAATAATTAATGGACACTGTATCCTTGAAATACCGCCTTAACTGGCGGTATTTTTTTAATACAACCGACAACAACAGAAGCGGTTGTGATATAACTCAATAAAATAACAACAATAACTAAAATACGATGACAAACAATCAAACAATCTCAAGCCGCTGGTCCAGCCGGTTAAGTTTCATTTTGGCATCCTCCGCAGCAGCCGTTGGGCTGGGCAACATTTGGAAGTTCCCTTATGTCATGGGGGAAAATGGCGGTGGCGCTTTCGTTCTTATTTATTTGCTGTGTATTCTTGGCATTGGCATTCCTATCATGATAGCCGAGGTCATTATTGGTCGTCGGGGCCGTCATTCACCTGGATATGCAGCAAAGTCTGTCGCCCTGGAGTCAGGGAAAAGCTCGTTTTGGCAAAGTGCTGGTTGGCTGGGAATGCTAACAGGGTATTTGGTTTTAAGTTTTTACGCGGTTATTGCCGGCTGGGCATTAGCCTACGTTTTCAAAGCAGGACAGGGGCTGTTTGAAGGCGCATCGGCAGAACAAGTGGGTAACGTTTTCACCGGGCTGCTTTCATCGCCGGGCGAGCTAATGCTATGGCATAGCCTTATTATTGTGGCGACGGTTTTAGTGGTTGGTAATGGTGTGAAAAACGGTTTAGAACGTTCTGTCCGATTTCTATTGCCTGCGATGATCCTGTTACTGGTTGGCATTGCTATATACGTTGGCAACATCGGCGATTTCTCTGCCGCTATTACTTTTATGTTTGAGCCTGACTTTAGCAAACTGTCGGTAAACGGTGTAATGATTGCTTTGGGTCACTCATTCTTTACATTAGGCTTGGCGTCAGGCGTAGTGATTATGTACGGCGCTTACTTGCCTCGGGAAACATCAATTGTTCAAACCAGTTTGTGGATAGCTGTAATTGATACCATCGTTGCGCTACTTGCCGGTTTGGCCATATTTCCTCTGGTTTTCGGTTTCGGTCTTACGCCAAGCGAAGGACCAGGCCTTATCTTCACTACATTACCTCTGGCATTTGCAGAAATGCCTGCGGGTACGTTACTTGGCACTGTCTTTTTTGTCATGCTTGTTATAGCCGCATTCACATCGGCCATTGCTATGATCGAGTCATCGGTCGCTTTTGTGGCAGAGAAGTTCTCCTTAAGTCGTTGGCCGGCTACGTTAGTTTCAGGCCTTGTTCTGTGGTTGCTGGGACAACTCACCATTCATTCATTTGCCGGTAGTGACTGGGCGCAGCTTAGCGGCGAGTGGTTAGGTAAACCTATTAACTCAATTTTTGATATTATTGACCTTCTGACGTCGAGTATTCTTTTACCATTAGGCGGTTTACTGCTCGCAATTTTGGCTGGCTGGGTGATGAAAAGAGAGCACAGCGAAAATGAGCTGGACAGTCATAAACCCGTTTTTGACATCTGGTTGTTGTGCGTTAAATACATAGCGCCTGTAGCCATTATTATTATTTTCTTACAGCTAATTGGTTTTATAAAACTTTAGGTTAAAAATTAATGAGTCACACAACAAAACAACCGAGTTTGCTCCAGGCGCTTATTCCATTAATCGCGCTAATTGTCATGCTGGCTTCATCCGTTTATTTATTCGGAGAAGATTCTTCTTACGGGCCTAACCAAATAGCGCTATTAGTGGCAGCGGGTATCGCCGTTATTATTGGTTTCCGAAATGGCTTTAGCTGGTCACAAATAGAAGAAGGTATTACCGAGGGGATTTCAGTCGCCCTAGGCGCTATGCTGATAATTCTTGCAGTTGGCTCATTAATTGGAACCTGGTTGCTTTCGGGCACCGTACCAACACTTATTTACTTTGGCTTAGAGTTGCTGAATCCCGGATTATTTTATGCGGCCAGCTGTATTATTTGCGGTATTGTCGCTCTGTCAATTGGTAGCTCCTGGACAACCGCAGCTACCATAGGTGTGGCGCTTATGGGGGTAGCTTCAGGCATGGGGCTTGAGCCAGCTATTGCAGCCGGTGCTATCGTTTCTGGTGCGTATTTTGGTGACAAAATGTCACCGCTTTCCGATACCACAAATCTTGCTCCCGCCGTTGCCGGTACAGAGCTATTTGCGCATATCCGTTACATGGGCTACACAGCCGGCCCGGCGTTTGTTATCTCAGTCATCATCTTTTTAATTCTGGGCTTAAACGCAGACACCAATGTGAGCTTACAGCGTCTGGAACAAATGCAAACACAGCTTCACGGAACCTTTAATATTGGTTGGGAAATGCTGGTACCACTTGCCGTACTTTTATACTTAGCGGCAACACGTAAACCGGCGCTACCCACCGTGTTCTTTGGGGCGCTACTAGGCGGCGTCTGGGCGCTCATTTTCCAGCCTGAAATGGTCACGCAAATTGCCGGAGAAGAAGGTTGGATAGCATCGCTAAAAGTGGTTTGGCTGGCATTGTCTGATGGCACAACCGTCAGTACCGGTAGCGCTAACTTAGACTCTCTGTTAAGCGGTGGAGGCATGGTTTCTATGCTCAATACCGTTTGGCTTATTCTGAGCGCCATGACATTTGGCGCCATTATGGAAAAAATTGGTCTGTTAGAACGATTTATTCGCGGTATGTTAAAGGCGAGCAAATCTGTCGGTTCACTCATTACCGGTACTATATTCACCTGTTTTGGTGCCAACGTTTTAACCGCTGACCAATATATGGCGATTGTCTTGCCAGGTCGCATGTTCCGCGAGGAATATGAGCGCCGTAACCTTGATCCTCGCGTGCTGTCTCGTACGTTAGAAGACAGTGGTACTATCACCTCAGCATTAATTCCATGGAATACCTGTGGTGCTTATATGTTCTCGGTGCTTGCGGTAAGCCCATTTGAGTATGGTATCTTTGCGTTCTTCAACTACTTAACACCGTTAATTGCTATCGTGTTTGCCTACACAGGCTGGACCATTCTTTATAAAAAGCCAGAGCAAAAAGAAGCAACGGCTTAATCAGTAACGAAAGGAAGTTATGACACAGTTACCGAAAGCGAAGTATAGAAAAGATTATCAACAACCCGAATTCACTATTTCAACGGTTGACTTAACCTTTGAGTTACACCCTGAAAATACCCGGGTCACTAATGTCATGAAGGTTGAGCGCCAAGGGAATCACAGTAAGCCGTTGGTGCTTGATGGCGAAGACATAACGCTGAATAGTGTCAAAGTGAATAATGAGGTTATTCCGGCCGAAAAGTGGAAGGTTGAAAATAACCAGTTGGTACTCGAAACAGCGTTCGATAGCTTTGAACTCACCATTGAAAATACAGTTAACCCAAGCGCCAATGAGGCGCTTGAAGGTTTGTATTTAGCCGAAGGAACTTACTGTACGCAATGTGAGGCCGAAGGGTTCCGTCGCATTAGTTACTTCATGGATCGCCCCGACGTTCTGGCAAAGTACCGCACAACGGTTATTGCCGATAAAGAAGGCTACCCATACTTGCTATCAAACGGTAACCGCGTTGAATATCGTGAGATAGAAGGAGGTAAGCACCTGGCCGTGTGGGAAGACCCTCATCCGAAACCCAGTTATTTGTTTGCCTTAGTTGCTGGTAACTTCGACTTACTGGAAGATACTTTCACAACCAAAGATGGCAGAAACGTAGAGCTTCAACTGTTTGTCGATAAAGGCAACCTTCATCGAGCCCCACACGCTATGGAATCGCTCAAAAACGCGATGAAATGGGACGAAGAGCGTTTTAACTTGGTTTATGACCTCGATATTTATATGGTCGTTGCCGTCGACTTCTTCAATATGGGAGCTATGGAGAATAAGGGCTTAAATGTCTTTAATGCCAAATACGTATTGGCGAATCCAGAAACCGCGACTGACCAGGACTTTCTCAACATCGAGTCGGTTATCGGCCATGAGTACTTTCATAACTGGACGGGTAACCGAGTGACGTGCCGTGACTGGTTCCAGTTGTCCCTGAAAGAAGGCTTAACTGTTTTTCGAGATCAGGAGTTTAGCTCTGACTTAGGCTCTAGAGCAGTAAACCGCATTAACGATGTCAAAGTTATTAGAAGCCATCAGTTTGCTGAAGACGCTAGCCCAATGGCGCACCCCATACGTCCGGATAAAGTGGTTCAAATGAACAACTTTTATACCGTTACGGTATATAACAAAGGTGCAGAAGTCATTCGCATGATTCATACCTTGTTAGGCGAAGAAGGCTTCCAAAAAGGCATGGCGCTATATTTTGAGCGCTTCGATGGACAAGCCGTTACCTGCGAAGACTTTGTTGCGGCGATGGAAGATGCCAATGGTGCTGACTTTGGCTGTTTCCGCCATTGGTATTCACAAGCGGGTACACCAACAGTTTCTGTTGAGCAAGATTATGATGCTCAGCAACAAAAACTGACTATTACCTTGCGCCAGGAAACGCCTGCAACGCCCGGACAAAGTGAGAAGGCACCATTCCATATTCCGGTGAAATGGTCAGCGTATTCCGTAAAAGGGCAGCCATTGGAGTTGTCTGATGAACAGCTGATTCATCTTAAAGATAAAGAGCTAACGCTAAGCTTCGAAAATGTTGCCGAACAGCCTGTTTTATCGCTGTTTGAGAACTTCTCAGCACCGGTGAAAGTGAAGCGGGACATCAGTGACGATGAATTACGTGTTCTAATGGCTCACAGCCAAGATGAATTTAGTCGCTGGGACGCTGCACAAACCTTGTTTTCACGTAAGGTTGAGCAGGCTATCTCGAGCGAAACGGCGCTAGAGTTAGACGAACAAACGGTTACGTCTTGCCGAAACTTACTGCTTGGAGACAGCGACCCGGCTTTAATTGCATTAGCGTTAACATTACCCACGCCTGCAACCATCGCTGAAAACTTTAGTGTGATACCTGTTGAGCGAATTAACGAAAACCTCGATGCGCTTAAACAGCAGCTCGCTGAAGCGTTAAAAGAAGACTTTATTAGTGTTTACAATAAGTGTTCAACTAAACACCCTTATGAGTTGTCGGCACAAGACATTGCGGCGCGACAGTTGAAGAAAACCTGCTTAAGCTATCTGGCCTTAACCAGCAACAGCGATGAACTGCTTGAGCAAGAATTTAGTCAAGCGGACAATCTGACTGATCAGCTTGCGGCATTGCAGGCTGCTGTTTGGTCAAATCATTCGCTGGCGAAAACTCTCCTGGAGGCCTTTGATAAGCAATGGCGTGGGGAAAAACTGGTGATGGACAAGTGGTTCAGTACTCAAGCACTTGCCAATAACGAAGCGACCGTTGAGCGGCTGACTGAGCTTATGTCGCACCCGGATTTCAGCATTAAAAACCCGAATCGGGTTTATTCGTTACTGGCTGCTTTTACACAGAACCAAGCGCAGTTCCATAGAGCTGATGGTAAAGGGTACCAACTGGTAGCTGAGCAAATTAAAGTGTTGAATGACTTTAACCCTCAGGTAGCGTCGCGCTTATTGTCTGCGTTTGTAAGTTGGCGTCGCTATGACGAAAAACGTCAAGAGCTAATGAAAGCTGAGTTGAAAGGCATTCAGTCTTTACCAAACTTAGCCAGCGACTTGTTTGAAAAAGTAGAAAGTTGTCTAACTGAATAATTATTTAAGGTAGGCGAGTAACGTGATCATCCAGTATGTCTTTAGTCTGTCCATGAGCTATCAGGAATACTGTGATGTTTACTATAACAAGGGCTTTCAACAGGTAGTTGTAACCACTGATAACGGCACGCGGGTCGCAATTCCCGCGGGCCGCTTTATTAAGTTTATTGACAGTCAGGGAATAAGAGGACGCTTCTGCCTACAAGTCGATGAAAATCAAAAATTTGTTGATTTACGTCGTGTCTAAAGACTTCCATTCAGTTAAATAACATAGTTATTTCTTAATCCCCGAAATATCTGGTCTAAACACTGGTTTTTAATGCGAAATAGCGTTGAAAGCCTATGATAAATGTCCGACAATAACCTCAATCATAGATTCATTGGCCGCGGGCCGCATTTGGCTTGCCTGCGACGTTTCACCAACAACCTCAAGGACTCTGTAATTATGTCGTTGGTCGATAGTCAATCTCCGGTTTTACTGGAAAAAGTCGTTGAATTGATAAATAAGAAAGTTCCAGCCCCTCAGGCGCATTTAGTTGCAGATTTTGCCAAACGGTTATACCGAAACATTGCAAGCGATGATTTAACCAATCGTCACGATAGCGATATGTACGGTGCTGTTTTAGGACTTTGGCACAGCTTTAACGAATATAAGTCTGGCGATAAAGCACTTATTAAAGTCTACAATCCTGATGTCCCTACGGACGGCTGGGAGTCGCCACATACCATTGTTGAAATCATTCAAAATGATATGCCGTTTATGGTCGACTCCGTGCGTATGGCGTTATCTCGCCTGGGTATTACGTCGCACTTACTGCTGCACATGCCGATTAGTCACAAACGGGACAAAAAACACCAAGTTACAGAGTTACAAAAGCCCGGTACACGTAGTAAAGATAATTACGTCGATACCGTGTTCCTGATAGAAATTGACCGTCAGACCAGCAAAGAAGAAATTAAGACACTGAAGAAAGAGTTGGTCTCGGTAATGGAAGAAATTAGCCTGGCTGTTCAAGACTGGAAGCCAATGCGTGAGCGCTTGCAAGAAGTGGCTAAAGAGCTTGATAACGATTTTTATCCTGGCGATAAAGTCTATAAAGACGAGGCTAAGAAGTTTCTTAAGTGGTTGGCAGACGACAACTTTACATTAACCGGCTATCGTGAATATGAGCTTAGCCCGGTAAAAGGCGACTATGAGCTAAAACAGATTAAAGAGACCAGCCTTGGCTTAATGAAAAATTCGGTCAGTGATAAAGGTCGTTTGGTTTCATCATTGCCGGAAGATGCTCGCGAAATCATTCAGAATGATCGCCTGTTACTATTGACCAAAACCAATTCTAAATCGCGTGTTCACCGTCCTGCGTACTCGGACTACATTGGTATTAAGCGCTTCAATGAAAAAGGTGAAGTTATTGGTGAGCACCGCTTTATCGGTCTTTACTCAGCGAGCTTCTATAATAACAGCACCTCGGATATTCCTCTGGTTAGTGAAAAAATCGAGCGTGTTTTGGAAATGTCTGGTTTCGCACCACAGTCTCATGCCGCCAAAGCGTTACTGAATATTTTAGAAACCTATCCACGTGATGAAATTGTTCAGGCTGAAGAGGATGACTTATTAGAAGTCGGTCTGGGCGTGCTGCAAATGCAAGAGCGTGATATGACTCGCGTGTTTTTGCGCCGAGATATCTTTGGTCGCTTCATGTCATGCATGGTTTACGTGCCGAAAGAGCGCTACAACACCTTACTGCGTGAGCGTACGCAAAGTATATTGGCAAGAACGTTCAAAACGGAATACGACGTTGACTTTACGACGTATTTTTCAGAGTCATCATTGGCGAGAACACACTATACAGTCCGTTTAAGTGATGATCATCAGACGATTAACGTGAAAGATTTGGAGCAAAACTTGATTGAAGCTGCACGCACCTGGGAAGATAATTTCGAGAGAATTTTACAGTCTACATACGGTGAAGCCCAGGCAACGCGTCTCAACAAGCGTTATTCTTCAGCTTTTCCTCGCTCATATAAAGAAGATGTGCTGCCATCAGTAGCTATCTCTGACATTAAGCAACTTGAGTCGCTAGACGATGATCACAAGTTGGGCATGGTGCTGTATCGTGCGCAAGAAGAGAAAGACGACAGCAAACATCTGCATCTGAAACTATTCCATAAAGACGAACCCATTCATTTGTCTGACGTGCTGCCGATGCTCGAAAACTTTGGTTTACGAGTTATTGGTGAAAGCCCGTATCAGATTAAAACCAGCGATGGTCATATTTTTTGGGTTCTTGACTTCCAAATGCTTCACACGGCGGGTTCGCTGGACTTAGATGAAAGTCGCGAGACCTTCCAAAATGCCTTTGCTAAAGTATGGGGCGGTCAGCTTGAAGATGATGGCTTCAACCGTTTAGTACTGGGTGCTGGTATGAATGGTCGCCAGGCAACCATTTTGCGTATGCTGGCTAAATACATGCGCCAAATTGGTACAACATTCAGCCAAAGCTACATTGAAAGTACCTTTAGTAAGTATCCGCTGCTGGCTAAATTGGTTGTGAAAATGTTCTATACCAAGTTTGAGCCGGGTACTAAGGATGTCGATAAAAAGCTCGAAGCGTTGCACACACGAATTAACACCGAGTTGGATAACGTTGCCAACTTAGATGACGACCGCATTATTCGTCGTTACGTTGAGCTCATTGATGCTGCACTTAGAACAAACTTTTTCCAAACCGATGAAAGCGGCAAGGATAAGCCTTATATCTCATTGAAATTCCTACCGGAAATGGTGCCGGAAATGCCGCTGCCATTGCCTAAGTTTGAGATTTTCGTTTATTCACCGCGTGTTGAAGGTGTTCATTTGCGTGGCGGTAAAGTTGCCCGTGGCGGCTTGCGCTGGTCTGACAGACGAGAAGACTTCCGCACCGAAATTTTAGGACTGGTCAAAGCTCAGCAAGTGAAGAATACCGTTATTGTGCCGGTTGGCGCAAAAGGTGGTTTTATTTGTAAAGCGCTGCCGGAAGACCGTGAGGGCTTTATGGCAGAGGGTCAGGCATGCTACAAAACCTTCATTCGCGCACTGTTAGACATTACTGACAACATTATTGAAGGCGAAATTATTCCACCGAAAGACGTTGTGCGTCATGACGAAGACGACCCATATTTAGTGGTCGCGGCCGATAAAGGCACCGCAACCTTCTCGGACATCGCTAACGGTATCTCTGCCGAATATAATTTCTGGTTAGGCGATGCGTTTGCGTCCGGTGGCTCAGTGGGGTACGACCACAAGAAAATGGGTATTACCGCACGCGGAGCCTGGGAGTCTGTTAAACGTCACTTCCGTGAAATGGGTATTGACTGTCAAACCACTGACTTTACCTGTGTTGCTATCGGCGATATGGGCGGTGACGTATTTGGTAATGGCATGTTGTTGTCTAAGCATACGCGCTTACAAGCTGCGTTTAACCACATGCATATTTTCATCGACCCAGAGCCAGATGCAGCAAGCTCCTGGAAAGAAAGAGACCGCTTATTTAAGTTACCGCGCTCTACCTGGGACGATTACAACAAAGAGTTGATTTCTAAGGGCGGTGGTGTTTTCTCAAGAAGTGCCAAGGCCATTGAGTTAACGCCAGAAATTAAAAAGATGATTGGCACCAATAAGAAGTCGATGACGCCAAACGAGCTGATAAAAGCCTGTTTGACGATGGAAGTCGATCTTATTTGGAACGGTGGTATTGGTACCTACGTAAAAGGTAAAGCAGAGACCGATACTGACGTCGGCGACCGTGCCAACGACGCACTACGTGTGAATGGTCACGAGCTCAAAGCAAAAATTGTGGGTGAGGGCGGTAACCTCGGGTTCACTCAACTTGGACGTATCGAGTTTGCTCAAAAAGGCGGTCGCATTAATACTGACTTTGTTGATAACGTGGGTGGCGTTGACTGCTCGGATAATGAAGTCAACATTAAGATCTTGCTGAACGGCTTGGTGACCAGTGGCGACTTAACGCAGAAGCAACGCGACAAATTACTGTACGACATGACAGAAGAAGTGGCAGAAATTGTGCTGGATGACTGTAATCGCCAAACTCAGTCAATTTCAGTTACCGCGCTTCGCGGCGCTGATCAGATAAAAGAGCTGCAGCGCTTTATTCATCAGTTGGAACGTGACGGTGCGCTGAATCGTCAACTGGAGTTCTTACCAGATGATGATGAACTGGCCGAACGCCAGGCGTCGAATCAGGGGTTAACTCGTCCAGAGCTTTCAGTATTAACCGCTTACGGAAAAATGGTTCTGAAAGAACAATTGATCACAGACGAGATTACTGAAGATCCTTACCATGCTCGTGAGCTATTTGATTCGTTCCCGGTACCACTGCGTGAGCGTTTTGCTGAAGCAATGACGTCGCACCCGCTGAAAGGGCAGATCATTGCAACCAAGCTGGCCAACAACATTGTTAATGACATGGGGCCAAACTTTGTATTCCGTAAGCAGGAAGCAACAGGAGCTAGTGTTGCAGAAGTTGCCTCAGCTTATGTCGTTGCACGTGAGTGTTTCAAAGTTGAAGAGCTTACCGACAAAATTGAAGCGCTGAACAATAAAGTACCGGCTGAGGTACAAAACGACGTATTGTTCCAGCTTCGCCGCATGGTCCGCCGCGCAACCCGCTGGTTCCTGCGCCACAGAAATCCAACGTTGAATGGTATTCAGGAACACCTGGATTTCTACATGGGCGCATTTGATGATCTTCGCAAAAACAGTCTGAAATATATGATTGAAGACGAAGTGAAGGTGATTGAAGAAACGATAGAGAAATACAAAGAACACGGCTTCCCGGCTGAACTAGCGAAGCACGTTGCCAGCTTGAGCACCATTTTCTCTGCTATGGATTTAGCTGAAGTGGCTAACGAAAGCGGGCAAAACCTGAAAACGGTCGGAACACTTTACTTCCGTTTAGGTGCTGAGCTTAACTTACACTGGTTCTTAACACAGATTAATAACCAACCGGTTGCTAACCACTGGCAAGCACTGGCTCGTGCCGCTTTCCGCGAAGAGCTGGATTGGCAGCAACGCTCACTGACGCAAGTGGTATTAAAAGCAACCTCAGACGCGAAAGACCCAGAGAAGATGATAAGCGAGTGGGTAGAGAAGAACGAAACACTGCTGTACCGTTGGCAGCAAATGCTTTCTGACTTTAAAACGACTAAGAGCCATGAGTTTGCTAAGTTCTCAGTCGCGTTACGCGAGCTGATGTTACTTAGTCATAACTGTGCACCAAAAGTATGCAGCTAATGTACGGAATTATTCGTTCATGGCTGTTTCGCCAAGACGCCGAGCGCACGCATGAGTTTGCGCTCGGTATTTTAAAGCGTTGGCACAACACCCCGTTGTCGCTGTTTTGGAAACAGAGTATTCCAGATAAACCGTGCGAAGTAATGGGTATTCGCTTCCCTAACCAGGTGGGTTTAGCGGCAGGTCTTGATAAAAACGGCGAGTGCATAGATGCTTTTGGTCAAATGGGCTTTGGTTTTGTTGAAATAGGGACTATCACGCCGGTTGCTCAACCGGGTAATGATAAACCTCGCTTATTCCGCTTGGTAAGTGATGAAGCCATAATTAACCGGATGGGCTTTAATAACGAGGGTGTTGATAAGCTTTTGGAGAATGTTAAAGCCACTTCTTATAAAGGCGTGCTTGGCATTAACATTGGCAAAAACAAAGTAACTCCCGAAGAAGAGGCTATTAACGACTACCTTATTTGCCTTGAGAAAGTCTACCCGTATGCAGATTACGTCACCATTAATATTTCATCGCCCAATACGCCGGGTTTACGTAATTTGCAGCACGGCACTGCATTAGATGACTTGCTCAGTAAGCTAAAAGCGTCCCAGGCTGAGCTGCATAAAAAGCACGATCGCTACGTACCTTTAGTCGTGAAAATTGCCCCAGATCTAACAGCAGATGAAGTCACCGTAATGGCGAAATCACTGCTCAATGCCAACATTGACGGTGTTATTGCAACTAACACAACACTTGCTCGTGAGCATTTAACCGACTCGCAAGCGTCAGAAGCCGGCGGTCTTAGCGGGCGTCCGTTGCAAGATAAAAGCACAGATGTTATCCGTCACTTAAGCAACGAGCTTCATGGAAAAATGCCGATTATTGGAGTAGGGGGCATTAATAGTGCAGCTGCGGCTAAAGAAAAATTAGCTGCCGGAGCAAGTTTAGTTCAGGTTTATACTGGGTTTATTTATCACGGTCCCAAACTTATTAAAGAAGTTGTTAACGGCTTGTAATAGATACCTGAGTCTAGTATCTTTACCCGTATATTATTTAGTCGCATTCGAATCATTTCGCTCATATTAGAAGAATAAAGGGCAACAGCGTGGAATCACAACCGCATTGGTTATGGCTATACAATCAAGAATCTGGCGAGCTTTCTGTTAAGCTCTCGGAAGAAAACTCATGCCAAATAGCGTATAAGCCAAACCAGCTGGTCAACATTCATTTTGAACGTTCTGAATTGGATATTGAGGATGCGACTGTATTTCAGTCAACAACCGAACTCCTCGAAGGCTATCCAAGCGACAAGCTCCCATGTGCTATTGACGATGCTGCATTACATGCAATGGCCTGGAAGCGTTTCGGCCGTCCTCAAATGCCACAAAGCTGGCACTTTCAAAAATCAGATATTACTGAATGGCCAGAAGAGCGTCGTTTATGTGAGCTCAACTCCGGGTTCGATCAAGGCTTGTTTATGATTATAGATGCGGATGATGAGTTTGCATCCTGTGTCTTGCTTGACGAGTCTATGCAGTTGTCTGCCATTAAGACCATGCGCCAATTTCAAGTAATAAAAGTGACCTTAAATCGGTTACTACCCGCCACTATTGACTTAGCAATGTCTTCACAGTCGTCCTGGGGACAGCGTTTAGCATAAAGTTTTTGTG
Organism: Idiomarina zobellii; assembly: GCF_900100855.1. Lineage (GTDB taxonomy): Bacteria > Pseudomonadota > Gammaproteobacteria > Enterobacterales > Alteromonadaceae > Idiomarina > Idiomarina zobellii. The sequence goes on from NZ_FNCB01000004.1 coordinate 153,203, forward strand.
TTAGCTTTCAGGTATTCTTTTTGGAAGTAAATTTCTGAAGATTATTTAAAGGAGTTACTTTAGAAAGGATAATTGGTTGCGGGGGCAGGATTTGAACCTACGACCTTCGGGTTATGAGCCCGACGAGCTACCAGACTGCTCCACCCCGCGTCCGATGAGGCGAATACTATACCTGTCCTTTCCATAGCGCAAGCCTTATTTCACTTAACCGCCTACTATTCAGTCAAATTGGAGTTAAGTGCTTATTAATTACTCATTTAAGGTTATTTCCCGGGTTATTAAAGACAGCCAAGTGGCTCTCCGTTATAATTGCGGTTTACTGAATGAACAAGTCGGAATTTATGCATCGTTTTTTTATCGCCTGTGCCAAAGGGCTCGAAGAGCTACTTCACGAAGAATTGCAGGCTTACGAATTACCTTATTTAAAACAAACATTTGCCGGTTGCTATATCGATGCTTCTTTAGAGCAGGCCTACCGCATTGTTATGTGGTCTCGTTTGGCAAGCCGTATGTTGCTCCAGTTAGGTGAACACGAACCCAGCAGTCTGGACGACATAAAGCTGACACTGACTCAGTTTAACTGGCAAAGTGTCTTTAGTAATAATGAAACCTTTATCGTGGACTTTTCCGGTGGTAATGACGATATTCGTCATACTCAATTCGGTGCACAATTGGTAAAAGACTGTATTGTCGACTACTTCCGAAATAAGGGGCTGGCAAGACCGAACATAGAAAAGGAGCAGCCCGATATTCGTATTGCGGTTCGTCTGCATAAAGGAAAACTGGTGTGGTCGTTAGACTTCTCTGGTGACGGTATGCACAAACGTGGTTATCGGACAGAGCAGGGCGCAGCGCCGTTGCGCGAAACCTTAGCGGCAGCAATTCTTATTCGCTCGGGTATTAAAACCGAGCTAGAAAAACCTCAACCCGCTATTTTTGATCCCTTTTGTGGCTCAGGCACTTTGCTTATTGAGGCTGCGATGATGGCCTCTGATCACGCGCCCGGCCTTGGTCGCGGGCACTGGGGCTTTCTGCGTTGGAAAGGACATGACACAGCCGCATGGCACAGTGTGCTAGACGAAGCGGAAGAACGCTTCAAGGTTGGCAAGGCCGCTTTCAAAGGCATCATAAAAGGTTCTGATAGTAGCGGACGAATGATATCCATTGCCCGCAGTAACGCGAGTCGCGTACTGCTGAATAATGTTATTGAGTGGGAAGAGCGAGACGCAACAGACCTGGAAGCGCCTGCTGAATCGGGTTTGTTGGTCACGAATCCGCCTTACGGTGAGCGTTTAGGTGAAGTTGTTGAGACGTTATTGCTTTACCAGCGTTTCGGACAAACCTTAAAAGAAAACTTTCACAACTGGCAGCTAGCAATACTTGCCGGTGACGAGCAACTGCTGAAGCGTTTACGACTGAGAAGTCATAAGAAATATTCGTTACTAAATGGTGCCATTCCTGTCACTTTAGCGCTTTATGACTTAACTAAAGAGCAGCCAGACTTTACAGAAAGTAAAAGTAATGACCTTTTAAATAGACTTAAAAAGAATTATTCAAAACTTCGCAAGTGGGCTGACAAAGAAGAGCTGGATTGTTGGCGCGTCTATGATGCCGATATTCCTGAGTACAATGCTGCCATTGATATATACGGCGACTACTTAGTGGTTCAGGAATATGCAGCTCCTAAAACAGTACCCGACGGGGTCGCAAACGATCGTCTGTGGTTCATGCTAGAAACCTTAAGTGAAGCTCTACCATTTGATGAAAGCAATATTGTCTTAAAGCGCCGCCAGCGCCAAAGCGGTCGCCAGCAATATGAGAAGCGCTCGCAGGAAAGTAAGGTACTGACGGTTCACGAATACGGTGCACGTTTCGAGGTGAACTTAACCGATTATCTCGACACGGGTTTGTTTATGGATCATCGCTTAGTTCGCAAGGAGCTTTTGGACAAGTGTAATGAGCTCGATGTTCTAAACCTGTTTGCTTATACCTGTACAGCATCGGTTCAAGCCGCCAGAAGCGGGGCGAAACGTGTGGTTTCGGTAGATATGTCGAACACTTACCTTAAATGGGGTGAACGCAACTTCGAACTCAACAATTTGCGTGGCGACTATGATTTTATTCAAGCTGACTGCTTTAGCTGGATGCGGGAGCAAAGAGGGAATCAAGCATTTGATGTGATCTTCCTGGATCCACCAACGTTCAGTAATTCTAAGCGAATGACGGGCACACTGGATATACAGCGTGACCACGTTGGGTTGATAAAAACTGCAGCAAACTTGCTGCACGAAGACGGTGTCATTTTGTTTTCTAACAACCGCAAGAAGTTTAAAATTGATGTCGAAGGCTTGGAAAAAGCCGGCTTTGAAGTTAACGACCAAACGCAGGCGTCTATACCTGAAGACTTCAAACGTCATAAAGGCATACACCATTATTTTATTATTTCCCGGGCGCACTAATGTCGGCAGTTTACCTATTAACTAAGCCCAATTGCCCGTTATGCACACAAGCGTTGCAAATGCTGTATCAGTTAGCATTAGAAGAGCCAGTAGAGCTTGGGGTCGTCGATATTTCGGAACAAGATGACTTACAAGAAGAATATGGCTGGCTTGTGCCTGTATTCGTGAAAGCCAACGATGACAGTGAACTTCGTTGGCCATTCGATGAAAAGCAACTATTGGAGTTTATTGAGCAATGAGTTTGTTGCGAGTTCAGGATGCTCATTTAGCCTTTGGCGCAGATGCCATTCTTGATGGCGTCGATTTTACCGTTGAAGCCGGTGAGCGCATTTGCCTGGTTGGTCGCAATGGCGCAGGCAAGTCTACATTACTAAAGACAATTGACGGCGAAGTTACTTTAGATTCGGGTAGTGTGCAGTGGATAGGTGATACTAAAGTATCACGTTTACCTCAGGACCCTCCTGCACAGTCTACGCAAAAAATTTATGATTATGTTGCTGAAGGCTTAGCCGAAACCGGAAAGCTATTATCGGAATATCATGAGCTTTCCGAACAGCTGGCTGATGCAGCGCATAGCGAAAAGGTGTTACAAGATTTAGAAAGAGTTCAGACCGCTCTTGATGCCTGCAACGGTTGGCAAATGGCCACTCGTATAGAACAAACATTAACGCGCTTGCAGTTACCTGCTGACGACACCATGGCCTCATTGTCTGGTGGTTGGTTAAGACGTGTTGCTTTAGCGCGCGCTTTGGTTGTTGACCCAGACTTGTTATTGCTGGATGAGCCGACCAACCATTTAGATATTGAAATGGTCCGTTGGCTGGAGGAACAAATTGTCGCCTTTAAAGGGGCTGTGTTGTTTATCAGTCACGACCGCGCATTTATTCGACGTCTGGCCACTCGCATTATAGACCTCGATCGCGGCATACTCACCAGCTACGTAGGTAACTACGACAATTACTTGGTAAAAAAGAACGAAGCGCTGGAAGTTGAAACGGCTCAAAACGCCGAGTTTGATAAGAAGCTCGCACAAGAAGAGGCGTGGATCCGACAGGGCATTAAAGCGAGACGAACGCGCAATGAAGGCCGAGTTCGAGCGTTACAAGACTTGCGCAAGCAGCGACAACAGCGCCGAGAACTGCAAGGCAAGGCGAACTTATCAGTGAACGAGTCACAGCGTTCCGGTAAGAAAGTCTTTGAAGGCGAAAATATGTCACTGGTGTTTGGAGAACAACAAATCATTAGCTATCTCGATTTGTTGCTCATGCGTGGTGACAAAGTTGCTTTTGTTGGCCCCAATGGTTGTGGAAAGAGTACCTTGATTAAGGTTATTTTGGGTGACCAGCCGGTGGACTCTGGCGTCGTGCGCTTAGGAACAAACCTGGAAGTCGCTTACTTTGACCAACACCGGGCACAGCTCGACCCGGGTCAGTCGGTTATGGACAACGTGGGTGACGGCAAACAAGACATTGAGTTTCAGGGGCGTCCGCGACATATCTTAAGTTACTTACAGGACTTTCTATTCACCCCGAAGCAGGCACGTACACCGGTCAGTGCATTGTCTGGTGGTGAGCGAAATCGCGCCTTACTGGCGAAAATACTGCTAAAACCAAGCAACATTTTGGTACTCGATGAGCCTACCAACGACTTAGACATTGAAACGCTGGAGCTTTTAGAGCAGATTATTGCGAGTTACGAAGGCACAGTTCTCTTGGTTAGTCACGACCGTGAATTTGTCGACAACACCGCAACCAGTGTGTTGTATTTCGAAGGTGAGGGCGTTATAACCGAGATAGTGGGTGGTTTTACAGAGCTTGAGCATTACCTGAAAAACAAAGCTCCTACAACTAAGGCAGATTCTTCTAAAACTAAGGGAACCAAAGCCCCAACAAAAGAGTCTGACTCGAACGAAAAACAAGAATCGAATACACAAAAATCGGTTAAAAGTTCAGCTAAGCCGCGTAAAAAGTTATCCTACAAGCTACAACGTGAGCTGGAAGCTTTGCCGCAAGTTATTGCTGAAAAAGAAGCGCGACTGAAAAAGTTACAAGAATCAATTAATGAAGCCGGGTTTTTTGAACAACCGCTAGAAAAAACAGAGCCTGTAATGAACGAAATTACTGAGCTGGAAGAGCAGCTCATGCAGGATCTTGAGCGTTGGGAAGAACTCGAAAACTTATCTGAATAGAGTAGTTATTAATAATGAAAACATTTACAACAAAAGCTGTTACTGCCGCTATTTTGTCATCGCTGTCACTGTCAGCTGCCGCTGATCTGTACCAAGTAGAAGAAATACCCACAGCCGACAACTTTCGTCATAGTTTTGCCAGAGATATTAACGCACAAAACTTTGTAGTAGGTGTTTCGCGCTTACCAGAAACCGCAGAAATTGACTTTGAGCGCTTGGGAATTGAAGACCCGGACACTCTTACAGATGAGCAAATTGTCAATTTCATACGCAACTTAGCAAATGAAAGCACATCAAATACTCAACAACAACGTATAGGACTTAATCAAGCGTTCTACTTTGATACGACAACCCAGGCAGTAGAACCTATACCACCAACAGGTGAGCAATGGGCAGACAGTACAGACAGCTTTTTCTACAGCATAAACAATGCTAACTCGGCTGTGGGTTACAGTACCGCGCCTTACGAGCTTATCGAGTATACCTATACCGATGGCGACGGCGAGGAGCAAACGCAAGAATACTTTGTCTCTGACTTTATTACTCGTGGAGTATGGTTTAACAATGGCGAAGTAACTCAGGTAACGCCACCAGAAACACAATACTTAGGCGGTGAAACCGCGTTAATGGATATTAACGACTCAGGTTTAGCAGCCGGTTATGCGAGTGTGGCAGTCAGCCCTTTAGCTGAAGAGCGAATTGCTGACTGTACGCCTGAAGACGAAGAAACCATTGTTACCAAACCGGTGCAGGTTTGTGCCTGGGAAACATGGTTCGCTTTGAAAAACAGTACCGCAAATAATATAGAGCCATTTACATACAGCTTTTACTCAAGAAGAAGTAGTGGCTCTTTTGGTGCTAACCGTTCTATTTACGACGTTCGTGGTTTCTTATGGCAATTGGACGCCAGTGGCAATGTCATTGGTGAGCCACAGCAGCTTGGCACTTTAATGCCTCGTGAAGAAGAAGATGAAAACGACTTTTCGAGTTACGCATACACGGTCAACAACAACGGTATAGCCGGTGGTCAAAGCTGGACGTATCATCCTGACTTAGACGCGATAAAAATGCCGGCTATTTTTGTTGAAGGCGAAGCCTTAGCGGTAACAGAAGACACAAAATATCGTTGGGGTTCGGTCAATGATATTAACGATAATAACGTTGCGACGGGTTACCTTGCCGAAGTTATTTCGTCTAAGCTGAGAACTACCGGCTTCATTTATAGTGTGGACAACGAACAGCTTACAACCTTACCGGGGTTCTTCACTGGCTCATCTACAGTCGCTAATGCTATTAATGATGACGGTATTGTGGTCGGGACTGGAGAAGTTGAAGCAACCTTAGCGACTCGCGACAGAGCTGGATTTATGTTCGACTCAACAGAAGAGGGCGCTGAGTTTATTAATTTGAACGATACAATAAGCTGTGACGCTCCCTACAATATTATTGAGGCGAACAGTATTAATGACAGCGGCGTTATTGTTGCAACCGCTTTAAAAGCTGAAGAGTACACTGACAGCGAAGGGGAAACTCAAACACGCGACGTGGTCGTTACGGTGAAACTTGACCCTTCGGCAGCTGATGGCGAGCTAAACGACTGTACCCAACAAGAAAACCGTGTTGAAAGACAAGGTGCAAGTTTAGGTCTTGGCACGTTGCTCGGCTTTATGGGTTTAGGCGCACTTATTTCTGTATTTCGCCGTAAATCAAAAATTAATAGCTAAACGTTCTATATAAAAAAGTGGCACAGTTTCAATTCGTTAAAAAATGTCAACTGAGACTCTGCCACTTTTACAATTGAACTCTCTCCAAATAAGTCTATCAATAGTAGAGAGGCATTAATAAAAAGCCTCTTTAAAAGAACAACTGTGAACAACAGGCGAGGATAGATTTATGAAAAGACAAAAACGCGATCGCTTTGAAAGAGCTCACACTCAAGGCTTTAAAGCCGGCTTACATGGGCGTTCGAAAGATAACTGTCCTTATCAAACTCAAGACGAGTTTAGGTCGCATTGGTTAGGTGGCTGGAGAGACGCCATGGAAGCAAGGAATACCGGCTTGTTTCGCTAATTTGTCATTCCTTTAAAGGAGAAACGCCGATAGTTGTTGCTATCGGCGTTTTTGTTTTAAGCAAACTTATGTCGTGCAATTAAAACGTTGAAGTATCGGTAAATAATCCGACTTTTAAGTCTTTCGCGGTATAAATTTCACGGCCATCAACTTCGACACGACCGTCGCCAACGCCCATGAACAGCTTGCGTTTTATAACGCGTTTCATATCAATGTAATAACTGACTTTTTTATGCTCAGGCAGAATTTGTCCCGTAAACTTAACTTCGCCAACGCCTAATGCACGACCGCGACCGGGGCCGCCTGACCATGCCAGGTGAAAGCCCAGCAATTGCCACATTGCGTCTAAGCCTAAGCATCCCGGCATGACTGGGTCACCAATAAAGTGACACTGGAAAAACCAAAGATCAGGGTTAATATCTAATTCTGCGTGAATATAGCCTTTGCCATGAGCGCCGCCATCTTCGCTAATCTCGACGATTCTATCCATCATTAACATATCAGGGGCGGGTAGCTTGCTGTTACCTGGACCAAACATTTCACCACGGCTGCAAGCCAGCAGCTCTTCCCGAGTAAAGCTCGACTGATTCATAAACACCTTAAGTAATTGAAAAAACTGTGCAGCAGTTTAGCGTACAGCTGTACGCTAAACAAATCCGACAAGTGTTTATGAGGGGGAATTAAGAAAAAAGTCGACGCCAAAAGCCAATAGGTTGACCTGACTCATCATCTTCTAAGGTATTTTCTTTTACCTTTTGGAAAAAGTTATCCGCCCTGCAGGAAGAGAGTATCTCTAATGCTTCCTCGACGTGAGCCACAGCATAGATGTGGAAGTTCCCTTGTTTTACCGCGTCAATGACTTCCTCGTTCAAGTTCAGTTGGTGCTTATTGGAAACAGGAATAATGACGCCTTGTTCGCCATTTAAACCACGTTCTTTACACAGAGCGTAGTAGCCTTCAATTTTTTCGTTAACAGCCCCAATAGACTGCACATTACCGAACTGGTCCACAGCGCCTGTTATGGCTAACGACTGCTTCAGCGGAATATTAGCCAGAGCCGACAGCAAGCAACACAGTTCTCCTAAAGAGGCGCTGTCACCATCGACCTCATAGTAAGACTGTTCAAAGACGACTGTCGCCGACACCGACAGCGGCGCGTACCGTGCAAATTGGTTTGCTAAATAAGCACTGAGAATCATCACGCCTTTTGTATGAATATTTCCGGACAAATCCGATTTACGCTCGATATCAATAATATCGCCGTCGCCATAATGGATAGTCGCGGTAATTCGCGAAGGTTCGCCAAACTCGCTACCGCCCATAGTTACAACCGTAAGGCCGTTTAGCTGACCAATTGCCTCACCATGTGTATCAATACGAACCTGTTGTTCAAGTATGCTACGACGACTCAATTCTGCTAAATTGCCTTCGCGGTCACGCTGTTGTTGTAAAGCGTCATCAATAGCTTGCTTATCAATTTCCGTTTGTTGACGCTCCAAAGCACAGCTGTTCGCTTCTCTTAATACTTGTAACAAGCGCACGGAGTTAAGCGTTAACTCCTGCTGATAGTCAGTGTATCGCGCGCAAACCTTTAGTAGTCCCGCATAGCCACTTTGGCTCAAAGGTAAAACATCAGCAATTTGCCAAACGTAATTAAGGTAATCGAAGTAGGGGGCAACAGGCTCATTCTGAGTGGCATAATGCCCATGAAAGTCCGCCAGAAATGGAAAGAAATGATCAAAGTCTTCGTCGTACTCACGCAGCTGGGCATACTCATTACGAGAGCCTAATAAAATTACTTTTAAGTTAACCGGAACCGGCTCAGGACGATAGAAGAACGCTGTACCAGAGTCAGGTTTTGCTGCTGACCATTCCAGCTCGCTGCACTCAATCACGTTTTTCAAACGTTTCCAAAGCTTAATGTCTTCTAAAAGTTCTGCGACTTCAATGGCTAAAACGCCACCATTGGCTTTATGAATAAGTCCAGGCTCAATAAGGTGAAGCTCTGAACGAACAGTTCCTTCAATAGCCTGTACGCCAATGTGGCCGAATAGCCGCTCCTCAGTAACCCGATCACAATAGTAATAAGGAGCAGGGTGCTCGTGTGCGACTAAAATACTGGCCAGTTGTTCGCCTTGTATGTCTTCGGGCGCCACATCTCGTATTTGTTGCATATAGTCACGCAGTTTGTGCGTGTCATAGGTTTGAGTTATTTCTTTATAGGCTTCTTCGCGATTGTCCTTGGGTAAATTAATAAACGCCCAAACCGCTTCTAAAAATGACTCAGCAGAGCCTGACGGGATATTAACCGCAACAGGTCGAAGTGCATCTTTTGGATTCGCCATATAAACCCAGTCGTACCAGCTTGAATACTCCCACTGATGCTCATTGAAATACGCGTTAAGTACATCACGTTTTAAAATGCCAGGCGAAAACAACGCATAGATATTTGAATACGTACCATGCTGCTGCAGTGAGTCGCCAAAAGCCTTAGCTGCGCGTGACTGACCAACCAATGGGTTCTCACTCAGCTCAGCAGGAAAACTCTTTAACCAGGTTTCAATATCCGGCTGTAACGCCTTGTAGTCTAATTTCATAAAACCGTCTCTTTATTATCTATGAGCGCATGATACCAGAATTCCTGAGTAACCGATGATTTGGGCCGTAAAACACCATATTACATAATTGCGTATAATGTATATTATGTTAAATGAGATATATAAATGGATAACTAAGCCGGTAAGCGCTAACTTTAAAACGTGTGCTCTGCTACTTCAGGAAGTTTTTCAGCAAGAAAATCTATTAAGGTTCTTACCGCAGGTTTAAGTCCACGGCGATGAGAATATGTCATGTGCATAATGCCAACCGGTAAGTTCCAGTTTGGTAGTAACTGAACAAGCAGCCCTTCAGATACCGCTTGCTGTCCTATGTAATTTGGCAATGCGACAATTCCCTGGTTATTAATGGCGGCTTCTTTTAACAGCATCATGTCGTCGCTAATCAGTTTCGGCTGGAAATTGATTTGCTGCTTGTCGCCTTGTTCATTGGTTAGCTGATAATGGTAACGACCGCTGGTGTAATGCAAACTCAGTTGTGGGTGTTGTATTAAGTCCTGGGGCTCTTTAACCGGCTGCGCGTTCAACAGCTCAGGAGAAATAAACAAACTTGATGGCGACTCTGTTAATGGCCGCGCAATTAACGAGGAGTCTTCAATATACGGACGTACCCGAAGCGCAATGTCGATATTTTCATCAATGAGGTTAACCGGCCTATTGGTAGCAATAACATTAAGCTGCACTTCGGGGTATTTATCCATAAACTCAGGCAGTACTTTGACCAGTAAACTTTGGCTGATGGCATACGGACAGCTAATATTCACACGACCTCTGGGCTTTTCTAACAATGCCTGAGTCACCATCTGCGCAGACTCAGCCGCATCAACTAATAACTCGCAATGCACCAAAAATGCTTCGCCAACGTCAGTAAGCTTTAACCCTGAACGCCCCCTGTTTACAAGGCGTACGCCCTGCTCTTTCTCTAATTGGCTGAGCCTGCGGCTTATGGTCGACTTTGGTAGCTCTAATTCTCTTGCCGCCGCATTAATACTGCCGACACGCACCGTGCGGGCGAATAAATAGTAATTTGCAATATTGGGTATCGACATAAGTGTTCTAATTTTGGAACGTTTAATCCCATTTTATCGTCTTTTCATTTAATTCGGAACACTTAGTATTAACGCCAACATTATGAATAAGGTAAGACTTAAAGGAGCTACCCTATGAACGTATTGCATTTAGACTCTGGTATTTTTGTTGAAGGCTCAGTGAGCCGTCAGTTAAGTGCTGACATTATTAAGAAGCTACAAGCAGAAAGCGATATTTCGGTAAAGCACCGTGACTTAGTGACTGACGCTATTCCGCACTTAGGCGCTGATGAGTTGTTAGCTGAAGATAAGCCATTAATTAACGAGTTGATTGAAGAGCTCAAAAACGCCGATGTTTTAGTCATTGGCGCCCCCATGTATAACTTCACCATTCCTACACAGCTTAAAGCCTGGATTGATCGGGTATTGCAGGCAGGCGTAACCTTCCGTTATACCGAAAATGGTCCTGAAGGTTTGCTGGAAGGCAAAAAAGCCTATATTGCTTCGGGTCGTGGTGGTGTCTATTCAACCGGAGAGGCGAGCGCGCTTGATCACCAGGAGGCCTATCTAAAAACAGCATTGTCTTTTATCGGTATTACCGATGTTGAAATCGTTCGTGCTGAAGGCCTGAACATGGGTGATGAGTCACGAGAGCAAGGTTTATCGAATGCTCAGTCACAAATAGCAGACATTGCCTAGTTTTCAAACGGTCGGCGAATTGTGAAGGTGACAAAACCAACCAATTCGCCACTTCGATAAAGTTATTTATAATTAACATTAGGTAAATTAAATAACCACTTTTAGATGGATAAGTTAAACCCAACTACAAACAAACCTGTCGCCAAATGGTTTGGTGAACAACCTTGCCAGATTAGACGTCAAGCACCATAAACGGTGGTTTTATCAGCAAGTTCTTTGACTTTGGTCTACTTTTCTTTATGTAAAGAAAGGGTAAATTAAGACGATATAAAGACTTACGTTAAAAGTTAAGGAACGGCAATGAAGTTAATACAGCGTCTTAGCATTACGCAAAGGCTGGTCACTTTATTAGGAATAGCGGCTTTTGGTACCGCCCTGATGGTGGCGTTTATGATGTTTATCCTAAATGGACTTTTAATAGACGAAGAAAAGCGCAAGCTGGATGCTGTATTAGATTCTGCCCATACCATTGTTAACTACTATTACGAGCAAGCTGAAAACGGCGACATAACCGAAGAAGAAGCCCGACAGCAAGCGTTTAACAGGCTGGACGATATTCGTTACGAAGGTGCAGAGTATATTTTTACACTGAACCGACAAGGTAAGATGGTTCAGCACCCTTTTACGAAGTCGCTGGTGGGTGAAAACGTTCTTTCTTATGAAGACCCTGAAGGTACCCAACTTTTTCAGGAAATGGTCGAAAAAGCACGTAATAACGACCGGGGCACTGTCGAATACATTTGGCAAAAAGGCAGTGATGCCAATAACTTAGTGCCAAAAATTAGCCGAATTCGTGTCTTTGAACCTTGGAATATTATTCTGGGAACAGGTCAGTATACCGATAATATTGCGGATATTTTATGGCAGGAGTTCTTTAAGCTTGCAGGTCTTGCTCTTGTGCTTGCTGTTCCTTTGATGCTCTTATTTATATTCATTATTCGCTCAATTACTCGCCCGCTTAAAACCATCAACAGCGCCATGGTTGATATTGCCGAAGGCGAAGGTGACTTAACGCGCCGTTTAGACGACTCAGGCTCGGACGAGCTTGCCAGGCTCGCCGCTTCGTTTAATACCTTCGTGCATAAAATTCAGCAGCTCGTGCAAAGTGTTCAGGAAAGCGCACACAGTGAAAGTGAAGCTGCTAAAAAACTGACTGAGCTTTCTTCAACCAGTCGTCGTCAAAGCGACGAACTCAGCTCGCAAACAGGCTCGGTTGCTACGGCTATTACAGAGCTTTCATCGTCCGCGGCTGAAGTGGCTGAGCACGCACGTCAGGCGGCAGATTCAGCGAACACGGCAGATGAAGAAGCTGGACGCTCTGCTGTCATTGTGCGTGAGTCCGTGAATAACATTGAAGCACTGACTAATGAACTTAAGAAGGCCGGTGACCAGGCCCGCCTACTCCAGGGCGGTTCGGAAAAAATTGGCAATATTCTGGGTGTCATTGTCGCTATTGCAGAACAAACCAATTTACTGGCATTGAACGCTGCTATAGAAGCTGCTCGTGCAGGTGAAGCTGGCCGTGGCTTTGCTGTTGTTGCTGATGAAGTCAGAACCCTGGCAACACGCACCCAGCATTCAACCGATGAAATTTCAGGCATTGTTGACAGCATTCAGGGAGCCATAAAAGACGTTAGCCAAATCATTACGGACGTTGAGGGTCGTTCAGCTTCGACCAATGAAGAAGCGCTGAAAGCCGAGCAAGCTATCGGTCAAATACAGGAAGCGGTTGCCAACATCTCAACCATGAACGTGCAAATTGCTTCAGCTACTGACGAGCAAAGCCGAGTCACAAAAAATCTCAACGAAAATATCACGGGTATTTCAGATCTTTCCCACGCTAACCAGGAGGCAAACGCTCAAGTTGCTGAAGTCAGTCAGAACTTAAACAAGAACAGTGTTGATTTAAGTCAACTTGTGAGCCGCTTTAAAACGCAATAACCTTGAAAGTTATGGGGATACTGGCAATATCCCCCTGTACCTTTTAGAACATAAAGCGTAAAATATAGGTACTTTTACAAGGAGTGTGTCTGGTAAAAGTCTCCTTTTTCCTGATCTTAATCATTGCGGATTTAAAAGATGAGTCAAACTATTCCACAACAACCGAACGAATATAATATGAAGGTCGTCCGGCAGTTTACTGTCATGACCATTATTTGGGGTATCGTCGGTATGGCGTTAGGTGTATTAATTGCAGCCCAGCTTGTCTGGCCTGAGCTTAACTTTAATACCCCCTGGCTAACCTACTCACGTCTTCGCCCTCTTCATACCAACGCTGTTATTTTTGCGTTTGGTACTAGTGCGCTTTTTGCTACCTCTTATTACGTGGTGCAAAAAACCTGTAAAGTGAGTCTGTTCTCAGACAAACTTGCTGCCTTTACCTTCTGGGGCTGGCAAGCCGTTATTGTTGCAGCTGTTATTACGCTGCCACTAGGTTTAACCAGTACCAAAGAGTACGCTGAGCTAGAGTGGCCAATTGATATCCTCATTGCCATTGTCTGGATAGCTTATCTCATCGTATTTTTCGGCACTTTGGCCATTCGTAAAACCTCGCACATTTATGTTGCGAACTGGTTCTATGGCGGCTTTATTGTTGTTATTGCGATGCTTCATATCGTTAACAGCCTGGCAGTACCGGTAGACTTTACTAAGTCATACTAGATGTACTCAGGTGCTGTCGATGCCATGGTGCAATGGTGGTATGGACACAACGCCGTTGGCTTCCTGCTGACTGCGGGTTTCCTGGGTATGATGTATTACTTCGTACCTAAGCAGGCAGAACGTCCGGTTTACTCATACCGTTTGTCCGTTGTTCACTTCTGGGCACTTATTTCACTGTATATTTGGGCCGGTCCTCACCATCTGCATTACACCGCTTTGCCTGATTGGACTCAGTCGGTCGGTATGGTCATGTCAGTTATCTTGTTCGTACCCTCTTGGGGCGGCATGATCAATGGTATCATGACGCTTTCTGGTGCTTGGCATAAGCTGCGTACTGACCCAATCCTGCGCTTCTTAATTGTGTCATTGTCGTTCTACGGCATGTCGACCTTTGAAGGTCCAATGATGGCAATTAAATCGGTTAACGCCCTGTCTCATTACACTGACTGGACAGTTGGTCACGTACACTCAGGCGCACTTGGCTGGGTTGCAATGATCACCATTGGCTCTATGTACTACTTAGTACCTCGCCTGTTTAACCAAAAAGAAATTCACAGCATTAAATTAGTGAACGTGCATTTCTGGTTACACACTATCGGTGTTGTTTTCTACATCGTCTCTATGTGGATTTCAGGTGTTATGCAAGGCCTAATGTGGCGTGCGACTAACTCTGACGGAACTCTCACCTACAGCTTTGTTGAAAGTGTTCAGGCGTCTTACCCGTTCTGGACTGGCCGCTTCATTGGTGGTGTCTTCATTGTCGTAGGTATGCTGTTAATGGCATATAACTGTTATAAAACCATTCGTGCTGGCCGTCGTGAGACTGCCGCAGGCAACGTCGTACAAACAGCCTGAGGGGTAAGAAAATGAGTCGCTTTAAACACGAATTTGTTGAAAAGAACTTAGGCTGGCTGTCTATTTTCATGATAATCGCAGTGTCTATTGGTGGTTTGGTTGAAATTACACCGCTGTTATTCCAAAACCAGACTAACGAGCCTATTAAAGGCTTGAAACCATACACTGCGCTTGAACTTGAAGGTCGTGATATCTACATCCGTGAAGGTTGTAATAACTGTCATAGCCAGATGATTCGTCCATTCCGTGCGGAAACCGAACGTTATGGCCATTACTCATTAGCCGGTGAACATGTTTGGGAGTTCCCTCACCTATGGGGTTCTAAGCGTACCGGACCAGACTTGGCTCGTGTCGGCGGTCGTTACAGTGACGAGTGGCACTATGTTCACTTAATGAACCCGCGTAATGTAGTTCCTGAGTCGAACATGCCGGCGTTTCCCTGGTTAGATGAGAATAAATTAACTGGCGAAAAAACTGCGAAGAAAATGGAAGTAATGCGTTCTCTTGGCGTTCCGTATACCGATGAAGATATTGCCGGTGCAAAAGAAGCCGTTCAGGGCGAAACTGAAATGGATGCGCTTATTGCGTACCTTCAGTCGCTGGGTACCGCTTTGCAGCAGGCTGATAAATAATGGATTACGGAACTTGGCGCGGCGTGTTTAGCCTGATCATCCTGGCAATTTTCATTGCCATTGTGTTCTGGGCTTTCAGCCGCCGCAGTAAAAAACAATTTGATGAAGCCGCCAACTCTATTTTCGAAGACGAGGCTTCATCAACGACTAATAGCGACAAACCGGAGTCGAAGAAAGATGAGTAGCTTCTGGAGTGCATGGATCATTGTTTTAACGCTAGCCACCTTAGTGGTATTGATCTGGCTGCTGCGTTGTAACATGAAAAACTACACACACATCGAAGAAGGTCAGGAAATGGACCACGAATTCGATGGCATTGTAGAGATGAATAACCCACTACCTAAATGGTGGACGTATCTGTTTTGGGCGTGTTTTGTTTGGGGCTTTATCTACTTAGCGCTGTACCCTGGCCTGGGTAACTTCCAGGGTCTACTGGGCTGGAAGAGCTCGAATCAGGATATCCAGTCATTGGAAGAGTCACGTCAGGCAATGCAGGCGTCTCAGGACAATGGGATGATAGTAGAGTACGACCGCGCGGTACGTGATGCAGAAGAAAAGTACGGGCCAATCTTTGAGGCTTATGCTCAACAGCCTGTTGAAGAGTTGGCTCATAATGAAGATGCGCTCGATGTAGGACAACGCTTGTTCCTGCAAAACTGTGCTCAGTGCCACGGCTCTAATGCTATGGGTGGTCAGGGCTTCCCTAACCTAACGGATAATGATTGGTTATACGGCGGTTCGCCTGAGGCGATAAAAACAACCCTATTACAGGGTCGTCAAGGCAACATGCCGGCATTTGGCGAGCAGTTCAGTGACAAGCAAATTACAGAGCTTGCTAACTATGTTGCGAGTCTAAGTGGTCGTGACCGTGATCCTGACTTGGTTGAAGCTGGCAAAGCCAACTTTGCAGTTTGTAGTGCCTGCCACGGCGCCGACGGTAAAGGTAATCAACAGTTAGGCGCTCCTAACTTAACCGATAACGTTTGGCTATACGGCGGTTCAATTAATAAAATTGAAGAAACGCTTAAGCATGGTCGTAATGGTGTTATGCCTGCCTGGAAAGATATTCTGGGTGAGGATAAAATACACGTTATATCGGCTTATGTTTACTCGCTCTCTGACGACGAGTAAAAGGAAATCACAAGCCCCGCTACGGCGGGGTTTTTTGTAAGAGGTTTACTATGCAACAACCTTGGTATAAGCAGTTCTGGCCTTGGTTTCTCATTTCCCTCCCTGTTACGGTAATGATCGTTTGCGGCGTTATTATTTATCTGTCCGTAAGTCAGGGTAATTTTTCAATGGTCGTTGATGACTATTACAAACGCGGCAAAACCATTAATGCGATAATTGAGCACGTTGAAGAAGCGCAGCGACGTGATATTAGCTTTGAATTCATCGCCAATAATGGTGTTTTTGAGCTGCGTTATAAAACTGGAAAACCGGAAGAGCTGAGCGCTTTGAAAGTTCAATTCGTACACGCAACACAAGCATCCAAAGATTTCGATTTAATGGTGACAGGCAGCGCAGACGGAACCTACCGTGCAGAAATTCCGAAAAACATTGATGGTAAATGGACCATTACGGTTGAACCTTTCGATGGCGTATGGAAAGTCAGCGAAAAATATCAGTTACCAAAGTCGGAGTTTACCCCGCTACGCCCTCTTCTTTACGGCGTTTAAACGATGGAATGCTTTCACTGTTTACAGCCCGTTCCGAAAGGCGTTGACTTAACCGTCAGTTATAAAGGCGAAAAGCACGCTGTTTGTTGCGCGGGCTGTCAGGCCGTTGCTAATACCATTATTCAGCATAACCTCGATGCCTATTATCAGCATCGCGATGAGCGACCATTAGAAACACCTTTATTGCCCGATGAGTTAAAGCAGCTAAGCCTATACGACCATCCAGATATTCAAAAAGAGTTTATTCGGGACGCTGGTGACAATATTCAAATTGCCACCCTGACGGTTGAAAATATTACCTGTGGTGCTTGTGGCTGGTTAATAGAGCAAGAGTTAATGAGACTCAACGGCATTAGAAAAGCGGTCGTGAATGTTAGCAGCCGGCGTTTACAGGTTCATTGGGACGACGGTGCCCTAAAACTCAGTGAAATACTGCAAGCGCTTGCACGCATTGGCTATAAAGCGTTGCCTTTTCAACCTAACGAAGCAGAGCACCAGTACGAGAAACAGCGTAAGAGTTACATTAAACGCTTAGGCGTTGCCGGTATTGCGACAATGCAAGTGATGATGGTGGCTTTTGGTCTTTACTTTGGTGTTGGTGGTGACTTGTCTGAAAGCCTTCAGCGCTTCCTTTGGATTGTTAGTCTGGTGTTTGCTACCCCCGTTATTTTATACAGTGCTCAGCCGTTTTATGCCGGCGCATTAAGAGGCCTGCAGGCCAGCAAGTTGAATATGGATATTCCGGTATCCATTGCCTTACTAGGTGCATACAGCGCTAGTGTGTACGCCACTATTACCAACACTGGAGAAGTTTACTTTGAGTCTATCTCAATGTTTACGTTCTTCTTGTTGACCGGTCGCTTTCTTGAGCTACTAGCAAAAGAGCGAGCCTTACGCTTTGCAACCAACCGTTTAACCCTGCTGCCTAAATTAGCTATCCGTGAAACCGCTGACAGTACAGAAGAGGTAGCGGTTCGCCAACTAAAGGTTGGCGATGTTATTCGTGTTAAACCGGGAGAAACTTTGCCGGCAGATGGGCATTTGCTCAGTGACAAAGCGCAAGTGGATGAAAGTCTTCTGACCGGTGAAAGCCGCCCTGCTGCAAAAATAAAAGGCAACAAAGTGGTTGCCGGTAGTTTAAACCAAAGCTCCCCTATTCGCGTGGAAGTGACCGAGGTGGCTCAGCAAACCGTACTTGCTGGAATTATAGCCATGCAGGACGCTGCTTTAGCTGACAAACCCAAAGTTCAACAAGTCATTGATAAAGTGGCAGGTTATTTCATTGCCGGTATTCTTTTAACCGCAACAGTTACCTTCTTAGCCTGGTGGTTTATCAATCCTGAGCATGCTTTGTGGGTGACGTTGGCGGTATTGGTTGCCACCTGCCCTTGTGCACTGTCGTTAGCCGCTCCAACCGCGCTAACCGGCATTATTCATCGATTAAATAATGATGGCATCTTGTTAAAAAATGCCGATGTGATTGAGTCGGTAAAAAGCTTAAAAACAGTCTTTCTGGATAAAACCGGCACCTTAACTGAAGGTAAATTTAAGTTACTTTCAAAGCGAGATTATGCAAAGTGTCATCATAATGATGCTCTGACAGCAGGTCTTGAGAGTCACTCTGAGCACCCTATTGCAGCGCCATTGAAGTTACTTTCAGAGCAACCTATGGCTTTTAATAGTGTCGAAAATTATCAGGGACTTGGGTTAGAAGGAATAGCAGAGGGTATTCGCTACCGCATCGGCAGCCGTGCTTTCATTCAACAGTGGCATCCGCAGTACCAACCTGATGGCGAGCACCAGGTTGTTCTTGCGAACGAATCTGAGGTTTTAGCCGAATATCATGTTGATGATCAACTTCGGCCAGAGGCAAAAGAAACAATAACAACCCTTCAGCAGCAAGGATATAACCCAGTTATTGTCAGTGGAGACAGTAAAGACAGAGTGGAACGTGTTGCTCACTCGCTGGGTATCAAGGAGTGGCACCATGAGACAAAACCGGAAGACAAGCTGAGTTTAATAACTGACGCGCAGAGAAACGGTCATACGGTCTGGATGATTGGTGATGGCATCAACGATAGCCCGGTTCTTGCGCAAGCTGATCTTTCCATGACATTTTCCAGCGCCTCTGATCTCGCTCAGACATCGGCCGATGTTATTTTAATGGGCGAATCGCTCTGGCAAATTGAAACGGTGATTAAAGGTGCGACAAAAGTACGAAGCATTATGCGGCAGAATTTTACCTGGGCATTGCTGTATAATGTCAGCATATTACCGTTTGCGGCATTTGGCTTTGTTGCGCCATGGGCAGCCGCATTAGGGATGTCCTTAAGCTCCCTTTTAGTTATCGCCAATTCATTAAGGCTATACAAGAAATGAGTGTTATCTACGCATTAATTCCGGTGGCAATTATTTTCGTTATTATTGCCATTGCTGTCTTCTTCTGGGCTGTTCGTTCCGACCAGTTTGAAGACATTGAGCGACAAGGCCTGAATATTTTAATGGATGACGACAAGCCAAAAGACGCTGATAACAAAGAGCAAGAAAGTGATAATGACGCAAAGCGCTGATTATATAACAGCCCTTATGATGGGCTTAGCGGGTGCCGGGCACTGCCTGGTAATGTGCGGTGGCATAGCCAGTGCAATTGGCGTTCGCTCTAAGCCTTATATTGTCTGGGTTTACAACCTTGGACGCGTTGCTTCTTATGTTTTGATTGGAGCACTGGTCGGGGCTGCCATAGGGTTAATATCTCCCGATGGTTCATACACCACAGTGGTACTCCGGTGGCTTGCTGCACTGTTTTTATTGCTGCTTGGATTATACTTTACCGGCTGGTTCTCTGGCCTGGTTTATATTGAAAAGCTGGCGTCGCCGCTATGGCGAAAAATTCAGCCGCTCGCAGGGCGTTTGAAGAACAACCAAGGTGTTTTGAATACTTTTCTGGCCGGCGCATTATGGGGCTGGCTTCCTTGCGGAATGGTTTATACAGCACTGAGCTGGGCGGCAATTAGTGGCACGGCTCAGGGCGGTGCGTTAACTATGGCATTTTTTGGGCTAGGTACCCTACCCGCAATGATAGCCGCTGGTCATTTTAGTCAGTTCCTGCATAACTTTTTAAAAGCCCGAGGTGTTCGCACCGCTATGGGTATTCTTCTTATTGTTTATGCACTTTGGAGTTTCGTGACACTGATCAAACCTTTTTTCCACGCATCGGGTCATTAAAGGCTTCAAATTCACTGTTCATAAGCTATTCTTAAATAAAGAAACATGACTTTAGTCGCGTTCAAATTAAGGAATAAAGATGAATAGCTTTAATAAGTTACTGGTCATTTTAGACCCTGCAGATGAACATCATAAAGCGCTCAAACGTGCGTTGCACATGGCGCGACTCAACCCTGACTGTAAACTCACGTTATTTCTGTCTATTTACGACTTTTCGTATGAAATGACAACGATGCTGTCGAGTGAAGAGCGTGACATTATGCGCTCCAACCTAATTGCAGACAGAAAAGCCTGGATTGATGATCTGCTCAGTCAGTTTGACACTGACAACATGGAAATCGAAAAAGAGGTTGTTTGGCATAACCGTCCTTTTGAAGCCATTATTGAAGAAGTTTTGAAAAATAACCATGAGCTTCTGATTAAAGGCACCCAAGTGAGTCCAAGCTTTCAGAACCTTCTCTTTACACCAACCGATTGGCATTTGCTGAGAAAAGCGCCTTGTGCCGTGTTATTGGTGAAAGAACACGAGTGGCCAAGTCATGGACAAATTATCGCAGCCGTTCACACAGGCTCTGAGGAAGAACACCACCAAAAGCTTAATAAGCGAATAATTGAGCATGCTCAGGCAATGAGTAAAACACTCGATGCTAGTGTTCATTTAGTCAATGCTTATCCCAGTGCTCCGGTGAATATCGCGGTCGAAATTCCTGAGTTCGATGTGACGGAATACTCAGATGCACTGGAACAACACCACATTAATAGAATGGCGGCGTTAGGTCGTGAATTTGGCATATCCTCTCATGCGCAGCACCTTTCACAAGGTTTGCCTGAGCAAGTGATACCGGATTTTGCCAAACAACTGGACGCCGAACTTGTTGTGCTTGGTACTATCGGCCGTACCGGCATTAGCGCTGCCCTACTCGGCAATACCGCAGAGCATGTGCTCGACCAAATAAACTGTGACGTACTGGCCATAAAACCGGAAGATTTCAAATGCCCCCTCGCTTGATGCGAACCGCTTAGGTATAATCCGCGCGTTATTTTAAGCAAGTCGGGTAAACGGGAGCCATAATGGCAAATAGCAGTCAGTACAGCTTCAATAAGTTACAGAAGCGAATTCGCCGGGAAACCGGCAAAGCCATTCAGGATTTTGGCATGATTGAAGACGGCGATCATATTATGGTTTGCCTGTCCGGCGGCAAAGACAGTTATACATTGCTAGATACCCTTATGTATCTTCAACGTGTCGCGCCTATTAAGTTCTCTCTCGTAGCCGTTAACCTCGATCAAAAACAACCGGGCTTCCCTGAGCACGTTCTGCCAAATTATCTGGATTCACTAGACGTTGACTATAAAATTGTCGAAGAAGACACCTATAGCATCGTCAAAGATAAAATTCCTGAAGGGAAAACCACCTGTTCACTTTGCTCTCGTTTACGCCGTGGCATTTTGTACCGAACTGCGAAAGAGCTAAAAGCGACCAAAATAGCGCTGGGTCACCATCGCGATGACATGATTGAAACGCTTTTCTTAAACTTATTTCATGGCGGTAAGCTCAAGTCGATGCCTCCAAAGCTTGCCAGTGA
Organism: Idiomarina zobellii; assembly: GCF_900100855.1. GTDB lineage: Bacteria > Pseudomonadota > Gammaproteobacteria > Enterobacterales > Alteromonadaceae > Idiomarina > Idiomarina zobellii. The sequence goes on from NZ_FNCB01000004.1 coordinate 174,900, forward strand.
CAACGGTGAGCACATCGTTATTCGACCACTTGCATACAATAAAGAAAAAGACATTGAGCAGTATTCTCAAGCTATGGAGTTCCCTATCATTCCTTGTAACTTGTGCGGTTCACAGGAAAATTTACAACGCAAACAAATAAAGCAAATGCTCAATCAGTGGGACAGGCAGTTCCCGGGGCGTGTTGAAAGCATTTTTACCGCCATGCAGAATGTGGCTCCTTCACATTTGGCCGATAATAACCTTTTCGACTTTTTATCAGTTATGGCAGACGGTGTTGCTAAAGAAGACGGCGACAAAGCCTTTGATGACGAGCCTATTCAAAACAAGCAATTTGTAGCATCCGATGATTATGACAGTGAGAATTCCGGCGTACAGAGCATAAGTATTAAACAGCTGGCCTAAAAAAAGCCCCTTTCGGGAGAGTGTTCAATATTCTGTGTCAGCCAAGTTTTCATAAATCTATGTGGCCATCCAGTCGACCTTCAAAGTGGATGGTTAGCTGAGACAGTGTCAGATTCCAGTTCTGCACCGGGTGCGACCAGCGCTCAGTTGCTTTTAACATACCCGCGTACAGCAGCTTAAGCAAGCTAC
>NZ_FNCB01000020.1 GCF_900100855.1 Idiomarina zobellii
CCTTCCCGTTGATTCACCATCAGAGCTAAATCCTGCTGCTCAATACTTTTCAGCCTGACCGTCTGACGATTAGGCCGTGATGCCGCCTCGGCTATCGCCCGGGCGTCATTTGCATCGTTCTTCTCACCCTGCAAATACGCTTTGACGAAGCGTGGTGGCAGCGCCACCGTTTTATAACCCAGTTTTTCACATTCGCGGCGCCAGTAATGACTCATGCCGCAGGACTCAACCGCCACTTCACAGTCATCTGTACGTTTCAATGTTGCCAGCTTCGCTAACACCTTGTTGCTGCGCAGCTTTTTATTAAACACTTCCTGCTCATTTTCATCCAGCGCCAAAACCTGAATAAAATCCTTTGCCAAATCCAGTGCAATTCTGTTTACAATAGCCATTGGTCCTCTCCACTCTGTTTCTATAGAAGCTTGAACCTCTATATTGGCACATTGCGATGCCGTAAGAGGGAGGGGACCATCTCATCAGGCTACACTCGTAATTTGGGCATAAAAAAACCGCCTCATAGAGACGGTTTTATCGTGTTCCACTTCATGAATCAATGTATTAGAACGCGTATGAGAAGCTAACGGACGCAAAGTCTCGGTCAGCTAACGGGTCTAAGTCGCTGTCTGAATACATGGTGTAACCAAGAGTCACTTTATAAGTTGACAGGTAGTCAGCCATTAAATCCAGACCCAGTGATTTGCGGTCTTCAATAAAGTTACTGTTCGGCGAATAACCATTAACGTCATGGTTAAACTGAACCGTTGGGTTTAAGCCCCAGCCTTGCCAGACGTTTGAGTATTCAAACTGGAAGCGCGTGCGATAACCCCAAGATGTTGAAGTAACAAAACCTTCGCAGTTTCCGTTTGCCATTGGGCCTGCGTCTTGCTCAGTTAGACATTTGCCGAATAGTGGCAAGCGGCCATAGCGCTGCTCTTGAATACCCGGCATATCGTGAACACTGTTCATTGCAACTTCACCAACAAAGGTCATCCGGTCTGAACCTAAGAAGCGGTCGAAGAAGCGAACAAAGCTGACCTGCGCCTGGCTGACATCTAAACGATCATAGCCATTCGCTTTCGCTCCTAAATCAGTGCTATTCACACGATCGGCAAACGTACTTGGTGTATTCGGGCGTAAGCCCGCGGTCAGAATTTCAGTAGTGTTGATTTGTACTGGCATACCATCGCGATAGCTATACTCACCAGACACAGACCACATACCTAAATTTGTGCTAAAGCTTAAACCGTAAACTTCAGTGTCTTCTGGGTACTCTAATACCAGTTTAGGCCCGTCGATTGGATAACCATTTGGAGTCGCCCACGCATAGTCTACATCTTGACCATTTTCCGCCGCTTCTTGATAAGGGCGCGGGTCAACACTCCAGTTATACGCAGAAATAATTGGCGTGTTGTTGTGCAGGTTCAGGTAGTAAACACCAAACTCAGCACCAAGATCGATTGAGTAGTAGCGTAGGTTTGCCCCCCACTGACCACTGTCAGAGGCTTCAATGCGAGGGTTGCTTCCAATATAAGCGCCAGCTTCAATAGACTGACGGTCACTCAACGCAATACCATTACCGATGGTTGGATTCAGCGTCACCAAACCACAACCTGGGCCACCAATAATATCAACGCTTGAGAAGTAAGTACCACAGCCATCCAGCTTGGTGTTATCCCACTCGTATTGGTAGAAAGCTTCAAAGTTCATCACATCGGTTAAACCGATGTTGGTGCTCACCATACCTACGGGTAATAACGCTTCCTTAATTTCCGCGCCCGGACGACGAGCCGCGTTAACGTCTAACGGGTTAATATCATTAATACCGTTGAAAACGAAGGTGCTCTCACCCCAGCTCAGTACCTGACGACCCACACGAACACTAGTCGGCATATCACCCAAGTCAAAGTTGGCGTAGACGAATGCATCTAACAACTCAACGCCATAGCCCTGCGAGTAATCATCAAACGCATCATCGTTCAGCGTGGTATTAGGGTAATAAAGATTAGCAGTGTGCCCCTGAGGCATTTCTTCTTCAGAAATTACATAGTCATACCAGTAGTTAAAGCGCACAAAAGCACCATGATTATCACCGTCAATGCTTAAATCGTGAACGCCTTTGAAAACTGATGATACTAAGTCGCCTTTATCGAAGTTCAGGTTGCCATCATCGCCAACACTTGAACCTGCCGTGCCTCCTGCGCGGTTGCCTGGGTGAATCAGGTGGTTGGCCTGATCTTCCATACGCCACGATGCACCGTAGGAAAGAATAGAGTCGAATTTGATTTCATAGTCGCCGACTTCAAAGTCAGCAGCCTGGCCTGTAGCCGCAAAGCTCAGTGCAATGGCCGTAGCCAGAGGAAGTTTTTTTAGCATAGTTGTTCTTCTTTTCATTGTGAGCCACCTAATCCTTTAAACTTGTTTGGCGGTTATAGATGAATCATGTCCGATGAGTTAAAAATATGCAAGTGTATGAACACGAAAAGATAACAAGTTGTTGGAAAAAGTGCGGGAAAATGTCGTTACCAGCGTCTAAATTGACGCTGGTAACAAGTCTTTAAAAGTAATTTATAACTTTTCTTTGAGTTCAGGAAGAACATCAAATAAGTCGGCTACTAAGCCGTAGTCAGCCACCTGGAAGATTGGGGCTTCTTCATCTTTGTTAATAGCAACAATGACTTTAGAGTCTTTCATACCAGCTAAGTGCTGGATAGCACCACTAATGCCAACAGCAACATAAAGCTGAGGTGCAACAATTTTACCGGTTTGACCCACCTGCATGTCGTTTGGTACGAAACCAGCATCAACAGCGGCACGTGATGCGCCAACCGCAGCGCCCAGTTTGTCAGCAATGTCTTCCAGCATGTGGAAGTTGTCGCCGTTTTGCATACCACGACCACCAGAAATTACGATTTCCGCTGAAGTCAGGTCAGGACGTTCTGACTCTGCCAGCTGCTCGCCAACAAATTCAGACTTGTCGTTGTTAAATACGGAGTCGATATTTTCAACGTCGCCACTACCACCTTCTGCTGCAACTGCATCAAATGCCGTTGCACGAACGGTAATGACTTTTATTTTATCTTCTGACTGCACAGTGGCAATGGCGTTACCGGCATAGATAGGACGCTTAAAGGTGTCGTCGCTTTCTACCGAGATAATGTCAGATACCTGTGCTACGTCTAATAACGCAGCAACACGCGGCATGAAGTTTTTGCCGGTGGTTGTTGCCGGAGCCAGAATGTGGCTGTAGTTTTTACCTAAGTCAGCAACCAGTTCGCTGATGTTCTCGGCTAGCTGGTGCTCGTAAGCGTCGTTGTCTGCCAGCATGACTTTCTTCACGCCGTCGGCTTTTGCTACATTTTCAGCAACGGTTGAGCACCCTTTACCGGCAACCAGTACCTCGATGTCTCCACCGATTTTCTGTGCAGCGGCTAACGTTTTCAGCGTTGAAGGGTCAACCGCGTTATTGTCGTGTTCTGCTACCACTAAGATGCTCATAATACTTTCGCCTCGTTTTTCAGTTTGTCGACCAGCTCATCTACGTCAGCTACTTTCACACCGGCGCTACGTTCAGCAGGCGTTTCAACTTTCAGCAGCTTAATAGTGCGCTTAACTTCCACACCCAGTTCGTCCGGGCTTGTGGTTTCCAGCGGCTTACGCTTGGCTTTCATGATGTTTGGCAGCGACGCGTAACGCGGTTCGTTCAGACGCAGGTCGGTAGTGACAATAGCCGGCAGGTTCAATTTAACGGTTTGCAGACCACCGTCAATTTCACGGGTGACGTTCACAAAGCCGTCGCCTACTTCCACTTTAGACGCGAAAGTACCTTGTGGCATACCGGTTAAGGCGCCCAGCATTTGACCTGTCTGGTTGTTGTCTGAGTCGATAGACTGTTTACCCAGAATGACCATGTCCGGTCCTTCTTTCTCTACCACACCTTTTAGAATTTTAGCGGCAGATAAAGAGTCTGGCATGTCGTCGGTTTCAACCTGAATAGCACGGTCAGCACCTAGTGCCAGTGCAGTACGTAACTGCTCCTGTACCGCTTTAGGGCCAATAGAAACTACAACGACTTCGTCTGCTGTGCCGGCTTCTTTCAAACGCACGGCTTCTTCTACGGCAATTTCGCAGAATGGGTTAAGTGCCATTTTGACGTTCGCCAAATCGACATCGGACTGATCTGGTTTAACACGCACCTTGACGTTGTAGTCAATGACGCGCTTAACCGCGACAAGTATCTTCATGTTATACTTCCTTTTGCTGGAATGTTCTTAATGTTGGTGTTTATTATGCTGCCATTATCCTAGACTGGCGTCGATCTCACAAGTTGTGGGAGAATAAAACTCTATTACCGTAAGGGAGAGTTTACATGGCCAGCTGGGAACAGCTTTTTCGTCACTTAGTTCAACAAGCCAAAAGTCTACCAGAATATCCGGCAGAATGTCGTGATGACGATCATCTGGTGGGTGGCTGCGAGGCAAAGGTGTGGCTGTGGCTGGATACTTCTGATGTAGAGGCGGTAGTGATTCGTTTTGATTCTGAGTCGCGCATTGTGCGCGGGCTACTGGCACTACTGCAACAACGGCTGGACGGCTGCTCGGTAGCGGAAATAGCCGACTTTGACATTGACGCCTTTTATCGCGCCGAAGGTTTAGATAACGCCCTAAGTCCCTCACGCAGCAACGGCCTGTATCAGGTCGCCAAAACTTTGAAGTTGCGGGTTATTGAGGCGTGAGTGAGCGCTGAGGTTATAGGAGCTACTGCGGAGGACGCCCGTGAATACATCCCTGTAGGGCTTGGGCAGCGCCATCCTTGGCGCTGCACACCTCCGCAGTAGCTCCCATAACCACCGGGCGCGCTCACGATACCTTCAATGTACGGCGCTTTAACCGAGCGGATGCCGGAACCAGGCCGACTTTTAACCCAAAGGGCTTAAACAGTCTATTAATTATGTCGCTAGAATAATTGCCTAGATCATTTTCAACTTCTGAAACGGTCTTTCGGGAAGTTCTTGTGAGCTTGGCATAATCGCTTTGATTCAACCCAGTAATTTTTTTCCTGAACTCCTGCAACGCTTGTCCCTGGCTTATGTCACCCTGTAATAGTTGTAGCGCAATACGTTCAATAAGAGCTTCTCGCTCTTCGCCGCTAAGCTGGTTACTCTTAATCATAGCAGCCCCCAGCGTTTCAGTTTTTCTGGAATATTTGCCAGTCCGACTTTAGGCATCGTCATAATGCTGTCTGGAACGCCTCGTTCTCTTAATCTACTTTCCAAACCAATAAGTTGCTCAGCCGATGTATTCAGGTCACCGAGCAATTGTTCGGGTTCAATTAAATCAGAAAGCTCCTCGCAGATGGCGCCAAAGTTATATTCGCCACCACTTTCCATTGGCTCTCCCCAAACAGTTGATCTTGGCACTCCTTCGGGGTCAGCTCGCATCGGCGCAAAATCATAAATTGGCGTAAGTTGAATGCCGCTGTTACTTCTGAAAAACGCTGTGTTACGACCGTGATTGTCGGAATTGCCAAAGGCAATATTCAATAGATCCCGCCTTACCCATTCGGTTACGAACGCCTCTACATTAAAATAAGCTCCCTGTTCTTTCACCGTGTATGAGTTTTCAATTTTGCTGACTAACTCACGTATAACATCAGCATGACGAAGACGCACACCGGGCGCTCGCTTTAATATTGAGTAAACAGACTCCATTGCCTTGCGAGTAACGACGCCATTAACTACTTCAACGTCGAAACGCGGAAGCCAAAGCGACGGAAAGTTTTCACCTTCTTCAAGCCTCATCTGTTCGGTTGTTATGGTGCTAACTCCCATTTCCTCTAGCTCACAATAAAAGTGATATTCCGAGCGCAGGATATCGCAGTCAATTTGCTTTCGTTGACCCCGAGGAAACTTCACCAGATAAAATGCGTCCTGAATATTAGTTCCGTCTTGAAAGGTATCTATCCAAACCTCGTCATTATTGTTGCATCGCAGCAATAATTTTGGCGCTTCGCCACCCGCACCGGTTGCTCCCCCGGCAATAGCTCCTCGCTGTTGAGCATACTCAAGAAAACTCGCGTTTCTTTCTACAACGTCGCTGACACTAAACTGAGGAGGGTCTATAGTTTCGTTCTGGTTTTCGACAGCTTCTTTTATTCTCAAATGTCCAACAGGTGCAATTGCAGCTTTTTCAAGCAACGCCAGATTTTGTTCGCTTAGTGGCGAATTGGATATTTCAAGCTGCTCTACCCAAAACCGTCGTGCCGCACCACTTGGGATAATATCATCAAGAAAGCGAAGCCAACCGGGTTGATCGTCGTCATCGAAATAAAGCTGAACGGGATGGTTTAAGGAAACAGCATGGTGGTCATCCTGCTCCAGGTGCTCAATAGCGTAGCCCGTTTTATACTGAACTTGTACATCGGGCTCATTCTGCCCGTTTCGTTCAGTAAAAGTTAACATAGCTATGTCCTGCCACTGGTTTTGCAGGTAAGCCTGTACCGTTAGACTATTCATGACGCACCTAAAATTGAGTGATATTACACTCAAAATAGACAAATAAATCTATTTTTGCAACCTATACCACGCAAAATGTTATTTTGGGGGTGCCATTCGCTTCAATAACGTAGCAGTGGCTTGCATCGCAAAGCTGCAGGTGACGACCATAGCGGCGCCAAAGCCGGAGCTGCAGTCCATGCGCATGGAGCCAGAGCCGGGTTTTTGCAGGGTCACTTCACCTTCTAGCTCACCGGAAATAACCGGATAGCGCAGTTGCTCTTCGGAGTAGACACAGTCAACGCCCCATTTGCGCTTGGGGTTCTTAGAAAAACCGTAGTCGCGGCGCAGTTGTGAGCGGACTTTGGCGAGTAGCGGGTCCTGTTTGGCTTTGGCTAAGTCACCGACGCGGATCATGCCGGGGTCTATCTGCCCGCCTGCACCGCCGCACACCACCAGGCGTAGCTTCCGGCGTTTACACCAGGCTACTAACGCCGCTTTGGTGTTAACGCTGTCTATGGCGTCCAGCACCGCATCAGCGCCAGCTAGGTACTCTTCGAAGTTTTCCGGCAATAAAAAGTCATCAATAGCCTTAACTTCGCAGTTTGGGTTGATGCTTTTCACGCGCTGTGCCAGCACCTCGGTTTTTAGTTGCCCAATGGTATCATCGGTAGCCGGTAACTGACGGTTAATATTGGTGGTGCATACGTCGTCTAAATCAATGAGTGTTAACTTGCCAATGCCGGTGCGCGCCAGTGCCTCCACCGCCCAGGAACCGACGCCGCCAAGCCCGGCGACTACTATATGTAACTGCTGAAAATGGTTGAGCGCCTGCTGTCCGTAAACACGGCTGACACCACCAAAACGCTGATCGGGTACTTCACTCATGACTGGGTTGTTCACTCACATCGTAGATAATAATGCCCACCTGGTGCACTTCACCACGCGGGTTCTTAAGCGGAATTAGGGTGACGTTTTGATACATCCATTCGCTCTGCCCGCTTATGGGCCGGCTGTGGCGAAATCGAAACACGTAAGGACGCTGTTGCCAGGTGATAAACACCCGCGAGTTTAATTGCCGCACGCGGTCAATTTTACGCTGAAACCAGACCTGGTCGATACCCGGACAACAGCGGAATAAATTTTTATCGCGCACTTCGCTGGGTCGCAGGCCGCTGTGATTCTGCATAAACTCGTTCCACATCTGGATGTTGTTGTCGTTATCGACCACCACAATGCCTACATCAATGGCACCCAGAATGCTCAGCTTGCTGTGCAGCTCATCCATATCGTCTATCATCGGTCATCCTTTTCGCTTTGCAGCCAGTGCGCCAGTTGCTGGTCGAGAATTTTCACGGCATCGGCCGGGAACAACAGTAAGAGATCAAACGCCAGCTTATGCTCCGGCAACTGATAGCCTATTTCTATGGCCAGAATTTTCTGCCAGCGCTGTTCGCCGTATTGCAGTAACTCTTGCATGGACTGGTTTTCGCCAAGCAATACCGGCTGTGACGCCGCAAACTCCACATGCAACTGCTGGCCCAAACCGTTTAAACAGGCAGAGGATAAAATAGAAGCCACGTCCATTAATGACTCAATGCGCTGCTGCTTCACCGAGCCACTTTCGCCCAGCTTCGCGCCTAATAACTGACCAATGTCGTCAATAGCCGCTTCATTAAAGAGCGTTAGAGCCTCCCCTAATATGCCACTGCCGGAAAAGCCCTGACTGACTGCCGCCACTTGCTGTTTAGCATCGATAGACTCTATCGCCATGTGCAGTTCAGAAGGCGCAATGAAATTGACGTTCGGCACGGGTAACTCAATAAAGGTATCCAGCACCCGGGCTAAGTGATCACCCGCCTGACCCATGGCAACGTTTGAAACCTCGCGGTATACATCGAGCGGATTAGACGGAGCCTGAGTTTGCTGGTCGGCGACTTTTAGTTGTCCACCGGCGGGCTGGTAAAGGCCGAACTGCTGCAATAGAGTCTGTACGTCCTCGGCTTTCATCGGCTTTTTCACAAAGGCCATGGCACCTAATGACTGCACGCGCTTTTGCGCCTCAGGCTGTATGTCACCCGACACCACAATAACCAAGGTTTCTAACTGCTCGTCTTTGATGGCCTGCAGAGTTTCGTAGCCGTCTTTTACCGGCATGTTCAAATCCAGAAACAGGATTTCAGCACGCCCTTCACGCACACAAGTCAGCGCTTGCTCACCGTGCTCAGCCTGGTGTACCTCGGCATCCCAGTCATCGGGTAGCGTGCGCAACAGCTGTTTCCGCGCCATTTTCGAGTCATCGCACAGCGTGACTTTTAGCGTCATAGTGTCAGGTTTCCGCCCGTTGGTTAATACCGTTATTCTAGCGCAGGCAGTAGCCTGATGCCATTGCATCAGGTACGATATAAAACATTACGCACAACACAATTTTATATAAAAATGAAACAATACTTAGAGCTGTGCCAACGCATTGTTGACGAAGGTGTGTGGGTTAAAAACGAACGCACAGGCATTAACTGCCTAACGGTTATAAACGCCGACTTAGAGTACGATGTTGCCAACAACCAATTCCCGCTCATTACCACTCGCAAAAGTTATTATAAGTCAGCTATTGCTGAGCTTTTGGGCTATTTGCGTGGCTACGACAGCGCCGCTCAGTTTCGTGAGATTGGCTGCAAAACCTGGGACGCCAATGCCAATGAGAACCAGGCCTGGCTAAACAACCCGAACCGAAAAGGCGAAGATGACATGGGCCGCGTGTATGGGGTACAGGGCCGCTCGTGGCAAAAGCCGGACGGCAGCCACTTAGATCAGTTGAAAAAAGTGATTAATAATCTGTCAAAAGGCATTGATGACCGCGGCGAAATAGTCACCTTCTATAACCCCGGCGAATTTGAGTTAGGTTGTTTGCGCCCCTGTATGCATACCCACAACTTTTCGCTGTTAGGCGACACGCTTTACCTAACCTCGTACCAACGCAGCTGCGACGTACCGCTGGGGCTTAATTTTAACCAAATTCAGTGCTTCGTTCTGCTGGCTCTGGTAGCACAAATTACCGGGCACAAGCCAGGCAAGGCGTATCACAAGATAGTGAACGCTCACATCTATGAGAACCAGTTAGAGTTAATGCGTGATGTACAGCTGAAGCGCGAGCCGTTCCCGTCTCCGCAACTGCACATTAACCCTGAGATAAAATCTTTAGAAGACATTGAAACCTGGGTCAGCAAAGACGATTTCACAGTCAGCGGATACCAATGCCACGAGCCAATAAAATACCCATTTGCTGTGTAGGTGAGGTTGCCTGAGGCCTAGGAGGAAGCGGCTGTTAAGTCACATGTTTCGCTTGAGCGTTAAGGGGCTCTATGCCAGAGACGCTGCAAGTTCATCCATGAACGCTTGACGAAGGCCATCCATGGCCTTCGACACTCTGGCATAGAGCCCCTCAACACTCGTAACGCTTACATGCGCCTCAACAGCCGTTGTTTGGCCCCCTAGGCAAGGAACATTCGGTATATTATTTTAAACGCGACGCTGTGCACGAACCATCAAAATGATGCCCAGAATAATCATTGGCAGAGTCAGCCATTGCCCCATGGACATTCCGAGTGACAATAAACCTAAATGCGCGTCTGGCTCGCGGAAAAATTCGACAATAAAGCGAGCAATACCGTAGCCCAGCAGGAATAACCCACTTACTGCGCCAGTGCCGCGAGGTTTTCGTTGGAACCATAAGATAACTAAAAACAGCAGCAAACCTTCTAATAGCGCTTCGTAAAGCTGCGACGGATGCCTTGGCACCGGGCCACCGCTGGGGAAGTACATTGCCCAGGGTACTTCTGCCGCACGGCCCCAAAGCTCGCCATTGATAAAGTTACCTATACGTCCGAAGAATAAGCCCATAGGCACTAGTGGTGCTACAAAATCCCCCACTTGAAGGAAGTCGCGCTTTTTCTTCTTTGCGTATAAAAACATCGCAGCTATAACACCCAATAAGCCGCCATGAAAAGACATACCACCTTCGTGGACATAGAAAATATAGAGGGGGTCGGCAAGGAAGTAGTCAAAATGGTAGAACAAGGTATAACCGACACGCCCTCCAACAAAAACACCGATGAAACACCAGAACAGTAAGTCACTAAACTGTTCTTTGCTCCAGTTTTCATCTGTTTTGGTTTGGCGAACACCCCAGAAATAGGCAAATGCAAAGGCGACAAGATAACTGATACCGTACCAATGCACATCAATAGGGCCAATGCTAAAGGCCACTGGATCTATCGCTGGAAACTGCCAGTATTCGTTCGAAGGCACTGAGGACACTCCCTTGTTCTATTAAAAAATAAGTTGTACAGCAACAATAATTAAAAATGCAGCAAACACGCGCTGCAACTGCTTAACCGGTAATTTATGGGCAAGTTTAGCACCTAATGGCGCCATTAAAACCGACGCTACGGAAATGCCTATCCACGCCGGTATATGAATTAACCCGAAAGCCCCGGTGGCTTTACCCGACAGCCAGCCATTAGCAATAAACATAACGACGGAACTACAGCCAATAATAAAACTACCGAGCGACGATATTGCAATAGCCTGACGCACAGGCAGTCGCATTTTCGTTAAAAAAGGCACAGTTAAGGCCCCACCGCCAATTCCAACTAAGCCCGATATGGTGCCAATAATATAACTCCCTAAGGCGACCAACCGTTTTGACACCGATGTCATCGGCTCACCGGTTTTCTGCGGCATAACCATACGCGCAGCCAAGGCTATTAATACAATGGAAAAAATACGTTTCAGCCAGTCCGGGTCGATAACGGTAACCAGGTACGCTCCGGTCATTGCGCCGATAGACAAGCCAGGCAAAACACGAACTAACCAAAACTTTTCCATTAAGCCGTGCTTAGCATGAGAACGCGAAGCGCTGGCGGTTGTCATACAAACGGTCGCCAGACTGGTTGCTATAGCACTCGGAACCACCAGTTCAGGAGGCACACCTATTATCGGCAACAAATAAATAAGTAGCGGCACAATAACCAAACCGCCACCAATACCGAGCATTCCAGCCAACAAACCGGCAACTGCTCCGCCGCCCAAACACAAAAGCCAAGTGCTTAATAGCATGTTTATTTCCCTGCCCGCACAAAGCCGCCAAGCCCCATGCTTTCCATTTTGTCCGCTATCATACTGCGTATTTGCTCCGGGTTACGTGCCTGTAACGCTTTTGCCAGCATGACGTTAAGCGTACTTGAACGTACGTTGCGGAGAATCCAACGCACTCTGTCAACGTTATAACTGTTCATACTGAGCTGCCGATACCCCATTGCAACCAAAAGCAACGCGCCGCCAGGGTCACCGGCTAATTCACCACATACGCTAACAGGCTTACCCAGTTCCTCACAGCGCCGGGCAATCTCATCCAAACTCGCTAAAACTGCCGGGTGGTAGGCGTCATAAAGGCTGGCAACGCGTCGATTATTGCGGTCAACCGCCAATAAATACTGTGTTAAGTCATTACTGCCTACTGAGAAAAAGTCGACTTTACTGGCCATGGCCGGTAATTGATAAATAGCCGCAGGGACTTCTATCATCACCCCTAACTGCGGCTGGAATAGATTTACGCCAACTTCACACCCCTGCTCTTCTGCAACCTCGAAGTACGCCTGTTTAATGAGCCGTGATGATTCGTCTACCTCACTGGTGCTAGTGATCATAGGCAATAAAATACGTAGATTACTTTTACCAATACTGGCTCTTAGCATTGCCCGAATTTGTATCAAAAAAATCTCAGGATGGTCGAGCGTCAGTCGTATACCGCGCCAACCTAAGAAAGGGTTGTCTTCCTGCAGCGGAAAATACGGTAGAGGTTTATCGCCGCCCACATCGAGTGTCCGCATAACCACCGGACGATCAGGAAACTGTTCAAGCACCTCCTGATACATTTCCGTTTGCTCGTCTTCTGTAGGTAGCTGGTCTCGCATCATAAATGGAATTTCAGAGCGATAAAGCCCAACACCGTCAATATTCAAGGACTGTAAATAATCGTGAGCAACATCCAAGCCCAGGTTTAGATGTAAGCTAACTCGCTGACCGTCTTGAGTTTCGGCTGGCAAATGGCTGTGCTCAGAGACAATATCCTTGAGTTCCTGCTCTTCTTCGGCCAACTGATGAAACTGACTCAGCACCTGTGGTGGCGGGTCAATATAGACTTCACCGGTATAACCGTCGACAGCAAGCTGGCGGTCAGAGAAAAAATGGAGATCAATATCATCAATACCCAATACCGCCGGAATACCCATACTGCGCGCCATAATGGCTGCGTGCGAGTTACTTGAACCATTTAATGAAATAATACCGGCGATATGAGCCTGCGGTAACTCTGCAAGCATAGAAGCCGTGACTTCATCCGCCACCAATATGAAACTATCCGGCAGCAGTTTACGTTGCCGTTGACGGTTCTGCAGGTGCATAAGCACACGCTGACCAATGTCCCGAACGTCTGTCGCACGCTCCTTAAGGTAGGAATCCTCTAGCGCTTCAAACTGCGAAACGAACTGTTCAACCACGTACTTTAATGCGGTCTGCGCGCGCCAGCCTTCTTTAATCATGTTTTCGACGGCATCACCAAGGCTGGCGGCATCAAGCATGCCTTGATACACATCGAAAATAGCCAGCGTATCGTCAGGAACCTGCCCGGCCATGCGTCGGGACAGTTCTTTTAGGTCAGCTCGTGTGCGCGCAACGGCTTGCCGAAACTTCCGTATTTCATGAACCGGTTTATCGGAGCGCTTTGGGGTAACTTCATCCAATCTTGCTTCAGGTCGGGATACATAAGCCTCACCAATAGCCACACCTGGAGACCCAGGAAGTCCGCGAAGACTGTGAATCCACGGCGAGTGGTCACTCATTAACAGGCCTTTCGCATCGGCATGAGCAATGACCACCGCTAACTGCGCCGCCAACGTTACAATGAAGGCTTCTTCTTCGCGAGTAAACTGCCGGGCAACGCTTTGGTGAACGACAACGATACCCAACACTTTTCTGCGGTGAATAATAGGCGCAGCCAATAACCCACGATAAATATTTTCGTTGGTGTCGACCAGCTTCTTGTTGGCAGGGTGCTGACTAGCGTCTGCGATATTCAGTGGTTCTTCCCGCTGTGCAGCGAGACTGATTATACCTTCACCGAAGTCGACGCGAATTGACGAGCCGTCTTCTGTTCGCAGGCCATCACTGGCGGCCATAACAAATTGACGTTGCTCGTTATCAGCAATAAACACACTGCAACTGTCCGTTTCTAGCGCTTCGCGTACCTGACCGACCATGGTATTTAGCGCCATGTTAAAGTCAGGCGCTTTATTCACGCCTTCAACAATTCTTTGCAGTGTGACTAACATCATTATCTTCTACGTCGGTGGTGACGTCCTCCTGACGAACGAAATGGCATGGCATGAGGGGCAAACTCTTTCATAACCCGGCGGTACACATCGCGTTTAAACGATACGACTTGTCGTACAGGGTACCAATAGCTTACCCAGCGCCAGCCATCGAATTCAGGGTGACCTGAATGTAAGACATCGACATCTTCTTCCCGACACTTCAGGCGCAGTAAAAACCACTTTTGTTTTTGTCCAACACACATGGGCCGTTGTTCACGCCGAATCAGCCGCTTAGGCAACCGATAACGCAACCAGTGACGGCTGGTGTACAGAATTTCGACCTGCTCAGGCTTTAAACCGACTTCTTCATAAAGTTCTCGGTACATTGCCTGTTCAGGAGTCTCGCCGTCGTGAATGCCTCCTTGTGGAAACTGCCAGCTCTGCTGGTTAATTCGACGAGCCCAAAATACCTGCCCATGCCCGTTACAGATGACGATTCCTACGTTGGGTCGGAATCCTTCAGCATCTATCACGCGAGCATCCTCAATTATTCTCTGTTACAGTGGATTCTTCCATAAAGCCCGGTTTCGGGCAAATACTCATTTTGGATTTGCGCAGATTTACGACATGACAGACAAGCCCTCTCGCCCTACATCCGTTGACGAACTGTTTGAACGCGCAGCCGCACTTGCCGGTAAGCGCTTTTCGGAATTAGCCGAACAGGTGGGTTTAACTGCCCCAGAAAACCTACGCCGCGACAAAGGCTGGGTGGGACAACTTCTGGAACTGCACCTTGGCGCTACTGCAGGCTCTAAGCCCACTCAGGACTTCCCTGAGTTGGGGGTTGAATTAAAAACGCTACCGGTCACTCCAGAAGGAGAGCCATTGGAAACGACTTTTGTTTGCAGCGCCCCGCTGACGAGTATTGAAGGGGTGCAGTGGGCTACATCGAACGTGCGCAACAAACTTCAGCATGTACTCTGGTTGCCTATCGATGGCCGCCGCGAGATACCCGTTCCTGACCGGGTGGTTGGCAGCGCTTTCCTTTGGGCACCCAATGAGAAAGAGGAAGCTCAACTTCGTGCTGACTGGGAAGAGCACATGGATAGAATCGCGTTAGGACAGGTCGAGAGCATTACTGCCCGACAAGGTGAAGTTATGCAAATACGGCCGAAAGCTGCTGACGGCTCTGTTCTAACGGACGCCATTGGCCCCGAAGGCACCATCATTAAAGTTCGTCCCCGCGGGTTCTACCTCAAAAAAGACTTCACCCGAGCCATCCTTCAGCGCATTTTTGCTTAATCAGAGGCGTACCTCAACGTAGCCTAATGCTATTGCATCAGGTGCGATCTTAACGGCTTGCCTGCAAACGCTGGAGGTGAGCTTTAAATTCGTAGATATCTCTATCGAGTGCATTAGTACTAACATAAAGGTCGTAACCAAGAAGCTCGCGCATTTGTTCCATTCGCTTGCCAAAAACGCCAATAAGTCCTTTATAAACTTTACCATTCGGGCTTGTATAACTGTCTGGAATGTCGAAGTATGGCGTATAGTCCTCCCGGTCGGGAGCTTGATGCCTTAGCGCCATTGTCAAGAGTTGGCGCTGTTCAAACAATAGTGCGGAAGCTAAGCGTGGTGATATCTCGTCTAAAACCTCTTCTACATTATGTAGACGGAAACCGATAAAGGGCGCATCTTCAAGATCGAGTACTCGGTTTACTCTGGGTACATCAAAGCGAATGATGTTTTCCCACCGAATATGCCACTCACCGCGCCGGTGTAGATATTGAATACCTTCTGGGGTAATTACCAGTGAGACTGGAGGTTCTATTAACTTTCCTATGCCAAGCAACATGAATATGCCCGAGGCCGCTCCGAGAACAACTGAAACGCCAATTGGAATGTCATCCCTAATCAGATGCAGAAAGACTAGTAGCATCAATATAAGCAGCGCGATACCGCAAAAGCTTATGGCATTGCGTCTGGCTTGTGGGCTTACAGTGAATTGCATGGCGTTCCTTTATTCCTGCAAACTGGTTTATGTAGCCCGACGTGATTTACGTCAGGTGCGATTTTGAATTCACAGGCTAATGATGGTTCACCATCGCACCTGATGCAATAGCATCAGGCTGCGTCTTTACCGAAATACGACGGGTTGTATGGCTTCTAGCATCGGCTTTTGAAAGAAGTAACCTTGCATAAGAGAGACACCAGCATCTTGCAAGTACTTAAACTCGTTTTCGGTCTCTATGCCTTCGGCAATAATTCGTATGCCAAGCTGCTCTGCAATATCCAAAATACCTTTAACCAGTACCTGATTCACTTTATTAGAATCGATATCACGAATAAGCTTCATATCTATCTTAATGATGTCAGGCTGAAAGTCAGACAAGAGGTTCAATCCGGAATGACCAGCACCAAAGTCATCAATAGCAGTCATAAATCCCTCTTTCCGATAGGCTTCAAAAACATCCACCAGAAAGTCCTGGCTGACCACTTTTTCCTGTTCGGTTACCTCAAAAATAATGTTCTTCTTATCGAACCCTGTCTTGCGCGCAGTCGATAAGGTTTTGGCCAGACAGGTTTCTGGCTCATAAATAGCATTCGGCATAAAGTTAATGCTTAGCTTTGACGGCAGCTCAATTCTTGAAGCCGTTTCTATGGCTTTTACCCGACAGCTTTGATCAAAGGTATATTTGGTTTCTTCCGTGACTCGGCCTAATACTTCTCCGGCGCCTTCACCATTTTCTCCGCGCACGAGCGCTTCGTAGGCAAACACATTTTTTTGGCTGGCATCAACAATGGGTTGAAAAGCCATTTTAATACCGAAGTTTAGTGGCGTTCGGCAATCGCATCCTGGACATGCAGACATAAAGTTTCCTTGCTTACTTTTTCATCGTCTTCAAACGAAAAAATTCTTTCAAATGATCACTAAAAAAATTGCCTTTTTTGAAAAATACTGTATTAAGCATTCAGCATTATATTACAAGGTAGCACAATGATAACAATTGGTTGGAGAGAATGGGGTCACCTCCCCGCGCTCGGCATTAGTAACATTCACATGAAAGTCGATACTGGCGCAAAAACGTCGTGTTTGCACGCTTTTCAACTCGAACCGTTTATGAAAGAAGGCGAGGAATGGCTGCGCATTTTCGTTCACCCTAAACAAGAATCGCTGGAAGAGCACATTTGCGAAGCAAGAGTATATGACAAAAGAGAAGTTACCGACTCTGGAGGCCATACTGAAGTACGCTACGTGATAAAAACTCGTTTCGTGCTCGGCTCATTTGACCAGGAGGTCGAACTGACCTTAACTAACAGAGACACGATGAAATTCAGAATGTTATTGGGACGCCAGGCCATGCGAGGTCATTTTCTGGTCAACCCTGATGCCTCTCACTTACTTGGAGATGTAAAATGAGAATAGCGATTTTATCGCGAAACTCTTCGCTGTATTCGACTCGCCGACTGATTGAAGCCGCTCGTGACCGAGGCCACGAGGTTGATGTATTAAACCCACTCAGCTGCTACATGAATATCAACGCGCGAGAAAATTCAATTCACCGGCACGGTAAAGAGTTACCGTACTACGATTGCGTCATTCCGCGTATTGGCGCATCTGTAACCTTTTACGGTACCGCCGTATTGCGCCAATTCGAGATGATGGGCACTTACCCGTTAAACGAGTCGGTCGCTATCTCACGCAGCCGCGACAAGTTACGCTCATTGCAGCTACTCTCGCGCAAAGGTATTGGTTTGCCAACCACCGGTTTTGCCGACCAACCACAAGACATTCCCGATTTAATCGATATGGTGGGTGGTGCGCCGTTAGTTATTAAGTTACTCGAGGGAACACAAGGCATCGGTGTGGTGTTAGCCGAAACGGCACAAGCGGCTGAGAGCGTGATAGAGGCCTTTATGGGCATGAAATCCAATATCATGGTGCAGGAATACATTCGCGAAGCCGGTGGGGCAGACATCCGTTGTTTTGTCCTTGGCGACAAAGTCATAGCCGCTATGAAACGCCAGGCCAAACCCGGAGAGTTCCGCTCGAACCTTCACCGTGGAGGTAGCGCATCCTTAGTAAAACTGACTCCGGCAGAGCGAGCCACAGCTGTGAAGGCTGCTAAAACGATGGGGTTAAATGTGGCCGGCGTCGATATCTTACGCTCGAACCACGGCCCATTAGTGATGGAAGTGAATTCATCGCCAGGTCTTGAAGGCATTGAGCAGGCAACAGAAAAAGACGTTGCCTCGCAAATTATTACGTTCTTAGAAAAGAATGCAAAGGCGCATAAAACACGTACGAAAGGAAAAGGCTAAAATGAAGCGGTTTGAGCTTGCCGGGCAAAGCATTGAGTCCGGTTCACATCAGCATATTACGTTGCCGGCGGTTCGCCTTTATAACGATGCACCGCTGGACTTACGTATTGATGTATTCCACGGTACCAAGCCGGGACCAGTTCTGTTGGTATCTGCCGCTATTCACGGCGACGAGCTCAACGGCATAGAAATATGCCGCCGCTTAATTAACGAAACCGACGCCCGCAACCTTGCCGGAACGCTGGTCGTCGTGCCTATCGTGAATTTATTTGGGTTCATCCAACAGTCTCGTTACCTACCGGACAGACGTGACTTAAACCGTTGTTTCCCGGGGTCTGAACGTGGTGCATTAGGCAGTCGCATGGCCTTTTTATTCAGTGAAGAGCTGGTAAAAAAATCCACCCATATTATCGACTTACACACCGGCGCCATTCACCGCAGTAACCTACCGCAAATTCGCGCGGACGTTGATAACGACAAGTCTCTCGAAATGGCTAAATCATTCAGTACGCCAGTTATTTTGCAGTCCAAAGAGAGGGACGGTTCACTCCGGGCTTTAGCGACTGAATTAGGTATTCCGCTCATTCTTTATGAAGCAGGCGAAGCGTTGCGCTTTGACGAGGCTTCAATAAGTGCCGGGGTTATTGGTGTTCAGAATGTCATGAAGCACCTGAAAATGCTTAAAGGTCGCCGTAAAGGACGCCGTATTACACCAGTTATATCGCACCGCTCCACTTGGGTTCGTTCCGAGCGGGACGGTCTAATACTTCGTAAAGTAGAATTGGGACAAACCATTCAGAAAGGTCAAATACTGGCGTTAAGTGTGAACCCTCACGGCGGTGCAGACGACCCTATTGAGTCACCGGTTCGCGGCATTATTATTGGCTGCAGCAATATTCCGGTTGCGAACGAAGGCGAGGCGTTGTTCAATGTGGCTCAGTTTGACAAAGATGTCATATCCGATGCCACAGAAAGTGTGGATTCATTTACCGAGGTGTATGAGAACAAGCCCTTATGACGATGAAGCTGTCAACTGTCGACTTTGAGAAAGGTCTGCACCATTGCGACGATGTACCGTCGCTTTATCGTGAAGTCCTTCAATGTTACCTGGGGGAGTTTTCACCGCTGATAGACGAAGACGCCCTGCTTGCTAGCGACAATGAAGCAAAAATTAAGATACATACATTAAAAAGTTTAACGGCAACAATTGGTGCGGATACGTTTAGTGAGTTTGTTGGACAAGTATTCAATAAGTGGCCCAGCTTAACTGACAGTGAAAAGCGCCAAGAGATTAGACAACTGAACCACTTCCTTTTTGAAGTGAATCAAAAAGTCCAACACTATTGCAACGAAAACCCGCAAACCGACTAAAAACAATACAAAAACTTATCAAACTTCGTTAAGATTGGTCGATAAAATTATAACAACAGTTAGACAGTAGGCGCGCAATGTCCAGTCCGGTGAGTTTCCGGGTTTCTGAACGCGATGTATACATAAGTATTGATGCCGGTACATCGCCGTCAGACGTTAAAGCAGAAGCATTACAGAAAGCCTGGCAGGCTTCTGAGTTTTCGGCTGCCAAACTATTGGATCCTCAAATGTTGACGCAAACGGCAACAAAATACGCGCAGCACTACTCCAAAGACAGCAACAAGAGCATTCCTTTTCAAGTCACTATTGCTGAAATCTTTGACGCTGAGCTTAAGTTGCAAATCAGTGACGACTCTATGAGAGTGACAGCCACTGCCATTGTTGGCTTTGGCGGCAAGCCTTTAACGCAAGAGATGATCATTGCTGCGCTTCGGGAAAAAGGTATTACCTCGGGCATTCAGCGTAAAGGCATAGAAGCTCTGGTAGAGCATACCAACGAAGCGCCTCCCGGGGCGGAAATGTCAGTAACTGTCGCTAAAGGAAAGCATCCGATTAACGGCAGTAATGCACGTTTTAAACCCTTGGCCGATGACGCTCGCAAGCGAGTTTTGCGCCCTCAACTTCGAGAAGACGGTACTGCCGATATGCGTGACTTAGGTGCGCAAGTCACTGTCGACCCAGGTCAGCCACTGCTACAGAAAATACCACTGAGTAAAGGTCGCCCGGGTTTTACCGTGTTTGGCCAGGAACTCGAAGCAATGGATGGAGAAGATCGTGACTTTGCCCCCGGTGAGGGCACGAAAATAAGTGATGATGATCCGAATGTTATTATCGCTGACCGCACCGGTTTACCCAGTTTTAATGGTAATAGCGTACAAGTCGACGACGTTATGCAGTTAAATAACGTTGATGTTTCCACCGGTCACGTCAAGTTCAAAGGCAGCGTGATAGTCACCGGTAACGTAAGCGAAGGTATGAAAGTAACCTGCAGCGGCGATATTACCGTTGGTGGTTATGTCGACTCTGCCGAGCTCTATGCCGACGGTAACATTACCGTTCAAAAAGGCTGTATTGGCCGACTTCTGAATGCTTCCGAAACCGGCGAACACGATGAAGATGCTGACGACTGGATTCCGGAAGTATCGACAAAATTGGTCGCCGGCGGTTCAGTCTGGTGTGCTTACGCTCAATATTCCTTTTTCGATGCGCAAAATGGCGTGCATACAAACAAGCAACTAACTCACTGTCACGTAGTCACTAAAGGGCCTTTAGCTATTGGTGGTGAGGGGAAAGCAGCACGCGGCAAGCTTATTGGTGGCACCATTGAAACCAATGATCACATCTATTGCGGTCAATTAGGCGCACCAGCTGGCACAAAAACTCGAGTTTACTGGTCGCTACCGCCGGCAGACCCTCAGTCAGTTAACCATTTAAACCATTTACGCAGCTCCCTCGCTAAACTTATTGCGCGTGCTAAAACGTTGCAGCAAGGCTTAGAGCGATGCAAGTTACTTGAATATGAGGCCAAACGGGTTCAATACCAGCAAAAACTGCATGGTGAGCTGAAGAAAATAAAGTCTCGAATTAGTACTACGCGCACTAGCATTGACTCCGTGCTGGAGGCCTTTGAAAATCACCCTACTCTGCGCACAATGGTTAGTCGCGAAGTATTCCCCGGTATACTCTTCATATTTAAAGAAAAAAGCCTGCGCATTAAAGAGCATCGCAATGGTACAATGTTCTTACTTGAAGACAAACAACTGCGCGTAGACAGTCTACTGTAACGATTCAATATAATGTCATCTGCTATTTTTTCTTTATTAGAACGCCAACACGAGCAGCCCTGGCGCGATGCTCCTTTACTGGTAATTAACCCCCTGGACGACGCTTTAGCAACACTCAAGAATGCAGAAGCCTGGTGCTTTCATGCGGGCACGGCGAGCCAGTGGCAAGCGAAAGGTAACGTCGCCTATTGTCAGGCTTCAGCTCCTGACATAAGCCAATACACACAAGTCATGCTGGTGGTTGCCAAAGAAAAAGCGCTGAATCACTATATTCTGGAGCAACTCACTGCATTACCTACGGATGCTATTGTCTGGCTGGTTGGAGAGAAGCGCTCCGGCGTTCAGTCCCTCGCTAAAAAATTGCCTGAGAGCTTTTCAAAAGCGCGTAAGGTCGCATCGGGAAATCATTGCCAATTATTTAGCTTGAGTCATATTGAAGCAGCGACTGACCCCAGGCCTTTAACGGATTACGCAACCCATGTCCATTATGAGTTAAATGGGCACACTGAGAGTTTCACCACATTACCAGGCGTATTCAGTCAAACTCATATTGACCCTGCCACCCAATTGCTATTGAACACCCTGAGCGAAAAACCACTGGGGCAAGTGTTAGACTTTGCTTGTGGTGCCGGTGTGATAACCAGCGCATTACGTCAGTCAGCCGAGCATTTAACCGCCTGTGATGTTAACCCTATGGCCATCGCTGCCAGCACAATGACGTTTGCTCAGCAGGGTATTGAGGTTGATTTGCGCTTAGCCGACGGCTTACCTGATAATTTAGAGGTGTTTGACACTATTGTCAGTAACCCGCCATTTCACACAGGCCAAAAAACGGACTATGCCATTGCTCGTAAATTTTTGAGTAGTGCTCGCAAACATTTGAAGAAAAATGGCGCTTTGTATATCGTTGCGAATCGCTTTTTACCTTGGCCAGAGGTTATCGAAGAACACTTTGGACACTGTGAAACGCTTGTTGATGATGGTCGTTACCGAGTTTACGAAGCCATTCGTCGATAAAATAAGCGTTTTATCGTTTAGGCGATTACTCTTTTGTTAACGATTTGCTAACATAAATAAACATAAACAATAATTAAGTTGAGCTGTTAACTGAATGCATACGATTTCACTGAAGCGCATACTCATTTATCTGGTGCTACTGGTCACCAGTTTTGCGCTGCTCATTGGCTTTACAATAAATATTGTCAGTCAGGTTGGACAGTTCGAAAAGTCGCTTCAGGAACAAGCACTCTCTTACACGCGAATTATCGCCAGTAATGCTGCACGAACTATCGTATTCGACGACTCTGCTTCTGAAAAACAGAGGCTGGGCACTTTTCAGAATACGCCTTTTATTGAGCATATTCATGTTTATAAAATGGACGAAACAAGTGGGCAACTGACTTTTTTTTCCAGTTATAACAAGCAAGGCTTAGCGCCTATTCCGGCCCGCTTTTCCAAGTTAGAGCGTTTAACGTCACCTAAAGTTAACGACTCCAATATAGAGGTTTCTCAACCGGTCACCCTGGACGGTGAGGTTATAGGTTATGTCTACCTAAGAGGCTCCCTCGAGCAAGTTCGATTGTTCATGTGGCGCTCGATAGCGGTAGCTATTGTGGTGGCCCTAGTGACGTTACTCGCATGCTGGCTAGCAACCCTACGACTGCGTAAAGCAATAGTTCAACCTCTCGACTCGGTCGTTGATGTTGTTTCACAAGTTGCCCGGGACAAAAACTATTCACTGCGTTTGCCCTCGTCACAATTAGCTGAGTTTGACATGATGGCTCAAGCCTTCAACACCATGCTTGACCGAGTGCAGCAACACATTACTCGCCAGCGCCGTGCCGAAGAAGAAGCCAGCCAGTTAAACACTCAACTAGAGCAACAAGTCACACAGCGAACTCAAGCGCTGAAAGAGTCAAATAGTGAACTTTTGAAAACCTTAGAGCAATTGCACCAGTATCAAGGGCAGCTAGTAGAATCGGAAAAAATGGCGTCACTAGGTGACATGGTCGCCGGTATTGCTCACGAAGTAAATACACCTATAGGCCTCTCCGTTACAGCGTCTACCTTGTTGCAAGACAAACTCGCTGTCATGCAGGAAAAATTCAATGCTAAAAGGATATCCACCAACGAATTCGAACGTTTCCTGAATGATTGCGATGAAAACTTACAAATTATTTATCGTAACTTGAACAGAGCTGCCGACTTAGTCACCAGCTTCAAGCAAGTTGCTGTAGACCAGTCATCGGAAGTTGACCGTGACATTGAAATAAACAGTTTCATGAATGACGTACTGATGTCCGTGAAGCCACGTCGTTTAAACCCTGAACGCTTCCCCATTAATATTCACTGCGAAGGTGACATACAGGTGCGGGCGAAAGCAGGTCCACTGAACCAAATACTCATGAACCTTATTATTAATTCTATGGTTCATGCGTTCGACGGCCGTGACCAAGGACAAGTAGACATAAGCTTTCAGTTAATGAACGATAACGAACTGGAAATTGTCTATACCGATAACGGCTGTGGCGTTGACGCTGACATTAGCCGTAAGATATTTGATCCTTTTGTGACAACAAAGCGTGGTTCCGGCGGCAGTGGTTTAGGTCTGCATTTAGTTTACAACCTTGTCACGCAGGTGTTGGGTGGAAACATCCACTTTTTCAGTGAAGAGGATAACGGCGTTGAATTTATTATTCGCTTTCCGGTCACCGTGCTCAGCAATGCTTGAAAAATTTGAAACAAAAGTCATAATGTAACGTCATAACTTTTATAATTTGACGCTAACTTTCACGTCAAGCGACGAACTTTCCGGGAAAATCAACGCTTATGAATGCCAGAATACTGATTGTTGAAGATGAAGTCGTTACCCGCCAGACTCTAACTCGTTTATTCCAACAGGAAGGCTATGAAGTATTTGACGCGGCGGACGGTCTGCAAATGGAAAACATTATGCGCCAGGAGCGTGTGGATGTTGTCATTATGGACGTCAATTTACCGGGAAAAAACGGCTTAGAGCTTGCCGAGTCACTGCGTGAAAGAGACAACATTGGTCTTATTTTCCTGACAGGTCGCGATAGCGAAGATGATCGTCTACTTGCTCTTGAGCTCGGTGCTGACGACTACCTTATTAAGCCTTACAACCCGAAAGAGTTAACCATTCGAGTTCGTAACTTATGCCGTCGTATTGAAGCATCACGCTCAAGCAATCCAGTGGAAAGTAACAGCGTTGAATTCCGTTTCCACGGCTGGCGTTTGAATAGTGACAGTCGCTGCCTGTACTCACCAGACAACCAAATGTTCCGTTTGCCGAAAAGTGAGTACCGCGCGCTAGAGCTGTTTTTAACTCATCCGGGTCGTATTTTAGATCGTGAGACTCTGGTCAAGCGTATGTTAGACCGAGAATTACGTCCTAATGATCGTACCGTTGACGTTGCTATTCGTCGCATTCGCCGTCATTTCGAGTCACACCCGGAAACGCCAAACCTAATAACCACCATCCATGGTGAAGGCTATCGGTTTATTGGTGAGGTTGATCAGCAAGCTCAGTGATGAGTTGCTAACCAAGCGTCAATTTGTTGCCGATGCGGGATAACCGCGTCGGCCCACTCTATCAGCCAGCGCTCTACCTGCGGCCATTCCCATTTTTCTTTCTCTACTCGCTTCATCATTTCAGCAAGTTCAGTAAGTCCAACAGAACTGCATGCACCTTTTACTTTATGCGCTTGTTTGCGGAGCTCTTCTTCTTTTCGCTCTTTGGCAGCTGTATGAATAAGCTTTGCGTACTCCTGAATAACGCCGTCAAAGGTGGCTAACGTTGCTTTCAGACCATCAACACCGAGTGAGTCAACGTACTGCTGCAATAATTCGGTATCGATAACCGATTTTTCTGACATTTTGTTACTCCGTCAATCCAAAACTCTATCCTCGGCGTAATTACTGTTTTAGTCAACTCCCCGGCCTGTTTGTCAGGGAGAATCGATTAGGGCAATCGGTGTCACCCGATGGAATTCTGCGCTATAATGCCCGACTTTAAGACTGAGCCAAATTGATAGAGATCAACTCGGCCCTGACAATATTCACAAATTTTTTGGAGTTCACAACGAATGCCAACAGTTATGCCCGACGTAGCCAACCAAACACAGGCCCAGACAGAGGGAACCCTGGATTGGGTTGGCATGAGCAATATTGAAGTTCCATTGATGGTGGCAGCGGCCGGTGCTTCTGAACGCCCTGTATCAGCTCATGTGGAAGCTTTTGTAAACTTAAAAGACCCGAAGACCAAAGGCATTCATATGTCGCGTCTTTATTTGCTGTTGGATGAGTTATCAACCAACGGCGAGCTCAGTCACGAATCATTAAAGCAGTTACTGAATGACTTCATTGAGAGTCACAAAGACATCAGTAACCAAGCGTTTATTAAGTTTGACTTCGATTATCATCTGCGTCGTAAATCGTTAATAAGCAAAAAGCAGGGCTGGAAGGCCTACCCAGTAAGTTTAACCGGTCGTTATGACGCGGGCTCTCTGAACCTCGAACTGTCTGTTGATGTCCCTTACTCATCAACTTGTCCGTGCTCTGCAGCGCTTGCACGCCAACTAATACAGGACGCATTCAGTGAGAAATTCGCTGGGCAGGACACTGTCGACGCAGCAACTATGCACGAATGGCTTGGCTCTACCGAAGGTATTGTGGCTACTCCTCACAGCCAGCGTTCAGTTGCTGAAGTCAAAGTTCAGCTTAGTGAAAATGTCACCGACTTCCCAATTGTCGAGTTAATAGACGCTGTGGAAGGTGCTTTAAAGACCCCAGTTCAAGCCGCCGTTAAACGTGAAGACGAGCAGGAATTTGCTCGCTTAAACGGACAAAACCTAATGTTCTGCGAAGATGCATCTCGCCGCTTACAGCACACACTGAACCAGATGCCGAATTTCCGCGATTTCTGGCTGCGCGTGAACCATTATGAGTCTCTGCACGCACACGACGCGGTCAGTGTTACCACTAAAGGTGTTCCCGGCGGCTATAAAGCCTAAAGAATTAAGCTGTGTCATAAAGTATGGCACAGCTTTTGCTTCATACCTCATGTAGCGTCAATTTTCTGATGAGGTGTGAAAATGGAAATTATCCTGTTGTTATTTGTTGTAGTTCTTATTGCGGTCGCTGTTATTGCAAGCCGTATGTCGGAGAACTATGTGCCCTACCCTTATAAACTCAAAGACGTGTCATTGTGCACGGCCCAGGAAGACCAGTTTTTGACACTTCTGGAAAAGTCTGTCGGTAATGAGTTTCGTATTTTCACAAAAGTACGCTTAAGCGACATTGTTACCGTTCGCTCTGGGCTATCGGCTTCGGCACGTAAAGATGCCCAGCAAAAAGCCAGTCAACGAATTCTGGACTATGTTCTGTGTGATATCGACACTATGCAAGTGAAGGCAGCTATTGAGCTTGAACCGAATCAGTCATCGTTGCAGCAACAAAAACGAAACTTGTTCCTGAAAAACACGCTAGCTGCAGCGGGCTTACCCTTCCTTCGCTTTAAAGCCAAGCCAGGATACCGAGTTGCCGAATTACATGACTATATTCATGGAAAAATTCGCCAGGCTGAACATGTTCGAGCTGCAGTTCCGGCCAATAAAGATAAGAATAATCAGCCAATTGCCGCTTAAGCCTTGTCGTGGCAATATGACGGCATGACCGTCGAACTGTTTAAAGAATTACTGTTTTCACCTTTTGGTCTCGCTCTGCTGGCTTTGTTGGCAGAGCGATGGTTCCCCTGGCCTGAGCAATGGCATCCTTTTGCCGTGTTGCGGCTAATGGCCGCCTACATGAGCGGCAAAGTGAACAAGCCAGACCGCCCTTCCAGCCAGCAAAAAATTGCCGGTTTTTTAGCGTTAATGATCATGCTTCTACTGGTTCTATTGCCGGCCGCTATCGTTTTCGCCGGCGCGGAAGTGTCTTTAGCCATAGGTTGGCTGATTCTTTTTGTCAGCCTACGTCAACAAACAGTCCGGCACGCCACTCATATGGCCGAACAGCATTTATCAAAAGGTCGCAAAAATGCGGCACGCACCTGGTTAACGCGGGTTACCTGGCGCGATTGCGACCTACTCAGTGAACACGGTATTGCTAAAACCAGTATTGAGTTAAGGGCGACTAGCATTCTAGAAAGCCGCTTTGCTCCCCTGTTATTCTGGTGTCTCGGCGGACCGTTAGCCGCCCTTGGCGTACGTGTTTTGGCCGAACTTAAAGAGGTTTGGCCCACCGCGCAGGCTCGCTACCGACACTTTGGTCAGGCAACCGCTTGGTTGTACGCTATTACGCATTTTTTACCCTCATTTTTCCTTTCGTTATTTGCCCGGACAGTTGGGCTATTTCGTCGCAACACCCCCAAAATTGAACCGCTCAAGCGTAACCCAGTGTTTCCGACAATATTGCTCAGTTGGCTACAAAGTTTCAGTTATTGTCATAAAGTGACGCTTGGCGGGCCTATACAAGCCGCCGGTATTCGTATTAGTCGCCAGCGTTTTGGCGGCCGTCCGGCAGAGTTGCTACTGACTCAAGCGGCTCGCTGGCAAAGGCTTTGGCAAGGTTTCTTCATTACTTGTCTGTTAATTGGACTTTTTACGTTGTTCATTTATCGACCCTGACTGACTCATCGGGTATACTACGCGCCCTAATAAGGCAACCATTTGAAATTATGAAAACCATTGATGTAATCGGCATTGGCAACGCGCTGGTGGATCAGGAATTTGAAGTCACAGACGGCTTCCTGCAAAAGCATAACCTTAAAAAAGGCATGATGGAGTTAATTGACGAAGACGCGCAAAATACTCTTATTGCCGAACTCTCTGAACTTGGCGAATTGAAAAAGCAGTGTGGTGGTGGCTCAGCCGCTAACTCTCTGGTTGCTTTTGCTCAGTTCGGCGGCAATGCTTACTACTGCTGCAAAGTCGCTGACGACGAAGCCGGCATGTTCTATCGTCAGGATTTAGAGCAAGTCGGTATCGAAACTAGCCTTAAAAACCAGCAAAACCCGGGCATTACCGGACGCTGCCTGGTTATGGTGACTCCAGACGCAGAACGCACCATGCGCACGCACTTGGGTATTACGGCTGACTTATCCACCACCGAAATCGATGATCACGCCATTGCTGCTGCCAACTACTTATACATTGAGGGATACCTGATTACGTCAGATATTGCTCGCGGTGCTATTCAACATGCGAAGAAAGTCGCTCGCGAGAACGACACCAAGTTGGTAATGACCTGTTCAGACCCAGCTATGGTTAAGTTCTTCCGCGATGGTATTGACGAGATTCTTGACGGTGGTGTCGATTTAATGTTCTGTAACCGTGAGGAAGCCGAATTATTGACGGGGAAAGAAGATCCTCAAGCGGCATTGAGCGTATTACTAGACAAAGCTGACACCGTGGCCATTACGCTGGGCAAAGACGGCGCTATTATTGCCAACAAAGAGCGCCAAGTTCATATACCCGGCGTTCCAGTTAAAGCAATAGATACCAACGGTGCCGGCGATATGTTTGCAGGTGCTATGCTGTATGGATTAACTCAGGGAATGTCTCTGGAAAATGCTGGTCGCTTAGCAAGTCATGCTGCCGCTGAACTGGTTACTGAGTTTGGAGCACGCTTGGACAAAGCGCGCCAACAGCAGTTAATTGAACGCGTTATGAACGCTGAAACTGCATAGAATTCACGAAAATTACTGAAAAGAGAGTCGTTATGAGTGTAGAAAATTCGCAAGACTACAAAGTCGCTGATATAAGCCTCGCTGACTGGGGCCGTAAAGAAATTGCTATTGCTGAGTCGGAAATGCCGGCGTTGATGACGATTCGTCGCAAATACGCAGCGAGCAAACCTTTAGCAGGCGCACGCATTATCGGCTGTATTCACATGACTATTCAGACGGCTGTGTTAATCGAAACACTGCTGGAGCTAGGCGCAGAGGTGCGTTGGTCTTCGTGCAATATTTTCTCTACTCAGGACCACGCTGCTGCCGCTATGGCTGCCGCAGGCGTACCTGTTTTCGCCTGGAAAGGTGAAACCGAAGAAGAGTATGAATGGTGCCTGAAGCAAACTTGTCATAAAGACGGCGAACTTTGGGATGCAAACATGATTCTGGACGACGGCGGCGACTTAACGCTGATGATCCACGACGAGTTCCCTCAAATGCTGGAAAAAATTCACGGCATTACCGAAGAAACCACCACCGGCGTTCACCGCCTGCTGGATATGCTGGAAAAAGGCACCTTGAAGGTTCCAGCCATTAACGTGAACGATGCTGTCACTAAGTCGAAAAATGACAATAAATATGGCTGCCGCCACTCGTTGAATGACGCGATTAAACGCTCTACCGACCACTTGTTGTCGGGTAAAAAGGCGTTGGTTGTTGGCTATGGTGATGTGGGTAAAGGTTCTGCCGCAAGTCTGCGTCAGGAAGGTATGATTGTTAAGATCAGCGAAATTGACCCAATTTGTGCTATGCAGGCTTGCATGGACGGCTTTGAAGTGGTTTCTCCTTATATCGATGGCCAAAACAAAGGTAACGGCGAGAACATTAACAAAGACTTGCTGGGCAATACCGACCTGATTGTCACCACAACCGGTAATATGGATGTGTGCGACCGTTATATGCTAGCGGCGCTTAAGCCTACCGCCCTGGTTTGTAACATTGGTCATTTCGATAACGAAATTGACACCGCCTTCATGCGCAAAAACTGGCGTTGGGAAGAAATAAAGCCACAAGTTCACAAAATCTACCGCTCAGATGATGACAGCGACTATCTCATTCTCTTGGCAGAAGGTCGTTTGGTGAACCTGGGTAACGCAACCGGCCACCCAAGCCGCGTTATGGACGGCTCTTTCGCAAACCAAGTATTAGCGCAAATTCACTTGTTCGAGCAGAAGTTCGCTGACATGGACATTAAGCAGCAGGAAGAATACCTGCGCGTTGAAGTTCTGCCTAAGCAACTGGACGAAGAAGTAGCTCGCTACATGGTTCAAGGCTTTGGAGGTGTCATTACTCAGCTAACACCAGAACAAGCCGACTACATTCATGTAGAGGTTGAGGGTCCATTCAAGACTGACGAGTATCGCTACTAATGAGCGAAGTCATATATCGTCAAATAACGGCTGCCGATGAGGCGGCCGTTATTGATCTAGCCAACGAAGTTCATGGCGACAACTACTTATCGCCAGAGAGCTTTCAGCATTACTTACAAGCAGGTACCGTTGAAGATGTTCAGTTGAACTGGCTGGCTCTGAAGGACGGACAAATGCTAGGTGTTCGCCTGACATTGGCCCCTGGTCAATGGCCCATAGATAGTTTTTGTACACCATCCGAGTGGCCTTTCCCCGCAGAAGAGCTGTGCTACTTTAAATGCGCCGCCGTCTCAGAAAAAGCACGCGGTTTAGGCATTGGTAAAACCTTACTGCAACGCAGTATTGACAGCGCTAAAGAACTCGGCTGCAAAGGCGGTCTGGCACACATTTGGATGCAAAGCCCAAAAAACAGCGCTTACGAGTATTTCACACGATGCGGTGGCGAAATGATTAAACAGCATGAAAAGCGCTGGTATAAAGCCTCAGTAGAAGACGGCTACTACTGCCCAGTGTGTGACGGCACCTGCTAC
Organism: Idiomarina zobellii; assembly: GCF_900100855.1. Classification (GTDB taxonomy): domain Bacteria; phylum Pseudomonadota; class Gammaproteobacteria; order Enterobacterales; family Alteromonadaceae; genus Idiomarina; species Idiomarina zobellii. The sequence continues at coordinate 30,992 of NZ_FNCB01000020.1, forward strand.
TGCAACGCCGGCGAAATGCTGCTGAAATTCGATACGTAAGGCAGCGAATAGCGAGCGCTGAGGTTGCATGGGGCCGGGACAGACTGCTCACTTGTTTCGCTTGAGCATTGAAGGCCTCTGTGGCGGAGACGCGACAAGCTCATCCATGAGGGCTTGACGAAGGCCATCCATGGCCTTCGACACTCCACCACAGAGGCCTTCAATACTCGTAACGCTTACAAGTGAACAATCTGCCCCTTTTGCTTCTTCTATAATGGCTAAGTTTGCTTTTTATCTGAGACTGGGAGAGTGAGCGCGCTAACGGTTACATAGGACTATTATGGAGGTGTGCAGCGCCATGGATGGCGCTGCCCAAGCCCTACAGGGATGATGGGATGGACACCTCGCTTTACACGGCGTCGCAATGCGCCATTATTAAAGTGATGTGTTCAATAATCTCAAACGAGGTGTCCACCCATGAAAGTTACAACAATTAGTATCGATTTGGCAAAATCTGTTTTTCAAGTTTGCGGAACTAATCAAGGGGGAACCGAAGTGTTCAACCGCCAAGTCCGAAGAAACAAATTGCTCGAGACCGTTATACAGTTCCCAGATGCTGATGTTGTGATGGAGGCATGCAGTGGCTCTAACTACTGGGGCCGTTTGTTTATTAAGCATGGTTTAACCGTCAAACTCATCCCCCCTCAGCATGTAAAACCATTTGTACGTGGAAATAAAAA